>NZ_OZ248465.1:0-1287838 GCF_965234705.1 Rhodoluna miladensis (SeqCode)
ATGAACGAGCTCGATGAGATCACCCAGCAGTGGGGTGCGGTCGTCGATCGTCTTGCCGAAAAGGGAACCCTAAGCCCCCAGCTAATGGGCTTTTTGACCCTGGTCGAGCCCAAAGGTGTCCTGGCGGACACCCTCTATCTTGAGGTCCCAAACGACCTAACTAGAGGCATGCTCGAGCAGCGAGTACGCGGCGACATCCTCGAAGTTTTGCAAGAAAACGCCCTAATGGGGGGTCCCACCAACTTTGCCGTTGTGGTCAACCCCGATATCGAGGCCGATGCATCGATCACAGAGACCCCCGAAAACGTCTATCCGATCGGATCCGCCCCCTCCTTGCAGGGTGAGGAATACCCTCGGAAAACCGGTGCCGTTGGGGTCTTGTTTGATACCCGATTGAACCCAAAATACAACTTCGATAATTTCGTGACCGGAGGGTCTAACCGATTTGCCCACGCGGCCGCTTTTGCTGTTTCCGAAACTCCAGCTAAGGCCTATAACCCACTGTTTATTTATGGTGGTTCGGGGCTTGGCAAGACCCACCTTTTGCACGCCATCGGTCACTACGCTCTGAATCTTTATCCAAAGATTAAGGTTCGCTACGTTTCCTCGGAAGAATTCACCAATGACTTTATTAATGCCATTCAGAACAACCGAACTTCTTTTTTCCAGGCCGAGTATCGGGATATCGACGTTCTTCTAATTGACGACATCCAGTTCCTGCAGGGTAAAGACCAGACCCAAGAGGCCTTCTTTCACACCTTTAACACCCTCCACGATCACAACAAGCAGGTGGTCATTACCTCCGATTTGCCCCCTAAGGAACTAACCGGCTTCGAGGAGCGCATGCTCTCCCGTTTTGAGTGGGGTCTGATCACAGACATCCAGGCTCCAGAGCTTGAGACCCGAATCGCTATTTTGAGGAAAAAGGCTGAGAACGAAAAGATAAAGGTCCCGGACGAAATCCTGGAGTATATGGCTGCCCGTGTGGCCTCCAACATCCGCGAGCTCGAGGGAACCCTGATTCGAGTCACAGCCTTTGCCGCCCTAAACCGCACCCCGGTGGACATGAGCTTGGTGACCGCGGTTTTGAAGGATATCGTTCCGCTGGGCGATGAGACCATCATCGTTCCGAACGACATAATCGGGGAGGTTTCCAAGTACTACTCGATCAGCGCCGATGACCTATTTGGGTCCTCTCGCCAGCAGGCTGTGGCCCAGGCCAGGCAGATCGCAATGTATCTGATCCGGGAGCAGACCAACCTGTCCCTTCCTAAGATCGGGCAGCTTTTTGGCAACCGGGACCACACCACGGTTATGTATGCCAACAAGAAGGTCACCGATTTGATGAAAGAGCGCAGAAGCCTCTATAACCAGGTCACCGAGATCCTGAACAGGGTCAAACAAAAGTCCCGTGGATAAGTTGTGGATAACTGCTGTTTTCTGTGGAACCACAGCTAGCAACTAGTCCACAGGCCCATTTCCACTCACAACACCCAGGGTTATACACAAAGTTATACACAGCTGTGTAAACAACTTTCACGATTGTAGTTTCAGAGTGTTTGTTGGCAAGCTGCCGGTTATCAACAGTTTCCACAGCGGTTACTGTTGTTATTACTTGATTAGTTTTCTAAGGGGCTATAACTCTTTAGGGAAAACCTTTATGTAAAAACAGATCTGAAGTTATGCCAAGATTGAAATCCAAACAGACAGGTAAAAAGTGAAGTTTCAAGTAAATAAAGACGTTCTAAATGAAGCGGTCTCATTTGCTGTGAGATTACTTCCTCAAAGAACCACATTGCCTATTCTCAGCGGAATCTTGATCGAAGCTGACGCCAACGCTTTGAGACTTTCGGTTTTTGACTACGACACCTCTGCCCAGGTTGAAATTGCAGCAAAAGTAGAAGAATCCGGTCGAGTACTTGTTTCGGGTCGCCTAATGGCAGAAATCGTAAGCAAGCTTCCAAACGCAGCAGTTGATTTTTCAACAGACGGTTCGAAGGTTCAAGTGAATTGCGGATCAGCGAAATTTTCCCTGCTGACAATGCCAATTGATGAATACCCGTCGCTTCCAGAAATTCCAGCCACCACCGGATCTGTTTCCGGTGAAGATTTCTCAGCCGCCATTTCACAAATCGCCGTCGCTGCATCTCGCGAAGACGTCACACCAGTTTTAACAACAGTGCTTCTAGAAACCACCAAAGACAGCATTTCCCTTGTTGCAACAGACCGCTACCGCGTTGCCGTTCGAGACATCGCCTGGAAATCAAACGCCGGCGAAGCCAGCGCACTTATCCCAGCAAAGACACTTCAAGAAATTGCAAAGACATTCGCCAACCAAGGCGAGATTGCAATCTCAATTAATCCTTCCGATGAAAAAGACTTGATTGCGTTCAAAGCGAATAACCGCTCCGTTACTTCCCGCCTAATCAAAGGAAACTTTCCGGCGGTCAAAACACTCTTTCCAGAAAAGATTGAAAACTTCGCAGTTCTAAACACCCAAGATCTTCTTGATTCAACTAAGCGCGTGTCTCTAGTTCTTGAGCGCGAAAGCCCGATCAAATTCACCTTTACTTCCGCCTCACTAAATCTTGAGGCAGCAGGTGGCGAAACCGCGCAAGCATCCGAATCAATTGATGTTCAGCTAACCGGCGGGGAAGTGGTTGTTTCCCTCAAGCCACAGTTCCTGATCGATGGATTAGCGGGGGTAAAGACCGAGTACGTGAAGATTGGCTTTACCAACAGCGACAACCCAAACCGCCCATCACCGGTTTTGATCACTAACCACTCGACAAAAGAAAAAGAATCTAGCGATAGCTACATGTATCTTCTGCAGCCAAATCTTCTTGGCCGCTAAATTCGCCGCCGAGACAAAAGAAACCCCCGCGAGATAGCGACAGCGCTGTGTATGTGAAAAGGGTCCGCCTAACTAACTTTCGAAACTATAAAACCGCAGACCTTGAGCTTTATCCAGGCATCAACCTGCTGCACGGCTCGAACGGCCAAGGAAAAACCAACTTGGTCGAAGCAATCAACTTTTTTGGAAGCCTAAGCTCTCACCGACTGGCAGGCCTTACCCCCCTAATCAAACAAGGCGAAGAAACCGCCATCATTTCGCTTGAGCTAGCGCACGACGAGCGCGAACTCCTTCTGGAATTTGAGCTAAATTCCGATTCATCCAACCGGGCCCGACTAAACAAGTCACCAGTTGCCAAAACTAAAGACATTCTGGGTTATCTGAATTCCGTGATTTTCGCCCCTGAAGACCTAGATATCGTCAAACGCGACCCGACCAATCGCAGGGCCTTTATAGATCAGTTAATCATCCAGTTCACACCTCGAATGCTAGGTGTTTATTCCGACTACGAGCGAGTTCTAAAGCAGCGCAATACTTTGCTCAAATCAGCCAGGGCAACAGGAACCAAGGGCAGCGCCCTTTCCACCCTTTCCGCTTGGGATGAATCCCTTGTTTCACTGGGCTCAGAAATAATTGCGGCTCGCGTGAGCATTGCCCAAAAGCTTGAGCCTGGGCTAATTGCTAACTACAAAGCAATTGCCAAAAGCAACAACGAGCCGAAGATGTTTATCAAATCTTCAATTAAAGGGGCCGTTGTTGAAGCCGAAGACTCAGATAGCACCGAGCACCTAGAAACTACCGACCGCGAACAAATAGCCGAGCTGTTCCGCGAAACTCTCGAGAAAACAAGACCCAAAGAACTTGAGCGAGGGATAACGCTGGTTGGGCCGCACCGCGATGATTTGGTCCTGATTCTTGGAAGTTTGCCGGCAAAAGGCTACGCATCGCATGGCGAGAGCTGGTCTTACGCGCTGGCGCTTCGCCTTGCATCGCTTGAGATTCTAAAGGCCGAATCGAGGCTCGGCGATCCGATTTTGATTCTCGATGATGTCTTTGCCGAGCTCGATTCAGATAGAAGAGCCAAGCTCGCCGAGCTTGTCCTGGGCAACGAGCAGGTAATCATCACCGCTGCAGTAATTGAAGATGTGCCGGAGGCGCTGAGCGCGAAAAGGTTTAGTGTTGTTGCGGGTGAGATAACAAATGGCTGATGAGAAAAACTTTGCTGTTGATTTTTACTACGCCATGAAACAAGCGGTCACCGGCCGCGTTTCTAAAGACCAGAAGCGAATCACCGAAAAGAAGAAAAATCGCTCAAAACCCTTTGATGCCGGGCGCGATCCAATTTCGGCATCAAACTCAATTGATTCTTTGATGCAAGATTTTCGCTGGCAGTCGCAAATGGAAGAAGCCGAGCTTTTTGTTAGATGGACAGAAATCGTGGGTGACTTAAACGCCAAAAATACCCAGCCCGAAAATCTCGCAAATGGCAAACTTACGATCCGATGCAAATCAACCGCTTGGGCCACAGAATTGCGTTTAATGCAAAACCAGATTTTGGACAAAATTGGGAGCTCTTTTCCAGAGCTTGAAATTAAGACCATTTCGTTTCTGGGACCCGACGCGCCGTCTTGGAAAAAAGGCCCTAGGTCTGTGCCGGGTCGAGGACCCAGAGACACTTACGGGTAACTGCACAGCCTGAAACTTTAAGTGCTTCGCGTGGGGTAAAATAAAACCAGTTAGCAAACCCCAATGTAAGTCGACTAGTCGCTGTTATGTGGAACTAACTAGGCGAAATACAAGGAGCACAAATAGAACATGCCGGCTAAAAAAGATTCACCGAAATCAAAGCCTTCTTCAGTAAAGGCAGTTGCTAAACCAACTACAAAGCCCGCCACCAAAACTTCCAAACCCGCTCCCGCCGCAGCTAAAACCCCTGCAAAAAAAGAAACTTCATCAACACCAAAAAACAAATCCGGTTATGACGCCGGCAGCATTCAAGTTCTTGAAGGACTCGAAGCTGTTCGCAAACGCCCGGGTATGTATATCGGATCAACTGGTCCAAGAGGCCTTCACCACCTGGTTTATGAAATCGTCGACAACTCTGTCGACGAAGCTCTTGCTGGTCACTGCGACGACATCAACGTTTACATCACCCCCAAGGGTTGGATCAAAGTAACCGACAATGGCCGCGGAATTCCAGTGGATATGCACCCGGTTGAGAAAAAACCTGCGGTTGAAGTTGTTCTAACTGTTCTTCACGCCGGAGGAAAATTCGGCGGCGGTGGCTACGCAGTTTCCGGTGGTTTGCATGGTGTTGGTGCTTCTGTTGTGAACGCGCTCTCTACCGATTTGAAGGTAGAGGTGGCAAGAGAAGGCTTCTTGTGGACCCAGGAATACAAGATCGGTGTTCCCCAAAAGCCACTAGCTAAGGGAAAGAAAGTTGATCACACTGGAACCACAATCGAGTTCAAACCAGATGGTTCGATCTTTGAAACAGTCGAGTTTGACTACGAAACTCTTCGTGCACGCTTCCAGCAGATGGCCTTTTTGAACAAGGGTCTTGGAATCACAATTACCGACGAGCGAAACGGCAAGACCGAAACCTATAAGTACACTCGCGGACTAGTTGACTACGTTGAATTTCTAAACGCATCTAAGAAAATTGAGCTAGTTCACAACGAGATCATTTCCCTTGAGGCAGAAACGTCCAAGAAGGACATGTCCATCGAGGTTGCGATGCAGTGGACCAACGCCTATACCGAGTCTGTCCACACCTACGCCAACACCATCAACACCCACGAGGGTGGAACCCACGAAGAGGGCTTTAGAACAGCCATTACCTCGCTACTAAACAAGTACGCCAGGGCCAATAACTTGCTGAAAGAAAAGGACGAAAACCTCTCCGGTGACGATGTCCGCGAGGGCCTAACCGCCGTTGTCTCAATCAAGCTTTCCGAGCCTCAGTTTGAAGGCCAAACCAAAACCAAGCTTGGAAACACCGAAGCCAAGACCTTCACCCAGAAAATCGTGAATGACAAACTAGGTGACTGGCTAGAGCGCAACCCGCCAGCGGCTAAGGAAATTGTAAGAAAGGCCATTCAGGCAGCAGCTGCCAGAATGGCTGCTCGAAAAGCCCGCGAAGCAACCAGAAGAAAAGGTCTTTTGGAATCTGGCGGAATGCCAGGAAAGCTTCGCGACTGCTCTTCCCGCGACCCAGCACTTTCCGAAATCTATATCGTTGAGGGTGACTCGGCCGGTGGTTCAGCAGTTAGCGGTCGCGATCCTGAGCACCAGGCAATCTTGCCGCTGCGCGGAAAGATTCTGAACGTTGAAAAGGCAAGACTTGATAGAGCCCTTGCCAACACTGAAGTTCAGGCGCTTATCGCAGCTTTTGGAACCGGTATCGGCGAAGAGTTTGATGTTTCGAAGATTAGGTATCACAAGTGCATCTTGATGGCCGATGCTGATGTTGATGGCCAGCACATCCGCACCCTGCTACTAACCCTTCTATTTAGGTACATGAGACCTCTTATTGAGCACGGCTACGTTTACCTAGCTCAGCCACCGCTTTACCGAATCAAGTGGACTAACGCTGAGCACGAGTACGTTTACTCAGACGCGGAGCGAGACATAAAGCTCAAAGAAGGCGCGAAGGCCGGAAGAAAGATCCCTAAGGAAAACTCCATCCAGCGCTACAAGGGTCTTGGAGAAATGGACTACGACGAGCTTTGGTCAACCACCATGGACCCAGCCCGAAGAACCCTGCTTCAGGTAACTCTTGATGATGCAGCGCTCGCCGATGAGGTTTTCTCAACCCTGATGGGTGAAGACGTTGAGGCAAGAAGATCATTTATCCAAAAGAACGCAAAGGATGTTCGCTTCCTAGATATCTAGGAGCGAGAAATTACTTATGGCAGATAAGACACCTACACCAGAGCCACGGATGGACCACGTAGAGCAGGTCGACCTACAGGTCGAAATGCAGCGCAGCTATTTGGATTACGCAATGAGCGTTATCGTCGGCCGCGCACTTCCTGATGTAAGGGATGGATTAAAGCCAGTTCACCGCAGGGTTTTGTATGCGATGTATGACGGCGGCTACCGCCCAGACAAACAGTTCTCAAAGTGTTCTCGTGTAGTTGGCGATGTCATGGGTCAGTACCACCCGCACGGTGACACTGCAATCTATGACACTTTGGTAAGACTCGTTCAGTCTTGGAACCTTCGCTACCCGTTAGTGCTTGGCCAAGGAAACTTTGGTTCACCCGGAAATGATCCAGCTGCTGCACCTCGCTATACCGAATGCAAGATGGCACCACTTGCAATGGAAATGGTTCGCGACATCGACGAGGACACCGTCGATTTCCAAGACAACTACGACGGCAGAACTCAAGAACCGACAATTCTTCCATCAAGAATTCCAAATCTTCTAATCAACGGATCAATCGGTATCGCAGTTGGAATGGCAACAAACATTCCACCGCACAACCTTCGTGAAGTTGCTGACGGTGCGATCTGGGCACTAGAGAATCCAGAAGCAACCCAAGAAGAATTGCTTGCTGCTTTGATGCAGCGCATCAAGGGACCGGATTTTCCAACCGGTGCTGAAATTATTGGCAAGCGCGGCATCGAAGATGCCTACCGAACTGGCCGCGGTTCAATCACGATGCGAGCAATCGTAAGTGTTGAAGAACTGCAGGGAAGAACTTGCCTTGTTGTCACCGAGCTTCCTTACCAGGTAAATCCTGACAACTTGGCTCAGAAGATAGCAGAGCTTGTCAAAGAAGGCAAGCTAACTGGAATTGCTGACATCAGAGATGAAACTTCTGGTCGCACCGGGCAGCGTCTAGTTGTTGTTCTGAAGAAAGACGCCGTCGCAAGAGTTGTTCTAAACAACTTGTATAAGTACACCCAGCTGCGTGAGAACTTCAGCGCGAACATGCTGGCACTTGTTGATGGCGTTCCAAGAACACTTTCTCTGGATGGCTTTATTTCCAACTGGGTTGAGCACCAGGTAAATGTTATTGTTCGCCGAACAAACTTCAGACTCAAAAAAGCCGAAGAGCGCGCCCACATTCTTCGCGGATATCTAAAGGCCCTCGATGCCCTAGATAAGGTAATTGCCCTTATCCGCAAGAGCGCAACAGCGGATGACGCCAAAGACGGCCTGATGACAATGCTCAAGATTGACGAGCTGCAAGCTCGTGCCATCTTGAACATGCAGCTAAGACAGCTTGCTGCCCTTGAGCGCCAGAAGATCATTGATGAGGCAGCAGCACTTGAACTTGAGATCAAGGAATACAAGTCGATCATTGCCTCCCCTAAGAAGCAGCGCGAGATCATCAAGTCGGAACTAGAAGAAGTTGTGTCTCGCCACGGCGACGAGCGCAGAACTGCTCTACAGGTCGGCGGCGATGATGATGTCTCAACCGAGGATCTAATTCCCGAAGAAGAGATGGTTATCACCGTCACCCGCGGTGGTTACATCAAGCGAACCAAGAGCACCAATTACCGCAGCCAGCACCGCGGTGGTAAGGGAGTCAAAGGCGCATCGCTTCGAGCAGACGATGTTGTCTCTCACTTCTTTGTGACCACAACTCACCACTGGTTGTTGTTCTTTACCAATAAGGGTCGCGTCTATCGCGCGAAGGCCTATGAGGTTCAAGAAGCAGGAAGAGACGCCAAGGGCCAGCACGTGGCCAACCTGCTTTCGATGCAATCGGACGAAAAGATTGCATCGGTGTTGGACATCAAGGATTACAGCAAGGCGCCATACCTGGTGCTTGCAACCAAGAGCGGTCTTGTGAAGAAGACAGCACTCGAGGCTTACGACACTCCACGCTCCGGCGGAATCATTGCCATCAAGCTAAAGGGCGATGACGAAGTGGTAGCTGCAATGCTGGTTTCAAATTCCGACGATCTACTGCTGGTGTCTCGTAAGGGAATGTCGATTAGGTTCTCGGCGTCAGAGAAATCACTTCGCGCTATGGGTCGTGACACATCCGGAAACATCGGTATGAATTTCCGCAAGGGAGACTTCCTTCTTTCTGCAACCGTGATCAACGACATCGCTGATTCTTACGTCTTTATAGCCACCGAAGGTGGCTATGCCAAGCGAACTGCCGTGGATCAATACCGACCTCAAAATAGGGGTGGTTTGGGCATAAAGGTGGCCAAACTCGAAGAAAAACGCGGTGATTTGGTGGGAGCTATTATCTGTAGCGAATCTGACGAAGTGCTAGTTGTGCTTGCTAGCGGTAAAGTTGTCAGGTCAGCCGTCAGTGAGGTTCCAGCCAAGGGCCGGGACACCATGGGTGTGGTTTTTGCCAGATTCGATGAAGCTGACTCAGTTATTGGACTAGCGAAGAACTCAGAGCGCAACTTGGAAGGAGCAACGGAAGAATGAGCGATGCCCCGGCAAGAAAATCTAGGTTTGGATACCGTCCGGCCCCTGCGCAGAAGCAGGTTGCACTAAAGCTAGTCAAGATCGAAGTTTGGTCCGCCATTAAGGCAGGTTTCTTCGTGACCGTCGCAGCCGGAATTGCAACCGTTGTTGGCTTTTTTGCCCTCTGGTTTGTAGTTGGTCAAATTGGTCTTTTCGCTTCTTTGAACTCTCTGCTTTCTGGAGTGTTTGGAGATGGCGGAGTTGATATCGAGCAAGAGCTATCTCTGCCTCGAGTTATGTCTTTCGCTACAACACTGGCGATTGTGAATGTGATTCTCGGAACGGCCCTAACTGGGTTGTACGCGATGATCTTCAACGTGATCGGCAAGATCACAGGCGGCATCGCAATTCGTTTCACAAACAACTAAATAGTCAAGATTCACCTGGGCCCAAGCGGGGTTTGAGCATCCAATTCGGATGCATTAGACTCAATGAAGCTCTAGGGGCCTATAGCTCAGGTGGTTAGAGCGCTTCACTGATAATGAAGAGGTCGGAGGTTCAAGTCCTCCTAGGCCCACCAGGAAGCCTCGAAACATCTGAGGATTCCTAAACGGGGACTTAGCTCAGTTGGTAGAGCACCTGCTTTGCAAGCAGGGGGTCAGGGGTTCGACCCCCCTAGTCTCCACAGAGAAAATCTCCCTCCATTTGATGGGGGGAGGTTTCTTCTTTAAGCTCACATCAAAGAGCGATGTCTAATTGCTTGGCAATCTTCTTGCAACGATTCTGAATCGACTTAGCACCGGTCTTATTGGCTTTTCTAATCCTCGGGATGAAATCCTGAAGCAGATCAGCATCAGTTTCGGCAAAATCCGCCGCTGCTTGAAAGCCGTAATACCCAACAATCTTGCTCTTGTCGGTTTCGGCCCAATTCATGATTACTTCGTAGGCCCTTTTTCTCTGGGCTTTAGTTAGATCCAAATGAACTAATAGCTGGGGGATATGCCAGCGGACTTCCTGTTGCGTATAGAGCTCAAGATTTTTCAATAGGTCCTTAGCAAAAGGCTTCACCGATTCTGGCTTCTGCTCAGCTACCCGCATAGCAACGTAACTTGCCCTCATGGCAACAACCGGATCCTCGTCGAGGAATAGTTTGTAAACTTCAGTCAAACCAGCAGGAGCTTTGAGCAACTTAGCGATTACTTGATCCGCATCTCCCACTGAAGTTCTGGTTCCACCAGAAAGAACGTCTTTTAGTTTCGGCATGATTCCCCCTTTGAATCAAAGTTCTTGGTAAGCGGGTGCGAAACCCGCCGAAACAATATTCTCATCAAAGCCTTAGATTAGAAACATGTGCGGCCGCTTTGCTATGGAAGAAATGCTCAACGACATGGTCGCGGAGTTTGGCCTAAAAGGTCTTCCAAATAGAGAACTGCCACTGGATTGGAACATCAAGCCCACACAGGACATCTACGTCATCAAGAACGAAACTCTAGAGATTTCATCCTGGGGACTAATTGCTCCGTGGAGTAAGACGAATGCCGAAGCCCTGAAAAGCCAATCAATTGCAATCAACGCTAGATCAGAAACAGTTCACGAGAAGCCAACGTTTAGAAACGCTTTTAGAAAATCTAGGTGCTTAGTTCCAGCAAGTGGTTATTTCGAATGGGCCACCGAACTAGGCCGCTACAAACCAAGACAACCAATCTATGTTTCTCGTGATGACGACAAGATGTTGGCATTTGCAGGTATTCAGGACCAGTGGGTTTCTCCAGAGGGAGAAATTCGAAGCAGTGTTGCAATTCTCACTAGGGAAGCAGTTGGCGAATTAGCGAAAGCCCATCACCGCATGCCGATGTTTCTACCCCGCGACCGTTGGGAAGCCTGGATGGATCCAGCGTTGCAGGATGTAGACAAAGTGCGTTCGCTGTTTGATAACTTCCAGCCCGATGCCCACTTGAGGTTTTGGACTGTATCGGACGCGGTCAACTCAATAAAGAACAGTGGCCCGGGATTGATTGAACCCGTGGATGTAATGCCTGAGACATTGTTTTAGTTCCAAACGACTAGCATTTGGACATGCGCAACCGCTGGATACTGATTGGATACCTTGTTCTGTTTTTCGGCGTGGTGTCTATCTACGACAGTTTTAAGGACAACACCCTTCTGGTTATCTTTGCCGCCGCTATCATTTTGATTGCCGGATTGATCGCCTGGGTCTGGTCGGTTCAACCCAAGAAGGAAGACTAATGGCCGAAAAAGTAAAGGGACCAGCAAGCTACTTTCCATCTATCGAGGAAAAGTATGGCAAGCCGATGGATTACTGGTTCAAGCAGCTAAACAAAGTCAAAACCAAAACCCACATGGAACAAGTTGCTTTTCTAAAGACCGAACACGCAATGGGTCACGGGCATGCCAACGCGATTGTGGCCTACGTTAAGGCCAAAGCAGCAAAGTAAAAAGCCTCAAGACCTAGCGTTCCTGCGACGTTGATGACCGACTCACATTCTTCTTCTTTATTAGACTTGGGAATAACCCAAGAAAGAGATAACCGATGACCGAGCAACCCCCACAAGAACCAAAGAAGAAATCCAAAGGCCTACCCACCTGGGTTTGGTTTGTTGGGACCTTTGCAATCGTGAGCTTGCTCGGCAACGTGGTTTTCGGTGGCAACAACTGGATAACAACCGGCATGAACTTCATCAACAGCACAGTTGCGTCTCTACAGGCTGAGAAAGACACTTCGAAAGATCCGTTTTGTCTGACTGGTTCTATTTCTGCGATTGACCAAGAGAACGCTCTCGCTGTTTTTAACGAAGCCGAGGCACTAATTGACTCAACTATCGGTGCAATCGGATATGCATCTTTTACCGAAGACGAAGCTGAGAAAACTAAAACAATCAGCAGTATTCAAGAATCTGCACCGACTTACCTAGCACTTGCCGAGAGAGTTCTTACCGCAAAAACCTGCGACGATGCCACATTTAGCTTCTTAATGGAAGATTTTGGAAACACTTTGGTAGACATGGGTGAGAACTTCGACCAGTGGAGCTTGCAGGCGTTTTCGGAGAAGCCTGAATTACTGGTCTCAGTCCCAACTCTTATTGAAACTGCAGATATAAAGGTTCAGGCGCTAATCAAATTCGTGGAGTCGCTGGAGTAGTTTTTTGCTCAATCATTTGCTTGTAAAGGGCAATTGTTTTCTTGCTGATTTCACTCTGATACAGCCACTTGTTATCTGCCAGGGTTTCGCGTCTTGTTGCACCCTCTGAAATTTCCTTGTTGGCTTTCTTGATTGTTTTTGCCAGACCCTTGATGGTTCCGGTGTCGTCTAGCCAGTTGCTTCCCTTAGGCATTTCTGCCGAAATCTTGGAATCACAAAGTATTGTCGGCGTGCCGGTCGCGGCTGCCTCATAAACAGTGAGCCCCTGGGTTTCAAAGCCAATGCTGGTTTGCATCACAACATCTGCGTCAGCAAAGACCTGAAGAATTTCACGGTGTGGAAGCTTGCCGTGGAACTTCACTCGCTTCGACAATCTCCTGGCTCTAGCCAAGTTCTTGGCCGCCCGCTCCAGCGGACCAAAACCATAAACATCTAAAGTTGCCTTGCCCTTGGCCCTGGCGAATGCTTCTAGGGTTTGAAGAAGCCTCTTCTCGGGCTGCATGCGTCCTGCCCAAACGAAGTGAACTGGCTTTTGCGGTATCGGGGTGTTGCGCTTGAGATTGGTTAGAAGTTCATCATCGACTCCGTTGATTACTACTTCAACCTCTTTAGCAACACCTTTATCTTTCAGCAGCTTGGCGTAGTGCGATGAAGGGGCCAGAACCTTGTCCATGTTTCGGTGAACAAAGGCCATGTACTCAAAGGCTGTAAAGACCTTTGGGTAGTTGGCTATTTTCAAAAAGTGTGCGTGCTGCCAGGTGAAGAATCTCAGCAGAACAATCTTCAGTGGCTTGCCAATTAGCTTGTTAGCCATCACATCGACGTTGGTATGAGAGGTGTAGACAATAGGTAAGTTTCTCGACTTAGCAAGTTCGATCGCCAGGCTGGCTGCAGCAAAATCTCCCTGTAGGTGAACCAGATCAAAATGTTGTGCCTCGTACTGGCTCTGGCAAAACTTCGACGCTTTGCGAAGTGACCAAACCACCGAATACTCCCGACCGATGGTCGGATAGCTCGAAGGTATGACTTTGATATCTGGGTCCTGGACCATTCGCTTGGACTTAGGGGCGAAAATTGTGACCTGAACCCCATTGCGGTTCAGGTACTTCTTTTGAAGCATGACCGAGGTTTGGACCCCGCCTAGGGAATGCGGATGCTGATCCATGAATAGTGCGATATGCAAAAAGGGCCTTTTTCTTGTTGGCGGCGAGTCGATAGCTAAACAAATCTACTCCTGATGCGACTTAGAATCAGGTTATGACAATCAAAGACTTAGAACTGACAATGCTCAATGGCGACAAGGCTAGCTTCGGCGATTTCACTGACAAGGTTGTTTTGGTCGTCAATGTTGCATCCCGCTGCGGGCTTTCTCCGCAGTATGAAGCGCTCGAGGCCATGCACAAAAAGTATGCCGCCCGCGGCTTCACAGTTCTGGGCATGCCATCAAACCAGTTCCTTCAGGAACTGAGCAAATCAGAAAAGATTGCCGAGTATTGCTCAACTACTTGGGGAGTGACTTTCCCAATGACTGAAAAGGTAAAGGTCAACGGAAAAAACGCACACGACCTTTACAAAGAACTAACCAAGACCAAGGACGGCGTTGGACTTGCCGGCCCTGTTGCTTGGAACTTTGAAAAGTTTTTAGTTTTACCAAACGGAACTATTCACCGCTTCCGACCAACCGTAAAACCAGACTCACCAGATATCATCGCGATAATCGAAGCAAATCTTCCTCGCTAAGCTATCCGAATGAGCGAAGCAAAGATTCTTGTTGAGCAACAGAATTATCTGCTTCATGGGCGGCTAAGTTAATGCAAAACACTTACTTTGTTGACGGCGTTCGCACTCCCTTCGGGAAAGCCGGAGAAAAGGGTGTTTACTGGAACACTCGAGCAGATGACCTGATGGTCAAGGCAATCACCGGGCTACTAGATCGCCATCCGAATCTTCCCAAGAACGCAATTGACGATGTTGCTATCGCCGCCACCGTTCAAACCGGTGACCAGGGTCTAACCATCGGAAGGACCTCGGCTTTACTTGCTGGTCTTCCGAAATCGGTTCCCGGCTTTGCAATTGATCGGATGTGTGCAGGAGCCATGACCGCTGTGACACTTACCGGATCTGCGATTGGCGTTGGTTCGTACGACGTCGTTCTTGCCGGAGGTGTGGAGCACATGGGGCATCACCCAATGAGTGAATGGGCAGATCCAAACCCCAGACTCCTAGCTGAAAAACTGCTTGCCCAAGACGCTTTGAATATGGGCTGCACCGCTGAGAACATTCACGACCGCTTCCCCTCGCTAACCAAGGAGCGCGCAGATGCCTTCGCCGTTAGAAGCCAGCAGCGCGCTGCCGCTGCCTATGACAGCGGCTACATTCAGCAGGATCTAGTGCCGGTTTCTATAACCACACCAGAAGGTGTACGAGTAGTTGATCGCGATGAACTCCTAAGACCTGATTCAACCGTTGAGGGATTAATAGATCTAAAGACTCCCTTTCGAGCTAATGGCAGAGTTACTGCAGGAAACGCTTCCCCTTTGACAGATGGCGCAACCATTTCTCTACTTGCCGGCAATCAAGCAGTGAAACAGCATGGACTAAACCCAAGAATGCGGATGGTTGGCTTTGCCTTTGCTGGAGTTGAGCCAGAGATCATGGGCACTGGCCCAATCCCCGCGACGGAGAAAGCCTTGAAAAAAGCGGGACTTACCATTTCTGATATTGGAATCTTCGAAATCAACGAAGCATTTGCCGTCCAAGTCCTTTCATTCCTAGAGCACTTCAACATCGCAGATGACGATGCTCGGGTTAACCCCTGGGGTGGAGCAATTGCATTTGGTCACCCGCTTGCTTCTTCAGGTGTTCGCCTGATGAATCAACTATCCCGCCAGTTCGAAATGCGACCTGATGTGCAGTATGGAATTACCACTATGTGTATTGGTTTGGGCATGGGCGGAACTGTTATCTGGGAAAACGAGTTCTTTGATGGCAAAAAGAAGTAAAGCTATGAGTATCTATAGCCACAGGCGACTTTAGGCTAAGGAAAACCTGGTTCGGTAGCTCTGAATAGTTGGCCGCATCCCAATGCCACAAACCCCCACCAATTTGTCGTTCCTGAAGTACTCAAAGACGCATTCACCAGATAGCTCACCTGCAACCAACTCACTTCGGTCGGCCAGGTACGTCATGCCGAAGGCAAGGATGTTCATCTCGTATTGGTCAGACCAAAAAGAAGGCAGCGGAGCAAACGGCTCCGCTAGCAGATCCGAAACTGATTCACCGTTCAGGTGCTTGCCAAGAACTTGTCCTGCTCTTTTTCCAGTTTCTGTTGGCAGGTTCCAGTGCTCCACGCGACGAGGGATCTGATCAAACAGCGGGTTGACGTAGCGGGCAACATCGCCAACGGCAAAAATGTTTTCAACCACCGTGCCATCAGAAGAAAGCGCACGTAGTCCACCATCAACTAAAACACCATTAGAAATATCTATTCCGCTGCCTTCAAGCCATTCGGTATTGGGCAAAGAACCAATGGCAACTACAACCAGATCTGCATCATAGATAACACCCGAGTCAAGGATGACTCTTTCGACGTGGCCATCTCCAATCAAGCCGAACACCGAGGCACCTTTGACAAACTCAACGCCTTTTAGCTCGTGGCGACGCTTAACTTCTTTACCTAGAGTTTTCCCAAGAGCTTCTTGCATCGGTTCATGAGTTCTTGAAACGACTCTGACCTGGCAACCGGCTTTGATGGCGGTGGCGGCAACCTCACACCCGATAAATCCTGCGCCAAGAATCAATACCTTCACCCCGGGAAGGAGTTGCTTTCGAAGTGCGACAGCATCATCAAAAGTTCTCAAGACATGAACACCCGTGATGCCATTGGCATCAACTGGAAGTGGTTTTGGTCGAAGGCCAGTTGCAATAACTAGCGCGTTGTATGAATGACTGGTACCGGATAGGTCGGTGACTTTTTGTGCGTTCGTATCTAACGATGTAGCGGCTTGTCCCAGCACCCATTCGATGTCAGCCACCGATTCTTTGATGGGAAAGTAAATCTCGTCAATCTCACCGGTTCCGCTGAGTAAGTCTTTTGAAAGCGGAGGTCTGTTGTATGGAAGGTATGGCTCATTGCCGATTACTTTGATGGGGCCTGAGTACCCGGCTTTGCGAAGACCTTCAGCGGAACGAAGGCCAGCTAGTGAGCCACCAACAATTACAACCGGAGCAGACAAAATCGTAAACTACTGGGCGATGCGAATAGCCTGCATCGGGCAAATATCAACTGCTGCCTCGACGTTGTCCAATTCGCTGTCGTCAACTTCGGCCACGTACTCCAACTTGTCCTCGGCATTCAACTTGAACACTGTTGGAGCTTCGAATACGCACTGTCCGTAGTGCTGACACTTGGTCATGTCGACTTCGACTTTGATCATTTACTTTTCCTCGATTCGTGACGGATAAAGGTCTTTAGATGGAGTTCTTATGCCGCGGAATTCCCAGTCGCCACCCATAGCGGTTGAAATCACTTCTTCGCTCTCGGTTGGCTGGGCTCCCACATCAGATCGGATTGGAGCAGGACCGTGAACAATTTTGTTGCTTAGGCGTCCAAGCCCCTCAACTTCAACTTCAACAACATCTCCTGGCTGCACCGGCCTTGAGTTTGCTGGTGTGCCGGAGAAGATCATATCCCCAGGAACTAGCGTGATGGTGCGCGCTAGGTCTGCAACAAGGTAGTTCATATCCCATTCCATGTTTTTGGTGTTGTCGTCTTGTTTTAGCTCACCGTTGACATATGTGCGAATGTACTTGTTGCGAAAGTCCCAGTCGGTCACCATTCCAGGTCCAACCGGAGCCAAGGTGTCAGCACCTTTTACTCGAAGCATAGAACCGGCATCGGTGTCTCTGAAATCGTGCAGACCGTAATCGTTACCGACTGAGTATCCAGCAATGTATTTACCTGCTTCATCAGGTGAAATGTTCTTGCAGGTTTTGCCGATGATGATCACGATCTCACCCTCGTAGTTCAACCACTTGCAACGGTCCGGTCGAACGACGTGTCCGTGGTGTGAATTCAAAGCTGTGATTGGTTTGTGAAAGTAAGTTGGCGCAGATGGCAACTTGGTCATGAATTCATCGGTGCGGGACTGGTAGTTCAAGTGAACAGCCAAGATTTTGGTTGGCTCACTTGGAGCAAGGTGAATGGCATCGTCTATGGCAACTTTTCTGCCATCAGCAGCTACTAATTCATTGCCAACTCGAAGCACCTGAACCGGTGCCCCTTCTAGCAGAATCCGACGATACTCAATCACGCGAAAGAACCAAGTCCTTTGGTCTTGGGAAGCCAGCTGCAGGCTCAGGGAAGTAAACGTGAACCTGTCCTGTACCAATGGAGTTTTCATAGTCGGAGTACATAACGCCCTTGGCGGTGTTGTCTCCCTCACCGGTTGCACCGGCCATGGTCAACCAGTGGCTGAAGTTAGCCTCTGGCTTGAACTGCTTGAACTCATCCATGGTGTCCAGGATTCGGGCGTGATCGCCCTGCTTCATCCACTCAATGCGCTCTAGATCTGCAAGGCGCGCACCTTCTGAATATATGTGACTTGGGTCAGAAGACTCGTGCTTACGAAGGTCGCGAAGCTTGTAGAAAGTGTGTGACAGGGCACCGGAAGCTAGCAGTAGAACCTTGCGATCGGTGTCGCGAATTGCTTCGCCAAGGGCACGACCGGCACGCAAGAAATCCTCTGCTGTTGCAGTTTGGCAAACAGAAATAGAAACCCACTTCTTATCCAAGCCGCGACCCAGGTAGTGCCAAAGGTTCACAGTGGCATAGAAGATTGGAAGATGCGGATCGCTAATTGGAGTTATCCAGGTTCCGTTTTTCTCATCGTATTTCGCAGCTGCCATGGCAAGTTCTGGGTCACCCTTGAATGCGTAGGGAACCTGAGACATGCCTCGAGGAAGCTCTTCGGAAGTGAATAGTCCAGAGCGTTCTGCTTGAGCGGTAATCACAAATTCGACTGTGGTGGCCCAGTGGCTGTCAAGAACAACTACTGTGTCGTAGTCCAGAGTCTCCATGACTTCCTTGCGGAATCTTTTTAGTCCTGGAACTAGCGAAATCTCCTTGCCCTCGTTTAGGTCATAGCGAACCTTTTCGGGCAGCATGATTGTTGGCACGTGGGCCAAAATTGCGGCTCCAACTACTTTTCCCATTTCTATTCCTTCCATCCATTTGGTGAAATAACTGTGTTCTTTACATCTGCGTAGAAATCAAAAGACCAATTGCCACCCTCGCGCCCGATTCCAGATTTCTTGGAACCACCGAAGGGAGCCTTCAGGTCACGAACAAAGAAGCAGTTGATCCATATTGTTCCAGCAACTACCTCTGAAGCAATCCGCTTGGCATGTTCACGATTACCCGAAACAATCACTGCCGCCAAACCAAACTCGGTGCCGTTGGCCATTTCGAGCAACTCTTGATCGGTTGAGAAGGTCTGCATGGTTAGTACCGGGCCAAAGATTTCGGAGGTGACAATTTCGGAACCGACCGGAGGGTTGACAATCAGTGTTGGTCTAAAGAACAGACCCCCCAGCTCACTGTTGGGCTCACCGCCCATAACCACCTTGATGCCGTCTTTCTTTGCGCGATCTACGAATCCTTTGATGCGCTCGAAGTGAACAGGATGGATTTGCGGCCCAATGTCGGTTTCAGGATCTCTTGGATCGCCCTGCTTGAGCTTCGCGGCTCTTTCTTGGAACTTTTTGGAAAACTCATCGGCAACCGATTCGTGCACCAACAAACGAGTTCCAGAAAGGCATACCTGACCTGCGTTGTCGTATTGCTCAACTGCTAGTTCGGCGGCCAAATCTAAGTCGGCATCTTCCAAAACAATCGTCGGAGACTTACCACCCAGCTCAAAAGAAACCGGGGTTAGGTTATCGGCCGCGGCGTGAGCTATCTTCTTTGCCGTAGGAACCGAACCCGTGAATGAAATTCTTGAAATATCCGGGTGGGAAACTAGTGCGTTTCCTACTTCAGCACCGAAACCTTGCACAACGTTGAATACTCCCGCTGGAATTCCAGCCTTCACTGTTAGGTCAGCAAAGAAGGAGGCTGAAAGCGGAGTCCACTCAGCAGGTTTTAAAATCACAGTGTCTCCGGCGGCAAGAGCTGGACCAATCTTCCAGGTTGCAAGCATCAGCGGTGCATTCCAGGGAGTGACCAAAACTGCAACTCCGGAAGGATCCCAGGAGATGTTGTTGGTGTGACCGCGAGTTTCCCAGCTTTCGTGGTGAAGATCGTTGATTGCCCAATCGGCAAAGAAGCGAAGATTTAGCGCCACTCGGGGCATGACGCCTCGAATATGAGACCTGAGCAATGATCCGTTATCCAGCGTTTCGAGATTTGCTAGCTGCTCTAGATTTTCTTCGACTAGTGCTGCTAGTCGATGAAGTAATTCACCGCGGCCCTTGGGTCCCAGCTTGGACCACTCGGGGAAAGCTTTGCGAGCTGCCGCAACGGCTAGATCAGCTTCGCGCTGACCTCCTTTTGAAATCTTTGCGAGCAGGGCGCCATCAATTGGAGAAAAATTGTCGAAGGTTTCAGATGAGGAAACGCGTTGGCCACCGATGAAGTGACGGGTGTCTACGGTAAGGCCCGCTAGTGCAACGGTGTCAGTCACAATTGCCCCTTCGCAATTCGTTCGGATACTAACAATACAATAAGGCACCCGCGGCCCTTGGGCCAACAGGAAGTTTTGACGATCGAAAAAGAACCTAGTCCTGGGCCTCGGTAAAGGCGGTTATCTTCCTCAGGGCAACAGTCAGCTCGCGCTTTTCGGCCTTGCTGAACCCGCTCAAGACCTGTTGTTCGTGGGTGTTGAAATCAGGGAACAGCTTCTTCATAAGGGCCCTGCCCTTGGGGGTCAGGGTCACGATCACCAGGCGCTTGTCCCCGGTGCCAGGATCCCGTTTCAGGTAACCCTTACCCTCGAGGGTTTGAAGTACGCCGGTGAGGGTTGCCTTAGAAAAGCCCCCCTCTTCCGCGATAACCCTGGTCTCGATAGGCTCCCAGATCCAAGACACCCAGAGCACCACAAATCCAGTCCAGGAAAGCTCGTGGGGTCCAAGGACAGTTCGTTCAAGATAGTTTCTCGTGGCATTGGCGGCGCGGAAGATATTGCTGATCGCAGCCATGGAGTCAAAATCCAGGGTCATGCCAGAGAGCTTGTTTTCAACCTGTCGCTCGGTCTCACTGAGGGTATGAGCTCCAGACATCAGCTTCTCCGATTCGTTTGTAAGGCACCTAACAATGACAATAGCCGAGCCTCAGGAACTATTCCCCCCTGACTTTCAAGATATTTGTCCTAAAGGCCCAGTGGAATGTGTAGATTATTAGCGTCCAAACAATCTCCAAAAAAGAGAGAGCTCAACGATGAGTTATAACTTTGCAGACTTAGACCTGTTCGAAAAGGGCGCCCCTTGGCAAGCATTCGCCGAAGTAAGAGCCACTGGCAAACCACACTTTTCTGAAGAAGCAGCACCCAACCATGGCTTTTGGTCGATCATGGGATACAGCGACATTGTTAAAGTCCTTCGAGACTCAGAGACTTTTACCTCAGAACGCTTCACAAATCTTGAAGAAGTTGATGCCGAGCAAGAGCAAGCTCGTAGATCACTTCTTGAAACAGACGGACTGCGTCACCGAGCACTCAGGCGAATGCTTCAAGGAGAATTCACCCCGCAGGCGGTTAGCAAATACGAAACTTTCCTAAGAGGTTTAACCGCCACCACACTAGACAACGCGTTTGCCAAAGGCGAATTTGATTTCGTTGAAGACGTCAGCGCAGATTTTCCAATTCGAGTTCTAGCTCGAATTCTGGATGTTCCCGACGAAGACACCGGTCAACTAATCGACTGGGGTAACCGAATGATTGGTAACACCGATCCTGAACATGCCGATGTTTTGATGGAAGATCCAGAATCAGAAAAGTATCGCCTGGTTCCATTTAGATCCCCTGCAGCACTTGAAGTATTTGAGTATGGTCAGGCACTAGCAGCTCAGCGTCGAGGCAAGGGAAAAAAGGACCTAGTCTCAGTTTTGGCAGATGGCGTCCCATCGGATGGAATTCCACTATCAGAGCGAGACTTCAACACAAACTTCCTTTTGTTAGTCGTTGCTGGAAACGAAACTACCCGCCACACCATCTCTCACACCATGAACAATTTGATTAACAACCCAGACCAGTTAGCTCTTCTACAAGAAGACCCTTCACTTATCCCCTGGGCGGTGGAGGAGTTTTTGAGATTTGCATCACCGGTTTATCACTTCAGAAGGACAACCACCAAAGATGTCGAAATCAATGGCGTGAAAATCAAGGAAGGCCAGAAGGTCTTGCCTTGGTTTGCTTCGGGAAACAGAGACCCAGAAATGTTCAAAGATCCAAACAAAATGGATGTAACCAGAAATCCAAACGAACACATGACATTTGGCCGCGGAGGGCCACACATGTGCCTGGGAAACGCCCTAGCTCGAATTGAGATGCGAGTGATGTTTGAGGATTTGATTTCTCGAATCGACCGCGTGGAGCGAACCGGAAGCATCGATTACCTAAGGTCAAACTTTGTGCACGGCATAAAAAGAATGCCGGTTAAAGTTCACCTCAGATAAGTTTGGCAACTTTCGATAGATAGTTGTCAACCAATTGAAACGTTCTTTGCTTGGCGGCTTCTTCTTCAGCGACCGTCTGTCTCATCATGACAATCGGATCTTGACCGTCTTGTTGGACTTTTTTGTCCCCGCCCCAGTCAAGCCAACCTTTTAGTCCAGCCGAATCAAGTTCGGGGTGGAATTGAACACCGAGGGATTTATTGATAACAAACGCTTGTGAGGAAACGGGATTGCGTGCGATTTCTTTGACGCCACCAGGTAATACCCATTGGTCGTAGTGAAATTGGAACCACGGGCCATTTGAAACTAGTTCTGGTTCTTCCGACCAAATGTAAGTCCAACCAATTTCGGCCTTAGGCGATCTAGTTACCGATCCACCAAGAGCTCTGGCAATTAGCTGACCACCGAAGCAAATGCCAAGCACGGGTTTTCCAGAATCGACGGCATTTTTGATCCATGCCAATTCCGGCTGAAGCCAGTTCCCGATGCAGTCATCATCCCAGGCGCCCCAAGGTGCCCCTAGGGGAATGATTAGGTCGTAGTTATCTATGTTTGGAAATTCGAATGCCACATTGGGAGATTCAAAGTTTTCTTCGGGTACCACTAGCTGGGTCTCAATTTCAAAGCCATGATGGGCCAGTCTTTGACCAACTGGGCCCACGGGGCTGACGTGATCATGCTGAATAAATAGCGCTTTCACAATCACACTCCCCAGGAATTAGGCCTAGAAAAAAGGTTCCGAGTCGATGCCGGATGGCTTTAGTATATCTCATTAGATACCAAACGATTCAACACCGCATTCATTGCCACAAAGGAGTAGCAAATGGGTAGCTCACTAGAGTCTCTTCAGAAAGAACTCAAGTCCAAGAACATTGACGTGCTTAGAGTCATTTACTTGGATATTCTCGGCGTCATCAGAGCAAAAGACATGCTGGTATCCCAGCTAGGTCGCATCAATCACGGCGGCCCAGGCTTTTGTCAGGGCGTGTGGGTGACCACAACAGGCGGTGACGTTCTAGATGGCAACAATCTCGTCACTGACGGACTTGAAGATTTCGTATCTCAAGTGGTGCCCGAGTCATGGCGCCCACTTCCCTGGGAACCTGGAGTGGCATACGCCGTTGCAGGAGCAAACAACCCAGACGGAAGCAAGAACCTACTCTCACCGCGAAACGTTTTGGAATCTGTTGTTGCAAAGTACCAGGCACTGGGACTTCACCCAATTGTTGGACCAGAGCTCGAGTTTTACATCGCAGAACAGGACGAGAACGGAAAGTACCGCAGGGCTATCGAACACAAGGGACAGGTTTACACTTCTGGATCTGTAGTTGACCCTAAGGGTACTTTCCTAAATCTTCTTCGTATGGTTGACCAAATGGACATCGGCGTATTTGCCGGTAACCATGAATTCAGCCCATCCCAGTACGAGATTAACTTTTGGCATGGTCCAGCAGTAGATGCCGCTGATCGAACACTTCTTTTCAAAACTGCAGTGAAAGAAGTTGTTGCGAGGGCCGGTCAGCACGCAACCTTCTGCGGTAAGCCATGGAGCGATGAGGGTGGAAGCGGATTCCACCTTCACTTCTCGGTAGAAGATGGTAAGGGCAAGAACCTAATGCACGATGGCGGCACTGGACTTAGCGAAGTTGGTCTCCAGATAATCGCTGGTATCACCAAGCACGCTGCTGCACTGACAGCCATCTGTAACCCAACAATCAACGCCTTCAAGAGACTCGGCCCTGACACGCTCGCGCCTTACCGCGCGAACTGGGGATTCGATAACCGTTCAGCAATGGTTCGCATCCCGCCAGAGCACGGAGCCGGAACCAGGCTCGAAGTTCGAGTTGCTGATGGAGCTGCAAACCCATATCTGATGATTGCTGCAATTTTGGCTGCTGGTTTGGATGGGATCCAAAGCAAGCTAAAGGCACCAGAGCCAGTTGTTGGACTGTCTTATGAAAACGAATCGGCCCCGGTACTTCCGATGAGCTTGGAAGCTGCGCTGGATGAACTCGAAGCTGACACCGTACTTCGTGATTTGCTAGCTGGGCCTATTGTTGATGTCTTCCAAATCTTGAAGCGCGATGAAGTAAAGCGCTACAAAGAAGCTGTTTCTGATCCGAACACTCGAGACACTACCGACTGGGAAGTCAAGGAGTACATGTCAGATTTCTAAAGTCAAAAGACTTTAGACAGTTGGATCGGAAAAGTCCGCAACCAAAGTTCCACCTGCAAAGGTGACTCCTAGTTCGCGGTAGTAACCTCCGAGTACTTTTTCTACTGGAAGAATTGAACCCAACTCGTCCCACTGCGAATCTCCAAGAACAATTTCGGCGTCACCACTCCAGGTCACACCAATTTCTGCATCGCTGGAACCAAGTGAAACAAGTTGGTCTAACGAGTTACCTTTTCCTGGAGTAATCGAAGGCATCCAACGACTGTGCAGCATCTTGTGACCGTTCACAAAACCATTGCTGTCAGAGGGCTGACGCAATGTAACAATCGCACTAGCAAGTCTGTGATCGTAGGCTGACACACTCGCACCTAGCTTCGCGCCGGGCTCAAGCTTTGGTGTTGCTTGACCGTTGTTGAAAACTCTTGTGACTGCAATGCTTCCAAGCTTCTTTGGATAGCCCTGGAACCAACCTCGTGCAATTGCGAAATCTTTGGTGACCCAAATAGCAACACAGCGTGAATATGTAACATCCTTGTACTTGCAGCGAATCACAACGAAAGTTTCGAGATACTGCGATCGAACTGGATCTAGCAGTTCTGCCTTTGATGTCGAACAGGATTGCCAGTCGGCCCAAATGATTGCGACGCCCCCTGGCTGATCGTCCGCTAATTCCACGCCCTCAGGAAGCAGGGCAGCAATGTTTTTGGGATCGGTTAGGTACTCAACCGTCAGAAGGGTGCCCGAGTAAAGCCAGGGCATCTCGGGGATGATTGCGCTTTTGCCCGTCGGGGTTTTAGGGGCTAGAAATCCACGTAATTTGCTCATGGACAATAGGGTACAGAGTCATTTGGGTACAAACGAGGCATTTTTGGGTATTTTTCTTGATGAAATATCCCCTTAGCGACTTGACCAGGCGGGCGATTAGGGCAAGATTAGTCATATCGTTTTGACACAAACGATTCTCCATTCAATGAAGAAGGGAGCCATATTCATGGCCAAAGAATCAAGCACCTCGCTGCGCAAAGGCCGTCTTGGCGTAGCGGGAATCGTATTTTTCGTGGTGGCAGCTAGTGCCCCGCTGGTAGGAATGACCGGAGCTGTTCCGGTAGCCATGCTCCTAGGTAATGGAGCAG
Organism: Rhodoluna miladensis (SeqCode); assembly: GCF_965234705.1. Taxonomy (GTDB): domain Bacteria; phylum Actinomycetota; class Actinomycetes; order Actinomycetales; family Microbacteriaceae; genus Rhodoluna; species Rhodoluna miladensis. Next base: position 25,379 of record NZ_OZ248465.1, read on the forward strand.
CCACCCCAGGTGCCTATCTGGCAGTTGGAATAACACTTCTGATTTTCTCAGTCGGTTATGCAGCTATGAGCCACAAGGTAACTAACGCCGGAGCATTCTTTGCCTACGTCGGAAAAGGTCTTGGCGTAAACGCCGGAGTCGCTTCTGCTTATGCATCGATTGTTGGATACGTCACTATCCAGCTGGCAATCTACGGATTCTTCGGATTGACTATGGGCTTGACCATGGCGCAGTTCGGTGTGGATCTAGCTTGGTGGGTCTGGGCACTTATCGCCTGGCTACTAGTCACCGGTCTTTCACTTCTAAGCGTTGACATCGGAGCAAAAATTCTTGGTGTTCTGCTAGCAGTTGAACTGCTTTCGCTAATGGTGACCGCTGTTGCAATTTTGATCAACGGTGGACCAGAGGGCGCTAACGTCGGAGCTTCGTTTGACCTAGGCCTGGTGTTTGCAGGTGGCTTTGCCGGAACTGCTGGAATTGCTTTGGCATTTGCATTCGCATCCTTCATCGGATTCGAAGCAACAGCAATCTACGGTGAAGAGTCCAAAAACCCTAAGCGCGATGTCCCTAGAGCTACCTACTGGGCAATTGGAATCATCAGCGGATTGTTCGCTGTTGTTTCCTTCGCAATGGTTACCGGTATGGGTGCAGGCGCAATCATCGACCAGGTTGTTGAGCGCTCAAGCGGACTAGCTGATCCTTCAGCTGTTTTGTTCAGCTTGGCAGCTGAGTATGTTTCACCTGAAATCGTTGTGGTAATGGCACTGCTTGTTGTCACCAGCTTGTTCGCCGGACTATTGGCGTTCCAGAATGCTGCTGCAAGGTACTTCTTTGCTATGGGCCGCGGTGGCGTTATGCCTTCATCGTTGGGTAACACCAACGCTGCTGGCGCCCCACAAAATGGAGCAATCCTGACCTCTGTAATCGCAGCTGCAGTGATCATTGCATTTGCGGCTGCTGGGCTTGATCCATTCCTGAACCTGTTTAGCTGGATGAGTGGTGTTGCAGTTATCGCTGTGGTGGCCGTTGAGATTCTGGTTTCCATTGCAGTAATCGCCTTCTTCCAGAAGAACGGAAGCGGTAACCTGTGGAACTCAAAGATCGCACCTGGACTATCCATCGTGCTTCTTATCGCAGGGCTTTACATGCTTATGGCCCGCTTCAACTTGCTAGCTGGAACTTCTGCCGATGGAGTCGACCCATCGCTACCAGAATCCGGTTGGGCATTGAGCGGCCTTGGCTGGTTCCTAGTGCTATCCCCATTCATTGCAATGGCTATTGGTTTTGTGGTTTCCTCCACCAATAAGTCCAAGAACGCTGCACTGATCAAGGACTTCGCTTAGGAATAATCTGAAAACAATTAACTGAGGGCCAACTTAGTTTGGCCCTCAGTTAATTCCAGGAAGGATGATTGTGGACAAAGAATTTGACCTTGATGTCACATTTGAGCAGCAAGCAGACGAGAAACTTATTGCTTCGCTGAGCCCTGAGCAATTGTCTAAACACATTCAGAATCTTCCTGCGGACTTAGTAGCTGCTGCAACAGGAGTTCTTATCGAGCACAAGACTTATTCCGATGTCTCGCAGGCGCTCGGCATCAGGCAGCAGGAGCTCGTTAGAGCCGTTCATCGCGCAAAGCTAATTATTAGCGAGTCCCAAAACTAAATTGAACAGGCAACAAATTTGTCCAATTGGATTTCAACTGACCATTTGAGACATTTGCAATCTTTAGCTACAAACCCACCCTTACAGTCTGAGAGCCCAAAGTGAGCTACACCCTTATCAACCCGGCAACCGAAGAGTCGATGGAAACCATTGAGCACCTCGACGCTAAACAAACCGATGAAGCAATCAACAAAGCGGTCAAGGCCCAGGAAAAATGGGCAGCACTAGCCCCTGCCGATCGCGCGATGCTGCTGAGGCGATTCGCGACAGCAGTTGATTCCGACATCGAAAACTTAGCTCAATTGGAAGTTAGAAATTCTGGCCATCCAATTGATCAGGCGCACTACGAAGCCAAGAATGTTCGAGATGTTTTGAACTACTACGCTGGCGCACCAGAGCGACTAATCGGTAGACAAATACCGGTGGCGGGTGGAATAGCAGTGACCTTCCACGAACCAATCGGTGTGGTCGGGATGATCACCCCGTGGAACTATCCAATGCCAATTGCAGGTTGGGGCCTAGCTCCTGCTCTTGCAGCGGGTAACGCAGTTGTTCTAAAGCCTGCCGAGTGGACACCACTTACCTCGATGCGTTTGGCCGAGCTGGGATTAGAGGCAGGATTACCTGAGAACTTGTTCCAGGTTCTCAATGGAAAAGGAACTGTTGTAGGAGAGCGCTTAGTGACCAATGAAAAAGTCGGGAAGATTGTTTTCACTGGCTCCACTTCGGTTGGAAAGCACATCATGCGTGGCGCCGCCGATCAAATCAAGCGTGTGACTTTAGAACTCGGCGGCAAGAGCGCCAACATCGTCTTTGAAGATGCAGATGTAGTGAAGGCAGCCACCACCGCGCCATATGCGGTCTTTGAAAATGCTGGGCAGGACTGCTGCGCGAGATCCCGAATTTTGGTTCAGAAGTCGGTCTACGAAAAATTCATGGAAGCTTTAGAGCCGGTGGTCAAAGCAGTGAAGGTGGGAGACCCAAGCCTTAGCGGAACAGAGGTTGGGCCTTTGGTTAGTAAAGCGCACCACGAGAACGTCAGCAGTTTCCTCGATGGAGCCGACGTGGCATTTCGCGGCAGTGCGCCAACTGGAAAAGGCTTCTGGTTTGCTCCAACTGTTGTTGTGGCAAAAAGCCCAAGCGATAAATGCATGGCGGAGGAAATCTTTGGTCCGGTTGTGACCGTTTATCCATTCGAGACAGAAGCCGAGGCAATCGAACTTGCCAATGGAACAGAGTACGGACTATCTGGATCGATTTGGACGAGAGATATGGGTCGCGGCATCCGAGTTTCAAGAGCGGTTCAAAGCGGAAATCTTTCTGTGAATTCTCATTCGTCCCTGAGGTATACAACACCATTTGGCGGAATGAAGCAGTCGGGAATGGGTCGAGAACTAGGACCAGACGCACCGCTTCACTTCACAGAAGAAAAGGTAGTTTTCTTTAACTCAGATAGCTAGTGCTAATAAGCGCTAACGACTCTGATAGCCGCTGGCTATTTCCAAAACCGCCAGAGCACCAAGACGAACTGTTCTGCCGTCGGCGCTATCAGCCATCGCGTCAATCTCGGTGATGTCAACAGAGCGAACCTGATTTGCCTTTCCAACCAAGAACGCAAACTGACGAAGTTCATCAGCGGAAATTCCACCCGGTGCTGCCGCAGGACAAGCCGGTACGAAGGCTCTGTCACAAACATCCATGTCGATATCGACATGTAACTTTTTGCTTCCAAGCTTTGATAGCGCCTCATCTATAACAGATTCAGCAGTTCTGTTTCTTAGTGCCGAGCGTGAAATAACATGAACACCGTATTCTTTGGCACGGGCTGCATACTGCGGCGAATTAGAAAAGTCGTTGATTCCAATTTGAACAACGCTGGTTCCAGGAAGTCCTGCTTCGATCAAACGTCGAACGGGAGATCCGTTGGAAACTCCATCACGAAGATCGTGATGGGCATCGAAGGTAATCAGACCTGCATCTGAAAGTTCTTCACCAAAGACACCGCGCATCACGGCATAGGTGATTGAGTTATCGCCTCCAAGGGCAATTGAAAGTTTTGAGGTTTGTGTGACCCTTTTTGCAAGCTGCATAGTCTGGGTTTCACCATCGGGAGAATCCGGTGTTTCGGAATCCCCGAAGTCTGCAAAGGATAAATCCCGAAGGTCCTTGTTTTGGCTCCAGCTATAAGTTGAATACCTACCCAGGGCTACGCGGATTTCTGCCGGGGTGGAATCGGCACCGGTTGCGGAAATGGAAGTCTCGGATGCCAAAACCCCAAATAGTCCAAGGTCGTATTGGCCTGATCCTGCAGGCGTTAGCCAGCTGGCGGCTCTAGGCCATAGAGCGTCTTCGCTCACTTTTGGTCCAATCAGAATTAGTGCTAAAGGGTAAGTGATTTGAGATTACCCTGTTAGCAGGGCTTTATAAACATCGATGTTGATGGAGAAAAACATGACCACTTATACCCGCGGGGATCTGCACGCAGCCACCGGTTCAACTCTCACCGCCAAGGGCTGGGGTCAAGAAGCAGCACTTCGCATGCTGCATAACAACCTAGATCCAGCAGTTGCCGAGCATCCAGAAGAACTTATTGTTTACGGCGGCAGCGGTAAAGCAGCTCGCAACTGGGCAAGCTTTGACGCGATGGTAAATACCCTCACAAACCTAGAAAACGACGAGACCATGCTGGTCCAATCCGGAAAGCCAGTTGGCGTATTCCGCACCCACGAATGGGCTCCTCGAGTAATACTTGCCAACTCCAACTTGGTTGGCGACTGGGCCAACTGGCCAGAATTCAGGCGCCTCGAGCAACTTGGCCTGACTATGTATGGGCAGATGACTGCAGGTTCTTGGATCTATATCGGAACTCAGGGAATCCTGCAGGGAACCTACGAAACATTTGCAGCGGTAGCTGCCAAGCGCTTTGGTGGAACGCTGGCCGGAACACTAACTCTGACCGGTGGTTGCGGAGGTATGGGTGGAGCTCAGCCACTAGCTGTGACTATGAACGAGGGAACCTGCTTGATTATTGACGTCGACGAATCTCGTCTTCGCAGGCGTATTCAAGATCGCTACCTCGATGAACTAGCCGACAATCTTGATGATGCGATCGATCGAGTTCTCAAATACAAGGCAGAAAAGAAAGCAATCTCAGTTGGACTTGCTGGCAATGCAGCAACTATTTTCGCGGAACTTCTAAAGCGCGATGTTCCAATCGATATCGTCACCGATCAAACTTCGGCTCACGATCCGCTTTATTACATCCCTGAAGGCGTATCTGTTGAGGACGCCAGAGAAATGGCTGAGAAAGACCCAGCAGATTTCACAATCCGCGCGGAAGCCGCAATGGCTAAGCATGTCGAAGCCATGGTTGGCTTCATGGCTAAAGGCGCCGAAGTATTCGACTATGGAAACTCAATTCGTGATGAAGCTCGCAAGGGCGGATACAAAGACGCCTTCAAGTTCCCAGGATTTATCCCGGCATACATAAGACCTTTGTTTTGCGAAGGTAAGGGCCCCTTCCGCTGGGTTGCACTATCGGGGGATAAGAAAGATATCTATCGCACCGATCAGGCAATTCTTGATCTGTTCCCAGACAACGCTCACTTGCACCGCTGGATCAAGATGGCTCAAGACCGCGTGCAGTTCCAAGGCCTTCCTGCAAGAATTTGTTGGCTCGGTTACGGCGAGCGTGACAAAGCAGGAGCTGTGTTCAATGACCTAGTCAAAAAAGGCGAAGTGTCAGCTCCGATTGTTATTGGACGCGATCATTTGGATTGTGGTTCGGTTGCTTCTCCTTATCGCGAATCCGAAGCGATGCTCGATGGCTCTGATGCAATCGCCGACTGGCCACTACTAAACGCGATGATCAACATCGCAAGCGGTGCTTCTTGGGTTTCAATTCACCACGGTGGTGGTGTTGGAATCGGAAGGTCCATTCACGCCGGTCAAGTGTCCGTTGCAGACGGAACTGATCTTGCAGCCGAGAAACTAAATCGCGTTTTGACTAACGACCCTGGCATGGGAGTGATTCGTCACGTAGATGCCGGATACAAGGAAGCAGAAGGCGTCGCAAGAGCCAAGCACGTTCACGTGCCAATGCTCGACACCGAATAAAAACATGTCTGTTGCAATTACCAACATTGGTTCACTTGTTACCAATGATCCAAATCTTGGATCCGGCATACTCGGCGAACTTGAAAATGCATCACTGGTAATTGAAAACGGACAAGTAGCTTGGGTCGGAAATTCCGGATTAGCACCCGCTGCCGATCAAGTTATTGATGCGCAAGGTATGGGCGTGATCCCAGGCTTTGTTGATTCCCATGCACACATGGTTTTTGCAGGAGATAGAGCAAAAGAGTTTGAAGCTCGCATGAACGGTGAAAAGTACTCAGCTGGCGGAATCAAATTAACTGTTGCAAAAACAAGAGCAGCAAGCGATGCCGAACTAGAAGCTAACTTTGTTAGCCTCCGAAACGAAATGATTCGCTCCGGGATCACTACTTTTGAATCTAAATCAGGCTATGGACTTACAGTCAAGGACGAAGCTCGCTCACTTGCAATAGCCGCAAAGCACACCAGCGAAACAACCTTTCTTGGGGCCCACGTTGTTCCAGAAGACTACGCAGGTAAAGCAGATGAGTACGTGTCACTAGTGACTGGCGAGATGCTAGAGGCTTGCGCACCGCACGCCAAGTGGATAGATGTGTTTTGCGATGTTGGAGCATTCGATGTTGATCAGTCGCGTGCGATTCTGCAGGCAGGAATCGCCAAGGGCCTAAAGCCTAGAATTCACGCCAATCAGCTAGCTCAAGGCGGCGGTGTGCAGCTGGCAGTTGAGCTTGATTGCGCATCGGCCGACCACTGCACATACCTGTCTGGCAAAGATATCGAAGCACTCTCTAGCTCCAACACCGTTGCCACCTTGCTTCCAGGAGCTGAGTTTTCAACCAGAGCTACCTACCCAGACGCTAAGAAACTCTTTGCTGCAGGTGTCACAGTTGCCCTTGCTACGGACTGCAACCCAGGCTCTAGCTACACAACATCAATGAGTTTTTGTATCGCGGTAGCAATCAGGGACATGGGCTTTAGTCCCGAGCAGGCTATTTGGTCCGCGACCATGGGTGGCGCGAAAGCGCTAAGACGAAGTGATGTCGGGGCACTGACTGTTGGCATGAGTGCAGACCTATCTGTTCTTTCGGCACCTAGTTTTAGACACCTTGGCTATCGCCCAGGGGTGGATCAGATCTCACAAGTAATCAAAAGCGGCAAAACCATTTATAGGCACCAGGACGGAAACTAAATGACCATCACACTGAACTCATCTGGACTGACCATGGAGCAGGTGGTTGAGGTTTCCAGAAACGGCGCCAAGATCGAAATCTCCAAGGAAGCGCTTACGAAGATGGCAGCCACCCGTGCTCACATCGAGACCTTGGCTCAAGCCGACGTTCCGGTCTATGGCATCTCAACTGGCTTTGGCGCGCTAGCAAATAGACACATCGCACCAGAGGACCGCGTTCAGTTGCAAAAGTCTTTGATTCGATCCCATGCCGCAGGCATGGGGGACCCGGTTGAAAAGGAAGTTGTTAGAGCCCTGATGCTGCTTCGCCTAAAGACTCTTGTTAGCGGTCGAACCGGTGTTCGTCCAGAACTTGCAACCACTTATGCAGATTTGATAAATGCCCAGATAACACCGATTGTTCACGAGTACGGATCTTTAGGCTGCAGTGGCGATCTAGCACCACTTGCACATTGCGCACTTGTCCTGATGGGCGAAGGACGTGCAGTTGGTCCAGACGGCATCGAAAAGCCAGTTCCTGAACTTCTTGCAGCAGCGGGGATCAAACCAATTGAACTCCGTGAAAAAGAAGGCCTTGCACTTATCAATGGAACAGATGGCATGCTCGGCATGCTGGTGCTTGCGTTGCATGATCTAAACAAAATTTGCGATCAAGCTGATGTTGTAGCGGCGATGAGCGTTGAGGCTCAAATGGGAACAGACCAGGTCTACAGACCTGAACTACACGAACCACTTCGCCCACATCCAGGTCAGGCAAAAAGTGCAGCAAATATGTTTGCAGCACTTGCAGGCTCTGAGGTTGTTGCATCACACCGCGAGGGCGACGATCGAGTGCAAGATGCCTATTCACTTCGCTGTGCACCACAGGTTGCAGGTGCGGTGCGTGACACGATCACACATGCAACCTTGGTTGCAACCCGTGAGCTAGCAGCAACAATTGATAACCCGGTTGTTTTGGAATCCGGCGAAGTTACATCAAACGGTAACTTCCACGGTGCACCGGTCGGTTATGTGCTGGACTTTCTAGCAATCGCTGCAACTGACCTTTCTTCCATTTCGGAAAGAAGAACAGATCGAATGCTCGATCGCTACCGCTCAAATGGCTTGACTCCGTTTTTGGCAGGAGATGCCGGAGTTGATTCTGGCTTGATGATTGCGCAATACACCCAAGCTGGATTGGTTTCCGAGAACAAGAGATTATCTGTTCCTGCAAGCGTGGACTCGATTCCTTCTTCCGCGATGCAGGAAGATCATGTGTCTATGGGTTGGCACGCAGGAAGAAAACTGCGCAAAGTCGTTGACAACCTAAGAAGAGTTGTTGCAATCGAGCTAGTCACCGCTGCTCGTGCACTGGATATGCGAGCTCCTCTAAAGCCAGCCCCAATCACCGGAGCACTTCTGGCTAAACTTCGTAAAGAAGTTCCTGGGGTTGGACCAGATCGTTTCCTAGCTCCGGAACTTGAAGCTGCGGAGAGGTTACTTAAGGATTGAATCTGTCTTGGAGGCAATCGGCCACCTATAGAAGACTTGCTGGCCCAAACCTATTCAACTGGCGACTTTTCTGGTGGTCGTATCTACTTTTGTTCATTCCGCAGATTCTGTTCGACGTTGTTGCCTATGATTCGGCAAGCTGGCTTTGGTTGCCAATTTGGACAAGTGCTCACTTAATTGCCACCGGTCTTGTCATTATTGTCAAACTCTTTGGGTTTGACCGCTTCCAAGCCAAACATCCTTCGGCTTTAGCAAACGTGATACTCGCCGGCCTCGCAGGAATTGTTCGAGTTGTTTGGGTAGGCGAGATTTCCTTTGGCGAAGGCTTGGTTTCAGAGTTTGACATTGAAGCGCGCATCGGCTCCGGTGTGGTGCTGGGAGTACTGCTATTTGTTGCCCTAACGAACATCCTCGAAATCAACAAAGGATACTCAAATGCCCTACGAGGATTGCTGAGAACCCAGAATCAGCTAAACCAGCTGCGAAGAGCAACTCGCAGGGAAGTGACTCAAATTCACTCCAAGTTAGCCGCCGACACAAGGAAAGTTGTAGAGCCAAGACTTAGTGAAATCACCCGACTACTCAGAGGCCAAAAACTAAGTCTGAGACTTCGAAACTCCGTCACGCGGGATCTAAGCGACATTCTTGAAAATCAGGTGCGACCTCTCAACAAAAGCTTGAGGTCGTTCAGCAAATCAATTGACAGTGCGAACCTGCAACCAGGTGTGAGTCGAACAACCCTGTTTAGAATTCCACCAGGCGTTCAGGCCGATCTTGCGATTAGTCCATTCTGGATTCTTATACTTTTGCTTGGCGTACTGCCGTTCTCGCTATACATCTTCGAAAACGCTGATTGGGCTCCGCTTGGCGCCCTAATCTCGCTGATTAATTACGCTCTGATATCTATTGTGAGAATCTCACTTTGCAGACAAAAACTGGTTTCATTTCAAACCGCAATACGTCAGTACCTATATCTAATAGTTCAGCTTGTACTTATCAACTACGCAATTCTTCTGTTCGTGGGTTACCCAGAGCAATCAGCACAGTTTGTCGTGTTGATGACACTTATAACCCTGACCTTCACAATTTTCGCCGTTGGACTTGAAGCAGTTCAAGAGACCAACCGCAGTGACTTCTTGACAGAAATTGCCAAGAACAACACGCGCATTGAAAGAGAGCTTGGACTGCTCAATCAAAGGGTCTGGGTTGAAAAACGCCGCTGGGCACTAACAATTCACGGAACCGTGCAAGCGTCTCTAACCGCAGCGCTTGCGAGACTAAAAGCAGGGGATCTAAGCGCGGCAGACCTAGACAAGATTTCCAAGCACGTGGTGCAAGCTAAAAAGGGCCTTAGTGGCCCGAAGGCCAAATCTTTTGATCTAAAACTTGCAATCAAACAGCAGAAGAAAACTTGGGATGGAATCATGAATGTCCAGGTGGATACAAAAGGTCCTGAGTTTGAAAACCTATCGGCTGATCTTTGGGCGGGCTTTTGTGCCAACGAGATCATCAAGGAAGGCCTTAGCAACGCCTTTAGGCACGGCTCTGCCAAGAAAGCAGTAGTGAGATTCCAAAGCGAGAAACCAGGCTTTGTCACAATCGAAATTTCCAACCAAGGCAAGGCCTTGAGCAAATCCAGATCAAGTGGACTGGGCAGCCAGCTACTCGACGAAATTGCTTATCCGTGGTCATTAACTAAGCAACCTAATTCAGGGACAGTTCTTCGAGCACAGATACCGGTAGGAAAGGCAAAGAGCAGCAACATCTAAATGCACTTGTTCAAGATCCTTCTGGCCAGCGCATAATCTAATCTCCTGCGCCTTTTCCCTGCTTTGTTGTTTCCCTTGAATGGCGCCAGCACAAGATCGCCAGAACGCATTCTTATTGAAGCAAGCATGCCATTAGCCTTTGAAATCAATTCAGGTATGTCTTCATCCGCTACACCTGGAACTTCCAGGTAAGTCATAAGTCGCGAAGAGACGGCAACCGAATCACTCGGATAACCAAAGTCACGAGCAGCAACAAAAGCAATCGGTGTCTTCCCATCGCTACCATCCACCGCCCGCAATCCAATGCGACCATTCGGATCATTGAAAACTATCGGGTGCTTTGGGGCAGTTGATTCTCGAAGAGCAAGAATGGCCCTTAGGTTTCCGATGCTTTGGTTGCCAGTAAAGATGTGCGCGTCAGCGCAACTCTCTTTTGTAAAGCATGCAACCAAAGCCGGTGCATCGGTATCGCCAAAAAGTGAATCTTGAATAACTACTGCAAGCTCTAGTCGGTGCTTTGGAAAGGTAGAAAGAAGGAACGTCTCAGGGATAATTGCAACAACGTAATCGGCTGACTCCAGAGCTTTCTCAAGCGCAATTCGGTAGAGGTTCTTCTGAGTTGAACCGGCGAAGTATTTGGCAACTAGCTGATCGACGCCCTTGCGCTTTGCTGAGTGATTTGCCAGATACGGCGGATTTGTGACAATCACCGCACGTTGTGGATTTGGGATTGCAATCAGTGAATCGTTTACTGGAAACAGGTCTCCTTGAATATCGAAGCCAGTTGCTAGTTTTACTTGGGCCCCAAGAACTGAATCGGACTTAATTGCTTCTAGCAGGTGACCATCGCCTGCAAAGGGATCCAGAAGGTTTCCTTTGGATTCAGACAGCGCTTTTTCTAGGAATTGTCTAACTTGATCGGTGAGCCAGCCGGATTTGGTTGTGTAGAAAGAACCTAAGGAGACTTTGTCGATATCTACCTCAACGGTTCGGTTCTTGGCCTTGGAAACCAGCATGCGGCCAAGCGGCCGATTTGAACTCATGGCACAATAGTAACCATGACTTCACATACCCATGTAGCAACAATCAAAACCAACCTAGGAAGCATCAAGGTCAACCTTTTTGCTCTACACGCACCCAAGACCGTTGAGAACTTCATCGGCCTTGCAGATGGATCCATTGAATGGACCCATCCAAAACGCGGACCACAGCCAAAGGGAACTCCCCTTTACAACGGCGTGATCTTCCACCGCATCATTCCTGATTTCATGATTCAAGGCGGTGACCCAACCGGTACCGGTATGGGAGGCCCAGGTTATAACTTCGGTGATGAGATTCACCCGGAACTAACCTTCAACGAGCCTTACAAGCTAGCCATGGCCAACGCAGGACCTGGCACCAACGGTTCTCAATGGTTTATCACCACTGTTCCAACCACCTGGCTATTTGGCAAGCACACTGTCTTCGGTGATGTTGTTGATGAAGACAGCCGCAGGGTTGTTGACAAGATTCAGGCTGTTGAAACCGGTGCTCAGGACAAGCCAATCGACGATGTTGTAATCGAGTCAATTTCTGCAGAAACACTTTAGTTTCTAAAACCAAATGGCCAGATTGAAATCGGATCAGCCGAGAGTTACCATCTCGCTGATAATGATCAATCTGGTCATTTGGCTTTTGCAGGTGATTCCGGGATCCACCCTAACCACGACACTTTTCTACGCACCACTTCTAACGGTCATCGAACCGTGGCGAATGATCACTGCAGGGTTTGTTCACTCAACTGATAGTTTCTGGCACATCCTGCTAAACATCTACTCGATCTATATCTTCGGCCGAGTTATCGAACCGATGCTCGGACCCGTTCGGTTTTTGGTTCTTTACCTAGTTTCTATTTTCGGCGGATCAGCGATGGTGCTGTGGCTTAGCGAACCGGTTGTTCCGGTAGTTGGCGCCTCCGGTGCTTTCTTTGGGCTTATGGGTGCTTACCTGATCATGCTTAGAGCAATTGGCGATAATTCAGGATTGCTAGTTGGACTAATCGCCGTGAACTTGGCTTTTGGATTCTTGGTGCCAGGAATTTCTTGGCAAGGTCACTTAGGTGGACTGCTGGCAGGAATGGCAGTGACTGCTGTTTACGCACGCACTAGATATAAATCAGGCCTAAGCCAAAAGATACAAGTGCTGGGTGTTATTGGATTGATTGCTGTTGCAACGGTAGCGGGAGTTATCTTCCGACTGCCTTTTGGTTTCTAGAGGAATTACTTCCAACGGGTGGTCATCATGAAGCCCACCATTGCAATTCCAAAACCAATAAGGATGTTCCAGTTTCCAACGTTTAGAGGAGTTGCTGCTCCAAGCGGGAACTGAGCGCTGGTCACGTAGTAAGTGATGATCCAGATAAGCCCAACAATCATGAAGCCAAACATCACGGGCTTGAACCAAACTGGGTTCAGTGACTCCCCGGAATCGCCCTGAGATTTTTTAGATGGCTTTGAATTCGGTAGGTTATTTAGTTCAGACATGAGCTCAATTCTACAACTAGGCTTTACACAAATGACCAAGATTCTCGTGCTGGATAACTACGACAGCTTCGTATACACGCTAAATGGCTACCTGCAGCAGTTGGGTGCCGAGACAGACGTGATCAGAAACGACGCCATCGAAGCATCCGAGCTACCCGCCCTAATGGCCAAATACGATGGCGTCCTTATCTCCCCAGGTCCCGGTACCCCGGCCGATGCAGGCCTTAGCATTCCAGTGGTCAAAGAAGCACTTCAAACCAACCAACCGGTATTCGGTGTTTGCCTGGGCCACCAGGCCATTGCAGAGGCAATGGGTGCAACAGTGCAGTCAGCAGAAGAACTAATGCACGGCAAGACTTCAGATATCGAGCACGACAACAGTTTGATTTTCAAAGATGTTCCAAAATCTTTCCGCGCTACCCGCTATCACTCACTTGCTGTGCTGGATGGGACCGTTCCTGAAGATCTAATCGTCACCTCCCGCACCAAGGGAGGCGTGATCATGGGTTTGCAGCACGCAACCAAACCAATTTACGGAGTTCAGTTTCACCCGGAGTCCGTAATGACTCAAGGCGGCTATCAGATGCTAGGCAACTGGTTGGAATCAATCGGACTTAAAGGCGCAGCAGAAAAAGCCAAGTCACTTTCCCCGATGGTAAATCTCTAGCCAGTAGCCACACAGTTCAGCGTCAAGGTAATACTCGAGCGCTGAGGCGCAAGACCTGCTGGAATCGACTGAGTCGCAACTAGTGTTCCAACTGTTCCCGAGCAAGCCGTTGGCTGAGCAATAACAACACTGAAACCAACTTCAGGCGCCTGCATGATTCGCTGAGCTTCGGAAATGGTCAAGTTCTCAACGTTCGGAACTTGGACTTGACCATCGGAAACCAGCAAGTTCACGGTTGAACCTCCAGGCACTCGCTCGTTGGCTGCAGGAACAGATTCGATTACCGAACCCTTAACAACGCTCGCTGAGTTCGCAGGCGAGATAACACCAAGTACCAATCCGGCACTCTCGAGAGCTGCTCTGGCGGCTTCTTCAGTGAGATTGGTCAAAAGCGGCACTGCAACTTCAAGTTTTCCTGAAGACACCACAATTTCGATTGTGGTTCGCTCTGGAACTTTGGTTCCAGCTGGGGGATCGGTTCGAATGATTACTCCGGCTGCGATCTCATCACTTGCTTCAGTGATTCTTAGAACAAGTAGTCCCTGATCACGAAGAGCTTGTGCTCCATCGTCAAACAGAGCGCCTGAAACATCAGCCACAGGAATACCTGAATTTGCTGGCGGAAGAAGAGGTTGGAAGGTTCCGCCTAAGGTAAGTAGCCAAATGATCAAACCAATAAGTACTACTGACGCACCAGATCCAACACCCCACAGCACACCAGCCGCAGGCCTTTCACTTCTAGAAGCGTTTTGAATTCTGATTGCACTGGTTTCGGTATTGGAATTTACATCAACACCCAATTCCTTGAAGAAATCTTCCGGTTGAATCTCGCCGATAACTTCAGTCTGAGTTGACTCAATAACCTGTGTCGGTTGCGCAGCAACTGGAACTGTTTTATTCAAAGGTGCTTTTTTCTGCAAGGCCTGGCCATTGGCGGCAGCTAGCAAGTGATCTCTGAATTCTTCGGCAGTCTGGAATCTCTCGCCGCGATCTTTGGCAAGGGCGTTTAGAACAACCTGGTCCATTTCAGGTGTTATGTCAGCGTTGTGTGCCGACGGTGGAGTGACTTTTTCACTGACGTGTTGGTAGGCAACGGATACTGCAGTATCTCCCTTAAACGGAGGACGGCCTGCCAGCATTTCGTACAGCACAACACCGGTTGAGTAAAGATCCGTTCTGGCATCGACTGCTTCGCCTCTTGCTTGTTCAGGGGAGAAGTACTGGGCGGTTCCAACAATGCCCGAGGTGTGAGCCTGGGTTGCGGAAGAATCAGAGATTGCGCGGGCAATGCCAAAGTCCATGACTTTGACTTGGCCATCTTCGGTGACCATGATGTTTGAGGCTTTGATGTCGCGGTGGATGATTCCAGCCTTGTGTGAATACTCAAGGGCGGTAAGCACGCCCTTGGCGTAGCCAACCGCTTCACTAGAAGTTAGCTTGCGCTCGTGCATCAAATCTCTAAGGAGTTTGCCCTTGACGTATTCCATGACAATAAACGGTGTCTTTCGAACGTTGCCGTTGGAGTCGGTAGTGATTTCTTCGCCGGCGTCATAGATGCGAACAATGGTCGGGTGAGCCATCTTCGCTGAAGCCTGAGCTTCCTGAGCAAAGCGGGATTCGAAGTTCTCGTCATTGGCGAGGTCGGACTTGAGTAGTTTGATGGCAATCTTTCGCCCTAGGCGAAGATCGACTCCCTCAAATACATCAGCCATACCGCCGCGGCCGATGATCTCGCCCACCTGGTAGCGACCAGCTAATACGCGCTCTTGATCAGACAATTCGTCCTACCCCGTTCTTACACTTCAATATTACCCAGCCCATCAGTTGCCACTTCCGCCAGTAGGACTCGGGGAAGGAAAGGGTGAAACCGAGGAACTCGGCAAAGGGATAGAACCATCTGTTGGTTCTGAGCCAGGGGTTGACTCAGTTGGTGCGGGAATCGTTGTTTGTTGGATGTAGTAGTAAATCTTCACCGTTGCTCCAACTTTCACCTGGCCTAAGCCATCAGCTTTATAGACAGTCAAGATACGAGGATCCTCTAGACCAAGCGGTTCCCCTGGAACCGCATCAACTACCAGTCCGCGCTCTTTCAAGAAAATAGATGCATCCGCGACGTTCTTACCGATTACATCGGTAAGCAAAACAACCACCGTTGGCGTCAAATCTTCAGTTGGAGTTTCTGAAGGGGCAACAGTTGGCTCAAAAGTTGGAACCGGCACTTCACTTTGCTGCTCGCTCATCAAACTCAAAACAATTGCGATCATCACACCGGCTGCTGCTGCAAACAGCAGTCCAATGAGTGCAAGCCAAGGCCAAATAATCGGCGGCTTCTCCGAAGGTTCGGTTTTCGGATCGGGCTCTATCACCCTGGTTCTTACCGTCGGGGTTTGATCCTGATTGAAAATCTCGGTTGGAGAAACTCCCTCAAGTTGGAGTCTTAGCGCTCTGGCACGGTTTGAAAGATCAAGTGCAGAACCTGGTCGCTGGTTTGGCTTTTTAGCAAGGCAAGCTAAAACCAAATCCTGAACGCGCTGATCGATGTCTTGACCCATGGCAGGGGGCTTGTCGTTGATCTGTGCCATTGCAATCACCATCTGAGATTCGCCGGTGAACGGCCTTCTTCCAGTTAGTGCCTCGTAGGCAACAATTCCGAGTGAGTAAATATCCGTCGATGGAGTTGCTTGTTTACCGGTTGCCTGTTCAGGGGCTAAGTACTGAACCGTTCCCATAACTTGACCGGTAGCAGTAAGAGCAACTTGGTCGGCAACTCTTGCAATACCAAAGTCAGTAATCTTTACTTTCCCGCCGGGGGTAATAAGCAAGTTTCCTGGCTTTACATCGCGATGCACCAGGCCATCCTCGTGCGCTGCGTGCAGCGCACGTGCAGTTTGTTCCATGATGCTCAGAACCTCAACAGAGGTTAGCCGAATGCGTTTTTCAATTATGCGAGCTAGTGAATCACCAGAAACTAGTTCCATGACCAGATAGGCAGAACCAGATCCTTCGCCGTAGTCGTAAACATCCGCAATTCCGACATGATCAACGCGAGCAGCGTGACGAGCCTCAACACGGAAACGCTCAAGAAAACCAGGGTCACCCATGAACTCGGGCTTCAGGATCTTGATTGCAACGTCGCGAAGAATTACTTCATCGTGCGCACGCCATACCTCTCCCATACCGCCGATGGCGATGCGATCAACTAGTCGATAGCGGTTTCCATAGATCTGTCCGGCTTCTGGCTTCATTGGCCAAACACCGCCTTGAAAAACGACCTCGCGACCGGTGCGGCGGTTCCGTTACCGCTAGCTCCAGAATCTCTTCCGCCGCCATCTTCAATAACTAGTGCGATGGCAACCTTGGGGTTTACAGAAGGCGCAAAGCCTGTGAACCAAAGAGTCACTCTTTCGTTGTCACCGTTTTCGGCAGTTCCAGTTTTTCCAGCCACCTTCACTCCGGAAATCGAGGCGTTGCTAGCAACGCCCTTAGAGACTGACTGCACCATCATCTTTTTCAACGCTTCAGCGGTTGCTGCAGTTATCGGCTGAGCTAGAACTTCTGGTTGTGGGGACTGGATCACAGAAAGGTTGGGGCTAATCACGCTCTCAATAAGGTTCGGTTGCATCATCAGCCCGCCGTTGGAAATCGCTGAAGAAATCAGAGCCATTTGCAGCGGGCTTACCCGAACATCGAACTGCCCGAAGGAAGAAAGGCCAAGCTGAGCCTCATCCATTTCTTCTGGGAAAACACTCGGGGTTGCGAGCATCGGAACTCGAATTTCCTTACCGAAGCCAAATAGCTCAGCCTGGGCACGAAGGCGGTCTTGCCCTAAGGCAAGACCCAACTCAACAAAGGGCACGTTGCAGCTGTAACGCATTGCATAAATAAGTGACACCGTCGAATCAGAACCACAGGCTCTTCTGGAGGAGTTAAAAACCTCGGACGAAGAGCCTGGAAGCTTGACCGAGACTGGGTTTGGGAAAGTGCTGGCGTTGTTGTATTCGCCTGATTCCAGGGCGGCAGCAGCCACCACCAGCTTGAATACCGATCCCGGGTGATAGAGATCTCCACCGATAGTTTTGTTTATCAATGGATTAGCAGCGTCAGCTTCAAGTTCGGCGTAGTTCTCGCGGACCTTCTCGCTTTCGTGACCGGCAATTCGGTTGGCGTTGAAGCCAGGCTTTGAAACCATCGCAAGGATGTTGCCCGTCACTGGATCAATGGCAATCAAAGCGCCACGGTAGTCACCAAGGGCGTCCCAGGCGGCTTGCTGAAGCTTTGGATCGAGGGTTAGCTCAACGGCAGCTCCAGTGATGGGGTTACCGGACAAGACAGCATTGACCTGTTCGAAAAACTGGGAGGAGCTTTGACCAGAGAGGTAAGAGTTGGCAGCTGATTCGATTCCGGTGGCGCCACGGAAAACAGAGAAGTATCCGGTGACTCCCGAGTAAATCTCATTGTCATAAGTTCTGAGGTATCGATAGGCGCTGTCCACCGCAACAGATTCGGCGATTGGTTTGCCATCGACCAAAATAGGTCCGCGCTGAGTCTTATAGCTTTCGTAGATGTTTCGAACGTTCCTTGGATCATTTGCAACAGCTTCGGTGTTTACTGCCTGCAAAAGTGTTCCAGCGAAAAACAAACTTATAAACATCGCCGCAACTACCAGCGAGACTCTTCTAAGTTCTTTAGTCATCGAATCGACACCTCGCTTTGTCGATCAGCTGCTGAGTCCGAAAGCCTAAGCAGCATGGCGATGATGATCCAGTTGGCAAGAAGCGATGAACCACCTGCTGCCAGTAGAGGTGTGGTTAGGCCGGTCAGAGGAAGAATTCTGGTCACGCCACCGATAACAACAAATACTTGAAGGGCAATCACAAACGCAAAACCAACCGCCATCAACTTGGCAAACTCGTCGTTGTGCCTAAAGCCAACTTTTAGTCCGCGGGCAACCAGCAAGAAGTACAAAGCAATAATTGCAAAGAATCCAATAAGACCCAATTCTTCTGCCAGGCTCGCGACGATGAAATCGCTTTCGGCCAGTGGAACAAGTTGCGGCACACCGCCACCAAGACCGGTTCCAAACAATCCACCGTTAGCCATTCCAAAGACGCCTTGCACAATCTGGTAGCTACCACCAACGGCATCGTAGTTTTCTTGATCGAACGGGTTTAGCCAGGCATCAAACCGGCGCGATACATAATCCAAAACGCGCGAAGCAACAAGTCCGCCTGTGACCAACATGGCAACACCAATGCCGGCATAGAAAGCTCGTCCAGTTGCAACGTAGATCATCACCAGGAATAGTCCGAAATACAAAATGCTGGTTCCAAGATCGCGCTGCAAAACTAGAACACCAATGCTTGCCAGCCAGATCACCAAGATAGGCCCAAGCTCACGGCCCCTTGGAATTCGAACTCCAAGGATCTTTCTTCCTACAACGGCTAACGAATCTTTTCGGTTCACCAGGTAACCTGCAAAGAAAATGATCAGCGCAATCTTGGCTATTTCACCAGGCTGAAAAGTAATGCCGAAAATGGAAATCCATAGGGTTGCGCCATTAATCGTCGTTCCGATAATTGGGACAAGGGGCAGTAGCAGCAGCGCGATACCAACGGCCATAGAAACATAGACATACCTGCGTAAAAACAGCTGGCTAGGAACAAACAAAATCACCAATGCGGCAATTGCCATAGCAACACCAGTCCACATCACCTGCCGCACTCCAAATAACTCAGCCCCACCGGAGGCAATAGTTGCAAGATCAAGACGGTAAATCATCGCGATACCAAGACCGTTGAGCACAACAGCAATCGGAAGTATCAGCGGGTCAGCTTCGGAGGCACGGCGGCGAAGAATTAGGTGCAAAACAAAAGCAAAGGCAATCGGTGGTAGCCAATAGGTGAACAAGTCGGTTGTGATCTTTTCCAGAATGGAAAGCTGGATCTGCGCTATTTCAAAGGCGTTTAGCCCTGCCGCAAAAAACAGCAAGAGTGCTTCTAGGTTTCTAGATCTTGGAACTACCTTGATTAGCTTTGAGATCTGGAGGGCTTCGGTAAGCGCGTTCATCGCTAGTTGCCCCCTAGCTGATCCAAAACTCTTCTGGCTTCTTCAAGGTTCTCGGTGGCAATTGAGCGCTCCAGCGCTTCGCGCTGGAAGTCAGTAAGCGAATCGACTGAGATGCTGGAAACTTCATAAACGGTTGAGAATCTAAATGGGCCAAGATCTTCCCTGATGCCCTTGTAAATAACAACTACTCCATCGTTGGTTCCAACAAAGAACCTGGTCTGGGTGTACTCATACGCCAGGAACAAGCCATAGATTGCTATTGCAATAAGCAATACATAGGTAGCTAACTGGCGGAGCCTTCGAGCACGGATTCGACCTTTGGTGTCCTTGAGAATCTTTTCTAGAAGCTCTTCGGATTCTGGAGCAAAACTAGTTGGGTCCTCTGGCTTTTGCAACATCTCGATCAGCGTCATTGGGTTCAGAATCCGCAGGATTCTTCGGCCCTTGCGCTCTTCAATAACAACTTCGCTGGCAGCAGAGCCAACGAAGTTTCGAGAAGGCGTTGCTGCTATCTCTTCCTTGTCATCCAAAACATCAACCAAAACAACTGTCACGTTATCCGGCGCACCAAATTCCAGCGCTTCACCAACTAGCAAATCGGTTGCTTCTTGAACATTGGATTTAGAAAGCATGATGCGGTGCATCAGGCCTTCTGGGATAACACCGGATAGACCATCACTGCAAACCATCCAGCGATCGCCTGGTTTAGTTTCAAAGGTTTCAAGATCAACTTCTGGGAACTGCTCAACATCTCCAAGCACGCGCATGAGCACGCTTCGTCTTGGATGAACTAGTGCCTCTTCTTCCGAGATACGACCGGTGTCAACAAGGCGCTGCACGAAGGTGTGATCTGTTGTGATCTGCTTCACAACACCATCACGGGCAAGATAGATTCTGGAATCCCCGATGTGACCGATGGAAACACTGGTTCCGTGAACCAACATTCCAGAAAAAGTTGTTCCCATTCCCGCAAGGTCCGAGTGCGCTTGTACTGATGCGCTTAGTTTCTGATTTGCCTGCCAGATATAGTCAATTAGTTTTTGCTCGGCCTGCTGGGAGTTTTCCACCGGCTCATCGGCGGTTGCAACATGCTGCGCGGTGATTGCCGATGCAATGTCTCCTCCGGCGTGACCACCCATACCGTCAGCAACAAAGAACAAGTTGACTCCGGCGTAGCCGGAGTCCTGGTTGGAAGATCTAACTTTCCCAACATCGCTTGCTGCGTAGGAAACGGTTTTGATTCCCAAGGTGGCTACGCCCTCAACTCAAAGGTGGTTTGGCCGATTCGAACCTGGGCGTTCATGGCAACTGGCTGTGGTGTGGAAACTTTCTGACCATCCAGAAAAGTTCCATTGGTGGAATCAAGATCTTGAATTAGCCACTCGCCGTTGATAAATACCAACTTGGCGTGGTGGGTTGATGCGTACTCGTCATCAACAATTAGGTCGCTATCTCCAGCTCGACCGATCGATAGCTGCCTTCCGGAAAGTGCGATCTCAGTTCCGACCTTGTCACCTCCGGTGACAACTAGCTTGGTGGCCTTTTGATCGAGTTGCTGCGTAGGAACAGCTCCGGCAACCCCTGGGCTAGAAAAGACAGCTGGGACATTGGCTTGGGTAACGCGAGAGACTACCTTTTGGCCAAATAGGTCAGCACGGATTACCGAGATGATGCTGAAGATGAAGATCCATAGTAAAACCAGGAATCCGGTGCGGACTAGAAATAGCGCTAGCTCACTCATTTAGCCCTCGCAATCACATTGAATAAGAAGTCAGTTCGACCGGCTGAAAACACCGTGCCGGAGGAGATAGTCAGCTGGTCGATCTTCTTGCCAGCCACCGTGGTGCCATTGGTGGAGCCAAGGTCTCTAACAGCTGCCCTTGAGCCATCCCAGAGGATCTCAAAGTGCTTTCTACTCAAGCCATTGTCCCCGATTTGAAGATCTGCCGTGGAATCTCTGCCAACAGTTGTTCTCGAACGAGTTAGCTCGTGGGTTACCCCTCCAACTTGCAGCACCGGTATCCAGGCAACATCTAGTTTTTTAGCTTCTGAGGAAACTTCAAGCTGGCCCAGCACTAAAGAAGGTAAAGAAGTGAGTTTGATCTCAAGAAACTCGCCGAACTGGAATCCTTGCTTTCGAGCATGCTCAGAAGCTAAAGCTTTGAGCTCATCAAGAAGTGGTTCGCCAAGGTTTGCTAGCTTCTGGTGATCTTGTGGGCTTAGGGATACCAGGTAGGAGTTTGGAACCAGGATTCGGTCGCGGCTAAGAATGGATGCCTTGGCATCCATCTCCTGCTTGATGGCTGAGGCTATCTCGACTGGCTCTAGGCCAGATTTGAAGGTCTTGGAAAAAAGGCCAGAGACCTTCTTTTCTAGAGTCTTCTCGATTTTGTCTATGAAGCCCAAGCGTTTCCCTTGTTTGGTGGCGAAATACAAGTTTACTTCTCCACATATCCCAATCCACGGCTAGGAATTGTCTGTGCTCTAGGGTAAAGTTGCACATGAGTTGCATACGAAGGAGAAATCATGAGAGCTAAGACCGTGGGATTCGCGATAGCCGATGAAGATCGGGCGCTTTTGGAAGATTTAGTCACCGAATACGGGGGTGGCAACAGATCTGAATTTCTTCGCTACGCGATGAAAAAGATTGCCCGGGATCGACTAGCAGAGCGGATGTCCAAGTTGCAGCAGGAAGCGCGCGAGGACATGGGCGGCAAGGTCTACACAACGGAGGAGACTCAAGCCCTAATAAAAAAGGTCTTGGCTTCTTGAGCTCTGGCAGGCTCCGGGTTGTATTCGACATCAACGTTTACGTTGACGCAATTACACACTCGGACTCGACCTTTCCTTTACTGAGCTCAGTCCCGCCGAAAACTTCCAACGCCGCAGCGGACTGTCTGTCCTTGGCATTAGACGGGGAAGACTTTGAGCTATTTGTCTCGCCCCACATTCTCTTGAACACCGCAAGGGTGCTTCGCGATGAAATGGGAATCAATTCGAAAACAGTAGGTTCCATCTTGACCGGGTTCACCGAAATAGTGCACAGTACAGGCGGAGCCATTATTGACCCGGCGCGACAAAACCATGACCAAAAAGATTTTGAGGACAACATAATTCTTGATCTTGTAAGGCACACCGAGTCGCTAATTCTCGTGACCAGTGATCAAGAACTGCTTCAGCAAAATCCTTGGAATGGCAGATTGATTCTTAGTCCCCGACGTTTTGTTGAGCAAATTATCCGCTCACGATCACAACGCAGTTAAGGCTGCAACCTAGAAGTGCTCCAGGCACCAAAGGAGCCATCTGGGCCAACGGTTCGAACAAATTCAATCCGGTCGTGCATTCGATTAGATCTACCCTTCCAGAATTCAATTCTGGTAGGAACAATTCGATATCCACCCCAAAAATCAGGACGTGGAACATCAGTGCCCTCAAAACGCTTCAGAGCTTGATCGTATTGGGCATCAAGCGCTGATCTAGATTCGATAGGACTTGATTGCTTGCTCGACCAGGCAGCAACTTGGGAATCGTGCGGTCTTGATGCGTGGTACTGATCGGATTCGTGAGGCTCAACTTTTTCAGCGGTACCTTGAATCAAAACCTGCCGATACATCGAGTACCAACCAAACACCGCACTTACCCTGTTGTTAACCTCAAGGGCTTCGCCCTTGCGCGATAAATAGTTGCTCGCGAAAAAGAAACCTTTGTCGTCGACGCCTTTTAGCAAAACTGTGCGAGAGCGAGGCTGATTCTGCGAATCAACTGTTCCAAGAACAAAAGCGTTTGGTTCGTAAATCTGCGCTTGCTCAGCATCGATTAGCCAGGCCTGGAACTGCGCGATTGGGTCATCAAGAAGGTGCCCTTCTTCGAGGGACTCTTGACCGTAGTCTTCGTGGCGATTTAGCGAATCCATTTGGATACCAATTCTTTTTTGAGTTTTCTAAGAAAGAAACGAATTAACCGACGGTAGCGCCAATGCGCTTGCCTCTGGTGTGCTCTGGCTTGCAAGCTAGGTTTTCAGGCTTTGCCACACACTCATCACACAGCAGCACTAGATCTCTACAAGCAAGGGAAGAGCAGTCGTGGAAGTTACTGGTTTTGCCACCGCAGGCTTCGCACTCACCAATTGTTTTAACCTCGGATGAAAAGTCCATCTTCATACGGTCATCAAAGACGTATAGGGAACCCTCCCAAAGACCCTTATCGCCATACTTCTCGCCGTAGCGAACGATGCCGCCCTTGATTTGGTAAACCTCTTGGAAGCCGCGGTTTTTCATGGCAACTGACAAAACCTCACAGCGGATACCACCGGTGCAGTAAGTCACCACTGGCTTGTCCTTTAGGTGGTCATACTTTCCAGATTCAATCTCTTTGACAAAGTCATGAGTTGTTTCAACATCAGGAACAACTGCGTTTTTGAACTTGCCAATCTTGGCCTCAAAAGCATTGCGTCCATCAAAGAACACAACCTCATCGCCGCGCTCGGAAACCAGTTGGTTTACTTCTTCGGGCTTTAGGTGCTTGCCGCCACCGATGATTCCCTTAGGTCCAACCTTTAGCTCTTCGGTAGCACCGAATGCAACCAGTTCGCTGCGAGAGCGAACTTTTAGTCGGGGAAAATCATTGCCGGTTCCATCGGACCACTTGAAATCGATCTTGTTGAAACCTGGGTACTCCTTGGTGGCGCGGGCATACTTCTTTAGAGCTTCCATATCTCCTCCAAGGGTTCCATTGATGCCGTGCTTGGAGATAAGAATGCGACCTTTTAGTCCCAGTGATTCACACAGGGTGCGTTGCCAAAGCTTCATGGCTTCGGGGTCCGGAACCGGAGCAAAGCCGTAGTAAAGAATGATTTTCTGCAGGTCCACAGCAAAATTCTATCCCTCAGGGTCTTCTAGGATAAAGGGATGAAACTTCTCCCAGGCATTGACGCCTCCTCGTTAGACAAGCAAACAAGAGCCCAAGACGACCTATTTAGACACGTCAATGGCACCTGGCTCGATAACACCGCTATCCCCGAAGATAAGGCCATCTACGGAAGCTTTCATATGCTTGCCGACGCTTCTGAAGAAGCCGTCAAGCTAATCCTGGAAGAAGCAGCAGCTAACCCAAAACCAGGCGTCAGCCAGCAAATCGGAGATCTCTACGCCTGCTTCCTAGACGAAGCAAAGGCAAACGAGCTTGGCGCAGAACCCATCAAGGCAGATCTTCGCCAAGTTGCGCAGCTAAAGACCATTGGAGAAGCAACCAGGTTGCTAGGAGAGTTCGAAAGAACCGGAACCAGCGGCACCTTCGGGATGTATGTCGATAACGACCCAAACGACCCAACCAGGTACCAGGTCAACCTTTACCAAGGTGGACTTGGTCTTCCTGATGAGGCTTACTACCGCGAAGACAAGCACAAAGAAATCCTTGAGGCTTACCAGGTTCATGTTGGCAAGATGTTCGCGCTCGCAGGCTGGGACAAAGACAAGGCAGAAGCTGCTGCAAAAACAGTTGTTGAGCTTGAAACAACACTTGCCTCAAAGCACTGGGACAACGTTGCTACTCGCGATGCCGACAAGACCAACAACCCAACCAAGTTCGCTGACCTACAAAAGCTCACACCCACCTTCGACTGGAACCTCTGGTTCGAAGGAGCGGGCATCGACCCGAAGGTCCTTGCTGAGTCCATCGTGATGATGCCTTCCTTCTTTGAAGGTCTGAGCGCTGTTTACTCCGAGAGCAAGCTAGAGAATCTAAAGACCTGGCTGAGCTGGAACGTAATTTCTTCGAAGGCTGCTTACCTGTCTCAAGAGTTCGTGGATGAAAGATTTGCCTTCTATGGAACCAAGTTGACCGGCGCACCGGTCAACCGCGCTCGCTGGAAGCGAGCAGTCTCTCTTGTTGAAGGATCACTTGGTGAAGCGGTAGGAAAGATCTACGTTGAGAAGTATTACCCGCCTGAAGCTAAAGCCAAGATGGATCAACTTGTTGAGTATTTGATTCAGGCTTACCGCGAGAGCATCCAGGAATTGGAGTGGATGAGCGATGAGACCAAAAAGAAGGCACTTGTGAAGCTAACAAAGTTCACACCAAAGATCGGTTACCCGACGAAGTGGAAAGACTACTCAAGCATTGCTATTGACCGAAACGATCTTGTAGGCAACGTCAAGCGAGTGACCTCTTGGGGACTAGATCGAGAGATGAAAAAGATCGGCTCTCCGATTGACCGCGAAGAGTGGTTCATGACCCCTCAAACAGTGAACGCCTATTACAACCCAGGCTTCAACGAGATTGTGTTCCCAGCAGCAATTTTGCAGCCGCCATTTTTCTCACTCGAGTCAGATGATGCTGTGAACTTTGGAGCAATCGGCGCCGTTATTGGTCACGAGATCGGTCACGGCTTTGATGACCAAGGTTCAAAGTACGACGGAGACGGAGCACTAATTAGCTGGTGGTCAGATGCTGACCGCAAAGCATTCGAGGAGCGAACTGCAAGTCTGATCTCCCAGTTCAATGAACTTTCCCCAGCTCAATTGCCGGATGAGAACAAGGTCAACGGTGAATTAACCATTGGAGAAAACATTGGAGATCTCGGCGGTCTTGGAATTGCTTACCGCGCATACCTTATTTCACTAAAGGACAACGGCGGATCAGAGCCAGCACCAATTGATGGACTTTCCGCAAAGCAGAGACTGTTTCTTTCCTGGGCTCAGGCTTGGAGAACCAAGGGAAGAGATGAAATGGTGCTGCAGAGACTTGCTACCGATCCACACTCACCACCGGAGTTCCGTTGTAACCAGATCGTTCGAAACATTGATGCGTTCTACGAAGCGTTTGATTTATCCCCTGAAGATGCGCTCTGGCTAGATCAGTCGCAGCGAGTGAGCATCTGGTAAATGAAGCTTTGGCTAAGACTTATTGTTCAGCTAGTTAGCTGGAGAACAAGATCACCCCTTCAGATTCACGAAGTTGCCAAAAGAAAGTTTCGTGTCTGGCCAACCGATCTAGATATCTACGCCCATAT
Organism: Rhodoluna miladensis (SeqCode); assembly: GCF_965234705.1. Lineage (GTDB taxonomy): Bacteria > Actinomycetota > Actinomycetes > Actinomycetales > Microbacteriaceae > Rhodoluna > Rhodoluna miladensis. Next base: position 51,873 of record NZ_OZ248465.1, read on the forward strand.
GAATAACGGTGTTTTTCTAACCATCCTTGACCTTGCAAGATACGACCACGGAAAACGCACAGGCATCTGGAACAAGTGGAAAAAGCTCGGTTGGTATCCGGTCGTTGTTGCCGAGAACATCACTTTTAGAAAGTCCCTAGAGCTTTGGCAAGAATTCACACTAGAAAGCAAGGTCATCGGCTGGACCGATGAGGCTTTCTATTTTGAACAAAGATTCGTTGTCAAGCATCAAATCTATGCCAGGGCAGTAGTTCGCATACGCTTCCTAAAGCGCTCCAGAGGTATCGTCACACCACAAGAACTGCTTGAAGTGACCCCTTGGACAGGCCCTGTTCCCAAGCTTCCCGAGTGGGTAGCTGCCTGGTCCAAATCATCTTCTTTGCCCAAGGGCAAAGAACCAGCACCAAGCAACTGGGACTAAACAACAGAGAACAACCAACGCAAAGCTTTTTGCGACAGACTTTGATCAGAACTAACTAGAAGAGAAAAGGCTACGAACAATGACAGATCTACCAATCAAGAGATCCTTCAAAGATGACTTTGGAGTCGAGATCATGTTCTACGAGTGGCCGGTTGCAGAACCTAAAGCTGTGATCCAGATAGCTCACGGTCTAGGCGAGCACGCCAGAAGATACGACGCAATGGCAGCAACGCTGAACAAGGCTGGCTTTAGCGTCTATGCCGATGACCACAGAGGTCACGGTCAAACTGGTGTCAAACAGCTTGAGAACAAACAAATCAAGCGATTGGGAAACCTAGGTCCTGGAGGAATGAAAGCCACTTACAAGCAAGTGGCCGACTTTTCAAAACTAATCAAGGCCGAAAACCCCAACCGACCACTTGTTCTTCTTGGACACAGTTGGGGATCATTCATCGCTCAGAAGGTAATCAACAAGTATTCAGATATGTACGACGCAGTCATACTTTCGGGTTCCGCTTTGACCATGCCTGGCTATCTTGCAACAGGGGATTTCAACAAGGTCTGGAAGAAACTTCCTGGATCAACTGGCTACGAGTGGCTCTCAAGAGATGTTGAAATTCAGAACAAGTTCGTTGCAGACCCGCTGACCTTCCTAGCTGCTGCAGCCCAGGTGCTTGGAATCAAGAACTCGCTGGAGATGTTTGGAAAACCTTCCAAGGACGTAAGGCGTGATCTGCCGATCTTGGTGCAGGTCGGCGAAGCTGACCCAATCGGTGGAGAGTATTCCAACAAGGCTCTTGTTGAGGCTTATAGGAAAAACGCTGGCATTGACGACATTGAACTGTACGTTTACCACGAGTGCAGACACGAGATCTATAACGAGCTCAACAAAGAAGCCATCATTGATGACCTTGTGACTTGGGTCAATCAGAGAGTTAGCTAGAAACTAGCCCCTAGCTCCCGGCCAACGGCAAGCAGCAATAGCGTCTTCAATGGAGCCTTTGAGAAGGTCATGGGTTTCTGGGTGCCTTTTCATATACATAACTACGTATGAACAAACCGGAACAACCTTGTCATTCGAGTTAGCCCTAACATCCGCCAAAGCCTCACGCATTAGATCAGCGGCATAGCCTTTGTTTTGCTGATCTGGATCAACCTCGGTGTGGACAAAGTGGCGTTCTCCTGGCATCAAAGAGTAGTCAGCTAGACCTATGCGCTTATCTTCCAACCACAACTCGTATCTGTGAGCTTCTTGGTTGTGAATCACTTTTGGTTCCATGGTGTTAATCTTTCCCTTGTGAGTGACCCTAAGAACACTGTTCTAAAGAACACCGTCTATCTCGGGGATAACCTTGCCATTTTGCAGTCTATTCCGACTGAATCCATTGACCTTATCTATATCGACCCACCGTTCAACACTGGCCGCTCCCAGCAACGATCCAAGGAAACCACCCGTCGAAACGACGAGGGTGACCGAGTCGGGTTCAAGGGTAAAAGGTACGAGACGGTCAAATCCCAAGTACTTTCCTATGATGACCAGTTCGTTGATTACTGGGCCTTCTTGGAGCCAAGGCTCCAAGAAGCACACCGACTTTTGAAACCAACAGGAACCCTTTATCTACACCTCGACTACCGAGAGTCTCACTACGCCAAGGTGCTTCTTGATTCCCTCTTTGGACCAGATAACTTCTTGAACGAGATCATCTGGGCCTATGACTACGGAGGCAAATCCAAATCGCGCTGGCCAGCCAAGCACGACACCATCTTGGTTTTTGTCAAAGATCCTAAGCAGTACTACTTCGATTCAGAAACAGTTGACCGCGAACCATACATGGCACCAGGACTAGTCACAGAAGAGAAGGTTGCCAAAGGCAAGCTTCCAACCGATGTCTGGTGGCACACCATCGTTTCCCCAACTGGCAAGGAAAAGACAGGGTATCCAACCCAAAAGCCAATTGGAATCCTGCGCCGAATCATTCAGGCAAGTAGCAAAAAAGGAGACGTCGTTTTGGACTTCTTTGCTGGATCTGGAACAACAGGAGTTGTTGCCAACATGTTGGGCAGAAGATTCGTTTTGGTCGATCAAAACCCAGAGGCGCTAGAAGTTATTCAGCAGCGGCTTGAAGGTGTCGAGTACGAGTTGGTTAGGGCTTAGCCAGGAATGTTCTGGTTTGTTTTCAAAACAAACCAGTCATCAAATTCAGATAGCTCAGGGTAGACCTGACGGTAGCCATTGGCTTCGAGAAGCTGTTTTACCTTAGGCCTGTTCTCTAGGTAGTTGTGCTCAACGCAGATTGCTCCAAAAGAGTGCAGGGAAAAATCAAAGGCGTTCAAAATCTCGAACTCACTACCTTCAGTGTCTACAGAGAGAAATTCGATGTGCTTGGGGGCTTTGTGGCTCTTTAGGAGATCAAGTAGGGAAATGGTCTCCACCTGATACGAGGCAGTTGTTCTGTCTAGAATCCCGTGATTATCACCGCCCGTGAACTCAGTTATGCCCGAGAGCTCACCGATGTAGTTCTCTGAGAAGCTGATCTGCTCACCGGTTCTTGAGTAAACGCACCGAGTATCAACGATGCAGGAGCGGTTTCTTTTTAGATCCTCATGCCAACTTCTACTTGGCTCACAAAGAACACCTGACCAGCCAAATTCCTTTTCCAGTAGGTAGCTATTGCTGAGAGCAACACCATCAGCAGCACCAAACTCGACAAAGAAGCCAGGCTTCTTTATACCTGAACCAATTAGGGCAAGAAGATCCTGGCCTAGCTGACTTTTGGACGATTTGTAAGCTTGGCGTGCTTCAACTGGGGAAATACCCACCCCTTGGGGAAGGCGAATCAAATCTCCAAGAAGCTTCTTCTTGGACTTGGAGTTGATTGAATACCCAAAAGCCAACAGAATGCTGGAAACAAAGTTCTTTAGGCGGGGCATTGGTCAAGGCTACCAGTTAGCAACAACTGGCTCTAAGCCTGCTTGTTCCTTGAGTATCTGCTGAGTAGCAGCATCACTAACAACACAAAAATAATCAAGATGGCTGAGACAGCCATCGCCATTCCATAGTTTTGCTCACCAGGTCTAGCAATCAAACGAAACAACAATGTTGGGATGGTTCCTTCTGATCCGTAGGCAAGGAAACTACTTGCACCAAACTCGCCAACAGAAATAATCACTGCGTAGCCTGCAGCAGTAAGCAAAACCCCCTTGATCATTCCTGATTCAACAAATCTCCAGATTTGCCAAGAGGAAGCCCCATCAAGAGCTGCCTGTTCGATTGGCTCTTTGCCAATCGAAATAAGCGCTGGATAAACCAGCCTGATGACCATAGGAAGTGCAATCAATGCTTGCGCTAGCGGAACAATCAACCAGGAGGATCTAAGTGGGAACCAGGCAACATTAAATGAAACCAGGAATCCAAACCCGAGCACAACGCTAGATACTCCTAAAGGAACCAGAAACACCAAGTCCCAAAGCTTTTGTTTGGTTCTAACCAGCAGCCAGGAAATCAGCGTTCCAAGGACAAAGGCGATTGCTGCGGCAACAACCATGTTTCTAAGCGAGTTTGCAGCAGCATCCAAAACTGAAATGTTAAGGAGGTCTCTTGCACCGCGAGTTCCCAAGTTTGCAAAGTTGGTGAAACCCCAGCCATCACCTACCTTGAAAGCTTCGACCAATACCAACAGCATTGGCATAACCAAAAGACCCACAACAATGCCAGCTGTGAGTGCCGAAGCCGGCCAGTCACGCTTGTCCACCCGAGGTTTGCGCGTGCCCTCAAAGACTTGCTCAAGACCGACTGTTCCTTTGGCAAGGGACGACCCAACTAGAAAAGCGGCTGCTGTGATCAGGGTCTGGACAAAAACCAGTGCGGCAGCTGCCTCAAGATCCAGAAACTGGGCAGCTGAAAAGTAAATGGCCGTCTCTATTGTTTGCACCTTGCCGCCGCCAAGTACCAAGACAATTCCAAAGCTGGTTGCAGAAAATAGAAACACCAGAGCAGCGGCTGAAAAGATCGCAGGTCGAAGCTGGGGTAAAGAAACGGCCAGCAGGGTGCGGAGCCTTCCGGCACCATCCAGCTCAGCTGCCTCATCTATTTCAGTGTCGAGGCCAGCCCAGACACCGCCAATGGTTCTAACTGCAATCGAGTAGTTGACGAACACATGGGCAGCGATGATCCAATAAATCGGGTCAGATAAGAAGGTAAGACCTATTTCTATCCAGAAATCGTGGACGTTTCTAAAGACAGTGAAACCAACGGCCACCACGATGCTGGGAAGAACAAAGGGAACAGTGATTAGAGCCTTGACTAGCCTTTGCCCTGGGAATGATTTTCTGTATAAGAGGTATGCGCCGGGAATCGCAATAACAAGCGTCACAAGAGTTGAAACAGCCGCCTGCCACAGGGTGAACCAAATAACCTCGAGAGTCTTTGGTTCTGAAAGCGTGGCTAGCCAATCGCCAGAGAATCCTAAGGAGGTTATCTTGGCGATTGGCCAATAGAACAAGACCGCTGCGAAGGTTAGCGGTATCGCCCAGAGCAGTTTTCTAATCAAAGATTGCTGACCACTTGGTTTGCCACTTCTCACGGTGGGAAGAGATTCTCAAGTCTTCACCAATGGTTGATGTAGCTGCAGGGCCAAACTCGGACCACGCGGCAGGAATGACTGCCTTCTCGTTTACCGGATACACATACATCAACCCAGGCATGGTGTTCTGGAAAGATTCTGAAAGCAAGAACTCAACCAGAGCCTTTGCACCTTCTGGGTTAGAAGCTCCTGCAAGGGTTCCAACAAACTCGGTTTGTCTGAAGCACTCATCCATCAGCGCAGCTGTTTGTGACTTACCGTCCTCTCGGATCTCGGCCGCAGGGGAGGAGCTATAGCTCAAAACAATTGGATATTCACCATTACCTGAGGAGCCAGAGAAGTAAGTGAAGTAAGCCTCTTCCCAACCGGCTGCAACCATCACCCCGTTATCTCTAAGCTCTTTCCAGTACTGCTCAAAACTTTGCTCACCAAAGGCAGCAACCGTGGTGGCTAGAAAAGCTAAACCCGGGGAAGAAGAGAGAGGGTTCGTGACAACAGTAAGGCTGTTGTAAGCAGGCTTGGTCAAATCTCTCCAGGATGCAGGAGGTTTCATGCCGCGTTTTTCAAACCAAAGCCTGTCGTAGTTGAAACAAACGTCTGCGTAGTCGACTGCAACCAAGTCACCTTCGATGATGCCGTTCTCATCAGCGATACCTCGGAAGGTGTTGTCGATACCAAACACCACATCAGCAATCGGCGAGTCTTTGGTGAGAACTAAACGGTTGGTAAGGCTTCCGGCATCGCCAGCTCGAATGATTTCCAGCTCAAAGCCGGAAGCTTCCTGAAATTCAGCTATTGACTCGTCTGAGATAGCGAAGGAATCGTGAGCAACCAAGGTGACCTTGGTGGCTACTTGGTCAGCTGGTGCGCAGCCTGCGAGTAGCAAGCTGGATCCAGCAAGTAGTGAAATCAGTTTGTTCATTTCGTGCCCCTTTAGTTTCGGTAGGCACGGGATGTATCAAGAGTGTCCTCCCTGCGCTGGCATTACCCAGATCAGGTTCGACGGTCGAAGACTTTAGTCTTCCTCTCAGTCTGGTTTACCCAAACTCCCGTGTTATCTATAAGTCTAAGCTCCAAGGCAATCTTTGCAAGCAAAGTTAGGCTGACCATATGCCTCAAAACAACGGACGGGTATCAATGCGCCTTCGGCGCTTGATTACTCTCTCAGTTGTTGGGGCCTTGCTAGTTGGCGCAGCCGGAGCTCTTGGCTTGCCAAAGATGTTTTCCGATCAGGTAGCCAACCTTCCCGAGTCAATCCAGACCATCGCTGACCAAGTCCAAGCCAAACCTGCGACCATTTTTGACCCACCGAAATACTCGATTGACGAAGCAGATTCGATCTGGGTGGTTGTGAACAAACAAAGACAGATATCGCCACTTAAGTACCAGCCGGGCAATCTAGTCTTTCCAGCCTTTGCGAAGCCAAAAGTTCAAAACCCCTTTAGTCTGCAGCTGCGAGAAGAAGCAGCCCTAGCAACAGAAGAGATGGCTTCAGCCATGGCTGAAGAGGGCATCGGCACCTTGATCCTGAACAGTGGATTTAGAACCTACAAAAATCAGCAGGGTCTATACAACAGAACTAGAGACACCCGAGGGCTTGCTGTCGCCGAAAAACTCTCGGCTAGACCTGGACACTCGGAACACCAACTGGGGCTCGCAGCCGATTTCTCAGTTAGGGGTCAGGGCTGCGTGATTATGGTTTGTTTTGGCAACACCGAAGCAGGCAAATGGCTTGCAGGAAATGCCCATGAGTATGGCTTCATCTTGAGATACCCCAAGGGATACAAACCGATTACAGGTTTCCAATACGAGCCTTGGCATTTTAGGTATGTGGGTGTTGAGCTAGCTGGGGAGATGAAGACAAGGGGAGTAAGTACTTTGGAAGAGTTTTGGGGCCTAGAGTTTGCCCAAAGCTATTAGTGTCAATTCGCGACAATTTCTTTAGAAGCTATAACAAGAAATTGTCTACCCAGAATCCTCCACGCAAGTGGAAACCAAAGGTACAAGCGGACTAGCAGAGGGTGAGAGGGAAGTCGCCCATTCACGGAATATGGCAGAAATTTTGGAATCACGCGATCCAGCGCAAAGCCTTTTAGCTCAAGAATTTCGGAAAGAGATAAATGCGTCAACCCAAGGCGGTGGTCGTAAAAATCCCAGTATTCGCCGGGCAAATAACGAAGGTTTGGGCCAAGGATTATTAGTTTGCCGCCTGATACTAGGCAACTATGAATACTGTCTAGTAATTCTTCCAAGTCCGATTTGCTCTCTAGGTGCTCTAAGAAATTACTGATAAAAACTACGTTGAGATCCTTTAGGCCAAGCGAATCAAGATTTCTCGAGCTTTGGCAAAAAAAAGACACCTCCTCACCTACAAAGGCCGCAGCGTCGGGATTCAGGTCGACGGCAAACTTCTCCCGACCATTTATTTGAGAAATGAACTCACCATAGCCTGAAGCAATCTCGAGGACTTTACCCCCACCCGCAGAATCAACTTCCTTTTGAAAGTACCCGTCAATTAGTACCTTCCAGATTTTCTTCTTATTTTCTCTCTTGGAAGCTGGGAACCTGCGAATGTACAGCTTCGACAAAGCGCTCTTATCGTCCATAACCTTATGCTATCTGAAGAAGGTGTTAACTATCCTTTCGGCGGTGGCCCCAAGAAACGGTTACGGGAATTGAGTGTCAGGCACAGATTCAGAACATTCGGAATCGATGCCTGGTCAACTTTAGGTTCGCAACCCAAACCAATTTCTCTAAAAACAGGAGGGCAGCCCCAAGAAATCGGAAATTTTCCTCTAACCTTGTCTTTATGCCTGCCAAGACTTCAAAGCCCACGACCAACCTAACCTTCGCATTCTTAGGTCCAGTTGGAACTTTCACTGAACTTGCCCTTGCTCAAGTCAAAGAGTCGAAGAACGCCAAGAAGATTGCAGTGAACCATGTGGCGGAGGCAATCGAACTTGTGATTTCAGGCAAAGCCAAAAGAGCAATCATTCCTGTTGAGAACTCAATAGAAGGTGGAGTATCAGCAACTCTGGATGCCCTAGCCGGAACAGACAAGATCAGAATCTACGGAGAGTACCTCGTTCCTGTTAGCTTCAACCTGGTTGCAAGACCCGGCACAAAACTTTCAGATATCAAGACAATTGCAACCCACCCGGTTGCCTACGCCCAGAGCCGCAAATGGCTACTTGAAAAACTTCCTAAGCACGTTCATCTTCCTGCAACCTCAACAGCAGCGGCAGCTGCTGCCTTGTTGACTTCAGAACAAGCTGATGCAGCTATCGCTGCACCAACCATTACCAACCACCACAAACTCATCACACTGGCTAAGCACATTGGTGAGAACAAGCAGGCTCAGACAAGATTCATCCAGATTGGTTTGGCAGGAGATTTACCTAAACCAACTGGAGCCGACAAGACCTCTGTGATTGTTGAACTTCCATCCGATCAGCCTGGAGCACTGCTTGCCATGCTCGAGCAGTTCTCAACCAGAGGCGTGAACCTAACAAGAATCGAGTCACGACCAATCGGGGACAAACTCGGAAGGTACCGATTCAACATTGACGCCGAAGGCCATGTCTCGGATGAGTCAGTGGGAGAAGCCCTTGCGGGGCTTCACAGATTCAGCCCCAAGGTGAGCTTTCTTGGTTCATACCCAAGAGCAGATAAGCAACAAACTACTCCGTCAGGCAATAACTCAAATGGCCAGTATGCGGATGCGAGTAAATGGCTAGAAGGTATTAGGCGCCGCTAGCCCCTAGAGCCATAAGTCAAATCCGATGACCACAAAATCATGCGCAAGTCGCTCAAATTGAACCATGTACAGGGTGATTTAGATTCAAAGCCCTTTTGAGGGCGCGCCCGCCTTGGGTAGGCTGTTGTTTAATGAATTCTTGGATCAATAGGGATGGGCCTCATTAGCGTAGTAGTAATTGGCGGTGGCGGGCACGTCGGGCTGCCACTTTCAATCATGTTGGCAGATTCTGGGCTTAAGGTAGCAATCTACGACACTTCAGAGGCAACAGTCGCCAAGATTTTGTCAGGAGAAATGCCCTTTTGGGAGCCAGGAGCCCATGCTCTCCTAACAAAAGCTTTGGCAAATGGAAACCTGACCGCATCCACTGACCCAAGCGCTATTTCTGAGGGCGAGATAGTAGTTGTTGTTATTGGTACTCCGGTAGACGAGCACTTAAATCCGGACCCAAACGCTTTGAGCAAAGCTCTAGAGGTCAGCAAGAGCCACTTCAAGGGTGGGCAACTGTTGGTGCTTAGGTCAACAATCTTCCCCGGAGTGACTCGTCAGATTGAAGACCTCGTGGCAAGGTGGGGGCTAGACATTGACGTCTCATTCGCCCCCGAAAGAATTGCGGAGCACAAAGCCGTCGAAGAGCTAGTTTCGTTGCCTCAGATTGTGGCATCTCGATCTGATCGAGGATTTGAAAGAACCAGGGACCTATTTCTCAGTCTCACCCAAGAAGTAATCAGACTCAGTCCGGAAGAGGCGGAGCTAGCCAAGCTGTTCACAAACTCTTGGCGCTATGTGAAATTTGCCATGGCAAATCAATTCTTCATGATGGCAAACGAACGGGGCCTAGATTTTGAAGTTATCCGGTCTGCAATGCAGCACAACTACCCGCGAGCAGCCGATATGGCGGGCCCTGGATTTGCAGCCGGACCTTGTCTTTTCAAGGACACCATGCAACTGGCAGCGTTCTCCGACAACAAATTCCAACTGGGCCACTCGGCAATGCTCGTGAATGAGGGCTTACCTCTTTATGTGGTTTCAAAGCTGGAAGAAAAGCATGATTTGAGGTCGATGACCGTTGGAATCCTAGGCATGAGCTTTAAAGCAGGCTCAGATGATATACGCAGTTCGCTGTCTTACAAACTCAAGCGAGTTTTGGAGTTTAAGGCCAAAACTGTAATCTGCACGGACCCGATGGTCACCAAAGAGACGGACCCCAATCTTCTGCCCTTAGAAACAGTTGTTTCACAATCGGACATCTTAATAATCGCTACCCCCCACAAGGAATATGCCTCGCTTCAGTCCGAGAAGTTGCTAGTGGATGTTTGGGGCCTAACTGGTAAAGGGGTCCGCGTTTGACCACCCCTAGCGTCTCAATTGTTATTCCTGCTTACAACGAAGGAGACAAAGCAATACCGGGCCTGAGAGGAATTCATAACTTGGTCGCAACCAGCAATGAGATCCTCGTTGTTGTAGACAACGAAAGTGATACTACGGCCCCATCCGTTAGAGAACTATCAAAGGAAATTCCAAGTATCAAGCTATTAATCAACACCTACGGACCAGGTCCTGCAAATGCGATCCGATTTGGTATTCAGAACTCTAGAGCTGCGACAGTAATTGTGAGCATGGCTGATGGCTGCGATGACGCATCCCAAATTGATGAACTTACTCGACTTGTGGAAAGAGGCGTTGTTATAGCTTCAGCGTCTAGATACATGCCAGGGGGTCAGCAAGTAGGTGGCCCAAGGTTGAAAAGGACTCTCTCAAAGTTAGCGGGTAGAACCTTTGCTTTTCTAACAGGAGTTGGAACACGAGATGTAACAAACTCGTTCAAGGCTTACAATCGCTTATTTGTCGAATCAGTGAAAATCCACAGCAAGGACGGGTTCGAAATTGGAATTGAACTCGTTGCAAAAGCCAGAAGGTTAAACGAGCCAGTGGCGGAGATACCAACTACCTGGATTGACAGGTCGTTTGGTAAGTCAAATTTTCAACTCACGAAGTGGTTGCCCAGCTATCTCAAGTGGTACTTATTTGGTTTGGGCTTCGAGAAAATTCATAGTGAGGCAGCAAAAACTCTAAAAACAATAAGGGGTAAGTCTTGAAGGTTCTAGTTTCTGGCTCCAACGGTTTTATCGGCGGGTACATCGTCGAGGAATTGCTTAGTCAAGGATACGAAGTTGTTGGAGTCGACAACTTCTCAAAGTATGGGCGAATTGAGAAAAGCTACGACTCGCATCCGCATTACACCTTGATCGAAGGGGATGCTTCGGATGCCGCATTTATGAGACAAGCTCTTAGGGGCTGTGACCACTTTATTGCTGGAGCTGCCCTTATCGGAGGAATCTCCTACTTTCATACCTATGCTTACGATCTACTTGCAAAAAACGAGAGAATCACCGCCGCCGCTTGCGACGCTGCAATCGAAGCAATCAAGGACGGCACTTTAAAAAAAGTCACGTACATGAGTTCATCCATGGTCTTCGAATCCACAGATAGATGGCCTAGTAAAGAGGGCGACGAGCGTCTAGTCCCACCCCCACTTTCGTCTTATGGATTTCAAAAGCTAGCCGTGGAGTACTTTGCCCGTGCTGCTTGGGATCAGTACAAACTTCCTTACACAATCATTCGACCATTTAACTGTGTAGGAATCGGTGAATCCCGTGCCTTAGGGGATGTGGAGATAGAGTCCGGAAACGTGAAGCTCGCGATGAGCCATGTAGTGCCGGATCTGGTCCAAAAAGTACTTCGCGGACAGAATCCGGTAACGATTCTTGGCGACGGAAGTCAGGTGAGACACTATACATACGGCGGGGATCTAGCTAAGGGTATTGTTTTGTCCCTCGAGCATCCCGGGGCCATGAACGAGGACTTTAATCTGTCAACAAGCACCGGACATACGGTTTTGGATCTGCTCGAGTTAATCTGGACAAAAATCCATGGGGACACGGCTACGCTCGAAATTCTTCAAAGTGATGGCTTCGAGTTTGATGTGAAGAGGCGCATACCTGATACAACCAAAGCAAAGTCCGTTTTGGATTTTTCAGCCGACACCAACCTGTCGGATATGCTAGATGAAGTGATCCCTTGGATTCGCTCGGCCATCCAGAATGGGACAATTTAAGGTAAGGCTGAAGTGAGCCCCTCGTCGGAATCAAAACTTCCCGGCACCTCTAATTTAGGTCCGAGAAATATTCGGTCCTGGCTCGCAGGCTACGGATTTCTCGCCGTGATTCTATTTCTAGGGACTGTTTCTCGAGCCATCCAACTCGGCTTCCCTGTATCTGGTCCTTACGAATTCAGACAAACCCAAACTGCATTTGCCGTTCGGGGTTTAGTTCAAGGTGAGGGGAGCCCACTGTTTTCTTACTTGCCGGTTTTTGGACAGGCAAACCAAGTGCCTTTTGAGTTCCCGATTTTTCAAATTATGGCGGCTCAAGTTTCTTCACTCGGCGTAACCGAAGCCTTTTCTGGAAGATTTGTTTCATTTCTCATGTTTCAGGTGTCGGCTATCCTTACATGGGTCCTAGCTCGGCACCTCTTCGGGCTGACAGTGGCAAACGTCAGTCTCATTATTTTCGAGTTCTCTCCTTTTGGAATGGTCTGGGGCGCAGCTTTCCTCATCGAATCGACTGCACTCACTTTCACTTTGAGCGCCATAATCACCCTAGAGGTTGCACGCCGAAGAGGGATGGGCAAACTCCTCCCGTTGGCAGCGTTCTTAGCAATCTTGGCTTTCTTGGTGAAAATCACTACACCTATAGGTTGGTTTGCTGGTTACCTCGCTTATTTGGCAATGACAGAGAGAATTGTTTGGCAACCGCTCAGCCTAGTAAAGAAGTTTGGACCTATGACCCTAACGGGCTTGTTAGGGCTAATCTCCGGAGTGGGTTGGAGTGAGATTGCTGACGAAGTTAAAGCACTTCATCCAATTACGAATCAACTCACTAGTTCAAGCCTTAGGAGTTGGACCTTTGGGACACTTGACCAAAGATTAGATCCAGGTGTTTACCTACAGTTGGCAACCACTCCAATACTCCTCATTCTCGGGGCTTCAATGTTGCTATTTGTTCCGGCATTGCATCTGACAAGACGCAGCTTCGAATGGAAGGAACTTCTTGCAATGTCATTGGTGGCCCTGATCAACATTTCTCTATTCATCAACCTCTATTTTGTCCACGAGTATTACTTCATGGCAATTTATCCTGCCCTTGCCACGCTCGCCGGTTGGGCTGTGTCAAGGGCGGCGCTGTTTCTTCAAGGCGATAGGCGAGTAGTTGCTGCCCTCACAATCCTTACCCTTGCCAGCACCTGGTTTGGCCCGGCCGGGCCAAGAGCTCAATGGGATTCGTTTTCAAAGCCCCAACAAACTAAGGAAGTGTCGGCCCTGCGGGATAACACAGACCCCACTTCAAAAGTCTTGGCACTTGGCTGTGATTGGGACCCCACACTTTTTTATCACGCGGAAAGAACTGGGCTTATGATTCCGGGCTGGTACAAATTCAATGACGAATTATGGAAGTTTGAAGACCTTAGCTCCTACAGCCATTTGGCAACTTGTGGAGAAGCAAAAGTCAGCGACATCGGAGCGCTTTCAGCCCTCAGGCTCAGAGAGGTATCCCCAGGATTCCTGTTTTTGATTCTGAAGTAGAACTGGCGGTTGCCTTGTATTCTTGAAGGGTGATCGACCTCAATCTCCTTAGGGAAAACCCAGAAGCCATAAAGGCTTCTCAGCGCGCCCGTGGGCGCGATGAGAAACTAGTCGATCAGGCAGCAGAAGCAGATGCCAAGCGCCGCAAGGCGCTCGCCGAGTTTGAAACCCTTCGAGCAGAACAAAACGCTCACTCCAAACTTGTTTCAACTGCGCCCAAGGAGGAAAAGGCAGCTCTTGTTGCTGCAGCCCAAGAGCTAGCTGGCAAAGTGAAGGCGGCTAACGAGGCAGCCAATATTGCAGCCGAAGAGCTCGATGTGATCATCTGGAAGATAGAGAATGTAGTTCTTCATGGTGTCCCTGCCGGAGGTGAAAACGACTTTGTCGTTGTAAAAGAAGTCGGCACCAAATCAAACTTCTCATTCGAACCCAAAGATCACGTTGCCCTTGGTGAATCCCTAGACGTTATAGATATTGAGCGGGGAGCCAAGATCTCAGGTTCTCGTTTTTACTTCCTTAAAGGAATGGGTGCTCGCCTCGAGCTAGCACTTATGAACCTAGCTCTCGATAAGGCAACAAAGGCTGGATTCACAGCACTGATCACCCCGACTTTAGTCCGACCAGATGTAATGGCAGGAACCGGATTCCTGGGTGAGCATGCCGACGAGATTTACTATCTGCCAGCAGATGATCTTTATCTAACTGGAACCAGCGAGGTCGCCCTCGCTGGTTACCACAGTGACGAGATCATCGAACTGACAGATGGACCCCTTCGCTACGCAGGCTGGTCCACTTGCTACCGCAGAGAAGCCGGAAGCCACGGAAAAGATACCCGAGGAATCCTCAGGGTTCACCAGTTCAACAAGCTAGAAATGTTTAGCTACATCGCTCCAGAACAAGCAGAAGCAGAACACCAAAAGCTTCTGGCCTTCCAAGAAGAGATGCTTCAGGCTTGTGAGCTGCCGTATCGAGTGGTTGAAACAGCAGCCGGAGATCTAGGCTCCTCTGCTGCAAGAAAATACGACGTCGAAGCCTGGGTTCCAACGCAAGGAAATTACCGAGAGCTAACTTCAACTTCTAACTGCACGACCTATCAGGCTAGAAGGCTAAACGTTCGCTATCGCACCTCTGATGGCAAGACCGCAACCGTCGCAACGTTGAACGGCACCTTGGCAACAACCAGATGGCTGGTAGCCATCTTGGAGAACCATCAGCAAGCTAATGGTTCGGTCAAGATTCCAGCTGCTCTTCGCCCATACCTTAGCGGCGAAGAATTCATTATGCCCAAGAGTGCATAAAAGAAGTATTAGAGAACTAATCAGCTATGCGTAGCATTTCCCCAAGTGATCGCTGGTTGATTGGGCTGGATATCGACGGAACCCTTGTTCACGACGATGGCTACCTATCTCCTGAGGTAGTCAAAGAAGTCCAAAGAGTCAAAGACCTAGGCCACGAGGTTATTGTTGCCACCGGCCGCGCAGCGGCCAATGCGGTCCCTGTTGTTCGTGACCTTGGAATAGAACAAGGCTTTGTCGTCAGCTCCAACGGAGCTGTGACAGTTGAACTAGATCTTGATCACCCAAGGGGATTCAAGATGACCGATGTTGTGACATTTGACCCAGCTGAAGTCTTAGCTCAGTTGATTGAGCATCTTCCCGAGGCACACTTCGCAGTGGAAGATCTTGATGGAAGCTACCGATTCCATCGACCATTTCCCACCTACGCCCTAGGAGATCAAAACTTCGAGACTCCCCTGGAGGAGCTGATGCACCAACCGGTTAGCCGTGTTGTGGTGCTTTCCCCAGAGCACGATGTGGATGAGTTTCTTGGACTTATCTCAAAGATTGGTCTTGCTTCAGTTAGCTACGCAATTGGATACACAGCTTGGCTAGATATCTCCCCCCAAGGAGTATCTAAGGCAAGTGCTCTGGAAGTCCAAAGGCAGCGTCTTGGTATATCCAATGGGCAAGTCCTAGTTATGGGTGATGGCCGAAACGACATAGAAATGTTTCAGTGGGCCAAAACCAACGGGGGACTAGCTTTTGCCATGGGCCAGGCACCCGAAGAGGTTCAGCTAGCAGCAACCGATGTCACATCATCGGTCACCGATGATGGGGTTGCTAGGGTTCTGGCCGGCTTTGAGGGCATCTTGTTCTCGAGGAAGAACTAACCCTGCGAACTCAGCTTTCTTGATTCGTAGTCTGCCGCAGATGAGGCCAGTAATGCCTTGAATTTATGTGGGTGTCACAACCCTTCGTGAGGATGAGCCCGAGTTCATCCGAGGACAATTTTTGAAGGGTGGTTTTGCATGCCGGTCAAGAAATTGTGGGGGCCAAGATTGCGCGTGCTCTGCGAATTGCAGCGGCACTGTCTGACGTTGCTAGGAAACGCTTCAAATCATCAGGCGTACCGAGTCCGTGCATGATGAGCCCAACAGGCCCTAGGTTCATCGACTTCACCGGACCCTCTAATTTTGAAAGATAGTTATAGGCAGGTCCAACATAGAACTCACCCCCTACCTTGTCTCCCATCCGCTCCATCTCCTCGAATGCACGAAACATTTCTGAAGCCCTACGAAAACCATAGATTCCAACCGTTGCGTAGGGAGAGACAACTTGTTTCTCTACTACGCGTATAACATCGTTGTCTGCCGTGAGGTCTGCATATGACCACTGGGGGTCATCGTCTTCCATTGTCAAAATCACACCTGAACAGCTGATTCCCTTGACCAATGTTTCATAAAAGTATTTGGGGTCAAACCTTACATACTGATCGCTATTCGCTACAACTACTGGAGCGTTTGCTTGAAGGAGATCCTCTGTGAGGGCTACTGACTTGGCCGGACCCAAAGTTGTTTGTTCAACTGAAACTAGTTTTATCGGAACTCCAAGTTTTTGCTCCATTTGAAGCGCGATGGATTCCAATTCAAACTCAGCGCGCACAATTAGGACGATCTGAGAAACCTCCGCACTGATGAGATTGGCAATAACGAGCTCGAACATTCTTATGCCGCCAACGTCTATTAGTGGTTTCGGAGTCTGCACACCTGCATTGAGGAACCTCCTACCTTCACCGGCCATTGGTATTACGAGCTGCACCCCTTCACTCATTATCTTGCCCTACTTGACCAACTACTTTGTCTTCGGGGGCGCTTGGGCTCTTTAGCACTAACAGCAAGACCTCCGTTTCCGCATGAAAACTGGCTGACAGGAGGGGAGGGATTATAAGAATATCACCGGTAGTCAATACCTCACCTGCAAGAAGACACCTTCCTATCAAAACAATCGTGATCTCAGTCACACTTCGCTGATAGTGCTCCGGCTCTGAACTGCCAGCCTCGAAGTGTTTTATGCTGACTTCCAACTCCTTGGACCTCAAAAGGGCAGGCGAAAAATCGCCTGCTAGCCAGCCTCCAGGAAACTCTTCGATTCTCCGACGAATAACTTCGTTCTTCAACGGGGATTCCCACTGGCAAAATCAATGGGCCTGGACCAAGATTTGTACTGGTCAGGCTGGATCAGCGAATAACCCACCGAGCACTCCTCCTTAATTAGGAAGTTCATTACGGAGGAAACGTAAAAGTTACCGCTCAGATGGGCGTTATTCAAGAGAACCCACTCTGCCCCCAGCAGAAAAGTTTTGGCTTGTCTAAAGTAGAAGACGCCCGTTGTCGCTAAGTTGCCAACTTGTAGCTTTTCGGATACTTCTACAACTTGCCCTTTGCCATCCGTTGCAATGTACGACCATCTAGACCCGCTCGATTCAAATACAATAGTCCCTGCATCAAGGTTTTTTTGGTGAAAAGTGCGCACAAATTGCTCCACACCTCCTAAAATCATCGAATCCCCGGCTGCAATAACAAGTGGATCATCGCCACTTAGCATGTCAGCGCACATTAATGCGGAGGCAAGGGCACCACGCGCTCGAGTGGGCACTTTAACTATTTTTGCGGTTGGGAAAAGACTCACAATTGAAGAATCAACACCCCACTCATTAGCCTCTTCTCGGTTTACAGCCACAAGAAAATTGGATTTGTCAACGACGTAGCTATTTATGGCAGCCTCAATCACATTCCCCCCCCCAACGTTGACGAGACTCTTGGGGGTCAGGAACCCTGCATCCAGAAATCGAACCCGGCTGTCACCGGCCGCTGTCACTATTGTCTGAATCTTCACTTGATGAGTCCCTCATTCGAAAGAGCCGTCTCTATTAGTGAGATTCTGGTTTGCTCTACTTTCGATACTCGCACCACTTGGCACCCAGCGGTTGTGGCGGAAGTAATTCCATACTCATTATCTTCAACGACCAGGCATTCATGTGGAAGAACACCAAGCTCAAAAGCCGCCCGTAAGTAAATTTCTGGGTCGGGCTTCGGCAAACTCACATCCTCGTTTGTCAATAGAACATCCAATTGACCCAGTAGACCCGCGCTAGATAACATCTGCTCAGCAGTTCTTCGTATTGAATTTGTGGCCACCGCCAACAAAAGGCCCTTACTTCTAATCCACTGGAACATGAGGAGCTGCTCCATCTTTGGAAAACACTCGTTCGCAACGAACCTAAGTGTCCTATCCTGTTTTATTGAGGAGATGATGTTGTGGAGACTCTTAGGTAACCCCATTTCTTCAGAAAGTATCTCGAGTTTCTTTCGGGTGGGCAGGCCGTCGAAACGCGACTCGTGGTCCTGTGCAGAGATTTCTAAACCAAAAATTGACAAGGCGTCGTTGAGTGCATGGAAGTGCCACTCTTTAGCATCCACCAAGGTCCCATCCATATCGAAAACAATCGCCTTAATTGTCATTTATTTGCGCCATTCTCTCGAGAAACTCTTTAGGGTAATCGGTGCAGACGCCCACATCTTTACCCTCTTGGATCCAAGTCAGGACTTTCTCCCAAGCAGGGTTATGGTCCCTGCCATGCAGCTCAGGAGAGACTACAAAGACTCTTGCCCCCTTTGGAAAAAAATCATCCCACTCTATGTTGAGCCACCAATCACCAAAAAAAGAATCCATCCAGTATATTCCGGCTTCTGCTTCTACCTTTGATGATTCCCGCGGTTCTTCGATTTCACTTAATCGAGTGGCGCATGCCAATCCTCGGGATCTGTATTGCACGGCTTCGGGAGCGGCCATGTCAAAGAAAAAGTGCTGGATTTGATCCAGGTTCTTGATTTTTTGAATCAGATCCAATAACCCGTCTGACTTTACGTTTAGAGCTAAGTAGCCTTTGTAATTCAACTCCACAAGTTCCGCCAGCACTTCTGCCAATTTTGGCTCATTCCCAAGCGGTACATTGTGAGAAACCACGAGCTCTGCGCGATAGTCCCTGATATCAAGCTCTATACCCATACCCTGCAGAGCTGCGAGTTTGAAAGAATTTTGACTATTCTGTTCCAAAATCGAACTCCAAATTCCACGGTGGCATAGCACCATGGATTTTGACCAGCTCTTGGACACATTCACTCATCCCAATTTAGTCCAGACCCTTTCCGTTCCTTAGCCCATTTAGTTGATTTGTATCGTGGGTTGCCTAATTCTCATTGATTTTTGTAACACGAACTATGGCCCCGGCTTTGGACAATGACTTTAGGACAAATAAGCGCCTATCCGGGTAAGCGGTCAACTCGGTTATTGCAGGAGGACCCCTGCCCGATAGTCAGCTGCGGAGTCACAAGTAATGTAAGCCTCGATGAGCACAAAGGGGCTTAGGATCAAAATTATGTCCAAGTTGCTAACCCTGTGCATAACCGTCTTCAACGAAGAAGAGAATCTACCTGGTCTTTTCGAGGACATCGACAAGGCACTAAGTTCGTTCCCAGAACTTTCCCTAGTTTTTGCAGAAAACGGAAGCTCTGATACAAGTCGTCAAACTCTGCTGGAGTTTGCATCCGAAAATGCATCCAAAGTAGAGGTAGTTTGCATAGACCAAAATGTTGGCTATGGGGGCGGTCTTGCAACTGCTGCAGAACATGCGAAAACAGAGTTTCTATGTTTTTTCTCGGCAGATCGACAATACTCGGCCGATGACTTAATTCAACTCATCACAAGATTCGAGCAACTCAAGATTTCAGGGTTAACTAGTTTTGTGGTGAAGGGAAACAGAGTTGTGCGTTCGGACTCTTGGAGCGGCCGTGTTGTTTCCGCCGTGTACAGCAGGTTGGCCAGACAATTGTTGGGCATTGCGTCTAAGGACATCAATGCCCTACCCAAAATTTTTCCAAAATCCTACATAAGACAATTGGGCCCTTATTTGAGTCCACAGTTTTTTCTTGACGCTCAAATTCTTTCCATAGCAGGCATAAATGAGGACCAGATCATTGAGGTAGGTGTCCAGTTCAGCGACCGAGCAAATGGAATCAGCTCTTGGGCTGGAAAGAGAGTAAGAACTTACCTCACGACCTTAGTGACATTGATAAGGTTTAGACGAATATTGAAATCAAGTGTAATCTCGAGGTCTAAATGAGGCTCTTTATGCCTTTCCGCTCGAGGCCCTCGTTGGTCACCCAAGTATCCGTGGGAGTTTCGCTATTCTTCGCTTCTTACATTCTTGTCCCGCTGCTTGCCCGAGCGTTTTCCGGGTTAAAGTCTTTGACACCTGAGAATCCCGACACAGAGCATGCGACTTCAATTTACAAAGCTCTGGTTAGCCCAGAAGTGGCTTTATTAGGAAAGGATATTGCCTCAGTGAGGCTAGGGATGTCCTGGGACGATGGATTCGATGGGCCCTTTAATCAACTTGCAAGCCTAAACCAGGGGTTGCTATTTGCTGTTGGCATCGGACTAATTGTTGTGTCGATTTCTGGGGCCACAATTCTCATGTCCAAATCTATTCGTTTACCTTTCGTGGGCCCTGCCAGAGTTGCTGCCCTATTCACTTTCGGTGCTTCAATTGCTTCCCTCGGAGCAATCAGTCGATCCGGCGAAAGGTTTTGGGATGAGCTATATCTTTTCGCATCGGCAGCAGAAAACTTTTCCAAGAATGGAATTCCCGGGGTAGAAATCAGCGGTGGAAGTTTGATTTCTGAAAGCTCAGTTGATTTACTAGTCATATTGGTTGCCGGCCTGATGATTTTTCTTTTTCCTAAAGTAGCCGCAGACTCAGCGGTTATTGTCTCCGGGCTAGGGTTGTCGGCGTTCACAATCATTATGATCTTTCTCGTTTTGAGTAGAACGATGCAGCTCTCCACCAAACAGAGTTTTATCGCCTGGCTATTTGTATTTTTCTTCCCAGTTTGGCTACTCCCGCTTATAGCGCTTATGCCAACAGGTCTTGCCATCTTGGCGTGGTCATTTTTCTCCTTGACCCTGTACTCGTCTCTGATGCGCAGAAACATGATCATTGCATCAGCTAGCTCAGTTGCTTTACTCACCGTGAGGTGGGACCTAGGCGCAGTTGCAATAGCCGCAATTTTGATTTTGACTGCACACACCTATCTCGCTTCAAAAGGCCGGCCACAAGAGCTCAACCCATGGAAAGGCCAGTGGTCGGTCATTATCCCAGTGGGCGTTTTGGGGCTTATGTCTTTGTGGAGAGTTTTGACTTTTGGAAGTCTGGCCCCTTCTGGCCTTACAGGTAAGTCTGTCGGTTTAGATCCAGGGTACCTGAGTAAGGGATTTGACTACCTAAATAGTACATTGCTGCAATCATTTTGGCTATTGCCGGTCTTGGTCCTGGTGGTACTCGCATTCTTCCGAAAACCCCAAGAAGAACGAGCCGCATATCTTTACGTCGTTTTTTGGGTTTTTGTCCCGAGTTTTTTCTCTATTCCTGCTGGAGGTGATTGGTTCCCACTGGATTGGGCTAGGTACACGGCCCCGTCCATCCTTGCGGCATCATTGCTTTCTATTGCCGTAATCATTAAGACCCCAAGTCCCTCGCTGGAAGCCAAAAGGATCAACACAGCAACAAAAACAATTGCCACCGTTAGCGCTTTACTTTTAGTCCTACCTAGCACAAGCTACAATTTAGGATCCAGACTTCACATAGACAATTCGGCAAACAGTTACACCGAAAGAGTTGTTTGCCTCGCAAAGGCCGGATTTGCATTGAAAAAAACATTCCCTCAAATCTCATCAGTGGCTTCAGCAGAAGTAAATACTGTAGCTTTTTTTGCAAGAGCTAGTTTGACGGACTTGATTGGAATAGTAGACCCAAGAATTGCTCGGATGCCACCATCACCACTCGCAGCGGGAGATGTTTTCCATAGACGCGCCAACCATGATTTGATCTACGAGGACAAGTCAGATGCCATATATCTCTTTGAAGGTGCCGACTGCTCAGGATCAAATCCATCTGCGGATGATGATGTTGAGCAATGGAATTCTCTTTTGAATTCCATCATCACAAGATTTAGAGCGGGCGATCCCAATAAGCTTCTTCTGCACTATACGCCAGTTACAATTTTTGCCAAAGATGAATTTATCGCACGGTTTCTAGTTCGGAACTCTCTAGCAGCTAATCTGCAGAGTGGTACCCCTTAAACCGACTAGCCTACCTATTTTTCCTGGGGAAGCGGATGCGCTGTTTAGGGCCATGCTAAAGCCAACTTTGGGAGACCGGATGCATCGCTAGATTTGAGGGCATCTTGTTCTCTGGGCATCGCTAGCTGCCTAGCTTTCCTATAAACTCCTATACGGAGGTCTGTCCGAGCGGCCGATGGAGCTGGTCTTGAAAACCAGTGAACAGAAATGTTTCGTGGGTTCGAATCCCACGGCCTCCGCCACTTTCTATCTGTCAATTCGCTGTGCTTGCAGGGGCTAAATCCTGACCCTCAAATAGACTTGGGAACGGGTTTATAGGAGAAAAGTAGAACTTGTCAGATCAACTGCCTAATTTTGCAACTAGAAGAGTGGTTCGACCACCCTCGGGCCCTCGCAGAGAAATACCTAGACACGGCAATCAAAAATCTCCAGCTCCTTGGCGTAAGTATGTTCGCTGGGGATTCAAGGGCCTAGCTGTTGGAATGGGAGCGCTGCTTGCCGTGACAGGCATCTCGGTCTTCCAGCTTTCAAACACTTTGAAAGAAAACAACATTCAGCTGGTTGATGCCGAAGGCAACGCCTTTGCCCAACCAAGCGTTGAAGACCTAAACGGTCCAGTAAACATACTTCTCGTTGGATCAGACACCCGAAAAGGCCAGGGAAAAGGGTACGGCGATGACACCTCGGAACTAGCTGACGTCATCATGCTTCTACACATCTCCGCCGACCGTCAGAACGCAGTTGCTCTTTCCTTCCCCCGAGATCTTCTAGTTCCAATTCCGGCTTGCCCGGATCCCGAGGGCGGTTCCTTCTCAGCGATGAGTAGGCAGCAAATAAACTCCTCGATTGCATACGGCGGACCTGTCTGCACGCTCCTGACCATTCAGAACCTAACTGGTGTCAAGATTCCATACCTGGCGATGATTGACTTCCGCGGTGTTATAGAGATGTCAAACGCTATTGGCGGAGTTGAAGTTTGTGTAGCAAGTCCAATCGATGACAAGTATTCTAAGCTCCAGCTTGAAGCTGGCCTTCACACACTTCAAGGCAAGGAAGCCCTGGCTTTCCTAAGAACGAGACACGGTGTTGGAGACGGATCTGACTTAGCTCGTATTTCAAACCAACAGGTTTTCCTTACCTCCCTACTTAGAAAAGTAAAGAACGAGGGAGTTCTAACAAACCCGATATACATGTATAGCTTGGCTAACGCCGCCGCTAGAAACATGAAGCTTTCAGATAGTATGACTGACCTTGGCACCATGGTGGCCCTTGCCGGAGCCCTGAGAAACGTTGACCTCGATAAGATGACCTTCTTGCAGGTTCCATCTCGCGGAGGATTGCGTGGCTCAGAAGCTGGAAGAGTTGAGCCCATTTATGACCAGGCACAGTTAATCTTTGACCGAATAGCCAACGATCAACCGATTGTTATCAAGAAAGCCAACACCGGTAACGGTGCAAGCGTTAAGGAGGAAACAGCAACTCCTGAAGCAGACCCTTCGGCCACAACCGAACCAGAAGAAGATGTCTTGCCAGAATGGGCAAGAGGAGCCAATGCTGCTACCGAGCTTTGCTCGGATTAGTGAGGAAGAAGCCGGTCCCAACCCAATAAGGTTTTGAGCTAAACTTCAAGAGTTCTCGGAGACGTCGCATAGCCCGGTCGAGTGCGCCTCACTGCTAATGAGGTAGGGGTTTTAAAAGCCCCTCGGAGGTTCAAATCCTCTCGTCTCCGCTCAAAAACCATCCACTAGAAAACTTTGTTTAGAAGCGTCTCTAGGTTTTCCTCGATGGGTACAGTTCCGTCCAGCACCAACTCTGCCCCTTCGGGCGCCTCATACTCTTGGCCCACTCCGGTTAGGTTAGGAAGCTCACCGGCAGCAGCCTTTTTGTATAGCCCTTTCGGATCACGCTCAGCACAAACCTCAGCCGGGGTCTTGACCCAAACCTCAGCAAAATCACCCTCGGGGAACAGCGCCTTCGCTTGCGCCCGATCCTCCGAGTATGGACTAACTAGAGCAACAATCACGATCAGCCCTGCGTCATAAAGAGAATGGGCGACTTCCGAAACTCGGCGTACATTCTCTGCCCTATCTTCCCTTGTAAAGCCAAGGTCTTTGTTGAGACCTAGTCTCATGTTGTCGCCATCGAGAACATAGGCGTGCATCCCGAGGGAGAACAACTTCTTCTCAAGAGCATTTGCGATTGTTGATTTGCCCGAGCCAGAAAGACCAGTTAGCCAAATCACCTGTGCCCTTTGGTTCTTCTGGGCAGCCCTTGAGTCCCGGTCAATCTCGTAGTGATGCTCTGAGACGTTTGCACTCCTTCGAAGGGCGTGGATAACCATGCCAGCACCAACAGTGTTCATGGTCGCCCGGTCAACCAGGATGAAATTTCCCTTGAATCGGTTTTGTTTATATGGAGTCAAGGCAATCGGGGCATCGGTTGCTAACTCAACAACACCAATCTCATTGGTCTTTAGAGTCCTAGCGGCGTCATGCTCTCCATTGTTGATGTTCAGAACATGCCTGATGTTGGTGACAATTGCCGGGACCTGAGTGGAACCGGATATCAAGTAGTAGCTCTTGGAGCGAATCAGGTCTGATTCTCCAAGCCAGACAACCGTTGCAGCAAAACGATCTGCTGGTGAAGAGGCCTTCTCGGCTAGCTCAATAACGTCTCCTCGCGTTGCATCAACATCCGGCTCAAGAACAAGCGTCACCGCTTGCCTGTCTTCGGCGGTTTGCAGATCGCAATCGAAAGTCGATATTTGAGAAATCTTTGCGGTTTTTTTCGAAGGCAAGACGGCCACCTCATCGCCAACTGCAAACTTTCCGCCAACAATTGTCCCGGCTAGACCCCTGAAGTTTTCTGCCCGGGAAATCATCTGTACTCCAAGGCGAGGTAGGTTTTCACCTGCATCCTCAACGTCCCACTGTTGGATGTACTCCAACAGGGTTGGACCTTGGTACCAAGGCATGTTCTCTGTTCCATAGACCACGTTGTCCCCAGCCAGTGCGCTAACTGGAACAAACTCGATATTGGTGATCTCGAGGCGTTCGATTGTTTCTTTTAGAACTTCTTGGATGTCCTTGTATACCTGCTCGCTATAACCAACACCGTCTAGCTTGTTGATAACAACTGCAATCTTTGTGACCCCCATGAGGGAGCAAATGGTGAGGTGTCGGAGAGTTTGAGTTCTGATTCCACGGGTGGCATCAACAAGCACTAGGGCAATGTCAGCCCTGGAGGCTGCAACTGCCATGTTCCTGGTGTATTGCTCGTGACCTGGTGCGTCAGCAATTATTAGTCTTCTGCCGTTTAGAAGATTCATTGAACGGTATGCAACATCGATAGTGATGCCTTGCTCTCGCTCAGCCTCAAGTCCATCAGTTAGAAGACTGAAGTCAATCTCGCCGGCCTTGATTGTTGAACCCGAGCGACGAACAGACTTTGCGGCATCAACAGTGTCATCAGGAACACTGTCTGTTTCAACAAGCAGTCGACCAATTAACGTCGACTTTCCGTCGTCGACCGACCCACAAGTCACAAGTCTGATTATGGGTTTTTCCACTAGAAATACCCCTCGGTCTTTTTCTTCTCCATGGAATCCTCTTTGTCGCCATCAATTAGCCTTGTCGCTCGCTCGGAGAGCTTTAGCTCGGTGACTTCTTTTACAACTTCTTCCATCGTTGTGGCGTCTGAGTCCACCCCGGCAGTTAGTGGGTAGCAACCGAGGGTCCTGAAGCGAATCTTTCGCATCTCGGGAGTTTCGCCGTCTTTTAGCGGATAGCGCTCATCGTCAACCATGATCATCTGATCTCCGTGCCAAACAATAGGGCGTTCCTTGGCGAAGTAAAGCGGGCTTACCTTGATGTTCTCTTGAAGGATGTAGTTCCAGATATCAAGCTCTGTCCAATCCGAGATTGGAAAAACCCTCATGGTTTGATCTGGGGCAAGCTTTGGGTTGTAGGTTCTCCATAGCTCTGGCCGTTGGCTTCTCGGGTCCCAACGGTGACCTGGTTCACGAACTGAAAGAATTCTCTCTTTGGCACGGCTTCGTTCTTCATCTCTTCGGGAGCCGCCGATGGCTGCATCAAAGCCGTGCTTATCAAGACCCGCCCGAAGGGCAACGGTTTTCATGATTCTGGTGTATTCAGAAGCCCCCATAGTAAAAGGCGTTACGCCATCTTTGATGCCATCGTGGTTAGTTTGAACTAAGAGTTCAAACCCCACTTCTCTGGCCGTTGAATCCCGAAAGGAGATCATTTCTTTGAACTTCCAGGTGGTGTCTATATGCATTAGAGGGAAAGGGATTGGGCCTGGGGCAAAAGCCTTGCGGGCAAGATGAAGCAAAACAGATGAGTCTTTGCCAATTGAATAGAGCATTACTGGTTTGCGGAAAGCAGCAGCTGTTTCCCTGAAAATCTCGATGGATTCGTTTTCTAGGGAGGTCAGAACTGATTTCGATGAAGTCACGGAATCCATTATCCCACCATGGACGACTCCACAACCCAGCTTCCCTTGCTGTTTTGACTAAGGAACGGCGGAATTAGAAAAGCAAATGATCCCCACTCTGCTTCGAGACAGTGTCCCCTAATTGGCCTCCGCGCTTGTAAGCCTGACTAGATTCTCATCTTCCATTGAAATGGAGTTCGCAAACTCGCTCCGCAAGTTTCGATCTAAAGCCCAAATCTCGCGCAATGATTTAAGGGCTAGAGCTCGAGGATCCTCGGTCCGGCCAGCGACATTTGGGTGGTATTTGGAAAGCTTGACGGTGTTTATTGCCACTTCAAGCAGTCGCGCCCTACGACTGCTTTCAATTTCATGTTTTCCAAACTCAACGGGTCTAAAAGTTATTGGGTCAATGGATAGCAACCTTCCCTCCGGAGCGGTATTCAAAAGTTCTAGAACAATTGAATGACTCACCTCGTCACTTGTGAAAATCGAATGAAGGCGCTTCAAATTGGGGGCTGAACTACCCCATGCCCAATCAACGATGCGAATCAGAACCATTACCTCAAATTCGTCTCCCAGAGCTGTCCATGTCGTACCAGTAGACACTAAATCAACGAACAGAGGGTCAGGTGAACTTGCTGATCTCAGTTTTGAAGCGGCGAGGTCTAGGTTCGTCAGTAAGTCGCGGGAGAACTGCATGTATTCACATTCTCCAAAATATGCGCGGTAAATCTCTGAAAGCAAAAAGCAGTCCCTTCCGAGAAAAACCAAATCTCGTCCTGTTTTTTGTAAAAGCTCGCAATAGGCAAACAGAAGGCCTACATTAATTGACACCGAGACGCGATCTACGATGTCAGCACTTGACCGAGTGGTAACGAGCCTGAGCTCTCGAAGTAGCCAGGACAGATTTTCATTATGCTTTCTCACGTTCCGTTCGTAGGATGTGAAGTCCGCACTCTTAGTTAGGATTGCCCCGACACCCACCTCCAAAGCATTTCCGTAGTCCGAGATGTCGTTGTCTCCAAAATGAAGAAGGGGTAGGTCCTTGGATTCTAATTCCGCCCAGTACTTTCCAGAAGCCTTGTCTGAGTTGGAAACATGTATGGGATTGTTACCTAGGTCAAACTTTCTCAGGAGGGCACGCATTTGAGGTTTGCTAAAGTACATGTCCGAGACAAGCACATCGCCGAGGCGAACAAGTTCAAGATTTTCCCTAATTGGTATTAGGTTCTCTAACTCTTCTTTCAATTCCTGGTCCATCAGGTGGAGCGGAATTCCTGCTTCCTCATATATTTCTTCAAGGCTTCTTTCACCGTTATCGGCGCGAATGCGACTGTCGAAGTCGACCCCGAACTTGTGGCAAAAAGCACTAAGCACACTCCCAGGTTCCCCAAAGCGTCTTGCAATGAGTGTGTCAAAAACATCAAAACTTAACCTGTGAGATGGGAAGGGCATTGTTTGGGAGGGGGTTTCTTCAATGACACTTCGGGACCTAAGAAATATTAAGTTAACGTTGGTGGCAGCGGCCAGCGAATAACCCTTTAGGTGCAGGTAATTCGAGATTCTCGCAGTCGAATTACGATGTATGTGGTCGCTCGGCTCAATTTGAATTAAGTCAAATGGATACCTAACAAGGTCGATTCGTTCAAGAATTTCAAAATCCGGGCCTTCCACATCAATCGAAAGAAAGCTCACATCTTTAGGGGAGTAAAAATCTTCCAAGAGTTTGGATATCTCTAAGCTGTCTACATTAACTACCCTTTCCACAGGATAGTCGGGCCAGTGATTCAGGTTAGCCGGTACGAGAGTGGAAAGCTCATCCGCAGCACTAACGAACAACTGAACTTTCCCCGCCCCTTTAGCAACGACCGCCGCGTTCAAAATCTTGTCCCGATCGCGGACTCTCTTCAGGGATGGTATTAATCTTGGATTTGCTTCAACTAGTACCCCTTCAGCCCCCTTTCTATACAAAAGATAAGTTGAGCTAGTGGAGATCGGGTGGTTCGCACCTATCTCCAAGTAAGACACATGGCTGTAGTCCAACTTCTTTTGTAGCAATAACGCTTCGATCAGGGAATGTACTATCAGGTCCTCTCCCCGTTGCCCGTAATGCTCTGTCAAGGGGACCTCTAAGTCGGGAAATTTCACTTGAGGAAACTGGGATATCCGTTTAGACACATAAGGATTGGTGAAGGGGTGGATCGATACCATTTTGTTGCGAGGACCAAAGATCCTCCGGAGCAAGTTAACCGCTATTTTCAACACGAATCAAATTCTACATTATTGAGCGTTTCTCTAGAAGTGCACAAAGCAACGCAACCTATGCGCGGGCTCCTTGGGGAGCCCTTGCGGCTCAGAAACTAGTGATTGAACGTAGGGGGAAATTTCACGGAGCACCAGTCAATTTTGCCTTAGGGCAGATAAGAACCACGACCCAACACTTCGCAAGTCAAAGCCGTTGTTGTTAGGAAAATTTGAATACATTATTCAAATTTACTCCAGCTCTGGCCAATTGACTGTAAAGTTATAAATTGCCTGGGAATTCGGGCACAAGCGCTTGTAGCTCAACGGATAGAGCATCTGACTACGGATCAGAAGGTTGGGGGTTCGAGTCCCTCCAAGCGCACGAGTCCAAATCTTACTTCTGAGGAATGTCACGAGTCAAAAACGAAACTCACTAAGGACAACCAAAAATTGAAGGCTCCATAACCCACAGGTCTGCCATAATTGGCAGCCGGAGTCTTCTGCACCTAATTGATTAAAGGTAGCTAAATTGAAAAAAAGACAAAGAGTGCCCATAGCCACAGTTCTTTTGGCGGGAGCAATGACGATATCCGTTCTGATATATGTTCTGCGCCGACCTGATCAATTTCTAAACCCCCAGATTTGGAATGAAGAGGGGCTTCTGCTGCAATCTCTTTCGGAACAAGGAATTCTTGCGACAGTATTTTTCCCATTCGCTGGCACACTAAACGCTCCAACAAACTTGGCGGTAGTCATTGCGGGAACGCTCAACTTAGCCCAAGCAAATGTACTTTTGTACTGGTTCGCTGTGTTTGTATTCGTGTTTTATCTAGCACTTTGGTCCATCCCTGCTTCTAAATTAAAGCCAGCAAGCAGGGCCCTAATAATGCTATTGACTGCCTTGATTCCAACAGACCCCGAGACGTTTGGAGTTGGTCTTTACACGTTTTGGTGGATGCAGTTATTTGTCATACCGATGTTTTTTTGGGATAAAGCCAAACCACTCCATTCGCAAGTGATTATGGTTATCGCCTGCCTTAGTGGGCCAGTAGGCTGCATTCTTTCGGCTATCTACTTGTCCAAAAGAATTGCACTCCGAGAGGCAATTTCACTACGAGCTTTCTTCCTCCCATCCTTGATCACACTGGCCCAGTTCTTTTTTGTTGTCTCATCAGGGCGCCTTGGAATTTCCACCAACCTAGTGCCGCTTGCAGGACAAATGGCAAATGCAGTTGGAATGTACTTCACATTTGGAATCTTTAAGGAACCTTTGCCCCTTATCATTTTGGTTGGGCTAACTGTAATAAGCATTATTGCCTTGAAAACAATCAAAGATACAGTGCTCTATTTCAAGACAGGTCTACCAGTCAATGACATCGTCATAACAAACATTTCCATTTCCGCCGCCCTCGCTGTTTCGTTGGCATTGGCTGCTATTGCAGGAGGCATAGGGACCAATCCTTTGGATATTGGACCGAGATACTTCTTTTTCTCTTTTCAAATTCTTTCTATCTTTTTAGTTTTTCAGCTTGCAGTTTCGCATTCCAGGGCGACCAAAGTTTTTATCATTATTTCATTACTTTCAAGTCAGTTCGGCACTTTGCAAGCGTGGGACAGGCACCACGATGATCTAGCATGGGGGAATCAGATTCTCAAGTGTTCGCAATCAACTAATGAGACCTATGAAATTTACGTCCACTACATTGGATCCGCAAAAGATGTATGGGATTATTCCGTGAAACAAAGTTTGTGCCGGTAAATGCAGCGCTCTCCCGAAGCCCTATTTTCTCTTGACTGAATAAATTATTTGTCAACAACCGAACACTGGAGCGGATAATCAGATTGGATATGTCTCGATAAATGAAATTTTTGGCTTTAGTTTGCACTGGTCGGCACAAAAGAATCTACCTGCTGGCAATGGGGTTTTTACAGTCGGTTGCCTTCTAGGAGACAGTCAATTCCTAAGCCACGAATGGCTAGGATTTGGTTAACCACCACCACCAGGCAAAAAGGAGTGGATGGGAGAAGCCAGGGACTAAAGTTTTGTCTTTCCATTTACGGCAGAGAGGTATTGAATTGCAGATTTTTGGCAACGTCCGCGCCTTAGTTCTTTCGCTTGGATATGTATGCTATTTGCTTGCATATTTACTCGGACTTAAGAAAGCTGAAAGTTTTCAAAATAGTTTTGACGCCTCAAGAAGAGAAATAGCTCTGTCGAACTTGATATTCAGGCCGTTTTGGAAATCTGGACAGGCCTTTAGAAAAGCCATCCCTGGTTTTGCACCCAATGTTTACATTAAATTTATGGGGCTAGAACCACATCAGGATCCAACATTGCACTTTCTAAGAAACAGCAAGCCTGATGGCCCATGGATGAAGCGAGTCATTACATCGAAACAGGATTTAAACAGCACCGAATCCAAGTTGAGAGTTGCCTTGCACATACATGTGTACTATCCAGAGTTGCTATCTCCAATTCTTCAAGCTCTAAACACAAATCGGGCTAGACCGGATCTGTTTTTAACACATTTCGGAGGAACTAATCAATCTCAGGTGGAGCAAGCTATTTCTGCTTATTCGGGGGTAGCAAAAAGCATAATCCTAAAGACAAACATTGGCCGAGATCTAGGACCTTTCTTTACGCACTTGCCAGAATCTTTTTTTTCGGACTACGAAGTCGTAGGGCATCTTCACACGAAAAAATCTGAAGACCATAGGCAAATGGAAGGGGTTAAGGGTTGGTTCGAATTCTGTGTAGGAAACCTGCTTGGAACAAAGTCGTCCCCTGGAATGCTTGATCACACGCTCAGCGCTTTTGCCTCTAATCAAAAACTAGGAATCGTTTATCCTGACGATCCTCACATAATTGGCTGGAGCGCTAACTACAAACACGCGGTTGAACTTGTCGGCGGAGAGCACCTACCCGACGAATCCGAGATGTTTGATTTCCCAATAGGGAGTTTCTTTTTAGTTCGACCTAGGGCCTTAGAACCTTTGTTAAAACTGGAGTTGAGGGATGAAAACTATCCAGTCGAACCAATACCTTATGACGGAACCACCTTGCACGCGCTGGAGCGCTTGATTGGAATTGTTCCAAGGCAGGCGGGTTTCGAGACGGCCGTAACCTATGTCAGTAGTCTTTACAGATAAGGTCAAAAGCGGAACGACACTTTAGGAATTGACAGCGAAAGGAAACCTGCGCGAATTGTCTATTTTTGACCGATTACTTAGATCCAAATCAGCGACACTGGAAGCGATTGCGTGGGCCGTTCTACGAGTGGGACTAAAAGGTCGAGAGTTCAACCCAATAGCTTATTCCGTCTGGCAAGGGGGCCTTATCGCTTCGGGGGTGAACCCAGTCATTCACGCCGCAACATTTGGACTAAGGGACAGGCTTCTTGGCCTAAGAAAAACCTTTGAAATTGGAGCGTCGCAATCTAACAGCTCTTCAAAAGACTGGATTTTAATTGTAACGCACGATACGAGTAGGACTGGCGCTCCGGTTCTTGCACTTAATCTCGTTTTGGGATTCTCCAAAAAATACAACGTGGCCACTCTCTCACTGGGACCCGGAGAGCTAAAGCCTAATTTTATAGGTGCATCTGATGCTTATTATCAGAACCATGGTCGGGATTCCAATACCCAACGATTCGATGAGCGCATGTCGAAAATAATCAAGGATCATAAGTTTGTCTTTGCATTAGTTAACTCAATAGAGTCGTTATGGGTCACGGAAGCACTCACAAAACGCGCTATTCCAACAGTTGCTTTAGTCCACGAGTTTTCTTCTTATTCTGTTCTCCGTGCTTCAATTCTGAATGGGCTAAGGAGCGTATCGAAACTGGTTTTTTCGTCAAATGCAACGATGAGATCGTTTAAGGAGGCTGGACTTCTTGCAGTAGATTCAAATGCGGTCGTAAGACATCAAGGAGCCTGCCAAGTTCCAGAGAGCTTTGGATCAAAAACCAAGGTCGATCTTGAGTTTAGGCGCCAGATTGAAGAAGCAATCAGACCTGAAGATCCCGATGTGCCGTTGAGGGTTATCGGAGCTGGATTGGTTCAATACCGCAAGGGTGTGGACCTCTTCATCAGTCTTGCTTCGCGCATAATCCAGACTCCAGGCTTTGAAAACTCTCGATTTCTTTGGATTGGTGACGGCTATGACGCCAATGACATTACGTACGGTGCTTTTTTGACGGACCAGATGACGCGCTCCAATTTGGAAGGCAGGCTATCGATTCTTCCAGCTAATCACGACTACAGTTTTGCCTTGGGTAATGCGGACTGCCTTGCTTTGACTTCGCGCCTAGACCCTTTCCCCAATGTCGCTATTGATGCGCTTCGAGAAGGAATACCGGTCGCCTGTTTTGAAGGGGCATCAGGGTTCTCCGAATTTGCCCTAACCAATGAAGCGCTTCGCCCCTTAATAGCGCCGTATCTTGATGTGGAGAAAATGGCTTCGGGCATCACTTCTTTTTTCAAGAATCGCAGCCTAACTGAAAGATCCGCCAATAAGGCGCTAGTCAAGGCTGAGTTTGAAACCCACTTCAATTTTGCAAAATATGCAAATGCCTTGGAAGAGTTAGCGAAAGATGTCCGCTAGAACTCTTGCAGACAGTCGCGTGTTAATTTTGGGGGCAAATGGATTTATTGGGCGCAATTTATCCCTCAGGTTTTCGGGGAGCGTCGGTGAACTGAGAGGATTTGGACGTGCACCAAGAAGCGGTGCCTTGACACAATCCACAATTGATTGGGAGGAAGGGGATATCGCAGACACTGCTTCTATTGAGCCCCTAATTAGGCAGTCAGATGTGGTGTTTCACCTTGTTGATTCATCTAACCCTGGCAGCAGCATCCAGGAATCAGGGCTCAGATTTGAAGACATCCTAAATTCGACAACCCGAATCTTGGATGCTTGTGTTTCCAGCAGGGTCGATCGATTCGTTTTCTTATCATCGGGGGGAAGCGTCTATGGAAATACCGCGAACATCCCCACACCCGAAACTTCACCTACGAACCCTATATCGCCTTATGGGCAAAAGAAGTTGGCTATCGAGAAGTTGCTCGCCACATACAGGCTTGATCATGGCCTAGATTACGTAGCAATTCGAGCATCGAATCCCTACGGGGCTTACCAAGTTGGCAAGAATAAGCAGGGCCTGATTGGCTCAGCACTCATAGCCGGACTAGATCGACGCCCATTTGAAATTTGGGGCGACGGTACCGTAGTTCGAGATTTTGTATACATTGACGATTTAGTGGATGGAATTGTCCAAGCAACAGTCAGCGATTCAATGTTCAGGGAGTTTAACTTAGGAAGCGGTCAAGGGCTATCAGTGAATGAAGTTCTGGATGTTTGTGATGAATTCCTAGACCATCCTCTGGAGAGGATTTATAAAGAAGGCAGGAGTCAGGACGTTCAAAAGAGCATTTTGGACATTTCTCGAGCCCAGAGCGAACTCGATTGGGAACCTACCATTTCACTGCAGCAGGGCATCGCTAGAACAAAAAACTGGCTGGAAAACAACACCTCTCTATGGAGCTAGCCTCTAACTGCAAAACCGTCACGGAATGAGAACAAACGGTACTTTCTTAGAAACCTGAGCACCTCTTTGGCGGCCCGGAAGCCCCCCTTGAAATCGGTCATTCTGTTCCTGCTTCCATAGCCTTTATGAATCACGCGCGAACTGGATACAACATAGTTGGTCCAACCTTCCGCTAACGAGCGCATACCAAAGTCAACATCGTTTAATCCCACTGCGAAGGTTTCGTCCATTCCACCAACATCAAGATACTTTTGCTTGGAAACCACGGCACAAGCAAAAGAAATCGCCGATACTGGTCGGTCCCGAGCGAGTGTTCCCGAAACAATCGGATCCGAAAGAATCTGACCACGGAGCATGCTTCCTGCGATACCGCGGTGGCCAAGAGCGATACCCGCATCTGAGATTAGATGCTCGTTCTCTAGAAGAACGGGGCCAACCACTCCTGCGTTGACCCAGAGCGCCTTACTTACTAGCCAATCAAGCCACTCGGGTTGAACAATGAGCGCATCATTGTTTAGGAAGCAAAGAACTTGCCCGCTCGCTTCACGGGTTGCGAAATTACATATGGCGGCAAAGTTGAACTCACCAGGGAAGTCGATTGAGGTAATTCCAATTTGGTTGAGCTCTCGCAAGTAGGAGAGAGTCTCCGGCTCCACCGAACCATTGTTGACGACCAAAACTTCATAATTCGCATATAGCGTGATGCTCCTAACAGACCCTATGCACCGTTTCAGAAGATCCACGCGATCTCGCGTGGGAATAATGATTGTGACTTTTGGTCCCGAATCGCGGACACTCAGTATCTGCTCGTTAGTGGCGGGGGGCTCGCTTTGGCTGAAAAAGAGTTCTGGCGAATAGAACCTTCGCAAAACATACCTAAGCACTTGAATCAGCAACATCTCAATACCCTAGCCTTCTAGACTTATCGTAAATGAAGAATTCAACTTATGTTTGGGGAATGCTGGGCTGGCATGATTTGCGCCAGGCTTATCGTCGATCTGCCCTAGGGCCCTTTTGGATCACTGCGGGAATGGGCATCCAGATTGCCACTATGGGGGTTGTCTTCAGTTTGATCTTTCAAACTCAACCCCAAGAGTACGTTCCATTTTTGGCGGTAAGCATAATTCTTTGGATGTTCATGGCAGCGTCAATCAACGACAGTTGTCTTTCGTTTATATCCGCTGAAGGCATCATCAAGCAGCTCGATGTCCCACTACACGTCCATGTTTTTCGCGTTCTTTGGAAAAACACCCTTAACTTCGCACACAATCTTGTCATA
Source organism: Rhodoluna miladensis (SeqCode) (assembly GCF_965234705.1). Lineage (GTDB taxonomy): Bacteria > Actinomycetota > Actinomycetes > Actinomycetales > Microbacteriaceae > Rhodoluna > Rhodoluna miladensis. The sequence continues at coordinate 87,280 of NZ_OZ248465.1, forward strand.
ATCCCCATCGCCTTCCTAATCGTTGGTTTTTCAATGGGCTCAAGTATTTTCCTATTCGTACCCGCATTCGCTCTTCTCATATTGAACCTGAGTTGGATTTCAATGATCTTGGCGCTACTTAGTGCAAGATTTCGAGACACCCCTCCAATTGTGAACTCACTCATGACTGTTGCTTTTTACGTGACGCCTGTTATGTGGTACCCGTCTCTGCTGCCAGGGGGTACCGCCCACTTACTCTTGGGACTGAATCCGCTTTACCACTTGCTTCAAATTGTCCGCTTGCCAATTCTCGGCGAATTACCGACCCTAGAGAATTGGTATTTGTCAGTACTCCTGGCAATCGCAGGCTGGGCCATAACTTTGCTCTCGTTCGGTAGGTTTCGCAGCCGTGTCGCGTTTTGGGTTTAGGTGAATAATGTCACTAATCAAGTTTGAAGATGTGTCAATTGAATTTCCAATTTTCAATGCGACCGGACGATCTCTGACGTCACGAATCCTTCAGGTTGCAACAGGGGGAAGACTCGATGCAGACGCAGGCGGACGAGTTCTCGTGAGAGCCCTAGAGAACTTTTCAATAGAAATTCAACCCGGAGAACGTGTTGGAGTGATTGGACACAATGGGGCTGGTAAGTCAACGCTATTGCGTGCGATGAGTCGCGTGTACAAACCAACAACCGGCTCAGCTCGGGTAATTGGCAGGGTTGGCTCTCTAATTGACATTTCGCTGGGAATCAATCCAGAGGCCACAGGCCGGGAGAACATCTACATTCGAGGTGCCTTACTTGGGCTTTCTAAATCAGAGATAACCAATAAATTTGATCAAATTGTTTCTTTCTCGGAACTAGGAGACTTCATAGAAATGCCAGTCAGGACTTATTCCTCGGGTATGCATCTGCGGCTGGCTTTTTCGGTTGCCACTTCAGTCGTTCCGGAAATTCTGCTAATGGACGAGTGGTTAGCTGTGGGTGATGAGGGCTTTGTTCACAAGGCAGAGGGCAGGCTGGCAAACCTGGTTGAGGCTACAGAGATACTTGTGTTGGCAACCCACTCAGAAGATCTTCTAAGGAGGGTCTGTAACCGAGCAATCTGGCTGGAGCGAGGTAGAGTTCTGATGGACGGCCCAGTGGACCAGGTCGCAAAGTCCTACTTCAGCCCCAAATAACCCGCAGCCGAGTCCTTCGAACTCGCAGTGAATTCAGTAATCCCAAAACCCTCACCTATTTCACTGAAGGACAGGGCTATCTCCGGATCGAAAGGGTTAATCGTTTTCTCATTCGCTGGATCAAATTCCGTCGTGCAGAGGTACCTAGTTACACTTTCGTCCTCAAGTGCAAGAAAACCATGACCAATACCTTCCGATACCAAAACCGCTAGAGCATTACGTTGGGATAGAACCACAGCATCCCATTTGCCGAAAGTTGGAGAGTCGGGTCGAATATCCACAACGAAATCCCAAATAGCTCCTCTGGGGCATGAAACATATTTAGCTTGGCCTCGGTCGCTCGCTGTCCAGTGAATTCCCCTGACAACGCCCTTCTTGGAGACACTTTGGTTCACCTGAAGAACAGGAAATGTTCTACCAAGAGCTTCTGCTATCTCGGATGCCTTGAATACCTCGTGAAAGTCACCTCTGTCATCGGGAAAGATTGTGGGAGTGTGCAGCCAAGCACCCGCAATTTTCAATGGTGTAAAACTCATTTGGTCCTCTGGTAGTTTTATGTCATCACTAGGGTAGCTGAGCAAGGACACTTTATGGGGTATGCACTGCTTGGTTCAAGCGGAATGCTAGGAGCTGATATCTCGGCGGCCCTAGCAGACCTAATTAGTTCAGTTCGATCGATCGATAGGCGTGAATTAGAGGCTGCTGCATCTATAGATGTAATCACTTCAAAGCTAGCTGGGAGCGATTCCTTAGTAAATGCGACCGGCTTTACAGCAGTGGATAGGGCCGAATCCGAACAGGACCAAGCCAATTTAGTAAACGCTGTCTATCCAGCAAAGCTGGCATTAGCAGCCAAAGATTTGGGATTTCGGTTCATACACATTTCAACCGATTATGTGTTTGATGGAACCTCCACTCTTCCTTACAAAATCACAGACACCCCCAACCCCCAATCGGTGTACGGCCAATCAAAGCTTGCTGGGGAAATTGCGGTGCAGGAATCTGGTGCTGACTACCAAATCTTCAGAACAGCGTGGCTTTATGGAGCCAATGGAAACTGCTTCCCGAAGACCGTCGCCAGGGTCCTCAAGCAAGCCGGACAAATGAAAGTTGTGAACGACCAAGTTGGACAGCCAACTTGGACAAAGGATTTAGCTGAGCTAATCATCGCTCACCAAAATCTCGAAGCCAGCGTGCATCCGAGGATTGTGCATGCAACTGCATCCGGCAGCTGCAGCTGGTATGAATTTGCTTGTGAGATTGCCGCGAGCCTTGGCTACATCCCAGATCAGGTAATCATTCCAATAACAACTGCTGAGTATCCAACACCAGCCAAACGCCCTGCTTATAGCGTTTTGGACAACCAGAATGAAACTGGATTAGTGATTGGTGATTGGCGAAACAGATGGAAAGAAGCCGCTCCGCTAGTTCTCGCCGAGTATCTCTAGTAGGTAAAGTCCGTATCCGGACTTTTCATATTTCTTAGCTTGAGCTTCTAGTTGCTTATCGTCAATTAGTCCCATTCGCCAAGCAATCTCCTCGGGAGATCCAATCTTGGATCCTTGGCGCTGCTCAACTGTTCTCACAAACTCTCCTGCTGACAAAAGTGAATCGATTGTTCCGGTGTCAAGCCACGCGGTTCCGCGCTCAAGCTTCTCCACAGTTAGTTCGCCCTTGGCCAAGTAAAGGGCATTGAGATCAGAGATCTCAATCTCACCTCTATTTGATGGCTTTAGGGATCTAGCCAGCTCTGAGACTTTCTCGTCATAGAAGTAAAGACCAGGAACCACGTATTTGCTCTTTGGCTTAGCTGGCTTTTCTTCAATGCTGAGAACCTTGCCAGCTGAATCAAATTCAACAACACCGTATCTCTCAGGGTCAGACACCTTCTGGGCAAATATTGTTGCTCCAGACCTACCTGCCATGCGGGAGAGAGTCTTACCCATACCACTGCCGTGGAAGATGTTGTCCCCAAGGATTAAGGCGCTTTGGCTGCCTCGGATGTGCTGTTCGCCAATTATGAAAGCCTCAGCAAGTCCATTGGGTTTTTCCTGAGTTTCAAACGAGAGTTTGATACCCCACTGCGAACCATCACCCAAGAGTCTTTTGAACTGCTCCTGTTCGTGAGGAGTTGTGATCACAAGGATGTCTGTGATTCCAGCCAGCATCAGAGTGCTGAGGGGGTAGTAAATCATGGGCTTGTCATAGACAGGCATTAGTTGCTTAGAGGTGGCCAGGGTAAGAGGGTGCAGCCTAGTTCCCGAGCCCCCAGCCAGAACGATGCCTTTCATGTTTGATAGCCTAATGCCGAAGAAGGGCCCCTCAATAAATGAAGATTCTGGTTACCGGCGCAGCAGGCTTTATTGGCTCTAATTTTGTGCGCCGGTCCTTGGCTCTAAGGCCTGATCTAGAAATCACCGTCTTGGATTGCCTAACTTACGCGGGACGCATGTCGAACCTCGAAGGTCTGATGGAAAAAATCACCTTTGTCGAGGGAAACATTCTTGATAAACCACTGGTTGACAAGCTGGTAAAAGATGCTGACTTGGTTGTTCACTTCGCAGCTGAAAGCCATAACGACAACTCTTTGTCGGACCCAGAGCCATTTATTCAAACCAACATCAACGGAACCTTTGTTTTGATTCAGGCTGCTACAAAGCACGGCAAAAGATTCCACCATGTGTCAACCGATGAGGTCTTTGGTGATTTACCTCTCGAGGGAACCGAGCGCTTTACCCCCGATACTTCTTATAACCCCTCCAGCCCGTACTCAGCTTCTAAGGCGGCAAGTGATCATATAGTTCGGGCTTGGGTTAGGTCCTTTGGCCTAAAAGCAACAATTTCTAACTGCTCTAACAATTACGGGCCGTATCAGCACGAAGAAAAGCTAATTCCACGAACAATTCTTTTGGTTTCCGCTGGAATCAAGCCCAAGGTCTATGGCTCCGGAGCAAATGTTCGGGACTGGATCTTTGTTGACGATCACACCGACGGCGTCTGGGCGGTTATTAACAAAGGTCAGATCGGCCAGACCTACCTTCTTGGGTCAGACAACCAAAGAAGCAACCTTGAGGTGGTTCGCTCAATACTTACCGCCATGGGCAAGCCTGAAGACTTTATTGACTTTGTTGAAGATCGACCAGGGCACGATCTTCGCTATGCGATTGATGCATCCAAGACCATTTCAGAACTTGGTTGGACACCTAAAGAAAACTCCTTTGAAGACAAGCTTCCAGAAGTTATTGACTTCTACAGCAAGCTAGAGATCAACCTAGATTCGATCTCACACTCAGGGCTTTCCAACAAATCCAGCAAGTAGTTAGAGTCCTGGCTCTTGCTTTAGCTCGGCACCCACGAAAAGCTACAGCGCCTTAGTGCTTGAGAGACTTGCTTACTCTCATACCCGCCAAATAGGTTGCAACTCGAACCGGGTACTCCCACAAAAAACTAATCGGCCTAAAGATCTTTGGCAGGTGGGAAACTCTCACCTGACTTGCTTCCTTGACTGACTCAGCTCGTCTTGAGACAGAAAGGGAGCCTGGGTGCCAGCGGAACTTAGCAAGAACCTGCGGCACAAAAACGGCCTTCCCAATCTTGCTAAGCGATAGAAAAAGCTCAAAGTCAAAAGCCCAGCCAAACTTCTGGCTTAAGCCCCCAACCTTCTCAAATGCATCCCGCCTATAAAGCGAGCCTGGTTGTGGGATAAGTTGCGGACCAAATCGAAGTAGTGGAACTGCCCAGCTACCGGAGCGATTAACGAAGATCTTCTTTCCTTCAGGGTCAATGTATTCGCAACCGCCATAAATCAGCACCGGGCTATCTGGTTGCTCGATTCTGGTTAGGACAACATCAAGTGAGCCTGGAGTGAGCAAATCATCATCGCCAAGCCAGTTGATGTATTTGATGTTTTCTGGAAGCGATCGAAAGCCAAAGTTGATCTTGGCTGCAAGAGCGGGGTCTTGCTCGTCTAGGTATTTATCGATTAGACCAGCAGCTAGAAGTGGCTCGGCATCAAAGCCTTTGTTGCCTACCAGCAGGATGTAAGCAGATCCTGCTTCCCTGATGGACCTAAGGGCCAGGGGCAAGTACTCGGGTCTTTGTCCAATGGTTGGGACAACGATTCCAATTTCAGTCATGAGCCCCGTTTTCCTAATGTTCACCAAGTCTATTTTGATTGGAGCTAACTCAAGCCGGCTGGTATTGGCATGGCTCTGGAATACTAAAGCCATGCCCGAAAAAGAGCTAATCCTGCACGTTGGCTTTCATAAGTCAGGCACCTCTGCCCTGCAGGAATCATTCTCGGCTCAAAGAGCCGAGCTGAAAGCTTTGGGTATTTGGTATCCAGACATTGGAAGAAAAGCTCACCACAGGATTGCTTGGGCGCTAACTCAAAAGCCCTGGGGTTGGAAAACCCGTGGTGGTCAGATCACGCCCTTTAGGCACTTCACTTCTCTGGTTCGAAAGATCAACGGCTCAAAACACCAGAAGGTGCTTTTGAGCAGTGAGTTCTTTTCAGAACTCACCATCGATCAGATTCAAAAAATAGCTGAAGCGGTGAAAAACCGCGACATCAAGATCTTGTTTACGCTTAGGCCACTTGTGAAGGTTTTGTCTTCTTCTTACCAGCAGTACCTAAAGTATGGAACCAAGGTCGACTACGTTCAGTGGCTACACTCTGTGCTTGATGAGCCAGGGGTGTCCAAGGTCAACCCAACCTTTTGGAAAAGGCACCTGCACGGCGATGTTGTTAGTACCTGGGCCAAGGTATTTGGATCAGATGCGGTAACTGTCTTGATCGCCGATGAGTCAAGACCAGAGTTTTTGTTTGATAGCTTGAGCCAATACTTGGGTCTGTCCACAGGGTTTTTGAAGGATCAAGGAACCGGAACCAACCGCTCTCTTTCTCTAGAGGAGATTGCTTTACTGCTTGAACTGAATAGAACCTTCCCCAAAGAGCGAGAATGGTCTGAGTACCTGACCTTTATTCGAAACGGTTATGTTCGACAGCTAACCGACCGCGTTCCAATCAAGGAAGACTCTGCCAAGCTCTCCACCCCAAGATGGGCAATTGATAAAGCAAACTCCATTGCTGCAGACTCCAAGAACACAATTGCTTCCTTGAGAGTGAAAGTTATTGGAGATCTGCAGTCGCTTGATTCGGCAAGCGTTGCCGAAGGTGAACCGAGCTATCCAACCTCAATTGATATCGCCACAGTTTCAGCCGCAATGCTGGGATTTGATAGGAATCTTGCTAGAAGAGTTCCAGTCAGGTGGATTCTTTCCGCACTCAAAAAAAGAGTAAGAGATCAACTTAGATTTCTAGGGCGCTAGAAACAATCAACACTCAGCAAATACACAGCAATCAACCTATGGCCAAACGCCTTTGCCTCAAGGGCCCAGCAATGAGCGCAATCTATACTTGAGCAAATGAGCACATCCAAGCCCATCATCCGGGTGAAGCAAACCAGCTCCCTAGCCGACCTGCTAGAGATTTTTGTTTCTGCTGATGACGATGTGGTGCTAGTTGACGAAAACTCGGTTATCACAGCGCCTCACCTTGAACTCCTTACAGACTTCCCCCGCTCAGCATCAGCTGCCTTAGTTGGAAAACAGACTGATTTTTCAGACACCCTGGTACGCGCTACCCAAGTTGTTTCCGCCTCCAGCGCCAGCCACAAACCAACCGAGACTAATCGGGTCTTCACCGGCGCTATCAGGCTCTCCAAAAAACAAGCACCCGAAATAACTCGGGCGCTGGAACAAGCAGCAAGCAGGGGTGCCCAGGGCAACGCCCTGGACCTTTTGTTGGTTGCCCTTATTCGAGCCACCATCAAGGTCGACGCTGCTGAGCTGGTTGATGCGCCTTTTGCAAGAACAACCGATGCCAGCATTCGAGAAGCAGTAGCCAAAGATATAGCCAAGATCAAGATTCCAAGGCTTCGTCTGAAGCTTGCTAATCGTGCCAACGATGGTTTCTTTTCGGTATTTGTGCTTAGGCGCTTTAGCAAGCTATTGACCTGGGCGGCAGTGAAGATTGGTGCCACCCCAAACCAGGTGACCCTGGCTTCTTTCGCTATTGGCCTATACGCGGCTTATTTGTTTGCACTAGGGGATACTTGGTCGCTTATCGGTGGAGCTATCTTGCTACAAGTGAGCATCATCGTGGACTGCGTTGATGGAGAGCTAGCAAGATACACCAGGAAGTTTTCTGAACTTGGAGCTTGGCTTGACGCGATCACGGATCGCGTCAAGGAATACGCAGTGTTTCTTGGCCTGGCCTACGGAGCTTTTGTTCAGCACGGCCAAAACCTTTGGTTGTTGGCAGCAGTGCTGATGGCCATCCAAACCTTTAGACACTTATCGGACTACAACTTCTCTCAGGTTGTTAAGGCAAGAGCCGTTGAGACCGAGCCCGTCCCAGTTGATTTCATGTCGGAGTGGGATGGCATAACTGCTCAGCTAGAGCAAGTTGACTCAGAAGCTGACGAGCCAAGCCTTGCAAAAAAGCGCATTCGCTACTGGCTTGGCAAAATCATCATCTTCCCAATCGGTGAACGCTGGCTAGCTATTAGCTTCACCGCCGCTGTTGGTGGTGCAATGTTCACCTTCACGCTGTTGCCCCTTTTGGCGCTGTTCTCAATGATCTGGGTTTACCGGGTAAGGCTTTACAAAACGATCGACATGGCAAAAACCCGAATCGCCTCTCCAGTGATTTCGCTTCAGTTAGATCTTGGCTTTCCAGTCAAGACTTTCTTCAAACGTCTTGACTGGCTAGAGCCTTCGCTTCTTCGAGCGCTAGAGCTTGGTGTTCTGATTGTCTTGTTTGCCATAACCGGAAACCTAGGGGTTTCGAGCTTTGTGATCTTGTTCTCGATTGCATTTAATCACTATGACAATCTTTATAGAGCAATGCAGGGCGAGCAAAAGCCTGAGTGGCTAAGCATTCTGGGATACACGGTCTTTGGCCGAATAGCGCTAATTGGAGCCGCTTTGTACCTTGGGGTAAATCTTGACCTGTTTGCAGGCTATTTCTTTGTTTGGTTCTTGATTGTTAGCTCAATCCAGTGGGTAGTTTCCCGCCGGGTAAAAACCAAGACTTAAGTTCTCCACAGCCCAAAGTTCCCAAGCCCTTTATTGTCTGAGGGCTAGGGTTGGAATTAGAAGTAGTACTGGAAGCTAATCCAAGGAGCAATCGTGTTTGGTCTAATCTCAAAAGAATTTGCCACTTCAAAAAAACTAATCGCGATTTTTGTAACAGCTGCTCTGACACTAGTTGGACTAACCGGCGTTTCAAGCCCAGCAAATGCCTCAACCCCTTTTGAAGTCACCTACAACGGCAACACAATTGGTACCGCTGTGCCAACTACTCAGACCCAAACCAGAGGCGTTGCCTTCACTCTGCCAACTGCTTCCGCAGTCACTGGAGCTAGAAACGGCTACGCATTCGGTGGTTGGTCACTAACCGCAGGTGGTCCGGCCGTTGCTAACCCATTTACCTACACCGGAGATGCAGCAACCGACAACAGCCGCCTAAATCTTCACGCGGTGTGGAACACAACTTTGACCTATAACCTAAACGGCTCCGACTTTGGTTCTTTGGCAGCGGCCAAGACCAGCGACACTTACCGCTTTGGTCAAACTCTCACTTTGCCAACCGAGGGAACTGCAGTCAAAGCTGGCTTTGCCTTTGGTGGCTGGCTAACAACAACTAGCTCAACAACCAGGCTTACTTCTTATGTTGCCGGCACCACCGAAACCGGGGATAGAACACTCTACGCAGCCTGGATCAAGACAGTTTCCTTCTTTCCAAACGGTGCAACCGTTGGAACTATCCCAACTTCCCTTACTTACTTCGCTGGTGGCACAAGACTGAAACTTCCAGTGATCTCGGAGATGACCCTTCGCAGACCTGGCTATCAGTTCATGGGTTGGTCAACTAGCCCAACTGGAACAGTTGCTTCAAATCCGGATTCTTATGTGCCGATTGTCGCTCAGCGCTCTCTATTTGCAATTTGGAAAATCCAGAGCACCAAGGCAATCGCTCGCGTGTTCTTCAACCCAGGTAGTGCAACCCTTCGCGCGGGACAGAAACTAATTCTCCGCGACCTAGTTGACACTGTGGATAAGGGAACCGCCATCAAGATCACCGCCGCTGCAACAAGGCCTCGGAGTGCAGCCGCATCCTTGGGTAAAAAACGTAACGATGCCGTTGTAGCTTACCTACGCACACTTGGTGTGGAGGCAACATTTACCAGAACCAACAGTGCTGGCACGGCTTCGACAACCGCTCAGAAGAACAACCGAGTGACCCTTAGCGCTTCTTGGACGAACTAGCTAAGAAGCTCTAGAACTGCTTGAGCAGCATTGTGACCTGCAATGCCGCTTACGGCACCGCCTCTTCGTGCTCCTGATCCACAAACCAATACATTCTCTTGTTTGGTTGAAACACCCCAGCGCTTTGCAGGCGAACTTAGATCATCACCGTCTTCAACAAACGGCCATTCCAGTGCTCCGTGGAAAATGTTGCCACCGGGAAGACGAAGAGCATCTTGCAGGTCTAGTGTGGTCTTAGCCTCAATGCAAGACTTGCCGTTCTCATCTAGCATCAGCAGATCTTCAATCGGCTCGGCCAGCACAGAGTTGAGTGAATCTAGAACTGCGCGGGTTAGTAACTCACGCATCTCGTCGTTACTCTTTCCGCTTAACAAACTATGTGGTGTGTGTAGGGCGAAGACCGTCAAGGTCTGAGCTCCCTGCCCCTGCAGTTCCTTTGAAAGAATCGTCGGATCAGTCAGGCTGTGACAATAAATCTCGCATGGCAGAGGGCTTGGAATTTCACCTTTGCTTGCCTGTTCAAAAGCTGTTTGCAGCTGGGCGTACCCTTCGTTGATATGAAAGGTGCCGCCGAAGGCGGCAACCGGATCCAAAGTTTCATCCTTGAGCTTGGGCAATCTCTTCAACAAGAGATTCACTTTTACCTGTGCACCATCAGCCTTAGTAGCGGTTGGAACAACATCTTTGATTCCAGTTAGCTTCTCCAGCTCAATAGGAGAAACATTCGCCAAGACAAATTTGGCTTTGATGTGTTCTGCCTCTAAAACCTCATCGGCATATCCTGGGCTGTGTGCGGTGTAAGAAACCGTCCCATCAGTTGCAATTGCCCTGACATCACAATCAGCCATGAGTGTTGCCCCCGCAGCCAATGCTGCTTTTCTAAGGCCGTCAGATACTTGCCCCATACCGCCAATTGGTATGTTCCACTCACCGGTTTCATTGCCAATCACGTGATACAAAAAGCATTTGTTTACATCCAAGTTGGGATCCAGGTTGGAACCGAAGGTTCCAATCATTCCGTCGGTTAGAACTACCCCTCGAACCAAATCTGACTCAAAGGATTTCTCAATCACTTCGCCAACAGGTTTCTCAATGAATTCGTTCCAGATCTGATCTGTCCCTGCAAGCTCTTTGAGCTTGGCCTTAGCTTCAGATCTGGTCATCAACGGAGACAAAACAGTTGGAAACAGGGCCTGAGCTAGCAGTGTGGTCTTTCGGTAAAACGCTTGCCAGGCTTTGGCGTCGGCGCTTGCGCCGATGGACTCAAACGAGCTTTGGGTGTTTGCCTGGTCGTGGTTATCAACCAGCAGACCTTTGTCTGATTCTGGTAGCGGTGTATAAGAGGAGTAACGCCTTGGGGCAAGTTTGATATCCAGATCCAGATCCTCGATGATCTGCTTTGGAAGAAGTGAAACCAGGTACGAATACCTAGATAACTTGGCATCAACCCCAGCAAAGCTCTTTTCAGATACCGCTGCCCCGCCAAAGGTTGATAGCCGCTCAAGTACCGTCACATTCAATTCAGCTTTGGCTAAATAAGCAGCGGCGGTTAGGCCATTATGGCCACCGCCCACAATGACAACATCCACCTGCTTGTCCATCCCAACAGTCTAGGCATGGCAAAAGAGGGACTTTGATGGGGCAATTACTTCTCTTATTTGGGGCTAGAACGGCCCTAAAGGGGTTTTTTCTAGGGGTAATTGGATTGTTATCCAATCGAAACCCCACACTCCAAAGGGCCAGATTTTGGTGGGGTAACCTATTGAAGTTAGTGGGAACGGGGGTTCTACCCCGTTTCTCTTAATACAACCGACAAATAAGGAGAACAAATGAGGGCTACTCTACGCCGTCGTTCAACACTGGCTGTTGCAACTCTTGCAGTTGCAGCGCTAGCACTATCAGGTTGTGCAGCTACCGAAGAAGATTCAGCTTCTGGCGTTGACTGTGCACCATTTGAGGCATACCTAGGCAACGAAGGCACCGAGGTTGAGATCTACACAACCATCGTTAGCCCAGAAGCTGACCTATTCCAGGAGTCATTCCTTGACTTCGAAGAGTGCACCGGCATCACCATCAATTGGAACGGAAGCCAGGAGTTCGAAGCTCAGCTACCTGTTCGTGTTGAGGGTGGAACTGCACCTGACCTAGCAATTTTCCCACAGCCAGGTCTTCTAGCAAAGATGGCAGCAACCGGTTCAATGGTTGCAGCTTCAGCTGACCTATCTGCGTCAGTAGATGCTAACTACACCCCAGACTGGAAGAACTATGGAACCGTTGACGGAACCTTCTACGCTGCTCCTCTAGGAGCTAACGTGAAGTCATTCGTATGGTACTCACCAAAGACTTTCGCTGACAATGGCTGGTCAATCCCAACCACTTGGGACGAGCTACTAGCTCTTTCTGACACTGTTGCTGCAACTGACGTTCAGCCATGGTGTGTTGGTTTCGGCTCCGGTGAAGCTACCGGTTGGGTTGGAACTGACTGGATGGAAGACCTAATGCTTCGCTTCCAGGATGCAGCTACCTACGACAAGTGGGTTTCCAACGAGATGAAGTTCAACGACCCTAAGGTTGCTGAAGTTCTATCAGAAGCTGGAAAGATCCTAAAGAACGCTGACTACGTTGGCGACGTTGCTTCGATCGCTACCACCACCTTCCAGGATGGTGGAGCTGGCATCGTTGACGGTTCATGTGCAATGCATCGTCAGGCGTCATTCATCGGTGGAATCCTTGCTGGTGACTACGGAGCTACAATCGTGACTCCTGCTGACACCGACGTAGAGGGTGGAATCACAACCTTCTACTTCCCAGGTGTTTCTGCTGACAACAAGCCAGCTCTTGGTGGTGGAGAGTTCGTAGGAGCTTTCTCTGACCGTCCAGAAGTACAGGCTGTTCAGCTTTACCTAACCACTGCTGAGTGGAACAACAAGAAGGCCGCTCTTGGTACTTGGTTCTCTGCTCACCTAGGACTAGACACTGCAAACGTTGCTGACCCAGTAAACGCTGTAGCTGTTGAGATCCTTCAGAACGCAACAACCTTCCGCTTCGACGCATCTGACGTTATGCCAGCTGCTGTTGGTGCAGGTTCATTCTGGAAAGAAATGACCGCATGGGTTGCTGAGGACAAGTCAGACAAGGCCGTACTAGACGCCATCCAGGCATCTTGGCCAGCTAACTAGTCAAGTAAGAACTGATTAAACGTGTGGGCCCAGAGCAATCTGGGCCCACACTTTTATCTTCAGTCCTAAGCTCCCAACTTGATTTGGAGCCAGACTCAAAAAGCAACTAGCATCAAAACACAAAAGCTTTAGCAATATTCGTCAAGGGGAGCACCAATGCACGCGATTGACTTGGTCACCAGGAAAACTGGCTGGGAGATTATTGCCCCGAACTTGATCACGTTGGTTATTGGACTTGTGGCATTTGCCGCAATTGTCGTTTTACTTTTCATACTTGCCGAACGAACCTCAGTCAAAGCTCAAGAGTGGGCTAAGTACCTGATCTTCTTGGTTCCGGCGGTAGCGCTGCTAATCATTGGACTTATCTATCCAGCAATTCGAACCCTGATCCTCTCGTTTATGAATGCCGACAGCGATGAATTTGTTGGAATGGATAACTACGTCTGGGCTTTCACCAGACCCGAAATTCTTCAGGTGCTAACCAACACCGCCATCTGGGTGTTCGTGGTTCCAACGGTCTCTACCTTTATTGGTCTTGTCATTGCATATCTGACCGACCGCATGAAAACTGCTGCAGTTGTAAAATCCCTAATCTTTATGCCCATGGCCATTTCCATGGTTGGAGCTTCGATCATCTGGAAGTTCGTCTACGATTTCGAACCAAACCTCAAGAAAGTAGACATCGGCCTTCTTAGCTCCCTGAGCAAAGCCGTCGGCATAGACCCACCGAACTGGCTGCTTGAGAACCCACTGAATACCTTCTTGTTGATTGTTGTAATGATCTGGATTCAGACTGGATTTGCGATGGTGGTTTTATCAGCCGCCATGAAGAACATCCCCGATGAGGTCGTTGAAGCCTCGATGCTCGATGGGGCCTCGCAGCTAAAGAGATTCGTGCAGATCACAGTTCCAATGATCAGATCTTCGATTGTGGTGGTGCTAACCACCATCACCATTGGAACACTGAAGGTGTTCGACATAGTTCGAACCATGACCGGTGGAAACTTCTCCACGAACGTCATTGCCAACGAAATGTATTCCCAGACCTTTAGATCACTGAACTATGGAACAGGCTCCGCCCTGGCCATCATCTTGTTCCTAGGAGTGGTTCCAATCATTTGGTACAACATCCGCCAACTGCGCCTTGAGAGGACGGAACGCTGATGAGCATTCAAAACGCTAAGCCAGCCAAGGTCAAAAAAACCAAAGTCCCTATCTCCACCCCAGAAGGTCGCAAGAAGATGAAAGACGCCTTCAGCTCTCCTTGGGCATCGGCCGCAGCGATCATCATCGCAATGCTTTGGACTATCCCAACGTTTGGACTATTGGTTACTTCATTCAGACCAGAAAAGGACATTAACGCAACCGGTTGGTGGACGTTCTTTGCTCAGCCGAATTTCACACTCGAGAACTACGAGAGCGCGCTGTTCCAGGGAACAGCCGTCACCCCACCTCTTAGCCAATACTTCTTTAACAGCTTTGCCATTACTTTGCCAGCAGCAATCTTCCCGCTGACACTGGCAGTCTTCGCTGCTTACGCTTTGGCCTGGTTTGATTTCAGAGCTAAGAACTTCATCTTCTTTAGCATCTTTGCTCTTCAGGTAATCCCGCTTCAGATGTCCCTTGTTCCACTGCTCCAGCTTTTTGCCAAGGGTCTGATGATCGGCGAAGACGTGATCATTCCACCGCTTGGAATAACCGGAACCTACATTCCAATCTGGATTGCCCACACCATCTTTGCTCTTCCGCTGGCTATCTTCCTGATGCATAACTTCTTGAGCCAAATACCAAGAGAGCTAATCGAGGCAGCGCGTGTTGATGGAGCCGGATGGTTCACTTTGTTCCGTCAGATTGTTTTCCCGCTGAGCGTTCCTGCAATTGCATCTTTTGCGATCTTCCAGTTCCTCTGGGTATGGAATGACCTTCTGGTGGGACTTACTTTCGGAGGAGGGGTCAAAGACATTGCGCCACTGACTGTCCGCCTGGCCGAGATGGTTGGTACCCGAGGATCGAACTGGGAGGTCCTGACAGCAGGAGCCTTTATCTCGATGATTGTCCCGCTGATTGTCTTTTTTGCCCTTCAGCGCTACTTCGTTCGAGGCCTACTGGCAGGCTCCGTAAAGGGCTAACCCGTCAGGCTCTGATTCCTCGTAATCTTGAGCCATGAATCAGGCAGTCTCGGACTCGGCGCGCTTAGCCGCCTCCAATTTATCTTTCAGCTCGATTCGAGATCTCGTCCCCAAGGTGATGCCTTACTCAATTCGAATTCTTTTAGAAAATGCCCTAAGAAATCACGGCGCTGATAGTGAAGCGGTTCAGAGCCTTCTTGGCTGGAAGGCGTCAGCCGAGAATGGCATCGCAATTGACGTTTATGCAACCAGGGCATTTTTGCACGACACCAACGGCGTACCGGTATTAACTGACTTAGCAGCAATGCGGGATGCCGTCAGCGATCTCGGGCTTGATCCAGCAATTGTCAATCCACTTATACCTTCGGAACTCACAATCGATCACTCTGTTATTGCCGACGTTTTCGGCGCTGAGGACTCGGCAAGAAAGAATGCCGAAATCGAGTTTGAAAGAAATAATGAGCGCTACCGCTTTCTGAAGTGGGGACAAAAGAACTTCGAAAACCTAAAGGTAGTTCCCCCAGGTAACGGAATTATGCATCAGATCAACTGTGAGTATTTAGCTCGAGTGATTGAACAAAGAGAAGGCGCCGCATTTCCTGATTTGTGTTTAGGTACTGACTCACACACAACTATGGTCAACGGCGTAGGCGTTCTAGCTTGGGGAATAGGTGGAATTGAAGCAGAGGCTGTAATGCTCGGGGAACCATTCTCGATGGTTGTTCCCGAAGTAGTGGGCGTCCGGCTAATTGGGTCATTGTCCAAACTTGCAAACGCCACTGATTTAGTCCTGACAATAACTGAGCGCCTACGAAAGGTTGGAGTAGTTGGAAAGTTTGTTGAGTTTTTTGGACCTGGACTTGCCAACACATCAGTTGCTGACCGAACCACAATTGCCAATATGGCACCGGAATTTGGAAGCACCTGCGCCTATTTTCCAATAGACAATCAAACTCTTACCTACCTAGCGCTTACTGGACGAACCGATAAGCATGTGGAATTAGTCGAGGCTTACAGTAAGGCGCAGCTACTTTGGCACGAACCGTCAGAGACCCCTGAGTATCAGCAGATTATCGAGATTGATCTTTCCAAAGTTGTCAGTTCAATAGCCGGACCTAGAAGACCCCAGGATCGAGTTTCACTTAGCGAAGCCAAGGAAAATTTCGATCAGGTGATTGCGGAGCTAAAGTCCGAAAAAGCTCAGAACCAATATCAACTGCGAATTTCGGATAACGCACACGTCGTTTCCGACGGCCTTGTTGCCATTGCTGCAATCACTTCTTGCACGAACACTTCTAACCCGAGAGTAATGGTCGCGTCTGGATTGCTTGCCAAAAAAGCTGCCGAAAAAGGATTGTTCACTAAGCCTTGGGTGAAGACCACATTGTCTCCAGGTTCCAAAGTGGTTACCGATTACCTAGACAAATCAGGTCTCACCCAAAGCCTCGAGTCCCAGGGTTTTTTCTTGGCAGGCTACGGATGCATGACTTGTATTGGAGCATCCGGCGATCTAGTTCCTGAGGTTGAGAATCTGGTTCGTGAATCTGGGCTAACTGCCGCCGCGGTTTTATCGGGCAACCGAAACTTTGATGGCCGCATTAATCCGGATGTTCGCCTTAACTACTTAGCCTCACCCCCCTTGGTTGTGGCCTACGCGTTAGCCGGAAACATGGACTGGGATTTCAAGTCCACCCCATTGGGCAAAGACTCATCTGGGAAAGATGTATACCTATTTGATATTTGGCCCGAGACCGAGGAGATAGACGCCGTCGTAGATCTAAATCTTCAAGCTTCGATGTTCACCAATAGATACCAGCACGTTTTTGAAGGTAATGATCTCTGGCAAACCCTACCCGCCATCGAGGGGACTAATTACATCTGGGAAACCGAATCAAGCTATCTTCGTCGCCCAACTTTCATGAATTCCATGACCCATGAGGCCGCGGGGATAAAAGATATTTTTGGAGCACGAGTTCTCGTGAAATTGGGTGATCAAATCACCACCGACCACATTTGTCCCGCTGGTGCGATCCCTGCAAGCTCTATTGCAGGGACTTATCTCGCGAAACTTGGAGTAGCTAGGACAGATCTAAATACATACGCTTCAAGAAGAGGCAATCTTGAGGTGATGATGCGTGGAACTTTCGCTAACATCCGATTACGTAACCAGCTTGTTCCTGAAAAGGAAGGAAACTTCACAATCGACTTTCTGGATGGCAACGTGAAGAGCATTTTTGATGCCGCCATGAGTTATCAAAGTCAGTCAGTTCCCCTTGTGGTTCTTGGTGGAAAACTTTACGGTGCAGGCTCATCTCGAGATTGGGCTGCCAAAGGCCCAGCACTGCTTGGGGTCAAGGCAGTTATCGCCGAGTCATTTGAACGCATCCATCGGTCAAATTTGATTTGCATGGGCATTCTCCCGTTGCAGTATCTTCCAGGGCAGTCGGCCCAGACCCTCGGTCTCAAAGGAGACGAGATCTTCGAGCTATTAAATCTGCACCAAGCAATTAAAGGAAAGACCATGAAAATAGCTGCTGGGGAAAAGAAGTTTGAGGTCGAGGTCCGCATCGAAACGCAGAGGGAGAGAGATTATCTGAACCATGGTGGTGTTTTACAGTACGTTCTTCGCAAGTTGATTGGGAAGGCCAAGTCGGCCTAGGCACCAACCAAAAGCTATAAAGGGGCTGGATTGCCCTGAATGCAGGCTAGAAGCCAGATATTGGAGAAGTTGGATACTTGGTAAACAAGGGGTGTCCAAAAGTACTAATCTGGAATGCACTGGGGGAGTATCCCAAAGCGAATGCATCGCCATTCCCGGCTGAAAAGCCCGGGCATTCGGTCACTGGAAATAGTGATGGAGAGACTCAGTCTTTAGTCAACAATGGGGTTGGCGGTGAAGACTGAAAACCCCAACGTTATCTGAAGCGGACTTTCCGCCGGAGAGTCCTCGATTCAAAATCTGGAGGACACAACATAGTGAAAAAAATCGTAATCGCAGCATCAGCCATCGCGCTGATCGCTTCTGGAGTAACTGTTGCACCAGCTAACGCAGCATCTGTTTCAGCATCTCGCGCCACCGTTGGTGCAGAGTGTGCTGTAGTAGGCACAGTGGCTAAGGCCAAAGGCGCCGACGGCTCTGACCTAGTTTGCCGTGTGGCAGCCATTGGAACTTCCAAGGGAGTTAGACAGTGGCTATATGCAGAAGACCCAATTCTTGCAGGACTAGACATGTTGATCACTACAGGACCTGGTGGATTTGACACTTTTGGAACTGAAATCAACAAGGCACTGAAGGCAGAAGGTCTTGTAACAGCTGAGCCAACCAAGCGCAACATTTCAGGTGCAGGTCAGACCGTTGGACTGACAAGCTTTTATAACAACGACAGCGGAACAGCCAACAAGGCAGTAGTTGTAGGCTGGGCATCTGTTGGTGGCGTTCACGTAAACAAGGGTCCGGTAAAGGTTTCTCAGCTGGTTCCAGCGGCAAAAATGACCGAAGACCCAATTGCATTGGTTGTTCGCGCTGACTCCAAGTACAAGAAGCTAAGCGACCTACTTGCTGACATGAAGAGCAAGAAGATTGCAATCGCCGGAGGTTCCACTGGAACTCAGGACCAGTTCATGGTCGCGAGCATTTACCAGAAGCTTGGTGCTGCTAAGAACATGAACTACATTGCATACGCAGGTGGTGGCGGTGCTCTTGGTGGCATCATGTCAGACGCTCAGTTTGCAGCTGCGGTTTCAGGCTACGACGAGTTCTCTGCCCAGATCAAGGCCGGCAAACTACGCGTACTCGGTATCAGCTTCAGCAAAAGAGTTCCTGGCATCGACGCCAAGACCCTGAGCGAGCAAGGCATGCCTGTTGTTGTTGCCAACTGGAGAGGCCTTGCCCTTCCAGCCGCGACTTCAAAAGAGAACCGTGACAAGTTCATTCGCGCAATCAGCGTAATGAGAGTTTCAAACTCTTGGAAGTCAGTTATCGCAAGCCGAAACTACATCGACGCATTCATGTCAGGTGACCGTTTCAACTCATGGGTTAAGGGACAGGAGCGCGCAGTTTCTGCAGCGTTTACCAAACTAGGACTATGAGTCGAATCGGACTAACATCCGCAGCAAAGGGGGAGCTGGTTTTCACCAGCTTCCTCTTTCTTGCTGGGGTAATTGTGATAGCGGACACTGCCATGCTGCCGGACATGCTGTCCGACACCTACGTAAGCCCTAAGGTATTTGCTTTCACAGTTGGATTTATGCTGGCAGGCCTCTCTCTGTTTCAAATTGTTCAGGTTTTTAGAGGGAAACTTGGAACACCCGATGGCATTGAGGGTGGAGAGCTATCTCAAACCTCTAACTGGTTGGCCCTTAGTGTCGCCTTAGGATCACTGCTTTTTTATGTATTGTTTATTCAGTTGCTTGGCTTCATCCTTTCGGCAGGAGTTTTGTTCTCAGGGCTCTCATGGGCACTTGGTGCCAAGAACAAAATCCGAATGGTGCTGATAGCTTTCGCATTTTCCTCCATCATGTTCTTCGCGTTTACCCAAGGTCTTCAGCTGGCCCTTCCTTTGGGATTTGATTTCCTAACCAGCGTTGAGCCAACAGATGCGGAGTGGTGATGGGATTTATTGAGGGGCTTGTAGCCTCACTAACTTTGACAAACCTAATGTTTGGTTTGATAGGAAGCCTTCTTGGAACTCTTGTAGGAGTGCTTCCTGGCATCGGCCCAGCCCTGGCCATTACCCTGCTGTTGCCGATAACTTTTACCGTTGAACCTACCTCTGCACTGATTATGTTTGCGGCCATCTATTACGGAGCCATGTACGGAGGCTCGACTACATCGATTTTGCTCAACGCCCCTGGAGAATCAGGCTCGGTAATGACCACGATCGAAGGTAACAAGATGGCCAGGGCCGGTCGTGCGGGTGCGGCCTTAGCTACCGCCGCCATTGGTTCGTTTTTTGCAGGAGCTGTTGCAACCGGTTTGCTTGCTGTTGGAGCCCCTTTCATCGCTGACTTGGGACTACGCCTTACCCCCGCCGACTACTTCGCCCTAATGGTTTTGGCTCTTGGAACAATCAGTGCGGTAATGGGCCAGTCTGTTGTGCGCGGCCTTATCTCGCTTTCGGTGGGCTTAGCTATCGGTTTTGTAGGCCTAGACATTCTCACAGGAGCTCAGCGATTAACCTTCGGAAACCTTTACGCACTGGATGGCATTTCAACAGTTATCGTGATCGTTTCTCTATTTGCTGTCGGGGAGTCACTTTACGTTGCCTTCAAGGGGCGATTTGGAGAAGCTCAAGTAATCAAGTTCAAGGGCCGAGCTTGGATGACCAAGGACGACTGGAGTAGATCCTGGAGACCTTGGGTTAGAGGAACTGCAATTGGTTTCCCACTTGGCGTTTTGCCTGCTGGTGGATCTGAGCTTCCAACTTTCTTGAGCTACAACCTGGAGAAGCGTTTAGCTAGCAGGAAAGCCAAGAGTGAATTCGGCAAGGGGGCCATCGAAGGTGTAGCAGGGCCGGAGGCTGCAAACAACGCTAACGCTGCGGGTTCTTTGGTTCCACTTCTTGCACTGGGAATCCCAACTTCAGCAACTGCGGCTGTCATGTTGGCATCGTTTGATCAGTTCAACATCCAGGCCGGACCATTGCTCTTTAGTGAACGCCCTGAGATCATTTGGACTCTGATTGGTGCATTATTCATCGGTAACTTTCTATTGCTGTTTATTAACCTTCCGCTAATTGGCATGTGGGTGAAGCTGCTAAAGATTCCCCCTTACTATCTGTATGCAGGAGTTCTAACGCTTGCGATGCTTGGTGCTTTTGCTGTTGCACAAAACACCTTCGGAATGACTGTGGCTTTAGCTGTAGGAGTACTCGGGCTATTGTTTAGGCGATATGGCTACCCAATAACCCCATTAATCCTTGGTGTTGTTATTGGTCCTTTAGCCGAACTCGAACTCCGCAGAGCGGTGCAAATTGCTAACGGCGATTTCATGACACTTATTGAAAAACCCTTCAGTGTATTCATATACACAGTCCTAATTCTTGGGCTAGTAGTTCCGAAGTTGTGGCCAATGATCAAAAAGCGAATGGCACTAAAATAGAGCCAAATGAGTAAAGCAAAAACAAGTGGCAGCCGTTGGTTGCCACTTGTTTTACTTAACTCCCTTTTGATTCAAGCCGGAATATATGTCGTCCGACCAATCATCACCTACAAATCCGTCGAGCTCGGGGCGGATGCAGCCCTGGTTGGTTTGATTGGTGCCACTTTCGCACTTGCCCCCTTGGTGCTCGCTATTCAGGTGGGAAGATTCGTTGATAAGGGGCGTGCTGGACTGGCGATGATGTTGGGATCGCTTCTTCTTGTTGGGACCACGGCGGCCCTGTTGTTCATCAACTCAATTCCACTTCTCATGCTGGCAATGCCATCGCTTGGAATGGGCCACTTGTTGATTATGGTCGGCGGTCAAACCTTGATAGCTAATCGATCCGCTTCTGCGGAGTATGAAAAGAACTTTGGTCTGCTTACCTTCTACGCATCTGCAGGACATGCCGTTGGACCATTTGTTGGTGGATGGCTTGCTGACTCAGGCGAGGTGACGGTCAATGCCAACGCAGCGTTCTTGTTTGCCCTGGCGTTATTTGTTGCGGCAGTGATTGGAACCGTCGCTCTAAGTACCAAAAAGGAAAACCCAAAGCCCAACAAAGCTCTTGAAAAAGCCAAGGTCAGGCAAGTGCTTGCAATTCCAACCTTCAAATCAGCAATGTTTGTTGCAAGTGCAACAACAGCTGTAGTTGATGTGGTGTTGATCTTCTTGCCGCTTTACGGTCGAGAAATCGGCCTTAGCGTCACAGACATCGGTATCTTGCTGGCGATTAGATCAGTTGCATCTTTGGCGGTTCGTCTAGTTCTTGGCCAGATCTCTAACCGATTGGGCCTTCGAACAATCCTGACCTGGGGATCGATAGTGACGTTAGCTTCCATGGTCGCCCTAGGGCTGACAGCTAATTTCTGGTGGATTGCATTGATCATGGCCGTATCCGGTTTTGCGATGGGAATTGGTCAACCAGCAACCATGGCATGGGTATCCAGAATTTCTTCTCCTGATAGCAGAGGATTGGCAATTGCAGTTCGCCTGAGTGCTAACCGCTTGGGTCAAGTTGCTATGCCTGCCCTTGCAGGATTAGTTGCGGGAGCATCGACCGCTGGTGTTTTCTACATGCTGGCAGCTTTGCAAGCTGCCTCGATTGTTGCAACAGTCACCTCATTGAAAAAAGGCGAATAGCAAGAAGTTTGGTTAGTTTCTTTCGCCAAATACTTTCTTGAGAAACTCAAAGCTTTGCTTAGGAATTCGAGTTAGGTCATGTTCTGAAACTCGAACAATTCCAAATCTCTTTGTCCAACCCTCGGCCCACTCCAAGTTATCCATCAGCGACCAGGCGTAGTATCCGCGAAGATCAACGCCTTGGACCATGGCATCTAGAGCTGCTAGCAAATGCTTAGCGAAGTAATCAATGCGGTCGGTGTCGTTTACGACACCGTCAATTAGCTTGTCTGGGAATGCCCCACCGTTTTCTGTGATGTAAAGCGGCACCCCTGGAAGATCTTTAGCAATGCGGGTCAAGGTTGTAGTCAAAGATGGTGCGTGCATCTCCCAGCCCATGTCGGTTTGTGGCTCACGCGGCACAAAGTGCACCGGAGGACAACCTGGGAACAGAGCTGGGGTTTGTCCAACCACGTGATCTGGGCCCTTAGCTGCCTTGGAGGCAACTCTCATCGGGGAGTAGTAGTTCAGACCCATCCAGTCAATCTTGTTAGCTGCAGCCTTAAGCCCTGAGTCTTCAACGAAGCTCCAGTCGGTATAAGCGGCGGTAGCGTCCATGATCTCGGATGCAATTCCTCGGCCTGCTAAAAGATCCAACCAGAAGCGGTTCTGCAGGTTATCGATGTGGGTTACGGCATCTGAGATCTTGTCATCGTCTCCGATAATCGTGGTCAGGTTCAAAACAATCCCTGGGTTATTGGCTTTGTTTGAGCGAAGAACTTCCATTGCTCGACCGCTTGCCACCATCAGGTTGTATGAGACTTCAAAAGCTACTGCTGGGTCTTTTAGGCCCGGAGCGTGAATGCCGGCGGCATTACCAAGGTAAGCAACTACCCAAGGCTCGTTCAGAGTTGCCCAGCTAAAGACCCGATCGGCAAACTTTGATGAAAGCACATCTGCATAGTTTTCGAAGTGCTCGTAGATTTCCTTGTTGGCCCAGCCACCTTCAGCTTGAAGAGCACTCGGTAAATCCCAGTGATACAAAGTCAATGCTGGTTTGATACTTCTCTCGAGCAGACCATCAATCAATCTGTCGTAAAACTCAAGACCCTTTGGGTCAACTGCGCCATGACCTTGGTGCAAAACACGTGGCCATGAAACAGAAAAACGGTACGAGTCGACACCTAGGCGTGCAAGTAGATCTAAATCACCTTCTAGGCGATTGATGTGATCGGTTGCAGGGTCTGCTCCAGCACCATCAAGAATTTTTCCTGGAACATCACAGAAGTCTTCCCAGATAGATCTACCTCGGGTGTGACTAGATCCTTCAATCTGCCAAGAGGAAGTGGCGGCTCCAAAGATGAAGCCCTTTGGAATACGAGAGGTGATTTCCTCTGATCTATCGAACCAATTAGTCATTGCTCAAGCCTAGTTGTCACTAAGTTCAGGCAAACCCAAGAGCTTTACTTTGACTTTCTTTTTGGCTCGAGCCTCAAAGGCTTAGCAAAATCCAACATCACGCCGTTGTATTCCGGTCTTGAGCCAAGATAAATCTTGGCCATCGCGCGAACCCCGCTTGAGTGAGCAAGGAGGTATTTGTGCATTTCTCCTGCTTCTTGGGTTGGAACATATCCGAGCACCTTCGAATCCAGCGTCACAGCAACAGCTAACTTGCGCTCAAGATTAGATGGGTCAGGAAGTAGCAAAACTTCAACAACTGTTGGATCAACAAAGTAAATGCGCCTTGCAAGCCGCACTGCTTCAAAGTTGTTTACGAAGGGAATACAACCCAAGGTCTTGAACTTAAATGTTCCATCGCCTTTGAGCCTTGGGGTTTTTTTAAGAACCTGCCCAACTTCAAAGGTGATGCCATCCTGCAATTTGATACCGGCTAGCGCTTCTTTGTTTTCAATCAAGCGCTTTTGGAGCATACGACGTTGGGCTAGCACCGCAATCAAAATCACAATGCCAGCTGCAATTAGTAAGTATTCAATCCCCATTTGCTTTCCAAGCTAGCACTCAAAAACTTCCAGAACAGGGATTGGCCTCAGCCAGAGGCTAATTGGTGAAACTTGCTTGCTCGATCAAGCCATTTAGTCGCGAAACTGATTTGAGCTCCTCAATGTTTCTGAAGCGAGATTTTGTCAGCGAAGGCGAATATACGAGATAGCAATTGGCTTTGGCTCTTGAAAGAGCAACATTCAATCGATTTCTATCCAACAAGAAATCAAGTCCCCTTGGCGCATCCAGTGCGCTGGAAGCTGCAAGGCTGACGATAACCACCATCGCCTCACGGCCCTGGAATTTATCCACTGTTCCAACCGCCACCTCGTTCAAACCCGCCTTATCCAGCATTGCTCGAATCAGATCCATCTGGGCGTTGTAGGGAGCAACAACCAGCACCTCGGAGGTACCAAGTTTTGCTACCTGCGCCTGAGCAATTTCCAAAACCACTTTTGCTTCCTCAACCGAACTTGAGACATTCGCTCTGTGATCAACCGGGACCACAACCAGTCCTGGCTCTATGCCTGCAACAACATGGGCATGGGTATCAGGGTGGGAGTGAAGTTTGTTTTGGTAGCTCAAGTTGCTAACCGGTGCATTGATAGCAGGGTGCATTCTTCTTGTCACATCCAAGAAGTAGCCGGAGGAGCTTTCTAGGATTGCAGTATCCCCCATGTAGTGACCAAGGGCAGAGTTATCAACACCACCTGGGTGAATGGCTTGAACCACTTGCGTAAGCTGTCTTGGATCACCAAGCAAAACAAGGTTTTTGGTATTGGCACTAACCGCAATTGCATCAACCAGTGAGAACTGGGCAGCCTCGTCAATGAAGATGTAGTCAAACTGATCTTCAAACATTTCTTTCGCACAGAAACTCCAAGAGGTCCCTCCGAAAACGTAGCCGGAGTTTCCAGCACGCCAAGAACCGACAACCTTGTTTGTTGTTGGGGTTAGCCAACCTTTTGCTTCCTTGTCTCCAGCTTGAGTTTTCTTGGCCATCGCGTCAGGCGATACACCAGCTTCTAAGCAGGCCCACATCAGGTTCTCGATAGCGGAGTGGGAGTTGGCAACAACTCCCACCTTCATTCCTTTATCAACCAATTCCTTGATAACCCTCGAGCCAACAAAGGTCTTACCTGATCCAGGGGGACCTTGAATTGCAAGCACTGAAGTGTCTAGATCCATCACCGCTTCGGTTATTGCCGACAAGGAATCCCCTGCCAATGGCACAGGCAATCCCGGAAATGATTTCAGCCTTGGGGTATTTCGCATCAGCAGATCCATAGCTGGATGCTTGATTTGTGGCTCCTGAACGGGTGAACCCCAAAGTCCAACTAGCTTTTGGACTAGATCGCCCACCACTTCAGGTTTTTGGCCAGGAGGCACCCACTCGTATTCAAAGATGGCGTTTGGGACCAAAGACATATTTCCGTAAGTGGCGTCGCGCTCGAAAATCAGCTCATCGCCAACTACCGATAAAACCTTTCCGTAGTCGGTGTCCTGCTGGTTAGCACCCAAGCTGTAGCGAACAAATATCTTTTGGTCCATTTTCAAAAAACTAGTTTGACCAGGTTCCAAAACGTACCGATAAACCAGCTTCACTTTTGATTCTGGGTCGACGCCAAAAAAGTCCGCTGTGTTGGATTCTGTGGTGCAGCCTTGAACCACCAGAGCCTTACGGTCTCGATGCAGCTGATCAAAAGTTGCATCCTTACGGATGGCCCAGTCACGCCAGCGAATTACATCCTCACGGTTGTAATAGAGCATCGAGTGAGTAAGTGCTAGCCAAATCTTTGCGCGATAGTCAGCATCCACATCTTTACCCCAGGCCCAACCATCGAGGGCTTTTTGCATGATGGTTGTTTTCTTGTTTAGCTTTTCTAGTTCGAACTCGGCTTTGCGAGCTCTGGCTGATTCGGGGGAGTCTTCTTTCTCCGCTTGGCTTCTAGCCTCGCGGGCTTTTTTTATATCTTTGGCCCGCTCGAATTCTTGATACCTGGAATGAGCTCCTGGCATTGTGCTCAACCAGTTGTAAAGCGCCATGGTTGAAACACAATCGTCTTCGTTGTAATCGGTGATCTGCTTCAGTGTTTCTTCGGCGCCTTCTTCACCGAGCTCCACTTGCTGGCGATAGTAGTCATACTCGTCAATCGATGCGCCAGCATCAAGAACTTTGCTCTTGCGATCGAATTCGTAAAAAGCTTCTAGTTTCTTGATCGAGTAGC
Organism: Rhodoluna miladensis (SeqCode); assembly: GCF_965234705.1. GTDB lineage: Bacteria > Actinomycetota > Actinomycetes > Actinomycetales > Microbacteriaceae > Rhodoluna > Rhodoluna miladensis. The sequence continues at coordinate 113,574 of NZ_OZ248465.1, forward strand.
TCGGCTGAGAAACCATGATGGAGCCTTTGACCACTTTGTATAGATCAACCATCCGGCCCGAAGAAACCAACTCCGCAACTTGGGCTTCCATGACTCCGTGCCTTGCAGCAAGGCGGTTCAACGCCGTGACCTCGTAGCTGGCGTAGTGATAGACATGTGCTGACTTATCTGCTTCGAGCTTTTTGTTCAAAAACTCCATGAAGTCGATAAAGGCTTGTTTTTCTTGTTTCCGGTCATGGGCAAAAAACGGCACGAATTCGCCGCTCCGTAGCGTGTTTCCAAACAGGTATTCAAGGCCGCCTTTTTCTGGGAAGTAAGGAAAACCTTCCATGTCGAAAAAGACATCGTTTTGCGATGCCGGTGGCAAAACTGCGATTTCTGGATCAGGTAGAACGATGTAGCTGACCTTATTGGTTTTTCTGTAATCAGTCTGTAGCTTTGCCTGCAGACGAATCTTTTCAAAGCTGGAAGCTGTAATCTCACCCGGTCTTTGATCATCGGTTGCTTTTGCAAGCGAGGCCATAGTTGTGATTCCAACAGTTGAGAGTTTTTCTATTTGATTGCGGTTGATACCAGCAACTTGCACCAGGTGGTCAACATCGAATCTGGCTTGTTCGCAAAGGGCTGGATACTCGCAGACGCTGCAGGAGTCTTTGGTGTCACAGTAAAGCGTTAGGTCGGCCAGTTTGGTTTTTTCGTCAAAGGACTTGATGGCATCTTCGAGTTCTTTTCGGGCCTGCTGCATAGCTGGCACAATTTCTGACTCTTCAAATGTTTCAAGAGTGCGCGAGCCCAAAATGATTCCAGGTTCACCGACTGCTTTCATGCCTAGAGCCTTCAGTGCATCGGCATAGAGGGCGATTTGCAAAAGATAATTTGGCTTCGCGGTTGATGCGAGTTTGGCATCCCAAGCAACGTACTTTTCCTTCTCGCCAGTTGATTTCTGGTTAGCGATTAGCTTGCCCTTGATAAATTCAAGTTGGTAGTCGCCGCGAACTAGAAAATCTGGCTTGCCATTGAAGGTTAGATTGCCAACTTGATGTTTTAGATAGCCCTGGTAAATCACAGGAACTTGCTCGCGCATCAAAGTAACTGTTGCACCAAAAGTGTCTTCGTCTGATGGTCTTTGAAAACCTTCTGGACCTAAGTGAGCTAGCAGTTCTTGCTCTAAAGCTTCTTCGTAGGCCATTCCGTAGGTGATGGACAGACTCTCTGGTTCAACGAAATACTGCTCGACTAGATCTCTTACTCCAGCAACATCTAGTTCTCTGGCAATAGCCAGCTGCGAGCAGTGCTGGCAGCCGCTTGATCGCATCAGATCGCGGGTGTTGAAGGACCAGAGGCCGGTATCGTGTTTTTTCATTGCCTCAAGTCTGTCAGCAGCTACTGACAATGGCTGGAACAGGGTGCCAGCACTATATCTACCTTGTTGGCCTAGGGCTAACCCGCGATAATGAAGTATCAAATCTTCGGTAATCACTAGCTAGGACTTTCAATGCCTCTTCGCAGAACCATAGTTGTGGTTGAGAACGAGTCGTTGCTTAGAGACCTAATTGCCCGAAGCTTGGAAACTGCCGGCTTCGATGTTTCAACCGCAGCCAACGCCGCCGATGCCAAGAGAGCCGTCAAGGCAGCCGATCCGGATGTGTGCGTGGTGGATATTGAACTGGGACCTGGTCCCAATGGATTTGATTTCGCAGAATACCTAAGCCGTGAAGCCAATGACGTTGGCGTAGTTTTTCTCACCAACTTGCCAGACCCAAGATTTGCTAATCGCGACGTAAAGGTCATTACTCAGAACCAGGCCTACCTTAGAAAATCCCAACTGGTTGATTCCAAAGAACTTATCGAAGCTGTCAACGCAGTTCTCAAAGAACAAGACGTTGACAAGTTCCGACACGATCAGAATTTAGAGCGACCGCTTGCCGAGTTATCTCGTAGACAAATTTCGGTTCTAAAACTTGTTGCCGAAGGTTACTCAAACAACCAAATTGCCGAAGAGCGCGGAACAACAGTTCGTGCCGTTGAGGGAATGGTCTCTAGAATTTTCCAAGCTCTCGGAGTTGAAGCCCAGGGACTAGGTAACGCTCGCGTGGAAGCCACCAGAATGTATTTGAGCGCAGCTGGAGCCGTCACGGTCGAAGAATGAGCGACGCTTACAAACCTCACCGCCCAACAGCTAATCGACTACTAAACCAAATTGGATCACGCTACGCGCTTTCCAATCAGGTATTGCTGTTGTTTTTGCTTCCCTCCTACGGCACAGGCTTGATCTTTGAATCGCTGCGACTAGAGACGAACTTGCTTGAAAGATTCTTAGTTGCAACCGCAGGCTACCTAGCAACAGTTGCAGTGTTATTGGCGGCCAGGTGGCTGCTAACCGGTAAAGAAGTAAAGAGCCGACCGGCTTTTGTTCTTGGCGCATTTTTGCTTTCGGGCTTTGCCAGAGGCGTTGTGATCTTGATATTGGATATTCTCACCGGACAGCACGAACCCGGCCAGGAGCTGTTCCGCTTACTCGGCGGCCCAATCTTCACCTTCGTGACTCTCACGGTTGCCGCCGTACTGGCCTCGAATTACCAACGGCACCGCGAGTCACTAACGGCGCTCGCTGATGAGCGCTACCGCCTTCAGATTCGCTCCGCTGGAATTAGGGCGAAGGTTCAAATTCAGCGTGAAGAGCTTTTGTCAAAGGTGCGCAGCCTGCTCGATCCTGCCATCGCCAAGATTCAAGCCAACCTCACTGGAAAATCCTCAATCGAAGCTATCGATTCGCTTCGCTCAACCGTTGACGAGGTTGTTCGGCCACTGAGCCTAGAGGTTGCCGAAGCCAGCGACGAACTAGAGGCTGAATCTGGCAAAGCTGTTCTTCGAGAAAAAGCGCCAAAACCTTCTCGAATCATGCTCGGAGAATTCATTGTTCCGCTTTGGGCAACACTGATTCTTTCCATCGGTTTGGTCCCCACAGCATTTTTGTTAGAGGAACTATTAGGTTCACTAAGTATTTTGCTAACAGCATTCTTGTCGATGTTTCTAGGCCTGGGGCTTTTTCAGTTGCTAACCATCAAGATGCCAGTTCATCCATACCTGGCCGCAATTGTTGTCCCGAGCTTTTCTGCAATTTCCCTGATTCCGATCTACTTCGCAGCTGATTACCTTCAGTGGAACGTCACAGTAAGTCAAGTCAATGCCCTATTGCTCTTTGGTGTTTCTGTTGGAATCACTACCTTCGCGGCGCAATTTGCTCAGCTCCAACGCAAGGCAACAACCGAGAAACTAGTTGGTGTCAACCAGCAGCTTGAAATCTTAAACGCAGCTTTGCGCCAAGAACTCTGGCTAAACCGTCGCCGCACAGCATCGGTATTACACGGCCCAGTTCAGGCAGCACTATTCGCATCGGCTATGAAACTTTCTCAAGAACAAAAGCCAACACCAGAACTGGTTGCTGAGGTGGAAAGAGATATTGCAGCAGCCATTGAAAAACTCAATAACCCAAGCAACCTAGAAGGCGAAGACATCTCAGATCTTCTAAACCAGATCATTGAGATCTGGTCTGATGCTGCAGAAATCACAATTGAGATTCCAGACGATCTGGAAGCTGCCATTGCCAGGCAGCCACTAGCCAGCGAAGCTCTGATTGAAATCTCGAGAGAATTCATAACCAACGCCATCAAGCACGGTAAGGCAAGCAAGGTTTCGCTAGCGGTTTCCAGACTCGATGATTTGCGAATTGCAATCAAGGTAGTCGATGACGGCCAAGGTTTACCCCCAGGAGCAAAACCTGGCTTTGGCTCGAAACTGCTTTCGGAACTTAGTTTGGTTTGGTCTCAGACCCGCGAAGGGGATTCAACCCTTTCTTACGCCGAGATTGTTCTAGGCCAAGAGAACTAGCAGATCAGCTAGCTCAGAATCAGTTGGCGGCTCAGCCCCGGTTTTCTCACAAGCCATACTGGCGGCAACGCTAGAAACCTTAGCAATTGCGATCAGCTGCTTATCTGAAAGTGCGGCAAGTCTTTCAAAGGCACCAGATCCTAAAGCACCGATTTGCTGAAGCTGTGCGAGGGTGTTTGCGCAGAAGGTATCCCCGGCACCAACCGAATCTTGAACCTTCACTTTTCGGGAAGCAACATCTAGTTTGGTTTTGTTTCTTCGATAGATGCTTGCGCCATCGCCACCGCGGGTGACAAAAACAATCTTTGCGCTATCGCCAATCCAGTCCCAGGCAATTTGGTCCACATTTGTTCCTGGCTCTAATCCATAAAGCCAGTTGATGTCGTCATCGGAAGCTTTGATCAAATGCGAGAACGAATTCACGCGCTGAACGCGGACTCGCTCCGAATCACGATCGAATCCAAGGGCGGGCCGCACATTCACATCGTGCGAAAGGGTAAGCAGGTCTTTATCGAAGTAATCTCTGGCCCAAGCTTCAACTACGGCATTGCCTGGCGGCATCGCCATCGTCAAACAGCCAAACTGCAAAGCAGTTGTGCCAATTGCATTCATTGTCTGCTGGGTTGGAAGCTCGGTATTGGTCCAGCCCCAGTCCGCTGTGTTTTCAACATAGAAGGAGTAGCTGGCGCCACCGGATGATCCAATTGAAGCTATTGCAACGCTGGTTGGTTCTTTGGCCGCAATTGCGTAGTCGAGCCCTACTTTGTTGTCGACAAGTCGCTGACGGATTTTTTGTCCGAAGGCATCACTAGAAATGCGGGCAAGAAGTTGCTGCTTGGTTCCGGCGCGAGCTAGGGCAATAGCAACATTGGCGTTGGCTCCACCAACCACCGCTTGGTACCTGCCGGCAGTTGATTTGTCCTCAATCAGGTCAATAAGAGCCTCGCCGATAACAACAATCATGGGGCAAGTTTATGCCTCACCTCTAGGCTAAGAACATGGAAAACAAACTCTCAAAGTTAGCCATCCTCGCTCCGCTAGTTGGCCTAATCGGGGGCTGGAAGTTCTTCATGTTCGCGATCTATGCGGGGCTCTTTGTTTACCCGATCTATGACGCCCAGGGGATGTATCAGGGGGATGAGCAAATCATCCGTCCTTCCACATATCTTTTCCTAAGCGGAATCGTCGTCTTTGGACTGCTGGCTCTTTATGGCCAGCGCCTAGCTCTTCGAGCCCGATCTCTAGCCGGAGTCGATGACTCCCTGGCAAGGGCCGCGCACCGCTTCACAAACTTCACAGTTATTGTTGCTCTTGCCACTGGTGCGTTTTTTGCCATAGGAAATTTCCTTGGAGCTTTCAACACTTACATCGACCGAGAAGAAAACCTAACGGTCCGCCTGTTTGATGTTTACATTCCAATCTTGCTTGCAACCGGTCTAGTTGTTTACATCCTGCTTCGCGCATTTGTGTTCAGGAAGCAAGTAGTCAAGGGTGCCAAAAAAGAGCGCATGTCTGAATCCGAGAAAGCCCTCGGCCTTGGCTACGCGGTTCCAATTATTGCTACCGCTATCGCAATCATCTTTGGCCTAGCCGTCTATGACGTGACAAGAACTGACCTGGAAGTCTGGGTCTGGGTAATCATTCAGGTCATTATCGTCTCAGGTATCTTGCTTGGAACCAGATTTTCCACAAAAGCAAAATCAGCTAAGGCAGCGCCTCCTCGCACCAGGGCAACTTTGGCAGCAGGAGCTGCCAATTTGAACTTCGTGCTTTCAATTGTCTTTGGTGTGACTGTTTCGATTATGTCCTTTGCTTTCGGTGCTGCAGGTATCGAGAAGCTAAGGGTTTACCCGCCATACGAAGAACCAGCCCCGGGAGAAGAGTTCACTGCCGTTTGGAGCTGGACCGTTTCACCACTGTCGGTTTCTTGGTTCATCGAACAAATGCTTCCTGCGATTGTGCTTTTGGTTCTTGCAGCCTTAGGCACTTACCTTTCAATTACTGAGCGCAACAAAGTTGCGCTAGTTGCAAAAAAGCCGAGCTCTTCTTCCTCAAAGAAGCTAGCCAAGGTGCCAGCTAAGAAGGCAGCTGGCTCAAAGACCAAAACCACAACGGCTAAGCGCCTAAAGGCCAAAAACTAGATGATTATTGAAATCAAAGCACTGCTGTTTGATAACGACGGAGTGCTGGTGGATTCACACGCCAATGTCGAGAAGTGCTGGGCACAGTGGGCCGAGGAATTTGGCATCAAGGGATTAAACATTGCCAATTTCCATGGCACCCGTGCCCAGGACACAGTTCTTTCCCTGGTTGGTCCTGAAAGATTCGAAGAGGCCAACAACCGCATCAACGAACTCGAGCAAGAATCAGCTCACGAAACTCTTGCGATGCCAGGAGCAAGAGAGTTACTTCCATCGCTTCCAGTTGATCGCTGGACAATTTGCACATCCGCCAACGCAAGACTTGGTCGAGCAAGATTAGAAGGTGCGGGTCTTCCAATCCCTAAGCACCTAGTCACTGGAGACGATGTTGAGCGCGGCAAGCCAGCGCCAGATCCGTATCTACTTGGAGCAAGCCGTTTGGGCTTTAGTGCCAGTGACTGTGTGGTGTTTGAAGATGCTCAGGCCGGAGCGTTGGCAGCCAAGGCAGCCGGGGTTGCCATGGTTATCGGGGTATCGGAGTTTGCACTAATCACGGAGGCCGATATCGTTATTGAAGATTTGGCGGGAATCCGCTTTGATGGTTTCAAGTTGGAAATACCAGAGCACAAAATTCTAAGGAGATAGCAATGGCTGAAGTGACAATGTATGGAGCTGACTGGTGTGGCGATTGCCGCAGATCCAAAGCTCTTTTGAACACCACTGGCGTCGAGTTCGAGATGAAAGATGTCGAGAACAGCGAAGAATTCACCGAGGAAGCCAGAGCTATCTCTGGTCGCACCAACATTCCAGTAATTCAGTTCGCCGATGGCAAGTTCCTTGTTGAGCCCTCTGACGCTGAGCTACACGCAGAGCTAAAGCTCCGCGGGCTAGTTTCCTAAGCAAATAAGGGGCTCTAGAGGATAAATCCTCTAGAAACTTTTCCTAGCTTTATTGAGGCTCTAGCCCTAGGCTAGAGAAGTTGGGAACATCCCAGCAGTAGTCGTTTGCAGTGCACTAAGCGTGCATCAGTCTTTACCTCTTATTAGCCCTGGCAAGAACCAGATCAGCTAAAGGTCTAGCGCAGTTCGACTAGACCGCAACGACGAACATTAGTTATTGCAAATGCCTCTATTTTTGAGGCTTGCTTTGGCCGTGCTCGTTTACATAAAGAGGAATAAGTAAAACTATGCCTAATTTCGGCAAAGCAAGCCCGCGTCCAAAAACCGGCGCATCAAAATCAGCCCCGAAGCGCGCTTCGGGTTCCGGCTACGGATCAGCTGCTCCTAAAAAGACCCACCGCAAGGGGGCTGTCGACCCTCGCGAGATGAGTGGTCGCAAGCCAGACCGTGGCAACAACTGGGAGCCAAAGGCTCCTAGAACCGAAGCCGGTCGCAAGCCTCGTCACACAGCAGACGATCGCGCTGCGCGCGGCACCAGAAGCTTCTTCGATGCTCCCCGATCAGATGACCGCGCTCCAAAGCGCGAGTGGACTGATAAGCCACGCACCGGAGGACCAACTTACGACCGCCAGGAAAAAAAGAGCTGGTCAGACAGACCTTCTTATAACGACCGCAATTCTGATTCAAGAGGCGAGCGTAAGCCAGCTGCCCGCTCTGACCGTCCTTGGGAATCTCGTGCTCCAAGAACAGATCGACCATCTTCTGACAGACCTTACTCAGAGCGAAACTCATCTGACCGCGGTGCAAGAAGCTATGACCGTTCAGAGCGTCCATCGGATCGCCCAGCACGATCAAACTCAGATCGTCCTTGGGAATCACGCGCACCAAGAACTGACAGACCATCTTCTGACCGTAACTACTCAGACAGATCATCAGGAGCAAGAAGCTACGACCGTTCAGATCGTCCAGCACGATCAAACTCAGACCGTCCTTGGGAATCTCGCGCACCAAGAACTGATCGCTCAGAGCGCTCAGGGGACTCACGTGGTTTCGCGCCTCGTTCAAACTCTCGCGAGTTTGACCGCGACCGCAACCCGTTCCGCGAGGACCGCGTATCACGCGATCGCTCAAGAGATGAAACCTTTGTTGGCGCTCGCGATAAGAACCCAAACAAGAAGGCTTTCTTCGAGGACAAGGTTCTAGACAAGCTTGTTAGCGCGGATGCATCTGAGGTAATCATTCAGGGCAGCTTCGAAGAGATGGGTCTTCACCCAAAGCTCGTTGTTGCTCTTCGTGGCATGGGAGCAGAAACCCCATTCCCGATTCAGCAGTCAACTATTCCTGCTGCCCTTGAGGGTAGAGATGTTTTGGGTAGAGGAAAAACTGGATCTGGAAAGACCATTGCCTTTGCTGTTCCAATCATTTCCAAGATGGTTGCAGCCGGCTCTGTTCCAAGAAAGCCAAACAAGCCAAGAGCGCTAGTTCTAGCTCCAACTCGTGAGCTTGCAGATCAGATCGACAGAACAATGTCGGCTCTTGCTCGATCTGTTGGTTTCTACACAGCTTGTGTTTACGGTGGTGTTCCTCAGCGCAGACAAGAGATCGCTCTTAGCCGCGGTGTTGACATCCTCGTTGCTACCCCTGGTCGCCTAGAAGACCTAATGGCGCAAAGAATCATTGACCTGTCTGAAGTTGAGACCATGGTTATTGACGAGGCCGACCACATGTGTGATCTTGGTTTCATCGAGGGCGTAAGACGAGTTCTACGCGCTACCGGTGAATCCCAGAAGCTACTGTTCTCAGCAACACTAGATCGTGAAGTTGACGCTCTTGTTAAAGAGTTCATGCCAAGCCCTTACGTCTACGAGGTACCTAACGAGACTCAGGAAACATCAACCATTGAGCACCGCGTCTTGGTTGTTGACCCAGACGATCGCTCACAGGTTCTACTTCGCCTCGTGCAAGGAGAAGGTAAGTCACTTATCTTCACCCGTACCAAGATGACAGCTGAGCGTCTAAGTGAATCCCTGACCAACAACGGTGTTCCAGCAGCCAGGCTTCATGGAGACCTAAACCAGAACCAGAGAACTCGCAACCTAGAGCGCTTTGTTAAAGGTGCAGTCCGCGTTCTAGTTGCCACTGACGTTGCAGCTCGTGGAATCCACGTTGATGATGTTGCCCTGGTTATTCAGGTTGACCCACCAGAGGAATACAAGACTTACCTTCACCGTTCCGGCCGTACCGGCCGCGCTGGCAAGGAAGGTGTTGTTATCACCTTGATCCCACGCTCGAAGCGCCGCAAGGTTGAAGACCTTCTTCGCAGGGCTGAAAGAGACGCGAAGATCACCGATGTTCGCCCAGGTTCAGAACTGATCGAAGAACTAGCAGGACCTATCGCTCCACCACCGGCAGCTCCAGACATCCTGGACTTCGGTGACTCACGCGGCGGCGGTTCAAACCACCGCGGACGTGACCGTGACCGCGATTCAAGGCCTAAGAAAAAGGGCAACTACCAGGGTTCTGGTAAGGGCCGCTGGGCAGACAAGCCATCAGGCGATAAGCGCCCGAGGGCAAAGAAGTATTCGAACTAGAAATAGTTCGAGGAGTAAAAGCGACTCGAGACAGCGCTTAAACCCCGCCCCTTGGGGGGCGGGGTTTACTTCTATCCGGGCAAAAACCCGAGCTTTACAGCCAACCCCAGAAGGCTCTAAACTGGGGGAAGCCAAAGACCGTCGGTTTAAGGCAAATCAAATCACAAGATTTCTTGAGGTTTGGCTTGTTTTGACTAAGAGACACATAAGTGTTTACCCACGTAGGTGAAGATTAAAAGGTTAGAGATTTCTCTATTTTCTTTTGCTCTCCACTTATGTGGGGAGCATTTTTTTGTTTCTGGGCTGCCGACAAAATACAGATAATCAAGGAGTGCCATGGCGAACAAGGAAGCTACAGTTGCCGAGCTCACGGACAAGTTCCAGAGCTCAGCTGCAGTGTTGCTAACCGAGTACCGCGGACTCACTGTTGGACAGCTCAAGGAGCTGCGCCGTTCCATCAGTGCGAATGCAACCTACGCCGTGGCGAAGAACACGCTACTAAACATCGCAGCGAAGAACGCCGGAGTGACCGCATTTGAGGGTCAATTGGTTGGACCAACTGCAATGGCATTTGTTCACGGAGACACAGTCGCCGTGGCCAAGGCAATGCGTGACTTTGCCAAGGCAAATCCTCTACTAGTAGTCAAGACCGGCATCATGGATGGCGTTGTCTTGTCACAGGCAGAGGTTAAGAAGCTTGCTGATCTTGAATCCCGCGAAGTTCTATTGGCTCAGGCCGCAGGACTATTCAAGGCTTCAATGTTCAAGGCTGCTTACATGTTCCAGGCTCCGCTGGCCCAGGCCGTCCGCACCGTGGACGCGCTTCGCGCCAAGCAAGAGACAAACGCTTAAAGAAAATAAGGAGAAAAACAAATGGCAAAGCTATCAACCGATCAGCTAATCGATGGCTTCAAGGAGCTATCACTAATCGAGCTTTCTGAGTTCGTAAAGAAGTTTGAAGAGGTGTTCGAGGTTACAGCTGCAGCTCCAATGGCAGTTGCAGCAGCAGCACCAGCAGGCGGCGGCGGCGACGCAGCTGAAGAGAAGGACTCATTCGATGTTGTTCTTGAGTCTGCAGGAGACCAGAAGATCCAGGTTATTAAGGAAGTTCGCGGACTAACCAACCTAGGTCTTGGCGAAGCCAAGGCTCTAGTTGATGGTGCTCCTTCAACAATCCTTGAGGGCGCTAACAAGGACACCGCTGAGAAGGCAAAGGCAGCTCTAGAAGCAGCTGGCGCAAAGGTTGGACTTAAGTAACAACCCACCTCAGTTTCAAAAGCCCCAACACCGCGCAAGTGAGGTTGGGGCTTTTGGCATTTTTGGTGAAGTAAGCTCGGGATGTTCGCAACAAAAGAAAAGACAAAAACCTCTTGAGCTCAAAGCCGCAGTCAGTAAGCCAGGCAATTTCCCAAAGACAGCGCTTGATGTATATCTTCGTAATCGGTTTTTTGTTGATGGTTCAAACTCTTGTCACTGACATGTTTTTGCCAGCGCATCCCCTAATTGCAACCTTCTTTGAGGTCCCGGATGCATTTGTGCAGTATTCGCTTTCTGCCGTCACCCTGGGTGCCGCAATCGGCTTTTTTGTGGCTGGGCCACTCTCGGATTCGATGGGCCGTAAAAGCCCAGTGCTATTGGCTCTTGGTATCTTCACCTTCGCCTCAGCAGCGCTTTATGTTGCCCCCGGCATTGAGGCTTTTGTTGTACTTCGCTTCCTGCAAGGTCTAGCAGGAGCGGCAACCGCGGTTATCGCCCAAGCGATCATCAGGGATCTATTCGTTGGCAACGCGATGCTGAAGATGCTTTCTCGGGCCTGGCTAATTTCCGGCATTGCTCCGATTATCAGCCCCGTCATAGCAGCTAATTTGATGCTTGTTGCTCCGGACTGGAGAATCATTCCGCTGGCACTTGCGATCCTGGGTGTTGCAATCTTTGTCTTTGCCTCACGCTCTCTGGTTGAAACACTGCACAAAGACAACCGTCGAGCCAAGGGCTTTGATGGCGTTGCCAAGAGATTTATTGCCGTGTTCAAGGACCGGATTCTGGTTGGACTGGTTTTAATTGGCATGGTTCAAACCGTCGGCTTGTTTAGCTATCTGAACATCATTCCGTTTTTGTATCAGGACAGCCTCGGGCTTACTCCGGTGGAATTCTCGCTAGCTTTTTCCACCACCGCTTTTTGCTGGTTCATTGGAATTCAAGTGGGAGCAAAGCTTGGCCGCATGTTTAAAGCTCACTGGGTGGTCTTTGGAGCATTGGTGCTAGCTGTAGTGGCAGGAACGGGTTTGTATCTAATAGGTTCAATGGATGTTGGAATTGAAACTGTCGTTCCGCTAATGGCAATGTTCTTAGTTTCTTTTGGAATGACAATCACTCCTATTCAAACCATGGCCCTGCAGGGCCACGGTTCCGAAGCCGGAACTGCCGCTTCGGTACTCGGGGTTATGAACTCTGTGACCGCAGCCCTTTCCGCTCCGCTTTATCCATTAATTGGTAGCGCCACAACAACCGGTCTTGGAATTACTGTGGCGCTTGCTCACCTTGCAGCCATTGGGGTTTTCTTCTTTGTGGTTAGGCCAAGTAGTGTCCCAGCAATGGCCAAAGAGTAGTCGGGTATCCTAGAAATAACCAAGTCGCCGCATAGGCCCTTAGATGGGGTGGCGACTTTTCTAAGGGATGTGAAAAATCAATGAGGATTTTGCTTATTGGCGCGGGCGGCGTCGGAGACGGTATCGCCAAAGTCGCAGCAGAAAGATCCTTCTTCGAGGTTATGGTCGTTTCCGACTATGACCTTTCAAGAGCCGAAAAATCAATCGAATGGATTAGAAAGCGCCACGGTGACGAGGTCGCAGCCAAGTTCATACCAGCCAAAATCGATGCATCGAATGCCGCCAACATGGTCGAGATGTGCCGAGAGCACAACATCACATATGTGATCAACGCTGTTGAGCCAAAGTTTGTGCCAACGGTTTTCTCCGCCGCCTTCACAGCCGGCGTTGGCTATGTCGATATGGCGATGTCGCTATCTGAGCCGCACGAGACCGATCCGTTCAACAAGCCCGGTATCAAGCTCGGTGATGCTCAGTATGCATTGAACGAGCAATGGGAAAAAGCCGGCAAGCTAGCTCTGATTGGTATGGGTGTTGAGCCTGGCATGTCAAACATTTTTGCCAAGTATGCTTACGACGAATTGTTTAGCGTTGTTGACGAAGTCAGCATCAAGGACGGTTCGAACCTAGTGGTAAAAAACGAAGCTGGCGAAGAAATCTTCGCTCCTTCTTTTTCCATCTGGACAGTAATCGAAGAGTGCCTAAACCCACCGGTGATCTACGAAAAGGAAAAGGGTTGGTACACCACCCGTCCATTCAGTGAACCAGAAATCTTTGAATTCCCAGAGGGAATAGGTGCTGTTGAGTGTGTGAACGTTGAGCACGAAGAGATCCCAATGCTTCCAAGAACTATGGACGTTGGAAAAGTGACATTCAAGTATGGACTTGGTTCAGACTTTATTGACGTACTAAAGACCCTTCACCACCTAGGCATTGACGCCACCAAGCCGGTTCGAGTTCGCTCCGCATCTGGCCCAGTTGATGTCTCACCGCGAGATGTGTTGGTTGCTGTTCTTCCAGACCCAGCCAGCATTGGTCCTCGCATGACCGGTAAGGCTTGTGCGGGAGTACTCATCACCGGTAAAGACAAGGCAGGAAAAGATCGCGCTACTTACATTTATCACGTAGCCGATAACGCCGAGACTATGGCCGAGTACGACGCACAGTGTGTGGTTATGCAAACCGCCTTTAACCCAGTTATTGCTCTTGAACTAATTGCCGAAGGCAAGTGGTCAGGCGTTGGTGTTCGTGCTCCTGAGCAGTTTGCACCGAAGCCCTTTCTAGAGCTAATGTCATCTTCAACGGGGTATCACCAGAGATGGTTTGCCCAGGAAAGATTGCCGGCTAATCCGTTAGCTCTTCCTTAGGCAAAAGAAAGGCTGCCTTGTCACAGTTTGACGTTGCAGTAATCGGATCTGGTTTCGGCGGATCGGTAGCTGCTTTACGTCTAAGTGAAAAAGGCTACAAAGTCCTAGTCATCGAATCTGGTGCCAGATTCGAAGACAACGACTTTGCCAAAAGCTCTTTTGATCTAAAGAAGTTCTTGTTCTTTCCAAAGCTTGGTCTCAAGGGTATCCAGCGAGTTGACCTTCTAAAGAACGTTCTTGTCATGAGCGGTGCTGGTGTTGGCGGCGGATCACTTGTCTATGCGAACACGCTTTACAGACCCCCACAGAAGTTTTTCTCAACCGGCAGCTGGAAAGACATGGCTAACTGGCAAGCATTGCTGGAGCCTTACTACGACCAGGCCGAGCGCATGCTCGGGGTGGAAGTAAACAAGTTCTTCTCTCCTGCCGACGAGGCTCTAAAAAAAGCCAGCGACAGCCTGGGTTTCGGAAACACTTTCCAAATGGCCCCGCTTGGCATTCACTTCGGTGATGCGGGTAAGACGGTAGAAGATCCATACTTTGGCGGAGTGGGACCTAGCAGAACTGGTTGCACCAACTGCGGCGAGTGTATGACAGGTTGCAGGCACGGAGCGAAAAATACGCTGGTGAAAAACTATCTTTACCTTGCTGAAAAACTCGGAACCGAAATCATGCCGCTAACCAAGGTAGTCAACATTGAGCAGGTGTCTGGTGGATACAAGCTCACCCTGGTTCGAAGCGATAAGTTTTTTGCCAAAACTGAATCCCTTATTGTTCCTGAAGTAGTTGTTGCAGCAGGGGCCTTGGGATCTGCAAAGCTTTTGCACTCGGTTCGCGCTAAAGGAAACCTGCTTGGAATTTCATCAAAGCTTGGGGAGCTAAGTAGAACTAATAGCGAGTCACTTCTTGGCGTTGTTGCCAAGGGCAAAGAAACTGACTTTAGCTCAGGGTCTGCAATTACATCTTCTGTGTTCCCTGATGAAGATACTCACATTGAACCGGTTCGATACGGCAGGGGATCAGGCTTTATGGGACTGCTGCAGTCTGTTGTTGCCAGTGGTCCCAAGGGACAAGATCCAAACATTTTTAGATTGATTTGGGTGACTCTCAAAAATCTCTTGAGACTTCCAAACTTCTATAACCTCCGCACCTGGCCGGAGCGAACTCTTATTCTGCTTGTGATGCAGTCAAGAGACAATTCACTCACCACCTTCTGGAGAAGAGGAGTTACCTCCAAACAGGGTCATGGCGAGAAAAACCCTGCTTGGGTTCCGATGGGTCACACCGTTGCCAGAGAAATCGCCAAGAACGTCAATGGAACACCCGGTGCAGTTATCGGTGAGCCATTTGGTATCCCACTCACCGCACACTTTCTTGGAGGCGCAGTTATTGCCCAAGATGCCAATCACGGTGTGGTGGATGGATATCTTCGCGCCTTTGGCCAACCAGGACTTCACATCGTTGATGGCTCTGCGCTATCTGCCAACCCAGGTGTGAACCCATCGCTTTCAATTGCAGCTCTAGCTGAATGGGCGATGGCTCACTGGCCTAACAAGGGTGAGACGGATAAGAGACCTGCTCTTGGAGAAGCCTTTGAAATTATTGAGCCGGTTGCACCGGCGCATCCTGCCGTTCCGCTTTCTGCAAGCGGAGCTTTGCGACTGCCGATTAGGCCTATTTAGCTTTTAGTTTCGGCTTGAATTTTCTCGCGATGGCGAGATTCAATTCCCTGGCCGATGTAAGTGCTTACGATAATCACTATCGCTCCAAGAATTCCAACTAGAGCTAGCGTTTCACCGCCGAACCAAACTGCTATGAACACAGCCCAGATAGGTTCGGTCGCCAACAACAGTGTTGATCTCGAGGCAGAGGTTTGCCTGATTGCCCACAGCTGAGCCACAAAAGCAAAGACCGAACAAAACAGTGCCAGGAACAATGTTCCAGCCCACTGGGCCGGACCAAAGGTTGCGATGGCATCAAAGGCGCCTTGAATATCAAAAACAAAGAACACCACGGTGGCCGTTAGGCACTGCATCAAGATCAGATTGAAACTCGATGCTTCGCGGTTGCGAGTTAGAACTCCTTGAGCTGTGACGTGAACCGCCCTAACAATAGCTGCCGCAAACAACAAAAAGTCTCCAAAGTTTGGCTCCTGAATGCCGTTTCCGGTGACCAGTAAGGCAACCCCAACAATTGCCCCAACCGCTGCTAGGAAGAACGATCTAGGAAGCCAACGTTTGTTCCAAGCTGATTCCATGATTGGGGTGAAGATTATGGTTAGAGAGATCAACAGCCCTGCGTTAGTAGCTGAAGTGATCTTCAACCCATAGGTTTCAACGCTCATGATTGAAGACTGAGTCAGACCAAAGAGTGTTCCAAGCAATAGATCGGTTTTGGTAAAGGCCCTTCTTCGAATAAGCCAGATGGCAACCATCGCAAGGGTTGCTATGGCAAAGCGAACAGAGAGCATTGCTGGAACACTGGCAAAAGGAGTTATCGCCTTGGCCGATAGATAGCTTGCTCCCCAAACCGCTGCAACAGCTAGTAGCACTAGGTCAACTTTGGAAGCCCTAATTGCCTTAAGCATTCTGTTTTCCTCTGAATAGGGAAAGGATGCTGCCTTGAGAGATGGCAGCGCCGAGAATCACAATTATTCCACCCACCGGTTCGTACCAGTGCAGCTGCTCGTTCAGAAGCACTACCCCAAGCACCACTGCAATGATCGGTGTGATGTAGGTCACTGATGCAGCGATTGCGCTTCCAACGACATCGAGGACTTTGTAAAACAAGAGGTATGCAACGCCACTTCCCAAAGCCCCAAGAATCACAATCGAGACGATTGCCATCACTGTGGGGCTGGAGGTTATAAGTGGTCCGGAAAGCAGGTAAACGGGAAGCAGGGTAAGAGAAGCTGTTCCAATTTGTCCAAACACTGAAACTTCTGTTGCGTAGCCAAGAGGAGCGATGTTTTTTCTAACGTAGGGGGTTCCTATGCCGTAGCAAAAAATCGCCACCAGAATTGCCAAAATAGCCAATGGTTCGTTATCGCCAAAGCCCTGCCAAACCCCCAGAATTACAAGCACTCCAGCAAGTCCTACAAAAAGCCCGACCACAACGTGAGCCTTGACTTTCTCGCTGCGAAAAGCAATCAGCATCACAATTACCGTAGCTATTGGTGTGACGGCATTGAGAATGCTGGCCAAGGCACTTGAGACATAGGTTTGGGCGTAAGCGATCAAAGTAAAGGGTACCGAGCTCATGAATAGCCCTGCGATAGTCATCTTCTTCCAAACATCAAAGCTGGTTGGGAGCTTGGAGCGGTAGATGAGTATTGCAATTAGCATCGCAAGAGCACCGAAGGTGGTGCGCCAGAACGCAACTCCGATCGGGGTTAGCGCAGTGAGGGCATATTCGATGAATAGAAAAGATGCGCCCCAGATGAGCCCTGCCACCGTATACATGGCAACCCATGGCCGCTTTGGCGAAGTATTCAATTTTGCCTTTCAGGAACTGCGTAACGCTCAAGCAATCTAGATTGGCTTTTTGCTAGAGAATCGAGACTCGACCCAAGTCATTGCTAGCACAAATAAAGCGCAGGCGAAAAACGCGACGAGCTCCGGAAGATAAGAGCTTGAAGCAGGAAGCAAGCCACCTGATTCGGTTTGCCAAGGCCAGAGTGCTCTGACGGATCCAAACATCAACCCCGCCATCACTACAAAGGTCGCCTTGCGACGATTTTCAAGTAGCCACTGGAGCAGCCCAACAAAGCTGGCAAATCCAACTATTGCTCCAAGCATGAAGATACCTAGATAACGAAAATCGAGAGTGTTTACTGCCAGCAGGACAGGTGTAAACATACCCATGGCAATCAGCACATTTGATCCAGATACTCCTGGAAGAGACAGTGCACATATAGCCAAGACGGCGGAAAGGAAGATTAGTAGTTCACTCGGTTCCGCGTCTGCAGATCTAGGAATCGAAGTCAGCGTGATTGCAAAACCCGCGGCAACTGCTGCAATAAGGAAATGCTTTGCCTGCCAGTTTCCACCGGACAGTTTTACAGGCACAATCAGTGATGCCAGGATTAGCCCTGCGAAGGCTGCGGAAGTAATTGTTGGATAGGCAATAATCAGCGGGTATACAGCGGCGCTAGAACCAAGAATTGCAAGTACCATTCCAATTAGCAGCGGAATTAGTAGTTTCCAATCAATACCCTGAAATCTCTCCCTAGCCTTTTGCCAATTAGCTTTCGAAAAGGAAAGCAAAAGTAGGAAACCCTTGACGGCTTGAGAAGCTGAAAAGACCACCCGTTCGTAGATACCAATTATTAGGGCAACAGTTCCCCCGGATATACCTGGCAGAACCTCAGCGACCCCCATGAGCAATCCGCGGAAAACATCGAAAAGAAACTGACCGAATCTTTTTGCGATTGAGGATTTTGAGGGAGAAGAACTCATTTAGATATTGTCCCATCCAGGCATTTGATTAGCGGGAGGTGCCTCTAGCACTTTGAGATCCCAAAATAGCTCCACCGACTATCAATGCCGTTGCCACTAGCAATTGCCAACTTAGTTCACGACCACTAACTACCAACAGCAACGTTGTTGATAAAAGTGGTGTCAAAAATGCCAACAGACCAATTCTTCTCGGATCCCCAATCTTGAGTGCTGCATCCCAGAAGTAGAAGGCACCTCCCAGAGGTCCAAGCCCGAGAACCACAAGCAGCAACCAATCACTTGAAGTAATAACTGCTGGCTCTTCCAAAATGAAGTGGGCAACAAGTGCCAGCACACCCGAGACCAAACCAAACAGCCCGATAGCTGAGGTTGGGAAAGTGCGCAGCTTTGTGGTCAAGAGCGAATACGTGGCCCATATGACAGCTGCCGCGAAAGCGAACAGGTAGCCAATCTCAAAGCCCAGAGGGCCAGCTCCCTCTCCTGCCGAGGAGATGGCGATGGCGGCTCCAGTGAAGCCCGCGCTGGCGGCAATTATGTTTCTGGCCCCAAGCTTCAACGATCTTGTGAACAGGGGGGATAGAACCACAATCAGTAGTGGCCAGAGATAGTTCACCAGATTGGCTTCAACAGCTGGAGCCGTTTGCAAAGCAATGAAGAGCATCAGGTGATAGCCAAATAATCCGTAAACCCCAACGCCCAAAGTCTTTGCAGGCACCTTCCAGGCGGAAAGTTTGAATCCAGAAAGCGGAAGTGAGATCAGGGATCCAATAACTAGTCCAATTCCGGTTAGAAGAAATGGCGGAATGTCTGAAAGCAAAGTTGCGAGGGTGGCAAGTGATGCCCAAAGCACAATCGCGCCAATTGCAAAAAGATCTGCCCTCATGTCCAAAATCCTATTGGAATCATCATTCAAAAAAAGCTGAAAAGTTGAGTAGCGCTTTTGAGAAAAAGCAAGGGGGTTGTGGACTTTTAACAAAGAAAGTCGCAAAAAAGAAAAAGTTTTTGTGAAAGTTTTTCAAAAAATACCCCAAACTCGCCAGTATCTTCGCGGATTAGCGTTTCTTTCATTCCTAGGAGAGAATGGAAGGACACGAAGGAGTGATACACGTGTCGAAAATTTCGAGCGTAAAACACGATTCAGCCGGTAGACGGCGAGTGCCAACAAGATACACCCCGATAAATGAATCTCGGGTAAAAAAACTAACTGCTGAAGAATGGAAGAAATTCCGTTCACTCACCACAGCTTCAGGTGAACACAACAAGCGAGCTTCAAAGGTGCTGCCGCTTGGAGTCACCTCGAGTTTCCAGCATTGGGATCCATATCCACTATCAATTGCGTCCGCTAAGGGCGCTTACTTCAAAGACGTCGACGGTCGAAAGCTACTTGACCTATCGATGGGCTTTGGAGCGATGTTGGTTGGACACCTCAACAAGCACGTTGTCCGGGCTGTTAAGAAGGCCATGCGTTCAACGGGAACCCTATTTGTGACTCCGTCACCGATTGCAACCGAGGCAGCTGAGCGCTTCCAGAGGCGCTTCGATGTCGACATGCTTCGCTTCACCAACTCGGGCACCGAGTCAACGATGTATGCCATCCGAGCAGCGAGAGCTGCCACCGGAAAGAAAGCCATCATCAAGGTCGAAGGTGGCTACCACGGAGGTTATGACCCTCTACTGGTATCTGTGAAGGCACCGCTTTCAAAGATTGGCCCAGCAAGTGCTCCTAAGCCTTACTACCCGCAAGAGGTCGAAGGTGGAGATGTATTTGTTGTTCCATATAACGACCTAGCTCGTCTGGAAGCAGTTCTGAAGAAAGATTCCAAGAAGATTGCCTGCTTTATGGTTGAGCCGATCATCGAGAACCTTTCAATCATCTTGCCTGACGAGGGCTACCTTCAGGGAGTTCGTGCACTGTGCGATAAGTACAAAGTCGCACTTATCTTCGATGAAGTGAA
Source organism: Rhodoluna miladensis (SeqCode) (assembly GCF_965234705.1). Taxonomy (GTDB): domain Bacteria; phylum Actinomycetota; class Actinomycetes; order Actinomycetales; family Microbacteriaceae; genus Rhodoluna; species Rhodoluna miladensis. The sequence goes on from NZ_OZ248465.1 coordinate 133,484, forward strand.
ATCAGGACTAACCGCCGGAGTTGCAGGAGCTGCAAAGCGTGTTGGGGTAAAGCCAGATCTAATCACTTTGGCCAAGAGCATCGGTGGAGGTCTGCCAGTTGCAGCCTTCGCAGGCAAAAAGGAATACATGCAAACCGTAGTTGACGGTCGGATGGCCCACTTTGGTACCTACAACGGCAACCCTCTAGTTATGGCAGCAGTTATTGCAGTTGACGAAATTGCAACAGTTGAAGCCTTAGATGCAGCAGAGAAAATCAACAATGACACCTTGGATCAAATGGATGCCATTATCGATGAGTATGCACTTCCAGCACACACCGTAGGTTTTGGTGTTAAGGGTGCAGTTATCTGGTCACCTACCCCGGTTCGCAACTACCGCGATTTCAAGGCAACTGACTTTGGAATTGCAGAGCTGAGCTGGCTATGGGGAATCAACCGCGGCATCATTACCCCTCCGGGACTTGATGAGCAGTGGCTGGTTTCTTTCTCTCACACCCAGAAAGATATGAACAAAATGGTTGAGAGCTTTAGAGAATTGGCTAAGGCGCTAAGAAACTAAGGTCAGAAACTTGTAAAACCCGCCGGCGAAGCTGGCGGGTTTTACCTTTGTCTGGGACTGAAAAATCTTGACTCCGATACCCCTAGGCTTTGTATTGACAAATTGGAACAAAGGGAGATCTTATGTCTGCACCTCTTAGATTCGGTGTAATTGGAGCCGGCCGAATCGGTCAGGTCCATGCTCAGAGCGTTGCCACAACAGAAGGTGCGCAGCTTGCGATGGTGGCGGATGTCTTCATTGAAGGCGCCAAGAAGGCAGCCGAGAAGTATGGCGCGGTGGCAACAGATGATCCGATGCAGCTGTTCGATAGAAGCAAAATCGATGCTGTCATTGTGGCATCGCCAACCTCCACTCACGTTGACCTTATCGATGCGGCCATTGATGCTGGCATGCCGGTGCTTTGCGAGAAGCCAATTGACCTGGACATCACCCGAGTAGACAAGCTTCGGGAAAAAGCCGCCGGTGCCAGCATTCCGATTGTTCTTGGCTTCAACAGAAGATTTGATCCCCACTTCAACTCGGTCCACAAAAGAGTCCAGGCAGGCGAAATCGGTCGCTTGGAGCAGTTGATACTTATCTCCCGTGACCCAGCCCCTGCTTCGAACGATTACCTATCGGTTTCGGGCGGCATATTCAGGGACATGACGATTCACGACTTTGACATGGCACGATTCTTTGTCCCCAAAATCGTCTCGGTCACAGCAACTGGCTTCAACCAGTTTTCCGAAGACATCAAGCAAATGGGCGACTACGACGCCACCTCAATCTACCTTCGTGGGGCAGGTGACGAGCTGGTGCTTATCACCAACTCCAGGCACGCCATCTATGGCTTTGATCAGAGAATGGAAGCCTTTGGAGACAAGGGAATGCTTCGGGTTGAAAACCTTACAAACACCAATGTTCGCCTCTACACCGAGCACAACGCAGAGGTCAAAGAGCCGTATCAAAACTTCTTCCTCGAAAGATACATGGATTCGTACCGTCTGGAGCTTGCGGAGTTCATAAAGAAGGTAAACGGACAGCCTTCCAATAGCCCTAGCTTTGAAGACGGCAGATCAGCCCTAGTGCTAGCTAATGCAGCGCTTGAGTCTGCTCAAACAGGCAAAACCGTGGCGGTTGAGGTCTAAAAGTTTGTTATGACAAAGTCTGTCCTGTGTGGCAGAATTGGGGTGGAGGTTCAAGATGTCGTTCGATGTGATCACTACTGGTCGTATTGGAGTCGACATCTACCCGCTCCAGACCGGCGTGGGGCTTGAGCAGGTAGAAACCTTTGGAAAATTCCTTGGTGGCTCTGCCACCAACGTTGCAGTAGCTGCAGCCAAGTACGGACTCAATTCGGCAGTTATAACCAAGGTTGGCAATGATCCATTTGGCAACTTTCTAATTGAAGAACTCGAGCGCCTGAAAGTCGACACTTCTTTTGTTGGGCGTGATCAGAACTACAAAACCCCGGTGGTGTTTTGTGAAATCTTCCCTCCGGATGATTTCCCAATCTATTTTTACCGAGAGCCTAAAGCCCCGGACATGGAAGTCTCCGAAGCCGACTTGGACCTTATGGCAATATCCGAAGCAAAGATCTTTTGGTCCACCGTCACAGGCCTTAGCCAGGAACCTTCCCGCTCCGCCAACCTTGCCGCTCTTAGGGCAAGGGCCAAAAAAGCGCACACCATTTTGGATCTCGATTACCGTTCTGTTTTTTGGGCTACCCCGGAGCTTGCTACTGCCGAAATTGCCAAGGCTCTTCCGCTTGTGACCGTTGCTATCGGTAACAAAGAAGAATGCCAGGTTGCCGTCGGGGAAACTGAACCGGCTAGGGCAGCGGATGCATTGCTTGAGCGTGGGGTAGAACTTGCAATTGTGAAGCAGGGGCCAAAGGGTGTATTTGCAAAGACCAAAAACGAGTCCGTTGAGGTTCCACCTCACTTTGTGGAAGTTGTGAACGGTCTTGGTGCCGGCGACTCTTTTGGTGGAGCATTGTGCTTTGGATTGCTTCAGCAGTGGCCACTCGAGAAGATTTTGCGTTTTGCTAACATCGCGGGAGCAATAGTTGCCTCCAGGCTTGAGTGCTCTACCGCTATGCCAACTTTCGAAGAAGTCTCGGAAATCATGGAGGCCAAGCAATGGGCCTAAGCTTCGAGCAAATTAAGCACCTGCGTGCAACAGATCCAGCCGCAGTGGGTAAGGCGCTAGCTAACCGTAAGCGTCGCAAAATCATTGAGGGCGATGGAAACCTCTTCATTCTCGCGGCCGACCACCCCGCCCGAGGTGCCCTTGCCGTAAACGGTAACCCAACCGCAATGGGGTCCCGTCGGGAGCTGCTAGCGAGATTCGCAGAAGCTCTGCAGAACCCAAAGGTTGACGGAGTGCTTGGCACTCCCGATGTACTCGAGGACCTTGCTCTCATGGGATTACTAGAGGGCAAGATTACGGTTGGCTCCATGAATCGCGGTGGCCTTAGAAACTCAGTTTTTGAATTTGACGATCGCTACACCTCTTACACAGCCGCAGCAATTAAGAGTGCGGGAATTGATTTTGGCAAAAACCTGATGCGCATCAACCTAGAAGATCCAGCTACGGTTAGAACACTGGAAAAATCAGCAGAGGTTATTGATCAGTGTGCGGCCCTCCAGATTCCAATTATGTTAGAGCCGTTTATGAGTAAGTGGGTTGATGGCAAGGCGGTCAACGAGCTTACTGCCGAAGCCGTTGAGCTATCTGTGGCTATTTCTTCCGGGCTTGGTTCTACCAGCGCTTACTCTTGGCTCAAGCTGCCAGTTGTTAGGGAAATGGAACGCGTTATGGATGCCACCACACTCCCAACCTTGCTACTGGGAGGCGAAGGCGGGAACGATCAAGACCAAGCTTTCCAGTCTTGGGCTCAAGCGCTGGCTCTACCCGGGGTCAAGGGTCTGGTGGTTGGAAGAACACTTCTTTATCCAAAAGATGATGATGTGTCCGCCGCTGTGTCGCTGGCCGCGAATCTGGTTCACAAGTAGTTTTTATCAAACGAGGATAGGAAAACAATCATGAGTGTAATTCCGATGTGGATCAACGGTAAGGCAGTCCAGAGTAAATCCGGCCGGTTCGGTGATGTCTTTGACCCGGCTCTTGGTGAGGCCACCAAGCAGGTTGGCTTTGCCAACCAGGACGAAATCAATGCCACTGTGGCGGCAGCTAAGGCCGCCTTTCCAGACTGGAGAGACCTATCAACTGCTAGGCGCCAAGCAATCATGTTCCGCTTCCGCGAGCTACTAGAGGCCAAGAAGCCCGAGTTAGCGGCAATCATCACAGCGGAACACGGCAAGGTCTTATCTGATGCCCTCGGTGAAATCACTCGTGGTCAAGAAGTAGTTGAGTTTGCCTGTGGACTGCCTCATCTTCTAAAAGGCGAGTTCTCAGAGAATGCTTCCACCAGCGTCGACGTTTACTCAATAAAGCAGCCAATTGGAGTAGCTGGAATCATTAGCCCATTCAACTTCCCGGCGATGGTGCCAATGTGGTTTTTCCCGGTAGCGATTGCCGCTGGAAACACAGTCATCTTGAAGCCAAGCGAAAAAGATCCAACCGCCGCCATCTGGATGGCGGAGCTTTGGAAAGAAGCCGGTTTGCCTGATGGTGTTTTCAACGTGCTAAACGGCGACAAGGAAGCGGTGGATGGTCTGCTCAACCATCCTGATGTTGCCTCCATTTCATTTGTGGGTTCAACCCCAATCGCTCAGTACATCTATGAGACCTCGGCCAAGAACGGCAAGCGCGTTCAAGCTCTTGGTGGAGCAAAGAACCACATGCTCGTTCTACCCGATGCAGATCTTGACCTGGTAGCCGACTCAGCGGTCAACGCGGGCTTCGGTTCCGCCGGTGAGCGCTGTATGGCAATCTCGGTAATCGTTGCCGTTGAACCGGTGGCCGATTCCCTCATAGCAAAAGTCAAGGAACGAATGGCCACTATCAAGGTTGGCGACGGACGTCGAAACTGCGACATGGGACCACTTGTTACAAAGCAGCACCGCGACAAGGTCGCCTCATACATTGAGATAGCCGAACAAGATGGTGCTACGGTCGTGGTCGACGGGCGCGGAGTTGTTGCCGACGGAGCCCCTGGTGGTTTCTGGCTTGGTCCAACCCTGATTGATAAGGTGCCGACATCTTCCAAGGTCTACAAGGAAGAAATCTTCGGGCCGGTGCTATCGGTAGTGCGCGTACAAAGCTATGACGAAGGACTAGATCTAATTAACTCCGGAGCCTTTGGAAACGGAACAGCAATATTTACAAACGACGGTGGTGCAGCTCGAAAGTTCCAGAACCAGGTACAGGTTGGCATGATTGGAATCAATGTTCCTATTCCTGTTCCGGTGGCTCACTTTAGCTTCGGTGGTTGGAAGCACTCACTCTTTGGTGACAGCCGCGCGCACGGTGAAGAAGGCTTTAGGTTCTTCACTCAAACCAAGGTCATCACTTCGAGATGGCTTGACCCAAGTCACGGGGGATTGAACCTGGGCTTCCCTCAAAACTAATGAGGATAGCGCTAACTGGTTCCACCGGCTTCGTGGGCAGCAACATCGCAAAGGTGTTGCAGTCGAGGGGCCATGAAGTTCTCGGTCTGGTTCGAACTAACGCTTCGTTGCCCTGGGAAACTCGGTTAGTTGATTTCCAAAACCAAGACTCGATTCAGGTAGCGCTAGAAAACACTGATGCCGTGGTGCACTGCGCCATCGCAAATGATTTCAACAGGTTGATGCAGGATAGGCCCTACGCCTTTGATGCTTATGTGGGCATGACCTCTAGAGTGGTCCGGGCTGGCGTGGCAAGTGGCAGCAAGCCGATATTTATTTCAAGTGATTGGGTGATGGATGGAACCTCGCACTTAACCCCGGAAACCGATCCCGGTAATCCAATTAACATCTATGGCTTTCTAAAGGCCATGGGGGAGCAGGTGCTTCGCGATCTCGCACCTGATACTGGAGGAACCTGTCGAATCGGTGGTGTTATGGGCTTTCATCAGCTCAAGGATGAGGGTCCAAGAAACCAAGATGTTGGCTTTGGCTATTTCGTGACCACTTTGGTTAGGGAGCTCACCGCTAAAAAGCAGTTTGCCGTCTGGGGTGGGCCCCAAGTGAACAAGATTGCAACACCGTCCCTAGCTGCAGAAATTGGCGCGCAAGTGTCGTTGATTGCGGAGCAAAACGCGGTGGGAACTTTCCACCTAGTTGGCGATGACGCTGTTTCGAGAATGGATCTTGCCAGGTTGGTTTGTGAAGTTTTTGAACTAGATGCCAATTTGCTGATTGAAACCGATCCTCCCGTAGCGGAACTTTTCCCTGCACCGGTGCCAGTGGACACCTCGCTTTCAAATGCTGCAACTAAACAAGCTTTAGGCGTGGGCCCCACCAGCCTTAGATCTTTACTTATGGCCCTCAGGAAAGAGTACGAATCGGGCACACCCTCACCGGTGACCCTCTCATAGGCGAACCTGCCTAGCTACAGGTTGAGCGTAGACTTCATACATCATTCAAGTGTTTGAGCATTTTTAGGAGATCAACTTGTCAAAGTGGTTTTACCCAAAGGGAGAGCTAACTTCTTCAGCCTGGGAGGTTGAGGTAAATGACTCAACTCCCAACTGGAAATACACCGGCTTAAAGGTTGGAGACTTCACTAAGCAGCTCGCATTTGAGATCCCGGCCGATGGTTGGGAGCGAGCCATTTTGCCGCTTGAGGGAGAGTCGGTAACGGTTGAATACGAGGGTGCTGAAACTGGTTCGATCACCCTACGCGGTCGGCAGTCGGTGTTCCAGGGACCAGCTGATTTCTTATTTCTACCAAGAGCCACCAAAGCAAGAATCACCGGGTCTGGTCGATTTGCCGTGGCCGAAGCCCTAGCTAAGTCAGACAAGGCCGTACAGCTAACCAAGAAGGAAGATGTCTCAGTTTTGATTCGAGGGGTGGATGGAGCCACTCGACAAATCCATGACTATGGAGGAGTTGACCTGCTGGATGCCAGCGCCATGGTGGTAGTTGAGGTCAATGTGCCATCAGGAAATCACTCCGGCATCCCACCTCACCGTCACGATAAGTACGTGGCCGGGGTGGAATCTAATCTCGAGGAAATCTATTACTTTGAGATGGCTGTCAGTAGGCTTTTGCCAACTCCAAAGCAGTCTGACCCGGTTGGGTTCTTTCGGGTTTATGCCTCTGACGAAAGACCAATTGATCTAACTTTAGAAATTCGCAGTGGTGACGTGGCTCTAGTGCCTTACGGTTACCATGGCCCTGCATCGGCTATCCCACCATATGACATGTACTTCATGAACGTCATGGCTGGGCCCGATCCTGACCGCAGCTGGAACATTGTGGACGACCCCAACCACGCATTCTTTCGATCGAGCTGGGACTCACTGAAGCCCGATGATCGACTTCCATACCGGGCCTAGGCTCAATGCTTTAAACAAAAAGACCGGCCCCAAGAAATCGGGACCGGTTTTTTTGATTAGACGAATCTTAGGAGTTTTTGACCTGCTGAATTTCGTGAGTCAGTGCCTCAAGTTCAGCACCACCGGCCATGGCAACTGTTAGCTCATCAAGCTTGACGTTGCTGCGCATAAAGTCATTGGTCATCTTGCCTCGGTTTAGAAGGTAGAAACGATCTCCCACCAAGTAGGCGTGGTGAGGGTTGTGAGTAATGAACACTACAGCCACACCTCTTTCCTTCGCTGCGAGAACATACTTTAGAACAATTCCTGACTGACGAACACCCAGAGCGGATGTTGGCTCGTCCAGGATTAGCACCTTGGCACCGAAGTAAACGGCTCTAGCAATTGCAACTGCCTGACGCTCACCACCGGAAAGCGTTCCAATTGGCTGCTCGGTGTCTCGAAGATCGATTCCCATCTCAAGAAGTTGCTGCTTGGCAAGCTGCTTCATCTTCTTGACGTTCAGCATGCGGAATGGACCCCAGCCTTTGGTTATTTCGTTACCCAAGAAGAAGTTTCTCCATACCGACATCATCGGAATAGTCGCTAGGTCCTGGTAAACGGTAGCAATTCCCTTGGCGATTGCATCACGTGGGGAACCAAAGTCAACCGGCTGACCATCCATCAAGAATTCACCAGCTGTTGCTTTGTGAACTCCAGAAAGGGTCTTGATAAGAGTGGACTTACCAGCTCCGTTGTCACCTAGCACGCAGGTGACAGATCCAGCAGTGACCTCCATACTCACGTCGGCCATAGCAATTACGCTTCCGAACTGCTTGGTGACGTTTCTTAGCTCTAGAGCAGCGGTCATTTCTTTCGTCCCTTCATCGCTCTCTTACTAACAACGCTGTTGATCAAAACAGCGGTGAACAAAATCAAACCTAGGAAGGTGAATGTCCAGTCTGAGTCCCAAAGTGCGTAAGGAATACCGATGTAGGCCATTCCCATGATTGCTGCACCCAGTGTGGCTCCAATTGCAGAACCCATACCACCAGTGAGCAATGTGCCTCCAACAGCGGCTGCGATGATGTAGAAAAACTCAATTCCAACACCCTGGCCGGCCTGCATGCCCTTTAGGCGAAGAACGAACATGATGCCAACAAAAGCTGCGGCGACAGAGGTCATCATGAACAAGATGATCTTGGTTCTAATCACCGGCACTCCGGCGTTACGAGCAGCATTTGCATCGCCACCGGAAGCAAAAATCCAGTTACCGAACTTGGTTCTAGTCAGAATCCAGGTTGCCAAGATGGTGAAGAAAATCCACCAAATGATTGAGACCTGAAAGTTAGCTCCACCAAATTCAATCTTGCTGGCAAACAACGCTTCTGCCTGTTCGAAGTTTGCAGCCTCATCGGTACCGCTAACTCGAACCGTTCCAGTGAACTGCTTGGTGACGGCTAGGTTAGCTCCGCGAAGAACGAAGAATGTAGCCAGGGTCACGATAAATGAAGGCAACCCGGTTGTCACTACCAACCAGCCGTTTAGAAGCCCGACTCCTGCGGCAAAGACAAGCACGATAAAAATCGAGGTCCAAATATCTAGACCGAGTTCCGTGACCAGCATTCCGGTCAGTAGGCCTGTGGTTCCAACCATCACACCGGTGGAAAGGTCAAACTCGCCACCGATCATTAAAAGTGCGACGAATACAGCAACGATTCCGATTGGGGCTGCGATGTCGGTCCAGCCGGAGATACCGCCAAGCTGTCCAAAGTTTGTTGTTGTATCAACTGCTGAAAACAGAGCGAAAATTGCCAGAGCACCCATTAGGGCACCGAATTCTGGCCGCCTCAAGACAGTTGTCAAGAGAGAAGTTTTTTGTACGCGTTCGTCTTTGACTGCGTTTGCCATAGCTGAGTCCTCGGTTTTCTATTTGTTTCACCTAGAAAACAGGTGGGCTAGAAAATCTTCTAGCCCACCTGTCTTTATGTTTCTATGATACGACTAGCGAGTACCGTTTCCAACTAGTGCAATAACCTTCTCGACGTTTGTTGAGTCAACAAAGCCAGGACCGGTGTACATAGGTAGACCTCCACCAAGGGTGTGACCGTTGGTTAGGTTTAGGTACAGCAAGGCAACCGATAGGTAACCCTGTGCGTACTGCTGCTGGTCAATCGCGAATGAGATTGTTCCAGCCTTGATTGCATCAAGAGCCTCAGCTGACATGTCAACTGTTCCAATCATCATCTCTACGCCTAGGTCAGTCACGGCTGGCAAAACAGCCTTGGCTGCGATGTCAGCGTTCAATGCGAACACACCATCGTAGGTTGGGTCAGCTTCTAGAGCAGCCTTGATCTTTGCAGATGCAGCTGTTAGGTCAGCAAGACCGCCATCTAGGTTGAAGTTAACAACATTTCCGTGAGTGTCCTGTGCTCCTGCACAACGCTCCTCAAGACCAATGTTTGCTGCTTCCTGAAGTGGGCAAAGAATCTTCTTGATTCCGGCAGCCTTGAAGCGAAGTCCAGCTTCCTGACCTGCGATGAATTCATCCTGACCAACATGTGTGATTGCGCCAAGGTCTCTGAATACTGACGATCCGGAGTTCATGGTTACAGTAGGAATGCCAGCTGCTGCTGCTGCCAACATTGCGTCCTTGATTGCATCTGGGTCTGGTGCTGAAGCTGCGATTGCGTCACAGCCACCTGCGATACCAGCTTCGATTGTCTGAGCCTGCTTTGCAGAGTCGTTGGTTGAGCCCTGGTAGTCAACTGTGACACCTAGGTCTGTTCCAGCCTGCTCGGCACCCTTTTGTGCTACAGACCAGAAGCCTCCACCGTCACCGTGAGTGTAAACACAGATCTTGAAGTCGCTAGTTGGTGCTGCTGTTTCTGTTTCAGTTTCTGCTGCGGTTGTTGCACATCCAGTTAGTACTAACGCGGATACGGCAACAAGAGCAGCTAGCTTCTTGATGTTCATTGAGGTAACCTCTCGTTTTTTTGATATGTATACATACAATCGGGAATTCTCCCGACTCCCCCCATTATGGCCCTTTGTAAGGACATAGATGCCTATGTCTCCGGAGCCGTTACCAAACAGAAACATAGGCCAGCTATCGAGGGGCCAGTGGCTAGCGGAGTCGCGGAGGTAGCTTACAAACCCTAGGGCTTGTCACAACAGACAAGCCCTTTGCTAGCGCTCCACAATCGTGAATTCAAAAGAGTAAAGGTCAGTCCGGTAGCAGTGCTGACCGTATTCGAGAGCCTCACCGGTGTTGTCAAAAACAGTTCGATCCATGGTCAGAACCGGCGAGTTCTTATCGATTTCTAAAAGACTCGCTTCTTCAGGGCTGGCACGTCGGGCCGCAATCTTTTGCTTTGCAACCTGAATGGCGGCGCCTTGGCTTCTAAGCCACTGATACAAACCAGTGCCGGCCAATTCTGTTTGGCTACTAAGTAAGTTTTCGTAGCGGGGGTGAATCCAATTTTGCATAACTGCCACCGGTGTCTTACCTGCCCCACGAACTCGGTGCAGGAAGATCACCTCCTCATTAATTGACACTCCCAAGCTCGCTGCAACCGAAGGGCTCGCTTTTTGTTTTCTTAGCTCCAGAATTTTCGTAGTTGGTTTCTTACCCGATCGAAGCAGATCATCGTAGAGCGATGTTAGCTCTATGCCTCTTGTGACTTGACCGTGCACTACTTGAGTACCTAGACCGCGACGTCGAACTAACAAACCCTGATTCACAAGTTCTTCAATTGCACGACGAACTGTTGGTCGTGAAAGTGATAACCGTGCGCAAATTGAAACTTCGTTCTCAAGTCGGTCGCCCGGGGATAATTGACCTGACAAAATTGCCTGCTCAATTATTTTTGATAGTTGAAAATACAGCGGCACCGGAGAATTGCGATCCAAAGAAGAGAAAGCCTGGAGGGGAAGAATCATTTCAGTTTTTTTCACGCCGCATCCCTTCTACTGGCCCGACTATGTTAGAACAATAGCTCATCGGGCAAAGCTTGTTAGCTAGAGGGTGAATGCCCCACGGAATGCCTCAAGTGCTGAATCTGAGTCGGAGCTTGCCCAACCCTCCAAGCCGACAACGCCTCGATAGCCAAGCTCTGCAAGTTTTCTTGCCACAAACGGATAGTTGATCTCGCCGGTTCCCGGCTCCATGCGACCTGGCACATCAGCCACCTGTATCTCGCCAACCCAGGGAAGGCACACCTGAACTATCTCGCTTAGATTCCCCTCGTCAACTTGAGCGTGGTACAAATCCAGATTCATTCTGAGCCCTGGGCTATTGACCATAGATACCAGCCGAAGGGTGTCCTTTGAACTCGCGAACGGGGTACCTGGATGATCAACTTTTAGATTCAAGTTTTCCAAAGTGAAAACGCGGTCATGCCTAACCCCAAGCTCAGCTATCCTCGCCAGAGTGTCAAGAGCGGTTGACCAATCACTCTCGCTTACCGAGAGCCGCTTGTTTATGGCTTGGCCATTGGCATCAAGCCCGGTGCCGTGAAGATTTAGGTTCTGGCAGTTGATTTCCTTGGATGCCTCGATGCTCTCAAGCGCGGTGGCCAAAAGGCGATCGATACCGCTTGCGTCGACCAAATCACCTTCTAGGTATCCAGTCATTGACTGAAATGTTGCCTCAGTAGCTGCCAGCTTAGATAGGTCTTTGTTCTTCCAGTTCCAGATTTCTACCAGGAACCCCTGCTCGTGTATGCGATTTACTCGATCAACAAAATCCAGTTCCAGGTAAAGCATTTCTGCCGAAGCAGCCAGTAAGAAGGGTTGGGTTTGCACTTTACGAACTAACCGTTGGCCGCAGTTTTAGAAGTTTCGGGTTTGGTAATCGGGCTCAGTATTGCTGCAACAAGTAAGAACAATAAAGGGATCACGAAAGCTACAAACAAACCGTAAACCTGCCCCACGCTACCAAGTGCTGGACCGACGGTAATGGAAGAGATGTAGACCACGGTGATAATCATGTTGATTCTGGCAGGCGCCATGCGCTCATCGTCGCCCATGGCTGCAATCGACATTGGAAAGCCCATTGAGATTCCCAAGCCCCAAAGCACCAGACCCAGCAGCGGCTGGTTGATTAGATCCTGGGCGATGAATACCGCAACACCACTTGAGCCAATCAACGCCGAGATCAAAATGGTGTTTGATCTTCCGATCGCGTCCACGACAAAACCTCCGAGCAAGCGCCCCACGGTAATGACGATCCAGAAAACACCGAACAATAAAGCTGCGTCAGAACCCGAATAGCCGGCTTGGGTAAGAGCAATCGGAACCCAGGTTCCGGCGGACATTTCAGCCATGATGAATGAAAAGCCAACCACTGCAATTAACAGACTGCGCTTCTCGCTCCATACCAGCTTGGCTTGACCCTTCTTGGCAGAAGCTCCGGAATCTATTTCGCCTCTTCGATCGGGTAGCACCAGACCTGCGGTCACAGAGACAACGCCTACTAAAATCGCGGCAACAAAGTAGTGCAGCGGTAAAGCAACACCCGCGCCAATCGCCCAGCTAGAAAATGCCGCACCACCGAGCATTCCAAGACCGTAGGCACCGTGTATGGCGGGAAAGATGGAGTGCTTGGATTTGCGGTCAGCTGCGTTACCTTCGTAGTTTCCAACGAAGTCCTCGATTGCCATCGGCATTCCAATAGACATCAACAGCAGGCTGGAGACCAACAGGAAGCCAAGTTCAATAGAGAATCCGATTCCCATCATGGCCGCCACAGCTATTGCAAAACCTAAAACCGCAATCATTCTTGAGCCGTACTTTTTCACCAGCATGCTGGCAAAAAAGATTCCCGCAAGCCCACCAACTGCGTAGAGCATGGTGAAAACACCCATCTCAGCTGTGCTGAGATTTAGAAGTGCCTGAACTTCTGGACCACGACTGACCCAAGTGGAAAACAGAAAAGCTCGTGCAAAAAAAAGACCTGCCGAGGCAGTGGACCAAACAACTATTGAAGTTTTTCTACTAGACAATTAGTGAAGCCACCTATTCATTTTCTTGGAAGTTCCAAGATACAGCTTGCACGCTCTAGCTCTTGACGAGGCGCAGGGTGAGTGGGTATTTGTAATACTCGCCCTGGCCCGCTACTACTTCTTGCCGATGGCCTTTTTCACAAGAGCAGCAATTGCTTTGGAGTTAGCTGGAGTCAGCTTTGTAAGGGCAAAAGATGTCGCCCACATCGATCCATCATCTAGCTTGGCGTTAGCGTCAAATCCTAGGGTGCTGTATCTGGTTCCCCACTTATCAGCGCTTTGGAAAAAGCAGATTAGTTTTCCATCTTTGTAATAGGCAGGCATCGAATACCAAGTCTTCGATTCGATTGACTTATCAACATCTTTGATTAGCGTGTGAAGCGCCTTTGCAATCGCGCGGTTTTCTGGCTTCATCAGTTTCCACTTAGCCTCAACCTCGGCTTCGCCTTTGAGGCCCAGTGCTTGGGCCTTTAGTTCCGCAGCTCGTTCTTTGATTGCTAGCTTTTCGGCAGCCGACATCCCACTCTTGGTCGCAGCTTTTGCTGGCTTCTTAGTAGTGGTCTTTGCGATGGTTTTGGTTGGCATTGGAAACCTTCTTGTTGAAAATCAGCCGATAGGAAGATGATACGCCAGCAATCAGAGGCTTTGCTAGGGCTCCGCCCTAGGGTTAGGACTAAGGCTAAAAACAAGGAGGCACCACTTGGCCAAGAAAAAACTCACACCAAACCAAAGAATTGATGGTTTGCGCAAGTACAACGTCGTTGCAGGCTTTTTGCATTTAGGGCAGGCAGTAGGACTGGGATATGTTCTAACTCTGCTTGATAACCAGATTCTGTTCCCGACCACAATCGACTACCCAACTGGCCCTCCGGGAGTTCCAGTTCCGCCAGAGCGCGTTGAGCTATTCGATGTCAACATCGGTGCGGGAGTAGTTGGATTCTTGCTGCTGTCAGCTTTTTTCCATTTCCTAATCTCCTCAAATAAGTTCTTCCCTCGCTACAAGGCAGGGCTAAAGCTAAACCACAACTACTTCCGCTGGGTTGAGTATTCACTCTCCTCATCGGTGATGATTTGGTTGATCGCTCAGCTAACTGGAGTATCGGATTTCGCAGCACTGGTTGGAATCTTCTCGGTCAACGCATCGATGATCTTCTTCGGTGCGCTGCAGGAGAAGTATGAAAGCCCAGGCAATGGCCAGGGCTTGCCATTTATCTTCGGCTCCATGACCGGAATCGTTCCTTGGCTAATCATCATCGTTTATACGATTCAGCCCGGTGGCGAAAACGCTGCTGAGATTCCTGGATTCGTCTATGGAATCATCGTTGCCCTGTTTATCTTCTTCAACACCTTCGCCTTCAACCAGGCGTTCCAATATAAGAAGATTGGTCCTTGGAAAAACTACCTCTTCGGTGAAGCTACTTACATCACCCTCAGCTTGGTAGCAAAGACCATCCTTGCTTGGCAGGTCTTCTCCGGAGCAATCATTCCGGCAATTGTTGGCTAGCTAAACAAAAAGTTCAAAGCCCCAGTTCCGCTTTACGGGGCTGGGGCTTTGTTCATTTCTAAGAGATTCTCTAGAGCCCCAACAACACCAAGCTGGCTGCCATTACAGCCATGCCGCCGATTAGGCCATAGACCGTCAGGTGACCGCGCGAGGAGTTTCTTGCTGTTGGAAGCAAAGTGTCAATTGCAAGAAAGACCATTACGCCAGCAACCATTGCAAAAATCACGCCTAAGACAAAATCATTCAGGAAAGGCGCCAAGATCAAATACCCAATCACCGCACCGGCTGGCTCGGCAAGACCGGAGAGGAAGCTCAAGCGGAAGGCCTTGATCTTGCTCTTGGTTGCGTAGTAAACCGGAACCGAGACGGCAATTCCTTCGGGGATGTTATGCATTGCAACGGCGATGGCAAGTGCGATGCCGACTTCTGGATCATCTAGAACAAGTAAGAATGTGGCAAGACCTTCTGGGAAGTTGTGGATGGCGATGGCCAGTGCAACAAAGACTCCCATCTGAAGAAGGCGCTTTTGCTCAATGCCAACACCGTCGTCTGTTTCAACGCTCTCGCTCATCAGCTCGACTCGGGTGTTCTCGTGTGGGTTAGCACCCGATGGAACAACGGCATCGATCAGCGCCATCAAGATCATTCCGCCAATTAGCGCTGCTGCTGCGATGGCTGCGCTCTGAGAGGTGTCTACTTCGGAGGCGATGTATTTGGATGCCTTGGGCAAGATCTCAGCAAAGCTGAGGTAGATCATCACACCGGCTGAAAAGCCCATCGACAAAGCAAAGAAGGCTTTGTTGGTGGTTTTGCTTAGAAAGGCAATTGCAGAACCGATACCGGTAGCAAGGCCTGCGAACAGCGTCACGGCAAATGCCAAAACGATTGCGCTGTCCACTTTGTGCCTTTCTTTAGGAGATGAAAAAACCGGCTAACAGCGTTAGCCGGCTGTTTCAAGTAATGCTATTAGCTCTTGTTGCCGCACCCGCAGGTGTCTTTATTGCAGTTGCAATCCATGAGATTTCCTTTCTTAGAAGTCCCAGTCGTCATCGGTTGTAGCTTCGTGCTTACCGATCACGTAGGAGGAACCAGAGCCCGAGAAGAAGTCGTGATTCTCGTCGCTGGATGGGGATAGTGCGCTCAAGATGGCAGGGGAGACCTGGCAGTCATCCTTCGGGAACAATGGCTCAAAGCCCAGGTTCATAAGGGCTTTGTTGCCGTTGTAGTGAAGGAACTGCTTCACATCGTGAGTTAGACCAATCTCGTCATACAGGTCAGCTGTGTACTTAACCTCGTTGGCGTATAGCTCCAACAGAAGGTCGTAGGTGTAAGCCTTTAGCTCTTCCTGACGAGCGGTAGTTGACTCGTTGTAGCCAAGCTGGAACTTGTATCCGATGTAGTAGCCGTGGATAGCTTCGTCGCGGATGATCAGTCTGATTAGGTCAGCTGTGTTTGTTAGCTTCGCTCTTGATGACCAATACATCGGCAGGTAGAAACCGGAGTAGAACAAGAATGACTCCAACAGCGTGGAGGCAACCTTGCGCTTTAGCGGGTCATCTCCGTTGTAGTAGCCAAGGATGATCTCGGCTTTTTTCTGAAGGTATGGGTTATCTTCTGACCAGCGGAAAGCCTCGTCGATGTCAGCTGTTGAGCAAAGAGTTGAGAACACACTCGAGTAACTCTTAGCGTGCACTGACTCCATGAATGCGATGTTGGTGATAACTGCCTCTTCGTGCTGAGTACGAGCATCCGGCATCAAGCTCATCGAGCCTACGGTTCCCTGGATGGTGTCGAGCATTGTCAATCCAGTGAAGACGTGCATGGTTAGTTTCTTCTCGTGGTCGCGCAGGGTTCCCCAGGACTGGATGTCGTTGGAAATTGGGACCTTCTCAGGCAGCCAGAAGTTCTGGGTCAGGCGGTTCCATACATCTAGGTCAACTGAGTCTTCAATCTTGTTCCAGTTGATTGGACGGGTGATGAGTTTGGATTCTAGTTTCATGATTTATTGTCCCTCTTCCTAGAGCATGCAGCTGACGCAGTTTTCGACTTCGGTACCCTCTAGGGCCGCCTGACGAATACGGATATAGTAAATGGTTTTGATGCCCTTGCGCCAAGCGTAGATCTGGCTTCTGTTGACATCACGGGTGGTGGCAGTGTCCTTGAAGAACAATGTCAGTGACAGACCCTGGTCGACGTGCTGGGTGGCAACGGCGTAGGTGTCGATGATCTTCTCAGGACCTACCTCGTAGGCGTCCTCGTAGTAGTCCCAGTTGTCCTGATCTAGGAATGGGGCTGGGTAGTAAACCCTTCCTAGCTTTCCTTCCTTGCGAACCTCGATGCGAGATGCGATTGGGTGGATGGAGCTAGTTGAGTTGTTGATGTAGGAGATAGATCCAGTTGGTGGAACTGCCTGCAGGTTCTGGTTGTAGATACCGTGCTTCATCACTGACTCTTTTAGAGCCTTCCAGTCATCCTGAGAAGGAATAGTGATGTTGCTCTTGTCAAACAGTTCCTTGACCTTGGCTGTGGCCGGAGCCCACACCTGGTCGGTGTACTTCTGGAAGTACTCACCGGTTGCATACTTCGAGTTCTCGAAGTTGTGGAAGGAGCTTCCGCGCTCGATGGCAATCTTGTTGGATGCCTTGATGGCGTTGTAGACCACTGTATAGAAGTACATGTTCGTAAAGTCCAACGCTTCTTCAGATCCGTAGTGGATGTGCTCGCGGGCAAGGTAACCGTGCAGGTTCATCTGACCTAGACCAATGGCGTGGCTCTTGTGGTTTCCATCGGAGATAGACCTTACAGATTCGATGTCTGACATGTCGCTAACGGCAGTTAGAGCACGGATAGACGCCTCAACTGTTTTGGCAAAGTCAGGTCCATCCATTGCCATGGCAATGTTCATGGATCCCAGGTTGCAGGAGATGTCTTTACCTATTTGATCGTAGGAAAGATCTGCGTTGTAGGTGGTTGGGGTGTTGACCTGAAGGATCTCAGAGCAAAGGTTAGACATGTTGATGCGGCCTTCGATTGGGTTGGCGCGGTTCACAGTGTCTTCGTACATCACGTATGGGTAGCCAGATTCGAACTGAAGCTCAGCGATGCGCTCGAATAGCTCACGGGCCTTGATCTTCGACTTCTTGATTCTTGGGTCATCAACCATTTCGTTGTACTTCTCTGTGACTGAGATATCTCCAAATGGAATGCCGTAAACCTTCTCGACGTCGTATGGGCTAAACAGGTACATGTCCTCGTTGTTCTTAGCTAGCTCCATTGTGACGTCCGGTACAACAACACCAATAGAAAGTGTCTTGATACGAGTCTTCTCGTCAGCGTTCTCACGCTTGGTGTCCAGGAATCGCAGGATGTCTGGGTGGTGAGCGTTTAGGTAAACGGCTCCTGCACCCTGACGAGCACCCAGCTGGTTGGCGTAAGAGAAGCTGTCTTCTAGAAGCTTCATCACTGGAATGATTCCAGAGGACTGGCCTTCGATCTTCTTGATTGGAGCGCCGTACTCACGGATGTTAGAAAGTGAAAGGGCAACACCGCCACCGCGCTTTGATAGCTGCAGAGCTGAGTTGATTCCACGAGAGATTGACTCCATGTTGTCTTCAATGCGAAGAAGGAAGCAAGATACGAACTCGCCGCGCTGTTTCTTTCCGCAGTTCAAGAAGGTAGGCGTTGCCGGCTGGAAACGACCAGAGATCATTTCTTCAACCAGGTCGGTAGCAACTGCTTCGTTGCCGGCTGCAAGCGTAAGTGCAACCATTACTACGCGGTCTTCGAAGCGCTCTAGGTAGCGAGTGCCATCGAAGGTCTTTAGTGCGTAGCCGGTGTAGAACTTGAAGGCACCCATGAATGCTTCAAAGCGGAACTTCTTTGAGTAGGCAAGCTCTTCTAGAGCCTTGATGAATTCGAAGGAGTACTGGTCGAGGATTTCCTTCTCGTAGTACTCGTGCTCAACTAGGTAGTCCAGGCGCTCTTTGAGGCTGTGGAAGAACACGGTGTTCTGGTTCACGTGCTCTAGGAAGTATTTGCGAACTGCCAGCTTATCTTTTTCCAACTGTAGTTTTTGATCTTCACCCCAGAGGTTGATCATGGCGTTGAGGTCTTGATAGCTCAGAGCAGATTCAACCCCAGACTTACCGACTAGGTTGCCTTGATCATCAGCGATCTCTACGAGTTGGTTTGCCACAGCTGGGCCAGCCTTTCTTTAACTTCGATTACGTCTTCTGGTGTACCGGTGATTTCAAACTTATAAATCAATGGAACACCTAATTTAGTGGCGACAATGTCGCCGGCTTTGCAGAAGTGGCTACCAAAATTGGTGTTTCCTCCGCCGATCACCGCTTTGATGTGCTTGCGGTTCTCAGGATTGTTCAGAAACTTTATGACCTGCTTAGGAACAGTAGATCCGTCGTTTCCGCCCCCATAAGTAGGTACAACTAAAACGTTGTCCCTCTCGTAAACAAACTCTGCTGCATCCTCGGACTTTAGGGGAATCCGAATTGCGTTGGTGCCTAGTTTGTCTACAAACCTTTTTGTGTTCTCTGAGACGCTCGAGAAGTAAACAACATCGAACATCTCAACAACTCCAGCCCTTTTATCTAGGCGCTTAGAGCTTGAATTTTTTCCATGCGGAAACCACTCCAGTGGTCATCGCCTGATACAACTACAGGAGCTGCGGTATAGCCCAGGGTCTTCACCATTTCTAAAGCAACCGGATCTTGGCTCATATCGACTTCTTCGTAGTCAACATCGATGCTCTTGAGCATGCGCTTGGTGCTATCGCACTGCACGCAAGCTGGGAGCGTGTAAACGGTTACTGCCATGGTGTTTCCTTCTGCTTACGGGGTCGAAAAACCCCTATTTTGAGCTAAATTTGTGAAAATCTCTCGAAGTTCGGATTCCCAACATTAGCACTAAACCACTAGATGTAGTACCGACACGGGAAAATCTTCACTTATTTAGTTGTTTTTTAGTTGTAATCCGAAGACTAAACCTTAAGTTGAGGGTTCTATCAGCTCATTCTCAGGCGTGTCGTAGGAATTGATCGATATCTCCAAAACTGGAGCTTCCGGAAGCCCAATTCTTGTGGGAACCTCCGACATTGGCACCTCAAGCCAAACAGCCAGCCGGCTGGCAGGCTACGAACAGCTGGCACACAGGTTGGAGGGCTAGGTTCAAAGTTATGAATCAATTCTTTGACACAATCGGCGGATTGCCGCTTCACCCACTCACAGTCCATGCAGCATCGGTACTGATTCCGCTCTCAGCCATAGCCCTAGTGCTTCTGGTGTTTGTTCCTAAGTGGCGAAAGGCTTACCTTCCGCTCACAATCGGATCTCTTGCGGTTTCAGTTGGTTTGGCATTTGCTGCCAAGCAGTCCGGCGAAGCACTAGCTGCAAGAGTTGGAAACCCGGCCGATCACCAGGAGCTCGGTGACTTACTATTTCCAGCTTCGATTGGCCTGTTTGCCTTGGGTCTTGCCTTTTACTTTTTTACAAAGACAGAGACAAAAACTCCGAAGTGGACACTTCAGCTAGCAGGGGGTCTATCAACGGCAGCCGTAGCTGGAGTTGTTGTTCTTTCTGTTTTGGTTGGTCACTCAGGAGCGGAAGCAACCTGGGGAAATCGTCTAACTGCAAATCCAGTTGAGGAACTGGTTGCCCCAACCGAACCTGTTCCTGGTGCAACGGATGGATCAACAGGTGGCACAACAGGCGGCACCTCCAACGGGGGAATCACCGTTGCTGAAGTTCTAAAGCACAACACCGCGACAGATTGCTGGAGCGTTGTAAACGGAAATGTTTATAACCTAACTTCTTACGTCTCACAACACAAAGGTGGCGAAGCAGTTATCAAAGCTATCTGTGGGAAAGATGGAACTAAGTCTTTCTCGGGTCAGCACGCGGGAGCTACAAAACCAAACGCTGATCTTTCATCGCTACTAGTTGGAGCACTTGCAACTTCAAGTTCAAGTGGCGGGACAAGTTCAGAATCGGGCACTACCGGAACTACTCCAGGCCTTGTCACAACAGTTGCCTTGACTGCAGCAGAAGTTCTCAAGCACTCAACCGGCACTGATTGTTGGAGCGTAATCAAAGGAGAGGTCTACGACCTCACTTCGTATGTCAAAGACCACCCGGGTGGCGCAGCTTTGATCAAGGCAATTTGCGGCAAGGATGGTTCGACCTCGTTTGCTAGCCAGCACGCTGGTGCTGCGACACCGAAGAACATTCTGGCTGCCTTCGCATTAGGACCTCTAGTTGCAGGGAGCACACTTCCTGAAGCCACTGTCCGCGGTGATGAAGAGGGCGACGAAGAAGAGGACGAAGAGGGCGACGACGACTAGTCGTGCTCACAACATAAAGTTGTAACCTTGAGGCCATGAGCGATCTCAACTCCGTAGGCGAACAAGACAACTGGATCTGTTGGCTTTGCGATAAGCCGGTTGACCCAGATGCTTCCGTGAATTCAGATCTCGGCCCAAGCACAGACAGCTTTGCTGCAACGAGAGTTAAAAAGGGAGCGTTAGCCATCGAGCGCCTAGCTCACAGGCAGTGCAACACCCAGAAGGGCAAGATCTCTCCAGTTGTCCCCTGGTCCAAAGACGTATTCGTAGTTGACCCATCACCAATCTTTGAAACCGTTGAGCGCCTTCGCAAAAAAGGCGGCAGGGAGATCATTGCGCGCTGCCCTGGCGAGCAAGAGGCCAACGAGGCCTCGGAATGGCTGTTGGATCGGCTGGCACGCCTTGCTCCGGAGCTTGATCTAGCCACCGAAATCAAATCCGGAGGGGGTCAGTACATGCTCACCCTCAAACTTGGCTAGCCCGAGGGCCTTGGGTTGAGCCTGGCTAGCTGAGCCAAGGCTCTAGCCCTGAAACCATAACAATCAGGCGCCCCCTAGCGTTATAAGAAGTATCTGGCAAACTAGATATAGGTGAAGCATGGCGTTTAGCAAAAAAGGCAAGGAAAAAGCTGCCAAGGCAGCTCTATCTTCTGCGCCTGAAGCTCTTTCGGAGCTAGAAGCTAGCCAGCTTTTCACCGAGGACCCTCTAGAGGTCCTGCTCGATGAGCAGTCAGATGAAGACTTCGGAGATCTAGAGCTCAAAGAGCGCTCCGGCAAGCCTGTAAAGCTAGCCGAATGGAGCGCTCAGGACTTTTCCTCTATATACCTTCGCTTTCGTCCTCACCTAGAGCGTCACGCAAGACGTTTCCTTAGAAACCCATCCCAGGTGGATGAGGTGGTTCAGGACGCATTCCTTTATCTAATGGTTTCCCTTCCAGAACTAGACTCCGAGATCGGAGTTCTAAGGTTCTTGAAGTGGAAGACCAGACTCCTTGCCCTCGATGTCATCAGAGCATCAGGCCGCGCATACGTCAACTCAATCGACGATGTTCAGGAGCCAGAATCCAACGATCCTGAGGTTTACTCCCACCTTGAGCAGCAAGACGATGCAGCGGTTGTAAGGCTTGCCCTATCGAAACTGAACCCAAGGCACCGAGAAGTACTAATTGCCTCGATGTACGAGGAAAAGAGCACCGAGGAGATCGCTTCCCAGGTTGGACTTTCAGAGAATGCCACCAGACAACTTATCTTCCGAGCAAGAGCAGCTTTCAAGAAAGCCCTTATCGGAGACATCGACACAACCGGAATGTCCGCAGCAGCAATTCTTTCTGTTGCTGCTCGCAAGGCAGCATCAGAAGGCAAGAAGGTTGGAGCTGCAGCCCTAACCCTGATTGCACTGGTTGTTATGTCCCTCACAGCCTTCCCAGGACTAAACCGTGCACAAACTGACCAAATGGCAGAAGGAACAACTTCTGGTTCTAGCCAAGAAGCCAACACCGGCAGTGAACAATCAAGTTCAGCCAATGGTTCAATTGATATTTTGCCAACACCAGATAACGGCATCGTTGACAACGAAGACTCGAGTGCAACTGACGGTGCCGCAGGAACTGCTGGTACTGGTTCAACAGGATCCGGTTCTAAGGTTTCAGGTCCAAATGACTCTGGTTCAAAAACTCCTAAGCCTTCCGAAGCAGCCATCGAAAAGGTTCTAACCGAACCTGGTCTTGGTGGAGTCATGAACTCTGACTCAAGATCTAAGGTGTTTGTCCTAGACCAGGACTACACAGCAGTTGGGGACAATGGCCTAACAGCCAAGTTCACTTTCAACCCCTCTGCCGATGACCCGTTTAGATCTGTTCGTGCCGAGATCAAGCTCGAGGATATGGTTTTCACCTTTGCTCCAACCAATCCTGGTTTTCTAAACGGCAAGACCAACGATGGCCTTGACTTTTTTGTTTTCTCTGGCCAAGCCTCTTACCTATTTGACTCAACAGGCAAGAAATGGTCAGAAACAGCCTCCACCAACGCCCGCTTCATCATCCAGGTGATCATGCAGCGCAACGGTGTTGATGTGAAAGAGATCACTCTTTCGCTTAATTCAGCTAACTAGCTGACCAATAAACCACGCCTGGGCCTGCGGCCCAGACACCCAGCTCCAAAACCCCTAAAAACCAGCCAATTTGGCTAGTTTCTGGCCAAACGGCCATTTTCTTCGCCTGAATGACTATTTGGCCACAATCCCGTACTTTTTGAGAGTTCCTGGGTTCAGAACTCAGTGATTTAGAGGGTTCTAGCCGCGTATTGGCCTTAAACCTCACTGAAAAAGTCTGGTCAGTTACCGTAATAGTCCGGACTAATTTACGGTAACCTTCTATGAGCGACATCTTTGGGCTGGCCTACTTGGTTGGCCAGATTGAGGACTAGCTCCCATTGGATCGACGATTCAGTGTGTAACCAAGTAAAAGAAAGAGACTAAATGTCTAAGAAACTAATCGCAGTTGCTTCAGCAGCTGCACTAGCTCTAACCGCACTAGTTGGCATTGCTCCGGCGAATGCAACCGCGGCTACAATCACCTTTACCGCTGCTGGCGGTTCTGGTACATCTGCAGCTCCATACACAGCTGCTGTTCCTCACACCAACGCAATTACCTCAGGTACTAACACTGTAAATGTCGCTATCTCTGGAAGCATTGCAGCTGGGGACGTAGTAACAGTTGCTACCACTGGCTCTGCAAAGGTTGTTGGTGACACAATCGCCGCTTCAACACTCATTGACGTTAGAACTATGGGTGCAGCCACACTGACAAAGACTGCAACCAGTGCCAGCACACTTAACTTCTACGTATTCAACACAACAGCAGATTCAGCTTCCACAATCACCGTAACTGTCTCAGAGACCGATTCTGGAACTAAGTCGACCACAACCAGCACCAAGACATTTGAAGCGACTACTGGTCCTTCTCACACCGTAAAAGATCTATCGGCCCCAGCTTCTCTTGCAGCTTCAACTGCTGGAGAATTTACCTTCAAGGTCACAGACGTTTTCGGTAACGAGCTAGATGCAACCACTAGAACAGCTGACCCAACATATTCAGCTACTGGTAGCGCAGGTATAGACAGCGGTGCTGCAACTTACAGCGTTTCACGTAAGCTATGGGTTGGAAAAGTCACTGCTCCATCTAACACAAGACCATTTGTTGTAACACTTGACGGAAACGGTGGAACATCCTCTGACGGACCGGCAAACGCTGGTCTAGGTTCGAGCACAGTAGACAACCAGCTTTTCGTTGTCAACAACGCCACTGCTGTGACACAGGTCACCACCCTCACCGCACAGGTAGCAGCTTTAGTTACTGCGTATAACGCACTAGCTGTGAAGTGGAACAAGCGTGTTGCTTCAAAGACAGCTCCTAAGAAGAAGATTGCTCTAAAGTAATCCTTTCTCTAAATAGCTAATAAAAACCCCCGGGAGCAATCCCGGGGGTTTTTACATAGCTCTTTATCTACCGAAGGGCATTCCAGCAACAGTAATGAACTGCCTCGCAGCAACCACTCTTGCGTTGCCTGGGGCTTCGGTGTCAACGCCGGCTGCTGAGAAGGCACGCTTTACTAGGTGCTCAACTGCTCGAACTGTGGTTCCTCTTTGGGCTGCAATCTCGTGATTGCTAAGTCCCATGGCAACCAGTCGAAGAACATCTAGTTGGCTGCGGGATACGTTGGTTAGTTCGTGACTGACGCTCTTGTCATCTCTGAATTGTTTGCCGACGCGGTCTCGGGAGGCAGCTTCGATGGCTTGCTTGAGGACTCCGGTATCGGCCATGCGGTCTTTTCTCAAGTAGGCAGCGTTTTTAGGGATGTTCCTGTTTTCAACTCCAACAACTCTTGGTTCGGGGATGTGAGTTAGAAAGACCAGTCCGATCTGGGGGAACTGAAGTCTGAGGATGTGAGCGAGATCGATTCCCGATGGGCCATCGCCTAGTTCGATATCAAGGATGGCTACCCTTGGGTCAAAGTCTTTTGTTGCGCTTCTTGCTTCTGCTGCGTTGGAAGCGGATTTGATCTGGAAGCCGTCGGCTTCCAGTAGGGAAGTAAGTAGCGCTCTAACTAGTGGTTCGTCTTCGACGACGAGTACCTTCACTGGGGTCTGAGCCATAGACAGAATCAAACCAGAATTATGTTCGGGTTTCCACCCTTGATTCGCTAGAGCGAACACCTCAGAAACGTCTGGTTTTTAGCCCCTAGGCTAGTAATCATGTCCCGTAAAGCCCTTTTGCTCTTTCTTGCTGCCGGCCTGGCTTGGGGTATCCCATACTTTTTCATCCGAATAGCGGTTGAGGATTTCTCGACCTATTCGATTGTGCTTTTTCGAGTCCTGATCGGGGCCATGGTTTTGGTTCCCCTGGCTTTGAAGCAGGGGGCACTAAAGCTAGCCCTGAAGCATTGGCCTTGGGTTCTGGTATTTGCCTTGCTTGAGATGGCAGGACCTTGGTGGTTGATTACCGAATCCGGTAGACACCTTTCCTCAGGACTTATTGGCCTATTGATCGCAACAGTTCCTTTCTTTGCTGTTTTGTTTGCAAACTTCATGGGAGATAAATCCGTTCGGCACCCCAAGACCATCATGGGATTGCTCATGGGCTTTGCCGGGGTAGTTGCCCTGGTGGGAGTGGACTCCTTCGGAGGCCTTATTGATCCGCTCTGGGTGGGGGCTGTGATTCTGGCAGCGGTTGGCTACGCGTTAGCACCTGCACTAATTGCCAGCAAGATTGGCTTTGTTCCAACCGCTGGGGTTATCAGCTTGTCGATGGTGATTGTTGGACTTATCTATGTTGTTCCGGCAGCTTTCACGCTTCCAGCAGAGATAGCTGCCGGACCTGCCATCGAATCTTGGATTGCCTTGCTGGTTCTTGGTGTTATCTGCTCAGCCGTTGCATTCATCATCTTCTTTGCCCTGATTAAAGAAGTTGGAGCAGCAAGAGCAACACTTCTTACCTACCTGAACACTCTGGTTGCCCTGGTTCTGGGAGTGGTGTTCTTGAACGAGCCGATCACAACCGGATTGCTCATTGGCTTCCCGCTGATCTTGGTAGGTAGCTGGTTCGCCGGGAAGCGCCATGAGGTGAAGCCCAAGAAAAACAAAGGCTCCAAGCTAAGCACTGCTGTTTCAACAGACACCACAGAACTCAATGTTTTGCCTAAGGGCTAATCCAAGTATTTTCTTGGTCTAAGGAAGTGATCAGTCATGGCTAAAGAGGTTTGGCGCGGCTTTGCCTCAGATAACTACGCAGGCATTGATTCAGAAGTTATCAAGCGTATGGTGCTTGTCAATCAAGGCCATGAAATCGCCTACGGCGATGACACCGTCACCGCTGAATTCAACAAGCTAGTCAAACAACTCTTTGGTTCTAAGGCAGTTGGCTTTCCGGTTTTCAATGGCACCGGTGCAAACGTTGTTGCTCTGCAAGCAGGGCTAAAGCGCTGGGAAGCGGTTATCTGTGTTGAGTCAGCACACATCCACGCCGACGAAGGTGGAGCCCCTGAGAAGATGGGCGGCATTAAGCTCTGGACTGTTGCTTCACCTAACGGCAAGCTCACCCCAGAGCTAATCGATACTCAAGTATTTGACATGGGCTTTGTTCATAGGGCTCAGCCAGGGGTTGTCTCAATCACTCAGACCACCGAAATGGGAACGGTTTACACAGCAAAAGAAATCAAGAAACTCGCCGACCGCGCTCACAAGCACGGACTACTTCTTCACATGGACGGGGCAAGACTTTCCAATGCCGCTGCAGCGCTAGGTCTTTCTTTCAAGCAGTTCACCACGGACGTTGGCGTTGATTTGGTTTCACTAGGTGCCACCAAGATTGGTGCCCTAGCTGCCGAGGCAGTTATCGTCACTGATTCGAAATCAGCCCGCGGTAGAGAGCTTGCCAACGCAATGCCGTTCTTGCGAAAGACATCAATGCAGCTGCCATCGAAGATGCGCTTTGTTTCAGCTCAGCTACTTGCACTGTTCGAAGACGATGCAAGGGTTGCCCTGGCTAACGCTAGGCACGCCAACGCAATGGCAAAGAGGCTTTATGAAGGGGTTGTGCAGATAGCGAAAAAGCACAAAGAGGTAAAGGTTCCAAACCCAACCGAAGCCAACGCCGTGTTTCCGATCTTGCCTCCTAAAGTCACTGCGAAGCTGCAGAAGGATTACCGCTTCTATGTTTGGAACCAGGCCACCGGCCAGGTTCGTTGGATGTGTGCGTGGGACACCAGCACTTCCGATGTTGATGGCCTACTGGACGCTCTAAGAAAAGCCCTAAAGTAATCCCTTCGGGAACAAAACCACAAGCAAGTTAGTTGGATACAACATGTCTAAAACCCCTGAAACCTCTGCCACTTTGACCGCGCTCTTGGCTTCTCGTTGGAGCCCGCGCTCATACGATCAAACCCATGAGATCTCTGATCAAGAACTCCTTTCCATTTTGGAAGCCGGCCGCTGGGCCGCTTCTTCCAACAACGGCCAGCCTTGGCGATTCTCCGTTGCCAAGCGCGGAACTCAGCTGCACGAGAAGGTAGTTGGAGGGCTTATTGGCTTTAATCAAGGCTGGGCACCAGCTGCTTCAGTTTTGATTGTTGTTTCAATCAAAAAATCAGATGATGGTGTTTCCCACAAGGGAAACTTCTATGACGCGGGGCTTGCTGTTGCCCAGATGAGCATTCAGGCTCAGGCGCTGGATCTATACACCCATCAGATGGGTGGAATCTTGCACGATGACCTACACAAGTCACTCGGTCTTTCTTCTGATCTAGAGGTCGGGGTTGTGATCACAGTTGGTAAGAAAGCTGCTCCAGAGAAACTAGAAGGACCAGCTCTTGAACGCGAGACTGCCCCTAGAACCAGACTCGATCTGTCTGAAATCGTGCTGCACGGCAAGCCGTAGGCTTGACACATGTCCTTCGCAGCTGAATTAGCGTCCTGGTATGCCCAGTTTGGGCCAGTGCTATTTGTTACAGTTGTTTGGGGATTGGTTTTTGCCGGAACCGGTTTGTTAATCGGCGCCTTCATCCCTTTTATCACCGGCGATTCGTTGATTTTTGCCGCGGGTATCGTTGCTGCCAACTTCCCAGAGGTAATCAACATCTGGGTGTTGGCAATAGGCATTGGAATATTCGCTTGGCTCGGAGATCAAGTTGGTTATACCCTCGGTCGGCATTACGGCAGGCCATATCTTGATAAGCGCACAGGCGTCGTTCTTACCAAAGCTATCGCCAACGCCGAGAAGTTTTACCTAGCCTGGGGTTGGTGGGCTGTCGTTGTAGCAAGGTTCGTTCCTTTTGCAAGGGTGCTTGTTCCAGTAATTGCAGGAATTGGAAAGATGAACTACTACAAGTTCTTCTCGGCGAACTTGGTTGGAGCAGTTCTTTGGGGTTTTGGTCTTTCCATGGCCGGCTACTTCGCAGCCAGCATTCCGCTGGTTAAAAACATCAGCTACTTCCTTGCGGTGTTCTTTATCGCAGCCTCGCTGGTTGCAGGCATTAGAGCTTGGTATAAAAACAACAAGAGTGCCAAAATGGCACCGCTTTCAACCAAGCTCTAAAGGCTCCTCAGTCGGTCTTTATAACCAGATCCGCTAGGGACTGAGATTTCTCCCGAGCGTAGAAATCAAGCTCTTGGGCAGCCCAGAAATCAAACTTCTCCAGGTGCCGCTCTCTTTGGATCCAACGCTCGCGCCTAGTTTCCTCGCTGGCTTCTAGCCAAATAGAAATGTCGGCATGTTCTTTGCTTCGTTCGGTAAGGGAACCACACCCCTCAACAATCAAAGGCGTCCCGCCGGAGAATTCTCGCCAAGAAGATCTTTGATTCTTGACCCAGGACCAGTCCTGCCAAGAAGCAGTTTCTCGCCTGGCCAAAGGCTGCAGGATAAATCGCACCATGTAGTCAGAGCCCAGGGCTAGTCCATCCCAGCCCTCGAAGATGTTGTCCAT
This sequence comes from Rhodoluna miladensis (SeqCode), assembly GCF_965234705.1. Classification (GTDB taxonomy): domain Bacteria; phylum Actinomycetota; class Actinomycetes; order Actinomycetales; family Microbacteriaceae; genus Rhodoluna; species Rhodoluna miladensis. The sequence goes on from NZ_OZ248465.1 coordinate 162,290, forward strand.
GTGTATAACTCGTGGTGCTGATTCGCCATCTCGGAAAAGTTGCTGCTGAAGGCTTTCCGCAAAGGTGGATTTGCCCGAGCCTGCTCGACCATCGATGAGAACTACTGGCGTTTGATTGCCGCGGTCAATTAGCTCAAGAACTTGCGAGCTGATTTTTTCGATCAGCGCGAGCTGATCTTTAGTTGTCTGGTCGGAGCCTTCCGACATTTATTCAGCTAGGCCGTAGAGGCGATCGCCAGCATCTCCAAGACCTGGAACGATGTAGCCGATGTCGTTGAGCTTTTCATCAAGGGCTCCCAAAACAACAGTGACGTTTTTGTTGCCAACGGCAGACTCAACTGCTTTGAGTCCTTCGGGAGCTCCGAGTAGACACACTGCTGTGACATCGGTTGCCCCGCGCTCGAAGACGTAATTGATCGAGTCAATTAGTGTGCCACCGGTAGCGAGCATCGGGTCGATGATGAAAACTTGTCTTCCGGTTAGATCATCCGGCAGTCTTTCGGCATAAGTAAATGGCTCGAGAGTTTCTTCGTTGCGCTTGATTCCAAGAAAACCAACTTCTGCCGTAGGCAGAAGTTTCATCATTCCCTCAAGCATGCCAAGGCCTGCTCGAAGAACTGGAACGATGATTGGCTGGGGGTTAGAAAGCTTCACACCTTTGGTCTTAGTCAGTGGTGTCTCAACGTCAACTTCTTGAACCTTTACGTCTCTTGTTGCCTCATAGGCAAGCAGTGTCACAAGCTCTTCCACCAGCAACCTAAAGGTTGGGGAAGGGGTGTTCTTATCCCGAAGCACGGTGATTTTGTGGGTAATCAGTGGGTGGTTGGCAACATGGACTCGCATGACACCAAATCTACAGGTCCCCAATCCCACCCCAGCAACAGCTGCCGCAACAGGTTCTAAAGTTAGAAGTAGCTAACTTAGGAACGGAAAAACCCCAATGGATCAAAGCCCTGATCAAGCAATGGAGCTGGCCCTTGGCCAGGCCATGCTTTCTGGTCTTGATGTTCCCGTAGGCGCTGTGCTTTTGGACCCTTCGGGTCAAGTAGTCGCTTCAGCTCACAACGAGCGAGAGCTAACCGGAGATCCAACAGCTCATGCTGAGCTATTGGCTATCCAAAGAGTTGGTAAAGCCAAGGGGGATTGGAGACTTGAGGATCTAACACTTGTTGTTACCCTCGAGCCTTGTTCGATGTGTGCCGGGGCAATTGTTGCAGCCCGAATACCAAAGGTTATCTTCGGAGCCTTCGATGAGAAAGTTGGGGCAGCGGGTTCACGCTACGACTTGCTTAGGGATTCGAGACTTGGCAACCCGGTTGAGGTTATTGCCGGGGTCCGCGAGGCAGAGTGTTCGAAGCTGCTAAAGGATTTTTTCGAGGCTAAGCGCTAAGCCACTAGGCTGATTCACGGTGACGTGTCCGAGCGGCCGAAGGTGCAACTCTCGAAAAGTTGTGTGCGTGAAAGCGCACCGTGGGTTCAAATCCCACCGTCACCGCCACTACATGCACTAGATAAGAGGTCGAGTAAGTGAACTACAGCAAACACATGACCGTGCTTGGGGCTATCGCCTTGATCGGTTTCATCATCTTCTGGTTTGCCCCTCAGATCGGGGCCGTTATCTTCTTGCCAGCTATCGGCGCTTACTTCGGCGCTCGCCAGGCAAATAGTGATGGCCCAGCTCAGCCAAGACGCTCGCTGTGGGCAATCTTCTTTGTTTTGGTCTCAATTGGTGTATCCATCAGGTTCCTAGTTCCCGAAGAGAACTTCGGAGGCTTTGAGGCCTCTTCCTCGAATGTGGTTTTGCTCTGGATTTACCTAGGGGTTTTGTCTTTGGCCTTTCCGCTGTTTGGCTTTTTGGCCTATCTGCAGCGGGTCGGTCGTATCGCCGGCAAATAGAGCTTTTACACCCAAAACCGGTCCCGAATTGGGATTAAAGGAGGGTGTTTACAAACGTGGCTAAATCGTTATAAGATGTCAACTTGACCCCAAAAAACCAGTGTGCATATTGTGGCGCGCTCTGTACGCATATTTCGGCGACAAATGGTTACGGGACAGCCCTAAATCTGACCGGTTACTAACTATTGCCCTGGAGGGACTCCCTTGGCTGCGAAAAACGCAAAAAACACCCGTCTAGCATCACGCCCATCATTTGCAAAGGTACAAGAACAGATCGATCTACCTGATCTTCTTTCCTTGCAGACCGAGAGCTTTGAACAGCTCATCGGAGGACCAGCGTGGAGAGCTAAAGAAGGTAACAAGGCCAAGACCGGTCTTGACGAAGTATTCGAAGAGATCTCTCCAATTGAGGATTCCGCTAACTCTTCACAAGATCCAAAGATGGGTCTTGTTTTCGGCGAGCCAGTTTTGTACGACCCGACCTACACTCCTGACGAGTGCAAGACAAAGGGCAAGAGCTACACCCAGCCTCTCTATATCAAGGCTGAATTCACCAACTACCTAACCGGTGAAATCAAGTCCCAGACAGTATTCATGGGGGATTTCCCAGTGATGACTGAAAAGGGTACCTTCATCATCAACGGAACTGAGCGAGTAGTTGTGTCCCAGCTCGTTCGTTCCCCTGGTGTTTACTTCTCTGTTTCAACTAACACCACTGGAAACCTAGACGTTAGAAACAACAAAGCGCAGATCATTCCTTCCCGCGGATCGTATTTGGAGTTTTTGACCGAGTGGGTACGCGATGACCGTAAGCCAATTGCAAGATTCGGCCAGCCAATTGTTCAGGTGCAAGTTGATCGCAAGACTAAAGTCTCAGCGACAATCTTCCTGAAGGCACTTGGATTCTCAAAAGAAGAAATCATTGCAGAGTTTTCTGACATCGAAAAGGCAGTTGGAGCAGCAGCTCCAACTTGGAAGTTCGATGTTGACCTTATTGCAAACACCTTGGCTTACGACGAGTCAAAGGTTTTTGCCAGCCCAATTTTGACCAAGGAAGATGCTCTTCGTGAGCTTTACCGCAAGGTCAGAAGCGAAGCCGCCGGTAGCGAAGTTGCTGCTGCTTGGCTTAACTCAACTTACTTTGAGTCAAAGCGCTACAACCTAGCAAAGGTTGGTCGTCACAAGCTAAACCGCAAGCTAGGTATCGATGAGCCACTAGAGGTAAACACTCTTACTCGCTCAGACGTAGTTGGCACCCTCAAGTACCTTCTATTGTTTGACCAGTCAATCGCCAACCAGTCATCCCTGTCGAATGCCCGCATGGAGTTCCCAGTAAAGATGAACGGCAAGAGCGTCAAGATTGCTGTTTCTGCCGACGACATCGACGATTTCTCTAACCGCCGTATCCGTTCAGTAGGCGAGCTAATCCAGAACCAGGTTCGTATTGGACTATCTCGTATGGAGCGTGTGGTTCGTGAGCGTATGTCGACCCAAGACATCGAGGCAATTACTCCTCAGACCCTGATCAACTTGAGACCGGTAGTTTCCGCAATCAAGGAGTTCTTCGGAGCTTCCCAGTTGTCTCAGTTCATGGATCAGAACAACCCACTTGCAGGCCTTGCCCACAAGCGTCGTTTGTCCGCGCTTGGTCCGGGTGGTATCGCACGTGAGCGTGCCCAGATGGAGGTTCGTGACGTTCACCCTTCCCATTACGGAAGAATGTGTCCGGTTGAAACTCCAGAAGGCCCGAACATTGGTCTGATCGGATCTCTAACTGCTTATGCTCGCATCAACCCATTCGGTTTCATCGAGACCCCTTACCTTAAGGTCACCAACGGAAAAGTCTCGGGAAAGATCGAATACCTAGACGCAGCAGCAGAAGATGGCAAGGCCATTGCTGGAGCCGACACTCCTTTGAACGCCGACAAGACCTTTGCCAACAAGAAGGTATTTGCTCGTTTCCGCGGAGACGTTGTTGAGTTCGACAAGGAAGATGTTGATTTCGTTGACGTATCTCCTCGTCAGCTAGCTTCAGTATCAACTTCGTTGATTCCATTCCTTGAGCACGACGATTCATCTCGTGCGCTTATGGGTGCGAACATGCAGCGTCAGGCTGTTCCACTGGTTCGCTCCGAGGCACCACTCGTTGGTACCGGAATGGAAAGAACTGCAGCCTTTGACTCCGGAGCACTTGTTATCGCTGAGACCGCTGGTGTCATCGAAGAAGTTGCAGCCGACCTGATTGTTATCAAGCAGGAGAACGGTCGCAAGAAGGAATACAAGCTTCGCAAGTTCGACCGCTCCAACCAGGGAACCGCTATCAACCAGCAGCCGCTGGTTTCTATCGGTCAGAAGATTGAAGCTGGCGAAGTTCTAGCCGATGGTCCATCCACCGACTCCGGTGAATTGGCTTTGGGTAAGAACTTGCTTGTTGCATTCATGCCTTGGGAAGGTCACAACTTCGAGGACGCCATCATCCTGAGCCAGAACCTGGTCAAGGAAGACACTTTGTCCTCAATCCACATCGAAGAGTACGAAGTCGATGCTCGTGATACCAAGCTTGGAAAAGAAGAGATCACAGCAGATCTTCCGAACGTTTCAATGGAAGCCCTAGCTCAGCTAGATGAGAACGGAATCATCCGCATCGGTGCTGAAGTTCGCCCAGGAGATATCTTGGTTGGAAAGGTAACACCTAAGGGTGAAACCGAGCTTTCAGCTGAAGAGCGGCTACTAAGAGCAATCTTCAACGAGAAGAGCCGCGAAGTTCGCGACACTTCCCTGAAGGTTCCTCACGGTGAGGGCGGAACTGTTATCGGCGTAAAGGTATTTGACGTTGAAGCCGGAGATGAAGAGCTAGGTGCTGGTATCAACCAGCGCGTTGTTGTTCACATCGCGCAGCGCAGAAAGATCACCGAAGGTGACAAGCTTGCTGGTCGCCACGGAAACAAGGGTGTTATTTCCAAGATCCTTCCGGTAGAAGATATGCCGTTTATGGAAGATGGAACGCCAGTTGATGTGATCTTGAACCCACTGGGTATCCCAGGTCGAATGAACTTCGGTCAGGTACTTGAAACTCACCTTGGCTGGATTGCCAAGCAGGGTTGGAAGGTTGAGGGAGTTGCTAAGTGGGCCGATGCCATCGTGAATGAAATGCGCGAAGGTAAGCCAGGCACCAAGGTTGCAACCCCGATCTTCGACGGTGCTTCTAAGGACGAAATAATTGGTTTGTTGGATTCAACACTTCCTAACCGCGATGGACAGAGACTTGTTGATCGCACCGGTAAAGCCAAGTTGTTTGATGGAAGAAGCGGTGAGCCGTTCCCGGCTCCAGTTTCAGTTGGATACATGTACATCTTGAAACTTCACCACTTGGTGGATGACAAGATTCACGCTCGTTCCACTGGTCCTTACTCCATGATTACTCAGCAGCCACTTGGTGGAAAAGCTCAGTTCGGTGGACAGCGCTTTGGAGAGATGGAAGTTTGGGCATTGCAGGCATACGGTGCTGCACACACCCTTCAGGAGCTTTTGACTATCAAGTCGGACGACATCACCGGACGTGTTCGCACCTACGAGGCGATCGTGAAGGGCGACAACATCCAGGCCCCAGGTATTCCAGAATCCTTCAGGGTTTTGGCCAAGGAGATGCAGTCTCTTGCTCTGAACGTAGAAGTACTAAACGCCCAGGGCGTTGCCGTTCAGATGAAGGACGACGACTTCGAGTTTGATCGCGCAGCTGAAGAGCTAGGCATCAACCTCTCTCGTAATGAGAGCCTCACAATTGACAACGAATTCACCGGTTACTAAGAAAGATTAGGGAAAAATAATGGAAGTTGAATCATTCGACGCCCTCAGAATTGGCCTAGCCAACGCTGACGATATCCGCTCTTGGTCACACGGTGAAGTTAAGAAGCCTGAGACCATCAACTACAGAACTCTCAAGCCTGAGAAGGACGGTCTGTTCTGCGAGAAGATCTTCGGTCCTACCAAGGACTGGGAATGCTCTTGTGGAAAGTACAAGCGCGTTCGCTTCAAGGGAATTGTTTGTGAGCGTTGTGGAGTAGAAGTTACCAAGTCCTCCGTTCGTCGTGAGCGCATGGGTCACATCGAGCTTGCCGCTCCTGTAACTCACATCTGGTACTTCAAGGGTGTTCCTTCCCGCCTTGGCTACCTGTTGAACATGGCTCCAAAAGATCTTGAGAAGATCATTTACTTTGCCGCTTACAGAATCATGTCCATTCACCACGAGGACAGAACTCTTGACGCAGCTCTAACTAAGGAAGACTACGTAGCTCGTATGCGTACTCTTTCTGACGAGAGATTGCAGGAAATGCTTTCGGTAGCTCAGGGTGAGTACGACGCACTGAATGGTTTGGGTCTAGCCCTGCAGCACGCGATCAAGTTGTGGGAAGCCCCGACCTGGGTTGATGCTCAGTTCGCAAAAAGCCTTGAGCAGCTAATCGATCAGGAAGAAAAGAACCCTGAAGGTTTCTGGAACAAGAAGGCCATGGCCGAAGCTGAAGAGGCTAACGATGAGGAAATCTCACCGGTAGTTCGCCCAGCCGCGGAAGAGAAGCAGATCAAGCAGCTGATCTCTGAGTTCAAGAAGAAGACCGACAAGATTGTTCGCGAGTTCGCTCGCATCGAGCGTCCTGCGAACCTTCAGAAGGAGCAGATGGCCTGGAGAATGTACCTAACCGTAAAGGCTGGGGACCTAATCCAGAACGACGTGATCTTCGATCACTTCGACTACTCATATGGAGAGTTCTTCGACACATCTATTGGTGCCGAGGCTGTTCAGCGAGTGCTTTCCGAATTTGACCTGGTTGCAGCAGCAGCTGAACTTCGCGAGCAGATTGCAACCACCAAGGGTTCAAAGCAGACTCAGGCCATTAAGCGTCTGAAGGTTGTTAACTCCTTCATGCAGTCAAACACTCCTCCAACCTCAATGGTTTTGGACGTGCTACCTGTACTTCCACCGGAGATTCGCCCAATGGTTCAGCTAGATGGAGGACGCTTTGCGACCTCTGATCTAAATGATCTTTACCGCAGGGTTATCAACCGTAACAACCGCCTGAAGAGATTCGTTGACCTAGGAGCTGTTCCAAAGACAATTCTTAACAACGAAAAGCGCATGCTTCAGGAAGCTGTTGACGCGCTATTTGATAACGGTCGTCGTGGACGTGCAGTTACCGGTACCGGTAACCGTGCTCTGAAATCCCTTTCAGATCTTCTGAAGGGTAAGCAGGGTCGTTTCCGTCAGAACCTTTTGGGTAAGCGTGTTGACTACTCAGGTCGTTCAGTAATCGTTGTTGGTCCTCAGCTAAAGCTTCACCAGACCGGATTACCAAAGCTAATGGCACTTGAACTATTCAAGCCTTACGTAATGAAGCGCTTGGTAGATCTAGGTCTAGCTCAGAACATCAAGTCTGCAAAGCGCATGGTTGAAAGATCTCGTCCGCAGGTTTGGGGAGTTCTAGAAGAGGTAATCAAGGAGCGTCCGGTTCTATTGAACCGTGCACCGACCCTTCACCGCCTTGGAATCCAGGCCTTTGAGCCACTGCTAGTAGAAGGTAAGGCCATCCAGCTGCACCCGCTAGTTTGTGCTGCTTTCAACGCTGACTTCGATGGTGACCAGATGGCTGTCCACCTACCTCTATCTGTAGAGGCTCAGGCAGAAGCTCGTGTTTTGATGCTTGCATCAAACAACATCTTGAAGCCTTCCGATGGTCGTCCAGTTGCAACCCCAACCCAGGACATGATCATTGGACTATTTCACATGACTACCTTGAAAGAGGGAGCTAAGGGAGAAGGCTCTGCTTACGGTTCAATCGCCGAAGCTCAGCTTGCTTTCGATGCTGGATTCCTAGATCTAAACGCCAAGGTGAAGATTCGTCTGCCATTGAAGGCCGTCGAGGGTGAATCAGTTATTCGCGAGACCACCATGGGAAGAGCGCTTTTCAACGAGAGCCTTCCTCAGGAGTTCCCGTACCAGGAAAAGCGCGTTGGCAAAAAGGAAATCGGTCGCATTGTGACCGACCTTGTTGACACCGTTAGTCGCGTTGAAGTTGCACAGTCACTTGACCGCATCAAGGACCTTGGTTTCTACTGGGCTACTCGCTCGGGAGTATCGATGTCAATCTCTGATGCAAACTTCGACACCTCTGGTTCCTTCGACAAGGCCCGCGCCAAGATCCTTCTTGACGGTGAGAAAGAGCACACCAAGATTCAGGAAGCTTTCGACAACGGTCTCAAATCCGACCTTGAGCGTCGCGATGAGCTTGGAGCACTTTGGTTCAAGCGCACCAACGAAATCGGTGCCTTGCTAGAAGAGTCCCTTCCAGAAGACAACGCCATCTACAAGATGGTAACTTCCGGAGCTCGTGGAAACTTGCTGCAGATTAGATCCATCATGGGTATGCGAGGACCGGTTGCAACATCTTCCGGTGACTTCGCACCGATGCCTGTCAAGGGTAACTACTTGCTTGGACTAACTGCCAACGAGTACTTCATCAACGCAACCGGTGCTCGTAAGGGTAACGCCGATACCGCTATGAAGACTGCTGCTGCAGGATATCTAACCCGTAGGTTGGTTGACGTAGCTCAGGACGTTATCGTTCGCGAGTTTGATTGTGGAACAACAAAGGGACTGGATAAGGACCTTCTTGATGACGACCAAGTTGAACTATCGATCTTGGCTCGTACCACCGCAACCGATGTCAAGGCTGATGGCAAGACCATCGTCAAGGCGGGAACTCCAATTGATTCCAAGCTGGTTGAGACCATGAAGGCTGCAGGTCTTGAGACCGTTGCAGTTCGCTCTGTTCTAACTTGTGAATCAGTACACGGTGTTTGTGCCAAGTGCTACGGAACAAGCCTTGCTACCGGTGACCCAGTTGAGCTTGGAGAGGCAATTGGAATTATTGCCGCCCAGTCAATCGGTGAGCCTGGTACTCAGCTAACAATGCGAACCTTCCACACTGGAGGTGCCGCATCGAGTGCTAAGAAGCAGACCATCTTGAAGTCCATCGGTGGACGTAAGGTTCGCGTTGAGCGATTGATTTCTTACGACATCACCCAGGGTCTAAATGGTGTGACTGACTTGCTAGAAGCTCGTGTTGGATGGCGTCAGGCTGGAAAGGTTGCCGTTATGGCATTCTGGCCAGGAACCGTTGACATCGTTGAGGTTGCCTCGGCATCTGGAGCTAAGAAGTTCGACGTTTACGTTCGCCCAACCGGCGAAGCTGCTGAGAAGGAAGCCGAAGCGCTTGCTTTGCAGTACTCGTTCTCTAGAACAACTTCTAAGACCTTCAAGAAGCTATCTCCTTACACACCTATTACCTCGGTGACTTCCCCAGACGACCTACTGGTCGAAAAGGGCGATGCCGTCAAGGCCGGAGATTACCTAGTTGATGGAACTCCAATTCCTCACGAGGTTCTAATGGTTAAGGGAAGCCGCGAAGCTGCTGCCGAAATCATCCGTGGTGTTCAGGCGATCTATGGATCCCAGGGTGTGCCTCTTCACGATAAGCACCTCGAGGTTATTGTTCGTCAGATGCTTGGAAAGGTCACCGTTATCGATTCCGGTGACACTGACATGCTTCCTGGTGAAATCATCGACCGCAACCGCTTCACCCAGATCAACCGCGCAGCGGTTGCCGAGGGTAAGAAGCCTGCCTCAGCTCGTCAGGAAGTAATGGGTATGACCCGTGCTTCCTTGGCTGCTCAGTCATGGCTATCGGCTGCTTCCTTCCAGGAGACAACCAGGGTTCTAACCCAGGCTGCTCTCGATAGAAGGTCTGACCCACTAGTTGGACTAAAGGAAAACGTCATCATTGGAAAGCTAATCCCAGCTGGAACCGGACTATCGGGCTACCGCAACATCGAGGTAGACGGTACCGAAAAGGCCAAGGAAGAGCGCTACCCGAACCGTATGTGGGGAGCCGAAGCATTGGTTCCAGAAACCGCCCCGGCAGTAGCACTTAGCTTCTCGATGGAAGACGATGCTTTGGCTTCGGAAACCGTTGAAAATTCAGCAGATTCAGACTCCCAGCAGGTCTAAATAACCATTTGACCGCTAGGAGCCTAATCAGCTAGGCTGGGCGAAGCGTGCTTCAGGCACGCTTTGTCTTGCCAACAGGCCATTTTTTGGCCAAAAGAGCAAACTAAAGAATATTTCTTGCAGGAGATTTCCTTGCGAGAAAGCCAAAAAGGAGAATGTAGTGCCAACAATTCAGCAGTTGGTCCGTAAGGGACGCAGCGCAAAGGTTTCAAAGACCAAGACGCCTGCGCTTAAGGCCAGCCCACAGCGCCGCGGTGTGTGTACTCGTGTTTACACAACCACTCCAAAGAAGCCGAACTCGGCTCTTCGTAAGGTAGCTCGTGTGAAGCTCTCCAACGGTATTGAAGTAACCGCCTACATCCCGGGCGAAGGTCACAACCTACAGGAGCACTCAATGGTGCTTGTTCGCGGTGGCCGTGTAAAGGATCTTCCTGGTGTTCGCTACAAGATTGTTCGCGGTGCCTTGGATACTCAGGCAGTTAAGAACCGCCAGCAGGCTCGCAGCCACTACGGCGCAAAGAAAGGTAAGTAAAGATGCCTCGTAAAGGCCCAGTTACCAAAAAGCCAGTAGTTGCAGACCCGGTCTACGGATCTCCTGTTGTATCTCAGCTTGTAAACAAGATTTTGCTTGATGGCAAAAAGTCCATCGCCGAGTCAATCGTGTACGGTGCATTGCACGGTGCTAACGAGAAGTCCGGTACCGAAGCAGTAGTGCTACTAAAGAAGGCACTAGATAACGTACGTCCAACCGTTGAGGTTCGCTCACGTCGTGTTGGTGGATCTACCTACCAGGTTCCAATCGAAGTAAAGGCACACCGTGCCAACACTTTGGCTATGCGCTGGTTGGTTTCTTACGCCAAGGCTCGTCGCGAAAAGACCATGACAGAGCGTCTACAGAACGAAATCTTGGATGCCTCAAATGGTTTGGGTGCTGCAGTGAAGCGTCGCGAAGACACTCACAAGATGGCAGAGTCCAACAAGGCATTCGCACACTACCGCTGGTAGAAAATACAGCACCCTTGCTGAGAGAATTTCTCGGCTTTTCAAGCAATAAAACTTTCGGAGGATAACCGTGGCACAAGACGTGCTTACCGACCTGAATAAGGTTCGCAACATCGGCATCATGGCTCACATTGACGCTGGTAAGACAACTACCACTGAGCGCATCTTGTACTACACCGGTATCACTCACAAGATTGGTGAGGTGCACGATGGTGCAGCCACCATGGACTGGATGGAGCAGGAGCAGGAGCGCGGAATCACCATTACCTCCGCTGCGACCACCTGTTTCTGGAACGACAACCAGATCAACATCATTGACACCCCGGGCCACGTTGATTTCACCGTTGAGGTAGAGCGTTCCCTTCGAGTACTAGACGGTGCCGTTGCAGTATTCGACGGTAAAGAAGGTGTGGAGCCACAGTCTGAAACTGTTTGGCGCCAGGCTGACAAGTACGACGTTCCTCGCATTTGCTTTGTAAATAAAATGGACAAACTAGGTGCTGACTTTTACTTCACCGTAGACACCATCATTAAGCGCCTTGGAGCAAGACCTCTAGTTATCCAGCTTCCAATCGGTGCCGAGAGCACCTTCGAAGGTGTTATAGATCTAGTTGAAATGCGTGCACTGGTATGGCGCGGAGAAGTTGAGCTTGGAGCTAAGTACGAGATCGAAGCTATTCCAGCTGACATGCAGGCTAAGGCTGACGAGTACCGCAACATGTTGTTGGAAACCGTTGCCGAGACTGACGATGCTCTAATGGAGAAGTTCTTCGCCGGCGAAGAGATCAGCGTTGCTGAGATCAAGAAGGCAATTCGCAAGCTAACTGTTTCCAGCCAGATCTACCCAATCCTTTGTGGTTCTGCATTCAAGAACAAGGGTGTTCAGCCAATGCTGGATGCCGTTATTGACTACCTGCCAACTCCATTGGACGTTGAGGCTGTTGTTGGTCTAGACATCCGCGACGAGACCAAGGAAATCAAGCGCGAAGCTAAGTCAGACGCACCGTTTTCTGCTCTTGCATTCAAGGTGATGTCCCATCCATTCTTTGGTCGCCTAACTTACATCCGCGTTTACTCAGGAAAAGCAGCTTCCGGTGATCAGGTACTGAACTCCACCAAGGACAAGAAAGAGCGCATCGGAAAGCTTTTCCAGATGCACGCCAACAAGGAAAACCCAGTAGATAGCGTGACCGCAGGTCACATCTACGCAGCTATTGGTCTAAAGGACACCACAACCGGTGACACACTTTGTGACCCAGCTAACCCAGTGGTACTCGAGTCGATGACTTTCCCAGAGCCTGTTATCTCGGTTGCTATTGAGCCAAAGACCAAGGGCGACCAGGAAAAGCTAGGTCTTGCTATTCAGAAGCTAGCTGAAGAAGACCCAACCTTCCGCGTAGAGCAGGATCAGGAAACTGGTCAGACTGTTATCTCCGGTATGGGTGAGCTTCACCTTGACATCCTGGTTGACCGTATGCGTCGCGAGTTCAAGGTTGAGGCAAACGTTGGTAAGCCTCAGGTTGCCTACCGCGAGACCATCCGCAAGGTTGTTGAGCGCTACGACTACACCCACAAGAAGCAGACCGGTGGATCGGGTCAGTTCGCGAAGATCCAGATCAAGCTTGAGCCAATGGAGGTCGAGGGCGACAAGGTTTACGAATTCGTCAACGAGGTCACCGGAGGCCGTATTCCTCGCGAATACATCCCATCCGTAGATGCTGGAATCAAGGACGCCATGCTTGTTGGCACCTTGGCTGGCTACCCGGTTGTTGGAGTAAAGGCCACCCTGATGGATGGTGCTTACCACGATGTTGACTCGTCAGAAATGGCGTTTAAGATTGCCGGTTCGATGGCCTATAGAGAGGCCTCCCGAATGGCGAACCCTGTACTACTCGAGCCGTTGATGGCCGTCGAAGTACGTACCCCAGAGGAATACATGGGGGATGTAATCGGTGACTTGAACTCTCGTCGTGGTCAAATTCAGTCGATGGAAGATGCCTCTGGCGTCAAGGTGGTTTCGGCCATGGTTCCACTGTCTGAAATGTTCGGTTACGTCGGTGACCTACGCTCGAAGACTTCGGGCCGTGCGGTCTATTCGATGACTTTTGAGGCCTATTCTGAGGTCCCAAGAGCCGTTGCTGACGAGATCGTCCAGAAGAACAAGGGCGAATAAAGTCCTTGGTTAAGGGACCCACCAATCTTGTAAGATAAGAAATACGTAAACCCCAAATCCTTTGGCCCTCAAGGTCTAAAGATTTACAACTGTCCTGAGGAGGACCAAAATGGCTAAGGCGAAATTTGAGCGCACCAAGCCGCACGTCAACATCGGTACTATCGGTCACGTTGACCACGGTAAGACCACTCTGACTGCAGCTATCACAAAGGTGCTTCACGACAAGTTCCCAGATCTAAACACCGCATCTGCGTTCGACCAGATCGACAACTCCCCTGAGGAGAAGCAGCGCGGAATTACAATCAACATCTCTCACGTTGAGTATCAGACCGAGAAGCGCCACTACGCACACGTAGACGCACCGGGCCACGCTGACTACATCAAGAACATGATCACCGGAGCAGCCCAGATGGATGGTGCGATTCTTGTAGTTGCAGCAACCGACGGTCCTATGCCTCAGACCAAGGAGCACGTTCTTCTTGCAAAGCAGGTTGGAGTTCCTTACATCGTTGTTGCTCTAAACAAGTCCGACATGGTTGACGACGCTGAGATCCTTGAGCTAGTTGAGGTTGAGGTTCGCGAGCTTCTTTCACGCTACGATTTCGATGGCGACAAGGCTCCTGTAATCCAGGTTTCAGCTCTAAAGGCACTTGAGGGTGACGCAACATGGGGCGCAAAGGTTCTAGACCTAATGAACGCCTGCGACGAGTCAATCCCAGAGCCAAAGCGCGAAACTGACAAGCCGTTCCTAATGCCTGTAGAAGACGTTTTCACCATCACTGGTCGTGGAACCGTTATCACCGGCAAGATCGAGCGTGGAACAGTTAACGTGAACGACGAAGTTGAGATCGTTGGTATCCGCGACAAGCAGAAGACCACCGTGACCGGTATCGAAATGTTCCGTAAGCTACTTGACTACGCAGAGGCCGGCGAGAACGTTGGACTACTTCTACGTGGAACCAAGCGTGAAGATGTAGAGCGCGGACAGGTTGTTTGCAAGCCTGGTTCGATCACACCTCACACCAACTTTGACGCCAACGTCTACATCCTTTCCAAGGATGAGGGTGGCCGTCACAACCCGTTCTACGCTAACTACCGTCCTCAGTTCTACTTCCGTACCACTGACGTGACCGGTGTTATCACCCTGCCATCAGGAACCGAAATGGTTATGCCTGGTGACACCACTGAAATGTCGGTTGAGCTAATCCAGCCAATCGCCATGGAAGAGGGACTACGTTTCGCTATCCGTGAGGGTGGCCGTACCGTAGGTGCAGGAACTGTGACCAAGATCACCAAGTAATTTCATTACTTACTTCAAACCCCCAGGGAGAAATCCTTGGGGGTTTGAACTTTAACTAGGGATGAAAAGTTGTTAACCAAGTAAAAAAAGAATTCACTTGTTAACAACCCTTTTTGGTATTTTGGCCTTCTAATCTTTGGCAGAGTTTTAGGATGACACTTATAACTCGCGTCGCCAAGAAGCCAGCGGCAAAAAAACCAGCAGCTAAAAAAACAGCGGCTGAGAAGGCTTCAACCAAGAAAAAGACTACAAAGGCTAAGAAGCCAATGACTCCAGCACAGGCAGCAGCCAAGGCAACCAAGAAGGCATCTGTAAAGGTAGCTAAGAAGGTTGTAAAGAAGGCAGCAGCTAAGACCACCAAGAAGGTATCTAAGGTTGCAAAGAAGGTTGCTAAGAAAGTTGCGAAAAAGGTAACTCCTAAGTCCCCTTCAAAGAAAGCTGCCGTGAAGGCAACCAAGAAAGTTGCAACCAAGGTCCGTAAGGCCACCAAGAAGGTAGCCACCAAGGTAGCCAAGAAGGTTGCTAAAAAAGCTGCTCCAAGAAAGAAAAAGAAGTAAATTACTGCGTTCCCCTTTGAGTAAAACCCCAGGCCAATGGCCTGGGGTTTTTGCTTTAGACTCGTGCCTTGTTCAGTCCAAATTCTTTAGGAGCAAATCAATTGGTCGATTCCAACTGGGGTTATCAAGTAGCTGACACAGTTCAGCTTGCTTACCTAACAAGGGCTGGAATCATTGAATCTCGTCATCACGGGTTAGTTTGCCTAACGGGACCTGATGGCAAGCTAATCCAAGAACTTGGAAACTCCAGAAAACTTATCTACCCGCGATCAGCGGTAAAGCCCTTACAGGCACTGGCCATGAGACGTGCAGGTTTGAATCTTTCGGGTGTGCAGCTTGCGATGTCTAGCGCTTCACACCAGGGAACTCCCGGGCACACCGCGATTGTTCTTTCTATTCTTGAAGATGCAGGACTTACAGAATCAGATTTGATGTGTCCGGTGGCATGGCCTGGAAACTTGAAGGCTCGCGCAGAAGCAGCAGCTGAAACCAGGGCTGCTTTTAACTGCTCTGGCAAGCACGCTGCATTTTTGGCAGCCTGTGTGAAAAACGGTTGGGACACCAAAACTTACCTTCAGCCAGAGCACCCACTGCAGAAACTCATCGTTGAGGTAATCGAAGAATTCTCGGGTGAGAAGATCCCACTTTCTACCTTCGATGGTTGCGGAGCGCCACTTCACCTGATGAGCCTGCAGGGCCTTTCCAGAGCCATCGGCAAATTCGCCGAGACCGAAACCCAGATCCGCGATGCGATGCTTGCCAACCCTTGGGTAGTTGACGACCATGGCGCCTCGGACACTCTCGTAATGGAAAAGGGCATGCTTGCCAAGATCGGTGCTGAGGGAGTCTTCGTAATCGGACTTGCCTCTGGCCACGGGGTAGCGGTCAAGGTTGCCGATGGCAGCATGCGACCGGCAGGACTTGCAGCAATCAAGATGCTTTTGAACAACGACTTGCTAGATAAAAAGGTCTACGAAGAGCTTTTTGCGAAGTTGACTTTTTCAAGCCTCGGCGGAGCCGAGAAGCTTGGCCAGCTGGAAGTTGCCTTCTAGTTTTCTGGAAGAAATAGCCCGCTAGTTAGGTTGAGAGCATTTATGGACCAGCAAAAGCCAATTCGCCTGATCGGGGTTTATAACGCCGACGGGGGAGTTATCGGTGAATTGAAGTATTTCTTCGGGCACCTGATCGGCATTGCCAAGTGTGAGCTGTGCGATATCACCCATTCGCCGATTCGGCGAAAAGCCAGCTGGGATCGCCTGGCCTCAGAGCTAAAGGCCGAATATGGGCTGGATTTTGCCCTAGAGCACCTAAACGAGCGCTCCGATGCTGAAAACAAGGCTTCGGCTGGCAGGGAGCCCTGTGTTTTGGCCGAATATCCCGATGGCAGCCTGGGGATGTTCTTAGACCGGCAAGAGCTTCGAATGGTAGATGGCAATGTCGATAGGTTTGCCAAGCTGGTTCGGGCTCGTTTAGCCCTGTTTTTCTAGGGGTCCGGTAAGCGCCCCTCCGGGGGCCAAAATATAGACCCAGCCTGGATCTTTAACTTGCATTGAAACGCCCCACTGTGGCAGGATTGACAAGTTCACAAGTAGTTGGGCTCATCTAGCTCAATCCACTTCCGGCAACGTGTCTAGAGCCCTTGTTTCACTTGGAAACTAGACCCCCGGAAGACCGAACAAGAACTTAAAAACTTCACTCGTTTTTTAGGTTTGTCGTTATTCGACACGCCCGAGCGCGGGTGTGGGATGCAGGAAATAAAAGCTTTAGAACCAACCATTTACGAAACGGAAGTGAGTCCAGATGGCGGCACAGAAGATCCGCATTCGACTGAAGTCGTATGACCACGAGGTCATTGATTCGTCGGCGCGCAAGATCGTTGACACGGTTACCCGTGCAGGCGCAACTGTTGTTGGACCAGTACCACTTCCAACCGAGAAGAACGTGGTTTGTGTAATCCGCTCTCCTCACAAGTACAAGGACAGCCGCGAGCACTTCGAGATGCGCACACACAAGCGCGTCATCGACATCATTGACCCAACCCCTAAAGCGGTTGACTCACTGATGCGTCTTGATCTTCCTGCCGACGTCAACATCGAGATCAAGCTCTAAGGAAAAGAAGATGTCTAACGCTAATAGAACTGTTAAGGGCCTGCTAGGCAAGAAGCTTGGCATGACTCAGGTTTGGGACGAGAACAACAAAATGATTCCGGTCACCGTTGTTGAAGCCGGCTCAAACGTTGTCACCCAGATTAAAAATCTTGAGACCGACGGCTACACCGCCGTTCAGGTTGCTTACGGAGCAATCGAGCCTCGCAAGGTAAACAAGCCTGACGCTGGTCAGTTTGTTAAGGCTTCAGTTGCTCCTCGCCGTTACATCGCTGAGATCCGCACCAACGATGCTGACACTTACTCAGTTGGTCAAGAACTTGGTGTTGAGGTATTCGAAGTAGGTCAGATGCTTGACGTAGTTGGAACCTCAAAGGGCAAGGGTTTCGCAGGACATATGAAGCGTCATGGTTTCCATGGTGTTGGTGCTTCTCACGGTCAGCACAGAAACCACCGCAAGCCAGGTTCCATTGGTGCAAGCTCGACCCCAGGTCGCGTATTCAAGGGAACTCGTATGGCTGGACGCATGGGTACTGACCGCGTCACCACATTGAACCTAAAGCTTCACTCCGTAGACGCCGAAAAGGGTCTTCTTTTGATCAAGGGTGCAGTTCCTGGTCCTAAGGGTCAGCTGGTTTTCGTTCGCAACGCTGTGAAGGGAGCCTAAGGATCATGGCTGAAAACACAATCGACATCGTTGACGTTGCAGGTAAGAAGTCAGGCTCTGCCGAACTTCCAGCTGCAATCTTCGACGTACAGACCAACGTGCCACTGATGCACCAGGTTGTAGTTGCCCAACAGGCAGCTGCTCGCCAGGGAACTCAGTCAACACTTAAGCACGGTGAAGTTTCCGGAACCGGTAAGAAGCCTTTCAAGCAGAAGGGAACCGGAAACGCTCGTCAGGGATCACTTCGTGCTCCTCAGATGCGCGGTGGTTACATCACTCACGGTCCAAAGCCAAGAACTTACGAGCAGAGAACACCTAAGAAGATGATTGCTGCTGCGATCAAGGGTGCACTTTCTGACCGCGCTCGCAATGGTCGTCTGCACGTAGTTGCAGAGCTATTCAAGGATGGCAAGCCATCCACCAAGTCCGCTGCAGGAATCATCGCAACCCTAACCAAGGGACGCAACGCTCTAGTAGTACTAGATAGAAGCGATGACCTGAGCTACAAGTCACTTCGCAACTTGAAGGACGTCCACGTTCTTCCAGTTGACCAGGTAAACGCATACGACGTTCTTCTAAGCGACGATGTTGTGTTCACCAAGGCAGCCCTTGAGGTCTTTATTGCTTCTCAGGACCGCTCCTCTAGTTCACAGAAGGAGGGCTAAGTAAATGTCTGCCCTAAACAAGAACCCTCGCGACGTCATCTTGCGTCCGATCGTGTCTGAGAAGAGCTACAACCTAATTGACGAAGGTAAGTACACCTTCGAGGTTGACCCTGCCTCAAACAAGACCGAGATCAAGCAGGCCATTGAGCACATCTTCAAAGTGAAGGTATCTTCCGTCAACACGCTAAACCGTACTGGCAAAGAGAAGAAGACTAAATATGGAATCGGTAAGCGCAAAGACACCAAGCGCGCCATCATCACTCTAAAGTCCGGCACCATCGACATCTTCTCGAGCATTGGTTAGGGGTAGGAAAACAAATGGGAATTCGTAAATTTAAGCCAACCACCCCAGGTCGTCGTGGGGCATCGGTTTCTGACTTTGCAGAAATCACTCGCGGCACCCCTGAGAAGAGCTTGCTTCGTCCACTGAACAAAACTGGTGGTCGTAACAGCGCAGGGCGCATCACTACCCGCCACATCGGTGGAGGCCACAAGCGCCAGTACCGCGTGATCGACTTCCGTCGTCACGACAAGGACGGCATTCCGGCCAAGGTAGCTCACATTGAGTACGACCCGAACCGTACCGCGAATATTGCACTGCTTCACTATGCAGACGGAGAAAAGCGCTACATCATTGCTCCGAACAAGCTAAAGCAGGGTGACCGCATTGAGCAGGGACCATCAGCCGACATCAAGCCAGGTAACGCACTGCCGCTAAAGAACATCCCGGTTGGTACCGTAATCCACGCAATCGAGCTAAAGCCAGGCGGAGGAGCCAAGATGGCTCGTTCAGCTGGAGCATCTGTTCGCTTGGTTGCTAAGGATGGACCATACGCGCAGCTTCGACTTCCATCTGGTGAAATCAGAAACGTGGATGCTCGCTGCCGCGCTTCCATTGGTGAAGTTGGTAACGCCGAGCAGTCAAACATCAACTGGGGTAAGGCGGGTCGCCTTCGTTGGAAGGGTGTTCGCCCAACCGTTCGTGGTGTTGTTATGAACCCAGTCGATCACCCTCACGGTGGTGGAGAAGGTAAGACTTCCGGTGGACGTCACCCAGTAACTCCTTGGGGACAAAAAGAAGGTAGAACTCGTAAGCCGAAGCTTGAATCCGACAAGATGATCGTCCGTCGCCGCACCGTTGGCAAGAAGCGCTAGTAGGGAAAGAAAAGACTATGCCTAGAAGTTTGAAGAAGGGTCCCTTCGTTGATGAGCACCTGTTCCAGAAGGTTGCAAAGCAGAACGAGGCCAGCACCAAGACAGTGATCAAGACCTGGTCGCGCCGCTCGATGATTGTTCCAGCCATGCTGGGACACACCATTGCGGTTCACGATGGTCGCAAGCACATCCCAGTTTTCGTCACCGAGACCATGGTTGGTCACAAGCTTGGCGAATTTGCTCCAACCCGCACCTTCCGTGGACACGTGAAGGACGACAAGAAAGGCCGTCGCGTTTAAGCGGCGCCTAGAGAGAAAAGAGAGGTAAGACAAATGGAAGCAGTCGCACGTGTGCGTCACATCCGTGTCACCCCGATGAAAGCTCGTCGTGTCGTCAACCTAATCCGCGGCAAGCAGGCATCAGAGGCAATGGCAATTTTGAAGTTCGCACCTCAGCAGGCTTCCGACCCAATCTTCAAGTTGGTTCAGTCAGCTGTTGCAAACGCGAAGGTTATCGCTGACAAGCAGAACCTAAGCATTGACGAGGACGATCTATTCGTATCCCGCGCTTTCGTTGACGAAGGTACAACTCTGAAGAGGTTTATGCCTCGTGCTCAGGGCCGTGCATTCAAGATCTTTAAGCGCACCAGCCACATCACCATTGTGGTTGCCACCCCAGACGAGCTAGCCGGTGCCAAGGCCAGCGCGGGAACAAGGAGCAACTAATGGGTCAGAAAGTAAACCCATACGGTTTCAGACTCGGTATCACCACCGACCACCGTTCACGTTGGTTCGCCGACTCCACTAAAAAGGGTCAGCGCTACCAGGACTACGTCACCGAGGACATCCGTATTCGTCAGCTGCTAACTGAGAAGCTTGACCGCGCAGGTGTTTCACACATCGAGATCGAAAGAACTCGTGACCGTGTTCGCGTTGACATCCACACCGCTCGTCCAGGTCTAGTTATTGGTCGTCGTGGTCAGGAAGCTGAAGCAATTCGTTCTTCGCTAGAGAAGCTAACCAACAAGCAGATCCAGCTCAACATTCTTGAAGTCAAGAACGCTGAAATGGACGCCCAGCTGGTTGCTCAAGGAGTTGCCGAGCAGCTTGCAAGCCGTGTTGCTTTCCGTCGCGCGATGCGCAAGGGAATGCAGGGTGCGCTTCGTCAGGGAGCTAAGGGTATTCGTGTTCAGTGTTCCGGCCGTTTGGGTGGAGCAGAAATGAGCCGCAGCGAGTTCTACCGTGAAGGTCGAGTTCCTCTACACACACTTCGCGCAAACATCGACTACGGTTTCTACGAGGCTAAGACCACATTCGGTCGCATCGGTGTAAAGGTTTGGATCTACAAGGGTGACCTAACAGCTAAGGAACTAGCTCGCGAAACTGCAGCTGCTCCTAAGCAGGCACGTCCTCGCCGCGAGGGTGGACCTAGAGATTCAGCTCCATCATCAGCTTCAGCACCGGCAGCTGCACCAGTTGCTGCTGCACCAGTTGCTCCAACTGAGACTGTGGAGGCATAGAGATGTTAATTCCTAGAAAAGTAAAGCACCGCAAGCAGCACCACCCGAAGCGTTCAGGCGCTGCATCCGGTGGTACCACTGTGAGCTTTGGTGAATACGGTATCCAGGCTCTAACTCCTGCGTACGTGACTAACCGTCAGATCGAGGCAGCTCGTATCGCGATGACTCGTCACATCAAGCGTGGTGGAAAAGTTTGGATCAACATCTTCCCAGACCGTCCACTAACCAAGAAGCCTGCTGAAACTCGTATGGGTTCCGGTAAGGGTTCTCCTGAGTGGTGGGTAGCAAACGTCAAGCCAGGTCGCGTGATGTTCGAAGTTTCTGGTGTGACCGAAGCTCTTGCCAAGGAAGCCATGAATCGTGCGATCCACAAGTTGCCACTAAAGGCTCGCATCATCAAGCGTGTGGAGGGTGACGCATAATGCCAATCGGATCTAAGGAACTAATCGTTGACAACCTCGACAAGATTGAGGACTCGCTTCTAGTTGAAGAACTAAAGAAGGCTAAGGAAGAACTATTCAACCTTCGCTTCCAGTCCGCAACCGGTCAGCTTGAATCACACGGAAGATTGCGCGCAGTAAAGCGCGACATCGCCCGCATCTACACCATCATTCGTGAGCGTGAGCTTGGCATCAGGGCTATCCCAGCCGTTAGTGCACCAGCTCCTGTGAAGGCAAAAAAAGCTGAGAAGCCAGCCGTAGCAGAAGCTGACGCACCAGTTGCAAAGACCAAAACTAAGGAGAGCAAGTAATGGCTGAGACCAAGAACGCTGCTGATACTGAAGCTCGCGGTTACCGCAAGTCTCGTCGTGGCTACGTAGTCAGCGACAAGATGAACAAGACCATCGTTGTACTGCTTGAGGACCGCGTAAAGCACCCGCTTTACGGCAAGGTTGTCACCCAGTCAAAGAAGGTTAAGGCTCACGATGAGTCAAACTCAGCCGGCATTGGAGACCTCGTTGTTATCAGCGAGACCCGTCCTCTGTCAGCTACCAAGAATTGGCGTCTCGTAGAGATCGTCGAAAAAGCTAAGTAACGCCCAACGGGCAAGACCTTCCTATGGAAGGTTTTGACCAACTAACAAGGAGTATGAAGTGATTCAGCAGGAATCTAGACTCAAGGTGGCCGACAACTCGGGTGCCAAGGAGTTGCTAGCAATCCGCATCCTCGGTGGCTCAGGCCGTCGTTATGCAGGTATCGGCGACTTGATTGTGGCATCCGTGAAAGACGCGATCCCTGGCGGAAACGTCAAGAAGGGTGAAGTAGTCAAGGCGGTTATCGTTCGTACCGTGAAGGAGACCCGTCGTGCAGACGGTTCCTACATCAAGTTCGATGAGAACGCAGCGGTGATCGTAAAGGCCGATGGCGAGCCTCGCGGAACCCGTATCTTTGGCCCAGTTGGTCGTGAGCTTCGCGACAAGAAGTTCATGAAGATCATTTCACTTGCACCGGAGGTTATCTAATCATGCCGAGAATCAAAAAGGGCGACACCGTTCAGGTCATTACCGGAGCCAAGCAGGAACGCGGCGGAGACCGCGGCAAGCAGGGCAAGGTATTGGCAGTTGACTTTGAGAAAAACCGCGTCATCGTTGAGGGCATCAACATGATCAAGCGTCACAACAAAGTCGGTCAGACCGATAAGGGTGCCCGTACCGGTGGTATCGAGACCCAAGAAGCTTCAGTTCACCTATCGAACGTGGCTCTAATTGACCCAAGCACCAAGAAGCCAACTCGCATCGGAACGAAGATCGAGACAGTCACCAAGGGTGGCAAGTCCAAGACCGTTCGTACCCGCATTGCGGTTAAGTCAGGTAAGGAAATCTAATGGCTGACGAAAAAGACACAGCAGTGGATGCAGAAACTACCGAAGCAGTAGCAACTGAAGTTGTTGCAGAGGTAGCTGCAGAGAAGCCAGCTAAGGCCGAGAAGGCAAAGGCTGAGAAGAAGCCATACGTGCGTATCGTGCCAAGGCTTCAGAAGCGCTACCGCGCCGAGATCAAGGCCGAGCTTATGAAGGACTTTGGTTTCAAGAACATCCACCAGGTTCCAGGTCTTACCAAGATCGTTGTGAACATGGGTGTTGGTGAAGCTGCCAAGGATGGCAAGCTAATCGATGGTGCAGTAAAGGAAATGACTGCAATCACCGGTCAGAAGCCAAAGATCAACCTAGCCACCAAGTCAATCGCGCAGTTCAAGCTTCGTGAGGGACAGGCAATTGGTTGTCACGTGACCCTTCGCGGCGATCGCATGTGGGAGTTTCTAGACAGATTGCTAAACCTAGCTCTTCCTCGTATTCGTGACTTCCGCGGTCTTAGCTCAAAGCAGTTCGATGGCAAGGGAAACTACACCTTCGGACTAACTGAGCAGAACGTGTTCCACGAAATTTCTCAGGATGACATCGATCGCGTACGCGGCATGGACATCACCATCGTTACAACCGCTAGAACCAACGAAGAGGGCCTTGCGCTACTAACAGCGCTTGGCTTCCCATTCAAGAAACCAAACAACTAATCGGATAGGTCCCATAAAGGGAAACCACCGAGGAAGGCACAAACACTATGACAATGACAGATCCGGTCGCAGATTTTCTGACCCGGCTGCGTAATGCAAACTCTGCCCACCACGAGAGTGCTAGCTTGCCGTACAGCAAGCTAAAGGGTCAGATTGCTGAAATCCTCAAGAAAGAGGGTTACATCAAAAATTACACAGTCGCTGATGCCGAAGTTGGCAAGACGCTAACTATCGACCTGAAGTACGGACCTAACCGCGAGCGATCAATCGCCGGTATCAAGAGAGTGTCTAAGCCTGGTCTTCGCGTTTACGCCAAGTCAACCGAGCTGCCTCGTGTTCTTGGTGGATTGGGTATCGCCATTTTGTCAACATCCTCAGGTCTGCTTACAGACCGTCAGGCGGCCAAGGAGGGAGTAGGCGGAGAAGTCATCGCCTACGTTTACTAAATGTCACGTATTGGAAAATCACCGATCCCGGTTCCAGCCGGCGTCGAAGTTAACATTTCTGGAGCAGACGTATCTGTAAAGGGCCCGAAGGGTCAGCTGCAGCTAACCGTTGCCTCTCCAATCACAGTTGCCATGACCGATGGTCAGGTAATCGTGACCCGTCCAGACGACGAGAGAGTATCTCGCTCACTGCACGGACTTACCCGCACACTAATTGCTAACCAGATCATTGGAGTGACCCAGGGGTACACAAAGGCACTTGAGATTGTTGGTACCGGTTTCCGTGTTGCAGCTAAGGGACAAGCACTTGAATTTGCACTTGGCTACTCGCACTCAATCACCGTGAACCCACCGGCAGGAATCTCATTCGCTGTTGAGGGAAACACCAAGATTGTTGTTTCGGGAATTGACAAGCAGGCCGTTGGAGAAGTTGCAGCCAACATCCGCAAGCTTCGTAAGCCAGAGCCATACAAGGGCAAGGGTGTTCGATACGCCGGCGAAGTTGTTCGTCGCAAGGCCGGAAAGAGTGGTAAATAATCATGGGTCTAATTCCTAAACTCCGCGGAAAGAGCGCAACAGCAGCTCGTGTCCGTCGTCACCTAAGAATTCGCAAGAAGATCTCGGGAGACGCGATGCGTCCACGCATGGTTGTCACTCGCTCCGCTCGTCACATGCTTGTCCAGCTAGTTGATGACACCAAGGGTGTAACCCTGGCGTCAGCTTCAACCATGGAAAAAGATTTCAGAACCCTGAAGGGTGACAAGACTGAGAAGGCAGCCAAGATTGGTGCCGCCATCGCAGATCGCGCCAAGAAGGCCGGTATCGCCGAAGTGGTCTTTGACCGCGGAGGAAACAAGTATGCCGGTCGCATTCAGGCAGTTGCTGATGCAGCCCGCGAGGGAGGCCTGAAGCTATGAGCGAAGAAAACAAGGAGACTAACTTGGAAACAACCGATGCTAGTGTCGCAACTGCTACCGCTGTAGCCGTTGAGCCAGCAGAGCGTGAAGCTCGTCGTGGATCGAGAGATCGTGCACCACGTGGAGAGCGTCGCGACCGCGAAGAAACCAAGAGCCAGTTCTTGGAGCGCGTTGTAACAATCAACCGCGTTTCGAAGGTTGTAAAGGGTGGACGCCGCTTTAGCTTCACCGCACTTGTAGTTGTCGGCGACGGCAACGGCATGGTCGGAGTTGGCTACGGCAAGGCTAAGGAAGTTCCAGCAGCTATCGCTAAGGGAGTTGAAGAAGCTAAGAAGAGCTTCTTCCGCGTTCCTCGCGTTGGAAACACCATTCCTCACCCAGTTCAGGGTGAGGCAGCTGCCGGTGTAGTACTACTTCGCCCAGCATCCGCTGGTACCGGTGTTATCGCCGGTGGTCCAGTTCGCGCAGTTTTGGAGTGTGCTGGAATCCACGATGTACTTTCAAAGTCACTCGGATCTTCAAACACCCTAAACATCGTTCACGCCACCGTTGCAGCACTGCGTCAGCTCGAAGAGCCAGCCGCAGTTGCAGCTCGCCGTGGTTTGTCGGTTGAGGAAGTTGTTCCTGCGGGACTACTTCGCGAGCAAAGAAAGGCTGTCTAGAGAAAATGGCTGCCCGTCTAAAAGTCACCCAGATCAAGTCAAAGATCAGTGAGAGACCTAACCAGGTCCACACTCTTCGCAGTCTTGGACTGAAGCGAATTGGCGACATTGTCGTCAAAGAAGATTCACCGGTAGTTCGCGGCATGGTTAAGACCGTTGCCCACCTAGTAGTAGTCGAGGAGATCAACTAATGGCTGAAGAAAAAAAGCCAGCAGCAAAGAAGCCAGCGGCCGCAAAGCCTGCTGCTGCGAAGAAGCCTGCTGCTGAGAAAAAGCCTGCTGCCAAGACTGCCGCTAAGCCTGCTGCTGAGAAGAAGCCTGCTGCTGCAAAAGCTGCTGCTGAAAAGCCAGCAGCTAAAGCTACCGAGCTAGCAACTGAGAAGCCTGCGGCTGCGCCAAAGGTCGAGAAGGTTGTAAAGCTTGAGCGTCAGGCAAAGTCAAAGAAGAAAAAGGCTGAGCCAGCAGACAAGTCTCCAATTCTGAAGTTGCACCACCTTCGTCCAGCCCCTGGCTCGAAGAAAGACCGCATTCGTGTTGGTCGTGGTGA
Organism: Rhodoluna miladensis (SeqCode); assembly: GCF_965234705.1. Classification (GTDB taxonomy): domain Bacteria; phylum Actinomycetota; class Actinomycetes; order Actinomycetales; family Microbacteriaceae; genus Rhodoluna; species Rhodoluna miladensis. Next base: position 188,473 of record NZ_OZ248465.1, read on the forward strand.
AGCGTCTAAGGGTAAGACTTCCGGTCGTGGAACCAAGGGAACTAAGGCTAGATACCAGGTTCGTCCAGGCTTCGAAGGTGGAGGTGTTCGTCTAGTAATGAGAACTCCAAAGCTTCGTGGTTTCAAGAACCCATTCAGAGTCGAGTACCAGGTTGTAAACCTAGACAAGCTTGTTGAGCACTTCCCACAGGGTGGCGCTGTAACAATCGCTGATCTTGTGAACAAGGGTCTAGTACGAAGCAACGAGCCTGTGAAGGTTCTGGGCTCAGGAGACATCTCAGTTAAGCTAGATATAAAGGTTGACAAGGTCTCCGAGCAGGCAAAATCAAAGATTTTGGCTGCCGGCGGTTCCGTTAGCAAATAGCACTTAGCCAGGAGGCCCAAGTTGATTAATGCCGTGATTCGTGCGTTTCGCACACCGGATCTAAGACGCAAGCTGTTTTTCACCCTGGCTATCGTCGCTGTTTTCCGCTTGGGCTCTTTCATCCCTGCTCCTTACGTTGACTATGGCAACGTGCAGCAGTGTTTGGCACAAACCAACAACACTTCTGGTTTGTACGAACTGGTGAACCTGTTCTCCGGTGGAGCGCTGCTTCAGCTTTCGATCTTTGCTCTTGGAATCATGCCTTACATCACGGCATCGATCATCACCCAGCTACTTCGCGTTGTTATCCCTCGCTTTGAGGCTCTGCACAAAGAAGGTCAGTCTGGTCAGGCAATTTTGACCCAGTACACCCGCTACCTAACAATCGCTCTTGGTCTTCTTCAGTCAACTACCTTGATTGCCGTTGCCCGTCAGGGAGCCTTGTTTGGAGCAGATTGTGTGCTTCCGATTTTGACTGATTCGTCTCCACTGGCAATCACCATGATGGTTATCACCATGACTGCCGGAACCGGTTTGATCATGTGGATGGGTGAGCTAATCACCGAGCGCGGTGTTGGAAACGGTATGTCGCTTCTGATTTTTGCTTCCATCGCATCTTCATTCCCAGCTTCACTTTTGGCAATTGCTGAGACTCGCTCAATCGAGACTTTGTTGGTTGTAATCGTGGTTGGAGTTGGAATCGTTGGTTTGGTTGTTCTAGTTGAGCAGTCTCAAAGACGTGTTCCGGTTCAGTATGCAAAGCGCATGGTCGGAAGAAGAACTTACGGTGGCCAGGCCACCTACATCCCAATCAAGGTAAACATGGCTGGAGTTATCCCGGTTATCTTTGCTTCGAGCTTGCTATACCTTCCAGCTTTGATTGCCCAGTTCAACCAGCCAGATGCTGAAGGAAGAGTTGATCCTTGGGTGCAGTGGGTTTCTAACTACCTAACTCAGGGAGATCACCCGCTTTACATGGCGCTTTACTTCTTATTGATTATTGGTTTCACATACTTCTATGTAGCGATTACCTTCAACCCTGAAGAAGTATCAGACAACATGAAAAAGTACGGTGGCTTTATCCCTGGTATTCGTGCCGGACGACCAACCACTGAATTCTTGGAGTTTGTGATTTCTCGTGTGACATTCCCAGGTTCGATTTACCTAGGTTTGATTGCTTTGATTCCACTAATTGCCTTCTCTCTTGTTGGCGCCAACCAGAACTTCCCATTCGGTGGAACTTCTATCTTGATCATCGTTGGTGTTGGACTTGAGACAGTGAAGCAGATCAGCGCTCAGATGCAGCAGCGCAACTACGACGGTCTCCTGAAATGATGAAGCTTCTCTTGATTGGCCCACCTGGGGCCGGCAAGGGAACTCAGGCTTCAAAACTTTCAGAAGTCTTTGGTATCCCAGCAATCTCAACCGGGGATATCTTTCGCGCGAACGTCAAAAACGAAACCCCACTTGGCCTTGAGGCTAAGTCATACATGGACCGCGGTGCTTACGTGCCAGATGATCTAACCAACAAGCTGGTTCGCGACCGTCTGCAAAACCCAGACTGCGTAAATGGATTCCTACTCGATGGCTACCCAAGAACAGCAGATCAGGTAAACGAACTAGAAGACATCTTGAGAGAAACAAATTCATCCCTTGATGCAGTGATTCAGCTAACCGCTGACACCGATGAGGTTGTTAGGCGTTTGGCCAAGCGCGCAATTGATCAGGGCAGATCTGATGATACCGAAGATGTCATAAGAAACCGCATGGCTATCTATGAAGATCAGACCGCGCCGCTAATTAGTTTGTATGCAGCGCGTGGTCTATTGATCATGGTTGATGGCCTTGGCGAAATTGATGAGGTGACTTCCAGAATCGTGGAGGCCCTCAACGCCAAGAACCAGAGCTAATAAAAATGTCCCGTTCTGATTTTGAACTTAAAACCCCTGAGCAATTTATTGCCATGCGTAAAGCTGGCCTAATCACAGCCAGGGCTTTGCAGGCAGTGCGCGTTGCCTGCGTTGCTGGAGTGTCCACATTAGAACTTGATCGAATTGCCAACGAGACAATTGAATCGTTCGGCGCTCATTCCAACTTCCAACTTGTTGCTGGCTATAACCACACCATCTGCGCATCCATCAATCACGAGGTTGTTCACGGAATTCCAGCTGAGGCGAGAATCCTTGAAGCGGGAGATATTCTCTCGGTTGATTGCGGTGCTGAAATCGATGGGTGGAATGGCGATAGCGCCATCACCATCATCGTTCCAAATGCCGATGGTTCAGTTCCTGAAACTGACAAGGTGAAGCAAAGAATTGAACTCTCTCGTGTTACCGAAGGTTCGCTTTGGGCAGGTATTGCTGCTCTAGCAAAAGCTGAGCGCCTGAATGAAGTTGGTGCAGCAATCGAGGATTACATCGATGCCAATGGAAAGTACGGGATTCTGGAAGACTATGTTGGCCACGGCATCGGTCGAAACATGCACGAAGAGCCACCGGTTTATCACTTCCGGACCAAGGATCTAGGTCCAAAGGTCACACCCGGCCTTGCGGTGGCTATCGAGCCGATGGTGACAGCCGGATCCAACAAAACCAAGATTTTGGCCGATGGTTGGACTGTTGTGAGCAAGGATTCATCAGACGCTTCACATTGGGAGCACAGTGTTGCAGTTCACGAAACGGGCATCTGGGTTTTGACTGAGATTGATGGCGGCCTCGAGAAGCTAAAGCCCTTTGGAATTTCACCAGTCGCCCTCGGCTAGACCTTCAGCATTAGGGCTCTAAATGTGCCCCTTGAATCACATAACAAGCGCAGAACAGCTCTTTTGGTAGCACAGCTGCCTAACTCAGACCGCCCGTTTTGTTAGGGACCAAAGGACCTATACTCTTACCCAAGGCCGACCGGCCTTTCTAGATGAGGAGAACTAATGAACAAGAGAAACATAAGAGCCGCCGTTGCCTCTGTGTTTGTCGGTGCGCTACTTGTTGGAGCCATTGCTGGACCAGCACACGCGAAAGCCACCGACATCAAAGTGGGAATAATTGCCATTAACTCAATGGGTGCGGTGCAGTATGCACAGGACAGTGGCATCTTCAAAGCTAATTCGCTTAATGTAAGTGAGTTTGTGACCTTCCCAGCTCCACCTCCAGGACTAGCTGCCCTAAACAGCGGTGCTGTTCAGTTCATGTATTCACCGAGCATTCCAGTTATTAACTCCGTTGCTAACGGTGGAATGAAGCTGAAGATTGTTGCTGCTGCTGACGGTTACCGCAAGACTGATGTCAAGGAAGCCTTGAAGGACGAAGCATTTGCTGCGCGACTAGATGACACCGGTGTCTGTATCGCAAAAAGCGGAACAGTAAAAACCTGGAAGGATCTTGCAGGCAAGACAGTTTCTGTCCCAGCCCGAGGTGCTCAGGGTGAAGTTACAATCGCAGCTGCTGTAAAGAAAGCTGGAGGCGACCCTTCTACTATCAACTTTGTAGTACTAGGTTTCCCTGAAGTTCAGAAATCGGTATCCAACGGAACAATAGCTGCAGGCTTCGTCGTTGAACCGTTCACCACAGAATGTGCTACAGCAGAGGCTGCTTTGAAAGGTCCTGGAACTCAGTTCTTCACCGAGGGTGGAGCAGTTGGCGTTTGGGTAACCACTGAAAAGTTTGCAAAGGCTAACCCTGCTGCTGTGAAGGCCTTCCAGACTTCAATCTACGCTGCTAACAAAGCAGGCATGGAAGCCAAAACTCTAAACACAGTTGTTCGGGCGTCTATGAAGCTAACGAAGCAAACCTTCGCCGTTGCAAAGGCAGCCAACCCTACTTACTATCCTTCGAATGTGCTAACTGCTGAGATTCAGAGCGTTGCAGACAAGATGCAGACACTTGGCTTCTTGAAGAAGAAGTTCAAAGTAACTGGGTTGATCCTCTCTAGGTAATCGATCACGATGAGTGAAGGGAGCCACCATTAGCGTTATCCGAAGATTCCTACCTGGTGTGGTTTCCATGCTTGGTTTTATGCTGCTATGGCAGCTAGGAACTAGCTTCGGACCGCTTTCTGGCGGCTCCCTTCCCTCAGCGATCAATGCAATATCTGCCTTAGGGGCGTTGTTTGTTCTTCCCGAAATCTGGTTAGCGATTGGCCAAACTCTGTTCATCGCACTTACCGGGCTTCTAATATCTGTTGTGCTCGGTATTCCAGCTGGAGTACTGGTGGGACTTAGTCCTTTTGCTTACAGGTCCCTCAAGCCTGTTTTAGATTTTTTCAAGGTCATCCCCCCGATTGTTATCATCCCAATCGTTATCTTGGTTTTTGGGCCAACTACCGAAATGGGAATCTTTCTAGTTGTCTTTGCAAACTTTTTCATGCTGGTGTTTCAATCAGCCTATGGAGTGCGAGATCTAGACACTGTGCTACTGGACACCCTTCGGTGCTACGGGATGACCAAATGGGATGAAATTTGGCATGCGCGAATTCCCGGAGCCCTGCCATTTATTGCCGTTGGAGTTCGAATCGCAGTAGCGGCTTCAATGATTGTGGCAGTGGTTGCAGGACTGATCGGTGGGGCACCAAGTCTTGGACAGCAGATGCTGCTTTATCAATCATCCGGGCAACCGAATCAGACCTTCGCCATTGTGATTATCTTTGGGGTCCTAGGACTAGGTCTTGCAAGGATTTATTCTCGACTACAGCGCAAAATAGTTTTTTGGACTGACTGATGATCAAAAAACTATCAATCAATGCCATCCAGTCCCTTTGGCTACCTATCTCATTAGTTGCAGCCTGGTGGGTGTTTAGCACCAATTCCGAAGACCCGTTCTTTCCACCGCTGAGTGTGATTTGGGATCAGTTTGTTTTTCTGTGGGTTTTCGATAACGTACCCATTCATGTTGTACCGAGTCTGATAAACCTTTTCTCTGGCTTTTCTGTTGGGGTGCTTATTGGACTTGTTGGCGGTGTCATAATCGGGACCAACCAAGGGCTTGCGCGCTATATCGAGCCTTCCGTGGACTTTATTCGGTCGATTCCTCCAGTGGCAACCGTACCTATTTTCATAATGATTTTTGGACTCAATTATGAAATGCGAATGGCTGCCATTGCCTTTTCGGCTATTTTCCCAACCATGCTCGCGGTGATTCAAGGTATGCATTCCAACAACCCAACTCTGCTTGATACTGCCAAAGTTTTTAGGTTGACTCCATTTCAGACCCTTGTGCGGGTAAGGATTCCCGCGGCAGGACCAATCATCTTCTCGGGCATACAGGTTTCCCTGCAGGTAGCCTTCGTGGTCACAATCGCATCAGAGCTACTGGGCTCAGGATTCGGCATTGGTGCTTTTACTCTTATCGCTACAGATACATTCATGATCACCGATGCTTGGACAGGCGTTATTCTCATGGGAATTCTGGGCTATTTGGTGAACTTGGTTTTCAATCTCGTGGAGCGCCGTGCTCTTCGATGGTATTTGGCTTCAAAGAAACTTAGTTAGGGAGTCACAAGTGTCAACAGGAAAAGTAATTGTCTCAGCGGAATCGGTAGTAATGGACTACCAGACCCCTACGGGAATCAAGCACGTTCTAAACGACATTAGCTTCTCTCTACTAGAGGGTGAATTTGCTTCTATCGTTGGCCCATCTGGAGTTGGCAAGACTACTTTGCTGAGACTTCTCACCGGGCTGATGAAACCTACCTCGGGCGTGATCCGTATTAATGGAGAAGTAGTTACTTCTCCGCCCCCTGGCTTGGCTGTGGTGCTGCAGGATTACACCAGGTCATTGATGCCTTGGCTAAGCGTGGAGAAGAATATCTCTCTACCCCTAAAAAGGCTTGGGCTAACTAAAGCAGAGATTTCTGAAACCATCGAGTCGGTTCTGAATGAAGTTGGACTTAGTGGAAACCAGAAGAATTACCCGTGGCAGCTATCTGGTGGAATGCAGCAGCGAGTTGCAATTGCGCGAGCAATTGCAGTTCGGCCGCAGCTATTGATTATGGATGAGCCCTTTGCTTCCGTAGATGCACAAACCCGCTTTGACCTCGAGGATTTGGTTTTGAAGGTTCGAGATGATTTCAAGATCACCACAGCAATGGTCACCCACGATATTGATGAAGCCGTTTATCTCAGCGACAAAGTGGTCGTGTTATACGGTTCGCCAGCAAACGTGAAGGAAATCGTCAAAGTAGACCTTCCTTATCCTCGCAATCAAGTCGCGAGTAGAGGAAGGGAGGAGTTCGCTGAACTTCGGACCAAGATTTACGCTCAGGTAAGAGGCCTTCAATAGGATGAGCGCCGAAATCAAAGTCTTCAAAAACGCTTCACTAAAACCTTTCGACCAGCACTCCGATGCCTTTGCCATTGACGGGCAAGACATAACTGCCGTTGGCAGCTGGTCGGAATTACAAAATCTTGTCACAAGCCAATCGCAAGTTATTGACTGCAAGGGCGCAACAGTTATTCCCGGTATTGAGGACTCACACCTGCACGGGTACATGCTTGGACGGCAGCTTTCGGGTGCAAACATATCCCCTGAACACTGTGCTGACCTGGCTACCATTCATCGCAAACTTAAAGAACATGCAAGTTTGAACCCAGGCTGGGTAAGAGGTTTTGGCTGGGTTAGTGGACTTATTGAGGGAACAGGTCCAAAAGCTACCTTGACCTATACCGAACTTGAAGGCGCTCAAATCAATGAACCAATAATCTTGACCGACTTCAGTGGCCATCAGGCTTGGTGCAACAAGAAAGCTTTAGATGCCGCTGGCATTACCGCCAACACCGAAGACCCTACCGGGGGTCAAATTGTTCGAAACAGTCTCGGAGAACCAACTGGCTTACTGCTCGAGTCAGCAGTAAAACTAGTCACTCAAGTTATGCCTCGGCCCTCTCGTAGCGAGCTGACAAATGCTGTGATTCGGGCAAGGGATATCTTGCTAGCAAATGGCATTACCTCTTATACAGACCCAGGCCTTGGTCCTGGGGCAGCATCGCTTGATGATGGAACCGCATCACTCGAGGTAATTGATGTCTATAAGCAATTAGCCAAAGATTCGGAATTGAATATGAGGATTGAGGTCATGTTGCTTTTTGGCGGGCTTGGCGGAACCTCGTTAGCAGATGTCGCAGCAGGCCTAAAGGCGTTTGGTCCACCAGAGATACGGTCAAGGGGTTATCAAGTCACCGTCTCTCAGCTCAAAGTTTTTGCAGACGGTATACCAAGGAGCCGGACTTCTTGGATGAGTGAACCCTACGATACCCACACCCATGGATCTCTTACCCTGGCAGGCAGTGACGAGAAAGAGCAGGTTGAAACTCTGAACTCTATTTACGCTCACGCCACAACCCAGGGTTGGCAGGTAGGCATCCACGCAACGGGGGATGAGACCATCTCTGCCATAGCCGATGCAGCTGAGCAAAACCCTGCAGCAAGCAAGCTTAGAAACTACGTGATTCATGCAGATCTAGTGAAGTCTGAGGATATGATTCGACTTGGAAATTCTGGGGTTTGTGTCAACGTTCAACCAGGTATCCGTCGCATGGTTGGACGGGCTGTCGAGCCAATAATTGGCCGAGAAAGAACTATGCGAAGGCTTCGACTAAGAGAAATGAAAGAGGCTGGAATCAATCTGGCCCTATCTAGCGATGCTCCGGTAACTCCAGCTGATTGGAGAGTGATTTTCGCATCTGCGGTAGATAGAGGATTCATCACCGAGCCTGATTTTGATGATGGCCAGGGCTTGAGTGCGCTGGAAGCGATGCATGCGCTGACCACCACCGCTGCTTATCAAAGCCACTCCGAACAGTGGAGGGGATCAATGACACCTGGGAAGGTAGCCGATTTTGTAGTTTTAGACCGTTTGGTGGACTGGGATGGCGACCCCTGGCAGGTCACAAAAGCAAAGCCACGGGCAGTGTTTGTTGGTGGCAAGCTAGTGCACGGAGGTATTTGAGATCATGGCTGAGAAAAGACCTAACATCATTGTCATCATCGCTGATCAATTCAGGCATGACATGTTCTCGTACGCTGATGGTCCATTCAAGGTCAATACTCCTAACATCGACAAGCTAGCAAAAAAAGGCGTGATGTTTACAAACGCCTACTCCGCTAATCCGACCTGTATGCCAAACCGAGCATCAATTGCCACCGGACGTTGGCCTTCTGTTCACGGAACTAGAACCAATGGAGTCACCTTTGATCAGAATGCCGAAACCTTCATGCGAACACTGCGTCGAAGTGGATACAAAAACTACGCCATCGGAAAGCTCCACCACCAAAGCATGGGTTGGGCTTGGGAAGATTACCAAATCGATGAAATGCGATTGAGAAATCCCGAGGTTCTTGAAAAGATTCGAGATTCTATTACCCGAGGTGAAGGGGATTGGCAATCATGGGAAGATGCCGCCAGGCATCGCAAAGAATACTTATCAATGCCTAAGGACTATTACGGCTACGACCACGTTGACCTAGTTGTCGGTCATGGCGATAATCCGTCGGGACATTTTCACCATTGGGCCAGGTCCAAAGGCGTCAGCTTAGATGATCTTGCCGGTTGGAAAAATTCCACTGAGCGCAGTGAAACGGTTGAAGATGTTTACATCAGCGAAGTACCAGCAGAGCTTCACCCGAATGCATTCATCGTAGAAAAGTTCCGCGAACGACTTACTGAGCTAAAGAACGAAACTGATCCATTTTTGTTCTTCATTTCATTTCCTGACCCTCACCATCCTTTTGCTCCGCCAAAGAGCTGGTTCGACAAATGGCGGCAGAGCGATGTGGAAATTCCTGCCAATTTCTTCAGTCACGCTTCAAACTCCCCAGCTCACATCGAGGCGATGTATGGCGCATCAGGTAAGCAGAACATTGATTCGACTATGACCTGGGCCCCAACCCAGAATCAGATGGAAGATGTCTTGAAGGCTCAATTTGCTCAAATCGAGTTCATGGACAATGCGCTCGGAGAGATACTCTCCTCCCTTGAGGCTTCTGGGAAAGGTGATGACACCTACGTGATTTTCTCGGGTGATCATGGCGATCTAATGGGCGAGCACGGTCTCATGCTCAAGCACTTCGTTCATTTTGATGCAGTGACACGTGTGCCTCTGATTATCACGGGCCCTGGCATTGAACCTCAGAAGGACACCAGATTGGTTTCCAGTGTGGATATCGCTCCGACTGTTATTGAGTTGGCTTCGGCGGAAAAGTATCGAGGCATCCAGGGACGAGATTTGCTTTCTGACCACACCAGCTGGCGAACTGCCCTAGTGATTGAAGAAGATCAGCCTTTTGGAATTGAGGGACTTCCTGGACCGGTAAAGATTCGAACACTGGTGACGGAAGATTACCGGTTTACCGTTTACGGAGGCACTGATCAGGCCGAACTTTACGATCGAAGTCAAGATCAAGGCGACCTCGCAAACATTTATGCAGATGCCACAACCGAGCGCAGCGAAGCTTACGAAAGACTTACTCACGAACTGATTAATCTGACCGAAGAGGGTATTGCCCCAATAGCGGGTGCTTGATGCTACTTATTGCTATCCCCATTGGTGTGCTAATTGGAATTCTTTTGGGTTTGGTTGGTTCAGGAGGTTCACTTCTAGGAACCCCACTGTTGATCCTTGTTGGCGGATTCAGCTTCTATGATGCGTCCACCAGCGCTTTGTTTATTGTTTTGACTTCTTCTATAGGGGCGCTGGTACTGCGGGATAAAAAAGATGTATCACTCAGGTTGATTGTCTGGGCTGTTGCCCTTGGCACTCTTGGCACACCTCTAGGGGTATTCACTAGTCACGCAATTTCCAACGAGCAAGCCAAGATATTTCTGGCCTGCTTGTTGGTGGGGGCTGGATTTCTGGCCTGGAATGGCTTTGGCGGGACGGGAATGAAAGTCGCAGTCCGGAATCAACAGTGGCTTGGAGCAATTGCTTTTGTTTTTGTGGGCTTTATGACTGGCCTTACCGGTATTGGCGGCGGCTACCTGCTGGTTCCCAGCCTGATACTGATATACGGGATGGGATTCACCAAGGCAGTCACCACGTCACTGATTGTGGTTGTTTTCAATGCCCTAGCCTCGATCCTGTTCCGGGTAGCCCAGGGAGTGGATTTTTCCACCGATCAATGGGTCGGAACCGGGGTCATCGTTGCCTCAGCACTAGTGGGAAGCCTCCTTGGATCGCACTTCAGCACGCTAATGAACAGGTCAGTGGTACAGCGGATATTCTCGATTCTGCTGTTTGGGCTCGCCGCCGCCTTGATAATCAGGGCCTTTTCGGGCTAGAAATACTGGACTAGCCAAGTAGATGGGTTTTGGATAGACTCGGAGACTGGTGTTTCCTCCAAAATCCTGGTCAACAAAATGACCTGATTTGGAGCGCTACCAATCCAACGAATTAGATAAGTGAGGCTATGGCCAACAAAGACGGCGTCATTGAGATTGAGGGCTCGGTGGTTGAAGCTCTACCGAACGCAATGTTTCGAGTCGAGTTGACCAACGGACACAAAGTCTTAGCGCACATCTCCGGAAAAATGCGACAGCACTACATTCGTATTCTTCCTGAGGACAAGGTCATTGTTGAACTAAGCACTTACGACCTCACCAGAGGTCGAATCATTTATCGCTACAAGTAAATCGGTTTTGTAAAAAGCCCTGAAGAAAAGTAAGAGACATGAAGGTTAACCCAAGCGTCAAGAAGATCTGCGACAAGTGCAAGGTTATTCGTCGCCACGGTCGCGTCATGATCATCTGCGATAACCCGCGCCACAAACAGCGCCAGGGCTAAGCACCACCCGCAACACCACAACTGAATATCTTCAATAGTTTTCCAAACAGTTAGAAATAGCTGGTACCTCCGGAGAAGGCCGGAGCCTAAAGAAACTTAGGGCGGGAAGCTACAGACCTTCTAAACAAACAGGAGTAATCCAAATGGCAAGAATTGCCGGCGTTGACATTCCACGCGACAAGCGTGTTGAAATCGCCCTAACCTACATCTACGGAATTGGTCGCACTCGTTCGATCAAGACACTAGAAGACACCAAGATCGACAAGAACATCCGCGTCAAGGATCTATCTGACGAGCAGCTTGTTGCACTTCGTGATCACATCGAAGGTACCTACAAAACCGAAGGTGAGCTACGTCGTGACGTAGCCGCAGATATCCGCCGCAAGGTTGAGATTGGTAGCTACCAGGGAATCCGTCACCGTAAGGGACTTCCAGTCCACGGTCAAAGAACCAAGACTAACGCTCGTACTCGTAAGGGTCCAAAGCGCACCGTAGCCGGCAAGAAGAAGGCCGCTCGCTAAGCGGGTCGGATTAGGACTTAGGAGAAAATCATGGCAGCAGCGAAGACCGCGGCAAAGACCGCAACCAAGACCCCGGCAAAGGGCGCAGCCCGTAAGCCTCGTCGTAAAGAGAAAAAGAGCGTTCCAGTTGGACAAGCTCACATCAAGTCGACTTTCAACAACACCATCATCTCGATCACTGACCCATCTGGTGCAGTTATCTCCTGGTCATCATCAGGTGATGTTGGTTTCAAGGGTTCACGTAAGTCAACTCCTTTCGCAGCTCAGCTGGCAGCAGAATCTGCAGCCAAGAAGGCTCAGGAGCACGGACTTAAGAAAGTTGACGTATTCGTTAAGGGACCAGGTTCTGGTCGCGAGACAGCAATCCGTTCACTTCAGGCAGCAGGACTAGAGGTTGGCTCAATTTCCGATGTGACCCCACAAGCTCACAACGGTTGCCGCCCTCCAAAGCGCCGCCGCGTCTAATTATTCAAAAGCTTTACTTCCATAGCAACAAACTGCCAAGTGGCCACTTGGCAGCCTAAACAAATGAGCGTCAAATAGCGGATGCTCAGCTGAAAGGAACCAACGCAAGTGCTAATTGCTCAGCGCCCCACACTAAACGAAGAAGTGCTTTCTCCGAGCCGCTCCAGGTTTGCTCTTGAGCCCCTAGAGCCAGGTTTCGGTTACACCCTTGGAAACTCACTACGTCGCACCTTGCTCTCATCTATCCCGGGAGCAGCTGTTACCAACATCAGAATTGATGGCGTTAGCCATGAGTTCTCAACTGTTGATGCAGTCAAGGAAGACGTAACCGAGATCATCTTGAACATCAAGGAACTAGTTGTCTCGTCTGAGAACGACGCTCCAGTTGTTGCTCACCTAAAGAAGGCAACCGCCGGAGTGGTCACAGCAGCTGACATCCAGGCTCCTGCCGGTGTTCAGATCCACAACCCAGAGCTAGTGATTGCAACACTTACCGGTAAGGGCAAGTTCGAAGTTGAGCTAATCATTGAGCGTGGCCGTGGCTACGTTCAGGCTTCCCAGAACAGAAACCCAGACTCCGACCCAGGTGTTATCCCAATCGACTCAATCTACTCACCAGTACTAAAGGTGTCTTACCGCGTTGAGGCTACCCGTGCGGGAGAGTTCACCAACTTCGACAAGCTAATTGTTGATGTTGAGACCAAGTCTTCAATGAGCCCGCGCGATGCAGTTGCATCAGCTGGTTCAACCCTGGTTGAACTATTCGGTCTAGCTCGCGAGCTAAACGAAGCAGCCGAGGGTATCGAGATTGGCCCAGCCCCTGTTGAGGCTGCACTTTCTCCAGAGCTAGCACTTCCAATCGAGGAGCTAGACCTAACCGTCCGTTCTTACAACTGCCTAAAGCGCGAAGGCATCAACACTGTTGCCGAGCTAATCGGGCTAACCGAAGAGCAGCTTATGAACATCAGAAACTTCGGATCCAAGTCAGTCGACGAAGTTCGCGACAAGTTGGTTTCCATGGGCTTGAGCTTCAAGGAGTCAGCACCTGGCTTTGACGCAGCTTACTTCAGCTCAACTTACGAAGAAGAGGACGACCAGGTCTAGTACCTGAGTCCCAAGAAATACTAGAGGAGAAACAAAATGCCTACCCCAACCAAGGGCCCACGTCTCGGTGGCGGACCAGCCCATGAGCGCATGCTGCTTAACAACATGGCTCGTTCGCTGTTCATCAACAAGTCGATCACCACAACCGAGACCAAGGCAAAGCGCCTTCGTCCAGTTGCCGAGCGTCTAGTAACCTTCGCAAAGCGCGGTGACCTGCACTCTCGTCGTCGAGTAATGCAGTCGATTACTGACAAAAACGTAGTTCACGAGCTTTTCGTGAACATCGCACCCTTAGTAGCAGAACGCCAGGGCGGGTATACCCGCATAACCAAGCTTGGTTTCCGCAAGGGTGACAACGCTCCAATGGCGGTTGTCGAATTGGTGTTGGACCCAGTCCAGGCCAAGAAGATGAACAAAAAGCCAAAGCTCGAAAACGCTGTTAAGGCAGCGCCTAAGGCTGCAGCTCCGCTCGAGGAAGCAGTAGTAGAGACACCGGTTGAAGAAGTTGCAGTTGAAACTGCAGCACCTGAAGCTGTTGTCGAAGCACCGGCTGAGGCACCAGTTGCCGAAGCTGAAGCAACCGAGGCAGTAGCAGAAGCACCAGCAGCCGAAGAGGCTCCTGAGGCTGTTGCTGTCGCCGAAGAAGCACCTGCTTCTGAAGAAGAGAGCAAGTAGTACCGAGCAATGACAAAGCCCGTTGACCAAAAGGTCGACGGGTTTAGTCGTTACCGGATCGACTTCGGCTACGACGGAACCGACTTCGCGGGCTTTGCCAAACAGCCTGGCCTTCGAACTGTTCAGTCCGAGCTAGTAAAAGCCTTAGAGGTTATCTTCGGCAAGGACAATAAGGACTTTGCGATGCGGGTTGCCGGTCGAACCGATGCGGGTGTTCACGCCCAGCACCAGGTGGTTCACATTGATTTATCTCCAACCCAGCTAAAGCGCATCGGCAGAAACCCGGATGTTGCCAGCCGAGTCAATACCGCGCTTCCTCAGGATATTCGACTGTTCAGCTTTGAAAAAGCCCCAGCCGGTTTTGATGCCAGGTACTCGGCTATTTACCGCCGCTATCGCTACAAAATCGCCGATCACGCTAGCTTTTTGGATCCGCTGGAAGTTCGGTACGTATTGAAGCTCAAAGTCGATCTTGATCTAAAGCTGATGCGTCAAGCTGCCAAGCAAATGGTGGGCTTGCATGATTTTGGGGCTTTCTGCAAACCTCGAGCCGGAGCAACTACCATTCGAAACTTGAGATACATCCGAATTACAAGAAACCGCAAGGCAGGCAACATCGTCGAGATTGAACTGAAGGGCGATGCCTTTTGCCACAACATGGTCCGCTCTCTAACCGGAGCACTAGTTGCCGTGGCTAGGGGTCGAGCCAGTATTCAGGACGTCAAAGATCGACTTATTTCTGCTAACCGGACAGGGTCATTCAAGGTCCTTGGGGGGCGTGGCTTGAGCTTGATTGAGGTGGGCTATCCGAGGGATTCAAAGCTGGCCGAACAGGCCGAAAAAGCCCGTAAATTGCGGTCTCTGGACGAAAATTAGGGTTTGACCGTACCGCCTGGCAGGGGCTAAACTTGGAATCTGTTGCGGGTCCTAGGGCCCCTAGATTCCAGGGTTCAGATTCTGGTTGAACACATTCGACTAAAGAAAAAGTAAGGCAAATTAGCGTGCGTACGTATTCACCAAAGGCTCACGAGCTAGATAACAAGTGGTTAGTCATTGACGCCACCGATGTAGTCCTAGGCCGTTTGGCAACCCAGGCAGCAACGCTGCTACGCGGCAAGCACAAGCCAACCTTTGCTCCTCACATGGACAACGGTGACTTCGTGATTATCGTCAACGCTGAGAAGGTTGCACTTACCGGTTCAAAGCTTTTGCAGAAGAAGGCTTACCGTCACTCCGGTTACCCAGGTGGACTAACCGCTACTACTTACGCAGAGCTACTAGAGAAGTCCCCAGAGAAGGCAGTTGAAAAAGCCATCCGCGGAATGATTCCAAAGAATTCTCTAGGTCGCGACCAGCTTGCAAAGCTAAAGGTATACAAGGGTGCAGAACACCCACACGCAAGCCAGAAGCCAACCAAATTTGTAATTGATCAGGTAGCCCAGTAACAACTGGCGCAAATAAAGAAACTAGAGGAATACCTTGCCAAAGACCGAAACCGAAGCAGCAGTTTCTAGCTACTCGACCGAATCTCCAGCTGACTCAGTAAAGACTGAGGCCAAGAAGGTTCGCAAGCCCCTGACCGTTCCTGGTGCAGGACTTGGTCGTCGCAAGGAAGCTATCGCGCGTGTTCGCATGGTTCCAGGTACCGGTGTTATCAAAGTCAACGGTCGCGAGCTAGCTGAGTACTTCCCAAACAAGTTGCACCAGCAGCTAGTGAAGGACCCTTTCACAGTTCTAGATCTTTCTGGCGCATACGACGTAATCGCAAAGATTTCAGGCGGTGGCTCTGCAGGACAGGCCGGCGCACTTCGACTAGGTATCGCTCGCGCGTTGAACCTAATCGACGAAGACAACAACCGCGCGACTCTAAAAAAGAATGGTTTCCTTTCTCGCGACTCTCGCATCAAGGAGCGTAAGAAGGCTGGACTTAAGAAGGCTCGAAAGGCTTCTCAGTTCTCCAAGCGTTAATCTTTCTAAGATTTCGCTAACCTTTTTATCATGGCTCGCCTATTCGGCACCGACGGAGTAAGAGGTCTCGCTAACCGAGACATTACTGCTGAATCTGCTCTCAAACTCGCTCAAGCTGCTGCCATCGTTTTAGGCGAAGACGCCCGAAGCCGCGGACAAAAGCCGAAAGCAGTTATTGGCCGGGATCCTAGAATCTCTGGTGAATTTCTTTGCGCTGCAATTTCCGCAGGGCTTTCCTCAAGCGGTGTAGATGTATTCGATGCCGGAGTACTTCCAACCCCAGCCGTTGCATTCCTGACCGCCGATCTCGATGCTGATTTTGGCGTAATGATTTCTGCATCCCACAACCCCGCACCAGATAACGGCATTAAGTTCTTCTCTCGCGGTGGACACAAACTTCCCGACCAGACCGAAGATCAAATCGAAGCTTCGCTCGATGTGTCTCCGCTTTCACCAGTTGGAGCTGAAATCGGTCACGTGCAGCGCTTTGCCGATGCCGAGGATCGCTACCTAGTTCACTTACTCGGAACACTTCCAAACACACTAAAGGGTCTAAGCGTTGTTGTTGACTGCGCCAACGGCGCAGCCAGTGCAGTTTCTCCGGCCGCTTTCAAGGATGCCGGTGCCAACGTGATTGTCATCGGAAACGATCCAGATGGACACAACATCAACCTTGGTTGCGGATCGACTCATCTAAGCGCGCTGCAGGCTGCAGTTCTAGAACACAAGGCTGATATGGGAATTGCCCACGATGGCGATGCCGATCGAACCCTTGCTGTTGATCACACCGGCGCAATTGTCGATGGCGATCAGATCATGGCAATTTTGGCACTGGCTGCCAAAGACCGCGGTGATCTTGCACGCAACACACTGGTTGCAACCGTGATGAGCAATTTAGGTCTTCGTATTGCGATGAAGCAAGCCGGTATCGAAATGATCGAAACCAAAGTTGGCGACCGCTACGTACTCGAGCAAATTCGTGAGGGTGGCTACACCCTCGGCGGCGAGCAATCTGGACACCTGATCTTCTCCCGCTTTGCTACCACCGGCGATGGAATCTTGACTGGCCTGCAACTTGGAGCCCAAATGGCTTCCACCGGCAAGAGCTTGAAAGAACTGGCTTCGGCGATGAAGGTTTATCCGCAGGTACTAATCAACGTTTCAGGCGTCAACAAAGACGGCGTTGATTCAAACCCCGAATTACAAAAAGTAGTGAAGGAAGCCGAGAGCGAGCTTGGCGATAACGGTCGAGTTCTTCTCAGGGCTTCTGGAACTGAGGCCCTGGTGAGGGTAATGGTTGAAGCTTCAGAGTCAGGCGCTGCTCAGAGCTGGGCCGAGCGCATTGCACGTGTGGTTGAGCGCGAACTAAAGCTTTCTTAGCAAAACGCTTTCGACGGCGTGCTGATCGCCCTTTCGCAATACCAGGGTTGCCCTGGAACGAGTCGGCAAAATGTTTTCGATCAGATTTGGCAAGTTGATGGTGTCCCAGATTTCATTGGCTCGCTCAAGAGCTTTTTCAATTGGCATCTCGGCATAGCGGTGGAAGTAGCTTTCTGGGTTTGTGAATGCCGATTCCCGAAGCTCATAAAAGCGGTTTAGAAACCACTTAGAGATGTTCTTGGTTTCGGCATC
This sequence comes from Rhodoluna miladensis (SeqCode), assembly GCF_965234705.1. Lineage (GTDB taxonomy): Bacteria > Actinomycetota > Actinomycetes > Actinomycetales > Microbacteriaceae > Rhodoluna > Rhodoluna miladensis. The sequence goes on from NZ_OZ248465.1 coordinate 205,970, forward strand.
CACGTAGATTTTGAAGTCAAAGTAATCGCTCAGTGTTGTTTCTTGATCGGCTCCCGGGGACTGCAGCACATTGAGCCCCTCGATGATCACAACATCCGGTGAGCTAACGTTCTCGAATTTTCCAGGTACAAGGTCGTAGGTCAGATGCGAATAGACCGGGGCTTTGACATTTTCTTTCCCACTTTTGATATCCGCCACAAAGTTCAGCAGGGCGAGACGGTCATAGGATTCCGGAAAACCTTTGCGGTGCATAAGAGAGCGTTTTTCTAATTCAGCATTTGGGTACAAGAAACCATCGGTAGTAATCAGAGCTACCTTTGGAGTTCCCTCCCAGCGGGCAAGTAGTTCACGAAGCAATCTGGAAACTGTTGATTTACCAACGGCGACCGAGCCAGCAATTCCAATAATGAACGGCACCTTGGCACTTCGTTCTCCCAGGAAGTCGCTGGTGGCTCGGTGCAGTTTTGAATACTCAGATACGTAGATGTTTAGAAAACGTGAGAGAGGAAGGTAGACCTCTTTGACCTCTTTTATGTCCAGAAAATCTCCTAGACCTCGAATCTGAGATATCTCAGCTTCGGTGAGGGGGGCTTCGGTTGCGTTGCCGAGTTCGGCCCAGTCGGCACGCGAAATCTCAACAAAAGGCGTGGGGTTAACGCTTTGTTTGCTGGCAGCGGAGCCGGAAGAGTTCACAACTAGCCATTCTGCCGTAAATTAGTAGGGTGTGCGGAATCGTTGGCTACGTAGGACCTAAATCAACCCAGGAAGTTCTCTTGGGTGGTTTGCGTCGTCTAGAGTATCGAGGCTACGACTCAGCGGGCATCTCAGTTATCAGTCAAGGCCAGCTGGCCACACGTAAAAAAGCCGGAAAACTCGACAACCTAGTTGCCGACATCAAAGCTCACCCAATAGCCGATTCAAGAATCGGAATTGGTCACACCCGTTGGGCAACCCACGGTGCGCCGACCGATCAAAACGCCCACCCTCATCTTGGTGGACCATCAAGCAAACTTGCCCTTATTCATAACGGCATCATCGAGAACTTCTCCGAGCTCAAGCAGGAACTACTGGATGCCGGAACCTCATTTGCCAGCGAAACTGACTCCGAAGTTGCAGCTCACCTGATTGCTAAAGAGTATGAAGCGTCTAAAGATCTAGTGTCCGCCTTCGGCAAGGTTGTAAACCGCTTGCACGGAGCATTTACCATTCTTGTAATTCACGAAGACTTCCCGGATCTGATTCTGGCTGCTCGCAAGAACGCACCTTTAGTTATTGGACTCGGTGAGGGAGAGAACTTCCTCGGCTCTGACGTCGCGGCTTTTGTTGAGCACACCAAAAGAGCAATTTCTGTCGGTCAAGACGAGATTGTAATTCTTCGCCCAAGCGGTGTTGAGATTCAAGGTTTTGATGGACACAAAGTTGACTCCAAGGAATTCACAATCGACTGGGACGCATCTCAAGCCTCCAAGGGCGGCTGGCCATCATTTATGGCTAAAGAAATTTCCGATCAGCCGCAAGCTGTTGCCGACACACTCATGGGACGCATCAACTCCGAAGGAAGGGTGACCCTTCCCGAAATTGATGGACTCGACGCCAAAGAGCTAATGGCAATCGACCGAATTATTGTGGTGGCATGTGGCACCGCAAGCTACGCAGGTGAAATTGCCAAGTATGCCATCGAGAAGTGGGCAAAGATTCCGGTCTCGGTTGAGCTAGCTCATGAGTTCCGTTATCGGGATCCAATTCTGACCCCCAACACTTTGATTGTTGCCATCAGCCAGTCCGGTGAAACCATGGACACTCTTATGGCCACTCGCTACGCCAAAGAACAAGGTGCCAAAGTAATGGCCATCTGCAACACCCAGGGTGCGACACTGGCTCGCGAATCTGATGCCGTTGTTTACACCCACGCCGGTCCTGAAGTTGCGGTTGCATCCACCAAGGCACTCACTGCTCAAATGACTGCCGTTTATCTGCTGGCACTATTTCTCGCAACGGGCAGAAAATCCATGCCAGCTTCTGAACTATCTGAACTTGGTAAAGAGCTACTCAAGCTCCCGGCCAAGGTCACCGAAGTACTTGCTTCCTTAGATCAGGTGAGTGCACTGGCAAAGAAGATGTCGAATGCCAAGACCGTTTTGTTCCTGGGAAGAAACGTTGGGTTCCCGGTTGCAATGGAGGGTGCACTCAAGCTCAAAGAGCTTGCGTACATCCACGCCGAAGGTTTCGCAGCTGGAGAGCTAAAGCATGGACCAATTGCTCTAATCGAACAAGACCAGCCGGTGATCGTCATCTTGCCTTCGCCAAATGACCCACTACACCCGAAAGTTATCTCCAACATTCAAGAGATCAAGGCTCGTGGAGCAACAGTTATTGCAATTGCCGAAGTTGGCGACAAAGAGGCCTCGAAGTATGCCGAGAACGTTTGGTTTGTTCCTGCAACCAACTGGCTGATGGCACCGGTGCTAACCGTTATTCCATTGCAGGCATTTGCCATGGAACTTGCCAACGCTAAGGGCTTGGATGTTGATCAGCCTCGCAACTTGGCTAAGTCGGTCACGGTCGAGTAATGATTGTTGGAATCGGGGTCGACTTAGTCGATGTCGCCAGATTCGAAACGGCGATTGCAAACACTCCAAAGCTCAAAGACAGACTTTTCACCGAGGGTGAGAAATCACTCAACAGCTATTCACTGGCTGCACGCTTTGCAGCTAAAGAAGCTCTAATGAAAGCTGTCGGCAAAGCCCAGGGCTTGTCTTTCCAGGAAGTTCAGATTGTAAAAGACGAATTCGGAAAGCCTAGCTTTGTGCTTTCTGGCCAGAGCGAGCAAACAGTTTCTGGCAAGGGAATTGCCAATTTGCACCTGTCTTTGAGCCACGACGGTCAGATGGCTATCGCCTACGTGATTGCCGAGGGTAGCTAATGCGCAATATCTCGGTGGATCTTGAAGTAATCGCTTCGAATTACAAAACCCTAAAGTCCCTAACCAGCGCCAAGGTTATGGCAATTGTTAAAGCCGACGCATTCGGACACGGCATCATCGAAGTTTCAAAAAAGTTGGAATCGATTGGCGTTGACATGCTGGCAACCGCAGATCTAGAAGAGGCGCAGGAAATGCGTGCTGCTGGAATCAAGTCCCCGATTCTTGCTTGGCTACATGGTTCAGAAACTGATTTTGCAGCAGCCATCAAAAACGATATCCAGATTGGCCTATCCACCGTTGCAGGCTTAGAAGCGGTTGCAGTTTCGGCGCGTCAAGTTTCTGGAACGGCCAAAGTTCACCTAAAAGTTGACACCGGACTTGGTCGAAACGGTGCAGCGCTAAGTGATTGGCCAACCGTTGTTGCAAAAGCGGTAGAGCTAAAAAACGAAGGCCTAGTTGAACTAGTTGGCGTCTTTAGTCACCTTTCGGGAACCAGTGCAAAAGATGACGCCGATCAACTTGCAGTTTTCGAACAAGCCGTATCCCAGGCCGAATCTCTCGGAGCACAATTTCAGCTGCGCCACTTAGCCGCATCAGCCGCAACTTTGAATCAAAGCCAAGCACACCTGGATATGGTACGCGTGGGTATTGCGCTCTACGGTTTAGATCCAACACCTCATCTCAAGGCAGCAGATTATTCACTTGTGCCTGCCATGAGAGTGAGCTCAGAAGTAGTTTCGGTAAAACAAGTGCCGGCAGGTCATGGAGTTAGTTATGGCTACCTTCACAAAACATCAGGCCCGAGCACTTTGGCACTTGTGCCATTTGGCTACGCCGAAGGCATGCCTCGAATCGCTACCGGTCGAGCCAGCGTCTTGCTAAATGGAAAAAGGTACCCAATTCTTGCCCGCATCGCGATGGACCAGTTCATCCTGGATGTTGGAAGTGACCCAGTCAAAGTAGGCGACGAGGTGGTAATCTTTGGCAACGGGGCCAAGGGGGAGCCAACCGCTGAGGAGCTGGCACTTGCGGCCGAGACTATTAATTACGAGATTGTCACTCGAATTGGCGGACGGGCTAAGCGGGTATTCAAGTGAGCGGTCAAACCGCCCCGCTAGTAATTGAGATTCCGACCGAAGACCAGATGCACGAGTTGGGGCTTCGCCTCGGATCATTGCTGATTGCAGGAGACTTGCTGTCCCTCAATGGCCCGCTTGGAGCAGGAAAGACTACCCTTACTCGAGGCATCGGTGAAGGCGTTATGGCCGAGGGCAATGTCTCATCGCCGACTTTTTTGATTGCGCGCACTCACACGACTAAATCTGGAGCACCTTTTCATCACATCGATGCCTACAGATTATCTTCAGCTGCAGAGTTAGACGATTTAGATATTGACTACGCCGGAAGCATTTCGGTAATCGAATGGGGACGCGGCTTTGCCGAGGGCTTGAGTGAGTCGTTGCTGGAGATAAACATCGAGCGCGATTTGGAAACTGACCTTCGCACTTTGAGCATTACCGGTTCTGGAAGATTCGCAAACCCCGCGCAATTTTTGGGGGAGACTAAATGACTCAGGTGCTACTTGCAATTGACACAAGCGCCGGAACTGCAGTTGCCGTTTTGGTTGATGGGGTGGTTGCTAGCGAATCGTACGATGCCAATTCCATGCAGCACGCCGAGCAAATCGGAATTCAAATTCAACAAGGCCTTGAAGCTGCAAAGAAGAAATCTTCTGATGTGACAGCAGTTGCGGTTGGTGTTGGACCAGGGCCATTCACTGGTCTTCGAGTTGGAATTGCTGCTGCCAAGATGTTTGCCGAGGGTATCTCCGCACCAATTTATGGAGTCGGATCTTTGGACGCAATTGCGTTTGCTAATTCTCTAGATGAGCCAACGTTAGTTTTGACCGACGCCAGACGATCAGAAGTTTTCTTTGGTCTTTACAAGGGCAAAACTCCAGCAGGTGTTCCAAAGACCCTTTTGGGCCCAGGAGTAAAAAAGCAGGCTGAGCTAGAAGTGCAGCTAAAGGCAGAAGGGCATAGCTACCTGCTTGCAAACACTCAGGTCAGTGCCGCGAACCTGGGTCTTTTAGGCTTAGCCCAGCTAGCAGAAGGCACCGCAAACACCTCGGTGGTTGCCAACTACTTGCGTGCCCCAGACGCTGTTCCTGCCAAGGGTAAGAAGGTAAGCGGATGAGCCATCTAATACGCCTGGCTACCGAGGCTGACTTGGCGGCGATTATGGAGCTTGAAAAGGCCAGTTTCGGCAACGATTCGTGGTCAAGACCGACGATGCGGGCTGAGCTTATGGCCCCGCATACCTATTATTTGGTTGCCCACCAAGACGAGAAAATCCTGGGCTACGCCGGCTTGAGCAAGGTGGCAAGCTCGTCATCGGCGGATGTTCAAACCATCGCGGTAAGTGATTCGCATCGCCGAGCCGGAATTGGTCGGCAGCTTATGCAGGCACTTATCGAACAAGCCTCCAAGCTAACAGCTACGGAAATCTACCTAGAGGTTCGCGAAGATAAGCCAGCCCCGCGAAAACTTTATGAGCAGCTGGGCTTTGAAAAAATTGATAGACGCGAGACGTACTACCAGCCCGATGGGGTTGCAGCAATTGTGATGCGTCTTACAATTCCGACAGATGTGAAAAGTGAGCCAGTTGTTTTAGGAATTGAAACAAGTTGCGATGAAACCGGAATTGGAATTGTCCGTGGCACAACACTGCTAGCTAATGTGATTTCTTCTTCAATGGATCAGCATGCCAGATTCGGAGGTGTGGTTCCAGAGATTGCCGCCAGGGCACATCTTGAGGCACTCGAGGCCACTTTGCAAAAAGCTCTTGATACGGCTGGAATTTCAGTTAAAGAAATTGACGCAGTTGCAGTCACGAATGGACCAGGTCTTGCCGGTGCTCTAATGGTTGGTGTTGGTGCAGCTAAGGCACTAGCGGTGGCGATTGACAAACCAATCTATGCAGTGAACCACCTCGTGGCACACGTTGCAGTAGATATTCTCGAGCGCGGCAAATTGGAAACTCCGACCGTGGCACTTTTGGTAAGCGGTGGACATACCTCGTTGCTTTTGGTTCGCGATCTACTAAACGATGTTGAATTACTTGGAGAAACAATCGACGACGCTGCTGGCGAAGCTTTCGACAAAATTGCTCGAGTGCTAGGGCTGAGCTATCCAGGCGGACCAGAAATCGACAAGGCCGCCCAAAATGGCGATGCCAAAGCCATCAGGTTCCCAAGGGGACTTACTTTGCCAAAAGATCAGGAAAAGCATCGCTACAACTTCAGCTTCTCTGGACTAAAAACAGCCGTTGCCAGACACGTTGAACTTGCCGAATCCAAGGGCGAGCAGGTCTCCATTACCGATGTTGCAGCGTCCTTCCGGGAGGCCGTGGTCGATGTCCTAGTAACCAAGGCCATCAACGCCTGCCAGGACAACAACGTTCCAAGGCTAATTCTGGGCGGTGGAGTGGTTGCCAATTCAAGGCTTCGGGAGGTGGCAAAAGCCAGGTGCCAAGAAGCTGGCATCGAGCTACGAATTCCAGCTTTTAGCCTGTGCACCGATAACGGGGCGATGATTGCGTCCCTGGGAGCCCAGAAGATTATGGCCGGGGAAGCCCCAAGCATGTTGGATTTCGGGGTTTATTCAACCCTTCCGGTTTAGCCCCTTAGCGGTAGCGCTATACCGATTGCAATAAAGATGCCGCCAAAGACGCGGTTTACTTTCTTTCCAAACTTGGCCAAAAATGGCTTGATCTTATTTGCGGCAGAAGCTACCGCCAGCTCATACAAAAACTCAATCACAACAAAAGTCAGCGCCATCCAAACAAACTGAGTGAGCAGTGAAATCTTCGGGTCAATAAATTGTGGCAAGAAAGCCACGAAAAACAAAATGCCCTTCGGGTTGGTAAGAGCTGCAAGTAGTCCCTGTCGAAAAAGCAAAAGACTAGAAACATCTTTGGGCACAGCCGCTTTAGTTTCTCCGATTGAAGGAGATCTCCAAACCTGGATACCCAACCAAATTAGATATGCTCCACCGACAAATTTCATAACAATCAATAGTTGCGCTGAGGCTGCAAGCAGCGCACCGATTCCAAAAAGTGATAAACCGATCACGGTTGCAAATCCAACCGAGCCACCAACAATAGTTGCGATGGTTTTTCTAGTTCCGTAAATCGCACCGTGGGTTAGGGCAAGTAATCCATTAGGGCCAGGAGTAAAGGTAAGACCAAGAACTGCCAGAAAGTAAATTAACCAGTTGGATAATTCCATAAGTTACCTGTTTGCGATTTCACGTAGCGCGGTTGCCTTAGCAGCCTCGGCAGTGGTTTCTTTTAGGACAGCATTCGCAACTTCTTTGGCGTCGGCAAGTGAGAGTGATGACAATGCATTGTGAACTGCAGTGACCTGAGATTTTGAAACGCTGACCGAATCCATTCCAAGACCTGCAAGCACCACAGCAAATGCTGGATCGGAAGCGCTTTCGCCACAGACCCCAGAAGAAATTCCGGCTGCCTTGGCACCCGATGCAATTCGGGCTAGGGATTTGATAAGTGCTGGCTGCCAGTGGTTTAGAAGAGCACCCAGCGCAGGGTTCATGCGATCGGCGGCAAACAGGTACTGAGAAAGGTCATTGGTGCCAACCGAGACAAAATCCAGCACCCCTTCAAGCTGGTCAACGATCAGGGCGATAGAAGGGGTTTCGACCATGATTCCGACTTTGTAGCCGCCAATTGAGCGGGCTAGATCGGCAAAGGCTTTGGCCTCTTCAGCCGTTGCAATCATCGGGGCCATCACCCAAACTTCGCGACCGGAGGCAACCCTGGCACTTTCCAGGGCTTTGAGCTGGCCTTCAATAAAGTCGCGGTGCTCGGTTATCAGGCGGTAGCCGCGCACTCCAAGAGAAGGGTTCTCCTCGGAAGGCATATTCAAGAACGGCACCGGCTTATCACTGCCGGCGTCGATGGTGCGAACCACAATCGGGCCGGCGGGGGCAGCTTTTAGGATCTCGGTGTAGCTGGCAACCTGCTGCTCAAGCGTCGGCTGGGTCTTCGCCGAAAGATATAAAAGCTCAGTTCGAAATAGGCCAACTCCGTTGGCCCTAGTTTCGCTAGCTGCCTTGGCATCTTCTAGTGTTCCGATGTTTGCCCGAACGGGAATCAGTGGCTCGGAGTTTATCGCCACAAACTCAAGTGACTTGGTGGCAAGAGATTGATCGTCGCTTACCAAAACTCGATCGCCCACTGGGTCAACTAGAACTCGGTCGCCTGTTTCAAGAGAAGCTGCATCGGGACAAGACACCACAGCCGCAATTGATTTTGATCTGCAGATGATTGCGGTGTGAGAAGTAGGTCCACCCTTGAGAGTTATGACGCCAACAACCGCCTCGGTGAACTGTGCGGTATCGGCTGGTGAGAAATCCTCACCGACTAAGACGATTCTCCCTTTTTCAGGAATCGATAACGCCATTTCAATTCCGGCAATTCTTGCCTGAACTCTTTTGGAAAGATCTTGGAAATCTGCAACTCGTTCATCGAATGTTGGATCGCCCCCCAAAAGTTCTGCAAACTCATCGACTGCTTTGCCAATGGCCGCTGCAGCACCCCAGCCATTGTTGATGTTTGCGGTTGCAACTTCCATCAGCTCTTCGTCTTCGATAAGCATTTTTAGCGCTTCGAAGATTTCTGCCGAAGTCCCGCCAGCTTTTTGGCCAAGCTCATCGAGATGGTTGCTAACAAATTCAATCGCTGATTTCAGCTCGGCAATCTCTGCGTCTTTTGATTTGGTGGAGCGTGTCCATTCCGGAAGTGGCTTGGATTGCTTTACAACCAACACATCGCCTACGGCGGAGACTAATCCGACCCCAAGTCCTTTGAGAATTGCGCCCGGCTGCGAAGGCAAGTTATTCGCCCTTTAGAAATTCTTGAATTTGAGAAATCAGGCCATCGGCCAAAGCCTGGTCAGTGGTTGGAATCTCAACGGTTAGGGTTTCACCGGTTGAAATCTTCAGGGCCATCAGGCGAAGGGCCGAATTGGCCTTGGCGAACTCCTGGCCTGATCTTCCAATGGTTATTTCAAGCCCGGATTCTTTGACCAGCTTTACTATCTGGCTGGCAGGGCGAGCGTGAAGCCCGATTGGGTCTAGAACTTGGACTTGGCCTTGAATCGAAGACAAACGCTTCTCCTGGAACTTAGGTTGGGGTCTTGAAGCTCTAATTATGCTCGTTTTCCTTTGTTTCCCGCCCCAAGCTTGGCGATTGGCTTTCACAGCTAGCTAGCAGGTTCAGCTCACTGTTTACACAGCCAGCCGTGGTCAACTAAAGCTAGGTAATTCCAATAAGAAGGAGCCGAAAATGGCAGATAACAAGACCAAAAAGTTCGATTTCACCTCCCTGAACACCCTGGCGGTTGTTTCAATCGCCTCGGCGCTAACTTCCATCGGAGCAGTTGCAGCAATCATCACAGGTCACGTGGCCCTAACCCAGATCAAGAAATCTGGGGAATCAGGTCGTGGACTAGCTCTGGCCGGAACCATCATCGGCTACGTCACTATCGCACTTTGGGTTTTGGGAAGCATCGCCCTGGCAGTTGCCGGAGCCTACCTAAGAGGTAAGTACGGCATGGATGACATGGGCATGTACCGCATGGGTTGGATGGACTAAAAACGTTTAGTTGCTAATAGGTTGAGCAACTAGCACTCGGTGGGCGTCGCCCACTCTGGTAACAATCAGAGTGGCGGCGCCTTCACCCTTGGGGGCCAATTGCTTCCGCAGCTCTTCAGGCGAAATATCACTTCCACGTTTTTTGATTTCAAGAATGCCGATGTTGTTTTCGCGAACGTAAGCCTTTAGCTTCTTGCGATCAAAAACCAAGTTATCGATTACCTTGTATCCCTTGAGCCACGGGGACGAAATCAAATTGTTTGAGCTCAGGTATGCAATCTCAGGAGCAATTAGCGTAAGGCCCAAAGGCAGCGCGAAATCTGAAATCAGTCTTGATCGAATCAGAGAGTTATCTGGCTCGTAAACGTAAGCACCTAGTTCACCAAGTTCCGCATTTGGGCTATCAATTTCACTTGAAGTGATTTCATGTTGGCCCTTGGCATCAATTAGAAGTGCAGAGCGCGCGATATTTTCGCGAGCTAGTTTTCCAAACCACAAACTCATCTCAACTAGATCGCCATCAACCGACACCCACTGCGCCTCGGCGCCTTCTGGGATTTGTTTTCTGTCGTGACCGGGTCCGAGTTTGATTCCCGTTGGTTTGGTCTTGGCTTGCTCGATGCAGAAGTTGTAGTTAGGGGAATAGTTAGCGGGATCAAAATGTCGCTGGGTACTGGATTTTTTGGCTCCGTGAAGCTCTCTCCTTGCCGGGTCAAAAAACAAGGCTTCAAACTTTGACAGATCAAGTTGCTCAACATTTGCGATTTCGACCGTTGCATTTTCAAATGGGGCCAAGTTGTACGTTGCTACAGCGGCCGTGACCTCATCAACTTCGAAGGCGTGGACGTTGATCCCTAACGAAGCCATGGCCATCGACTCGGCCCCGATGCCACAGCCAAGGTCGGCAACTTCTTTGATGCCGGCAGCTCGGAAGCGGCCAGCGTGTAAGGCGGCAACTTTCAGCCTGGAGGCTTGCTCAAGCCCTGCCTCGGTAAAGAGCATTTGGGAGGCAAATTCTCCGAATTTGGACTGGCCCCGCTTGCGCAGTTTGGCCTGGGTTAGCACCGCAGCCACAGTGGCTGGGTCGTGGCCATCGGATCGGAGCTTAGCCACCAGGGCCAAAACATCGGTGGTTGAGGAGTAGTCAATCTGGGCCAAAAGCGCCTGACCGGCGCTTCCTGCCAGCTTTACAAAGTCTTCGCGCTCCATTGTTAGAGGCTACCAACCAGGGCCCCTTGGCTAGAGGCCGTAGGCCGTGCTAATGTTCTAGTTAGCACTCTCACCTCGAGATTGCTAATCATCCAAAACTTATCTAAAGAAGAGGTCATAATGTCGGTTTCAATCAAGCCGCTTGAAGATCGTATTGTTGTCCGTCCAATGGCTGCCGAGCAGGTTACATCCTCAGGTCTTGTAATTCCTGACACCGCTCAGGAGAAGCCTCAGGAGGCCGAGGTTATCGCTGTTGGTCCAGGTCGCGTTGACGACAAAGGAACCCGCATCCCGGTTGACGTATCAGTTGGCGACATGGTTATCTTCTCGAAGTATGGCGGCACCGAGCTTAAGTACAACGGCGAGGAGTACCTAGTACTTTCAGCTCGCGATGTACTAGCTATCGTCACCAAGAAATAAATCAGCTTTGATAACCCCCAAGCCCTAACCGGCTTGGGGTTTTAGCTTTAACCCCTAGATTGGGTTTGTGAACGAAAAGACTAAAGGAATTGGCTACGGTCTTTCGGCCTACCTGATCTGGGGTAGCTTCCCACTGGTCATTGCGATGCTTTCTTTTGCCGACCCATTTGAGATTGTGGTGTGGCGAGTAATCTTTGGATTCGCATTTGGACTCGCAGTGATTTTAGTGACTAGAAAGTTTTCCGAGTATCTCTCGGTTTTCAAACAGCCCAAGCAACTGCTTTGGATTTCACTTGCTGCTGTTGTGATTTATATCAACTGGCAAGTTTACGTTTATGCTGTTGCAGATAATCATGTGCTTGAAGCATCGCTTGGCTACTTTATAAACCCGCTTGTGACAATTGCGCTCGCAACCATTTTCCTAAAAGAGAAACTAAATGTGCTGCAGTGGGTTGCAGTTGGACTCGGCGGGGTAGCGGTTTTGATTCTCACTTTCAATTACGGTCAGCCGCCAGTGATTGCACTCACACTCGCTCTTTCTTTTGGAATCTACGGACTTGCTAAAAACCGACTGGGCGGAAACGTTTCTGCGCTGAGTAGCTTCACAGTTGAGACCACACTGCTGCTTCCACTAGGAATAGTTCAGCTGGTGGTTTTGGCCGGAATGATGCAGATCCAGTTTGGCTACGCAGGTCTAGCTCCATCTCTTGGACTTGCTGCCTACGGAGTGCTAACCGCGATACCTCTATTGCTCTTTGGAGCAGCCGCGAAGCGTGTCCCGCTTAGTTACATTGGCTTCATGCAGTACCTGACCCCGACTTTGCAGTTCCTGCTCGGGCTGCTTGTTTTCCAGGAGCCAATGCCAGCGGCCAGATGGCTCGGTTTTGCCATGGTCTGGTTTGCGCTGTCGATACTTTCCTTTGATGCCTTGAGGCAGCTTAGGAATCGATCCCGGTTGGTGGCCCCGGTGGCCTAAGGCCCGACACATGCCAATTCCGAAACCCAATTGTTACCATGGAAGGAACTAGGCCGTTTATCTTCGGAATCCGCGAAAAATGGACCTATTTACTGCGAAATAGGGCCTCTTTTTGGATAAAAAGTGCGAATTCCTTGCCCTTGCCTTGGCTGTGGGCCTACGGTCCCCGAGTCTACAGGGTGCATTTGGAAACCTTCAAACTATAGTTGAGGGTGTGAGACCTGTGATTTTTGGCATGGTCTCCAAATCCATTAATTAAGGAGAAAAATGAGCTCATTTTCATTCTCTCGTCGTAACAGAAAGACCGCTGCTGCAGTTGCAACACTAGCTGCTGCTGCTCTAGTTCTTTCTGGCTGCGCAGCCACCGATGGTGGCTCTGCAGGTGGCGACTTGACACTAAAGATCGGTACTGCACTTCCGCAGACCGGTAGCCTCGCCTTCCTTGGCCCACCTGAAGAAGCTGGTGTTGCCCTTGCTATCAAGGACATCAACGAAGCTAACAAGGGAATCCAGGTTGAAGTTGAGTGGGGAGACTCAGGAGACCTTGACAACAAGGCCTACGAAACTGAGATTCCTCGTCTACTAAACGCTGGAGTGAAGGCGATTGTTGGAGCTGCATCATCCGGTACCTCACTTGCGTTTATCGACCAGGTTGTTGGCGCTGGAGTACTACAGTTCTCACCAGCAAACACCTCACCTACCTTGACAACTTACGACGACAAGGGACTTTACTTCCGTACAGCACCTTCTGACCTTCTACAGGGCGAGGTTCTTGGTAACCTAATGGCTGCTGACGGTCACGAGAAGATCGCAATGATCGTTCTTAACGATGCATACGGAACTGGTCTTCGCGACGCTACCCAGGCTTCATTCGAAGCTGCCGGTGGAGAAGTTCTAGCTGCACCGACATTCAACGCTGGAGACACTAACTTCAGCGCGCAGATCTCGGAAGTTCTAGCAACCAGCCCAGACGCGATTGTTCTTATCAGCTTCGACGAAGCCAAGACAATCATTCCTGCGCTAGTTAGCCAGTTCCCTGCAGAGAACCTATACATGGTTGACGGAAACCTAGCCAACTACTCTGAGGACTTCGAGCCAGGCACCCTAGCCGGTGCTAAGGGTACTGCTCCAGGTCTTGACCCAGACACAATCCGTGACTTCCTAAACAGAATGGAAGAGAACTGGGTTGCCGAAGGAAACGCGTCACTTGATGACGTATTCCTATACGGTCCTGAGTCATACGACGCTGTTGTTCTACTAGCTCTTGCAGCTCTAGCTGCTGGATCAGTAGAAGGAGCTGACATGGCTGGAAAGCTTCAGGAAGTTTCTGGAGGTTCCGGTTCGGGCACCAAGTGCACCAGCTTTGCTGAGTGTGCTGACATCATCAACGGCGGCGGCGTCGCTGACTACGATGGTGTTTCAAGCCCAGTTACTTTCGATGAGTTCGGAGACCCAACACAGGGTAACATCCTTATCTCTATCTACGGTGACGACAACACATACACCGCAGTTAAGTAATTCATAACTGATAGAAAAACCCCCGGGAGCAATCCCGGGGGTTTTTTATGGCTTGATTTTTCTATTCGCCCAAGGTTCCTAGGTATAGGCCGATGACCTTCGGGTCATTTAGTAATTCGCGTCCGGTTCCAACAACGGCATCCTTACCTTGATCCAAGACATAGGCGCGGTCTGAGATCTGAAGGCAACGGCGAGCGTTTTGCTCGACCATGATGGTGGTCACACCGGACTTGTTGATCTCAGATACTCGAATAAATGCCTCGTCCTGACGAACTGGGGATAGACCAGCCGATGGCTCATCGAGTAGCAATACTTTTGGATCCATCATTAGAGCTCGGCTCATTGCAACCATTTGGCGCTCACCACCGGAAAGCGATCCAGCGCGCTGCTTGAGACGCTTGCCCAATTCAGCAAAGATGCTGGTGACAAACTCAAGACGCTCTGGGTAGCTCTTTGGGTTCTGGAATAGCCCCATTTGCAGGTTCTCTTCGATTGTTAGAGAAGGAAAGACGTTGTTGTTCTGAGGAACAAAACCGATTCCGCGGGCAACCAACTGGTTGGCCTTTAGGTTAGAGATCGATTCGCCGTTCAACATGATGTTGCCCTCGCGCACCTTTACAAGTCCAAAGATTGCTTTCAAAAGTGTGGACTTACCGGCACCGTTAGGTCCGATGATTCCCACAAGCTCGCCCTGGTTGGCAAAGAAGTTGGCACCGTTCAAGATGTTGACTCCCGGCAGGTAGCCGGCAACCAAGTCCTTGGTTTCAATAACTGGTGTGCTGGCCATGGCTTACTTCTTTCCCTTTGGAATTGTGATTCGACCGGTGACGGTTCCAAGATCGGTGTCCTGGTGGGATCCCAAGTAAGCGTCGATCACGGCGGGGTTTTTCATAACCTGCTCCGGTGGACCTTCAGCAACGACCTTACCTTCGGCCATTACGACCACCCAGTCGGCGATGTGTCTAACCATGTGCATGTCGTGCTCTACGAACAACACCGTCATGCCCTCTTTCTTTAGCCCAAGCACGTGCTCGAGCAGAGATTGGGTAAGTGCTGGGTTTACTCCAGCCATTGGCTCATCGAGCATCACAAGAACTGGATCAGTCATCAAAGCCCTGGCCATTTCAAGAAGCTTTCTTTGTCCACCAGAAAGGCTGGCTGCAAAGTCATCTCTTTTGGCATCTAGCTTGAAGCGCTTTAGTAGCTCCATAGCCTTAGCTTCGATTTCGACTTCCTTGGCCTTCCAAAGGAAAGGGAACACCGCATACAAAAGGCTCTCGCCCTTTTGCTCCTTAGAGCCAAGCTTCATGTTCTCTAAAACGGTTAGCAGGCTAAGGGCTTTGGTCAGCTGGAAAGTGCGGACCTGACCCATCTGGGCAACTTTGAATGCTGGAATGCCGGCAAGGGATTTGCCAGCGAAGCTCCAGTTCCCAGTGTCTGGCTTGTCAAAGCCAGTTAGCAAGTTGAACAAAGTTGTCTTACCAGCACCGTTTGGACCAATAAGAGCGGTGATAGCGCCTCTTGGAATCTCTAGGTGCTCAACATCAACTGCGGTTAGTCCTCCGAAGCGACGGGAAATCCCGTCCATCGTGACAATTGGATCGACCTTGGCTACACCTGGACGAATCTCGCCTATGTGTAGACCGGTTGATTTGGTCGGGGTGTTGCCCGATGCCTTTTCGCTACTTGACAAAGGTCAGCTCCTTCTTGTCTCCAAGGATTCCCTGGGGGCGGTAGATAACCAGCAGCATCAGACCCACTCCCACCAGGATGAACCTGATGGTTGAAGCCTGGATGCTGCTAATAAATGGCAGTAGTCCACTCGAGACAAGCTGTGGCAAGACGTTTGATAAGAATGCCTGCAGCACCCAGAAGATGATCGCTCCAAGAACCGGACCAAAGATGGTCGCTGCGCCACCAAGTAGCAGCGCGGTCCATACGAAGAAAGTCAACGAGGTGACATAGACACCAGGGTTGATCGATGATGGAAGAGCGTAGACAACGCCTCCCAGCGCACCAAATACTCCTCCGATGATCAGAGCCTGCATCTTGTATGCGAAGACGTTCTTACCTAAAGCTCGAACTGCGTCCTCGTCCTCGCGGATACCCTTGATGACTCGACCCCAAGGGCTCTTCATCAACAGGTACAAAATTCCAGCACAGACAATCAAAGTGATGAGCCCCAGGATAAGAACCCAAAGCTCAACGTTGTTGTATGTCCATGGACCAAATCCGTAGTCGCCTTCCGGGAACGGGTTAGATGCACGGAAGCTGTTGTGGTAACCGGATAGACCATCAGCGCTTCCAGTGATGTCATCGAAAGCAGTGGTTAGGAACAGCAGCCTCAGAATCTCGGCTGCGGCAATTGTCACAATCGCCAGGTAGTCACCGCGAAGTCTAAGAGTCGGGATACCAAGGATCAACGCAAACACCACCGAGGCCGAGAGGCTTACCAGAATTCCCTGCCACCACTCAAAACCGAAGGTGAGGATAGAAATTGCGTAGCCGTAGGCACCAACTGCCATAAATCCGGCGATACCAAAGTTCAACAGACCCGCGAATCCGAAGTGCATCGCAAGTCCTAGAGCTGCAAGTGCAAACGCCATCGTCGCAGGGCTCAAAATACCCTGAGCGGTGTTGTTGAGAATTGCTAACCAATCCATAGCTCTCCCCTAACCTATTCGTTCTTTTCGACCCAGGATTCCCTGTGGTCTGACAAGCAGGATCACGATCAAAACGACCAGGGCTCCTACGTACTTTAGATCCGCTGGGATCACAAGGCTGGAAACTTCAACCAGCAGGCCAACCACTAGTGAGCCAAGAAGAGCTCCGAATGCGGTTCCCAGGCCTCCTAGGGTCACCGCGGCAAAGATAAGTAGCAGAATCTGGGCGCCCATATCCCACTTGATGCCTGGTCGGAAGTACGCCCAGAGCACTCCGGCAAGACCTGCAAGACCGGCGGCTACGATCCAAACAGTTCGGATAACTCCATCCACGTCGATTCCAGAAGCTGCTGCTAGATCAGGATTGTCTGAGATCGCGCGGGTTGCTTTACCAGTTTGGGTGTTCATGAGCCACCAAGCAAAGCCGATGATAACTACCAGGCTCAGCACCATGCTGGCCATGTCGATAATGCTCAGAGAGGTTGCTCCAAAAAGTTTGATCTTTGGAGAATCAAACCCTGGTAGCTGAGTAGTTCCTCCACCAACCAAGAATTGGAAAATGTATCTAACTGCCAGAGATAGACCAATCGATACGATCATCAGCTGGACTAGTCCCAAGCCTCTTCTTCGAAGCGGTCGCCACAAACCAGAGTCCAGACCCCAGCCCATGAGGCTACTTACCAAGACCGCCGCCGGGATTGCAATCCAGATTGGAAGTCCAAGAACGCCACCCAAGAAAAATGCTGCGATCGCACCGAAGGTCACCATTTCGGCGTGGGCAAAGTTTGATAGTCCAGTTGTTCCAAATACCAGGGATAGCCCCACGGCGGCAAGACCCAACATTAGACCGAAGTTGAGACCGTAAATGACTCGAGCCACCACCTGATCAAACAGGCTAACTACGATTCGCTCACCTTCGCCGATGAAGAAGTTTTTGGTAACCGATCCCGACTGACCAACTTCTACTGACTGCTCAGCTCCGCCTTCTTCCATAACCGCAATGCCGGAAGGCAAGGTGGTCTGGTCCAGGGTCACGCTGTAGGCAGCTTTTTCTGGAACACCAATAAGCCACTTACCGTCAGCGTCGGTTACTGTTTCGGCTGTGTAGCCGCCTCCGGCAACAACTATGCGAACGCCTTCAAGAGGCTCTCCCTCGTTCTTAACGTTTCCCACGACTTTGTAAGGAAGATCTGCGCCTACCTCGTCGGCTAGAGCACTGGTTGAGAACAGGCCGCCAAAGATAAGGGTCAAAACGGTCGTCAGAAGACCAATTTGAATCCAGTACTTGGAACCGGTTTGGCTTTTTGAGAGGGTCACAGTGCCTCCAGGTCATTTCTAGGCATCGGTGCCCATCGCTTGCAAACCTTGTCTTTCCAAGGTTTTTCCAACATTACCACTGTCTTTAGTAGTCTTAAAAACCTAGACTTAGTCTTTACCTCTTTATAAGCATCAAGGCAGGCTCAAATCATGGCTCAGACCGACCCCTTTGGACTAGTGGGCCTGACCTACGACGATGTCCTGCTTTTGCCAGGGGAATCCAATGTGGTCCCATCTCAGGTTTCAACCCGCACAAAGCTCACAAAAAGGGTAGAAATCAACATCCCACTGCTGTCTTCAGCCATGGATACCGTCACCGAGGCCAGATTGGCCATCGCCATGGCTCGCCAGGGCGGTATCGGAGTCCTTCACAGAAACCTCTCCCTGGAGAATCAGGCTGCCCAGGTTGACCTAGTAAAGAGGTCTGAGGCTGGAATGATCACCCACCCGGTAACCATCGGACCCCTTGCCACCATTCAAGAAGTCGACGATCTATGTCGAACCTTCCGAGTCTCGGGTCTTCCGGTTATTGATGAAGATGGACTGCTTCTTGGAATTGTGACAAACCGCGATATGCGGTTTGTTCTCGATGTTCAAAGAACCACCACCCTGGTCAAAGACGTTATGACCCCGATGCCGCTGATCACAGCACCGGTTGGCATCAGACCCGAAAACGCAATTGCCATTTTTGCTCAGCACCGAATTGAAAAACTTCCACTAGTTGATGATGCAGGAAAACTTCGCGGACTAATCACCGTGAAGGATTTTGACAAGAGCGAGAAGTATCCGCTGGCATCGAAAGATTCCAGCGGTCGCCTACTTGTTGCAGCTGCAGTTGGCGTTGGCCAAGACGCTTGGGAAAGATCGATGGCTCTGGTAGATGCTGGCGTAGATATCTTGGTGGTTGACACCGCTCACGGTCACAACAAAGCAGTTTTGGAAATGGTTGCAAAGCTAAAGGCAGAACCATTCGCAAAAAACGTCGATGTCATCGGCGGCAACATCGCAACTCGCGAAGGTGCCCAAGCACTAGTTGATGCTGGAGCAGATGGCGTGAAGGTTGGAGTAGGTCCTGGGTCTATTTGCACCACTCGAGTTGTAGCAGGTGTCGGCGTTCCACAAATCACCGCTGTCTACCAGGCAAGCCTTGCTTGCAAACCAGCCGGGGTTCCAATCATCGCCGACGGCGGATTGCAGTACTCGGGAGATATTCCAAAGGCCCTAGTTGCCGGTGCCAACGCCGTGATGCTTGGCTCGCTATTGGCCGGCACCGACGAAGCTCCAGGGGAGATCACTTTCGTAGGCGGCAAGCAGTACAAGACCTACCGAGGCATGGGCTCCCTTGGAGCTATGCAGTCCCGCGGCGAGGCCAAAAGCTACTCCAAGGACCGCTACTTCCAGGACGATGTGCTGCGCGAAGACAAGCTAGTTCCTGAAGGAATCGAAGGAAGAGTTCCTTACCGCGGATCGGTAGCATCTGTCACTCATCAGCTCATTGGGGGCCTTCGTGCTTCGATGGGCTACGTCGGAGGCGAAACCATTGCTGAGTTACAGCTCAAGGGCAAGTTTGTTCGCATCACAGCAGCAGGACTCAAGGAGTCTCACCCTCACGATGTTCAAATGACCATCGAGGCTCCCAACTACGGCACTCGCTAGGAAAAAGCCATGACTGAAATTGAAATTGGAAGAAACAAGCGCGCCAAGAGGGCCTACGCCTTTGATGACGTTGCAATTGTTCCAACCCGAAGAACCCGTGACCCTAAAGACGTATCGACCGCTTGGTCAATCGATGCCTACGAATTCAAGATGCCAATCCTGGCAGCTCCGATGGACTCGGTTGTCTCTCCTGCCACCGCAATTGAAATGGGCAAGCTTGGAGGACTTGGTGTTCTAGATCTCGAGGGGCTTTGGACCAGATACGACGACCCAGAAAAACTGCTAGATGAAATCTCAAAACTTTCAGATGTTGATGCAACCACTCGCATGCAGCAAATCTACTCAGAGCCAATCAAGCCTGAACTTATCCGTGATCGCATCGCGCAGATTCGCGCTGGCGGAGGAGTAGTTGCGGGAGCACTTTCTCCGCAGCGCACCGCGCAGTTTGCAGACATTGTTCTAAAGGCCGGAGTAGATATCTTTGTGATTCGCGGAACAACAGTTTCTGCCGAGCACGTTGCAAAAGAATCCGAACCGCTGAATTTGAAGAAGTTCATCTACGAGCTAGATGTTCCAGTAATCGTCGGAGGGGTAGCTAACTACACCGCCGCCTTGCACCTGATGAGAACCGGAGCCGCCGGTGTATTGGTTGGTTTTGGAGGCGGGGCAGCAACCACAACCCGCGCCGTACTTGGCATCCACGCCCCTATGGCCACTGCCGTGGCGGATGTGGCCGGAGCTAGGCGCGACTACATGGACGAGTCCGGTGGCCGCTACGTCCACGTAATTGCCGATGGTGGATTGGGAACCTCAGGGGATATCGTCAAGGCAATTGCCTGCGGAGCAGACGCTGTGATGATCGGTTCGATTCTTTCCAGGTCTAAAGACGCACCCGGTCGCGGTTGGCACTGGGGAGCAGAGGCTTACCACCAGGAGCTCCCGCGCGGTAACCGAGTTCAGGTTGGCCACAACGGAAGCCTCGAGCAGATCCTTACCGGCCCATCAACTTCTGCTGACGGTGTGACAAACATCGTCGGAGCACTAGCTCGTTCGATGGCAACCACCGGCTACTCAGACCTGAAGGAATTCCAGCGGGTTGAAGTTGTGCTGGCTCCATATCACAAGAGCTAATGACTAAGCCAACTTTCTTTTCGGTAGCAAAAAGACCTAAGTGGATTTTCGGTTTACTTTTTGCTTTAGCTTCGGCGGCAGTGTTTGCGCTACTTGGACAGTGGCAACTAGATCGCACTTTTACGGTTGTGGAACCCGCCGCCCAAAACGAACAGGTCTTTGTTCTAAATCAAATAGCTACCCCGGGCGCTGCCCTCACGGTTGAAGCTGCGAACGTATTGGTTTCTGCCAACATCATGGTTGATCAATCAAACGTTTACATAGTTTCTAATCGGTTGCAGCAATCTGGCGGCGAAATTGTTTCTGGTTACTGGTTGATTGCAAATTCCGGAGCACTGATGGCCGATAACGACACAACCGGATCACTTACTGTTGCCATAGGTTTTTCCGAAAGCCTGGAAACAATCGAAGCGGCAAGAGAAGAACTGCAATCCTCGATGTTGGCGCAGGCATTTTTAGAATCCACCGGTAGGTATTTACAGACCGAGGCTCCATTGCAATCGCCAGATAGCTCAAAGCCATACCTGCTGGGGTCATTGTCATTGGCCCAGCTGGTGAACCTTTACTCCTCGGACCCGGTAGAAAGCTTTGCTGGCTTTTTGGCCCTTGATGCCGAACCTGGATTGGGGCTAGATCCGATCAACTTACCTGCCCAGCAGGTGGGAACAAGCGTGAACTGGCTGACCCTGTTCTACGCCGTGGAATGGGTTCTTTTCGGGGCTTTTGCAGTGTTTTTGTGGTGGCGGCTGGTTCAGGACCAGAGACTGCGGGAATCCACAAAAACAACCGACTAATTTTTCGGCCTTTTTCGCCCGAAATAGCCTGTTTGGCAAAAAAAGACCGAAAAGTCTGCTAATTTGTCTGGAAATCAGTCATAAAGCAACAGAAACAGGCAGATTCGGACAGGATGCAGATGCTCGCAGAAGAACGTCGCATGCAGCTAATCGAGTGGTCAAAACTCGATGGGCGAATTGATGCGCTCGCCGCTGCCGGAAAACTGCACGTTGCTGTGGAAACTGTCAGGCGCGATCTAGATGTTCTTCAGCGCAGAGGCTTGCTTCGTCGAGTCCACGGTGGAGCAATCGCTGCCAGTCGTTATTCACACGAGTTCACTTTTCCAGAGCGCCAGGGTAGAAACCCTGAGCAAAAACTTCGCATCGCACAAATTGCTTCGCAATACATTCCTGAAGAAGGTTGCATCTTCGTCGATGGTGGAACCACAACAGAATTTCTTGGAGAGTTTCTTCGGAACCGTCCGCAGCTGATGGTTGTGACAAACTCAATTACTCTCGCCAGTCGAATCGGAGAATCAACTACACCGGTTTTCTTTTTGAGTGGACGAGTGCGACCAACAACACTCAGCGCGGTTGGTTCGAAAACAGTTGAAGACCTTAGAACTTACAAAGCGCAAATTGCATTCTTGGGTGCAAACGGAATTGATTTGGAATCTGGTTTTTCAACTGTCGATCCAGATGAAGCAGCTGTTAAGCGAAAGATGATTAAGAACGCAACCGAGACAATCGTGCTTGCAGATAACTCAAAGTTTGGCTCCAGCTACTCGGCCATATTCGCCGGTTTTGAAAGCATTGACCGTTTGGTCACAGATGTCGATGCTGACCCAGCACATGTTGATGTGCTGACTGAAAAAGGAATTGAGGTTGTACTCGCATGATTACAACCATCAAAAAAGCTTCGAGTGCAGCTGCATTCGAGGGAACAAAGGTAGAAGCCGGAAGAGTATTTGTTCCGGTCGAGATCTTTGTTATGAGTGCAACTCAACCTAAATAGCTACAGAGAGGTAGTCGACTAAATGAGTAGTTTCATTCCAAGCGGAGCTGGCACCCACACCGGGTGGCGTGCAGCAGTCCAGAAGCTGGGTGGAAACCTTGCAGGTATGGTGATTCCAAACATTGGAGCATTCATCGCCTGGGGTTTGCTAACAGCCCTATTTATCCCAACCGGATGGTTGCCTAACGAGCAGCTTTCCTCCATGGTTGGCCCAATGATTATCAACCTGCTACCAATTCTGATTGCCTACACCGGTGGTCGTATGGTTCACGGTCAGCGCGGTGCCGTTATCGGTGCAGTTGCAACCGTAGGTGTAATCGTTGGATCCACCATCCCTATGTTCCTTGGCGCCATGATTATGGGTCCATTGGCGGCATGGGTTCTAAAGAAGATTGACGACGTCCTAGACCCAGTAACCCCTGCTGGTTTCGAGATGCTGATTGGAAACTTCAGCCTTGGAATCTCCGGAATGCTACTGGCTATTGGTGGCTACTACGGAATCGGCCCAGCCGTGACCGTAATCTCAGACACCTTGGGCGCGGGAGTGAAGTTCCTAGTGGATAGCTCGCTATTGCCACTGGTTTCAATCCTCGTTGAGCCTGCAAAGGTACTGTTCCTAAACAACGCTATTAACTTCGGAGTTTTGGCTCCTTTGGGTGTTGCAGAAGCTGCAGAAACCGGCAAGTCAATCGCGTTCATGATCGAGACCAACCCAGGTCCTGGTCTTGGTATCTTGCTTGCCTTCTGGCTAGCTGGTCCAAAGGTTCTTCGCGGTTCTGTACCGGGATCAATCGTGATTCACTTCCTTGGTGGAATCCACGAGATCTACTTCCCATACGTACTGCTAAAGCCAAAGATGATCTTGGCTGCAATCGCTGGTGGAGCCACCGGTGTTGGAACCTTCATGGTCACCGGAGCGGGACTGGTAGCAACACCATCACCAGGTTCGATCTTTGCTTGGCTTGCAGTTACCCCTCCAGGAAACCACGTTGGGGTTCTGCTAGGTATTGTTCTTTCAGCTAGCGCTTCATTCGCAGTTGGATGGCTACTACTAAAGACCGGCGCTCAGGATGACTACGCTGACCTAGCCGGAGCAAAAGCTGCATCAAAGAAGATGAAGAGGGGCTAATAAAGCCATGTCTTCAATTTCCGGAGCAAAAGTAAAAAAGTTAGTGGTGGCGTGTGAAGCCGGCATGGGCTCAAGCGTGATGATTGCCAAGCAATTGGCAAAGCAGCTTAAAGCTCATGGCGTAGACGTTACACATTCACCGGTGAACCAGTTGGATGATGCCGACCCAGACGTGGTGCTTTGTCACCGCGGTTTAGGTCAGCGCGCCAAACAGGCCATGCCAAAAACCCCGGTTGTGGTTTTTGACATGTTTCTGGGTGATCCACGCATCCAAGGTGTTGTAGACGCCATCTTGAATGGCGACACCATTTCGGATGACTAACTTTTTACAGTTGGCCGGAATTCGCTTAGGCGCTACGGCCTCCTCGCGAGAGGAGGCCGTACGTCTGTGCGGAGAACTACTTCACAGCCTCGGGGCTGTGGAAAGTGGATACATCGATGCAATGTGGGAGCGAGAGAACATCATCTCTTCCTACATGGGTGAAGGGGTATCTTTACCCCACGGCACCGACGCTTCAAGGAAATACGTCAACTTTGCTCAACTGGTATTCGTTCGTTTTTCAGAGCCAGTGGAGTGGGATGGCGAGGAAGTAAAGCTTTGTATTGGCATTGCCGCCAAGGGGGACGAGCATGGGGAGCTACTGGGCAATCTTGCCGAAAAGCTGCTGGAACCAAGCTCGTATAAATCCCTCATGGAGAGTGCTTCAACTACAGAACTACTTGAACTAATCAATCTTTAGAAAGGCAACAACACACGTGAAGGCAGCAATCTACCGCGGGGCACAGGACCTAAAAGTTGAAGAGGTCCCAGAACCAGAAGCTGGAGCTAATGAAGTAAAGCTCCGCATCCACGCCTGCGCTACCTGCGGTACTGATGCCAAGATTTACAACCACGGACACCCAAGACTTACCCCACCACAAATCATCGGCCACGAGATCGCGGGAGAAGTAGTTTCAGTTGGTGCTGGAGTCAATTCGGTGAAGGTAGGAGATCGCGTTCAAGTTATCGCTGCTATTCCTTGCGGAACCTGTTGGGCTTGCCTTGCTGGCAAGATGACAATTTGCCCCAACCAGCTTTCGATGGGATATCAATTCCCAGGTGGTTTTGCCGAGTACATGATTGTTCCTCACGAAGTTATTCGCGTTGACGGGTTAAACCATATTCCTGAAGGCGTCACTTACGAAGAAGCATCGGTAGTTGAGCCATTGGCCTGTGTGCTAAATGCGCAGGAACTAGTTCGCGTCGGTGAAGGCGATGAAGTTCTTGTGATGGGAGCAGGTCCAATCGGTTGCCTACACGTTCGTCTAGCTCGTGCGCTTGGAGCCAAGAAGGTTTTCCTTGCAGATATCAACGGCGGAAGATTGAAGCTTTCAGCAGATGTAGTCAAGCCAGATCGTGCGATAGATATGTCGACAGAAAATCTTGCGGAGATTATCAAAGCCGAAACCGACGGCAAGGGACCTTCGGTAATCATTACCGCAGCGCCCTCCGGCCAGGCTCAAGAGCAGGCCATCGAGATGGCACGTCCCGGTGGAAGGATTAGCTTTTTTGGAGGATTGCCAAAAGACAAGCCGATGATTTCTGCCGACTCGAACTTGGTGCACTACAAAGAACTAATGCTGATGGGTGCTAATGGTTCGTCGCCTTCTCACAACCGTCAGGCTCTTGCTCTGATTGCCTCAGGTAAGGTCAAGGTCGCAGATTTGATCACCACTCGGGTTGGCTTAGCTGATGTCCAAAAGGGCATCGAGGCTGTTCTGTCGGGTGAGGCCATCAAAGTTGTCGTCCTCCCAAGCCAGTAAACTTGGGGCATGCCCAAGCCTTTAGATCCCGCTTCTTTGCCCGCGATTGCCAAGGCGCTAAAGCTTTTCAAGGCTTCCTCCTTTATCACCGGCGGTTTCTTACTTCTTCTTATGCTCACCTGGGGACTTCGTCGCCTGGAGAATGTGACCTTAGGGGCTTTCACTGGATTCGAACTTTGGGCCTTTGGCCCAAACGGCGTTATCACTTTGGAGCCCTACGTCAACGAAGGCCAGGGACTTCCAGAAACCGGACTTAATCTAACTGTTGGCATCTTGGTCGTTCACGGCTGGCTATACGTTCTTTACCTGTTTGCCGATTTTAGAATGTGGACTTTGATGCGTTGGAGTTTCTCAAGGTTCCTGTTTATTGCAGCCGGCGGCATCGTGCCATTTCTTTCCTTCTACACCGAGCGACGCTACGCCAAGATAGCAGCCGATGAAATGCGAGCCGCAGGATGGGGAGTAGCAAATTAACCGTCCAGTACTGGTAGTTGACTTCGGTGCACAATATGCACAGTTGATTGCTCGCCGCGTGCGCGAAGCTGGCGTGTACTCCGAAATCGTTCACCACACACTAACCGCCGAACAAATCAAAGCCAAAGATCCCCTGGCAATCATTCTTTCCGGGGGACCATCAAGTGTTTACGAAGAGGGTTCACCACAGCTAGATGCAAAGATTCTTGAACTTGGAATTCCAGTCCTTGGAATTTGTTATGGATTTCAAATGCTTGCATCCTTGCTTGGCGGCCAAGTAGATAAAACCGGCAAGCGCGAGTATGGAGCAACTGACTTGAAAGTTTCTGCAGCTGGAGAAATTCTTGCCGGTCAGCCAGCTTCGCAAACTTGCTGGATGAGCCACGGCGACCAAGTAATGAAAGCCCCTGCTGGATTTGAAGTATTAGCTTCAACCGAAACAACGCCTGTGGCAGCTTTTGCATCTGCGAATAAAAAGATTTACGGGGTGCAGTGGCACCCAGAGGTAAAGCACTCCCAGTTCGGTCAGAACGTTCTGGAAAATTTCTTGCACAAGGCAGCGGGCATTCCAGCCGATTGGAATTCCGGAAACGTTATTGCTGAACAGGTAGCCAAGATCAAAGCTCAGGTTGGCTCCGATCGGGTAATTTGTGGGCTCTCCGGCGGAGTAGATTCTGCTGTTGCGGCAGCACTGGTACATAAGGCCGTGGGGGATCAGTTAGTTGCAGTGTTTGTGGATCACGGCTTGCTGCGCGAGGGTGAAGCTCAGCAGGTGCAGCGTGATTACGTTGCAGCAACCGGTATTCGTTTGGTGACCGTGAACGCCGAAGAGAAGTTCCTTTCCGCCCTTGCAGGTGTTTCCGATCCTGAAACCAAGCGGAAAATAATTGGCCGAGAGTTTATTAGAACCTTCGAACAGGCCCAGGCTGAGCTCATTGCCGAGGCTAAGGCCGATAACCGTCCAATCAAGTTCCTGGTTCAGGGAACTTTGTACCCGGATGTTGTTGAATCCGGCGGGGGTGTCACCGCAGGAATTAAATCTCACCACAACGTAGGTGGCCTTCCGGAGGATTTGCAGTTCGAACTTGTTGAACCGCTTCGCACGCTATTCAAGGACGAAGTTCGCGCAATTGGTAAAGAGCTCGGCTTACCTGCAGAAATAGTTCAGCGTCAGCCATTTCCAGGGCCTGGTCTTGGAATTCGAATTGTTGGTGAAATCACCAAGGAACGACTTGATCTTCTTCGTAAAGCCGATGCCATCGCTCGAGAAGAACTTTCTGCTGCTGGTTTAGATGCGCAGATTTGGCAGTGCCCAGTTGTGCTTTTGGCCGATGTTCGATCCGTTGGTGTGCAGGGTGATGGTCGAAGCTACGGACACCCAATTGTTCTGCGTCCAGTTTCTAGTGAAGATGCGATGACTGCGGACTGGACCAGACTCGACTACGACGTGCTGGCAAGAATTTCTAACAGAATCACAAATGAGGTAGAGGGTGTCAACCGAGTTGTACTCGATGTGACATCAAAGCCTCCCGGCACCATTGAATGGGAGTAGCTTTTTGCTCCCGCTTGTTCTAGGTCACCGCGGTGCGTGTGGCTACCGTCCTGAAAACACCATGGAAGCTTTCGAGCTGGCTATTGCTCAAGGAGCAGATGGCGTCGAGTGCGATCTAGTACCAACCAGAGATGGCGAACTTATTCTCAGACATGAAAACTGGCTCAATGGAACAACCGACATCGAATCCCATGCGCAGTTTGCCGAGCGCTCCCGCGCTGGCTACTCCGACGGCATGACCGAGAACGGTTTCTTTAGCGAAGACTTCGATTTAGCTGAACTGGAGACGGTTCGGGCCATAGAACGCCTGCCGGAAGTTAGGCCCGGCAGTGCCAAATTCAATGGCGAATTCAAGATTCCAACTCTCGATCAGCTTTTGGCAGCTAGCTTCATGGATGGAAAAACCCTAGTTATAGAGGTAAAGCACGGCATGCATTTCACCAGAAAAGGCATGGACATAGCGGGGGCAGTGAGCCGCAAGCTGAACGAGTCCAACTGGAAAGAGCGGGGGATCAAGGTTGTCCTTGAAAGCTTCGACTACGAGATGATGCTGCTTCTAAAGCAAGCATGCGGTGCGGATAAAAAGTATGTCTTTCTAACCGAGAAGGCCAGACTTCCAAATGACGAAACAACTCTGACTAGAAGGTATCTCGAGCAGATTACGAACGACTTTGATGGCGTCAGTCTTGATTTTGAACTCTTGTTTGATGAGGACGAATTGGGCAATTACACAGTCTCGAATGGTTCGATTGAGCTAGCCAAAGAAGTTGGGCTAGACGTGTTTGGCTGGACTCTCAAGGCTGAAGACGCAACTGAAAGTGTTGATGACTACTTTGCAAAAGTTGCGCTTTCTGGACTGGATGGCATCTTCGTTGATCAACCCGATCTTTTACGCAGCATTGTCGATGGCACCGCCTAGGCTAGGCAGGTCATGAACCAGAATCTCCTTGAAGGGCTAAACCCGCAGCAAGTTGCTGCGGTGACTCACCGTGGCCCTGGTCTTCTAATCGTCGCCGGTGCTGGCTCGGGCAAGACAAAAGTTCTAACTCACCGCATCGCGCACCTGTTGGATAACAAGGAAGCCTGGCCTTCGCAGATTCTTGCGATTACTTTCACAAACAAAGCCGCCAACGAAATGAAGGAGCGCGTTCACGCGCTGCTTGGAAGCGTTGCAGATGGAATGTGGATCAAGACCTTTCACTCCGCCTGCTTGCAGATTCTTCGCCGGGAGGCAGGGCTACTCGGTCACGACTCAAACTTCACCGTCTATGACACCGGAGACACCAGGGCACTAATAAAGCGACTGATTCGCGAATCAGGCAGCGACATAGAGGGGCTAAAGCCCCAGAGCGTTGCCGCGAGAATATCAAACGCTAAGAACGAGCTAAAAGATTCGCAGGATTTCTACTCCATGATTGATTCGACAAATCCAAAAGATCGTGCCATCGCCGAAATCTTCACTCAGTATGCGGCGGAACTTCGCAAAAACAATGCCTTTGACTTCGACGATCTAATCGCAGAGACGGTTTACCTCTTCCGCTCATTTCCCAACATCGCAGCTCAGTACCAGCGGCGCTTTAGGCACATCCTGGTTGATGAGTATCAGGACACCAACCACGCTCAATACTCACTGATTCGTGAGCTCACTAAACCCATCGCCGATGCCCACAACGAGCCCGATCCTTCGACGGGAGAGCTACCTGGCCCCTCTGCGATCACAGTGGTGGGTGACTCTGATCAGTCGATCTATGCCTTCCGCGGAGCGGATATGAGAAACATCGCAGAATTTGCCAAGGATTTCCCGGGCTCAACCACGATCTTGCTTGAGCAAAACTACCGCTCCACCCAGAACATCCTTTCTGCTGCCAACGCAGTGATTTCTAAGAATTTTGATCGTCCCGAAAAAAACCTCTGGACCGACGCGGGCGATGGAGAAAAGATCATATCCTTCACCGGTCTTGATGAAAGATCAGAGGCGGCCTACGTTGTTGATCAGATATCTGAGCTTCGGCAGTCTTCGGTTGGTTATAGAGACATGGCGATTTTGTATCGCACAAATGCCCTATCGCCTTCTTTGGAAGCGGAGCTAAAAAACCAGCGGGTGCCATACGCGGTTATTGGAGGACTCAAGTTCTACGAGCGCAAAGAAATCAAGGACGCCCTTGCTTATCTAACTGCGATAGCAAACCCGAGAGATGATGAAGCCATTCGAAGAATTCTGAACGAACCCTCTAGGGGTATCGGTGAGAAAACAGAACTCAAAATTGCTGAACTTGCAAGACGAGAAGAGATCTCATTCCGACAGGGTCTTGGTCGAACCGACACCCTTGGTCTTGGTCCAAAGCTCACGAATTCGCTGACGGCTTTTTCAAGACTGCTAAATGACCTTGATGCTATGGCTGTTGAATCCAAGATCGCTGATGTCTTATCGGCTGCGTTGAATCTTTCCGGCTATCGCGCAGCACTAGAAGATAGTCGCGATCCTCAGGACGAAGCACGAGTGGATAACCTCGATGCGTTGATTGGACAAGTCTTTGAGTACCAGAGGCAAAACCCGGATGCCACCATCGCTGAGTACCTGGCGGATATCACTCTGGCAGCAGCTGCCGACGAAATTGACGATGACTCGGGAAGCGTTTCACTGATGACGCTTCACACCGCCAAGGGTTTGGAATACGAAGTGATTTTCCTTGTCGGACTTGAACAAGGAACCCTTCCGCACGTGCGCTCCTTCGATGAGCCAGGCGGGGTAGCCGAAGAGCGAAGACTTCTTTATGTGGGTATGACTAGGGCTAGAGACAGGCTCTATTTGACCTCCGCCCTGCAACGAACACTGTTTGGCTCAACTACTGCCTTTTTACCCAGCAGTTTCCTGGGGGATATCCCACCGGAACTACTGCAAACCGAAGGAGCCCAGAGGGCATCCAGCGGCTTTATTACTGGAGGGTTCAAAGGAATGGGCGGATCAACCCCTACGCCTTCGATGAAACCAAAGACTCAGATTGCCGGTGCTATAAGAGAGGTAAGGGACAACAGTTCCTTGCAGTTGGTTCTTGGCGATCGCATCAACCACGCTGATTATGGGCAGGGAACCGTTAGCTCTGTAAGGGGTGAAGGACCCAAACAGGTCGCAGAGGTCAAATTTGATGAGGGTTCAACTAAGTCTCTGGTGGTAAAAATAGCCCCTATCGAAAAGCTCTAAACTTAGGGGAATAAGGCCATTGGCCATTTCTTCTAATTCGAAGCGGGATAAAAGTTGGATTTATATGAGTATCAAGCACGCGATCTTTTCGAGAAGTATCAGGTTCCTGTCCTTCAGGGCCTAATCGCGGACACCCCAGAACAAGCCGAAGCAGCAGCTGCCAAGATTGGCGGCACCGTTGTAGTCAAGGCCCAGGTGAAAACCGGTGGTCGAGGCAAAGCTGGAGGCGTCAAGGTCGCTCACTCACCCGCAGAAGCTAAAGAGGCAGCATCCAAGATCCTCGGACTTGATATCAAGGGACACGTTGTCAAGCGCGTCATGATTGCCGAAGGCGCAAAGATCGCCAAAGAGTTTTACTTCTCGGTTTTGCTAGATAGATCAAACCGAACCTTTTTGTCCCTTTGCTCCGTCGAAGGCGGAATGGACATTGAACAGCTAGCCGAGGAGCGCCCTGAGGCGCTCGCAAAGATTGCCATCGACGCAGTCAAGGGAATTGATCTTGCAAAGGCACTTGAGATTGCCAAAGCCGGAGGCTTTGACGACGAACTTTCCGCAAAGGTCGCACCGATTTTTGTAAAGCTCTATGAAGTTTTCAAGAAAGAAGACACCACATTGGTGGAAGTAAACCCATTGGTGCTAACCGAAGACGGAAAGATTCTGGCGCTGGATGGCAAGGTGTCATTCGATGACAATGCCGAGTTCCGCCACGAGCGCGAGGACTTAGAGCGCGACGCACTTGACCCACTCGAAGCCAAGGCCAAGGCCATGGATTTGAACTACGTAAAACTTGATGGCGAAGTTGGAATCATCGGAAACGGTGCAGGACTGGTTATGTCCACTCTGGACGTAGTTGCCTATGCGGGAGCGCGTCACGGGGGAGTAAAGCCGGCTAACTTCCTGGACATCGGCGGAGGAGCGTCAGCTGAAGTTATGGCTGCGGGACTAGATGTGATCTTGAATGACCCACAGGTCAAGAGCGTGTTTGTAAACGTCTTTGGTGGAATCACTGCTTGTGACGCAGTTGCCAACGGAATCGTTGGAGCTTTGGCGAAGCTTGGCTCAAAAGCATCCAAACCTTTGGTTGTGCGCCTCGATGGCAACAACGTTGTTGAGGGAAGAAAAATTCTGGCGGATGCAAATCACCCGCTTGTCACCGTTGTCGAGACCATGGACGAGGCTGCCGATAAAGCAGCTGAGCTAGCAAGCAAGTAGGGAAGAACTTAATGGCAATTTTTCTAGACCAGAATTCAAAAATCATCGTCCAGGGTATGACTGGATCAGAGGGTATGAAGCACACCCAGCGCATGCTCAAGGGCGGTTCCAACATCGTTGGTGGAGTAAACCCTCGCAAGGCTGGCGAAACCGTTGAAGTTGATGGCAAGACCCTTCCAATCTTTGGCTCCGTTGCTGAGGCTATGAAGGAAACCGGCGCGAATGTCACCGTGATGTTTGTTCCTCCTGCTTTTGCAAAGGCCGCCATGATCGAGGCAATCGATGCCGAGATAAAACTTGCAGTTGCAATCACCGAAGGCATTCCAGTTCACGACTCAGCAGAGGCTTGGGCATACAACGTATCCAAAGGACTCAAGACCAGAATTATTGGTCCTAACTGCCCTGGAATCATCAGCCCAGGAAAGTCCAATGCTGGAATCACCCCGAGCGATATCACAGGGCCTGGTCCTATTGGACTTGTTTCCAAATCTGGAACACTTACTTATCAAATGATGTTTGAGCTACGCGATATCGGAATGTCAACCGCTATTGGAATTGGTGGAGACCCAGTTATTGGAACCACCCACATCGATGCACTCGAAGCTTTCCAAAATGACCCAGAGACCAAGGCAATTGTTTTGATCGGTGAAATCGGTGGCGACTCGGAAGAAAAAGCCGCCGCCTACATCAAAGACCACATCACCAAGCCAGTGGTGGCCTACGTTGCCGGATTCACAGCACCCGAGGGTAAGACCATGGGTCACGCTGGAGCTATTGTTTCTGGCTCTGCCGGAACTGCCCAAGCCAAAAAGGAAGCCTTCGAAGCCGTCGGCGTCAAGGTTGGCAAAACCCCGAGCGAGACCGCGGCGCTTATGCGCGAGGTAATCAGTTCTTTATAAAGAACTCTTGTAAGTGAATAAGCCACAGACCTTCTTACTCGCAGCATTCGATGCTGCGATTCGAGTGTTGCTTGGGCTGGGTGTGTTGCTAGGTCCACTGACCATAGTTTGGCTTTTCGAAAATGACGCACAAGTTGATTGGCTTGTAGCCTTTCGGGCTGCATCAGATTTTTGGCTACTTTCCCACGGCACCAGGCTGGTAGTTCCAGCCGGTGAAATCCTCGGAGTTGCAGTTCCAACTTTTGTTGTTGCACTGATTC
This sequence comes from Rhodoluna miladensis (SeqCode), assembly GCF_965234705.1. Taxonomy (GTDB): domain Bacteria; phylum Actinomycetota; class Actinomycetes; order Actinomycetales; family Microbacteriaceae; genus Rhodoluna; species Rhodoluna miladensis. Next base: position 238,780 of record NZ_OZ248465.1, read on the forward strand.
CCCTTGGAATGACCATTTGGTTCGCCAGGCTTTACTACACCGCTGGAAAAAGATTCCTTGCCTCTTCAGCACTTTGGCCTGGGTGGCTTGGTGGAACTTTGGTTATGGGAATCGCATCGCTTGGTATAAGCACTCTGGCTTTTGACCCAGCAATTTATCCAGTGACTTGGCAAGGCGTGGTTTTTCCAACCGCCCTATTTTTCTTCTTTCAATTTCTAGGTTCGGTTTTTGGTAAGCCTGATGAGCTCTTTGATGGCGATGTTATTGACCAAGCCCCCGAGCGTGATCGAATCCGAAGGGCACTAAATGATTTCCGCCTCAGAATGCACTGGAGCATTCGTTCGCTAATTGCGCCTGCGCTTCGCGCAGGAACTTCAATCACCGTGATGCTGCTGATGGTGTCAGCTTTTGTGATTGCAATCCTGATTGGCTTTAGTTGGATTGATATCACAAGGCTGTATGAAAGTGTCCAGGTGAGCGTACTTGGAGCGGTTGTTCTGACAGCGGGGCAGTTGGCACTGCTTCCGAACCTAGTTATCTTTGGTGCGGCTTGGTTTACCGGTGTTGGTTTCTCAATTGGAACCGGTTCGTTGATCTCTCCACTTGGTTCTCAAGTTGGACCGCTTCCTGCAGTGCCACTTCTTGGAGCACTTCCGGTAGGAAGACTGGATTTTGGAATGATTGCAATTGTGGTGGTTCTGCTTGCAGCCTTCATCGCGACTTTGTCGATTCGTCGTTCTGCAGATGAGATCAGATTTGAATTTGCCACTGCGTGGTCAGCTGCTATTTCCTTAGGGCTTTCAATTGCACTAGTGACCTCGGTTCAGCTTGGGATTCTTGCGGTGCTTGCCTCTGGAGGGGCGGGGCCTGGCAGGCTTAGCCAAATCGGGATAAACCCGTGGCTTCTGATGTTGATTAGCTTTATTGAAGTTTTCGTTGTTGCCACACTCGCAGCTTTCTTTAGCGCCCGCCCAGCTGAGGCAAGCGCCCCAAAACCCAGACCAGTAAGCTAGCCGCATGTTGTCGGTCGTGGTCTTGATTTCAGGTACTGGATCGAACCTACTTGCCTTATTGAAAGCAATCGAGAATCCCCTAGTACCAGTTCGCGTGCTCGCGGTTGGTTCGGATGGCGCAGCTCCTGGCTTAGCGCATGCTGACTTATACGGAATACCAACTTTCGTGGTTGAGCGCGGAAAATTTCCCAACCGTGAAAGCTGGGGACGAAGACTGCAGGAAACAGTCGAGTCTTACAACCCAGACCTTATTGCCTTGGCTGGATTCATGAAGATTCTTCCTCCACAGTTCATTGACCGTTTCAGCCCAAACATTATTAACATTCATGCCTCAATGCTTCCTCTTTTTCCTGGAGCTAACGCTGTCCGCGACACATTAGCAGCAGGGGTTACCGAAACCGGTGCAACTATTCATGTTGTTGATGCGGGTATGGATACGGGACCAATCATTGAGCAAAGGAAAGTTCCAGTGATGCCCGGGGATGATATCGCAACTCTTCACGAGCGAATCAAAGTGCATGAGCGCGACATGCTAATTCAAACAATCATCGGTGTTGCTGAAAAGCGCATTGATCTAGCGAGCATTTAGAGCAACGTCATGGAAAGCAAATACCTAGCCGCTGACTACCGTCACTACGACAAGATCCCAATCAAGCGCGCACTTATTTCCGTGTCAGACAAGAGGGGATTGCTCGAGCTTGCCAAATCGCTAGCTACAGCTGGCGTGGAAATTGTCTCCACCGGTTCCACGGCAAAAACCATTGCCGATGCTGGAATCAAAGTCACCGAAGTTTCAAAGGTTACAGGATTTGAAGAAACTTTGGATGGTCGAGTAAAGACTTTGCACCCTTCAATACACGCTGGTTTACTTGCTGATCTTCGCCTGGTTTCACACCAAAACCAACTAAAGGATTTGAACGTTGAGCCATTTCAGTTGGTAGTTGTGAACCTGTATCCGTTCGTGGAGGCAATTACCGCCGGGGCAACCGGAGAGGCAGCCATTGACCAAATTGACATCGGCGGGCCCGCAATGGTTAGGGCATCCGCAAAAAACCACGCCAATGTGGCCATTGTGGTGGATCCCAGCAGGTACCCGGAAATCATTAACGCCTTGGAGGATGGCGGGACGACTCTTAAGCTCCGTAAAGAACTAGCGCTGCTAGCTTTTTCCCACACCGCCAAATACGACACTGCAGTTTCAAACTGGATGTCCACTGCCGCCGACGAAGCTTGGAAGCTGGAGGCTGGAAGATCCAACGAGGAACCAAGCAAGAACCCGGGATTTGCGAAGACTCTTGAGATTCAGGCTTCTTTAGATTCGGTACTTCGCTACGGGGAAAACTCACATCAGTCTGCCGCGCTATACAAAATTGCTGGCCTAGAAGCATCTCTTGGAATTGCCCAAGCAAAGCAATTCGGTGGCAAGGAAATGTCTTATAACAATTACGTCGATGCCGACGCAGCCCTTCGTGCAGCCTACGATTTCAATGAACCGGCAGTTGCCATCATTAAGCATGCCAACCCGTGCGGTATTGCAATTGGGCCAGCTAATTCTCCAGACCCAATTGCGGAAGCTCACGCCAAGGCTCACTTTTGTGATTCGATTTCTGCTTACGGAGGAGTAATTGCAGCGAACCGAACTGTGAGCTTGGAAATGGCCAAACAAGTCGCAGACGTATTCACCGAAGTAATAATCGCACCTGGCTACGACTTCGAAGCTTTACAGCTTCTTCTGACCAAGAAAAACCTTCGAGTGCTCCAGCTACCACCAAACTATTCAAGAGAAACTTTTGAAATAAAACAAGTATCCGGCGGATTGCTATTACAGGAAACCGATAGTTTTGATAACTTCTCAAGCAAGAACTGGAAGTTGGTTTTGGGGGTAAACGCTGATCCTCAAACCAGATCCGATCTTGAGTTTGCATGGCGTGCAGTCCGCTCAGTGAAATCTAATGCAATCTTGCTCGCGAAAGATGGCGCATCTATTGGAATTGGAATGGGACAGGTAAACCGAGTGGATTCTTGCGAGTTAGCAGTTTCCCGAGCTGGTGCTCGAGTTAGGGGAACGGTTGCTGCCAGCGACGCATTTTTCCCATTCGCTGATGGACTAGAGCTTTTGATTCGCGCCGGGGTGAAGGCAGTTGTCCAACCTGGTGGTTCCGTTCGCGACGACGAAGTTATTGCGGCGGCAACAGCAGCGGGCATAACAATGTATTTCACTTCGGAGCGTCACTTCTTCCACTAAGTTCGGAAACTTTCAGGGTAGTTGGCCGTGTTATCCTAAAAGGCTGACCATAGCGGTCTGGCGAGAGGTTTCACGGGCATTTGAGTAATCCAACCGGCACACTGCCGATCCTGCTGAGGATTTTGCCCTACGCAAGAAAAGCAATCCCAAGACTAATCCTCGGAGTAGTAGCTGCAATATCAGCTGCCGCGGTTGCCCTTTCGATACCGCAGGTTCTAAGGGAGCTTATAAACTCCTTTTCCACTTCTGGGACAATCGAAACCCTGCATTCTCTAGTGCTGGTGGTATTTGCATTAGGCCTGTTGGAAGTATTACTTGTGCTGCTTAGGCGGTGGTTAGTTTTGACACCGGTCACTGGTGTGGAATCCGATATGCGGACCAATCTTTATCGCAAACTGCAGGACCTTCCGGTCAGCTTTCACGATCGATGGCCATCGGGTCAGCTTCTTTCGCGGGCGACCCAGGACCTTGGACTTATTCGGCGCTGGCTATCGTTTGGGCTCGTGCTACTAATTGCCAATGCCGTCACAATTGTTATTGGCCTCACGGTGCTATTTAGCTTTAGCTGGATACTTGGCCTGATCTTCTTTGTTGTTTCAGTGCCAATTTGGATTAAGGGATTCCGATTCGAATCCGGCTATGGAAAAATTGCCCGGCAATCGCAGGATCAAGCCGGCGATTTGGCCACAGCGGTTGAAGAATCAGTTCACGGAATTCGAGTGTTGAAAGCGTTTGGCCGGGGGGATTTCTCGGCTGAGAAATTCGCTCGAGGTGCTGCCGATCTTCGTTCCACTGAATTAAAAAAGGCTAGCCTGATCGCGAACGTCTGGGCTTACCTATTGTTCCTTCCAGAATCAGCGCTGGCTCTTTCAATGTTTGCCGGGGTGCTACTGGTTGCTGAAGGAGATCTCACTGTGGGAGCACTGGTGGCGTTTTTTGCAACCGCCACGGTGCTTAGATGGCCCACCGAATCGATCGGTTTTTTGCTTGCACTAACCCTCGATGCAAAAACCGCTATCCAACGCCACTTCGATGTGATGGATGAGCCGATCTTGATTCAAGATCCAATCTCGCCAGAGACGATTACCAATCCGCAAGGAAAGCTTGAATTCAAGGATGTTCACTTCAGCTACCTGGACCAAACCCCTGGATCCAAGGGGCTACTTCGAGGTATTGACCTGGTTTTGAACCCTGGTGAATCGGTTGCACTAATTGGAGTGACTGGCTCAGGCAAAACCACCCTGACTGCCCTAACCACTAGATTGCTTGAGGTAAGCAGCGGATCTATTGAGCTAGACGGTATTGATATTCGAAAACTTTCAAGATCTGAGCTTCGAACTCACATAGCCATGGCTTTCGAAGACGCAACATTGTTTTCAGCTTCGGTCAGAGACAACGTTCTCCTTGGAGCATTGGACACCAGCGATCAAGCACTTAGAGAAGCACTAGAAATAGCCCAGGCAGGTTTTGCTTATGACCTGCCTGACGGCGTGGATACAAAAATTGGTGAAGAGGGACTTTCGCTTTCCGGTGGTCAACGCCAGCGTTTAGCTCTAGCGCGAGCGGTTGCTGCCAAGCCGGCGATTTTGGTTTTAGATGATCCACTTTCGGCGTTGGATGTTGACACCGAGGCATTGGTTGAGAGTGCGCTGCGCAAAGTTTTAACCAAGACCACAGCCCTGATCGTTGCTCACCGACCATCAACAGTTCAATTGGCCGATCGAGTGGCATTGCTGCAAGATGGCAAGATTGTCGCTTTTGGAACACATTCGCAGCTACTGCAAACCAGCGATCACTATCGCTATGTGGTTTCTTCTCTTGAGCCAAAACCCGGGGAGGTGATTGCGTGAGCATGCAAGGTGTCACAGGCGAGGACAAGATAATTCTCGACAAGCAAGAAGCTAAAGCTTTGAAGCTTAGATCAAGAGCGCTGCTAATCTCACTTATTCATCCGGTGAGAAATCGCTTACTGCTTAGCTTGTTAGTAGTTGTGGTTTCACAGATGCTTCGAGTTGCAGGACCGGCCCTGATTGCTCTTGGAATCGACTGGGCTTTGCCGGCTGCCATCAAGGAAGATACGACTCCGCTGTTTTTGGTGGTGGGTGGCTATTTGTTTGCAGCCCTTGCCACCGCATCGCTGATTAGTTGGTTCTTGCGATTTGCTGCAATGGTGAATCAAGATGTGCTGCTCGATTTGAGGCAGCGAATTTTCAAGCAGACCCAGAGACTTTCCATTGAGTTTCATGAGAAGTACACCTCTGGGCGAGTGATTGCTCGTCAAACCAGCGATCTGGACGCCATCAAGGAACTTTTGGCTTCGGGAGGCAATGAGGCAATTGCCGGCTTGCTCTACATGCTATTTACTGCCACCGCGCTGGTGTTATTGGATCCATCCAGTTTTGCCATTTTGGTAGTTAGCTGGCTGCCGCTTTTCTTGCTCACCAAATGGTTTCAGGTCAATTCCAAGATCAAATTTCGAGCCTCCAGGGTGGCCTCTGCGAAGTTGATTGTGAATTTCGTTGAGACCATGACCGGCATCAGAGCAGTTAAGGCTTTCCGCAAGGAGAAGGCAAACCAGAGTCTTTATGAGCAACTCAGCGAGGACTACCGTGATTTGACAGTGAAGGTAATCCAGCTTTTTGGTTACTTCGGTCCAGGGCTATTGCTTATCGGAAACCTGACGGTAGCCACCATCCTGCTTTTTGGCGGTACTCGAGTTCTAGCCGGTGAAATTGGAGTAGGAGTCCTAACTGCGGCAATCATCTATGCCAAGAGATTCTTTGACCCGATGGAAAACCTTGCGATGTTCTACAACTCCTACCAATCGGCAAATTCCTCGCTCGAGAAAATCTCGGGAGTGCTAGAGGAAAAGCCAACTGTCCCAGAACCAAAATCAGCTACAAAGCTAGAAAACGTGAAGGGCGAGATTACTTTCGATTCCGTTTCTTTCCATTATTCAAACGACGTTGCAGTGCTGGACAATCTTGAGCTGAAGATTCCAGCTGGGCAAACAGTTGCACTTGTTGGAACAACCGGTGCTGGCAAATCAACAATTGCCAAGTTGATTTCTAGGTTCTACGACCCAACTAAAGGCAGTGTGCTGCTGGATGGCGTCGACCTAAAATGCGTTTCAAGCAAGGATCTTCGGCAGTCGATAGTTATGGTCACCCAGGAGGCATACCTTTTCTCAGGATCGGTGGCGGATAACATCGCACTTGGTAAACCCGACGCCACCGCCGAGGAAATAGAACAGGCGGCAATATCCGTTGGCGCCCATGATTTCATTTTGAGTCTGCCTGATGGCTACTCCACGGATGTAAATAAGCGCGGTGGCCGGGTTAGCTCGGGCCAGCGCCAGTTGATTTCTTTTGCCAGGGCCTTCATTGCAGATCCCGCTGTGTTGATTCTGGATGAGGCAACTAGCTCACTGGATGTGCCATCCGAGCGGCTGGTCCAGTATGGACTCAAGACCCTGCTGGCCAATAGAACGGCCATAATCATCGCCCACCGGCTCTCTACTGTCTCGATAGCCGACCGCGTTCTGGTCATGGAGCACGGCAAAATCATCGAGGACGACACTCCAAAGAACTTGATCTCGGGCTCTGGCAAATTCTCCAAAATGCATAAGGCCTGGCGGGAATCCTTGGTTTGAGCAGGCCTGAAGCCAGGACTCCAGAGGTCCTAAATTTCTTCAGTAGTCTAGTCAAGGCTTAGAAACACTAAAAAAGAGAGATACAAACATGGCAAAAATCAAGGTTGTTGGCAAAGTTGTAGAACTTGACGGCGATGAAATGACTCGCATCATCTGGCAGAACATCAAGGATTCTTTGATTTTGCCTTTTCTAGATGTTGACCTTGAGTACTACGACCTCTCAGTTCAAAACAGAGACGCAACTGATGACCAGGTGACTATTGACGCAGCTCACGCCATCAAGGCCCACGGAGTTGGAGTAAAGTGCGCAACCATTACTCCGGATGAGGCTCGAGTCGTTGAGTTTGGTCTAAAGAAGATGTGGAAATCCCCGAACGGAACTATCCGAAACATTCTTGACGGAGTAGTTTTCCGCGAGCCGATCATCATCTCTAACGTTCCTCGTCTAGTTCCGGGTTGGACCAAGCCGATTGTTATCGGCCGACATGCTCACGGAGACCAGTACAAGGCAACCGACATAAAGATCCCTGGCAAGGGAACCGTCACCATGACCTACACCCCAGAAACCGGTGAGCCACAGACTTGGACCATCGCTGATTACCCGGCAGCCGGTGGAGTCGCCATGGGCATGTACAACTACATGGATTCCATTCGCGATTTTGCAAGAGCATCGTTTAACTACGGACTTGCTAGAAACTACCCGGTTTACCTATCAACCAAGAACACCATCTTGAAGGCATATGATGGCGCATTCAAGGATGCCTTCCAGGAAGTATTCGACGCTGAGTACGCTGACCGATTCAAGGCAGCCGGAATCACTTACGAACACCGCCTTATCGATGACATGGTTGCCGCTTCTTTGAAGTGGGAAGGTGGCTACGTTTGGGCATGTAAGAACTACGACGGCGACGTTCAGTCAGACACCGTAGCTCAGGGCTTTGGATCATTGGGCCTAATGACATCTGTTCTAACCACCCCAGATGGCAAGACTGCTTTGGCAGAAGCTGCTCACGGAACTGTGACCCGTCACTACCGCGAGCACCAGGCTGGCAAGAAAACATCGACCAACCCAATTGCTTCAATCTATGCCTGGACTCGTGCCCTAATGCACCGCGCCAAGCTAGATGGAACTCCAGAGGTAGCTAAATTTGCCGAAGCCCTAGAGGACGTCGTAATCAAGACTGTTGAGTCAGGCAAAATGACCAAGGACTTGTCCTCGCTTATTGGCAGCGGCCAGGCCTATCAGAGCACCGAAGAATTCATGGCTTCGCTAGCAGAAAATCTGACAGCGCGCCTAAAGTAATCCACCTTGTGTAAAACCCCTGACCGAAAATAGTCAGGGGTTTTACATTTGCGCCATGAAAAAATGGCAACCAAACAAAACAGTAAAGCTACTTCCTGCTCTGGCACTAACTTTTGGAGTATTAGCTCCAATGCCAGCAAGTGCAAGCATCGTCGAGGAATGTTTCGACAATCAATGCACCATTACCTTCGGGTACACCGGTCAAATTGAACCTCTTACCTTTCCTCCTAATGCCACAAACATTCGCTTCGAAGCCCTCGGTGCGCAAGGTGGTAAATCCGGAGGTGGCGGCGGTCGCGTCACCGGCGAATTCACCCAAGTACCTGAAATTCTCTACATCACAGTCGGAGGTGCTGGAGGCTCGAATGCTGCCGAACCCGGCGGCTTCAACGGCGGTGGTGCTGCCGGTGGATCTGCGGGAGTGGAAGGCTCCGGTGGTGGAGCAAGTGATATCAGAATCGGTTATTCGCTTAGCTCCAGGATTGTTGTTGCCGGAGGCGGCGGCGGTCGCGGCTCTGGTCTTGGATCAGGAGGCGGAGCAGGAGGAGGCTTGGTTGGTGCCAACGGAAAAACCGGCCAGGGATCTGGCGGCCTCGGGGGATCTCAGTCCGCCGGAGGTTTGGGCGGTGCAACATATGGCGATGGCACTTCTGGCACTGCAGGTGATTGGGGAGTCGGAGGTACTGGAGGCTATGGCCCACTGCACGGAGGTGGCGGTGGCGGTGGCGGTTACTACGGCGGTGGCGGTGGTGGCGCAGACGCTGACTCATGCTGCACCGACGCCGGAGGCGGCGGTGGTGGATCTTCCTACACCGACCCAAGTTTGATAACCAACGTGGTTCACACCCTGGGCGTTAGGCCAGGAGCAGGACAGATCACTTTCAGTTACCAACTCTTTGTCGAAAACCCGCCTGCTCCACCGACGGAAGAAACAACGGCACCACCAGCTGAAGAGTCAGCTGCACCGCCCGCGGAAGAAACAACAGCCCCACCGGTCGAAGAGCCAACAACTCCACCGACAACTGAAGAGCCACCAACCACGGAGCCATCAGTTCCTAATCAGCCTGAACCTGAATCAGTGAACTCGGCTCCTTCAGAACCTGAGCAGCAGGTCACTTCGCAACCGGAACCACCCCAGGCTCCTACCCAAGAGCCTGCACCTATAGAAGTGGTGTTGGCTCCCGAGCCAGTTGAAGAGTTGGTCGCACCAATTGTCACTGAGGAAATTCCGAGCGAGCCTGAAGCAAACGGCTTTGAGGAAACTCGATCAGCTCCAGATGAATTAGTGACTTCGCAATATCCAGTAGCGCAGGATGAAATTGTGCAGCAGCCTTCCAACTTGTCTCAGGCCGCACAAAGTGTTGTGGTTCCGGTTCAAAACAAGCAGTCGCCCTGGAACTCGAACAGCTTATTCGCTGGACTAATTGGGCTTGGAGTATTTGCGCTAATTGCCGGGTTGGTTGTGGCTAGGCGAGGAGTGCCTGGGGCTATAGCTAGCTAAAAATGATGGTTCTAGCACCATCGAGTAAGACGCGGTGTTCTGCGAACCACCGAACCGCTTGACTGAGAGTCTTGGACTCAATATCTTGGCCAATAGCGACCAAGTGGTTCCTGGAATCGCCGTGTTCTACTCGAACAACGTTCTGTTCGATGATTGGACCTTCATCAAGATCGCTAGTGACGAAGTGGGCGGTGGCACCGATGAGCTTTACACCGCGAGCATGAGCTTGAGCGTAAGGGTCGGCGCCTTTAAATCCTGGAAGAAATGAATGGTGGATGTTGATGATCTTGCCAGAAAATTCCTTACAAAACTCAGGGCTTAGAATCTGCATGAAGCGAGCTAGCACTATTAGCTCAACACCCTCTGTTGCAATCACTTTCCGAAGGTTGTCCTCAAAAGTTTTCCGCTCGACTTCAGAGGCTACAGAGTGTGACTCAAATCCAATCCCATAGAAAGCAGCCAACTCGGAGAGATTGTCGTGATTTGCCAAAACTTTTGAAATGACAATTGGCAGTTGACCAGAACGCTGGCGAAAAAGCATGTCATTGAGGCAGTGAGCAGCTCTCGATGCCAAAACTAGCGTCTTCATTTTTCGGCCAACTACGTCTAACTGCCAAATCATTGAAAACTCTTTGGTGACAGGGGCAATTTTTGCTTCAAACTCGGCCTGGTTGGAAGGGGATTCGATCTGCAGTCTCATGAAGAAGCGACCGGTGTCTTCCGAGGTGAACTGGTGGGATTCGGTGATGTTTCCCTGAGCCTGAACTATCGCTCCGGAAATGGCATGGACTATGCCTGGCCGGTCTTCGCAGACCAAAGTCAGAACAAAGTGAGTCAGGCCAGTCTTTTTCATAAGACTCCCTAGCTTAATCGGGAAAGGATTGGTCCTTGCGGTTCTGTCTTACTATGCTGAACACAATCCAGACCGCTACGGCAGTGCCCAAAAGGATCATTCCTGCCCCGATTAGGACAGCTAGCGGTAGTTCGGACATGCTGGGAAAGCTCACTTCTCGTAATTTTGGCAGTTTCCCAATTCTAAGCTAGAGCTTCGCTGGAGCGAATGCCTTTTTGCGAACGTGTTGCAATTTGCCTGATTTACTGGGCTGATAAGCTCTCAATATCGCAACTGGCGCTAAAAGATGGGTTTCCATCGGGGAGCGAAGAGTCAATTGGTCGAGCGCCTGGGCCAATCTCAGCTATCTAGACCTATAGGAGCCCCGAATGACCCAAAGCAAGCTACCTTCCAGCTTTAGCAAGCCACTTAGCGAAACTGACCCAGAAATTGCCGCTGTTCTTGCCCAAGAACTAGACCGTCAGCGCCACACCCTCGAGATGATCGCTAGCGAGAACTTTGTTTCACGCGGAGTACTAGAAGCTCAGGGTTCGGTTCTAACCAATAAGTATGCAGAAGGATATCCTGGCAAGCGCTACTACGGCGGTTGTGAAGCGGTAGACATTGCAGAGAACTTAGCGCGCGATCGCGCCAAAGAATTATTCGGTGCTGAGCACGCAAACGTTCAGCCACACTCTGGTGCAACTGCAAACGCTGCACTGATGATGGCTCTTGCAAAACCAGGAGATCGAATTCTTGGTCTTGAACTTGCCCACGGTGGACACCTAACTCACGGCATGCGATTGAACTTCTCAGGTCAGATGTATGACGCGCACTCGTACGAGCTAAACCCAGACACAAACTTGGTTGACATGGACATCGTTCGCGCCAGAGCAATTGAAACCAAGCCGGCTGTTTTGATTGCCGGTTGGTCTGCTTACTCACGTCACCTAGATTTTGCAGCCTTTAGATCAATTGCCGATGAGGTTGGTGCAAAGCTCTGGGTAGACATGGCTCACTTTGCAGGATTGGTTGCAGCCGGTGTTCATCCTTCACCTGTTCCATACGCTGACGTTGTTTCAACAACCGTTCACAAAACTCTCGCTGGTCCAAGATCAGGTCTAATTCTTTGCAAAGCTGAAATTGCCAAAAAGATTGACATGGGTGTTTTCCCAGGTCAGCAGGGTGGACCGCTTATGCACGTCATCGCTGCCAAAGCCGTTGCCTTCAAAGCTGCCATGGGCGACGAATTCAAAGAGCGCCAAGCGCGCACCATCGAAGGCGCAAGAATTATTGCCGATCGCCTAGTGGCAGCAGACCTAAAGGCCAACGGGGTTTCGATTCTGACCGGTGGAACTGATGTTCACCTAGTTCTGGTGGATCTTCGAAACGCTCCGATTGATGGAATTACCACCGAGAATCTGCTCCACGATGTTGGAATTACCGTCAACCGCAACTCGGTGCCAAATGACCCTCGCCCGCCAATGGTCACCTCCGGGGTCCGCATTGGCACGCCAGCACTGGCAACCAGAGGCTTTGGGGCTACCGAATTCACTGAGGTTGCTGAGATCATTGCTCAAACATTGCTACCTAACCCAGACGTTACAGCGTTGCAGGCTCGAGTTCGTAAGCTAACCGATCAGTTCCCGCTCTATTCGGGTCTTGAGAACTGGTAACACTTGAGCGCGATAATTCTTGATGGTCGGGCAACTGCCAAAACCATCAAGTTAGAACTTACTGATGCAGTTGTAAAGCTCAAGCAGGCAGGATCTCACCCAGGGCTTGGAACGTTGCTGGTTGGCGATGACGCCGGATCGCACTCTTATGTTGCAGGCAAGCATCGCGACTGCGCTGAAGTCGGAGTTCAATCAATTCGAATTGATTTGCCCGCTAGTGCATCAAAGGCCGATATCTTCAAAGCCGTATCTGAACTAAACAATGCACCGGAAGTCACAGGATACATTGTTCAACTTCCCCTTCCGGTGGGAATCAATACCAACGAGCTACTGGAAGCCATCGATCCAGCCAAAGACGCCGATGGACTACATCCAATCAACCTTGGAAAACTAGTTTTGAATGTTTCGGGTGAGATTACATCCCCACTTCCGTGCACCCCGATGGGAATCTTGGAACTACTTCGTCGCTACGGCTACGATTTTGCAGGAAAAGAAGTTGCAGTTATTGGTCGAGGTGTGACGGTTGGAAGACCCTTAGGGCTATTGCTTTCTCGAAAGAGTATCGATGCAACTGTGACGCTACTTCATTCGGGAAGCAAAAACATTCCTGAAGCAGTTAAGCGAGCAGACGTGGTCGTAGCAGCTGTTGGAGTAAAGCACTTTGTCAAAGCTGAATGGATCAAATCACAGGCCGTAGTTTTGGACGTTGGTATTACAAGAACTGAAGCAAACGGAATTGTCTCGCTTGTCGGAGATGTTGATCCAGCGGTTGTGGAGGTAGCGGGCTGGCTATCGCCTAATCCTGGCGGGGTTGGTCCGATGACTCGGGCCATGTTGGTTAAAAACGTGGTTGATCGCGCCGCTTCTAGAATCTAGAACGAATAGCCCAAAGGTCAGCAAACACGGGGCGAAATAGGGTGCTGGATAAGTAGCCAGCTCCAGAGGACCCACCAGATCCCATCTTGGCTCCAATGGTTCGCTCCACCATTTTCACGTGACGGTAGCGCCATTCCTGCAATCCCTCATCTAGATCCACGAGTGCTTCGCCAACCATATTGGATTCTGGGTCGTTTCGATGGGCATCCAGCAGTGCGTCCTGCACTTTTTCATTTGCTTCGTAGCCGATGGTGACGTCGCGGTTCAAGACATCGGCAGGAATTTTATGTCCGCGCGATGAAAAGTATTTCAGTGCAGAGTCGTACAAGCTCGGCCTTGTCATGGCGGCCTCAACCCTAAGTCTTGGAGTAGAACCAGGAACCAAGTGAGCTGCCATTGCCATTCCGGTTCCAGGGGTTGCATCGGCACCGGCTTGATCGCGTCTTCCAAGTACTGCTTCCAGTTCGCGGAACTGAGCTGATTGAAATCCAGAAGCGGAACTAAGTCGCCCGCGGAAAGAGTTGAACTGAAGTGGGGTCATTGTTTCTAAGATGTCGAGCTGCGCCACACAAGTTTTCATAATGGTTCTTACTCGACCAAGTAATGCAAGTGAGCGATGGGTGTTGCCTGATTCTAGTGTTGCCTGAAGAGCGGAGCATTCGTGAAGTACTTGCTTGAACCAAAGCTCGTAAACCTGGTGAATGGTGATGAACAATAGCTCGTCGTGTTCTGGGCCATCAGAAAGTGGTTGCTGAAGTCCAAGTAGCTCATCAACTTTTAGGTAGCTGGTGTAGGTGACTGCCTTGTCGTGTTCTTGACTCATTTATGTGACCCTGTTTCCGCTGTCTTGGATTTTCTCATAGTCTTTTCGCATTACTGATTCTCTGATTCTTTCGAAACCGTCGTAGACCTCAATAAAACTAGTTGGTAGTGGAGAAATAGCTAACCGAATCGAGTTAGGCATTCGGTAATCAGGAACTACTTGAGCGAACTGTCTCAAGCCAGCCGCTATGCGCTTGGCCTCGGGGTGTCCAATGGTGATGTGCCCACCACGCGACTTGGCATCTCTAGGAGTCAACAGAGTAAAGCCCAGCGGGGCTAGCCAGGCGTCAAATAGAGCAATCATCAGCTCGGTTCCAAGGGAAGCTTTCTTGGCTATCTTGGCAATTCCGGCCCGTTCAATCATTTCGTAGCTCACTTGAACGCCGCGGATACCAATAATTGAAGGGCTTGCAATTTGGAATCCGCGGATAGCGGTGTTTTTGTCAAACACCGGCCCCATCGCAAACTGGTCATCCTGAGCAAACCAGCCCTGGATCGGAACCTGAAGTTCTGACTGCAGTTCCTTCTTTACATAGAGCCAAGCGGGGGACCCCGGGCCAGCATTTCCGTATTTATAGGTACAGCCAACAGCCAAGTCAACACCGTTGGCATCAAAATCAAGCTCGACTGATCCGCCGGCGTGGGAGGCATCCCAAACCACCAACCCACCAAAAGAGCGAACCAGATCGGTGATGGCTTTGATGTTCGGTCTTGCACCAGAGCGGTAGTTCACCGCTTGCAGTGTCACAAGAGAAACATCGTCGCTTAGCAGTGGTGCTAGAAGTTCGGCGGTGATCAGTTCATTTTCTGAAGCAATCTTGATTGCGCCAGGGCCACCCGAGCCATCGTTATCTATGGTGATTAGCTTGAGGCCAAACTGCTCGGCGATTCCCTGAACTACATATCGATCGGTTGGGAAATTTGCGGAGTCAACAATTATTGTCTTGCGATTTGGTCTTGCCTTGATGGCAGCTACACATAGCTGATACAAGTTCACACTTGTTGTATCGCAGACCAGGACCTGTCCAGCTTTTGCACCGAGGGTAGCGCGTCCCAGTAAATCACCGGCAGGTTGAGCTTCGTCAATCCAATGACTCCAGCCATCAACAAGTTCGGTTCCCCACTCATCGGTCAAGAAACTATTCACGCGCTCGATAGTTTTTAGCGGCAACCGGCCCAATGAGTTTCCATCGAGATAGCAAATGTTTTCATCTTTGATGAAGAACTCTTTGCGGAATGAGGCAAGCTCATCTGCCTTATCAAGTGCTAGGGCGGTGTCTCGACTCAGCGGATCGCCGAGTCCTTGAAGTAGTGGATAGTTCATAAAAATCAGCCTAGCTCTAAGCTTCGGCAGCAAATCAAACTAGTAGCTGCTGCTTAGCCAGTTGCTTGTATAGAGGAGTCGATTTGACCAGCTGGCTATGGGTTCCTATGCCGACTACCTTGCCTTGGTCAAGAACAATAATCTGATCACTATCAACGACTGTGGACAATCTGTGGGCGATGACAATCATGGTTCTTCCTTCAGCTACAGCGTCAATAGCCTCACGCATGCGCTGCTCGTTTAGTCCATCGAGGGCCGAAGTTGACTCATCTAGAAGCAAAATCGGGGGAGCCTCCAAAAGCGCACGGGCAATAGCTAACCTTTGGCGCTCTCCTCCGGAGAGCATAATTCCAGCTTCGCCCACCTCAGCGTCTAGTCCACGCTTGTCTCGCTTGAGAACTGAGGTCATGTTGACCTGACCTAACACCTTCTTGAGCTGCGCATCGGTTGCATCCGGTGAGCCAATCAGCAAGTTGTTTCGGATTGTTCCAGCCAGAACCGGCGCTTCCTGCTCAACGTAGCCAATCTGAGACCTCAGGGTATCCCGCGATAACTCGCGAACCGGAACCCCTTCGAGCAGAATCTCGCCGGAGTCCGGTTCGTAGAACCTTTCAATCAAGGACAAGATGGTTGACTTACCAGATCCGGAAGGTCCAACCAGTGCAACGCGGTCACCTGTTTTAATCTTGAAGCTAACGTTGTTAATAACGGGTTTACCATCTCGAAAATCTTCAGTGGATGGATAGCCGAAGTTGACATTTTTGAATTCGATGGCGTTTTGTGTCTTTCTAGGCTTACTAACCTGGGCCGACTCTTTTGCTGTTTCTTCCAACGGAAGCACAAGTATCTCTTCAATACGGGCCAGCGCACCCAAGGCGCTCATCACTGAGCTATATGCACCAAAAGCCTGTCCAAGCGGTCTAATCATCAAAAACATCAAAAGGATAAAAGTAACTAGATCTGCAACTTCCGTTTCTCCTGCAGCTACTCGGTATCCGCCCACACCAATAACAACAATGAAGGCAGCGTTTGATGCAACACCTGCAATCGGCGATATTAAGGCGTTGATTTTTGCAATCTTTACACCTTGAACATAAGCCTCGTTGGCGTCGTTGCTGATGCTTGCGGTTTCGCGTGATTCAGCACGTGCTGCGCGAATAGTTCTAACCGCAGATAACGCCCTCTCAACGGCAGCCGCCATTTCTCCAACTCGCTGCTGAGCCTTAGTAGTTGCCGAACGAATCTGACGTGCTGAGATCACAATTGCAACTACCGCTACCGAGATCATTGCGAGGGTAAGTAGCAATAGGAACGGGTCAATAAATGCCATGGCGATGATTGCGCCAACAAAGATCAGAACACCACCGGCTGCATCAATCAGGCCCTGGGTGAGGACTGCTCGAAGCAAGGTCGTATCTGATCCAACCCGGGACACCAGGTCACCGGTTCGTCTTAGGTCGTACTCCAAGATTGGAAGCTTTAGCAGTCGAACAGCAAGCTTGTTTCGGGCCGATAGAACCACGCCTTCGCCTGCTTTGGCAAGCACGTAGTACATAAATCCTGAAGTAATTCCAGCGCCGAAAATGATCACGACCAGAAATGCGGCTAGTTGACCTACGTCTTTTCCTTCTTGAACGGCAGTGATTACCTGCCCCACAACCAGTGGCTGAGCCAAGCTGACGACCGCTCCAATTAGCGAAAGAATCACTGCAACGATAAGCGCGGGCCTGTGCTCAAGTAGGTACGGAGTGAGTTGGCTGAACTTTGCTTTGGGTCCGGTGTCTTTGGGTCCTAGTTGTCTGCCGCGGCCTGCCATGCTCATTTGGAACTACCTTCAATCATTGGGTCGCCATAAATCTGTTCGTTCAGAAGGTAGTTAATCTCCTGAATAGACAAGGCTTCGGTATAAGCGGTGCTTTTGTAGAACCTAGAGAAATCAACACTCCGCAGAGCAGAAAGGGCCTGCGGGTGGTTTAGTTTCAAGAATAGCTGAGTTGTGTTCGGTACACGTTCAAAGTCCTCTTTTATGTTTCCGCAACCGTAACCGAAGATTGTCATGGAGACATCAGCAAGTTCAGGGGAGACTTTCTCGATTACTCCCATATCGGTTATCTTCACTGGAACTCGAGGAGTTGCAGTTTTCTTCCAGATCTGAAAACAGGTTGCCAGCCTGGATTTGTCGGAGATCAGTTCGCCACTTGAGTCCACGTAGTCAATGTCTATGTCCTGGTCGGAGATCAATTCGAAATTCAGATCCAGTCGATTAGTCACCGACCACTTTCGCCAAGACCTCGGGACGATAAAGCAAATGGCATCGCTCACGCGCGCTGCATGATTGAAAAATGGAATGCTGAGTGAATTGTTTCTTCCGAATGGGGGATTGGAAATAGTTATCAAGTTTCGTTGAGTAAGTTCTTGCTCCAGGAAACTTCCGAGAACTACCTTCTCGTGAAGCGGCTCAATATCAAAGCTGATTACTTCTTTGGCACCTTTGGCAAAAGCTGCCTCAACAAATGATCCGGTTCCGCCAGCTGGCTCGAGCACAATCTTTCCCTGTAGGGAACCTAGGACTGCTTCAACGTCTGTAATAAGGCTGTGCGCTAGTTCAAGGGGAGTGTAAAACTGCTCTTTGCCCGTGACCCTGGTGTTGCCGAGTTTTGCCGTCAACACACCAGAACTACCAGAAAACAGCGAGAACGACGTTCAGGAAGGTAAGGGCTCCAATACTTCCCAGCACGTTTCCTGAAACAGGTTTTTTCTTGCGGTGAATCATAGCTAGCGTGACAATGACTGCCACGACCACAGACTTAATTGCAATCTTGCTGTTGTCCAGTTCCTCAGTGCTTCCCAGGGTAAGTTCCCAATAGTGAACTGAAACTAGGAGTATTCCCGTGAGAAGTGAAGTCCATGCTCCGTGAACCATGGCTGGAAGAATCTCAGCGGTCTTTGCCCTTAGAGCCTTAATCTGAACAAGGAATCCACCCAGCAGAGCAGCCATTCCAACTAGGTGAAGCACAACAAGAAACATTTTTAGAATTCCGGCAAGTTCGAGCATGAGATTTCTCCTTCTTTATCTAAAAGGATAACCTCTTCATCATGATTGCGGCCTCAACCGCCTCGGCACCCTTGTCTTCCTTGGAACCGGCAAGGCCAGCTCGATCCAGAGCCTGTTGCTCATTGGAGACAGTAAGCAAACCAAAGCCAATAGGAACCGAGGTATCCAACTGAACACGAGTGAGCCCTGAAGTTGCGGCATCGCATACGTAATCAAAGTGAGGCGTTTCTCCCTGGATGACTACACCCAGGGCAATAACCACTTCAGCACCATTTTTAATAGCAAGTGATGCAGCTAGCGGAAGCTCAAAAGCTCCTGGTACCCGAACCACTTTGTAGTCGCTGTTCCCAGCTTCTTTCAATGCTTTCTCTGCGCCGGCCAAAAGACCATCGGTAATAACCGTGTGCCAACTGGTGGCGACGATTGTCACTTTCAGACCCGATGCGTCAATAACCATTTTCGGTGCTCCGCTACCGCTCACTTTTTTCACCTTCCGGAAGAATGTGGCCCATCTTTTCTCTTTTTGTTTCTAGGTAGCCGATGTTTTCGTTTTCTTGTCCGACGATGATTGGCACATACTCAGTTACTGAAATGCCTGCCATCTCCAGAGCATCGATCTTGGCTGGGTTATTACTCATTAGACGAACGCTCTTGATTCCAAGATCGCGCAGGATCGAAACGGCTGCACCGTACTCGCGCGCTTCGCTAGGAAGACCCAAGGCTAGGTTTGCTTCGACGGTGTCCATTCCTTCATCTTGTAAAGCGTAGGCCTTGAGCTTGTTTAGAAGCCCAATACCTCGGCCTTCTTGACCTCGAAGGTAAATCACAACTCCACCGGCTGGGTCGGTTGCAATGCGGTCGAGGGCGTAGTCCAACTGTGGTCCACACTCACACTTTTTCGAACCAAACGCCTCACCGGTAATGCACTCGCTGTGCATGCGCACCAGAACATTTTCACCAGTTGGATTGCCGGCAATAATGGCAACGTGATCAGCGGTGGTTCTGGTGTCGTAGTAGCCGCGAAGCTTGAAGCTTCCGTGGGTTGATGGCATCATCGCTTCTGCCTCAAAACGGATGCGCTCAACGGTGTCATCTCGGGGGATAACCTCCGCTAGCTCGCGGTAATCGAATATTTGCTCGATGCTGATAACCGGCAGCTTCTCTTTTTCACCAACGGTAAGAAGCTCAGGAAGGCGCATCATTTCGCCGTTTTCAGAGACCATTTCGGCGATAACTCCCACCGGAACTAGGCCGGCAAGCTTTAGTAGGTCAACGGTTGCTTCGGTGTGGCCGGGCCTTCCAAACACACCATCTGGATGCGCGCGAAGTGGAATTACGTGGCCAGGTCTAATCAAATGCTCTGGCTGAGAATCTGGCGAAGCCAGAATCCTTAGCGTTGTGGCTCGATCAGCTGCGCTGATTCCGGTTGTGACCCCAGCTGCTGCATCAACCGAGACGGTGTACTGGGTGCGGTAGCGATCCTGGTTGTTGTTGGTCATCAGTGGAAGCTCAAGACGGTTGGCTAAAGACTCAGCCATAGGAGCACAAATGAAACCGGAGGTGTGCTTAACCATCCAAGAAATCCATTCAGGCGAGGCAAACTGAGCGGCCATGATGGCATCGCCTTCGTTCTCACGGTTGCGGTGATCTACCACCAAAACCGGCTTGCCGGCTTTGAGTGTTTCGAGCGCTTGTTCTACGGTTGCCAGTTCCATTACTGACTCCTTGCCTCTATTAGTTTCTCGATGTGCTTGGCCAAGATGTCGGCCTCGACGTTTAGTTTGTCGCCGACTTGTTTTGTTCCCAAGGTTGTCAGCCTCAAAGTTTCCGGTATCAAACTCAGTGAGACAGTGTTATCGGAAATGTCATTGACGGTAAGTGAAACCCCGTCAAAAGTGATTGATCCCTTGTGAACTACATACTTTGACAACTCAGCTGGGATTTTGACCTTTACTACTTCCCAGTTCGCACTTGGTTCGCGAGAGATGATTTCAGCAACTCCGTCGACGTGGCCTTGAACCACGTGTCCACCAAATCTTCCAGCTCCCGACATCGCTCGCTCGAGGTTTACGCTCTCACCCTGGGTAATACCGCTCAAACTTGAACGATTAAGGGTTTCCAGCATCACGTCGGCGATAAAGCCATCGGAGGTGATTTCAGCAGCTGTTAGGCACACTCCGTTCACAGAGATCGACTCGCCTTGAGAAAGGTCTTGTCTTACAAGATCTCCCTTGATGGCTAAGCGGATACTGTCTGGAAGAACCTCAACTGATGCCACAGTGCCAAGTTCCTCAATGATTCCGGTAAACATTTAGTTCTCCCTTACTGGTCTTGCCACAATCAGCACATCTTCGCCGAGTTTGCGCACTTCTTGAAATGCAAGACCCTTGGCCTGATCTATTGATGGAACATCAATAGATCCGATTGCAAGCTTTTCGCCACCGAGTAGTTTTGGAGCCAGGTAAACCACAAATTCATCCACCAGATCCATTTGCACAAATCTGCTGGCAAGAGTCGGGCCGCCTTCGACAAGAACGTGCTTTACACCGCGCTGGTACAGCTCTCCAAGAGCGCCGTGAATTGATTGGGTCTTGATAGTAACTGTTTCAGCGTCGGAGTTGAATACCCGAAGATTCGAAGGCAAATCTCTTGTTCCAAGGACCACGCGAAGCGGCTGGCTTTCATGCAAGCTACCATCAGTTTTTCTAGCGGTGAGTTCTGGATCATCAATCAAGGCTGTTCCTGTGCCAACCACGATTGCATCAACTTCAGATCGGCGACGATGAGCATCCGCTCTGGATGCTTCTCCGCTGATCCACTTGCTTGTTCCATCTTCAGCAGCCGCTCGGCCATCTAAGCTACTGGCCCACTTGAGGGTAACAAAAGGTCTTTGGTTTTTTGAAGCGCTTAGCCACACTCGCGATTGCTGGTCGGCTTTTTCTTGCAGCACACCGCTGTGTACTTCGATGCCAGCTTCGCGAAGAGTGTTTGCTCCGCCACCTGAATTTTCACCTGGGTCAGTGGATGCGAACACAACTTTTGAAATCCCTGCTTCAATCAAAGCTTGGGCACACGGGCCAGTTTTGCCGGTGTGATTGCAAGGTTCGAGAGTGACTACCGCTACGCAGCCGGAGGATAGTTTTTGCGCACCGGACAAAGCTGCTTGAAGGGCGATTACCTCAGCGTGGGGAGTACCCGATCCATTGTGGAATCCTTCGCCGATTACTGCGCCAGTGGAATCCAAAATCACTGCCCCTACCTGCGGGTTTACTCCCTTGATCGGACCCTTTAGGGCAAGCTCGAGCGCGCGAATCATCGCGTCTTCAATACTTAGCTTGTTCAATGTGCCCTATCCAATAAAGTTCGTTCTACGAACTTGCGGGGCACAGCTAACGGGAGCTAGGGCTAACCCAGTTGGCAAAAAATGCCAAGGACTAGCCCTGTGGTTCTTCTCCCATCCGGACTTTAACCGTCGGCTCTGGAATTTCACCAAATCAACCGAAAAAAGTATCTAGGACACTTGATTCGGGTCGCGGGCTATACCGCCGGCTCAGATTTTCACTGACCCCGAAGAACGTTGTTGCTTTTCTATCCTTACAGAAAACCCAAAAGGGCGCCTTATTATTTCCCAGGCTCCCAGCTATTTCCTAGGAATAAAGCCGATTTTCTCGTAGACAGCAGCCAAAGTTTGCTCGGCTAGAGCGTTGGCGCGGTCTGCTCCAAGGCCTAGGAGTCGGTCAAGCTCATCGTGATTGGCTAACAACTCATTGGCGCGGTCGCGAATTGGTTCAATAACTGCTAGAACGGCGTCGGCAACTTCAGTTTTTAGATCTCCGTAGCCCTTGCCGGATAGTTCAGAAACTAGTTGATCAACCGACTTACCGGATACTGCCGAATAGATGCCAAGCAGGTTTGATACCCCAGGCTTGTTCTGAACATCAAAACGAATCTCATTATCCAAGTCTGTGACCGCACCCTTAATCTTTTTGAGAGTGACTGCCGAGTCATCCATGATGTTGATTGTGCCCTTGGGCTCATTGGATTTTGACATTTTTGATTCAGGGTTTTGTAGGTCATAAATCTTCGCAGTCTCTTTGAGGATGTGCGCCTCGGGAACAGTGAATGTCTTTCCAAAACGAGAGTTGAATCGCTCTGCCAAATCACGCGTTAGCTCGAGATGCTGTCTCTGGTCTTCGCCAACTGGAACTTTCTTTGGTTGGTACAGCAAGATATCGGCCGCTTGAAGAATTGGGTAAGTAAACAGTCCCACCGAAGCGGTGTCAGCACCGGCTTTTTGCGACTTGTCTTTGAACTGAGTCATGCGGGATGCTTCACCAAAACCCGCGATGCAGTTCAAAACCCAAGCAAGCTGTGCGTGAGCTGGAACTTGGGACTGCATAAACAATGCTGATTTTTCTGGATCGATGCCGGCAGCTAAATACTGGGCTGCTGTCCTTCGGGTGTTGTCACGAAGTTCCTTGGGATCCTGGGGGACTGTGATGGCGTGCAAATCCGCCAGCATGTAATAAGCGTTGAAATCATCTTGCATCTTGACCCAGTTGGTCAATGCTCCAAGGTAGTTACCCAGATGCAGCGAATCAGCCGAGGGCTGCATTCCGCTTAGAAGATTGGGCTTTTGTGTGCTCACCCTAGATAGCGTAAACCACAGTCACTGGAGAATGGTCGCTCCAACGCGAGTCATAGCTCTTGGCACGGTGGACTGTGTAGTTTTTTGCACCCGCTGCCAGTTTCGGACTGGCCAGGTGGTAATCGATTCGCCAACCGGTGTCGGTATCAAAGGCCTGACCTCTAAATGACCACCAGGTATAAGGGCCTGGCACATCAGGGTGAGCTGCTCTTCCAACATCCACCCAACCGTGCTTTTCCAAAAGAGTGTCGAAGTAAGCTCGCTCCTCAGGAAGAAAGCCAGCGTTTTTGAGATTGCCTTTCCAGTTTTTGATATCAAGCTCGGTATGACCAACGTTTAGATCGCCAACTACAACTGCGTAGTCTTCGGATTTTTGTAGCTTCGCCATTCGCGCTTGCATCGCATCTAGGAACTTGTACTTCTCGATTTGCTTAGGAGTGTCAGCTTCTCCTGCGTGAACATAGGTGCTCACCACCGTCAGCTTTTTACTGCCAACTTGATATGTTCCCTCGAGCCATCGTCCAGCCGAATCAAAATCAGTTGCGCCAAGCTTCACGCTCGATGAAACAAAAGGAATAGTGCTAACCAGCGCAACTCCTGCTCGGCCCTTGGCAGAAGCCTCATCGTGCAAGATGTGCCACTTACCTCCTGATTCTGCAAGACCACCGTTTGCTTCAAACTGCTCCGCTAAATCTTGGTAGCTGGCACGAACTTCTTGAAGGGCGAGGATATGTGAATTAGAAGTCTTTAGCCAATCTCCCATACCGTTTCGAAATGCGGCACGAACACCGTTTACGTTGATTGAAGCTATTTCAATTCCGGATTTAGCCGGCACTAAAAACTCACCAGGATGTCGTCACCTTCAACTGCGACGGTGACCTTACCCAAAGCTAGAGGTGCTGGACCCGAAAGAACCGACCCATCATCAGCGCTGTAAACAGCGCCGTGGTTATCGCACTTGATCTCGGAATTTGCCACATTGCTCATCACAAAACCTGCGTGTGTGCAAACAGCACTAAAGCCTCGGAATTCCCCTGCTTTTGGTTGAGTAATCAAAATCGGAACACTTTCAACGTCGAACTTCTTTCCAGAACCAATTGGGATGTCACTCGTCTTTGCAACGGCAACCGGCGTCGATGTTGCTGGGGCTTCCGGTTCAGGGGTGCTAGTCAGATCGGTAACTTCAGGGGAGCAAGCACTCAGTGCTGCAACGGCGGAAACGCCAACTGCCGAGGCGATTACTCCGCGGCGGCTGATCATCAGGCGCGACCTTTTAGGATGGCCTGCTTTACTTCCGCAATTGCCTTGGTTACCTGGATTCCACGAGGGCAAGCCTCGGTGCAGTTGAAGGTGGTGCGGCAGCGCCACACACCTTCTTTATCGTTCAGGATATCAAGTCTTACCTCAGCACCCTCATCGCGAGAGTCAAAGATAAAGCGGTGTGCGTTCACAATTGCTGCAGGACCGAAGTACTGTCCGTCAGTCCAGAACACTGGGCAGCTAGTGGTGCAAGCTGCACACAAGATGCACTTAGTGGTGTCATCAAAACGTGCGCGGTCTTCTGGTGACTGCAGTCTTTCTTTTTCTGGCTTGTCGCTTGCAACCAGGAAAGGATTGATGTCGCGATAGGCCTTGTAGAAAGGCTCCATGTTTACAACTAGGTCCTTCTCAACCGGAAGACCCTTGATTGGCTCAACGTAAATTGGCTGAGTGATATCTAGATCCTTGATAAGGGTTTTGCAGGCAAGACGGTTTCTACCGTTGATGCGCATTGCGTCAGAACCACAAACACCGTGAGCACAAGATCTGCGGAAGGTAAGCGATCCATCGATTTCCCACTTGATCTTGTGAAGCGCATCTAGAACGCGATCGGTACCGTAAACGGTGACGTCGTAGTCGACCCACTTCACTTCTTCGCTTACCTCTGGGTCGTAGCGGCGAACCATGAGAGTCACAGTGAAGCTAGGAACTTCAGCAATTACCTTGATGTCATCAGCCATTAGTACTTACGCTCCATCGCTGGGTAGTTGGTTACGGTCACTGGCTTCCAGTCCACGCGAATGTCTTCTCCAGGCTTTGCCGGGGTCTTATCAAGCTTGTAGGCCATGGAGTGAACCATGAACTTCTCGTCGTTTCTAGTCTCGTAATCCTCACGGAAGTGACCACCACGGGATTCTCTTCTCTCGCGAGCGGTCATTACCAAAACTTCAGAAAGATCGAACAAGAAACCAAGCTCGATTGCCTCCAGCAGGTCAGTGTTGAAGCGCTTTCCGCGGTCCTGAACCTGAATGTTCTGGTAGCGGGTGCGAAGCTCCGCGATCTTATCCAGCGCCTCATTTAGCGACTCTTCGGTTCGGTAAACCTGGGCGTTTTTGTCCATGGAGTCCTGTAGCTCCTTGCGAAGTACAGCTACCTTCTCGGTTCCGGTTGAGTTGCGGGCAATCGCCAGCAACTTCTCGACATCACTGATGGCGTTTTCTGGAACTGGAACAAAATCAGCCTCGCGTGCGTATTCAACCGCGTAAATTCCAGCGCGCTTACCGAAGACGTTAATGTCAAGCAGTGAGTTGGTTCCAAGACGGTTGGCACCGTGCACCGAAACACAGGCACACTCACCAGCAGCAAATAGTCCGCGAACTACGGTGTCGTTGTCGGATAGAACTTCAGTTTTGATGTTGGTAGGAATTCCACCCATAGCGTAGTGAGCGGTTGGGAAAACTGGAACTGGTTCGGTGTAAGGCTCAACACCAAGGTAGGTTCTTGCAAACTCAGTGATGTCTGGAAGCTTGGCGTCGATTACCTCTGGAGGTAAGTGAGTGAGGTCCAAAAGAACGTAGTCCTTGTTAGGTCCCGCTCCTCTTCCTTCGCGAACTTCGTTCGCCATCGCGCGAGCAACCATGTCTCTAGGAGCTAGGTCCTTAATGGTTGGCGCGTAGCGCTCCATGAATCTCTCACCCGATGCGTTGCGAAGGATTCCTCCCTCACCTCGAGCAGCTTCAGAAAGCAAGATGCCAAGGCCTGCAAGACCGGTTGGGTGGAACTGGTAGAACTCCATGTCCTCAAGTGGCAAGCCCTTGCGCCAAATGATTCCAACACCATCTCCAGTAAGAGTGTGTGCGTTAGAGGTGGTCTTGTAGATCTTTCCAAAACCACCGGTTGCAAACACAATTGACTTGCCCTGGAAAACGTGAATGTCTCCGGTAGCTAGTTCAAAAGCAACTACCGCGGATGGGCGCTGCTCACCGTTGTATTCGGTCATCACTAGATCTAGAACATAGAACTCGTTGAAAAACTCAATGCCGAGCTTTACACAGGTTTGGTAAAGAGTCTGCAAAATCATATGTCCGGTGCGGTCGGCTGCGTAGCAAGAACGTCGAACCGGAGCTTTTCCATGATCTCTGGTGTGACCACCGAAGCGGCGCTGATCGATCTTGCCATCTGGGGTTCTGTTAAAGGGAAGTCCCATGTTCTCAAGATCGATAACGGCCTGAACCGATTCTTTGGCAAGAATCTCGGCTGCGTCCTGGTCAACCAGGTAGTCGCCACCCTTGACGGTGTCGAAGGTGTGCCATTCCCAGTTATCTTCTTCAACGTTTGCAAGCGCTGCAGCCATTCCACCTTGAGCAGCTCCGGTATGAGAGCGAGTTGGGAACAGCTTCGAGATCACGGCAGTTTTTAGGTGAGGCCCTGCTTCAATTGCTGCACGCATGCCTGCGCCACCGGCCCCAACAATGACTATGTCGTGCTGGTGATAGTGCGTGTTAGTTCCGTGTTCGTTCTGAGGCAATTAGGAATCCCTTACTGAACTGCTGCTGGACAAAATGAAGGCAAGAGATCTACTGGAGATCCCACTGGGCATGGGTCAAAGGTGAAGATAACCAAAGTTCCGAGAAGAATCAGGGCTGAGCACACTCCCCACAGGGATACAACCAAAGTTTTCCTAACTCCTTCCCGTTCGGTGTAGTCATTTATAACTGTCCTCATGCCGTTGGTTCCGTGAAGCAGAGCCAGCCATAGCATCGCAAGATCCCACCACTGCCAGAACGGCGTGGCCCACTTGCCGGCAACGAAAGCAAAGTCGATTGCCTTGACGCCACCGTCTGGAACAACGAGGTTAGAGATCAAGTGAACAAAGATCAGAACAATAAGTAGCGGGCCGGAAACGCGCATGTAAATCCAGCCATACTTTTCCCAGTTGGCGGCCTTACGAGACCTAGGGGAGTTAGGAATCTCAATAGTCACTGACATTTTCTTCTCCTCCTAACCAAAAACGTTCATAAGGTGACGGGGGGCAAAAGCTACAAACAGCACGATGGTGATTGCCATGACGACCCAGAACATCTGGTTCTGGTACTTGGCACCCTTGCTCCAAAAATCAATCAAGGTAATGCGAATTCCGTTTAGGCCGTGGTACAAAATCGCCGCAACGAGTCCCAGCTCTGCCAACCCAATAAGAGGTGTCTTATAGGTGGCAATAACCACGTTGTAGGCCGCAGGGCTAACTCGAACCAAAGCGGTGTCGAGAACGTGAACTAGCAGGAAGAAAAAGATGGCAACACCGGTGATTCGGTGCAAAACCCAGGACCACATGCCGACTTTTCCGCGGTACAGAGTCCCTGCTGGAATTGTTGGCACTGAACCCTCCTCGGGAACGAATTCGCTTTGAAATAAAGTCTAACCCCCAAATATTGGGGGCTCGCTCAAGCATCGAGGGTGGGCTAGGGTTTTTACTGTCATGAATAATCCCAGAAAACCTATCGACCGCTTTCACGCAATTATCCCTGCCGGGGGCGTGGGAAGCAGGCTTTGGCCACTTTCTCGAGCCTCGGCTCCTAAGTTTTTGCATGACCTAACCGGCTCTGGCCAGACCTTATTGCAAGACACCTGGGATCGCGTGACACCTATTACTACCGTGGACCGAACCATGATTGTCACCGGATCAGCCCACGAGGAGGCCGTGAAGGCCCAGCTGCCTAAGCTTTCGAGTGCAAATCTAGTAATTGAGGACAGCCCGAAGGATTCGACTGCCGCCATTGCGCTCGCGGCAGCAATTTTGGCTAGGCGTGAGCCTGATGTAATCATTGGCTCATTTGCTGCCGACCACGTTATTCAAGATGGCCCAGCCTTTAGAGCAGCTGTTGCCGAGGGAATTGAGCTTGCAGCCACCGATCGAATCGTAGTAATAGGTATCCAACCAACCGAACCCTCGGTTGGCTTTGGATACATCAAAACCGGTGAAGCCATTTCCGTCCCAGGGGCACCGTCAGCTCTAACGGTGGACAAGTTTGTCGAAAAGCCAAAGCTTGATCGTGCCAAAAAGTATGTCGAGTCAGGCAAATACCTTTGGAACGCTGGAATGTTCATTGCACCGGCGTCGCTGCTGCTTCGCCAACTCTCAAAGTCAGAGCCGCAGCTTCACGCCGGCATCTTGGAGCTGGCCGCTGCCTGGGATACCGACCAAAAAGCTGCAGTTATAAAGAAGGTATGGCCGACCTTAAAGAAGGTAGCGATTGATTACTCAATCGCTGAGCCTGCAGCCGAGGCAGGATTGGTTGCGGTGATTCCTGGAACCTTCAGCTGGCACGATGTTGGGGACTTTGCAGCTATAGCCGAATTGCAGTCTCAGGGCCGAAAGAACAATTTGGCAGTTTTGGGTTCAGCCAGAGTGCTATCTGATTCCTCGAGCGGAATTTTGGTGAGCGATACCAAGCGAATGATCGCGGTTATTGGACTTGAGGACGTGATCATCGTGGACACCCCAGATGCCCTGCTGGTGACCAATAAGGAAAATGCCCAAAAGGTTAAAGCTTTGGTTGACTCTTTGAAGGCCACCGGGCACGACGAGATTTTGTAGCCCGAGGGGGCTTTGTATCGTTTTCATCTCGAAATGGCGAACGCTTGGGCGTTGCGTCGGATTTGCCTCAGCGTGTCGGATAACCTTTAGGGATACAAGCCAGCTGTGAAAGACATAACTGGCGTCTTAATAGGAGGAACCTAAGTGAAGCTAATTTCACGTTCAAGTGCTGCAAAGGCACTTTCACTAGCAGCTGTTTCAGCTCTAGTACTTTCTGGTTGTGCAGCTGCACCAGAAGAAACAACTGCAGAGCCAATTGATTTTCTAGCTTGCGCAGTTTCTGACGAAGGAAACTGGAACGACAAGTCCTTCAACGAGGCTGTTTACACCGGTCTACTACAGGCTGAAGCAGAGCTAGGCGTTCAGATTAACGCTCTAGAGTCCGCAACTCCTGAGGACTTCGAGCCAAACCTACAGGCAAGCGTTGACGCTGGCTGTGACATCATCATCGGTGTTGGATTCGCACTAGGCGATGCAATCACCAAGATCTCAGCAGAGAACCCAGAGCTTAACTTTGCTCTAGTTGACTCAACTTCTGAGAGCACCAACGTAAAGCCATTGCTATTCGAAACTGCTGAGGCAGGTTTCCTAGCAGGTTACGCTTCGGCTGACTTCTCAACCTCAAAGACACTCGGTACCTTCGGAGGACTTCCTTTCCCTTCAGTTACTGACTTCATGACCGGTTACTACTACGGTGCAATGCAGTGGGGTATGGACAACGATGCAGAAGTTACCGTTCTTGGCTGGGACCCAGCTAACCCAGACGGTGGAGACTTCATGGGTGGATTCGCTCCAAACAACCCAGAAGGTCTAGCTATTGCAAAGACTCAGATCCAGGCAGGTGCTGACGTTATCCTTCCTGTTGGAGGAAACCAGTTCACTTCTGTTCAGTCTGCAATCGACGAGCTAAACCCAGAAGCAGCAATGCTTGGTGTTGACGTTGACATCGCAGCACAGAACCCAGATCTAGCGAAGTACATTCTTACCTCAATCGAGAAGAGAATGACCATCGCTACATTCGATGTAATCAAGGGCCTAGTTGACGGAGCTGCATTCGATGCAACTCCTTACATTGGAACTCTTGCTAACAAGGGTGTTGGAATCTCTGCCTTCACTGACTTCTCCTCAAAGGTAAGCTCCGGTTTAGCTGACAAGCTAGTCGAGCTAGAGGCTGGAATCATTGACGGAACCTACAAGCCAAAGGGCTAGTAGCTAAATCACTCTTGAAGACCGGGTGTCCCTTTGGGGCATCCGGTCTTCAATTTTTCTGTGAGAGAATATCTCCAGACCAAAACAATTTGCACATAGGAGTGCGGCATGAGACTCGAGCTAAAGGGCATCACCAAGCGATTTGGGACCCTCGTAGCTAATGACGCAATTGATCTAGTTGTTGAATCTGGACAGATACACAGCTTGCTCGGCGAAAACGGAGCCGGAAAATCTACTTTGATGAACGTGCTCTACGGGCTTTATAAAGCAGATGCTGGTCAGATTCTCCTCAATGGCAAACCGGTGGAATTTGCAGGTCCCGGTGATGCAATGGCCGCCGGAATCGGAATGGTCCATCAGCACTTCATGCTTATTCCGGTCTTTACTGTCGCCGAGAATGTTGCCCTAGGCCACGAACCAACAAAACGCGGCGGTGTGCTGGATTTGGATGCCGCTAGAGCTTTGGTTCGCAAGATTTCCGATCGATTCGGATTTGATGTGGACCCCGATGCACTCGTTGAAGATCTTCCAGTTGGTGTTCAGCAGCGAGTCGAGATCATCAAATCACTTGCCCGGGACGCCAAGGTTTTAGTCCTTGATGAGCCAACCGCTGTTCTAACTCCTCAGGAAACTGACGAGCTGATGGAGATCATGCGTGGGCTGGCAAAGTCCGGAACCTCAATTGTTTTCATCACTCACAAACTTCGCGAAGTAAAGGCCGTTGCGGACAAGATCACCGTTATTCGCCAAGGCCGAGTAGTTGGCGAGGCTAAGCCGAGCACCGAAACTGCTGAGCTTGCGAGCATGATGGTTGGCCGTGATGTTGGCTTGACAGTTGACAAGAAAATTGCTGATCCGGGCAAAGTCGTGCTCAATGTTTCAGACCTTTCAGTACTTGATGATCGCGACCAGCGAGCGGTGGATCACGTAAGTTTTGAAGTAAGAGCCGGAGAAATTCTTGCAATCGCAGGCGTGCAAGGAAATGGCCAAACCGAACTTGCAGAAGCAATTCTGGGTCTTAGGTCTATTCACTCCAACGAGGGAGATATTTCAATTGCCGGCTCGAGTGTTCGGGGTAAGTCGGTTAGAAGCATTCTAGAAAAAGGTGTCGGATACGTTCCTGAAGACCGCCAGAAAAACGGTCTCATCTCTGAATTTTCTATCGCTGAGAATCTAATGCTGAACGGGTCTTTCACAAAGCCTTACGCCAATGGCTTTGGGATTGCATTTGCAACCAGAGCGCGTCTAGCTGAAGAAAGAGTCAAAGAGTTTGATGTTAGAACCACCTCTGCGCTGACTCCAGCTGGAAAACTTTCTGGAGGAAATCAACAAAAAGTTGTTTTGGCAAGAGAGTTATCAAGAGAAGTTGACTTGCTAATTGTTTCTCAACCAACTCGAGGTGTTGATGTTGGTTCAATCGAATTCATTCATGAGCGTCTGGTGGAAGAGAGAAACGCTGGCAAAGCTGTGCTTCTGATTTCTACCGAACTAGATGAAGTGTTGGCTTTGGCCGATCGGATAGCGGTTATGTACCGCGGTCGCATTGTCGGCATCGTTGATAACAAAACCGATCGTGCAAAACTCGGCCAGATGATGGCGGGAGTTTCAGCATGAGTAAGTCTGTAAACAAAGAGCCGATTGACTGGAATGCAGCATTCAAAGAGATTCTCTCCGGGGGAGTGACCAGGACCGTTGTTTCTGTAATTCTGGGTTTTGCTGTTGGCGCATTTTTCATGATCATTTCCAATAGGGAATTTCTCCAGAGCATGGGTTACTTTTTTGCCGACCCGCTTGCGAGCCTTAGAGCTGCAGTCGATGTAGTGGGCGCTGGCTACGGTGCTTTGATTCAGGGTTCGATTTACAACCCAAACGCTGCAACTTTTGAAGGGGCAATTAGACCCCTTACGGAAACACTTCGACTAGCGGGACCGCTGATTGCCGCTGGTCTTGGAATCGGGCTTGGTTTTCGAGTCGGGCTATTCAACATTGGTGGCACAGGCCAACTAGTTTCTGGACTGATCTGGGCAACTTTTGTGGCAACCCGCATGGAGCTTCCACCGGTTATTCACTTCGTGGTCGCAATAGTTGCGGCGATTATAGGAGCTGCCCTGGTCGGTGCCTTCGTTGGATTCCTAAAGGCAAGAACTGGAGCCAATGAAGTTATCACCACCATCATGCTCAACTACATCATCGTCTCCTTATTTAACTTCTTGTTGACTGATAACGCCTTGCTACAGGGTGAAACTGCAGGCGGCTATACAAAGTCCGACCCAGCCTTCGAGACCGCACGCCTTCCTTACCTACTTGGCGAGAGCTACGCATTGAACTTAGGGTTCGTTCTTTCGATCGCAGCTGTTGTTGTTTACTGGTGGCTCATGGAAAGATCAACAATTGGTTTCAGACTTAGAGCGGTTGGGTTTAATCCATCGGCTGCCAAAACTGCTGGAATCAATGTGGAAAGAACATTTGTTCTTGCTCTTGGTCTTTCTGCAGCCTTTGTTGGAATTGCTGCAGCGAATCAAGCTCTTTCTTCAACAGGTGGTGTTACTCCAACCAGCCACGCAGGTATTGGATTTGACGCAATCACCGTTGCACTTTTGGGCGGCTCGTCTGCATCTGGAGTGCTGCTAGCAGGCTTGCTCTTTGGTGCATTCAAGGCCGGGTCATCAGCAATTCAGATTGTGGGAATTTCACCTGATGTTCTAGGAATTGTTCAAGGAGCAATTGTTTTGTTCATCGCAGCTCCTCCTCTAATCAGGGCAATCTTTAGACTCCCGCCTCCGCAGACAACTAGTGTGCTTAGTGCTTTGAGATCCAAGCTATTTAGTCGAGGAGGTAAGAAATGAGCACTGAGACTAAAAAAGAGACCCGTGAATCGTGGAAAACCCCAACCGTTATGGGCTCACTTGCTGCCGTTGTCTTAGTCTTTTTTGGAATCCTCGGAAAACCAGAGTCAGTCGCTTTTGAATTGACCGGAGTTAGAGAAGCTGTTCAGCTACCTAACATCGATGTTCCCTCGAACGTGCTTGGAATCGCATCGGGTATCTTGTTGCTGGCGATAGCAGGTTTTGTGGCTTGGCAGGTAGCTAAGAACATCCGCTCTTCAATTTGGTTTTCTATAGTCTTTGGGGCTATTGCTCTGGTTGCTCTTCTTGGATGGCTTGCTGGCGGCCAAGTGGTGCCGGTGGCATTTATTCTGGGCTCTGCACTGGTCCTCGCGGTCCCAATCATGCTTGGCGCTATGGCTGGAGTTATGAGCGAGCGAGTCGGTGTTGTAAACATCGCAATTGAGGGACAGCTGCTTACCGGTGCATTTATGGCATCGGTTGTTAGCACTTTGACTGGAAATCAGATCATTGGAATCATCTCAGCGATGATCACAGCCGCACTTTTCTCGGCTGTGCTAGCGGTATTCGCAGTTCGCTTCTTGGCGCAGCAGATTATCGTCGGTGTTGTTTTGAACGTGCTGGCCATTGGAATTACAAACTTCCTTTACCAGCAGTGGGTAACCGAGGATGAGTCAGCAACCAACAGCCCTGGAACGCTACCGATTATTCACATTCCTTTCCTCGGAGATATCCCAGTTATTGGGCCAGTGCTATTCCAGAACCGAATTACGGTTTGGCTTGCAATCGCGATAGTTATCGTTTTGTGGTTTGTGTTATTCAAGACCAAGTTAGGTCTTCGAGCTCGAGCCGTTGGAGAAAATCCACTAGCTGCTGACACAGTTGGAATCAACGTTGGCCGCACTCGTTTTTGGTGGGTGACTCTTGGAGGGCTTCTTGCAGGTTTAGGTGGAGCAGCACTAACAATCGGTAGCTCTGGATCGTTCGGACGAGAGATGTCCGGTGGTCTTGGATTCATCGCTCTTGCTGTTGTTATCCTGGGACGCTGGCACCCTGGATATGCAACTGCAGCTGCATTGCTGTTTGGCTTCTCGATCATCTTGAGAGTTTGGGCAAACCAGGTAAGTCCTGGAATCCCTACAAATTTCATCACAATGGTTCCTTACATCGTGACAATCATTGCCGTGGTTGGTTTCGTTGGTCGTTCCAGACCACCGGCTGCCGACGGTATTCCATATGTGAAGGGCTAGAAATGAACATTGATTGGAACGCTCTCAAGCAAGAGGCCATCACCGCAATGAAAAAAGCATACGTGCCTTACTCAAAGTTTCCAGTGGGAGCCGCTGCCCTTACAGACGATGGCCGCATTGTTTCAGGATGCAACATTGAAAACGCTTCTTACGGTGTGACGCTCTGCGCTGAGTGCTCGTTGGTGTCTGACCTGTTTCGAACTGGCCCTGGCAAGTTAGTTGCCTTTTACTGCGTCGACAAGCGCGAGAACATCCTGATGCCGTGCGGCAGATGCCGTCAGCTACTGTTCGAACACTCGGCCCCTGGCATGCTACTTGAAACTGTTTCGGGCATCAAAACCATCGAAGAAGTGCTGCCTGATGCCTTTGGGCCCCGAGAACTGAACGAGCGTTCGTGAGCAATTTCGACGCGGTTGATCTGATCATCGCCAAGCGCAGTCAGCAGGAGCTTTCGAAAGAAGCCATCGACTGGCTGATTGAAAACTACACATCCGGCAAAGTAGCCGACGAGCAAATGTCGGCAATGGCGATGGCAATTCTTTTGAACGGTATGAACCGTCGTGAAATCAAAGATCTCACTCTGGCGATGATTGCCTCGGGGGAGACACTGAACTTTGAATCGCTCGGCGTCCCAACAGCGGATAAGCACTCAACCGGCGGAGTCGGTGACAAAATCACACTTCCATTAGCACCACTGGTTGCAGTATTTGGAGTTGCAGTTCCTCAGCTTTCTGGCCGTGGTCTTGGACACACCGGAGGAACACTAGACAAGCTCGAATCAATTCCAGGTTGGCGAGCGAATTTATCGAATGACGAAATGAAAAAACAGCTGCAGGAAGTTGGTGCAGTTATTTGCGCGGCAGGCTCCGGCCTTGCGCCAGCGGACAAGAAGCTCTACGCCCTTCGTGATGTCACCGGAACCGTTGAGGCAATTCCACTTATTGCAAGCTCAATCATGAGCAAGAAAATTGCCGAAGGAACCGGGTCTCTAGTGCTGGATGTGAAGGTCGGCTCCGGTGCCTTTATGAAGGAGCTTTCCAAGGCTCGCGAGCTAGCTGAAGTATTAGTGCAGCTTGGTAAAGACGCAGGAGTGAAAACTTCTGCACTTCTTACTGACATGTCAACACCTCTTGGCCTAAAGGTTGGAAATGCTCTGGAGGTTGAGGAGTCGGTCGAGGTTCTTGCAGGCGGCGGACCTGCCGATGTGGTTGAAATCACCATCGCTTTGGCAACCGAAATGCTCATTCTTGCTGGCAAACCCGATGCGGATGTTGCAGGAGCACTAAAGGATGGTCGCGCAATGGATAAGTGGCGCGCGATGATTAGCGCTCAAGGCGGAGACCCTGATGCCAAACTCCCTATCGCCAAAGAATCGCAAACCGTAAAGGCAACTTCTGATGGCGTAATCACAAAACTTGACGCACTTTCCGTGGGACTTGCTTCTTGGAGATTGGGAGCCGGGCGTGCCAGAAAAGAAGACCCAATTCAGTTTGGTGCCGGGGTCACTTTGCATGCTCAGCTGGGCGACACTGTAAAGGAGGGAGATCCGCTTTACACGCTTTACACCGATGAACCGGCTCGTTTCCAGCGCGCATCCGAGACAATCGAGAATGCTTATAGCATTGAGGCTCAAGCAGTGGTTGCTAGAAAGTTGATTCTCGACCGAATCAGCTAATTTTCTCAAAAGGAACAAATAACTCATGGACTCAAAAATCAAAGCGCTGCCCAAGATTTCTCTTCACGATCATCTTGATGGTGGACTTAGGCCGCAGACCATTATTGAGCTCGCCGATGCGATTGGGCACAAGCTTCCAGCAACTGAAGCTAAGGAACTTGGAGACTGGTTTTTCAGCGCTGCTGACTCAGGTTCTCTTGAGAGATATCTAGAAACATTTGATCACACCACTGCAGTTATGCAGACCAAAGAAGGTCTTGCTCGCGTGGCCAAGGAATTCGTGCTAGATCTACACGATGACGGAGTTATCTATGGAGAAATCCGTTGGGCTCCAGAACAGCATCTTCGCTCAGGATTATCACTTGATGAAACAGTCGAAGCGGTCCAGGACGGACTCGAACAAGGCATGTCTGATGTCGAAGCCAAAGGCGGCTTTATCCGAACCGGACAACTAGTCACAGCAATGCGTCACGCAGATCGCGGCATGGAAATTGCCGAGCTTGCCGTTAGGCACCGTGAAAACGGAGTTGTAGGTTTTGACATTGCCGGAGCCGAAAAGGGCTTTTTGCCGGTTCGGCACAAAGCAGCCTTCGATTATCTAGCAGAGCATTTCTTCCCTGTCACCGTGCATGCCGGAGAAGGCGATGGAGTAGAGAGCATCAGGGATGCGATTATTTCCGGTCGCGCTCTTCGAATCGGCCACGGAGTAAGAATCATCGAGGACGTTATGTTCTCTCGCACCGAAGGCGATACTGATCTAGTGGTCCTTGGCGAAGTAGCAGAGTGGGTGCACGATCGTCAGATTGCCTTAGAGCTATCACCGTCTTCAAACTTACAGACCGGTGCTATTTCCATGCTCGGAGACCAGTTCTCTGATCACCCGTTTGATATTCTTTATGGGCTTGGATTCAAGGTGACTGTAAACACTGACAACCGACTGATGTCCAGAACCTCGCTTACTCGCGAGCTTGAACTTTTGATGTCAAACTTTGGCTACAGCCTTGCCGATCTGGAGCAGTTCCAGCTAAACGCTGCTGAGTCAGCTTTCCAAGCGTTGGATGATCGCGAAGAGCTAATCGACATGATTAGCGACGGATTCGCTAACGTCTAATGGGTTTGCTTGCTGATGCTTTTGGTGAGGGTTCAATTCTCATCAAAGACTCGGTTGATAACCGCAGCGCTGCAATCAAATTAGCCGGAGAACTTCTGGTTCAAAGTGGAAAAGCCAAGCATTCCTATATAGCCTCAATGCTTGAGGCAGTTGAGCGCTTTGGCCCCTACATCGTTATTGCACCTGGAATAGCTCTTGCCCACGGCAAGCCCAGCGAGGATGTCATCGAAACGGGCCTTAGCTTGCTGGTGCTGAAGCAAGCTATTGAGTTTCAGCATTTGCAAAATGACCCAGTTCAGCTTGTTTTTGGGCTTGCAGCTACTGATCACGAATCACACATCGAAACCATGGCACAGCTAGCTGAGGTTCTTTCAGATCAGGAACGGGTGAACTCTTTGCTAACTTGTTCCGATTTCGCGCAAATCCTTATGGTTCTTGGCTAACTTGTTGGGACAATAGCCAAGTGAAGATAATTGCAGTTTGCGGAATGGGTATTGGGACCTCGGTACTACTAAAAATTAACGCCGAAAAAGTGCTCAAGATGATCGGTGTTGACGCAACCGTTGAAGCCGCCGACATGGCAACAGCAAGAGGCGCAGCCTTCGATGCTCAGATTGTCCTAACCACGCCAGAGTTAGTGGAATCCCTAAAGGGTCTAAACGCGGAGATTATTTCTATCGACCACTTCTTTGATCTCGAAGAGCTAAACACCAAGCTTTCCAAGGCTTTGCTCTAAAGCTATAAGCTCTAGCCATGTCCTTACCAAATCCGGGCCAAACCGATAGAACGGCGATTAACCGCCTGAAAAAGCGCTCCGTCGAAGACCGCGACGAGATGTATGAGATTTTGGACTCAACAATTCTTTGCCACGTTGGCTATGTTGAAAACGGCCAGCCATTTGTTTTGCCCTATGGCTTTGTTCGCGACGGCGATCGCATCCTGATCCACGGATCTTCTGGAGCACGCTTCATGAGAGAACTTGCCAAAGGAATTCCAACTTGTGTAACAGTGACCAAACTTGATGGCATGGTTGTTGCCCGCACCACCTACGATTCCAGCATGAACTACCGCTCGGTAGTAATCCTTGGAGCCGCCGAAGAAATCACCGGTCCAGAGAAAAACGCACTGCTTGAAAAGGTAAGTAACGGTCTAATCCCCGGTCGTGTATCTGAGATAAGAACGTCAACACCTAAGGAACTGGCTGCCACCACATTGCTCTCGCTGTCTCTTGAAGAGGCTTCGGTGAAGGTTCGAACCGGCATGCCTGAGGATGGCGAAGGATCAGGAACCGGCGTCTGGTCAGGTGTTATCCCTATTCGAGTGGTGGCTGACGAGGCTATCCCGAGCGATAAAGAATCAGAAGCTTTGAGTGTTCCTGAAAGCGTAAAGGCTTTTATCAAAAACCCGAAGGCTTAGTCCAGAACCTTCTGCATGGCAGCTTTCAGAGAGGCGAGCATGCTTTGGGATCTATTGCTCTCCTCGGCAACGGCCAACAAGTAACACTTGAGCTTGGGCTCAGTTCCAGAAGGCCGAACAATTACTCTTCTGCCATCGGCTAAATCAAGTTGGATGGCATCGGTTCCAGGGAGATTTCCCCAACCGTTCAAATAGTCGGTGAATACAACTACTTGCCCATCCAGTTCCAGGATCGGATTAGCTCTAAGTTTTTTCATCAGATTTTCAATAATTAATAAATCTTTCACCCTAA
Source organism: Rhodoluna miladensis (SeqCode) (assembly GCF_965234705.1). Classification (GTDB taxonomy): domain Bacteria; phylum Actinomycetota; class Actinomycetes; order Actinomycetales; family Microbacteriaceae; genus Rhodoluna; species Rhodoluna miladensis. The sequence goes on from NZ_OZ248465.1 coordinate 277,380, forward strand.
TGGAAATCTGATCGGTAGCGAAGTAGCCATCTCGGGCCCCGAGTTTTTCTAGCTGATCACCGATGGTGTAGCCCGAGGCAGCCAAGGTAGTTGCGATGTCTGCAACCACGAGGGCTGCGGATAGACCGTCTTTGTCTTTTACTCGCCTCGAATCAACGCAGTAGCCAAGAGCTTCTTCGTAGCCAAAGATAAGGTTTGGCACTCTGCCAACCCATTTGAACCCTGTGAGTGTTTGAGCAAAATCTAAACCGTAGTGTTCGGCAACTTTTTCAATCGCAGAACTCGAAACAATCGAGCAGGCAAGGGTTCCAGAAACCCCTTCTCTTTTTGCTCGACCGGCTAGCTCCTCGGCTAGCAATAAACCTAAGTCATCTCCTGAAAGTTGGATGTAGTTTCCAGTTGAGTCCTTGTACGCCACGCAAAGTCTGTCTGCATCTGGATCATTTGCAAGCACTAGGTCAGCTCCATTTGCCTTTGCTGTTTCAATTGACTTATCCATCGCGCCTGGCTCTTCGGGGTTAGGGAAAGCCACAGTAGGGAATGTTCCATCTGGTTTGTGTTGGGAGGCAACTGGAATCAACGGATCCATACCAGCAAGACCAAAAATCTTCTCGATGAACTCAGCGCCTACCCCGTGCATTGCCGAGTAAACAATCTTCAGACTCTTTCGATCTGAGTGGCGGTTCATCAAGCCACTGACACCCTGCAGGTAGTCCACTGAGATGCTGGCCGGCACACTCGAGTAGTCGCTGGATCTAACTAGATCACTAACTGATTCGTTTTCGGCAAACTTGCCAATTTCTGAAGATATGAGTGCATCCATGGGGGGAATGATCTGCGAGCCTGTAAAGTCAAAAACTTTGTAGCCGTTATCGGCTGGGGGATTGTGAGAGGCGGTCACCATGATTCCTGCCGAGCAGCCCAACTCCCGTACGGCAAATGCAACCATCGGGGTTGCAACAAGCGAATCGTAAAGATAGGCGCGGACTCCAAGTCCAACAAGAATTTCAGCTGAGTCCCTGGCAAAGACATCGGAGTTTTTTCTGGCGTCAAAACCGATCACGCAACTTGGATCATCAAAGTTTGCTTTTAGGTATCTAGCGATTCCAACTGCTGCCTGTGCTACCAAAACACGATTCATCCGGTTTGGACCTGCGCCAAGCTCTCCTCGAAGACCTGCAGTTCCAAATCCCAAGCGCCCACCGAATCGTGAAGCAAGGCCTTGCTCGTCGCTTGCGAGAATCAGTGCTTCAAGTTCAGCCTTGGTTTCGGCATCAGGATCTTGGGATTGCCAGCTTCTTGCCTTAGCAATAAGTGTTTCTAGTGAGCTCATATCTTGTTGATGATAGCTGCCAGTAGTGCGCTAATTCTTGGCTCGGCTTCGCGCCCGGCTTCCAGCACTTCTGCGTGAGAAAGCGGAGTTTTTTGAACTCCAGCGGCCAGGTTTGTCATTAGAGAAAAGCCTAGGATTTCCATGCCAGCTTCACGGGCGGCGATTGCTTCTAGTGCAGTTGACATACCAACCAGTTGACCGCCCATGTGCTTTACCATTTGGACTTCAGCCGGGGTTTCGTAGTGTGGTCCGCGGAACTGGGCATAGATACCTTCATCAAGTGATGCATCCACGGTTCTTGCAACCTCACGAAGTCTCTTGGAGTAGAGGTCAGTCAGGTCGATAAATGTCGCACCTTCAAGAGGGCTGTCCGCAGTTAAGTTGATGTGGTCGCTGATTAGAACCGGCGTACCTGGCTTCCAGCTCTCCTTGATGCCACCACAACCATTAGTTAAAATCATTACCTTGGCACCGGTTGCAGCTGCAGTTCTGACTCCGTGGACTACTCGACGAACTCCGTGACCTTCGTAGTAGTGAGTTCTTGCACCCAGCACCAGAGCATGCTTTCCACTTGGAAGCTTGATGGAGCGAATTGAAGCTACGTGACCTTCAACAACAGGAGCGGAAAATCCAATGATGTCCTTGGCAGGAACGCTCGCAACAGTTTCACCAATCAGATCTGCGGCCTTAGCCCAACCTGACCCAAGGGTTAGTGCGATTTCGTGTTTTTCAACACCCGTTGCTTGCCTGATTTGCTCGGCGGCCTGTTTAGCAATTTCGAATGGGCTGTTGGTCATTGTTTCTAGGGGATTAGTCATGGATTTGAGTCTAGCTCCACGCGCGTTGGCTCAACTAGTCCTCAAACTCCACCAGGGCAGTACCGGAGGCAATGGTGTCGCCAACGGCGACCTTGATTTGCTTGATGATGCCGTTTCGTGGAGAGGTGATGGATTGTTCCATCTTCATAGCCTCAAGAACTAGCACCTGGTCACCCTCGACAATCTTGTCTCCGACCGAAACTGCAATCTTTACAACCGTTGACTGCATAGGAGCTTTGATTACCGATTCCGATGCTCCAGCAGATGCGTGATGGGCAGAGACTTTTCGCTTTGGTGCTCGTCCTGCTGTTGGAGAGCCAGTTCCGGTGTGTAGGAAGCGAGCCGGAATGCTCACCTCGATGCGCTTTCCTTCAACTTCAACAACTACTGAGTTTTTGGCCGACGGTGCAAAATCAAGCTGGTCTGCTAGGCCACCCCATGGCTCTAGATCGTTCACCCATTCAGTTTCAATCCAGCGGGTGTAAATACCGAATTTTCCGCCGGAACCAATAAATGCCGGATCGTCAACAATTTTTCTGTGGAAGGGCAGAACTGTTGGAAGCCCTAGCACCTCCATTTCGGCAAGAGCTCTTCTAGAACGCTCTAGAGCTTCAGTGCGGTCCTTGCCTGTGACAATCAACTTTGCAATCATCGAGTCAAAGTTTCCAGAAATCTCATCGCCTGATTCGACACCGCTGTCTACTCGAACTCCAGGGCCACTCGGTGCTTTGAAGACGTGAACGGATCCTGGAGCCGGCATAAAGTTTCGACCCGGGTCTTCACCGTTGATTCTAAATTCGAAGCTGTGACCGGAAACTTCTGGGTCGCCATAATCCAAAATGCCACCTTCGGCAATTCGGAATTGTTCACGAACTAAATCAAGACCAGTGACTTCTTCAGAGACTGGGTGCTCAACCTGCAGGCGAGTGTTGACTTCGAGGAATGAAATTGTTCCGTCCTGGGCAACTAGGAACTCACAAGTTCCAGCTCCGAGGTAACCAACTTCTTTCAAGATTGCTTTTGAGGCTTCGTAGAGTTTCTTGTTTTGATCAGGAGTCAAAAACGGAGCTGGGGCTTCTTCAACTAGTTTTTGGTGTCTGCGCTGTAGCGAGCAGTCGCGAGTGGAAACTACAACTACGTTTCCTTTTGAATCGGCCAGACACTGAGTCTCAACGTGCCTTGGTTTTTCTAGGTACTTTTCTACAAAGCACTCTCCACGTCCGAAAGCAGCGATGGCCTCGCGGGTTGCGGATTCAAACATTTCTTCGACTTCGGATTCTTGGTAGGCAACTTTGATGCCTCGGCCACCTCCGCCGTATGCTGCCTTAATCGCTACTGGCAATCCGTGCTTGGCGACAAAATCCAGAACTTCTTTGGCATTTGAAACCGGATCGAGTGTTCCAGGAGCTAGGGGAGCACCGACTTTTTCGGCAACATGTCGAGCGGAGACTTTATCTCCCAGTTTCTCGATCGCTTCAGGGGAGGGCCCAATCCAGGTAAGTCCGGCTTTGATAACGGCCCTGGCGAACTCGGCGTTCTCGGCCAAGAATCCGTAGCCTGGGTGAACTGAATCGCAGTTGCTTCGTTTGGCGATTGAGAGAAGCTTTTCGATGACCAGGTATGTTTCGGCTGAGGTGATGCCATTTAGGGCATAGGCCTCATCGGCCACCTTCACGTGAAGTGCGTCACGATCTTGATCGGCGTAAACGGCTACTGATCTTCTTCCGCTGTCTTTGGCTGCTCGAGCGATTCGAACGGCAATCTCACCGCGGTTAGCGATGAGGACCTTGCGGATTGGTTTGGTCATAAGACAAAAGCCTATTGGCATAAGGGGATGCGCTATTGGCGCTTAGCTACAAAAAGACTTGGATATCATTGTGATTAGCGCCAAAAGCTTGGGTAATGGACCCCAAAGCCAGCTGCTAACTCACGGAGCACCTTTAGTGACAGCCCAACCACGGTGTGAGAATCACCCTCAATTCGATCAATGAAAGCACCACCCAGACCATCGATCGTGAAAGCCCCGGCGACCTTTAGCGGTTCACCCGTTGCTACGTAGTCGGCAATCTCCTGATTGGAAAGCTTTGAGAAAAAAACCTTGGTTGAGCTAACCATTTGAGCACCAACTGGATTGGCTGGATCGCGATTGTCAATTAGATAGTGTCCGCTGTGCAAAACACCGACATTTCCACTCAGTTTCGCCCAGCGCTCAAGCGCAACTTCTGGTTCATGGGGTTTTCCAAGAATTTCACCCTGAAACTCAAGTGCTGAGTCTCCTCCGAGAATTAGAGCCCCTCTAGTTGAAAGATCATGCAGCACCGATTCAGCCTTGGCTTTGGCCAGCAGTCCAACTAGCTCCTGCGCGCTCAGGTTCGGGTTTTCAAGCTTCGCTTGTGCAGCCAGCGCCGGTTCGTCCGTTTCGGGAAGGACGATCTCAGGCTCAATGCCGGCTGATCTAAGCAAGGCAAGTCTGGCCGGAGAGCTGGAAGCTAGGACTAATCGGGTCACCTGACAAGACTACTTTGTAGCTGTGAAACACTTGTCAGATGACAAAAACTGAAAACTGGCAAGACACCGAAATTGAACTGGACATCGAGAAGGTGGCCCACGGTGGAATCTTTGTGGCCAGGCACCAGTCACGAGTAGTTTTCGTCTCTCATACAGCTTCTGGTGAAAAAGTAAGAGCGCGAGTATTCGAGGACAAGGGCGGCTCTTTTTGTCGGGCAGAGACTGTTCAAGTTATTGAACCTTCTGGCTCACGCGTTCCCCACATCTGGAAAGAAGCCGACCTCCTAGGTGCCGGCGGCGCGGAGTTTGGTCATCTAAAACTTGAGTACCAACGCAAACTAAAATCTGAAGTTTTGACCGAGTCACTTTCGCGCATGGGCGGTATCGAGCGAGAAGTTCCAGTTGAACCAGTGCCAGGCGATGAGATAACTAATGGGCTGGGCTACCGAACTCGAATTCAACTTCACGTTTCCGAAGAAGGAATAGCCGGCCCTTACAAAGAGCGAACCCATGAAGTGGTTCCTGTTAAGTCCTTACCTTTAGCCGTTTCTGAAATCAACGAGCTCGGCATTCATCTAAAGAATTGGCAGGACGTAAAGCGCATTGAGATCTCCACCGCATCAACCGGTGGAGTTCAGTGGTTTATTGACAAGAAGGTCAAGGGTGACAAAAAACTCGTTGAGCGCGCTCTTGGAAGATCTTTCCGAATCTCCAGCGGAGGATTCTGGCAGGTGCACCGCGGCGCAGCCGAGCTACTTGCTCAGGAAGTAATCCAAATGGCCGAAGGTCTAGATCCTGCAGCAAATAACTTAGATCTCTACGGGGGAGTTGGCTTGTTTTCCGGCGCGCTGGCAACCAAGTTTGGTAAATCACTGAATATCACAACCGTCGAATCTTCAAAAGTTGCAACTGCAGATGCTGGAGCAAACTTGGTTGACCTTGCAAAGCACAAGGCAGTCTCTGCTCCAGTGGAGGGATTCCTAAAGGCCCAAATCAAACAAGGACTTGTGCTTGAAGGCGCCACCGTCGTGATTGATCCACCCCGCGCTGGAGCAGGCAAAGCAGTGATTGATCAACTATTGTTTTTGCGCCCTGCCAAAATTGTTTATGTGGCTTGCGACCCGGTGTCGTTGGCTAGGGATTTGAAGGTCTTGATCTCAGGTGGCTATCGCCTTGAGCAGCTAAAGGCCTACGACCTATTCCCACACACTCATCACTTTGAGAGCATTGCTAGTTTGGTTTTGTAGAAATCTAAAAACTCAAGAAAACGTGTGAGGTCCGAGTGAATAACTCCCGGACCTCCCCCCACGCTACCTAGGCTTTCCCCTGAGAGCACTATTAGGTAGTTATGTATGACCTTAGCCCCGTATTGGTTCGCGAAACCAAATGCATTGATGCCAATTTTCAAACCTTCGTTTATACGAAGATTATCTCGCTCTTGAGATGCGAAAAGAATCCAAACCAAGCCTGCAAAGGACTCAGCGGCTAGAAATTTGGTCAATCGGTGAACTGTTAGGTAGTGCTTGACTCCCTTGAAATCAGGACCTACAAACCTTGCTTGTACTGCGACCCCCACTGACCGTTGCCTACAACTATGCCAGTTCTTAGGATGCTGTCATTTTTTGCCCAGGTGGATCGTTGCGTTGATTTAGTACTTGACTGCTGCTTGCTTGCCTCGAGCAGAACAGCTACGACAGCTGCAAGCTCCTCGGGAGTTGGCTCACCTGAAACAACCTCGATGGCGTCAGCAAATTCAGAATCGTCTGGTCTAGTCATTAGAGCGGAATGTTTCCGTGCTTTTTCGGAGGCTGGCTAGCCCGCTTGGTGCGAAGTGCTCGAAGTGCTTTGATAACCGAAACTCGAGTAAGTGCTGGCTCGATGATGCCATCGAGCTCTCCGCGCTCTGCGGCTAAGAAAGGAGAGGCAACGTTGTAGGTGTACTCAGCCGCTAGTTGCGCTCTGACTTCGGCAATGTTCTTTCCGGCAGCTTCGGCTTCCTTGATCTTGTCGCGGAACAAAATGTTCACCGCTCCTTGACCGCCCATAACCGCAATCTCGGCTGTTGGCCACGCCAGGTTGATATCGGCTCCAAGCTGCTTGGAACCCATAACGATGTATGCGCCTCCATAGGCCTTGCGGGTAATGACCGTGACCAGTGGAACAGTGGCCTCGGCATAGGCATAGAGCAACTTAGCTCCTCGGCGGATAACCCCAGCCCACTCCTGGTCGGTGCCAGGAAGATAGCCCGGAACATCCACCAGGGTAAGAATTGGAATCGAGAACGCGTCACAGAACCTGACGAACCTAGCTGCTTTTTCACCAGCATCGATGTTCAAAGTTCCTGCCATTGCCGAAGGCTGGTTGGCGACAATTCCAACGCTTCTTCCGTCGATGCGAGCAAAACCAATCAGGATGTTCGGAGCAAATAGTGGCTGCACCTCTAGGAAGTGTCCATTGTCAACGATGTGCTCAATCACGGTGTGCATGTCGTAGGGCTGGTTCGGAGAATCTGGAACCAGAGTGTTTAGCTTGCGATCGGACTCGGTGACTTCTAATTCTGAACTTGAGTCGTAGACCACACTCTCTGAAAGATTGTTTTCCGGCAGGAAGCTCAAAAGTGTTCTGGCATAGTCCAGCGCATCTTCTTCATCGCTTGCTAGGTAGTGAGCAACACCGGAAGTTTGGTTGTGTGCTCTTGCCCCACCAAGTTCTTCCATCCCGACGTCTTCACCGGTTACGGTCTTGATAACATCTGGTCCGGTGACAAACATGTTCGAGGTCTTATCCACCATGATCACAAAATCAGTTAGGGCAGGGGAGTAAACAGCTCCTCCGGCAGCAGGGCCCATGATGATTGAGATCTGCGGGATTACTCCAGATGCCATGGTGTTGCGCTTGAAGATCTCGCCGTATTTTCCAAGAGCTATGACACCTTCTTGAATGCGGGCGCCGCCCGAGTCCAAAATTCCAACCAGTGGAACGCCGGTGGAAATTGCCAGGTCCATAATCTTGATGATTTTGTTTCCGGCTGCTTCTCCAAGGGAGCCACCGAAGATTGTGAAGTCCTGAGAGAACAGAGCAATTTGACGACCGTGAATGGTTCCAAAACCTGTGACCACCGAGTCGCCGTAAGGACGGTTAGCTTCCATGCCAAAAGCAGTTGAGCGATGACGAACGAACTCGTCAACCTCAACAAAGGAGCCTGGATCTAGCAGAAGCTCAATGCGCTCACGGGCAGTTTTCTTACCCTTGGCGTGCTGCTTTTCAATCGCTGCATCGCCACTGGCGTGAACTGCCTGGTAGTAGCGGTCGCGAAGGTCTTCGATTTTGCCAGCAGTAGTAGATAGGTCAGCTTTTGGCTTGTCGGTCAAGATCTCTCCAATTGCTCATAAGGCTCTAAAGGACCAACTTTATCCAAGGCCCTACCCGATGCTATTGCAGGTTCTGACACAGCATCGAGCCCAATTGCTGAGGATTCCTACAAATTAGCTCTGGCCTAGGCTTGAGGCATGGAATACCTCTTATCTGCGCAGGCGGCGGCTGGCTTTGAATACCTGGAGCAAACCGGCTCCACCAACAAAGACCTACTAGCTAGGTCAGAGGGATTGCCCGAGTTTTACGTTCTGGCCACCGATTTTCAGACCGCAGGCAAAGGCCGGATGGATCGCAGCTGGGAAGCTAATCCAGGCTCTTCAGTAATGGCATCGATTTTGCTACGGCCGCAATTTACCCAAAGCTCGGGCATTGGCTGGCTGTCATTGCTCACCGCGCTCGCAATAACACGTGCAATTTCCGATCTTGGCCTAGAGCCAAAAATCAAATGGCCAAACGATGTACTAATTGCTGAAAAGAAAGTCAGCGGGATATTGGCCGAGGTCGCCACAGATTTATCCTGCGTGGTGATTGGCTTTGGCATCAACGTCAATCAATCCGCACAGCAGCTACCGGTTGATACCGCTACTTCTTTATTTGTAGAAACTGACACTGCGGTCGATCGCGATCAGCTGCTGGCAGCAGTAATTGAAAACATCCGGGCTCTTTATCTTGAGCTATCTAGTGCCGGCGGCGATGCAACAGCCAGTGGTCTAAGGCAGGCAGTTCTGGAATTCTCGGCAACCGTTGGTTCCCAGGTTTCGGTTGAGTTTCCAGATGGCAAAAAAGCCTTCGGTCTTGCCAAGGACATTGACGACACGGGTCGCCTGGTGGTTTCAACTCAAAACGAGACACTTTCGGTTTCAGCGGGCGATGTGCTGCACCTTCGTAAGGCTTAGCGGGAAGATTATCCGGTGACTACTAATTCTGAATACTTAGTTTTCCGCCTGAAGCCAAAAGCGCGCAGGCTATTTACCCCCACGCTGGTGTTAGCGGCGGTGAGCTTTGCCCTGGCATTTATCGTTGAGCAGATTTCTGCTTCCGATTACAACTACGCCTTGATAGCCGGAGGAACAATCGTGGTTTTGTTCTGGCTGTTTCCGTTGCTGAGTTATCTGACTTGTTATCTTGAGCTAACAAGTGCTCGTCTTACTTTTCGGTTTGGATTTTTAGGGTTTAGAAAAAGACAGCTACTGCTATCGGAGCTTTCATCAATTGAAATCCAGAAGGAGGGCCGCCTGGGTAGGCAGGTGATCTCCATACTCTCGGTCGACGGAACCGAGTACCGTATTGGCGGATACGCTAAGAACAAGTACTTGGCAGCCGAAGTAGAGGCCTGGGCCAAGGCAGCAAGCTAGGCGAAGGAAGTTGAAGTAGTTGAAGTATCGGGTTGGAGTAATCGGCGGTGGGCAGTTAGCGCGCATGATGACCGTGCCCGCCATCAATCTTGGAATTGAACTAAAAGTGCTTGCCGAAACGGCAAACTCTTCGGCAAATCTGGCTACCACAGTTGTCGGTGATTACACGGATCTGAAAACTGTTATGGATTTTGCCAAGGGTGTAGATGTAATCACTTTTGATCACGAGCATGTTCCTCTTCATATTCTTGAAGCGTTAGAAGCAGCCGGCACCTCTGTGCAACCCCCTTCCAAAGCCCTGGCTCACGCTCAGAACAAACTCGTCATGAGACAGGCACTGGAGGAAATTGGCGCTCCAAATCCACGCTGGCTGGCAGTGTCGAGCGCTAGTGAGCTTGATGCGTTTATCACTGAATTTGGACCAGAAATAATTGTCAAAACTCCTATCGGTGGTTATGACGGTAAGGGAGTTCGGGTAGTTAGTTCGTCTAGCCAAGTAAGTGACTGGTTTGAGCAAGCGACACTTTCATCTCTTGGAGGACAATTGCTTGCCGAAGAAAAAGTGTCTTTCACTCGTGAACTTGCGCAGCTCTCTGCGAGAAATCCAAGCGGTGAGTTTAGGGCGTGGCCGGTTGTTGAGACCAGGCAAAAAAATGGCGTCTGCTCAGAGGTGTTAGCACCTGCACCAAATCTTTCAGAAGATTTGGCAGAAAAAGCAAAACAAATTGCAGAGTTAATTTCCTCCTCTCTTGGCGTCACAGGAAATCTTGCGGTAGAGATGTTTGAAACTACTGATGGAAAACTTCTTGTCAATGAGCTTGCAATGCGCCCGCACAACTCAGGGCATTTCAGTATCGAAGGATCAACTACCTCTCAATTCGAGCAGCACCTTCGTGCTGTGCTAGATCAACCACTTGGGGAAACTACCGTTGCTGAAGCCTCCGTCATGGTGAATCTACTGGGCGTATCCAATGAGGTTGATTTCGTTGAAAACTACCCGGAGCTTATGAAGCAATTCGCATCTGCCAAGCTCCACTCCTACGGAAAGAGCCCTCGAATCGGGCGAAAGCTCGGGCACATCACTGTTGTCGGTGGAACCCAAGAATCCGCACTCGATACCGCTCTCAAGGCCCGAGCTTTGATTCTGGGTGTCCGCTAAAGCCCAATCTTGGCTAAAATTGGTCAAGCGAGCTTGATTCAATTCGACGGGAGTCCCTAATGACCAATCCATTGGTCGGCGTTGTCATGGGCTCAGACTCAGACTGGTCCGTTATGTCCGACGCCGCGGAGGCTCTCAAGCAATTTGGAATTGAATACGAAGTTGAGGTTCTCTCAGCTCACCGCACTCCAGAAAAAATGATCGAGTGGGGCAAAGCTGCTTCCTCTCGCGGGGTTAAGGTAATCATCGCCGGCGCTGGCGGAGCTGCTCATCTACCCGGCATGCTTGCTTCGGTCACAACCCTTCCGGTTATTGGTGTTCCGGTATCGCTTAGCAAACTCGATGGCATGGACTCACTGCTTTCAATCGTGCAAATGCCAGCCGGTATTCCAGTTGCCACTGTCTCAATTGGCGGAGCAAAAAATGCTGGAATTCTGGCAGCTCGAATCCTTGGAACAAACGATTCGGCTCTGGAAAAAAAGCTAATCGAATACGGCCATTCATTGGCGTCTTTAGTTGCCGAAAAGAACGAGCAGCTAAAAGCTGAAATTTCTAGAGGCGGAAAATGAATCTAGCTGACTATGCAACCGCGAATGGACTAACGCAGGTTGGGGTTCGACCAAAGTTCGGCGAGTACATAAAGCAAGTTTGGCAAAGGCGCGATTTTGCCTTCATTATGTCTCTCTATGCATCCGAGTCAGCCAACGCTCGCAGCAGGCTAGGAGGTTGGTGGCTGGTCTTAGTGCCCTCGCTTCAAGCCTTCACCTATGGACTCATATTTGGTTTGATTCTCGGAAGTTTGCGTCCAGCAAACTTCATACCTTTCTTGATTACTGGAGTTTTTCTCTTCTCCTTTTTCTCAGGATCATTTTCTGCTGGAGCTAAAGCAATCACTTCGAACTCGGGTCTACTAAAAACTTTGAGCTTCCCAAGAATTCTTTTGCCATTATCTGCCGTGATTCGTGAGTTCATCAACTTCATTCCGCAACTAGCTATTCTTGCGCTCGTTATGTTGGTTTTCGGCCAGGAGATTTCCTGGGACTGGTTGTATCTGATCCCGATCACTTTTTTGATGTTTCTTTTCAGCACAGGACTAGCCATGATCTCGGCCAGGCTAACTGTTCGAATTCAAGACTTGAACAAACTTGTCCCATTCATTACTCGATTGATGTTCTATTCCAGCGGAATCTTCTTCGAGGTAGAAAGAATATTTGCCGACTACCCAGAGCTACTTGCGATAGCAACGCTAAATCCAGTGCATGCATTTATTAGCCTGGCCAGAGGAGCTTTAGTGAATGACTTGCAAATGAGTCCTGTGCTTTGGATAGTGGCCACTGCTTGGTCAGTTGGAACTTTCCTGTTTGGCGTTTTTTACTTCTGGAGAGCCGAGGCCCGCTATGGTCGCGACTGAAAATAGTAAGAAACCAGTGATTGTTCTGGATGACGTTCACGTGACCTATCAAGTCTTTGGAACTGGCAAGAAGGCAAATAAGGTCAAGGGTAAGTTACGAAGCCGAACTCGAATGAGAGAAGTCCATGCAGTTAAGGGTGTGTCTCTGGTTATTCACGAAGGCGAAACCCTAGGAATTGTAGGGTCTAACGGTTCTGGTAAGTCCTCTCTAATGCGCGCAATAGCCGGGTTGTTCCCGGCAACCGGGGGTTCTGTTTACGCGTTAGGAAAACCCATGATGCTTGGCGTTGGAGCCGCTTTGCTGCCAAACCTCAGTGGTGACAAGAACATTCTTCTCGGTGGACTAGCCATGGGCTACAGCAAGAAGGAAATTACTCAAGCCAGTGAATCAATCATTGATTTTTCGGGGCTTAGGGAGTTCATCGACTTGCCGATGCGCACCTACTCTCAGGGCATGTCAGCAAGACTTCGCTTCTCGATCGCAGCTACCAAGAAGCACGACATTCTGATAATCGACGAGGCACTGGCTGTTGGTGACAGACAGTTTCGACTAAAGGCTGAATCTAGAATCAGGCAGATGCGTCAAGAAGCTGGAACTGTTTTATTAGTTAGTCACAATATGAAATCCATTCAGGACACTTGTAACCGAGTTATCTGGCTTGAAAAAGGCGTGCTCTTGATGGATGGCAACCCGAAAGAAGTTTGCGACGCTTACATTGCAGCAATGGAAAAAGGCGACACCGACTAGATGAAAACCCCTTACCCAAGCGTCATGGTGATGATGCCGGTTAGAAACGAACAGCAACACTTAGTTTCGGCGGTTGAGAGTGTCCTCAAGCAGAATTACCCGGGCCAGCTGGAAATCGTTTTGGCAATCGGTCCTTCGGTCGACCAAACTGAGAAAGTGGCTAACGATCTGGCTTCCAAGCATTCAAGCGTGAGAATAGTCACAAACCCCAAAGGTCTTACAACATCGGGCTTGAACTTAGCTATTGAGTCATCCAAAAGCGAAGTCATTATTCGGGTGGACGCGCACAGTGAGCTTGGTGAAAACTACTTGAAACGCGGAGTTGAAATCCTAGAGGATTCAAAGTCTGTCTTAGTTGGCGGAATCATGAAGGCTCAGGGAAAAACCGCCCTTCAAAAAGCAGTGGCCTTCGGCTATGGATCAAGGTTCGGTCTTGGCGGAGGCAGGTACCACTTGGGTGGCAAGGCTGGCGAAGCTGAGTCCGCATACCTTGGAATTTTTGATTCTGAAGCCTTAAAGGCGGTTGGTGGTTATGACGAAAACACGATTCGCGGGGAAGACTGGGACCTAGCTCAACGGCTCAAGGCTCAAGGCGGCAGGGTTTGGTTTAGTCCAGAACTTGTTGTGAACTATTGGCCAAGATCAAACATCAAAGCCTTGGCTTGGCAGTTTTACTCGACCGGAGTATGGCGAGGAGAACTCACTCGTCGAGCTCCAGCTAAAGCGTCGCTGAGATACTTCCTTCCACCACTGGCACTATTGGTTTTGGCGGGCCTCGTGGTTTCAGCAAGCTTTGGAATTGTCGGGGAATTGGATTTGATTATTCCTATTGCATTTTATTTGTTGGTAGTTACCTTCGCAGCTGCCACTGCAAAGTCCCTATCATTGGTTGATCGCCTTGCGGTGTTTGTAGCTTTGCCAGTTATGCATTTGAGTTGGGCATTTGGATTTTGGATTGGATTTGTATTCGGAGCCAAAAAGACAATTGATGCTGGGGATAAAAAGTGAAGTACTCACCAACTCGCATCCTGGGTGCACTAAGACGAAGAGAACTGGATTGGTTTCGAGGGGCTGTTTATCGAGCATTCAGCAAGGCTCCACTGACTAACACATTCTTATTTGAGTCCTTTCAAGGAAAAGTCATTGGGGATAATCCTCTAGCAATCTTTTCTGAGATCAAATCTCGAAATCCTAGAGCAGAACTACTTTTTACTGTCAACTCTTCAACCGAAGCCCCTAGCGGAGCAAGGGGAGTCAAACATGGCTCGCTAGCCTGGCTCAAGGCGCTTGCCACAGCAAAAGTGTTAGTGAACAACACAAACTTCCCCAGCTATTTTCGAAAGCGTGCAGGTCAGACATATATCCAAACCTGGCACGGAACCCCGCTAAAGCGCCTTGGTAGAGACATTGTGGACGTTGTGCCAACCGGAAGCTACTTGAAGATGATGGACCGTGAGGCTTCGTTTTGGGACTACCTAATCTCACCGAATCCTTACTGCACTGAGATTTTGGGAAAAACCTTTGGTTACTCTGGTCAGGTCTTGGAAACGGGATATCCAAGAAATGATGTCTTGATCAACGGTAGAGACAAACGTGACCTTGTCCGCAAATCTCTCGGGATACTGAATGAAAACCAGTTAGTGGTTCTCTATGCCCCTACTTGGCGAGATTCAAAACGAACTGCAACCGGAAACTGGAAGCCGGTAAATTTCTTGAACGATTCGCTTGGGCAAAATGTAACAGTGTTGTTCCGAGGTCACACAAACACCCACTCTGCGCATAGCGAGGCAGTGGCAAAGGATGCTATTGATGTGACTGATTACAAGAATGTTGCGGAACTGTATTTGGCTGCCGATGTTCTAGTGACCGATTACTCATCTTCCATGTTTGATTTTTCCGTCACCGGAAAGCCAATGATTTTCTTGGCTCCTGACTTTGATGACTACGTTGCCAAAAGAGGTTTCTATTTCGACTTCGAGCAACTTGCTCCAGGACCGATCTTGAGAGATTCTTCATTCCTGAGAAAATCCTTAGAGAGCATTGATAGCCAAAAAATTGAGTATGCGCAGCGCTATTTGGCTTGGCAAATGAAGTTCAACAAACTAGAGGACGGTCTTGCTTCGAAGCGTGTGGTGGATGCAACACTCACCGCGTTTCACAGCCTATTTTCAGAACATTAAACCTAGACTTTAGAGTGTCTAGGAGTTGAGCCATGAAGCGGACCCTTTTAATCACCACAACACTGGTTGCTGTTGCAACCCTGGCTGGTTGCGCCCTGTTTTATCCAAATCTTGGAAGTAACGAGACTCCAAGCGATCCGATGAATCCAACCCCTACCGCCTCCGAGACCACTCCAACCCCGACCGCATCCGAAACTCCAACTGCTGCTCCAAAGGAGCTGGCAAAGCCCCGGGTTTTGTTCTATGAGATCGTCGGAACTAACCTTCAGATCATCGGTGAAGTTGTTAACTTTGCTGAAGATGGCGGAGAGTGCGTAATCACGTTTTACTCCGGCAATACCCCAATTGTCATGGAGCGAGTTCCAGCTGAGCACAACGTGAGCACCACGCAGTGCTATCCATTAACAACTGCACTCTCCAGACTTCCAAAGGGAATGGTCGATGTGGTGATCGGCTACGAGTCTGCTAAGTACGCAGGGGAATCTGAAAAGTTCCAGGTGATTATTCCTTAATGTTTAAATCTCTTCGGAAGTTTTGGGCTGCCGTAACGGTAATGACAGTTACCGTTTTCGGTCTAGTTGCCATACCTTCTGAGCAAGAACCGGCTGCCGCCCTAAACGGATCCATGTTTGATCCGGGCCTAATCATCAGCGACAGCGTCTTTTACGATTTTGGAACAATGTCGGTAGCGGACATTCAAAGATTTCTAGATGGAAGAGTTGCTGCCTGTCGCGCGGCTGCCGATCGTCCGGGTTGCATAAAGGACTATCGCCTGAGTACTCCTGGAGCTACCGGGTCTCCGGGTCGATGCGAATCTGTTCCAGCAAAATCCAACATCACTGCAGCGGAACTGATTTATGACATCGCACGTGCGTGTGGAATTAATCCCCGAGTGATTTTGGTAAAACTACAAAAAGAGCAAGGTCTAATCACCTCAACTGATCCGAGCCCTAGAGCATATGATTTTGCACTGGGAATGGACTGCCCCGATAGTCCAAGTGGTTGTAGTGCCGCGTCAGCAGGATTTTTCTGGCAGCTGTATAAAGGTGTCGGGCAACTCAACTGGTACAGCAACCCAGCCGGTTCCTTTACCTGGCTCAGACCAGGTTCTGTTATCTCAAGGGAGTATTATCCAAACCGCCCAAGTTGTGGATCGCAGTCCTTCACTCTGCAGAACAAGGCAACCGCTGCCCTTTACTACTACACCCCGTATGTTCCTAACCAGGCTGCACTGACCAACCTCTACTCAACCGGGGATAGCTGTAGCTCATACGGAAACAGAAACTTCTGGAGATACTTCTCTGACTGGTTCGGCTCTCCAATTGGCGGAGGCTTCTTGTTGAAGGCTGCTAAGAGCGAAACCTTCCTAATTGTCGATGAGGTCAAATACCGTGTTCCAGACTCAGTGCTACTTTCATCGCTGGCACCACTTGGCCCGATTGGTGAAATTTCCAAAGACTACCTAGACAGCTTTGTCACCGTGGGGGATATGACCCCACTGATTAAAAATTCAACCGCCGATCGTTACTGGTTTGTAGATAATGGTAAGCGCATGAGTTTTGCAACTTGTGAGCAAGTTGCCTCATTTGGTTTGAACTGTGGCTCTGCTGTGACTTTGACCAGCACCCAGTTCACTGCCTTAGCTACTGGTGGAGAAGTGACCAACGTGGTAGTTGGTGCAAGCAATGACCGCTACTTCGTTGAAGCCGGTCAGCTACGCGAAATTTTGAATGATGCTTCCGCTGCTGAAGCAAGCTTGCCGCTGACTGCCTCATCGCCAATTAGGCGAGAGGCTTTGAACTATCTTCCAATTGGAGCGCCGATCGCCAGCAACGGTTCCCTCGTTGGCAACCGTGAGACCGGTGCCCTTGGAGTTGTTGCCGACGGCAGCTTCTTTGGAATTGATGCAGCTACAGCCGCCGATGTCAACTTTGGAGTTTGGTTTAAGGGAGCCGGTTCAACTCTGAGCACCCAAAGTATTCAAGCCCTTAGCGTGGGACCAGTTATCCAATCAATCGTTGCCAATGGTGCGGGAGCGCAGTACCTATTGACACCTGCTGGAAAACGCCTGATTCAAGACACCGAGAACTGGATTGAGAAACCAACCGTGCTACCTGCATCAGTTCTGGATCTAATCCCTACCGTTGCTGAAGAACTTGTGACTCCTGCGGTGGTACGTTCCACCGCCAACGACACTTTGTTTTTGGTAAACGACGGTGAACTTCGTCCAATTCAAACCTCTGACCGCAAGGCAGTTCGAGCAAGTCTTGAAGAAGACACCGTGCACCGCATCTCGCCTTCGGCGCTAAGCCAGATGCGCAAGGGCAGTCAGGTTATTCCTCCCGGCGCTTTGGTTCGAGTTGGCAGCACAAACTTCCTAGTCGATGGCCTAAGCCGGCTGTATAAGATTCCAAGCACCGAACAGGCTCGAGCACTTGGGCTTAGCTCAGCCAGGACAGTCAAGAAGTCCGCTGTTTCTTCTTACGAGAGAGCCGGGAGCCTGTCGGGCATAAAGGTCACTTGCAGCGCACAACCGCATTTGGTTGTTGCTGGAAAACTAGTTCGCGTTAGCGAAGCAACTTTCTCACAGTACCCAACCACAGCGAACGAACTAGATCCTGGAACCTGCGCTGCACTGTCGATCTCTGATTCGCCAGGCTCAAGATTTATCCGAACCTCATCAGGTCAATACTTCCTAGTTGAAGCTGGCGAGAAAAGACCAATCGCGAGCAAAGCTCGCTACGTTGCCCTAAAGGGCTCAGGTCCAAGCGCGATTGCTGTTGATGCGGTATTCGCCGCTAGAGTGCCAACCGGTTCAAAAGTTGGCGCTGAAACAGCTGTTGTTAGCGACAGCGTTGCTGTTGCCCCGACTCCTGTGGCAACCCCGACACCGGTCAAACCAACACCGACTCCGACCGTGACTCCAAAACCAACACCGAGCCCAAGTGCTTCAGCTTCGCCAACTCCTAAGCCAAGTGCCTCAGCTTCGCCAACTCCTAAGCCAAGTGCTTCGGCTACTCCAAAGCCAAAACCGTCTCCAGTTAAGGAGTACAAGGTCAAACCAGGCGAGACTCTGACTGGAATCGCTTCACGGTTTGGAACAACCTCGAAGATTCTTATGGATTTGAACTCAATTACTAACGCGAACCTGATCAAAATCGGTCAAATCCTCAAACTTCCCTAAACTTGGGGTTATGTCTGAACAGGTAATCATCCTGGCTGCCGGGATGGGAACACGGCTTGCCCGTCCTCTTCCAAAGCCACTCGCTGAGTTGCGTGATGGTCGCTCCATCATGAAGCAGCAGATGGATAACTTGGCCCACGCCTTTGGGGATAATTTCCGGGCGATGATTGTGGTCGGATTCAAGCTCGAGGCCATCATTGAAAGATTTCCTGAGGCAATCTTTGTCTATAACGAGCTTTACGACCAGACCAATACATCCAAATCCCTCTTGAAGGCCCTTCGGGCCTCCAGCGATGGCGGAGCCCTATGGCTAAATGGCGATGTGGTGTTTGACCCTGAAGTACTAAACCGAGTGCTACCTCTTATTGAGTCGGATAAGTCGTTCGTTGTTGTCAACACCGCCAAGGTCAGCGACGAAGAGGTCAAATACACCCTCTCGGCCGATGGCTTTATCGCCGAGCTTTCCAAGCAGGTCGTTAACGGTCTTGGAGAAGCCGTTGGCATCAACTTTGTTTCCTCCAAAGACAAGCAAGCCTTGATTAAGCGCCTTGCTGGGGTTGATGACCAGGACTACTTCGAGAAAGGCATAGAGGTAGGCATTGAATCCGATGGCCTTAGATTCCAAGCTGTTGATATCAGCGATTTATATGCCGTCGAGGTGGATTTTGCCGAGGACCTCGAGCGAGCCAACGAGTATTTCAAGAGCTAGGAAAAAGCCAGCTTGTTAGTTCGAATCAGCGGTGAAGTAAAAAACTTTTCCTGGGGCTCAAAGCATCTAATTCAGGACCAGCTAGGTCTGGGACCAACCAACCAAGAGGTAGCGGAAGTTTGGTTTGGAACCCACGCTGGTGGCCAGTCAAAACTTCTTACCTCTGGCCAGAATCTTTCTGAGGCGATTGGCTCAAAGCTTTCTTTTCTAGTGAAGTTCTTAGCAGCCGATTCACCCCTGTCGATACAAGTTCACCCAAATGCCCTTCAGGCCAAGGCGGGCTTTGCGAAAGAAAATGCCGACGGAATTGACCTAGCTGATCCAAAGCGAAACTACAAAGATGATTCCCATAAACCCGAGATCTTGATTGCACTAAGCGCCTTCGAGGCGTTGTGTGGGTTTAGACCTAGAGCTGAGATTCTAGAAATCTTCCTAGCCTTTTCGGAATCGGAAGCCCGCTTCGGCGAGCTTTCAGCTCTGGCGGCAACAGATGCAAGCCTCGAGGAAATCTTTAGTGAGCTTCTGGAAGATAGCCAACTTGCTGGGCGCTTTGCCAGCTCTGTGGCAAGCCTAGATTCGGATTCAATCTCAGAGCGGGCACGGGCCTTAGTTGTTGACCTGTTGGATAAGTACCCAGGGGATACCGGTGCTTTAGTTTCGCTGCTTTTAAACTTCGTTCGACTAGCACCCGGTGAAGCGATTTTTCTGCCGGCCGGCAACTTGCACGCTTACCTGTCAGGTCTTGGAGTAGAGGTAATGGCTTCCAGCGACAACGTCCTGCGCGGAGGCTTGACTTCAAAACACATCGACAAAGCAGAACTTAGAAACATCACTGACTTTTCCGAGCTTTCCAAACCGGTCGTTGCAACCAAGAAGCTGGCCGAGGGGTTGGTTGAGTACCCGGTTTCAGCCTCCGAGTTTCGGGTTTATCGGGCCCAAATCACCGGCTCTAATTTGTTGGCTGACATAGATCTTCCTGCGGCCGCCGTGATTGTTTGCGTCAGTGGAGAAATAGCCGTTGGCACGAGCCTCGAAGAGCGCGAAGTTTTGAAAAAGGGCGAGGTTGTCTTTGTGAGCGAAGCTAAGAAGTTTAGCCTTAGCGGCAGCGGCGATGCTTTTGTTGTTCTGGGTACCTAGAGCCTAGTTAGTTCAATGCCTTCCAGGCGCTATCCACGATCTCAGCTAGTGAGTTCTCTGATTTCCAGTTCATGACCTTGTTGATTCTTGAAACATCGGCAATAAGTCTTGGTGGATCGCCAGCTCTTCTGGCAACTAGCTCGTACTCGAAATCAATACCGGTGGTTTTTTTGATCTGGTCCATAACCTCGAGAACTGAGGAGCCGGCTCCGGTTCCAACATTGAATACTGAGTAAGGCCTTGACTCTTGGTTCAAGTAGTCAAGGGCTGCAACATGGGCATTTGCTAGATCCATCACGTGAACGTAGTCGCGAATGCAACTTCCATCAGGGGTTGGGTAGTCGCTGCCAAATACCTTTGGCTTGGTGTTTGACCTAAGAGCTGCAAAAACAATTGGAATTAGGTTCAACAACTGGGTGTCGGCAAGATCTGGCCAGCCGGCGCCGGCAACGTTGAAGTAGCGAAGGCTGGAGTGAGATAGCCCCCAAGCCGTTTGCGCATTTTGCGCCATCCATTCACCAATGAGTTTGGTCTGACCGTAGGGATTGATCGGCTGCGGGGTTTGATCTTCAGATACCAAGTCCACATCAGGCACCCCGTAGCTTGCGGCACTGGAAGAAAACACGAATTTTCTGACCCCGGTGTTTTTCATGGCGGTGAGCAAATTGGCCTGTCCACCAAGGTTTTTTAAGAAATAATCTTCGGGTTTTTCAACTGATTCCCCGACTTGTTTTAGGGCTGCCAGGTGCACCACGGAGGTGACTTTATGCTCCGCTATTAGCTGTTCCAAGGCGCCTATGGCATTGGGTGCTGAAAGCTCCATACGGGTCGTTGGAAGGCCCAAAACCCTTGAATCTAAGCCTGTGGAGAGGTCATCGACCACTACGACGGGGGTGCCATTTTGACTCAAAATACGGGCCACATGGGACCCGATATACCCAGCTCCGCCGGTCACCAAAGTGCTCATAACGTCAAGGATACTGGCGGATTCAGTGGGGAGGGGACCCCACAGATTGTGGATTTGAACTTGACAACAGGTGAATAACAACAGTGTAATTACACGAGTGAAAGTTTTGCCTTAGATCCTTTCGGGGAAGTGGCAACTTAGTGAACGGAATTGCAACACATGGACAGTCGCGGACAAGTTCCAGATAACTGGTTTATCGACCCGATTCTTTTGGGAGTCGCGGGTGCCTACTCAGACTTTGAAGAAGATCCACTCTCCTGGCAGGCAGATGCACTTTGTGCACAGACCGACCCAGAGGCTTTCTTTCCAGAAAAGGGTGGCTCGACAAGAGACGCCAAGAGAATTTGCACCGGTTGCAACGTGAAGGCACAGTGCCTCGAGTATGCACTTGCTAACGATGAAAGATTTGGAATCTGGGGCGGCCTTTCCGAAAGAGAAAGACGCAAGCTTAAAAAACGTGCTTAGTGCGTCCAACTTTTAGGAAAGCACAACAATGAAAGTTAACGTTTCTGCCGTAGTGCTATCGCACGATCAGCCAGCATCTCTAACTCGAGTTCTAGACCAACTTTCAAAACAAACTTCTCCTCCTTCAAGAATTCTTGTTGTTGACACTTCAAGAAATGAACCAGGCCCAACCGCCGGATTTGAAACTCTCAAGCTAAATCACAAAACTTCATTTGCTTTGAGCATTGAAGCTGCCGTGAAGCACCTAGCTACCGATGGCTATCTTTGGATCTTGCACGATGACAGTGCACCCGATGCTGATGCACTAGAGAAACTTCTAATGGAAGTAGAGCTCAGCCCTTCTTTGGCAGTTGTTGGACCCAAGCAGGTCGACTGGGATGATTCAAAGCTAATCAAGCAAATGGGGCTTACTCTTACCCGTGGCGGCAGATTGTTTAGCCGAGTGCGGGGAGAATTCGACCAGGGCCAGCACGACCACCTAGAAGATGTGATGGCCGTTGGCACTGCCGGCGCACTGGTCAATTTAGAGAAGTACAAACAGCTCGGCGGGTTCGACCCCAAGGCTCCGCCGCTGGCGGCAGATGTTGATTTTTCCATACGTGCTCGCCTAAGCGGCGGGCGGGTGGCAATAGCCCCGGATTCCAAGATCGCCCACCAGATGCTTTCTATGAACGGCAAGCGCTCCATGGGATGGCTGGGCGGAACCCCAGCCAAAGCCATTCGGCATGCGGAGTTTTATCTGGCGCTTAGCTACGCGAGCTTTATCGGCTTTGTCTTGAGCTGGTTACTACTTATTCCATTCGCAATTGCCAATTCGCTCGTTCTCCTGGTTCGAAAGCGTGCTGGCTCAATCCCGGCTGAATTAGCCGCCGCCGCTACTACCTTTATGCAGTTTGCAAGGATTCTTAGCTCCCGCTCTCGGATCCGCCGCACCACTTCAGCAAAGCTGCGGTCGCTTGCTACCCTTCGAGCCACCAGGCAGGAGCTAAAAAGCTCCAACCAAAGAGCCAAAGATCAGGAAGTTTCAAAGCAGCTTCTTGCCGCCCACGCCAGGGGAGATAACGACGAAGTTGCGTTGAGTCCCAACTCGGGCTTTTTGTCCTCGGGTGCGATTTGGTTTGCTCTAGGACTCGTTGCCCTAAACGTTTTGTGGTTTCCAACTAATCTCGCCGTTTCAGGTTCCGGGGTAATTCCGCTTTCTAGCAACTGGTTAGAAATCTTTTCTCAGGCTGGCTCTACAAACCAAAGCCTGGGTCTTGGATTTGATGGTGCAGCCGATCCCTTTAGCTGGGTGCTAGCTATTCTTAGCGCACCACTGTTTTTTGCGCCAAGCCTGGCACTCACCCTCGTGCTGTTTCTTGCAACCGCAATTGCCTTCACGGGCTTTTTCTACCTTTCTGGACTCATCACAAGAAGTAACCCGATGCGCATCACAGCATCCCTTGCTTACGCGCTGTGGCCAGCGCTGACTGCATCAATTGCCGAAACTGCATTTGCTCAAGTTGTTGCAATCACGCTCCTGCCATTTCTGGTTCTCTCTGTAGCCAAGGTCGCATCTCTTGGAATTTCCAATCCGGGTTCTTTTGTTTCAACCTGGTCGCAGGTAGGCCTGTCTGGAGTCTTGCTGGCATTGGTGGCTGCAAGCTCTCCGGTGCTGGGTCTGGCACTGTTGGTTTTGATTGTGGGTCTGGCAGTTATTAGGCCTAGAAAGCTAATGCCTCTGCTTTTCACAACTGGCCTGACTGTTGTTTGGTTTGTACCTCTTGTCCTGGAGAGGTTGGCGACTTCCCAGCCGCTGTCTATATTGCTTAGCCCAGGAATTGGAGCCCCAAGGGCATTGGACGCGAACTGGACACTGCCGTTTTTTGGCTTCGGTTTTGACGCTCTTTCATTTGGACTCTTTATTACTGTCCCGGTTTTGGTACTGGCTCTGATTACACTTCTTACCCCGGGAGCCAAGGCTTCACTCGCGCTTTGGATAGTTGCCCTTTTCGCACTGGCCTTGGCTTTTGTTGGAGCCGGTGTGAAATTCGACTTTGGGGAGATTTCCTCTATTGGTCTTGAACTAACCTCATTGCTGGCGTTGTTTGGCCTGGCCGCCATTGCTGCCTTTGCGCAACTTGCGACCGCTAGCTCAGCCCTTAGGGCAATTGCTATAGCCGTGCTTGCAGTTGTTGGAATTGGGCCGGCAGCTTTTGCTCAGGCTACAAACCCACCAGCTGTTTCTTACTCCGATGGCAGGAGCGTGCCATCGATTATCCAGGCCGATAGTGATGCAGGGATGTTTGTTAGAACACTAAAGCTTGGCGCAGGCGAGGATTCGGTTTCGGCTGAATTGTTTGAAGGTTCGGGTGTGAAGTTTGAGAAACTCTCAACCGCTTTCCAGATTGCTAACTCCGGACTTTCAAATGAGAATCCGCAGTACCAGGTCTTGGGCCAGCTGGTAGCCAATCTTGTTTCGGCCAACGGCGCGGATGTTTTGACCCCGCTAGAAGAATTTGGAATCAGCTACATTCTTGTCTTCCCAGCCGATCGCGATCTGCAGATGGCACTTGATTCAACCAGGGGACTTGAATCAATCGGAGAAACCGATTTCGGTCAACTCTGGAAAGTTCAGTCTGTGGTGTCAGAGCCAAAAACCGCGGAGCTTGATTTCGGTTTGACTAAAGCGATAAGTCTTGGCGCGCTAGTTCTTTATTTCTTGCTTGCCCTTCCAACCAGCTCAATTAGAAAGCGCAACGGAAATGAAAGCGCAATCTTTGTTGATGTGGAGGAGAACAACTAGTGATCTTCCGAATCGTGTCTTTTGTATCGGTGGCAGCAGTGCTAGCGGCAGGTTTAGTGTTTGCGCCGAAAGTAGATCTCACGGTTAGCTTTGATTCGGCCAGCGGTAGCTTCAGCGTGAAGCCGGCAGACATGCAGCTGGTTTGCCCAGGACCGCTATTTAGAAGCGGTGGCGATTCCGGCACGAACCTAAGTGTGATTGAGCGCTGGGGCTCAGCGGATCTTTTCTACACAGCGGATGGAACCGGCGAGCTCGAGCAAAGAAGCATCTCTGAAACTTCTGTTTCTGCTATTGAATTAGGCGGAAGCCGAGTGTTTGGTTCTTCGTCATTGGGTGAGGCTGCTTCGCTAACAAACCTGAATGCCGATCAAGGTGCTAACCAAGGAGCGCTTGTTATTGCTGGAAGCTCAACACAGCTATCGGCTATCTCATCAATGCGTGGTCTAGCAGCAGCTTCTTGCCAGCAGCCAAGCAATGACTTCACAATCGTTGGTGGTTCAACCCTGGCCGGTCGGGAAGCATTGATGGTGCTAACTAACCCAAGCCCAATTGACGCAACAGCTGATCTTCGAGTCTTTACTGACCTGGGTGAAGTTACAGTTTCTGGTTTATCGGGAATCTCTGTTCCAGCAGAAAGCACTACAACCATATCCCTCGCAAGCTTTGCCCCAACGGTACCTTCCCTTGCGGTTCAGGTTTTATCGCAGGGAGCAAAACTTGCCGGATGGATTCAGGCCCGTGCAGTTTCAGGAACACAAGCAAGGGGAGTGGATTGGATCAGTCCAAACCCTAAGGCTTCAGAGCAGATGGTTTTGCCAGGACTTGTGATTCGCGGCACAAAGGTCATCAATGATGCACTTGGTGCCGAAGAGAACTCCGATGCAGGTCATGCGCTGCGCATCTTTGCTCCAGAGGGTGCAAACGTCACCGTGCAGGTGGTTTCTTCCAAAGCCGATACTTTTGGTGCGGTCTTTACCGGAATCATCGAGCCGGGTACAGTTTCTGACTTTCCGATTGCTGAGCTAAAAGATGGCGACTACTCGGTGTTTGTCTCATCCGACAAACCGGTTTACTCTGCTCTTCGGGTAGCTCGAGGAAACCCTGGCGGAACACCAAGGCTTGATTTTGCGTGGGTGAGTCCCGCCGAAGAACTAGTTTCTGATCGAGCAGTTGCGATTGGTCCGGATGGAGATTCAATCTTGGTGCTTGCTAACAGCGGGACTTCTCCCGCAACTGTGTTGGTACAGAACCTTAGATCCGGAGCGGGAGTGAGTGTTTCGATTCCTGCTTTGGGAACTGCAACGGTTGATCTTTCGGGACCGGTATCTATTCCAAAATCGGCTGGCGTGTTTGCAACCGTGGCGGTTTTGATTGAGGGACAGATTTCTGATTTGGATGTTCGAGATCCTAAAAACTTAGGCTCTGAAGTAAAGGTTAGATTCCGCTAGCGGTTGTAATACTCGGGAACTAGATCCCAAGGATCTATATCCAAGAGTTCCGCAATTGCTTCAAAGACTTGTTCTTCAACTTTTAGGCGCTCTTCGATAACACCCTGTCTTGAGTGAGTGCCAAAACGCTCGGTTGGAATTCGATAGATCACAACGATGTTGGTGTCACGATCTACTCGCCACCTAGGGATCTCGGTTGTGTAATCGGTAACCGGTGGCGCATCCAAAACTTTCCAGGTGAGTCCAGCTAGATCTTCTTCCCAAATGCCCTTGAGGTAATCAACCGCTGTCTCGACATACTGCTCAAATCCGTGCGAGCGTGTTTGACCGAACTTGAATAGCTTGGAAAGTATTGGTCTTCGGATGCCGCGCTCGTGCCTATCGCGATAGCCATCGCGGGAGCGGGGGGTTTTTGCCATGGCCCCATTGTATTCTTGAGCAAATGAGCTCACTTCAGAAAATCTTCAAGATGTATGACATCCGTGGCCTGGTTGGCTCCGAGATGACACTTGATGGCGTCAAAGCTATCGGAGCTGCCTTCGCAGACGAGCTTGAGCTTGCTGGCAAATCGCTCGTGGTCGGGCACGACATGCGAGATTCCTCAGTTGAGTTCGTTGAGGCATTCATTGAAGGCGCTAATGCTCGAGGCGCTGATGCAATCAACTTAGGTCTTTGCTCAACCGACGAGTGCTACTTCGCCTCCGGCTATCTAGATGCGGCAGCTGCGATGTTTACCGCAAGCCACAACCCCGCCACCTACAACGGCATCAAGCTCTCGCGCGCTGGCGCGAGAGGAATTTCGATGGACACCGGGCTCTCTGCGATTTTGGCAAGAGCTGAAAAGTATCTAGCTTCTGGCATAGAAGAAGTTGAAGAGCCAGGTTTTTCAAGCGAACACGAAATCATGGTCGAGTACGCAAGCTACCTAAGGCAGCTTGTTGACCTATCTTCAATTCGCCCGTTGAAGATTGTTATCGATGCGGCAAATGGCATGGGCGGCCTTACCGCTCCTTCGGTGCTAGGTACTAGCGCAAGCCTTTCAAAGCTTCTGCTTGAAATAGTTCCCTTGTATTTTGAACTTGATGGCTCATTCCCGAACCACGAAGCCAATCCACTAGATCCCAAAAACCTAGTTGATTTGCAAAAAGCAGTTCTCCAGCACAAAGCCGATGTTGGCCTGGCTTTTGATGGTGATGCTGATCGAGTGTTCGTCATCGATGAAAAAGGTCAACCTGTCACACCTTCGGCAATTGCAGCAATTGTTTCTCTTAGCGAAATCGCCAGAGCTAAAGCCAAGGGCAAAACTAACGTTTCTGTTTTGCATAACTTGCTTACCTCAAAGGCAGTTGCTGAATTCATCGAAACCGCTGGAGCTAAGCCTGTTAGAACTCGAGTCGGTCACTCGCTAATCAAAGACGAGATGGCAAAAACTGGAGCAATCTTCGGAGGAGAGCACTCGGCTCACTACTACTTCAAAGATTTCTATGGAGCTGACAGCGGAATGTTAGCTGCGATGCATGTGCTTCGAGAATTTGGGCTTCAGGACAAGCCGCTGTCGGAATTCACTTCTCGCTTCGATCCGTACTTTGCAAGCGGAGAGATCAATTCCACGGTCACTGATGCCGCTTCAAAAATCGCGCAAATCAGGGCTGAGTATTCAGGGCATTCAGTAGACGAATTAGATGGGATAACTATCGCTTCGGCCGAAGGCGAGAGCCCTTGGTGGTGGTTCAACGTAAGAAGCTCCAATACTGAGCCACTGTTGAGGCTAAATGTTGAATCTAGCGACCAGGCGGCCTGCAAAGCCATAACCGACAAGGTTCTGGGGATCATCAGAAGCTAGATTTTCGGGGGATAATAGGTAGATGCTGAAACCTAAAACCCAAATCGAATTCAAAGTTGCCGATCTTTCCCTAGCCGAGTCTGGAAGACACCAGATCCGCCTTGCGGAAAACGAGATGCCTGGACTTATGGCCCTACGTGCAGAGTTCGCTGCTAGCCAGCCACTAAAGGGTGCCCGCGTCGCCGGCTCACTCCACATGACAGTTCAAACTGCCGTACTAATTGAAACTTTGGTAGCACTCGGTGCTCAAGTTCGTTGGGCAAGTTGCAACATCTTCTCAACCCAGGACGAAGCAGCAGCTGCTGTTGCTGTTGGTCCAACTGGAACAACAGCTCAGCCTTCGGGAGTTCCTGTGTTCGCCTGGAAGGGTGAAACTCTTCCTGAGTATTGGTGGGCAACTTCAAGAATTTTTGATTGGTCAACAGAGGCAGAAGCAGAAGGTTTGGATTACACCGGACCAAACATGATTTTGGATGATGGTGGCGATGCCACATTGCTAGTTCACAAGGGACGCGAGTTCGAACTTGCCGGTTCAGTTCCTCCAACCGGTGCAGATGACAGCGAAGAGTACGGTGTGATTCTTGAGTTGCTTCGCGATTCACTGAAGGAGTCAAAGGACCGCTTCACCAAGATTGCAAAAGACATCATCGGTGTGACAGAAGAAACCACAACCGGTGTTCACAGACTCTACGAGTTCTTCAAGCGCGGCGAACTATTGTTCCCAGCTATCAACGTGAACGATGCTGTGACCAAGACAAAGTTTGACAACAAGTATGGAATCAGACACTCACTTCCAGATGGTCTAAACCGCGCAACCGACGTTCTAATCGGAGGCAAGACTGTTTGGGTCGGCGGCTACGGCGATGTCGGTAAGGGTGCAGTTGAGGCCATGGCCGGACAGGGTGCGAGAGTTATCGTTTCCGAGATCGATCCAATCTGTGCTCTGCAGGCAGTAATGGATGGCTACCAGGTTGCCAAGCTTGAAACAGTTCTAGAAGAAGTAGACATTTTTGTAACTGCAACCGGTAACACTCGCGTGATTACTCCTGAGCATGTAATGAAGATGAAGAACTACGCAGTGATTGCAAACATCGGTCACTTCGATGACGAGATTGACATGCTGGGCATCGGCAAGATTGCCGGTGTTAGCAAGATCGAGATCAAGCCACAGGTTCACGAGTGGGTTCTTCCAAACGGCAGAAGCGTTCTAATCCTTTCCGAAGGTCGACTAATGAACCTTGGAAACGCAACCGGTCACCCAAGCTTTGTTATGAGCACCTCGTTCTCAAACCAGGTTCTGGCTCAGATTGAGTTGTTCACCAACATCGATGCTTACCCACTGGGCGTTCACTTCATTCCTAAGTACTTGGACGAGAAGGTTGCAAGACTGCACCTAGCTCCTTTGGGTGTGGAACTGACTGAACTTACTGGAGAGCAGGCACGCTATATTGGGGTACCAGCCACTGGACCATTCAAGGTAGATCACTACCGCTACTAGGAACTGACATGAACCCAAAGATCCTTGTCATCGATGATGACAATGCGCTTCGGGAAATGGTTGGAATTGTTCTTTCGGCTGCGGGCTTTACTCCCGAGTACTGTCCCGATGGTGATCATGCCCTAGAAAAATTCAAACAGTTTGAGCCAGATCTTGTTCTGCTGGATGTAATGCTTCCGGGCAAAGACGGAATCGCTGTTTGTCGCGAGATTCGAAACATTGCCGGAACACCAATTATCATGCTCACCGCAAAGACTGAAACCACGGATGTGGTGTTGGGGCTTGAAGCAGGGGCCGATGACTACATCGTGAAACCATTTGAGCCAAGCGTTCTAACCGCTCGAATCAAGGCAAGACTTAGACCGATGACCAGCCTCGAAGAGGCAGTAACCATTGGACCCCTCACTTTGGATGTAGTTGGACACCAGGTGCTAAAAAACGGAAGCCAAATTTCTCTTACACCGCTCGAATTCAATTTGCTTTTGACCCTTGCACAAAAACCGAAGCAGGTATTCACGCGCGAGATGCTGCTCGAAAAAGTTTGGGGCTATCACTACAAAGCTGACACCAGGCTAGTGAACGTTCATGTGCAAAGACTGCGCTCCAAGATCGAAGAAGATCCAGACAATCCAAAGATCGTCACTACGGTTCGAGGCATCGGCTATAGGGCTGGCTAGGCAAAGATGCTGAAGCTTCTAAGACGCTCGGTTCAAGCCAGAGCGGTCGCCACCACGGTTGCGCTAAGTGGAGTGTTGATTGCTGCCCTTGGCGGATTCCTTTCTTTCTCAATCGGAAATGGTTTGTTCGAGGCAAGGCTGAGCCAGATCCTTGCTGAGTCCGAAGCTGCAGTTATAGATGTCCAGAACACTTTTGCCGCCTCCAGCGTCAACGACGAAGTGGCTCTGCAGATTCTTTTGAACTCAGTGGTTCCAAAGCTTGAGGCAACTGGAGTTGCCGACACCAGACGCGTGGCGCTGCTTCGAACCCCGGGACAGCCTGGAATTCAGCTTCTTCAGAGCCCGATCTCTTCGGGACTCGATACCCAGTTGATTGGCCAGAGCTTTAGGGAAGAGGTACGAAACAGCGCAGGGCGATTGCTTTACCAATCGATTCAGCTTTCCTTTGCTGAGGAAGGGCTTACCCGCCTTAGCCCCGGAATGGTTGTTGGATCCCCAGTTGAAATTCCACTGGCCGGTAAGTACGAGCTATACCTCGTGTTTGATCTTTCCAGTGCTCAACAAACTCTTGATTTCGTTCAGCAGACACTTTTGATTGGCGGACTAGTACTTATCTTTATCATCGGTGGAGTTTCTTTCCTGGTTACCAGCTGGTTGGTTCGTCCAGTCAAGATCGCTGCTGAAGTTTCAGAGGAGATTGCCGACGGAGCACTAGATGTTCGACTACTTGAAAAAGGCGAGGACGTCATCGCGGTTCTTGCTCGCTCCTTCAACAAAATGGCCGATAGCTTGCAGCGACAAATTACAAAACTTGCAAGCGTTTCAAAAATGCAGCAGCGATTTGTTTCCGACGTCTCTCACGAACTTAGAACCCCACTGACCACCATCAAACTCGCAGGTGATCTGCTCTTTGAAGCCCGAGACACACTGGATCCAACCCTTCGTCGATCAGCTGAGCTGTTGCACGGGCAGATTGTTCGTTTCGAAGTTTTGCTAAATGACCTACTTGAAATTTCCCGCTACGACGCTGGAGCTGTTAGGGCAGAGCTTGAGATTCACGATTTGAATCAAGTAGTTGGAATGGCAATTGCTTCAATTGATCCCCTTGCGAAAAACCGCGGTAGCCAGATAGAAGTTGTTGCTCCAACCGGTGAAATACTGGCCGAGTTTGATTCCCGCCGAATTGAACGACTGCTTCGAAACTTGCTCGCGAATGCAATTGAACACGGCGAAGGAAAACCAATTCGAGTTGAGGTTGGAGCAAACGCCCACGCGGTAGCGGTGAATGTAAGTGATAACGGAATTGGAATGACTAAAGCACAACTAGAGCGCGTCTTCGACAGATTCTGGAGAGCAGACCCGGCAAGAAAGCGAACTTCCGGTGGCACCGGTCTAGGGCTAGCAATTTCCCTGGAGGACACCATGCTTCACGGAGGAATGCTTGATGTTTGGGCAGCTCCCGATGCCGGAGCTACTTTTAGACTCACACTGCCGAAAGTTCAAGGCTCGGAAATCACCGAGTCGCCATTAGCTTTGCCGAACGATCAAGCACCTGGAGACCAATCTTGAAGCGGCTGATAGCTCTGGCAGTGGTTATGACCCTGACTGGCTGTGCCTCATTGCCGATTGCGGGCCCGGTTCGCATTGGTCCAGATCTTGTTCCAACAACTGACGGGGACTCTTTTTACTATTCACCTTCTTCCCCTTTTGACGGTGCTAGTCAAACCGAGATTCTGAACGGATTTATTGCTGCTGGAACCGGCCCACAAAACGACTACGCGGTTGCCAGAGAATATTTGAGTGAATCCATTCGCTCGAGCTGGAACCCCAACCAAGAAGTTCTAATTCAAAGATCAAGCCCACAGGTTGTTATCTCAGATCAGGACACCGCTGAGTTAGTAATTGATGTGGCGGCAACCGTAGATGCCGACGGAAAATACCAGGTGACTCCATTAGGAACCGGCCGCGTGCTTGAGTTCAGCTTTGTTCTCGAGAATGCAGAGTGGCGACTAAGTCGTGTTCCGGATGCAACGGTTTTGATTCGGCCAGTTTTTGATGTGGTCTTTAGTGGCTACTCGGTCTTTTTTCTAGACAGACAAAAACGTTTCTTGGTTCCTGAGCTGCGTTGGTTTCCAACAACGCCAGCAACTGGAACCAGGTTGGCAAACGCACTACTTGGAGGAGCGAGCAGCTGGTTGAAACCAGCGGTTGTATCGGCGATACCCACCGGCACAAGATTATCCATCGATGCGGTCACCATTGAAAACGGCGTTGCTCTGGTGGATCTAACCGCTCGTGCCTTGATTGCTTCGCGTACGGATAGATATTTGATAAAGGCTCAGCTGGAGGCGACTTTATCTCAGCTACCAAATGTTTCCGAAGTGGCAATTTCAATTGAAAGAGCAATGCAGGAAATCGTTGATGCCGATAACAGCACTGGAGTGCTTGGCCCTAGAGCTCTTGCGATAGTTGGAGAAGAAGGTCTAGAACTTTTAGCGTCATCACAGGAATCAGTTTTCGAAGCTGGCAAAAACTTCTTTGAACAATCAGAGCTTACGGAAATTGCTCTTTCTGGCCAATCGGGTTGGATTGCAACCTTGACCGATAGCGGAGTGTTTAGAACTCGAGGGGATAGACCGGGCGCCGATGTTGAGCAAATTAACTCCAGAGCTGCTATTGCCGATATCCAGTTTGATAGTCAGGAGTATCTGTGGAGTATGAGTCGAGTTATTGGTTCCGATATCATCGCAACATCCCCAAGCCTTGAGCAAAGCATCGTTTCAGCGCCTTGGCTAAATGGCCAATCAGTTCGGGCCTTTGCAATTGCTCCTGGGGGTTCAAAGATTACCCTGCTGGTTCAAGGACCTAGCCGGACTCGGGTGCTAGTTAGTGCAGTCGTTAGAAATCTCACCGGCACCCCAATAGAGCTTGCCGAACCAATTGAGGTGGCAGGGGAACTATCTAATCCATCATCGATTAGTTGGATTGACCAAATCACGATTGCAACTGTCAACACCGCGAACGGTGCCACCACTGCGCTAGTTAGCACTATCGGTGGCACCTCGAGGCAACTACCCGCGCTTCCAGGCACCCGAAAGATTGTCGCGGCAGGAACTAGTTCCCAGCTTTATCTTTTGACTGAATCTGGTGAACTGTTTTCTTATCGTGGATCGGCATGGACACCGCTTCGTCAATCCATTCGAGCATTGGCTTTGGTCAACTAGCCAACAAATTTGTTTTCAACAACTTACTCCTAGGGGTAAGTGTGAGCTGATGCAATCGGCTCAAATAGTTGCATGAAGAATTTGCGTTTACTCGATTTTGTCTTTCCTTCTAGGTGTGCGGTGTGTGATGCACTAGGACCAAACCTCTGTGAAGATTGCCGTCAAGTTCTTCGGCCCTCACCTCACGCATTTGAACGTGGCCCAGTACATGGTCGAGCCGCAACTTATCTTTGGCCTGAAGTTTCTAAGTTGTTGGTTTCGTTCAAAGATCGAGGTCAGTCGGCACTAGTTAGTGATTTGACGGAACTGATTGCACCCTTAGCAGCCGACTTAGCGGTCTTTACTGAAGGTGTCTATTTAGTGCCAGCACCGAGTCGCGTAGAGAATTTCGCACGACGCGGATTTACTCCCAGTGTCGTTCTTGCTCGAGCGCTTTCCAATCAGGTTTCGAATGCGCACGTGTTGAACTGCTTAGTGTTAGCAAAAGATGTCAAAGATCAAGTGGGGCTAACAAGTTCCCAGCGCCAAGCAAACCTTGCAGGCAGTATGTCCTTAAATCAGAAAGTTGCGGGCAGGCCCTGCTTTGTGGTGGACGATATTTGCACCACCGGAGCCACACTGATTGAAGCCTGGAGGGCGCTATCGGTGGGCGGAGCTAAAGTTCTTGGAGCGCTGGTAATCAGCGAGTCAAAACCAGCTGCGGCCCTGTGAATTTGCTGAATTTACCCCCCGCTAGGTGCTCTAAAGGGCCAGCGTCTAAGATTGAGGTAATAACTTCCCATTTGATTTGGAGCGCATTTTGGCGTCTATTTTTGACAAGATTCTTCGTGCAGGAGAGGGCAAGGTCCTTGCCAAACTCAAGGCCCTAACCAAGGCAGTGAACTCCCTCGAAAGCGAGTTCCAGCAGCTTTCCGACGAAGAGCTCAAGAACGAAACCAAGACTCTAAGAGATCGATTCGCCAACGGCGAATCCCTAGATGACCTTTTGCCAGAAGCTTTCGCAGCCGTGCGTGAAGCCGCCACCAGAACTATTGGTCTTAGACCATTCGATGTTCAGATAATGGGTGGAGCTGCACTGCACCTTGGCAACATCGCCGAAATGAAAACCGGTGAAGGTAAGACTCTTGTTGCTACCTTGCCTGCCTACCTAAACGCAATTGCTGGACGCGGAGTTCACGTTGTTACAACCAACGACTACCTAGCCGGCTACCAGTCAGAACTTATGAGCCGTGTGTTTAGAGCTCTTGGTATGACCACCGGTTGCATTCTTTCGGGCCAGGAGCCAGCTGAGCGCAGAGAGCAGTACCTTGCGGATATTACATATGGAACCAACAACGAGTTTGGTTTTGACTACCTTCGCGACAACATGGCGTGGCAAAAGGCTGACCTAGTTCAGCGCGGGCACTTCTTTGCAATCGTCGATGAGGTTGACTCGATTCTTATCGATGAGGCAAGAACTCCTCTGATTATTTCTGGTCCTTCTTCAGGTGAGGCCAACCGCTGGTTCACTGAGTTCTCCAAGATCGCCGAGCGTCTGCAGCCGGTTATCGACTACGAAGTAGATGAGAAAAAGCGCACTATTGGAATCCTGGAGCCAGGAATCCAAAAGGTTGAAGACTACCTAGGAATTGAAAACCTATACGAGTCCACCAACACCCCACTGATTTCATTTCTGAATAACTCCATTCGCGCCAAGGCTCTTTTCAAGAAGGACAAGGACTACGTCGTTATCAAGGGCGAAGTTCTAATCGTCGATGAGCACACCGGCCGTATTCTTTCTGGCCGTAGATACAACGAAGGTATCCACCAGGCAATTGAAGCCAAAGAGGGTGTTGAGGTAAAGGCTGAGAACCAGACTCTAGCTACCGTGACACTGCAGAACTTCTTCCGTCTTTACTCAAAGCTTGCCGGTATGACTGGTACCGCCGAGACCGAGGCAGCCGAGTTCATGGCTACCTACAGACTCGGTGTTATTCCAATTCCTACCAATAAACCAATGATTCGATGGGACCAGTCTGACCTCATCTATAAAAACGAAGAGGCCAAGTTCAACATGGTTGTTGAGGACATCGTTGAGCGTCACGCTAAAGGTCAGCCAGTTCTGATCGGTACCACCAGCGTCGAAAAGAGCGAGTACCTTTCGGTGCTTCTTGCCAAGCGCGGAGTTCGCCACGAAGTTCTAAACGCCAAGAACAATGCCCGCGAAGCGGCCATCATCGCTCTGGCGGGACGGTTTGGCTCAATCACAGTTGCCACCAACATGGCTGGCCGTGGTACCGACATCATGCTCGGTGGTAACGCTGAGTTCTTAACTGTTGATTCACTGCGCTCCAAAGGTCTAAACCCCGAGGAGCAGCCAGAAGAGTATGAAGCTGCCTGGGCTGCGGAATTTGAGCGCATCAAGCAAGAAGTTGCAGTTGAAGCCAAGAAGGTTCTATCTGTTGGAGGACTCTATGTTCTTGGTACCGAGCGTCACGAGTCTCGTCGTATTGACAACCAGCTACGAGGTCGTTCCGGTCGTCAGGGAGATGTTGGTGAATCCAGGTTCTACCTATCACTAACCGATGATCTAATGCGCCTATTCAACTCGGGTGCTGCATCTGCTTTGATGAACCGCGCCAGCGTTCCTGATGACACCGCAATCGAATCAAAGGTTGTTTCTCGCGCAATCGCCAGTGCGCAGTCTCAGGTTGAAGGAAGAAACGCGGAGATTCGTAAGAACGTTTTGAAGTATGACGATGTTCTAAACCGTCAGCGCGAGGCTATCTATGGCGACCGCCGTCACATCCTCGAAGGCGATGACATCGCAGGTCGCGTTCAGACTTTCCTAGAGGACACTTTCAAGTACCTAGCCACTTCTGCTATGGAATCCAAAGAGGACACCGATTCGATGCTGCAGGGTCTTTGGACTGAGCTAAAGGCTATTTACCCAGTTTCTATTGAAATCGACGAGGTTCTTGCAGAGGCTGGAAGGCGAACCAAGCTAACCGCTTCGTTCCTGGCAAACGAAATCATCAGCGATGCCAAGATTCAGTACGCCAGAAGAACAGAGTCACTAGGCGTGGATGCGATGCGCGAGCTTGAAAGAAGAGTTGTTTTGTCAGTGATTGATCGCAAGTGGAGAGACCACCTTTACGAAATGGATTACCTCAAAGAGGGAATTGGTCTTCGTGCCATGGCACAGCGTGACCCACTGGTCGAGTACCAGCGTGAAGGTTTCGAAATGTTCCAGCAGATGATGGGCTCAATCCGTGAAGAGGCCATCACTTACCTATTCAACGTTGAGGTAAAGCTGGACCAGTCACCGGTTGATCAGATCAAGCCTCAGGCAAACCTGACCTACAGCGCTCCTGGAGCACCAGCAGATGAAGCGAAGCCAGTACTAAACCAGGCACCGGTTAACCGAGCTGCTGCCAGGAAGCAAGAGCAGGCAAATCGTAAGGCTGCTGGAAAGAAAGAAAAAGGCAGTTCCTTCTTCAAGGATTAGAGAAAACCGATGTTGGTAGCTCTCCAGCTACCGTTTTGACTCTCCAGTCTTATTGTCACTGCCTTTGCCCGTTGCCGATTAGAAAGCAAAACAACCGATTCAATTACGTCCTCGGCGGGGGATTGGTATCTAACTTTCAGAACGTCCGTTGGTTGAATCAAAGGCTTTCGGCCAGCTTTCAATCTTGCTTGCGCTCCGGCTGCTGCCCTTGATCGCAGCAGTTCATACACCTGCTCACTAACAACCCGAGATAGCTGATCAACTGATCTAACCCCTGCCAACACTTCATGAATTGCTCTTGCCATGCTGGCTAGAAATACATTCGGGGTTTTTAGAGGTTCGGCTCTTGGCATATCCGGTCCGAACTCTAAATGTCTTTGGCTCTCAAAACCTCGTGAATGGATGGAGCCTTCGATTCTTACAATTTGCCTTCGCATGGTGCCCCTTTCAATATGAAATCCCCCAATTGAGATTGTTTGAGGATAGAACCTTTAATCGGCAAATTGTTGAGTCGGGCGAAGCTGTGGAAAAGATTCCAAAAGGAACCTGCTTTGCTAGACAATCGCCAGATGAATTCGATAACAGCAATGGAATTACAAGAAAATTCTTTTAGAGATCTACGTTCCTTAATCACCAACTGCAACTTGGTTCGGTTGCAGCTTCTTGATGGCAGCTCCAGAGAGCTAACTAGCCCAACTCTCGGAAGAGAGTTCCTCGCGGGAAACCTAGAAGATGAAAAGACACGGGGTGTTTTTCGACGAAGCATCCTTCGAAGCGTGCAGTTTGAGACCCAAGTAGGTGTGGTGACTAGAACCTTGGAATACACCCGCAAGGCAATCGGAGAGCTATTGGCTAGCCGGCAATTTCCCGCCCTAGCGCAAGTTAGTTATCTGGAGCCAAGGACGAAGCCACAGCAGCTAAGGCTTATTGGAATATCCCGAGGATTTCTCTTTACTGACTATTTGCAAAACCCAGCAATCCCGATTGCAGCTCTTGGTTCGATTGAACTCAAGCTGTGAATAACTTTCTGCAAGACAGCCCGGCCTTAGCAATAATTTGAGCCCTGTGCGTCGGAGGAAAAATGATTCGAAACAAGTCGTTTAGAAAAAGCCCTATTCAATTGCTCGTATCCGCTGCAGTAATTGCGGGCTCAGTGGTTGGTGCCTGGTTTGTAATTGAAAGCTCAAAGATCACCGAGGTCTACCTAGTGACAAGAAGCGACCTTGCTTCCGGCACAGCTTTGACTGAGCAAAATCTTGAAACAACTGACCTAGCCTTATTTTCATTGGGGAATCAGTATCTTCGGGTAGGTCAGCTTCCCACGGGTGCCTATCTAACCCGAACAATTTCTGCAGGGGAGGTAATTCCAATCTCTGCTGTGACAACGCAGCAGCTCGATGACTATTCAAATATCGTGCTTACTCCCTCTGTTGAGATAAGCAGTGCGATAACCCCAGGATCCAAAGTCTCGGTCTGGGCCAGCCCAGCCCTTGATTACCAAAGCTTTGGTGAACCCACCATTGCCGCCCTGGATGTTGAGGTGGTTCAAGTAAGGGAGCCGGAAACTAGCTTCGCATCGGCCGCCAAATCAGTAGAGCTAAGAGTTCCAATCGCTTCTATCCAATCAATACTTCGTGCCATAGCTAATCGGGACGCTATAGCCCTAACGGCTTCAAGTGTCAGTGTCGGGAACTAGATGCTTGATCGAATTACAAGATCAATTACCTCTCGGGTTTCGCCAAGAACAAACTCGTCCCCGGTTGTTATAGCCGTGACTAGCCCTTATGGTTCAACCGGCAAAACAACCGTTGCTATAAACATCGCCCTTGAACTTGCGTATGAAAAAGCCAGAGTGCTGCTGATTGATGGAGATATTCAAGGCCCGGCAGTTGCTAATCTCTTTGCTTTGACGCAGCAGCCAGCTGGCCTTCAAGCTGCCCTTCGAATAGCTGGTCAGCAAAGATTCGACCTTGAGCAACTTGAACGATTGAGCTTTCAATTCCAAAAATCAACTCTGCGGATTATGCCCGGAAGCCAAAACTTTCCTAGCCAACCAATCGACCAAAGCGCCATAGCTAATCTTTTGGAAACTGCTCGCTCAGGGTACGAATTCACAGTTGTCGATCTTGGCAGTTTGAGTGTTGATGGAAGCGGAACGCAAGCAGAGCTAACCAACACCATCATCTCGTTGGCCGATCGAACGGTAATGGTTTGCCTAGCCGATCCAATAGGAATCTTCAGATTGCTCGGAATCGAAAACTTGATTGCTGCAACTAGCCAACCTGTGGATCTGGTTATGAACAGGGTACGAAACTCGGTGATAGCTTCGGCACGAAGAGAAATTGCAATCACACTTCAGCGCCTAAGTGCTTTGGAGCCCAAGGCCTATCTTCCCGATGACCCGCAACACATTGACCAAGCTGTTCGCACGGGAGTTCCAGCCACTTCCTTATCGCGCACCGGTACCTTCAGGCAAGCCCTCACTGGCTTTGTTAGAGCTGAGCTTCTGGGCCGCAAGGGAGCCCTGGATTCAAGGGTGGCTAAACTTGGGTGAGTGTCGACCCTTTCCGAGCTAATTGCCAAACATGGCGAGCCGAACAAAGCCAACATCGAGTGGTTGACTCTGTTGCTCTCGGAGTGGCAGCTGGTAGCTGACCTTCTGTTCGCCGACTTAGTTCTCTGGGTTCCTTCCAAGCAGGGCGATTTCATCGCAGTTGGTCACGCAAGACCATCAAGCGCAGCGACCATCTTCTTTCGCGACATAACCGGTGAAACCATAAAGAAGGAGTGGCTGGCTCTTGCCAAGCAAGCCTTCGAATCCGGTGAGATTGCAATCCTGAAGACCTCTGATTCCACTGCTGGGCTTCCAACCAAGCTGAGTGCAATTCCAGTTCGCAGGGGTTCTAGTTCAAATGAGGCAGCTGCGCCGATAGCGCTTATCACCCGTCACACCAACATCGCCGATAGCAGGACTCCAAACAAGCTACACATCAACTACGTTAACTGCGGCAATGAATTACTCGGCATGGTTTCCGAAGGAAGCTTTCCTGACTTTTCGACCCCAACCGGTCCAAGGCGTGGAGCACCTCGTGCCAACGACGGACTGCTTCGTCTTGATGTCGACGGAATTGTCAGCTTCGCAAGTCCCAATGGACTCTCTGCATTCAACCGTCTGGGAATTGCGGGGGAGCTAGAAGGAAAATCACTGGCCGAAGCTGCAACCAAAATTGTCAAAAAACAATCAACCGTCGACGAGTCACTGCCACTTGTTCTAACCGGAAAAGCCCCCTGGCGAGCAGACCTTGAATCCACCAACTTGACTTTGTCGATTCGAGCCATTCCACTCCTCAAAGCAGGAGCACGCACCGGAGCGATTGTGCTGTGTCGAGAGATCACTGAACTTCGTCGTCAAGAACAAGAGCTGCTTACAAAAGATGCCATTATTCGAGAGATTCACCATCGAGTAAAAAACAACCTACAAACCGTAGCCTCGGTGATGAGGATTCAAACCAGAAGATCTGATAACCCAGAAGTCAAGGACGCACTTGAGCAAGCTATCAGGCGCGTATCCGCAATTGCACTTGTGCACAACACTCTGGCTGAGGGATTCACCGAAGAGGTGAACTTCGATGAAGTCTTTGCAGATAGCATGAGACTTGTCGGCGAGTTAGCTTCAGAAAACTCAAAGACCCTAAGGCTTCGCATCGATGGCAAGTTTGGAAAGCTAAACAGCGATCAGGCCACCCCGCTGGCAGTTGCGCTTACCGAGTTGGTCACAAACGCTGCAACCCATGGACTGGGTTCCCACGGTGGACTAATCTCTCTAAACACCAAAAGAACTGCCAAGCAGCTCACGATTGAGGTTGAAGATAACGGTGTGGGTCTCAAAAAAGACTCGATTGGAAAAGGTCTTGGAACTCAGATCATCAAGACTTTGATTGAGGGAGAACTTCGCGGAAAGATCAGCTGGTTCTCGCCTAAAGAGGGTGGCACCAAGGTGGCCATCAACATACCTCTATAAAGAGGTACTAAGGAATTAGCTGGCTCTGCGAGCCCTGGCGTACTTGCGCTTTAGTGACTTGCGCTCGTCTTCAGTCAGTCCACCCCAAACTCCGGTGTCCTGGTTTTCCTTGATTGCATACTCAAGGCACTGGCTAGTCACGTTACATTCGCGGCAAACAGCTTTGGCTTGCTCGATCTGGTCAACCGCAGGACCGGTGTTTCCAACCGGAAAGAACAATTCTGGGTCTTCGTTTAGGCAACGTGCCTGATTTAGCCACTGCATATCCATATGGTTTTATCCTGATTCTTGGCCCCTTAGGGCCAATACGATGGGCACTGAAAAATTCTTCAAACTTGTCGGTTTGGTGCGAATCTTGTGATTTACGCTTGAAGCGCTACACATGTTCTACTCATATAATTCCATAGCCGTAGGCTTTTGTAAATACCCAAATTTGTAAGGACTCATGAAAGCCTTTAGACAAGCTCCTCAATTAGTGAAACTTGTAGTTTCACTGTTGTTTATTGAGGCCCTGATAATTTCCTTAGTTTTTTTCGCACTTTTACTTGAATTATTGTCCGGAAACGTGCTAAACATTTACACTCAAATTTTCCTGATTGTTTTAGCTGCCGGATCGGTTGCTTGGGTGTTGCATTTTTCACGTGGAATTTTGCAAGGAAAACGCTGGGCCAGAAGCGCTGCATTTTTCTGGCAGCTACTTCAAGGTGTAGTTGGAGCCGGCGCGCTAGCTGAAGCGGGCAGCAACAGAAACATTGGAATATTCCTGGCATTACTTTCAGCTGTGGTTGCGATTTTGCTGTTCAACAAGAAATTTATTGCCGATACCAACCGTGAAAACGACGGCGCTCTTAGTTAAAAACTGAGGCGTTAGATACCGAGCTGCTTGCGCAGGCTATCAACGTGACCGGTGGCCTTGACGTTGTACAGGGCTAGCTCAAGCTTTCCTTTTTCATCAACTACAAACGTTGATCGAAGGACACCTTCGTAGGTTCTGCCATACATGCTCTTGGTTCCATAGGCGCCATACTTTTTGTGTACGGCTAGGTCCTCATCGGCCAAAAGTGCGAACTTGAGCTTGTGGGCAACCTGGAACTTGGCCATCTTGGCTTGAGTGTCAGGGGAGATGCCAAGCACTTCGTAGCCTGCTTTGTTTAGGGCTTTGAGGTTGGAATTGAAATCCTCAGCCTCTTTGGTGCATCCAGGAGTTAGGGCTGCCGGGAAGAAGTAGACGATGACCTTCTGGCCCTTGAAGCCAGAGAGCTTGACCTTGGTGCAGTCATGGTTTGTGAGCGTGAAATCAGGAG
The DNA here is from genome assembly GCF_965234705.1 of Rhodoluna miladensis (SeqCode). GTDB lineage: Bacteria > Actinomycetota > Actinomycetes > Actinomycetales > Microbacteriaceae > Rhodoluna > Rhodoluna miladensis. The sequence continues at coordinate 319,016 of NZ_OZ248465.1, forward strand.
CCTTGTCGCCGGTTTCTAGTTTCTTTAGCGCAGCCATTTTTCGCTCCTGGGTAAAGGTTTCTATCTGTGTGTTTCTAGTCTAAGCCAGCTTTTTGTCTGGTTTTAGGCTCCTTTAGTGCCCGTCTAAGCTTGAATCATGTTAAAGCGCCTGGTGGAAATCTCCCGCCCTGTTCTATGGGTTAACACCATCGGAACCACCGTGATGGCAATGTGGCTAGGCGGAGACCTCTGGCGATGGGACATCATCCCATTTCTTATCTGGGTGACATTTCCCTTCAACCTTTTGATCTACGGCATCAACGACATCTTCGATCAGGAAACTGACAACATCAACGCCCGAAAAGGCGGCATGGAAGGTGCCAAGATCAGCCCCTCGGAAGTAAGACCAATCTTTATCGGGGTAGTGCTAACCAACATCCCATTTTTGATCTACTTCGCCTTCACAGTTCCAATTGCCGCCATGGGCTGGATTCTGGCCTATTCGCTCTTTTTCTACTTCTACTCATCCCCGCCATTTAGATTCAAGGCTCGTCCCGTGTGGGATTCTGTCTCAAACACCGACTACGCCTTCCCGTTGGTTTTCATTCCGCTAGCCTTCGGCAACGAACCAATCTGGTTTGCAGCAATTGGTCTAATGGTTTGGTCGATGGCAAAGCACACCTTTGATGCAGTGCAGGATATTCCGCAGGATAGCTTTGTTGGCATCAAGACCACAGCAGTTTGGCTTGGCACCAAAGGCAGCGCTTACTGGGTTGGCTTCTGGTGGCTGATTTCAACTGGGCTTTTTGCCATGGTTAACATTCCTGTTGCAATTGTGAACTTTGCTATCGCCGGATACCTAACATCTGCGATCTTCAAGAATCCAGTTCCTGAGACCGGTCGCAAGCTTTACCGATTATCAATTGCCTTTCCATACATCGCTGGCGCGGTAGCCGGTGTTCAACTAGTTTCTGCGATGGTGCTAGGTATCTATCCGTGAAATCTAGAAACATCATTGTTCTAGGTGCCGGCATCTCGGGACTTGCAACAGCCTCACTTCTTGCTAAAGCTGGGCACAAAGTAAAAGTCATTGAAGGCGCGAGCTGGATTGGCGGCAAATCAAAGCGCATCGTTGTTGATGGCCAGCGTATGGATACCGGTCCCGCTCTCGTAACTTTCCCAGGAGTGTGGGAAGAGTTCATTCGTAGGTATGACAACTTAGGATCCGGCCCAAAGGCAAGCGAGATTGCACCGATTGTTTTTGAACCACTTTCCGAAGTCGGGGAGTACTTTTACCGGGGCGATAAGTGCTTGCTTCCTGTTGAGCCAGGAAACAAGTGGCACGAGCCATGGGCCAGGTTTGAAGCCATGCACGGCAAGCTCGATAACGAGATCACCACGCTGCTAACAAACACCTCAATGAGCCCAAAGGCTGTGCCGGCTGTTAGCAAGCTGGTTTCAAACTACGGAATACGCCTAACAACCAAGAGCTACCTCGATGGATTGAAGTGGCTTCCGGAAGGGCTCAAAGAGGTCATCTCGATTCACACCTTGAATGCCGGCGTTGCACCAGAGAGCACACTGGCACTGTTTGCAACCATGCCTGCGGTTATGGCCACCCAAAAGGTTTTGGTTCCAGTTGGCGGTGTCAACGAGATTCCGTTGACACTTGAAAAGCTCGCTCGTCATGCCGGGGTTGAAATCTCTTTGAATGAGAAGGTCACGGCCATTTCTAAGAACAAGGTCACAACCGCAAAGGGCGAATACCAAGCAGATCTTGTGATTTCGAGCTTGGATGCCAAGGTGACTGATCGCCTGTTAGGCAAGACCACAAACGAATCAGGCCGCAAGATGTCCTGCTCAGGCGTTGCCATTTACGCGGTGCTAGATCAAGACCTACCTGCAGGAACTAAGACCCACTCGGTGATCATGCCTGATGACCCATCTGCCCTGCATAAGTCCTTAGGTAATAAGCAGCTACCAAAAGAATCAATGGTTTTTGTCAACTACTACAAAGCAGGGCACATCTACCCAAACAGTAAGTCAACTGTTGCGGTATTGATCACAGCTCCTGCCGATGGCAAGCACTACGGCATTGACAGCGACTTCGCTAAGCAAGAGCTTGAAAGAGTGTCTTTGGTTATGGGCTTACCGAATAACATCAAAGATTACTTTGGTTCCTTTGAGGTTTTGGATCCGGAGTATTTCTCAGGTTGGGGAGCAACCGGTGGAGCGCTCTACGGAGAAGCTCGAAAGATTTGGCAGTCAGGTCCGCTTCACACCCCAAGGCACTCATCAGTTTTGAGACCTTGGCTATGGCGAGTTGGAGCCTCCACACACCCCGGAGGGGGAATTCCAGCAGTGCTAGGTGGCAGTCTGATTGCCACTGAAAAGCTGATTAGAAGGCTCGCTCGCTAGTTTGGATGGGCCTAGCCCAAGTGGTATTCTTTAGAGCTGTTGCTTGTATAGAGCAACAAATGCACCTCTAGCTCAATCGGCAGAGCAACTGACTCTTAATCAGTGGGTTCCGGGTTCAAGTCCCGGGGGGTGCACTGAAAATCCAGTTTCTTCTCACGAGAGCTGGATTTTCTTCATTATTGGGCCTTTCCACATAGAGATCAAGTCTCCAATTTCAGTAGTGACCTACTGATACTGAATCATTTACCCTTGTCGCAATTAGAATCAAGCCGCTGGTAGTTCTTTTTGTTGGCAGCCTTAGCCTGCTGGATTTCTCTCTTAGGATTTAGGGAAATTAAATCAGAGTTTTCTTTTCCGTGGACCCTCCAGGGCTTTCCGCCAGCCTTAGCAGCCACCAAAGGAAGAATAGTGCGCTAAGTGAAAAGCCTGACGTTAGCACGAGTGCTGTGCTTCCCAGTGTGACTAGAAATACTCCAAAGAAGAAGGGTGCGAACCCCAGAAGTATATCCGAGGAAGCCATTATGTAGCCCTGACGCTTACCGTAATCCCTTGATCCAAATACTAAAAGGGGAAGTGTGCCTGCGGCAACTGTAAGGAAACCTGACCCCATGCCGTGAATGAAAGCAAAGGTAAAGAGTGACAAATCATTGCCCATTAGTAGGGTCAAGACAGAAATCGGATGTAAGGAAAGTGCCAAAAACGCCACTAATTGGGTAGAAAAAGTTTTGGGGAACAAAACCTGTAAAAGCCGAGCAAAAACTTGCCCCGGTCCGAGAAGAGTTGCAGCCAGTAATACATATTCAGAACCCGAGGAAACCAGTTCCAAAACGCTTGGAAGGTGGTAACCCATAACAACTTGGACAGATCCCCCAAGCAGAAAAAGCACAGCTGCAACTAAGACTGCATATCGCGGCAAGTTCTTTCCTGAGTGCACCATCTCAACGTCATTAGCAATTCTTTTGAGCCTTCGTGTTCGTCTGGCTGTTTTGTTGTAGCCAGGGAGGAAGGCGTGCAAAGGGAGACAAATCATGATGTTCATCAGTGCCCAGAATATTAATGATTCCCGCCAAGAGAAAGACTGTTCGATAGCGGAGGTGATTGGCCACCCAATACTGGAAGCGAAGCCTGCGATTAACGTAATAGTTGCAATGGTTCTCCGGGACTCAGTGCCCAGAACTTCCACTACAGTCGCAAAAGCTGCATCGTAAAGTGCCAGTGCTGCACCTATACCCATCACAACCCAGGAAAATAAGAAACTCACTGGCCCAGTCGATTGAGCCATGAGGACGAGTCCTAAGGCAAAGCCGAGTGAGCCTCCCGGGAGAATCAGTCTGCCTCCGTACTTGTCTATCAGAGACCCCACCAGGGGTCCAATCAACCCCGCAAGAATCGATGCAGCAGCTGAGAAAAGGAAGATGAATTCATAATTAATCCCAAGGTCCCTTGACATTGGCATCGCCAAAATTGCGGGGAGATAAAACGAGGAAGCATATCCGATTGTTTGAGTAACTCCAAGCTGCAGAGATAATCTAAGTTTTGTCTTGGGCATCCCATAATTATCCCGATAACCGGAATTTGAGTTCAAAAATCCTTTCCAACTTTTCGTAAAGTTCCAGCACCGTTAACCTTGGTCACCTAGATTCAGGGTGTGATAGATAGAAGTCATCCAATCGGAAAGCTTGCAAATTTCCGCGATCTTGGAAGTCTTCAGAGCGCGAGTGGAAAAATTAGGCCAGGTCAAGTTTTTAGATCTGACGACCTTGCTCACATAGACGACCTAGAGGCCGAAAGGCTCACTGACATTGGAATTTCTCTCATTATTGACCTCAGGTCTAGCGATGAAGTCGAAACCGTCGGTAGGGGACCATTAGCTGCATCAGACATACGATACGAAAATGTTTCACTGCTTAGACCGGAACTATCAGGCATTCAGACAGAAGAACTCCTAGACAGAGAATTCACAAATCACGACCTCGGACTCTGGTATTCAAAGGTTTTTATGGACGGGTTGGAACGAATTAGAACTGGGCTGGAGCTGGTTGCTTCAGCCAAAGGCCCAGTGCTGTTTCACTGCGCTCTCGGTAAAGACAGAACTGGTATTTTTGCCGCGAGCTTACTAGCTGTGCTCGGAGCAGATAGGAAAACAATTGTTCAGGATTACACGAGAACTAACGAGAACATCGCGAAAGTACTGGCTCGATTCTCAGTGCTCCAGCCATACTGGAGCGAGGAATTAATAGTTAAATCTGGAGCGCTGATGCGTGCGGACCAAGAAGCGATGGAAATTATGCTCGATAGCATTGGATCAGAGCAAGAAATTGTCGAGAACCTAAATAAAGCGGGGCTCGGTGCCAGCGTCCAGAAAGAACTAAGGGAACGCTTAGCCGCGCCCTAAATTAGTATGTGATCTACTTGTAGTACGTGTTCGACGACGTAATCAGCACCCGCAACCTCTAGCTCCTCTAAACTATGTTCTCCAGTCAGGACCCCAATCTTAATCCCCGCTCCAAACCTCTTACCGGCCTCAATGTCACTCTTGGTATCTCCGATAACTGCCACTTGAGAAGAATCAGATACTCCTAGTCTGTCGGCCACAAGCTGAATCATGGCAGGAGAGGGCCTACCCTCTAGAGCTTCACTTTGAGTGGCAGTGGCATCAACCAAAGATTTCAGTCCTAGCTCGTCAAGAAGAACGTCGAGAGTACCGCGGTTAAATCCAGTATTCAGGGCAACTTTTACACCTCTTTTTCTTAGGGTGTCAAACATGGTGGGGATTCCTTTGAATAGCTTTACGTCAGGCAGGCGCTGCAGATAATGCTCCTGAAACGAATCGGAGGCACGTTCGGCTAATTCGTCAGACTTCAAAAGCTCTCTAAATACTTCGATTTTTGATTGACCCATAGTCTTTTTCGCGTGTGCAACAAATTCCTTGTTTCTTTCTGACCAAATCTCAGGCACTACTTCCTCAAACGCCTTACTGAAGCAATCAAGCACCACTCCATCATCTGAAACTATGGTTCCTGCTATGTCAAATACGGCTAACTTAATCATTTATTAACTCCCTAATTGTCTCTTCGGCTATAGCGGGCGAGAGAGTGTTTCCTCTGCCACCGGGACCAGTTACTACACGCACTCTCTCGCCAGGTCTTAATCGGATGCAGACCTCACCTGTTGTGTTCTGGCTGTAAATACCTTGCCACCGGGTCAGTATCCGTGGCCTCACTCCAATAATGGATTCAACATCGTCAAGAAGTAAGTCGTAACAGTCCTCTCTCATTTCGTGAGGGAACGGCTCCTCGTAGATGTGGGTATCTCCCATAGTCAAGGTCCCATCTACTCTCTGTTGCAACAAGAGCTGCATTACCATTTCCTTCACGAGGGGTCTTACGGTCTCTAGTTTTTCGATAGCGGGGCCTTGATATCCTGGGTAGAAGCGCAAGGAGTCAAAGCTTGCGACTGAGGTTGAGAGCTCAAAGCCTGGGTTCTCAAGTCTTGCCATCTGGAGAAATACTCGACGCAGGGGCATCTTTGCTAATTCGGGTCCAAATAGAGTCTTGTGGTCGGCGCCGGGCACAACGATAACTTGATCTGCGGCTACTATGTCACCGTTTCTGAGTTCAACTTCAACATGTTTTTGAGTTTCCCTTACGGCCACCGCTTCTTGGCCAGAAAGGAATTCAAAATTGCTGCTTCGAAGGAGGAATGTTCGTAGCTCAGAAAGAACAAGATTTGGTTCGACCACAGCATCCATCGAGCAGTAAAGACCGCCAGCAATGTCCCCTCGAAGACCTGGATTGATGTCTTTGGCTTCCGACCGGTCAACCACCATCCAGCCACGTAGCTCGGCATCGGGATAATTCGCAACCTCACTCATCACTGACAGATGATTGTCGTTTAAGGCCACCACCATAGATCCGCTGGCTCTGAAAGTGAGCCCGTCATTTTCTCGAGAAATCTCTCCCCATAGTTCGCGTGCCCTAACTGCGGCAGTAAGTTCGACTCCCGGGGCCCTTCCGCCAACGGCAATCATTCCAAAGTTCCGAACCGAGGCTCCAAGTGGGACTGGGTCCCGTTCAATCAATGTCACCCGAAAACCCATTTTGAGTGCAAAATATGCATGCATCGTTCCGAATATTCCTGACCCAACAATTGCCAAATGGTTCATCAGATTACCTGCCTTCTCACATAACCAGCTAATAACTCCACCGCGTAAACCAAAACAAATATCGATATAACAATGGCGGCGGTGGTATCAAGAGCTAGTACTTTCATGGAATTGAAAAGTAAGAATCCGATACCTCCACCACCTACAATTCCAAGAATTGCAGATGACCGAATGTTTATGTCGAACGTGTATAGCAGCTGGGAAATCAGAGCGGGCATAACTTGGGGTATTACTGCCACGAACAATTCCTGGATACGATTCGCCCCCGTAGCCCTGACAGCTTCGCGCGGAGCCGGATCTATTTCTTCTATTGAGTCGGCAATTAGCTTTGCTAGAAAACCGGCAGTGCCAATCGACAGGGCAAAAATTCCCGCAACTGGCCCCAGTCCCAAGGCCGCGACAAAGATGATTGCTAGTATCAGCTCTGGAATTCCTCGCACTATCACTAGTATTACTCGGCTGATGTAAAGGACAATTTTGTTTACCGTCACGTTTCTAGCTGCTAGGAAACCTAACGGTATTGAACTGAGGGATCCGAGGACAGTAGAAACTGCCGCAATGGCCAATGTCTCAACCATTCCATCCACAATCTGCGGCCAAGCGGTGACAAAATCTGGAGGAAACATTCGGAAAGTAAAGACAAAAATATCGAAGAAACTCACTACGAGTTTGAACAAATCAACCTCTACAGACAAATAACCGATTATCAGCAGAGATAGAAACAGCGCTGCATAGCCCGTTTTAGCGATTCGCTCTTTGGTCCACGGCGGCAACACTCGAGAGTTGACCCTCTGCTGGCCTGGCTTTATTAACGCAGAAGCTTTATCTATCACGGTTGCTTGACTACTTTGAGAATCTTCCAGTTCGCCCTTTAGGACCGTTGCACGGACTGCTGCAGCAAGTGCTTCCATAGCCAGAATGAATAGGAAAATCACCACGACAACACCCAGGGCCTCGCTGTAGGCAAGTTGGCCCAAGGTCTCCTTTAGAAGTAATCCCACACCACCAGCACCCACTAGGCCAAGAACGGTTGAAGATCGGAGGTTTATGTCGAGTCGAAAGAGTCCGACAGAAATTATGGTGGGTGTGATCTGGGGAATTATGGTCGTGACAATTGACTGGAGGCGACTGGCTCCCACCGAATTCACGGCCTCGCGGGGCTGCTTATCGGTCTGTTCGATAGCATCCGCAAGTAGCTTTCCAATCATTCCGATCGAGTGAAAAGCTAGGGCAAGAATGCCAGGCAAGGGACCGATGCTTAGAGCTCGAACAAAAATTAGAGCGAACAGCAGGTCTGGTACTGCCCTACAGAAAACTATGATTCCCCTTGCGATGGCATAGGCGGTCGGGTGGGGTGTTGTGTTGGAAGCAGCCAAGAACGCTAGGGGGATTGATAACAACATGGCGAGAAATGTGCCCAAGACAGCCATCCACAGAGTCTCGAGAGTTAACTCAATTGCCCTATCTAATTCTGCAAAGCTCACTGGAAGCATGTAATCCAGCAGGTTTCCAATGTCTTCCAGACCGCCAAAAACAGACACTAGATTCATTTCCACCAGAATCCAAGCCCAGGTGAACAGCATTAGAAACCCGAATAGAGTACTCCGAGTTACGATTCCCGATTTGCTTATTTTAGGCTTGAGTTTAGCGGTGCCACCGGGCTGTACTGCTTTTATTGCCATTAGAAATTCCTAAGGTTGCGGATTGACTCATCGGCAAGTTGGGAGGCGTCAACTCCTGCAGTTGCAACTCGCTGGTAAACCTTCATTACCTCGTCCTTGTCCAACTTCTTTGGTTCGTCATCCAAAACAATTTTTCCATCCCTTAGACCCACAATTCGGTCTGCCCAACCCATGGCATATTCGACTTGATGAAGCGTCACTAAAACGGTGAGGTTCTCCTCTTTTGCTACGCGGAGCATGATGTCCATGACCTGCATCGAAGATTCGGGGTCAAGAGAAGCAACAGGCTCATCCGCCAGCATTATTGAGGGCTGCTGCATTAGTGTCCTTGCAATTGCGGTTCGTTGCATTTGCCCTCCACTCATCGTGTCAGCTCTTTGAAAGGCGTAATCCGCGAGGCCAACCCGATCTAGGTGTTCTAGCGCCTGCTTCCTGAGGGCTAGGGGATAGCTACCCACACCAAAACGGGGACCGCGGATTGCCCCAAGAGAACCGGACAGGACGTTCTCGATAGCTGTGATTCGCCCAACCAATCCAAACTGTTGGAATATGAAGCCAACTTTAGTTCTCAAAGAGCGGAGCTCTTTTCTGTCTGCCGTCTTTAGGTTCACACCAAGGACTTCAATCTCCCCACTTGTGGGCCTGGCCAAACCGTTTAGGTGGCGAAGAAATGTTGATTTGCCACTTCCGGAGAGCCCGATAAGAGCAAGCATCTGCCCCTTGGGAACTGACAGACTTATCGAATCCAATGCCTTGGTGCCGGTTTCAAAAACCTTAACTAGATCAAGCACTTTAATGACTGGTTCAGACAAGATCTCTCCTTTTGGACCAAAGCCAGGCTGGTAATCCAGCCTGGCTTTGGCAGGTTGTTGACTAGAAGGGTAGAACTACTTGCAGTTAGAAGAACCAGTGACCTCGCAAACCTTGCGCACACCGTCGTAGAAGCTATCGTCCTTTATCACGTAGCCCCATACCTTCTCATCTGTCAGCCCACAGTTTTCTACTGAGTCACAAATTCCTCTTGCAACAAGAGCGTCGACATTTGCCTCTTGGGTGATAATTCTACGAATTTCATCCTTCAAAGTCTGTGGAAGACCAGCCTGCATTGCAAGTGGTGAACCTGCAATAACTGCAGATTTCCAAACAGTCTTTATTTGACCTTCTTTGATGTCACCCGATTCAATGAGGTTTTTGTCAACCATGGCGTCAAATGCGAAGCCTGCGTCACAATCCCCGCTAGCTACAGACAGAACGGATGCATCGTGACCACCTGCAAATACTGGAGTCACATCGGATTCTGGATCAATTCCTGCAGATAAAAGACCTTCTGAAGGGTAAAGGAAACCAGAGGTCGAGGCAGGGTCTACGAAGCAGACAGTTTTACCGGCAAAGTCCTCGATGGAATTAATTGATTTATTTGAGGAAAGTGCAATCCCATAGGACTGGTATCCAGGTTCGATATCCGGTCCATCTGTCATTACACCAGCCACCTCAAGACTTGCTCCGCGGGTTCCAGCTAGAACATAAGAGAATGGTCCGTACTGGGCTAGATCTACTCGACCGGATACTTGGCCTTCAATGATTCCAGCGTATTCAGTCGCTTCAAAGAACTCGATTTCAATTCCGAGTTCTGCTTCCAGTACTTGAAGAATTTTTTCGTAGCTCTGAATGAGTGAGCTCGACTCTTCAGATGGAACTGCACCAAAGACCAGCTTTGCTGGCCAGCCTTCTGTGCTAACCCCAGCAGGGGATGTTGCCGCTAGCTCTGCCTCTTCAGATTCAGCGGCGCAGCCAGAAAGTCCCACCGTGAGTAGGACAGCAGAACCGATTGCTGCCAATTTTGAAATGTTAGTCACTTATTTATTCTCCGTTTCGGATTGAGTTCAGTTTTTGCTCGCGGGGTCCCCACGCACTTCTCAAAGTAGAGACGGAAAGATATTAAGCATTGAATTATTTATTAATGGATGAGTAACAGTAAAAACATTTTTTGTTTGTTTCTAAAATCCGGGACAGGGGAACGAACACTAAAAATACTTTTCCAAGGAGACTTTGTGCTTAGTGCCAGATACATGTCAACTTTTGTTCTCCGAGACTCAGCAAAATGTTTACCCAACCGACACCAAAACTTTAGTGTCATTTACTAGCTAGTCAAAGCACTAATAGTTAAGTTATGGCGTGAATAGAAAACCCTATGAATCCTACATAGCTATGGGGGACTCCCTTTCCGAGGGCCTCGGGGACTTCACATTCAAGCACTACCGTGACCACAATGGCTGGACCGATCGACTAGCAGCCATTTTGGCCCGAGAGGCTAAGGAACAAGAGATCTCTTTCAAGTACGCAAACCTGTCAATTAGGGGGGCTGGTCTTGAAAAAATCGTTAAAGTTCAAGTACCTCAAGCAGTAAAACTCAGGCCTTCTCTTGTGACTGTTATGGCGGGCTCTAACGACTTGTTTGGGAGCAAGTCAAATCGCGAAAACCTTCGCAGAATCTTTCGGCAAGGACTTATAGATCTGCAAGACTCCGGATGCCATGTGGTTGTAGCTAACACCATAAACCCTCTTCACTTAAGGATTTTCCGCCCCTTGCTTCATCGAGCCAAGTCATTTTCAGAAATGATTGAAGATGTAGCACTGGAGCTTGATGTTCCGGTGATAGACGTGCACGGAATTGAAAACTTTAGGCACCTCATGTTTTGGGCGGAAGACATGGTTCACTTCTCCGGTCACGGCCACATTGCAGTTGCTAATCAGGCTGCGTCAATGCTGGGTCTAAAGTATCGATATCCTGAAATGGATCCACAGGAATTATCAGTTTTTAGTCGAGGAATTGTTGAAACCGTCGAGTGGCTTATTCGCGATGTTTCACCGTTTATTCAAAGAAGGCTTAAAGGAATTACAGCTGGTGACCGCATGCTTCCCAAACACATGACTTTAGATCAGTACGTTCCAAGCACCAGCTCCCATCCAAATTGGGAACTAATTCCTCGCTGACCTAACTTTTCTTTGGTTGTACCACTCTCTAAGCAGCTCTATTGGCAGAGGTAGGGCTGACAACACAATCACGGCCAATACCGTAATCTCGAGGTTTTGCTTGATTACATCAATGCCGCCGAGCCAATAACCAGGAACCATAAAGGCCAGCAGCCAAAGAGTTGCCCCAACAAAGTTCAGGCGAACGAATCTCTCGCTGGCCATGCTTGATGCTCCGGCCATAACAGGAACAACGGCTCTCAAAATCGGAACAAATCTAGCCAGAATTATTGCTCTCCCCCCATACTGGTGAAAGAATCTGTTTGTTCGGTAGAGCGTTTTCTCATTCAGTAGCCATACTCGATTAGAAGAAAATAGCTTCGTCCCAAATTTCTTACCAAGGAAGTAGCTCACTAGGGGGCCACTGAAAGCGGCAAGCCAGATCATCGCAAAGCCAAGCCAAACCGGGATAGCGGAGGCCGAGTTAGCGAGGGTAAGTCCGATCAAAAATAGCAATGAGTCTCCGGGAAGAAAGGATGCCGGGATGAATGCAGTTTCGAGAAAGAGAATTACTGTCACAGCGGCAACCGCGTAGTTTCCGAATGAGGCAATAATCTCTTGGGCGTCAAGCCAGTTCAAGAACTGACTTCCGCGAGGTGCTACTGTCCTGAATGGCCTGTTCATAAATCTCGAGAAGAGCATTGTTGTTCTTGGCCCAGGTATTCTCCAGAACACTGATTCGGGCGTTTTGAGACATTTGAGCCCTCAGTGAATCATCCATTAACTCAACTACAGCGCGGCGATATGCTCCTTCATCGGAGGGATTCACGAGAATTCCAGTAGTTCCACTCTCAATGAGGTGCTTTGGGCCACCCTGATCTGGAGCGACAACGGCGATACCAGTTGCCTTAGCCTCCTGAATGGTTTGGCCAAAAGTTTCCTCAGTTCCACAGTGAACAAATACATCAATTGCCGCATAGTGATTGGCAAGGTTAATGCCAGTCTGCATACCAGCAAAATGGGCGCCAAAAGGAGCGAACGCTGCTTCAAGTCGGTTACGATCTGGTCCATCACCCACTATTAGAAATTTGATGTTCGGTACATCTGCTAATTCAAGCAAACGCATAACCTGTTTTTCGGCTGCAAGTCTTCCAACGAATCCGATTATGAGCTCAGAGTTTGGCGCTATTCGCTTTTTCAGAAGTTGCACTTCAGCTGTTCGTTTGATTTCCGGGGTGAACAGATCAGTATCGATGCCACGGCCCCAAATGGAAACATTCTTTACCCCCAGTGCTTTCAGCTGATTAGCCGATTCGCTTGTCGGTGCTACTGACAAAGTTGCCGGAGAGTGGATTCTGGCGGTCAGGTTGTCGATGAAAGGTCTGGCGAAGCCCAATCCGTATCGGCTGCAATAACCCGCGATATCAGTTTGGTAAACAGCGACTGAGGGTACTGAATTTCTTGTGGACCAATCAATTGCATGCGCCCCAAGCCAAAACGGAGCAGCTAGGTGAACTAGGTCAGGCTGGAAACTGTCTAGGAGTTTTGCAACGGAGGGTGAAGGAATTCCAACTGGAAAGCTCCGTACTTCAATCGACGGTACCGTGTGGACGGGAAAACCTAGGTGGTGGGAGGAGGCCCTAGTTGGAGCGATAACCATCGCCTCAAACTCCCGCTGCTTCAGGGTTTCTAGGACTCTTAGGACAGAGTTCGTCACTCCATTAATCTGTGGAAGAAACGATTCTGTTACTATGGCGATTCTTCTTTTCACTCTTCCAGAATAAGAACAGCAGGTAAAGATTCGGATAGATAAAGCTAAATGTCTGGTGAAGCTATTTACAACAGTCCAAAACAGTTTTGCCTTGGAACGGCTGAAAAATAGATACCTTAAGGGGCCATTAATTTTTGGTGAATCTGCTGCAAAACGGGTATGGCTTGAAAACAAGACATGATTTTTGAGTTTACTTTCGAGTTGTGGGAATGAAAATAACAGTAATTGGCTTGGGGTACCTCGGTGCGACTACTGCAGTTGCTTTCGCAAAGCTGGGACATCAGGTTATTGGAATCGACCCTGACGAATCCAAAGTAAAAGCGTTGCGTGCTGGTTCTATTCCAATTTACGAACCTGGTCTGCAGTCAGCACTCACTGAAGCCTTGGCAGCAGGCAATGTTCAGTTCTCTGTGGGGCACATCCAGGAAAGTCTTGATTCTCAAATTCACTTTTTGTGCGTTGGCACTCCTCAATCAAAAGTAGGCCTGTCGGCTGATACGGGCTACCTCTTCCAAGCAATCGATGAACTTTTGCCATTCATGTCAAGTGAGTCTGTAATTGCCGGCAAGTCAACTGTTCCGGTTGGAACCGCTGACAGCATCATCGAGCATGTGAAGAATCTCACCGGGAAGGCTCCAAATTTAGTTTGGAACCCTGAGTTCTTGCAAGAGGGCAAAGCTCTGGAGGATTCCCTGTATCCGAACCGAATCGTCATTGGATCCTCAAACCAATATGCTGCTGAAGTGCTGAAGGAGTTCTACAAGGCACAAATTGACGAGGAAATACCATATGTCGAAACTGATTTGAGGACCGCTGAATTAGTGAAAGTAGCGGCAAATGCTTTCCTCGCAACCAAAATTTCCTTTATTAACCTGATGGCCGAAGTTGCCGAAGTTGCAGGAGCGGACACGTCACAGCTGGCCACGGCAATCGGATTCGACGACAGAATTGGCTCAAAATTCCTAAAAAACGGAATTGGTTATGGAGGCGGCTGTCTTCCAAAGGATCTACGTTCGCTTGTGGCCCGAGCAAAGGAACTCGGACTGGGAGATTCCGTCAAACTCTTTGAGCAGGTTGAAGCTGTGAATAATAGGCGCCGAAGTAGACCGATAGAAATTGCTAAACAGCATTATGGTTCTTTGTTTGGAAAGAAAGTCTTAGTACTTGGCGCATCTTTCAAACCAGACACGGATGACATTCGTGACAGTCCTTCCCTTGAAGTTGCCGAACTGTTTTATCAGGAAGGGGCAATTGTCACTATCCACGATCCCCTCGCGTTATCAAAGGTTGCCAGTAATTATCCAACCCTACGAACCCAGAGTGACATAAAAGTGGCTTTTGAAGACAAAGACGTTGTGGTCCTTGGGACGGAATGGCCCGAATACAAGAGCATAGACCCAACCGAGTTATCGACCATCCGCAGAACAAGTTTGCTAATAGATGGTCGAAATTGTCTGGACCTAGGCAAGTGGGCTTCAGCTGGATGGTCCGTTGTCGGGCTTGGAAATGGCCTTAGCCAGCCTGTTAGTACATCAGCGTCAAACAAAGCGGTTGCTTAGATTTACTTAGGTCAAACAAAGCGGTTGCTTAGATTTACTTAGGTCAAACAACCCGACTAGATCAAAGTTAATAGACAAGTAAGTTCCGGGTTCAAGTCCCCGGAGGGGGTGCACTTAAAATCCAGTTTCTTCTCACGAGAGCTGGATTTTATTCATTTTGGCGTCAGGGGCACCGACAACACTTACGGATTAAACAGCAAAATCGTAATACTTCCAAAAACTACCATCGCAGGCAGAGTCAAAACTGCGATAAAGGCTTGTAAGGCCTTCCAGTCAATTTGTTCCCATAGCTTTTTCACAGTCTTTTGCTCCCCAAGAAGTCGTTCTTTTATTGTTGCAATATCATAACTGGATTGAACCACATAGTCTGCCTGCAACGGCTTGTAGCCGGTTTCAAGTTCCAGATGCCCACTTGAAAATCCACTTTCTTCTCATCTGATCTGGATTTTCTCTTCTGACGGGGTCGAGTGCAACGAAACCTCTAGCTACCGGCTATGGAAGACCAGAACCTGTTTTGCAAAAGCTGCGGATAGGTCCCAAGCTTGCTTGCGGTAGCTGGCTGCAAGCTCATGGGATTTAGCAATCTGTTCATCGATGTCGATGCCCTCGCGAATGAAAGCACCGCGGTAGGTGCTTAGCCAAGCCAACTGCTGAGAAAGACCGACCTCGGGGTGAAACTGAGTTGCCCAGGCACTTGAGCCGACTCTGAAAGCCTCGATCATTCCATTGCTTTCGCCTAGCAGGACTGCGTTTTCCGGCAAATCAAAACTGTCATAGTGAAACTGAAAGGCGTCGGCATTATCATCCAAAGCACCGATTACTGGATCGCTGGCGGCTTCTGGCAACATGTCGACTTTTGTCCATCCGAACTCACCGACCTCTGCCTTATAGACCCGACTGCCAGCAGCCGAGGCGAGTAGTTGCGAACCAAAGCACAACCCAAGCAGAGGGGTCTCGGTATCTAAAGCCCACTGCATAATCTTGCGCTCGTGGCTCATCCAATCGTGCTTGGCCTCTTCGAGAACGCCAGCGTGCGCACCAAGTGAAATCACCCCCGAGTACTGCTCAAGGGTTTCTAGATCAGGTTTGCCGACACTGTCATTTTGTACATCCCAGGTATCCATGAGAATGCCAGCCTCGGCAATCGGGTTGGCCATCTCATTGAGGTGGTCATCGATGTCGTGAACGACAACAAGGATCTTCGGCTGACTAGTCACGGGGCCCTTTCGTTTGTAAGAATTCTAGTGCCCAGCGGGGCCTCAATCAGCGGAAGGCCACTTTTCTAAGGGACGAGCAACTATTGATTTTGCCTTCGCCGGACTAACACCCAAAATCGCTAGAGCAATTCCTAAGGAGGCATCAGCATCTAGCGGCGAAAGTTCGTTTGTTGTGTGGACACCGTTCAAGATTCCTGTAACGCAGTAGCCGAACATCCGCATTCGCTTATCGAACTCTGCTTTACTGATCTGGCCCGAGCGCGCAAAGCGTTTCGCTGCAGGCATCGCATCCGCCTGCACTGCCTCGATGAAAAATCTAGGATTAACGAGGGCTTTACTGATAAGTCTTGCGAATTCTGGATGCGTCTTCGTGACTCGGAATAATCTTCGACAGACGTCTATCGCGACCTCTAGGCTTTCGTCGGCAGGAATGCCGCCGTGGGCCCAGTCAATCCATTCTCGCCATGCTTCTGCTAGGGCTTCTTTGAACAGCGCTTCCTTGTTGTAGAAGTGGTTGTAGATCGTCGTGGGCGAGACCTGGGCGTATGCCACAAACTGCTCAACGGTGGCGTCGGGACCGATTTCTGCGAGCACTTCCTGCGCAGATTTGATCAGGGCCAATCGATTGCGCTTGGCAGCTGGGGTTAACCCTTGACCTGGATCTTTTAGAGACTGTTTGTCCGCCATCCCACCATTGTATTAACTAACGGTGACTCTCATGTTTCGGAAACGTTCATGGTTCGGAATAGGTTCCATATTTGGAATACCATGCCAAATATGGCATGATTTACCAAAATAAAGCGTTAGATACCCCTGGCCACTCCGGATGGCCACAATCCTTAGAGGCGAAGTTAGAGGAAAGCATGAGTACAAGCAACTACTTGGCAGTGGAGGAATCTTCGAGCCTTCCTGTCGAAAGAGCCTCAAAATTCACTTCCCGGTGGGCTATTCCAAGAGTCGAACCTCTAGAGCAGCCAAAGCGCTCAAGGAAAAGAAGGCAGATTAACAACATTGTTCTGCTGTTTATCATCTATGTCTTCAAGCAGGCCAAGAAGAACATGGTGTCAAGGAGATTACGAGTGAAGTACCGATCAATGGCTGCAAGAAATAGGGCAAAATACTGATTCTCGGCTGATTTAGCTCTTTGCTTTAGACTCGGAGGAGACTTCCAAGGAGCAAAAAGTTGACCAAGAACGATCCAGTTGCAATAGTTGGCGGCAAGATCACCAACTCAAGCCTTCGGCGCTGGTTACACTCCCTTCCAGGAGTCGACAAGGTCGGTTTGGAAGCTCGTGCCGCTGGACTTGGAACTAGATCAATCAAAACAACTTCCAAAGCCTGGGCACTCGATGCCGCCATCAAGATGATGGATCTAACTACCCTCGAGGGAATGGACACCCCTGATCGGGTGCGTTCACTTTGTTTAAAGGCACTAACTCCTGACCCAACCGATCCTGATTGCCCAAGACCTGCTGCAATTTGTGTATACGGCGACATGGTCTCAGTTGCCAAACAAACTCTTGGCAAATCTGGGATCTACGTAGCAGCGGTAGCAACAGCCTTTCCATCCGGAAGAGCATCGGTAGCTGTAAAGCTGCAAGACACCAAAGATGCCGTCAAGGCCGGTGCCGATGAGATTGACATGGTTATCGATCGTGGAGCATTTCTATCGGGCAACTACCTAGAGGTCTATAAGCAGATTCAAGCTGTCAAAAACGCCTGCACCAGAGCAGATGGTTCCAGAGCTCACCTAAAGGTGATCTTGGAAACAGGGGAGCTGCAAACCTATGACAACATCCGAAGGGCAAGCTACCTTGCCATGCTGGCCGGTGGGGATTTCATCAAGACTTCAACTGGCAAGGTCACAGTAAATGCGACCATACCTATTACTCTTTTGATGCTCCAGGCAGTTCGGGACTGGTACGACCAAACTGGTGTACTAATTGGTGTTAAGCCTGCCGGAGGCATAAGAACTGCTAAGGATGCCATCAAGTATCTGGTGGTAGTCAAGGAAGTAGCGGGAGAGAAGTGGCTTACCCCAGATTTGTTTAGATTTGGAGCCTCTAGCTTGCTTAATGATGTTTTGATGCAAAGGCAAAAACTAAAGACCGGAAACTACTCCGGTCCCGACTATGTGACCGTGGACTAAGAGGTATAAAGATGTTCGAATACGCACCCGCCCCTGAATCAAGGGCACTGGTTACCTTCCAGAGTAGCTACGGCCACTTCATCGGAGGTAAGTTCACCAAGCCATCAAACACTTACCAAACCATTTCCCCTTCCACCGAGCAGGTCCTAGCCGAGATCTCAACCGCCAGTGCCAAGGATGTAGATCTAGCAGTCAAGGCAGCAAGAAGCGCCTACGAAAAGGTCTGGTCCAAGCTCTCCGGTGCTGAGCGAGGAAAGTACCTATACCGAATTGCAAGAATCATTCAAGAGCGCGCTCGCGAGCTAGCAATTGCCGAAACTCTCAACAACGGCAAGCCAATCAAGGAAACCAGGGACGCTGATATTCCACTAGTTGCAGCATGGTTTTTCTACTACGCCGGTTGGGCCGACAAGCTCGACTACGCAGGATTTGGTGTCAACCCGAAAGCCCACGGTGTTGCAGCTCAGGTGATCCCGTGGAATTTTCCACTGATGATGCTGGCTTGGAAAATAGCGCCTGCCCTTGCTGCTGGAAACACTGTGGTTCTAAAACCCGCCGAAACAACTCCGCTTACCGCATTGCTATTTGCCGAGATTTGCCAGCAGGCTGGTTTGCCAGATGGTGTTGTGAATATCATCACCGGCTTTGGCCAAACTGGAGCAGATCTGATTGCTCACAAGGATGTCAACAAGGTTGCCTTCACTGGTTCCACAGGCGTTGGAAGACTAATCGCCAAGCAGGTTGCTGGAACAAACAAAAAAGTCACGTTGGAACTTGGCGGCAAGGCCGCCAACATCGTCTTTGATGATGCCCCGCTTGATCAGGCGGTCGAAGGAATCATCAACGGAATCTTCTTCAACCAAGGCCACGTTTGCTGCGCCGGATCTAGATTGCTAGTTCAAGAATCCATTCAAGATGAGCTGATGAAAAAGCTCAAGCGCCGCATGGAAACACTTAAGCTTGGCGACCCACTTGATAAAAACACTGACATCGGAGCCATCAACTCCAAAGTCCAACTCGACAAGATAACCAAGCTGGTCAAACTTGGTGTCAAAGAAGGCGGCGAGGCCTGGGCTCCGAACTGCGAGATCCCGAAGAAGGGCTTCTGGTACGCACCGACAGTTATCACCGGCGTTGCCGCTACAAACACTGTTGCCCGCGAGGAAATCTTCGGTCCAGTGCTATCGGTACTTACCTTTAGAACCCCAGCCGAGGCGGTAGCCAAGGCTAACAACACCCCATTTGGTCTAAGCGCTGGAATCTGGAGTGAGAAGGGCTCGAGAATCCTAAAGGTTGCCGATCAGCTGAATGCTGGAGTTATTTGGGCAAACACCTTCAATCAGTTTGATCCAGCTAGCCCGTTTGGTGGCTTCAAAGAATCTGGCTACGGCCGCGAGGGAGGCAGGCACGGATTGCTTGCTTACCTGAAGGGAGATAACTAATGCGTCTTGATGTGAAGAAAACCTACAAGCTTTTCATCGGTGGCAAATTCCCTCGAAGCGAATCCGGTCACACCTACGAACTAACAAACCCCAAGGGCGAGTTTGTTGCCAACGTTGTTCTGGCATCTAGAAAAGATGCCAGAGACGCCGTTGTTGCCGCAAGAGCTGCTCAGTCTGGCTGGGAAGGCGCAACCGCCTATAACCGCGGTCAGGTTCTTTACCGCATCGCCGAGATGCTCGAAGGAAGACGCGAGCAGTTCGTGGCCGAAATCCGTGAGCTAACCGGAGCAACCGAAAAGCAAGCCAACAGCGAAGTGGATGCAGCGATTGATTCTTGGGTTTGGCACGCTGGCTGGTCGGACAAAGTTGATTCTGTTGCAGGTTCAATGAATCCGGTGGCTGGGCCTTTCTTCAACATCTCAACAAATCAGCCAACTGGTGTTGTCGCTGCATTCGCTCCACAAAAAAGCAGTCTGGTTGGACTGGTGAACACCATCGCGCCGATTATCGTCACTGGAAACGCAGTTGTCGTAGTTGCCAGCGAATCACTTCCCCTTTCGGCAATCACCCTGACCGAAGTTTTGGCAACTAGTGATTTGCCGGGTGGAGTAGTAAACGTGCTAACCGGTAAAGAAAAGGACTTGTCTCCATGGCTTGCCTCACACCAGGACGTGAACGCGGTAGACCTAGAAGGAACTTCTGACCCAGTTGATCTAGAAATTCGTGCCGCCGAAACCCTAAAGCGAGTGGTTCGGCCAGGGGCTTTTGCACGGTCCGCATCCAAGGGTTCACTTCAGCAAATCTTGGCCTTTATGGAAGTAAAGACCGTCTGGCACCCCAAAGGGCATTAGCTAGCGCTCAAGCGGCTTTGTTAGACACACCCCGCTACAAGATTGATGGCTCAAGCTAATGTGCGACAAACTTGGCTATGGCGAGAAAACTAAGCGCAAAGACAAGAAACACTGAAGACCTTGAGGCTCAGCCCTCCATGGTTCCTACCAAGCTTCTAGACGCTGTTGAAGACGTCTTTCATGTTGTACTAACCGTCCTTTTGTTCCTGGTGGCTCTGGGAGCAGTTATCTTCACTGTGATCAGATTGTTCAACACCGAACCTTTTTATCCAAACGGTATGCTTCAGGCCATCAACGACATCTTGTTTGTTGTAATCATCCTCGAGATTGCCCGCACCGTAATTGCAAGATTCAACAGCGGTTTCTACCAGCTCAGTCGATTCCTAGTAATCGGTGTCATCGCATCCGTTCGACACATCCTGTCAGTTGGTTCTTCCCTGACGCTTTCTATTGGCAAAACCCCAGAAGCATTTGAGCGCGGAATCATCGAACTACTTGTCAATGGCGGAATAGCCGTGGCTTTGGTGCTAGCTATCTTTATGACGCGAGTAGCCGAAAGGCAACCTGAAGGTAGTGGCAGCAATCGAAAGAAAGCTGCAAAGGGTTAAGATATTTCAAATTCCCAGACCTTCTCAACACAAGATGGAGTGCATAGAAAATCTAGGTGCAGGATTGTTGGAATAAACCTTCAGAAGCCGACTGGAAGTCACCCAAGCTTTTCAATCTTGACAACATCTCCATAAGTTCCTGATTCAACGAGGCTGAATCGGTATCCCATAACTTCCACAGACTCGCCCGTCTTGAGAACCTCAACTACCTTCACTGGGGTCCTTCTATAGGGCACTTTAGAATCCAGCGTGTAAACCACGCTTCCAATGAGGTTGTCTGCTCCCGCTAGGCGATTGTCGTAACCGATAGGTTGACGAGACTCCACAATTAAGGCCTCTGTTTCATTTATAGGGACTACAACTCCCTTGGTGCCTTCTGATTCACTGGCAACCGGCACCAACCAATGAGTGGATGCCTCAGAATTTGTCTTGCAATGGAGCTGGTTGTTCTCTAGAAATCCCAGAAGAAAACGATGCCAAACCAGCAACTCTGGGTAGGTCGGGTTGTTCATCATGTCGTAGAACATCCCGTCGGAATTCTGGTTGCCTAAGTCTGTTGTGTCACGTATGTCGGTTAGACCAAGACCATGAGCAAATTCATGAATGTAGGTGTCTGTATCTACGTAATCACCACCAGCCATAATCAGGTTCAGGATTTCGCCTTCATCGGTGCCGAAGTTGTTTTGCGTATCCACCAGGAATGTTCCAATTTCCTCGCTAGTCAGACCTGGGGGAAAGACAATGAACAGAAAGTTTGCACCAGTGAAGTCAATCTTTGCGTCAACCTCTTTTATCACTGTGCGAGCGAGGCTCGAGTAGGCAGATCCGTTGAACCTTCCCTCAAAGAAGGAGCCACCTAATCCATAATCCTTGATGGATTTAGGCATAGTTATCCAATCAGGCGCCCAGTTCCAAGTGAAATTCAGAGGAACAGATGATTGAGCTTCGTAAAACGATTGAATGGCCTCTGTGTATATCTCATTTTGAGACTGGGGTGAGCCTTTGCCTCCCGGCTTGTCTGGAAAATCCACACCAACAATGTGGACGTTCGCACCTTTTCGGAGGTCAATTCTTCCCTTGGGAATAGGGAATCCAATGGTCATGTTTGTCAGTGCGGGGTCTCCGTCGATGATGCGACATTTTTCGTGCTCAGCAAATAGAGCTGCATCGGACAAATAAACTGTTGGTTGCGTCGCTGGTAAAGCGCTGGGCTGCTCAAGGTTAGTCGCGGGATCTGCGGCTGTGCAGGAAGAAAGAAGCAGTGAGACGGCGATTGACGCGGCACACAACACGGTTGTTGATTTAGTCATGTGCTTAATCTAGACCTCATGCTGACTTTTTAGAAGGAGTCTTGAAGGCCTAGGCCACCAATGCAGTTCTAAGCCAACTCTTTGCTGAAGCTAGATAATCCTTAGCAAGTTGAGAATCGGGCGCTAGCCCTTCAAAAGCGTGCGGAGCCCCGTGGACTATCTCCAACTTGCAGGCAACTCCAGCTGAAGAGAGCTTGTCAGCGTAGGCCTTGTCTTCTTCGAAAAAGAGCTCAACATCACCAACGCCAATCCAGGTCTTCGGCAAGCCGTGGAAAACGCTCCTGCGGGCAGGGGCTGCATAGTCGGCAACCTCATCGGTTCCTAGTTTGTTACCCAAGTAAGATTTCCAACCAACAAGATTCATTTTGTTGTTCCAGACAAAATGATCGACAGCATCCAGCGATCTATTCAGCGCTGTTCGATCATCGAGCATTGGGCAAAATAGCCACTGGGCCAATGGCTGCACTCCGCCCTCATCGTGAAGCCGAAGCACCAAACCAGCGGCAAGCCCGCCTCCGGCGCTCTCGCCACCAACTGCCATTCGCTGGCGGTCAATTTGTCTTGCCGAAGCATTTTCTAGTAGCCATGTCCAGGCGCTGTGGCAATCATCTACAGCGGCAGGGTATGGGTTTTCTGGAGCTAACTTGTAGTCCGGAGAGACAATCACGATATCTAGTTCCGAGGCGGCGGTTGATAGCAAAGCATCATCCATAGCGGGGGAACCGATCATCATTCCGCCACCGTGGATGTAAAGCATCGCAGCGCGAGTCTTGTTTCCAGCAGGAGTGTAAACACGCAGCTTTACTCCACTAGGGGTCTTGGCCGATTCAATAGTTACGCCAGTTGAGGATTTAACCTTGGGGAGCATCAATGGCAGTAAGGCTCTGGTGACTGCCCTTCCAAAACCGCTGGTGACCGGAAGTTTCGGGAATGATGCGGTTGCTTTTCTAAGCTCTGGGTGAATTAGGTTGATGTCCATTTGAATCTCCTTAGCTGCCATAGGTAGAAAGATCTAGTGGACCGAGATTATCACTCTCGCGCTGGTTTCTACTTCCTAAGATCCCCTACAACAATCAACCCATCGCCCTTGGCTGGTGTGAACTTGGCTGTCTTTGCTGGGTTTAGCTTCACACCGGAAGATGCTTGCTGCTTAGAGCCGGCCAGGGTGCGGTAGCCAATAACGGATTCGCCGTGAGCTTTACCAATAGCTACAAGCTCGGCAAATTCAATTGACTTACCAACTGGCGCGTAGGTTTCAATCGCGTTCACGCTTAGTGATGCGCCATCAGCATCGAACAAGTCGTCGAAGACTGGAGCCAGGGCAGGGTTTTCAGAAACCTGAGCAATCAGCAAAGCTGCGAGGTTATCGCTGACAACCATGTCATCAACGGCTGCAACGCGAGCAAGCTCGGCCTTGCGGCTATCTAGAATCTCGGCCACCAGTCTGGTTGGCTCAACACCGTTGCCCTTAGCTTCAAATAGCTGGTTCATCTGAAGCATAGTGAGCATGGTCTGCGAATCTGCTTCAGCTTCGCTGATTGCCTCGCGGTAGCCAAGAATTACAACTTCGTTGTATTTCTTCGCAGAAGCTGCCTTGATCAGATCATCAATGTCTCCAGAAACCGAAGCATGGGTGACTTTGATGTTCTTTCCAAACTTCAGACCCTTTAGCTCTTCAGCTGCAACGTGACGTGCCTCGGCAACGATATGAACGGTTGAGCCAGTTGGTAGAAACTGTGCCAGCTCACTAACAACAGCGCGTCCCATCGATGACCAGCCAATAAACAGCAGGTGCTCTGGCTTAGATTTGCCGGAAGCTTTCTTGGCGATCTTTTTGGCAACCAAATCCTTGCGGATTCCGGAGTAAATGATCTTGTCGTCATCAAGTGCGATAGCAATGACCTTGGTTCCGGCTGGAATCTTCGTGGTTGCTGGTGGGTTAATCTGGGCTACACCCTTAGAGTCGACCAGTCCAATTACTGAAGCTTCGTTGAAAGCCAGCAGCGCATCACCATAGGTTTTGCCAACCAATTCTCTAACTGCCGTGATGTAGATCTCATCCCCAGCAAAATCCAGCAGGTCCAGGGTGACAGCAGCAAGGCCAGGCTGTCTTGAAGCCTGGGCAGTCACGCGAGCAATCACGTTTTGGGACCTAACGGCGATTACCTGGCCGTTGGTAGCTGTGCTGATTGCCTCAGCTGTGTTCTCATCATCCAGCTCGGCGATGATTCGAGTGGCTGTGTTTGAATTCACGGACTTCACTGCAAGCACGGTGGAGACGATGTTGGCATCTCCTGACTCGTCGGCATCCAGGATGATGATTGATTTCGCGCTAGAGACGTTGGCGCGCTTTAGGTCCTCGGGGTTTGTGACATCACCGGTTCTGGTGATGACCTTTAGCTTTCCAAGGTTTGGAACTCTCGAGCGAATCTCGGCGTCCATGACGGCTCTGGCGGTTGGGGCAAAGATTACAACTCGGGGTTTGCGAACATTTTCGTTAGCAATAGCTAGCTCGGAAAGAATCGGGAACACGCGGTTGGACCAGCCAAGGATAAGGGTGTGACCGGATTCGATAACGGCGCTTTTACCTTCCTGAAGCTTGGCAACAGCGCGAATGATCTGGGCTGAGATAAAACCGATCACTGCACCAGAGATGGCGATACCGATCGCCCAGTAAAGAGTGTTGATCAACTGCGTGCCCCAGGCAGCAGTGGATCCGATTCCTAGAATCTTGGTGAATGCTTCCCAGAAGCTAAAAAAGTATGTCGCAGGGTCAAGCGGCTCATTGAGAGCAACCACGGCGGCAATACCGCGCTGAACCGCCGACATGATGATGGCTAGGAAGATGATTGCGATGAAGACGTAACCTACGAAGGCACCTGGCTTAGACAATGAATTGTCAAAGTTGTATCGAAGGCGAGTAAAGAAACTTACCTTGCTAGCTTTTGGGGCGTCAGGTTCGCCTTGGGCGCCTTGACCGTAGGATCTGGATTCATTCAATTTAGACATAGGCGATATTTTACTGAAGTCACTCACCAAGTTGGCCGGGATGTATCTAAGCCACAGTTAGTTCGCTTTAGGTCACATGGCAGCTAAAGCCAGTGAATGATTGGGCTATTTCTTGCGGGAGGCAGTAAACAGTGTCACGCCACCGAGAAGCAAAAGTCCTATCGGACCCACGTAATCAAGACCTGAGTACCAGTCGGTCCAGGCATTGGCGATTACGAAGATCAGTCCAAAGACGCCCATGGCGATCAGAGCCCAAGCGATGCCCTTTGTCATCGCAGGGTCGGTTTTTTGAAGATCAGCTTTGGTTTTGGCCGCAACGGTTCCGCAAGATAGACAGTTGAGTTCGTTTTTTGGGACGGCTTCGCCGCAGTTTTTGCAAGTCATGCTCTCCAGCCTATTGGTTAGCGTTATTGACCCAACCTTTTCTCGACTTTGAGTTTCAGTCCCCAGATATTTGGATGGGCCCAAGAAGCTCTTGCCTTCAAGGTCTCAAGTTAGCCATATTGACGCTAATCGTTCGGGGCATCGTAGCCCTGAGTTTGCTTTTAGTTAATCATTAGGGGAGAGATTGGGGTCATGACAAACACTCAAATGGACCACTTTCAAACAATAGGTAAAAACTCAATTGGCAATGACCAGCCAGTATATGTGATTGGTGAAATCGGGCTTAACCATAACGGTTCAGTCGATATTGCAAAGCAGCTAATCGATGTTGCCGTTGAAGCAGGTGCCCAGGCTGTCAAGTTCCAGAAGAGAACTCCAGATATTTCTACTCCAGAGCACATGAAGGACACCCCTCGTGAAACTCCTTGGGGCACTATGACCTACCTTGAGTACCGCTACCGTGTTGAATTTGAGAAGGAGCAGTACCTCGAGATTGACGAGTATTGCAAATCCAAGGGAATTGATTGGTTTGCATCACCCTGGGATGAACCGTCCGTTGACTTTCTAGAAGACCTAAATGTAGTTGCTTACAAGATCGCCTCGGCGTCGGTCACGGACCTATCTCTGCTCAGCAAGATCAAAGAAACTGGCAAGCCAGTTATCCTCTCCACCGGAATGTCAACTATCGAACAGATTGACAAGGCAGTAGAAACCCTCGGTAAAGAAAACCTCTCTTTGATGCACGCTACCTCTACTTACCCACTGCCTCCAGAAGAGGCCAACATTCGTATGATCACCACCCTGAAGGAAAGATACGAAGTTCCAGTTGGATACTCAGGCCACGAAACCGGTCTTCAGATTTCGATCGCAGCGGTTGCCCTTGGGGCAGTAAGCGTCGAAAGGCACATCACAATGGACAGGTCCATGTGGGGAAGCGACCACGGAGCATCCCTAGAGCCCAAGGGCTTTGTATCATTGGTTCGAGACATTCGAATCGTTGAGACAGCACTTGGAGATGGTGTGAAACGAATTTACCCAGGCGAATTAGCACCGTTGAGTAAGCTGCGTCGTATCGGCGCCTAGTGGCCCGCCTCATAATCTATGCCGGTTTTCATAAAACCGGGACAAGTGCAATTCAGGCTGCTTTCCGCAAGCAGGCTCCAGCATTGCAAGCCATTGGCATCTATTACCCTTCGGGCTTTGGCAAGCACGCCCAGCACATCTTGGCGAAGATTAGCGCTGCAAACACCCAAGAGAAAAGATTTCGAGCAATCAAGCGTCTTACAAAAAGACACGAAACCGTGCTGTTGGCAAGCGAATTTTTCAGCGAACAAAATGCGCAGGACATCAGTACCCTAAAGTCGGCATTAGGTCCAGGGGTAAACGTTGAAGTTGTATTTAGCTACCGCAGAATTGAAGAAATCGTTCCTTCCCAGTATCAGCAGTTCATTCGAACTGGCTATGGTGAGGATCTAGCAACCTTCTCCAAAGCGATCCTTGAGCGCGACCAATCCCATCACGAGGCCAAATTGTTTTGGCGTCGCCACGCTGTTTCACGAATACTTGATGATTGGGCAAACGCATTTGGTGCGAAGAACGTTCACTTAGTCAATGTAGACAGACTCAACCCAGATTATTTAACAAGTTGGTTTGAAACATTCTTGGGGCTGGAGCCACAAACTCTGCATGAGAACGCCCAAGGCAGAATGAACCGATCGCTGGATTTAGAAGAGATCACCTTTGTAAAGACTCTTCTGTCTTTGCTCCCGCCAGAGCGGATTGCTAAAGAGTGGAAACTGATCTTTAGAGACAAAATGATTGCGGAGATTGCATCGAGACCCTCAAGTAACCCAAGTCCACGCAAACTAAGTCTGGACTCAAATCTTAAGTCCCAATTTGAACAGATTTCAAAGCAAGTGCAAAGTGAGATTGGCCAGTTGGGAATCAACATCCATGGCCAAGTTATGGAAGTTGAAAAGGCGGATAAGGCATCAACTCAACCATTGCCAACGTCTATTCACATCGACACCGTCGCTCGAGCAATTGCAGCGGTTCGACCAGACCATCACCTGCGTCAGGCTTCAGTTCGCGAAATGGCCAGAGAGATTTGGTACCGAGTTCTGCGACGTCTAAGAGGAATTTTTCCCAAGAACTAGCTTCAAGTACTTGATCAGCGCTATTCCTAGAGCATTAGGGAAGATTACCCTTAGAAGCTCTCCGAATAGAAGTGACTTACCAATGTTTGTTGGGAAGATCCGCTTGGGGCTTACCCGCTTCGATTCAGTGAGCTGGGATAAAGCTTGGACCCAGTTATCTTCTGATTTTTTGTGAAAGTAGTTTTTCTCTAGCCACACCTGGTTTGGCTTCTGCAGTCTGGCCAAGCCGTAATCACGGATGTTCCAGACCAGCCCCGAATCTTCAAAAACCGCATTTGCCAAGGCATCCTCAACTCCAAAATCAGAGATGATCTGAGTGGGATTTCCCATAGCCAGTGACTCCAGGGCAGCTGTCGAGGACAATGTGACCAGAGTCGCGTTGGAGTTTTTTAGAAACTCGGAGATGGAACCAACTTCGAATTCGAAGTCCCCGGCAGAAATAAGGCCTAGCTCAGCTAGTTCCTCCGCTAGCCGAGGGTAAGGATGCGCCTCGAAGTGAGTCTGGGCTTCACCTTCGATTGCGCGAAGCTTGACGATAATTCTTAGCGCAGGGAATTCTTTACGAAGGCGAGAAAGTTCAATCAAGACTTTCTGGCGATCTTCCAGAGTTTTGGGCATATCTGGCTGTGGTGCAAATATCAAAACTTCAGGGCCTGGGTGCTTTGGTTTTGAAGATGCAGCATTCAGAAAGGGCAAAGTAGCCAAGGCCAGTTTCGTATTTACTGACATTGCCTTGAGCGCTCCGGCAATTCTTTCAAGCTCTGCCTTACCTGCCATCAGTAATAGGTCTGCGCTTGTACGTGCTCTCAAAGGCGCTCCAACCAGGTGATAAGCAATCCCTGGGGATCCTGACACCAACTTAACTTGACTGCCTTGAGGGGTCATATCCAACAGCCATCGAAACAGCACGAGAAATGGCCCAGTAGCGGCAACGACAATAATGTCGGGCTTGGTGCGCATAACTCTTCGAACAGTTGCAAAAACGTGTTCGCGAACAATTGAATCCGAATTTTTCTCGCCTACGGCTAGTTCAATTTGTCTAAGAGAAGGGTTCTGCAAGCTTTTTACCAGAACAAGTGAGGTTCGCCAGCTTTGAGGGATAAGGTCATTAAGCCCTACAGCCCACTTGAGGTAAGAGTCTGTGGTAGCAACGAACATTACGTTCGGTAACCAGTTCACCCTTGAGATGCTAGGGCAGTTCTCGGTGTATCAGGTGAATGAATGTTTACCTAGAGGTTAACAGCTAGCCGTAAGCACTTATCTGGCAAGAGCGCTCGAGGTTAGACTTAGACCCAGGAGTAGGTAGGGCAACCTTTGAAGTTTCTAACTGTGGTTTCGCAAAAGAACCAAGCCCTGCGTTTGCGCCTTTTTCTAAGCGACAGCGAAGCTGGTCGTCGCATTCGTGAGAAAATTCAGCTCTCGACCCTGGTGCTTTACCTGGATTGGGGAGATTCGACTGCACCTATACCCGACGAAATTAATGAATTATCAAAAACTTTAGGCGATGCCCCGATTCAGCGCGTGACGCTGCCGAACGCGACCCAAGTATTTACACGGCTCAGGTTTCGAGATTTCAGTACCATTTACGAAAAGATTGTTACTGACAACCCTGATCTAGAAAAGGCATACCTAATGTCTTACGAAGGTCACTATGCCGTTATGGCAAGAATCCTAAACACCGCGGGAGTATCCCTGACCCTAATTGAGGAGGGGCTTGGAACCTACGTCCACTCATTTGACAATCGAAGGATCTCGGTGCCGAATCTTGGAGGTACTCTATTCCAGGCGGCAAAAGGGTTTTTGGGTCCAATAATCAACCGGGACCCCAGTACTTCCATTTCTGCAATATTCCAACGTGCGGTTCGGGAGGTTTATTGGGGTATTTTTGGTGAGCCTGTTGCCAACAAAAATGAAATCACTTCCGGTTTCCGTGAGTTCAAGACTTTCCATAGTTCGTTTCCGGATTTGGCCAAAAAAGTCTTTCCTAACGCCAAGGTCAAATTCACCCCATTCGGCTTAGTAATGTTACGAGCAACTGAAACCGGTAATAAGTCACAAAGTGTTTCGACTTTGGATACTAAGGACAGCCTCTTTCTGGGTCAGACTTATCCTTTGAGCTCGCTTCAGCTGAAAGCAATTCTCGAGCGGGCACTTGAAATAACCCCTGGCAATATTTGGATTAAACCCCATCCCAGGCTTACTCCAGATGGGCGGCAGGTGTTCCTAGAAGCCGTGAGTCTCACGGGCTCAAATCGCTTGTTGTTTTTGGAGAACAATAACCCTGCGGAATATGACATCTACCAACTTCGTCCCAATCTTGTTTTGAGCCTGACCTCCAGCGCTCTAACCTATGCCAATCAGGTCCACCCCGCTTGCTCCTGCATCTCCTTAGCCGATTTGGCTATTAGCTTGTTAGATGCCTCTAGTACTCGAGCCGACCGTCGCACCCGAACAATTCTGGCGGCTGACCGAGCCGTCTTGGAGTTTTTCCCTCACATCCAAATTGATCCAGGAAAGGCCACAACTTGAAAACCGAAAAATCTAAGGTGGTAGCGATCATCCCGGCTCGGGGTGGATCTAAGGGGATTCCCCGAAAGAACCTCAGGTTAGTTGGAGGGCTGCCTCTGGTAGCAAGGGCTATTCAAACTTGCAAACAAGTAGCCGAGATCGATCAAGTTTGGGTATCAACCGACGATGAAGAGATCGCTACGGTCGCCCGAAGTTTTGGTGCACAAGTAATTGATCGACCTCAAGAATTATCAGGTGATAAGGCCAGCTCAGAATCTGCCCTTTTGCACGGTCTTGATGATTTAGCTGAATCTGGCCAGGACCCAGAGGTATTGGTTTTTGTGCAAACCACCTCACCATTTATTGATAGCGAGGCTCTTGGTAAAGCTGTGGCAATGGTAACCGAACAAGGATACTCATCGGTTTTCTCAGCCTACGAAACCTATGGTTTCTTGTGGCAGGAGGACACTGAGGGTGCAACGGGAGTCAACCACGATCTAAAGTACCGACCTAGGCGTCAAGACCGAGAGCCGCACTTCATGGAAACGGGAGCATTCTATGTAATGGATGTTTCCGGATTTAGAGCCTCAGGCCACCGCTTTTTTGGAAAAGTAGGAATTGCCAAAGTCCCAGAAAGTTATGCAATAGAAATCGATACTCCAGAGCAACTCGAGAGCGCAGAGCGTCTGGCACCATTTTTCAAGAGCATCGATATCCCCCAGAGTGCCATTCGAGCAGTCGTGATGGACTTTGATGGTGTGCATACGAATGACCTTGTGACTGTTACGGAAGATGGCCAGGAGAGCGTTTCAGTGAGCCGTTCCGATGGCATGGGTATTGAGTTGCTAAAAAAGGCCGGAATACCGATGGTGATTCTCTCAAAGGATAAAAACGGGGTCGTGCTGGCAAGAGCTAAGAAACTTGGGATAGCGGCCTTCAACTCTCTAGACGATAAGGTTCCGGCACTTCAGAAGTGGTGCAAAGAACAAGCTGTAGAGCTAGCAGATGTTGCCTACATCGGAAATGACATCAATGACTCTGAGTGCCTAAAACTCGTTGGTTGGCCGGTAGTGCCATCGGATTGCAATCCAAGTATTCGTCACTTAGCAAAGATTGTCCTATCAAAACGGGGTGGAGCAGGGGCAATAAGGGAATTTGCAGATTTGATTCTCAAATCCTCATAGGACCAATTGATTTAGCCTCCGGCCTAGTCCAATACCGAAGTTTTTGTACCTGGGGTGACTAGTGCGTTAACGCATCGGGAACAGTCCCCACAGGCTCACAGATACCGGGCGTTCGTGAATTAGGGTTTTGAATGTGAACAAACCGTCAACCCCAACTTTTGTCCTCGGCGTTGGTGCGCAAAAGGCTGGAACCTCCTGGCTGCATGCCTACTTAAGTAGACTTCCCGAAGCTGATTTAGGCTTCATGAAGGAATACCACGTTTTTGATCAAAAATTCGTGGCCGACAAGACACCACCGCTTCGAAAAAGAATTCCCAATTGGTTCAGCAGCTTTTTTCCTAAAAACGATGAAGAGCGTCAGCTGCAATTTCGCAGAGACAACTCAAAGTATGTGGACTACTTCAAGTCTTTAGTTATCGAAGGAACACGCGTAAGAATTACGGGCGACATCACCCCCTCATACGCCGCACTGCCCGCCTCGGAACTGGCTCGCATAAGCGGATTGCTGCAACGAGCTGGATTTAGAGTCAAAGTGATTTTTCTTATGCGGGACCCTGTCGAGCGGTGCATCTCGGCCAACCGCATGTACGCCAGACACAAAGTTAGAGAACAACCCGAAAACCCTAATGTGGAAGCTGAAATATTGTCCCAGAACTACATGAAGCCAAGATTTGCTATCAGGACCAGATACGACCTGACCATCGCAAATCTCGAAGCTGTTTTTCCCAGAGAAGACATTTTTTATGCTTTTTACGAAGAGTTATTCTCCGATTCAGCAGTTGCGCGTTTGTGCGAGTTCCTTGATCTGCCTTTTAGGGAGGCTAACTACGCTGAGGTAGTTAATGGTGCCAAGGTGAAAAGTGAGATACCTAGACCTTTGCGAATGGAGATTAGGACCTACTACCAACAGGTTTACGACTCCGTTGGATCTAAGTTCGGGCAAGATGTAATTGACAGGCTCTGGCACAAGAATAAGTTGGAACCTAGTAGCTGATTGGACAACTGTTTTCTAATAGATTTGAGATGTGCCCACCCCAAAGACTAAAAATGGCTTCGAGCCTCGAACCTGTGAGCGCTGTGGTTTGAAGTTTGAGTGGCGCAAGAAGTGGGCCAAAGACTGGGAGACAGTCAAGTACTGCTCCAAAAAGTGCAAGGGCTAATGAAGACCAAACTGATTTTCATCCCCTTCGATCATCTGAATAAAGACTTCGGTGCGCTAAAAAACGCCAATCCAAAAACAGATGCGATTGCCATCGTGGAATCCAAGCGGATGACTACCGGCAGACCCTGGAACAAACAGCGCCTGTACTTTCTTATCTCCTCAGCCAGACACTTTGCCCAAGAACTACAAGCAGCAGGCTTCGAAGTTCACTACAAGAAAGCTGCAGATACCCCAACGGGGCTCAAGGCCATCATGAAAGAAACGGGCATCAAGCAGCTGGTTTGTGCCGAGCCATCCAGCTTTGTTCAATACCGTCAGCTCAAAGACTTAGGTGCTGAGTTTATTGAGAATGACTTCTTTCTCACCTCTAGGACGTTATTTACCGCCTGGGCAGAAATTCAAAAGACTTTCGTCATGGAAAACTTCTATCGCAAGCAAAGAGTACGTCTGGGGGTACTGGTCAAAGACGGCAAGCCGGAGGGCGATGCTTGGAACTTTGATGAGGACAACAGACTTCCACCACCGAAGAACTACAGCTGGGATAAGTACCCAGAAACATCTCCAGACAAAATAGATAAAGAGGTAGCCAAGGAACTTGGCATGGAGCCTTCGGCCTATTGGGAAACCACCCGTGCCGGTGCTCTCAAGAGACTCAAGCTCTTTGTTGATAAGCACCTGGCGGAATTCGGTCCCTACGAAGATGCCGTGACAACTGAGAGCTGGACCCTGCACCATTCGGTGATCAGCCCATACATCAACAACGGTTTGCTGCACCCAGGCGAAGTAGTTGCAGCAGTTATCGCAAAGCACAAAAGAGGCGGAGTGCCACTGAACTCTGTTGAGGGCTTTGTCCGTCAGGTCATTGGCTGGCGCGAATACATCAACGGCATGTATTGGTTTCTCGGAGAAGACTACAAACACAAAAACGGCCTGAACGCCAAGCGCAAGCTTTTGCCGCTGTTCGTTGAGCCCTCAAAAACCAAGATGAACTGCGTAGCAAGCGAGGTAGAAGCAATCCACAACCGTGGCTGGACTCACCACATCCCAAGACTGATGATCTTGAGCAATCTTGCTCTGATTACCGGCACCAACCCGCAAGAGTTTTTGGATTGGATGCGGGAGCAGTTTGTTGATGCCTCGGAGTGGGTAATGGTTCCAAACGTTATTGGTATGGGTGTTCATGCTGACGGGGGCCAGATGATGACTAAGCCATATGCTGCAGGCGGTGCCTACATTTCTCGAATGACAAATTACTGCAAGGGCTGCGCTTATAACCCGAAGGAAAGGACAGGTGATACCGCCTGTCCATTCACGACTTTGTATTGGGATTTTTTGGATCGCAACTCTGCAGCCTTTGCAAAAAACCACCGAATGTTCCAGCAAAACAATGGACTAAAAAGACTTTCCGATTTGCCTGAGGTAAGAAAGCGAGCACAGCAAGTGCTCAAGGGTCTAGATAAAGGTGAAATCTAGGCAAACTCACAGGTTCAATAGCGGCAGTTAGATGTTCTAGTCCAATAGGTTTGAAATCATGTGGGTATTACTACTTGTTTCTGTTGCGGGCTTTTTAGCTCAACTTGTTGATGGTGCCATGGGTATGGCATTTGGAGTTACATCAACAACCCTGCTACTTCTCTTGGCTTACAACCCGGCTGCGGCATCTGCCATTGTGCATCTGGTTGAAATTGTCACGTCTTCAATTTCTGGAGCGGCACACATTCGATTCAAGAACGTTGACTGGCATGCACTTGTAAAGGTGGCAGTTCCAGGAGGAATCGGTGCATTTGTTGGTGCGATGCTCCTGAGCAACATCGACCTTTCAGCTTCCAGGCCATGGACAGCCAGCGTGCTGTTTATTCTTGGCGCGCTGGTTTTGTACCGCTTCACCAGACCAATCATTTTGGGAAAGAAACGACGTGCACGCGCAAGGTGGCTTGCCCCACTCGGCCTTGCTGGTGGGTTCATCGATGCAACTGGCGGTGGCGGTTGGGGACCGGTAGTCACCACCTCATTGACCGCATCCAACGCGCTTGAACCTCGCAAGGCAATTGGAACGACCAACACGGCTGAGTTTGTAATCGCAGTTGCAGCTAGCATCGGATTCCTTATCGGCCTTGGTGCCGAGCAGATTCCTTGGGATGCTGTTATAGCCCTTGGAATTGGTGGAGCACTTGCAGCCCCAATTGCAGCTTGGCTTGTAAGCAAGGCCCCACAGAGAATTTTGGGAATTCTGGTTGGAAACCTAATCATCTTTTTGAACGCCCGACAGCTGATCATCTCGTTTGAACTACCCGAGGTAGCAGCAATAGCTGGATTCAGCGCTGTTGCTGCACTGTTTGTAGGATCTTTGATTTACGGCATCAAGTTATTGAAGACTGACCGTCTTCCAAAGTCTGACTAGCTAAGTGCTTGCGCCAGATCGTTGATTAGATCCTTAGGGTTTTCGATTCCAACTGACAGACGAACAATCTCTGGGCCAACTTCTAGTGGGGTGCCCTTCACCGAAGCGTGAGTCATCTCAGCTGGGTGATTCACAAGTGATTCAACCCCTCCCAGGCTCTCGGCCAAAGTGAACAGCTTTGTCTTGTTGCAGAAGTCCTTGGCGGCTTTTTCAGTAGCAAAGCGCAAGCTAACGATTCCACCAAATCCGGACATCTGCTTTTTAGCTAGGTTATGGCCAGGGTGAGCTGGGAGGCCGGGGTAGTAAACCTGCTCTACGTTTTTGTGTCCGTCTAGAAATTCCGCTACTACCTGAGCATTGGAGCAGTGCTTTTCCATACGAACAGCAAGGGTCTTGATTGAGCGGTGAGTAAGCCAGGCATCAAATGGGCTAGAAACTGCACCGGCTGCAAACTGCAAGAATCGGATCTTTTCGTAAAGCTCCTCATCGTTGACGATAACTGCGCCACCTAGAAGGTCCGAGTGACCACCGATGTACTTAGTTGTTGAGTGAGTGACAATGTCAGCTCCAAGCTCAAGAGGTCGCTGCAAATACGGCGTCGCGAAGGTGTTATCCATCACACTCAAGACGCCATTTTCTTTGGCAACTTTGGCGATGGCGGCAATATCTAAAATCCCCAGCATTGGGTTAGTTGGTGTCTCAACCCAAATCAACTTTGTCTTGCCTGGCTTGATGGCAGCCTTTAGGGCAGCGAGGTCTCGCATGTCCACTACCTCGGAATCGATTCCCGCGGCACGGTGAATGCGGTTCACGAGCCTGAAGGTTCCGCCATACAAATCATCGCTAAGAATTACGTGATCGCCAGGTGCGCAAGTGGCACGAATTACGGCATCTTCACCGGCAAGACCAGAGGCGAAGCTAAGTCCAAACTTGCCGCCTTCCAGGCTGGCAAGAACTTCCTGCAGGGCAGTTCTTGACGGGTTAGCAGCTCGGTTGTATTCGTAGCCACCGCGAAGTCCACCAACACCGTCTTGCTTGTGGGTTGAAGACATATAGATAGGCGGAATAACCGATCCATTGTTGGCATCCGGATCTTGGGAGACGTGGATGGCTCTGGTTTCAAACTCGGTCATTATTTGCCTTTTCTTATTTTTACTAGGTTAGCTCAGCTGCCCTGGCTTTATAAGGGCTTGCACTTCACCATCGTGTAGCAGCAGAGCAAAATCGTTCGAGGCCAATAGCTTCTTGGCAACATCAACACCTTGGCCCGAGCCAACTAGAGCCGGCTTTGCTCCAAGGATGTCCTTGACTGTCGCGGTTGGAGCGGCAGCGTCAATTTGCGCCAAAGAAATGGTGCCAATAACGTGACCGATTCGAACGGGGGGAGTTTTGACCATAACCGGAAGTGAAGTAAGGCCTGCATCCTCGATCGACTGCCTAGCGCTAACTAGAGAGTCATTTTCTAGAACAAATGGAACACCGGCAGGCTCGAATGCGACCTTATCGGCAAGCTTCACTGAAGCGTCATCGCCTAGGAATCCGTGGGTTTGCATCCAACCATCGTTGAATACCTTGGCGAGATACCCGCGTCCACCATCAGGCAAGATCACAACCACCACTGCATCGGCAGGAAGATCTTTGGCTACCTTTAGCGCAGCAGCTGCAGCCATTCCACAACTAGGACCCACCATAAGGCCTTCTTCGCGAGCTAGCCTTCTGGTCATTTCAAAACTCTCGGCATCAGGCACCGGAATCACTTCATCAACTACATCTGAGTTGTAAGCAGCAGGCAAGAAGTCATCGCCGCGGCCAACACCTTCAACCAGGTAAGGCATCGAGTTGGTTTCGGTCTTGGAATAGATTGAACCTTTCGGATCACAACCAATTACCTGAACCTTGCCGCCGCTTACTTCCTTGAGGTACTTTCCAGTTCCTGAAATGGTTCCACCGGTTCCAACACCAATGACAACGTGAGTGACCTTGCCTTCGGTGTCCTTCCAGATCTCAGGCCCAGTTGAGGCGTAGTGAGAAGCAGGACCATTCAGGTTCGAGTACTGATCAGGTTTGAAGCCACCAGGAATCTCTTTGGCTAGGCGATCACTTACCGAGTAGTAAGAGCGAGGGTCCTCGTGAGCTACGGCGGTAGGGCAAACGATCACTTCAGCACCATAGGCCTTCAAGGTGTTGCGCTTATCCTCGGCAACTTTGTCGGGAACAGTAAAGATGCAGCGGTAGCCGCGCTGCTGAGCAATTAGAGCAAGACCGATACCGGTGTTTCCCGAGGTTGGCTCAACGATGGTGCCACCGGGTCTTAGTTGACCGGATGCTTCGGCTGCATCAATGAGCTTTTCGGCAATGCGGTCCTTGATTGAACCACCGGGGTTGAAGTATTCCACCTTGGCTAGAACTGTGGCCTTGATGCCTTCGGTCACCGAATTGAGCTTTATAAGAGGTGTGTTTCCGATTAGCTCAGAGACGTGGTTTACATACTTCATACCCTTAAGCCTAGGGATAGATAGCTAAGGGGCAAAACCCTCCCCATAGACATTGAATTGACAGGGGTGACAGTTATCCTTGACAAACAGATGTCCGAAAAAACCCAAGTCCTTGAGGTCCCAGCTCCCGATCTGATAGATCGGGAGTTTATTCACGAGGTGTTCTCCCACGACGAATTCGGAGAACTTCGAACTTTCGTGCCCCTGACCAACCATCAGCTGATCTTCCAGCTCGAAGCCCTTGGCTTTGAAACCGGAAGGCAGTTTTCCAAGGGCAAAAACCGCTTCCAGAGGCTAAGGCTTGATCGCTTCGAATACATAGCCTTTCTGGCCAAGCAAAAAATGCAAGAGCACGGACTCCAAGCTCCTTGGGAATTCATCTTTGACTCAGCCAAGCAAAGGGCAGGTCTTTGCAACTACACCGACTACCAGATTTCGCTTTCCAAATACCTGGTTCAGTACCACTCGCTGGATCAATCAGAACAAGTTATCTTGCATGAAGTCGCTCACGCGCTCGCAGGAAAAGATGCCGGCCATGGACCGAACTGGAAACAGATAGCCAAATCAATTGGCTATCGAGGAGAAAAGTTCACCGGTAAAGAAATTGCCGAGCAAACAGCCAAATGGATTGGTGAGTGCAAAAACGGTCACCGTCACTACCGATACAAATCCCCAAGAGCGCAACTTGCCTGCGGCTACTGCGGCAAGGGTTTCAACAGAAAGTTTTTGATCTCTTGGACCGAAAGAGCAGCCTAAATAGCTTGGATGTAGTTGATTAGCAAAAGGCTAATCAGCGCACCACCAGCAAAATTCAACCAGATGAATTTTCTCCATCCCCGGTTAGCTCTCTCACAATCCTCATCGGTGATGTTCAGGTACGGGGAAATAATGACAAGGTATGGAATGGCAGCCAAAGCTGCCACCATTCCGTGAGGGCCTGCGTTCATAATTGAAATTCCAGCTAAGAAATAAAGCAAGAAAGCAAAGCGCACTGTGTTACGGGCACCGATTGCGGTAGCCACCGATTTGATGCCAGCTTCGCGGTCTGCTCGAACATCCTGCACCGCACCAAAGGCATGGCTTGCCATACCCCAGCCCAAAAAGGCCAAGATCATTGAGAACAGCTTGAATTCAAAGATGTCGACATTTGATATCGCCAAAGCAAACAGCATCGGTCCGATGAAGTGCATAGCAGAGGCAAAAGAGTCCAAGAACGGGATCTCTTTGAATCGAAGCTTCGGAACGCTGTATGCCAGGACTGCAAACAAGGTGACAAGCAGCCAGAAATCAGCAGTGTCCGAGCCAATCCAGAGCAGGTAAATAACAAAACCAAGCGATAGCCCCATCGAAGAAAAGATAGTGAGCTTGTGAAGCTTTGGATCAAGCAGGGCTCCTTCGATACCGCCCTTGCGGGGGTTTCGAAGGTCGCTCTCATAGTCAAAGACATCGTTGATGCCATACATCAGAAAGTTATAGGGGATCAAAAAGAAGATTGTTCCGATAATCAGCGGAAGATCAATTCTTTGGTTCACAAACCAGTAAGCCGCAAAGAATGGAAATGCGGTGTTCACCCAGGAGATAGGTCTGGAAGATAAGACCAGCGAGGTTAGAGCTTTCAACTACTTACCCTTCCTGGACTTGGATTGTCTTGAGCCTAGCCACCACCAAGTTAGTGGAACTAGCACTGCAGCCACCAGCGTATAGGCGAAATCCTCTATTGGTGCGAAGCCAATAAAGGCTCCAGATAAAGTCTCTGGGTTGTAGGCAACGATTCCGCTACCAACAATGAAGTTGTCAAAGATTGCAGTCATCAACACCAGTGCGCTCACGGTCCAGCACAGCTTTCTCCATCTAACGAGATAGCGGAAGAACAACAGCAGCGCTGCGACGGGAAGCAAAAACAAGAGGTTCAGTTCGGCGTAAGTCATTTCTTGTTCAACACCTTAGAAATCCAGGTGAGGGCAATCAGGGTGCTGTAGCAAAGCAGGGCAAGGAAGAAGATCTCCTCGATTGGGAACTCAGGAAATATCTGAATGCCGGTCAACAACGTGTTGTTGCCCCTAAAGAAAATACCCAGCGCAATACCTGCGATGTCCCAAATCACAAAAACCACGAAGGCTGGAACCATAGACCAGAAGGCACGCTTGGGGCTGGCTGTGAAGGCAAGCTTGTGGGTTCGATCCAGAAGGTACAGGCCAACCAGCGACAAAATCAGAATGAGCAGGTAGCTTCCGTACATAATTCGAGAATAGCCGTTTTGTAAAATTCTTCAGCCAGAATTGAGACATGAGCGATCCTTTTGGTCACCACAGCGGTCAATACGTCAACAATTTTTCTGAGGCCGAGAACAAGCAATTTACGGTTGCTTTTGATGAGATAACTCAAGGTTTCAAGGCTTCTATGGAGCAGGGGCTAGAGGTAAGTGACGAGGCAGTGCAAGATCTTGTTCGAAGACACTATGAGTTCTGTCTGAAGTTCTGGAAGCCGAATCGGGAAAGCTACAAAGCCCTTGCGATGAGCTACATAATCCCATCGCCGTATCAAGAAACCTATGAGGCTGTTGCCAAAGGGTTAGGGAAGTACCACTACGACGCCATCGTTTTGTTCGCCGACGAGAATCTTTAGATTCTAGAAACTACTTGAGTCCCTTCCAACCACCGGTTGGAACTGGCTTTAGCTCACCGGCGATTGGACCAGTTGATTTGTCGTCAACGAGGTATTTGTAGACAAGCTCTGCACCGATAAGACACATCGGCAAGCCAATTCCAGGAATGGTGTTGTGTCCTGCGTAGAAAAGGTTCTTTACCTTCTTGCTGCGGTTTTTTGGTCTAAAGAAAGCACTCTGGCGCAAGGTGTGTGCCATACCTAGAGCTGTACCGTTCCAGGCGTTGAGTTGCTGGACGAAATCTCTTGGTCCCATGGACTTTCTAACCACGATGCGCTCTTTGAGATCTGGAATCTCACACCAGTCGGCAATTTGATCGATGATGCGGTCAACACTCTGCTCAAACAGTTCATCGCCTTCGCCACCAATTGAAGGATCAGCTGCGATTGGAACAAGCACGAATAGGTTCTCGTAGCCCTCAGGGGCAACCGATGGGTCAGTCACACTCGGTGCACAGATGTACAAAGAAGCTGGGTTTGGAATCTTGCGCCTACCGTCTGCTTTGTGGAATACCTCAGCAAAGTTCTTGCTCCAGTTCTCGGTGTACAAAAGCGTGTGGTGATTTAGCTGCGGGACGCGACCTTTTACACCTAAATACAACAGCATCGCGGAGGGACCTGGAACCTTGTTAGCCCAGAACTTCTCAGGGAAGGTTTGGTGCTTAGGCTCAAGCAACTTGGTTTCAACGTGGTGCATATCCGCTGTTCCAACAACAACGTCAGCTTCGATGAAGACTCCGCCAACTGTGACACTGGTTGCGATTCCCTTATCGTTTACTTCGATCTTGGACACAGGGGAGTTGGTCTTGATTTCAACCCCGTGCTGTTTGGCGATGCGTTCGATGGCCTCAATCAAGGTGTAGAAACCACCCATCGGGTAGAACACTCCAACGTTTAGATCAACGTGGGTCATCAAGTGATACATGCTCGGGGTGTCATAAGGAGATGCGCCAAGAAAAACCGCAGGGAAGTTCAAGATTTTCTTTAGTCGCTCATCTTTGACGTACTTGCCAGAGAAGGCATACAAAGAAGTCACCAGGTGAGATAGGAACCTAGGTGCTTTACCGAGTACTTCTTTATTGGTAAAGCTCTTAGTGTTCTCAAAGTTTGTGTATAGAAAGTGCTTCATCGACAAGTCGTAAGTTTCCTTGGCTGAATCCAAGTACTGCTGAAGCTTTACTCCAGCTCCTGGCTCAATCGAATCGAAAAGCGCTTTGTTTTTGTCCAGATCCTGGACGATCATTAGCTTCTCGTCGCGGCCTTCATTTCTAGTCTGATAGGCAGGCTCAAGCTTTACCAGCTTTAGTTCCTTGTCAGCGGTTGTTCCCATCAGCTTAAAGAACTGGTCAAAAGCATCTGGCATCAGGTACCAAGAAGGTCCCATGTCGAAAACGAAGCCATCTTTTTCCCAGATGTAGGCACGTCCGCC
Organism: Rhodoluna miladensis (SeqCode); assembly: GCF_965234705.1. Classification (GTDB taxonomy): domain Bacteria; phylum Actinomycetota; class Actinomycetes; order Actinomycetales; family Microbacteriaceae; genus Rhodoluna; species Rhodoluna miladensis. The sequence goes on from NZ_OZ248465.1 coordinate 360,532, forward strand.
AACTTTTTCGCGGGCTTCTAAAAGTGTCACCTTCATGCCGGCTTTGGCTAGAAGAGCGGCGCTAGCAAGACCTGCGATACCGCCGCCTACAACAACAGCGGTTTTCTGAGTCATTTAGGGACCACTCCAATTAGGGCTTTTAGAACAATGAACAATTTGGTTGCGTTGGGAACAGAGATTCTTGCGCGAAGCATCTGCTCAGCAGGGGTCTTCTCAATTCGATTGGCTAATTCGGTGAACAGCATCTGAGCTGCCGATACCGCCTTGCGGGAGCTAGTAGGTAAGAACTTCAGAGCTTGGCTCGAGGTACTTAGGTCAGCTCGGATATCTGCTAGCAATTCAGCTTTTTGAGATTCATTGAAGCTTGCTGGATTGACATCTGGGAAGTAGCTTCGGCCGAGCTTTTCAAAATCAGCGGAGAGATCCCTTAGGAAATTCACCTTCTGGAAGGCAGCTCCAAGTGCTCGAGCGCTTTTTACGATCTTGGCGTAGTCCTGCATCGAGAAATCTGATTCTTTGATGAAGGCGTGCAGGCACATAAGGCCTACTACCTCTGCTGAACCGTAGACATACTTATTGAACGACTCAGGGGTGTGCTTGCGTGGCCACAGGTCCATGCGCATCGAAGCAAAGAATGGTTCGATGATGCCTCGGGCAAAACCAGTTTCGTTGGCGGTTTTTGCAAAAGCGTGAACTACCAAGTTGGTTGAAAAGTGAGACCTTAGGGTTTTGTAGATTTCGGCTTCGAGGGTATCTAGAGCTACCGATGGCTCAACGTTTCCGCCGCCAACTCTTGCCTCTGCGGCAGCGCCATCTACGATCTCGTCGGCGACTCGAACCAGAGCGTAGATGTTTCTAACGTGCTGGCGGATTTCGGGAGCCAATAGCTTGGTGGCAACCCCGAAGGAAGTCGAGTAAGAGTCAATAACCGCGTTCGAGGACCTCTCGGCGGCAAGGGTATAAAGCTCCAACGAGCTTGGCTGGGTTTTGTTTGACATCAAGACCTATTATTCAGGCTATTTCGGACCTTCCTGCCCAAATATTCCCCATGCCAAGGCTTCAAGTAGCAAGTTAGACTTAAGGGCATGACCAACCACATGAAACCTCGAAGCTTTGCCGTTACCGACGGAATTGAGCGGGCTCCAGCCCGCGGAATGCTTCGGGCTGTTGGAATGGGCGATGCCGACTGGGTAAAGCCACAAATCGGCATCGGATCTAGCTGGAACGAACTAACCCCCTGCAACCTTTCTTTGGACCGTCTAGCCAAAGCCGCCAAGGTTGGCGTTGAGCGAGCCAATGGTTTCCCGATGCAGTTTGGAACCATATCGATGTCCGATGGAATCTCCATGGGCCACGAGGGTATGCACTTCTCACTAGTGTCCCGCGAAGTAATTGCTGACTCCGTCGAGGTTGTTATGCAGGCCGAGCGCCTTGACGGAAGCGTGCTTCTAGCTGGTTGCGATAAGTCTCTGCCTGGCATGTTGATGGCAGCAGCAAGATTGGATCTTGCATCAGTGTTTCTCTATGCCGGTTCGATTGCTCCTGGTTGGGTCAAGCTAACCGATGGCACCGAAAAGCCAGTGACCATCATTGATGCCTTCGAAGCCGTTGGTGCTTGCAAGGCCGGCAAGATGAGCGAAGAAGATCTTGATCGCATCGAGCGAGCAATTTGCCCTGGCGAAGGTGCTTGTGGCGGAATGTATACCGCTAACACCATGGCAAGTGCTGCAGAAGCTCTCGGCATGAGCCTTCCAGGCTCGGCTGCGCCTCCTTCGGTAGATCGAAGACGTGACACCTGGGCTGAGCGAAGCGGTGAAGCGGTTGTGAACCTAATCGATAAGGGAATTACCGCTCGACAGATCTTGACTAAGAAGGCATTTGAGAACGCAATTGCAGTGGTTGTTGCCTTCGGCGGTTCAACTAACGCTGTGTTGCACCTTCTAGCTATCGCACGCGAGGCAGAAGTTGATCTTCAGCTAGAAGATTTCAACCGCATCTCTGACAAGGTTCCACACCTAGGAGATCTAAAGCCATTCGGTGAGTTTGTAATGAACGACGTAGACCGCGTTGGCGGAGTTCCAGTTTTGATGAAGGCACTGCTTGATGCGGGACTTCTCCACGGTGATGTTATGACCGTGACAGGTAAGACCATGGCCGAAAACCTAGAGGGCATTAACCCACCAGATCCAGACGGCAAGATCATCAGAGCGATGAATGACCCAATCCACAAAACCGGAGGCATTGCAGTGTTGAAGGGCTCAATGGCTCCTGAAGGAGCGGTTGTTAAAACAGCTGGCTTTGACCTCGAGACTTTTGAAGGACCAGCTCGGGTATTTGACCGCGAGGCATCAGCCATGGAGGCTCTGACAGAAGGCAAAATCCAGAAGGGGGATGTGGTGGTTATCCGCTACGAAGGCCCAAAGGGAGGCCCTGGAATGCGCGAGATGCTGGCCCTTACCGGCGCAATCAAGGGTGCAGGACTGGGCAAGGATGTTCTACTATTGACAGACGGACGATTCTCAGGCGGCACAACCGGCCTTTGTATCGGACACATTGCTCCAGAGGCGACCGAAGGTGGTCCGATTTCTCTGGTTCGCGATGGAGACCTTATTCGGGTCGACATCGCAGCTCGTTCGCTCGAACTACTCGTTGATGCGCAAGAGCTGGAAACCCGCAGGAAAACATGGGTTCCACTTCCACCACGCTATACAAAAGGTGTGCTCGCTAAATTCACCAAGGTGGTGCGCTCGGCTTCCGAGGGTGCCTACTGTGGATAACCCAGCAGACCCAAAACCAGTATTTCTAGAGAAGACAACGAGAAAGAACTTAAATGCCAAATGAGGTCCTAACCGGTGCTCAAGCAATCGTTAGATCGCTTGAGCTACTAGGCATTGACACCATCTTTGGTCTGCCCGGTGGTGCAATCTTGCCCACCTACGATCCACTGATGGATTCGAAGAAGATCAGGCATATTCTGGTTCGCCACGAACAAGGTGCCGGTCACGCTGCCGAAGGCTACGCCTCGGCTTCTGGAAAACTAGGCGTTTGTATTGCTACCTCTGGCCCTGGTGCCACAAACTTAGTGACCGCAATTGCCGATGCCCACATGGACTCGGTTCCAATGCTCGCGATCACCGGTCAGGTTCCTTCCACTCACATTGGAACCGACGCCTTCCAGGAAGCTGACATCGTCGGTATCACCATGCCGATCACCAAGCACAGCTTCCTAGTTACAAAGGCAGAAGATATCCCAGGAGTTATCGCAGCTGCAGTTCAGATTGCAACTACCGGTAGACCTGGACCTGTTTTGGTTGATGTTGCCAAGGATGCTCAGAACCAGAAGGCTGAGTTTGTTTGGCCGCCGAAGATCGATCTTCCTGGCTTCAAGCCAACAACCAAGGCCCACGGCAAGCAGATCGCTGCTGCAGCTGATCTGATTCTTTCCTCGAGTAAGCCGGTTTTGTATATCGGTGGTGGATCTATCCGTGCCGGAGCTCACAAGGAGCTACTCAAGATTGCCGAACTAACTGGAGCTCCTGCAGTGACAACATTGATGGCAAGAGGCGCACTTCCTGATACTCACCCGCAGAACCTTGGTATGCCGGGTATGCACGGAACCGTGCCTGCTGTGACTGCGCTGCAAAAATCAGACCTTCTTATTACACTTGGCGCTCGCTTTGATGACCGAGTCACCGGAGATGCCAAGAGCTTTGCAAAGGGTGCGAAGGTCATCCACATCGACATTGACCCAGCTGAGATCGGCAAGATCCGTCACGCTGATGTTCCAATCGTTGGAGACCTAAAAGAAGTTCTTCAGGAGCTAAACGCAGAACTAGAGGCCAAGACCAAAGGCAAAAAGCCAGACCTAAAGGAATGGTGGGTGTTTATTGATGGACTCAAAAAGCGCTACCCACTTGGCTACGACTGGCCAGAAGATGGCATGCTTTCCCCCCAATACGTAATCGAACGAATTGGTGAACTCTCTGGCCCTGAGGCAATCTTTGCCGCCGGTGTTGGTCAGCATCAGATGTGGTCGGCTCAGTTCATCAAGTACGAAAGACCTAACTCCTGGCTGAACTCAGGTGGAGCTGGAACCATGGGCTACTCGGTTCCTGCAGCTATGGGTGCCAAGGTTGCACAGCCTGAGCGACTGGTTTGGGCAATCGATGGCGATGGCTGTTTCCAGATGACCAACCAGGAGCTTGCTACCTGCACGATCAATGACATTCCAATCAAGGTTGCCATCATCAACAACTCTTCTTTGGGAATGGTTAGGCAGTGGCAGTCGCTGTTCTACAACGGCCGCTACTCAAACACCGACCTGCACACCGGTCAGGACTCAATCATGATTCCGGACTTCCTAAAGCTTGCCGATGCCTACGGATGCCTTGGCATCCGAGTCACTAAGAAGGAAGAAGTCGACGCGGCTATCAAGCTAGCCATGGAAACCAACGACAAGCCGGTTGTTATCGACTTCGTAGTTGGAAAAGATGCCATGGTTTGGCCAATGGTTCCAGCGGGTCTATCAAACGACGAGGTGCAGTTCGCTAAAGACGCAGCTCCAGTTTGGGATGGGCAGGAGTAAAGATGTCTAGACACGTACTTTCACTGCTGGTTGAAGACAAGCCAGGTCTATTGACCCGCGTAGCGGGTCTGTTTGCCCGTCGTGCTTTCAACATTGAGTCTTTGGCTGTGGGAGCTTCTGAGGTTGAAGGCCTGTCCCGAATCACAGTTGTGGTTCAGGTAGAAGGCCTTGCCCTTGAGCAGATCACCAAGCAGCTAAACAAGCTGATCAACGTGATCAAGATCGTCGAACTAGAGCCAGAAATGGCTGTTCAGCGTGATCATTTCCTAGTAAAGGTAAAGACCGATGCAACCAACCGCTCCCAGGTGCTGGAAGCGGTGGACCTGTTTAGGGGCCGAGTTATAGACGTGGTTTCAGACGCGCTAATCATCGAGATCACCGGAGAAGCCTCTAAGTGCCAAGCTTTTGTGAAGGTCCTAGAGCCATTTGGCATCAAGGAACTGGTTCAATCAGGTGTCTTGGCTATGGGCCGAGGATCAAAGTCAATGAGCGAAAAGATTTCTAAGTAAGTAATAAAAGAACACTTTGACCCTCGGTTGTCGTGGGTTGAGACACACAAGGAGAAAGAAAAAGACAAATGGCAGAAATTTTCTACGACAAGGACGCCGACCTCTCAATCATCCAGGGTAAGAAAGTTGCCGTTATTGGATTTGGTTCTCAAGGTCACGCTCACTCGCTAAACCTCAAAGACTCAGGCGTTGACGTTGTCGTTGGTCTAAAGGCAGACTCAAAGTCCAAGGCCAAGGCCGAAGAGCAGGGTCTAAAAGTTCTTTCCACTGCAGATGCTGCCAAGTGGGCAGATGTCATCGTGGTGCTTGCTCCGGACCCTCGTCAGCGCGATCTATACACCGAGTCAATCGAGCCAAACCTAGAAGCCGGAAACGCACTGGTTTTTGGTCACGGATTCTCAATTCGCTTTGGTTACATCAAGCCACCAGCTGGCATCGATGTTTTCCTAGTTGCGCCTAAGGGACCTGGACACATCGTTCGTCGCGAGTATGTTGACGGAAGAGGAGTACCAAACCTTATTGCCGTTGAGCAGGATGCCACCGGCAAGGCAATGGAGCTAGCGCTTAGCTACTCCAAGGCAATTGGTGGAACCCGCGCCGGAACCATCAAGACCACTTTCGCTGAGGAAACTGAGACTGACTTGTTCGGCGAGCAGGCTGTTCTTTGTGGTGGAGCTAGCCAATTGGTTCAGTACGGCTTCGAGACTTTGACTGAAGCTGGCTACCAGCCAGAGGTTGCTTACTTCGAGGTACTTCACGAGCTAAAGCTCATTGTTGATTTGATGTACGAAGGTGGAATTGCCAAGCAGCGCTGGTCAGTTTCTGACACAGCTGAGTACGGTGACTACATCTCAGGCCCACGCGTTATTGGACCTGAGGTAAAGGTCCGCATGAAGGAAGTTCTAACCGATATCCAAAACGGTGCTTTTGCTAAGCGATTCGTTGCCGACCAGGATGCCGGAGGACCTGAGTTCCTAGCGCTACGCGCTAAGGGCGAGGCCCACCCAATCGAAGCTGTTGGTAGAACACTAAGAAAACTGTTCTCCTGGATCAAGAACTCAGATGATTACAAGGAGGGTTCGGCTGCAAGATAGCCTTACCATCCCAACAAGGATTCAAATAAAGCAAAGCCCTCGCTTCGGCGGGGGTTTTCTTTATCTTTCAGGTTAGCTAATAGTTTTACCCGAATGCTTTTGAGCAAAGGGAACCAAACCAGCTACGCTTTGGAGCATGTTGCTCAAATCTCTTATTGAACGAAACGGGATGGAAAATTTCCGAGAGCTTCACGCTTGGTCGGTGAAACACACCGAACTGTTTTGGTCGCAGGCTTGGGATGACTTGAGCATCATTGGACAAAAAGGCAGCTTGGTTCGAAGTGGAGCAAATTTCACCGGAACTAAATGGTTTGAAGAGGCCAGACTCAACATTGTTGAAACCCTGCTCGCCGGAGATTTCGATCAAGAGGTATTGGTAGAGCTAAGCGAGCATGCCCCAAGACGTTGCCTAACCCGAGGTCAACTCCGATCTGAGGTGGCGGCCTGCGCAGCGGGCCTTTTGGCCAGCGGTATGAAAAAGGGTGACCGGGTTGTGGCGTGGATGCCAAATGTTCAAGAAGCTGTGGTTTTGGCACTTGGAGCTTTGAGCCTAGGCGCGGTAGTAAGCACCGCCTCGACAGATTTTGGTCCAGCAGCACTTATTGATCGCTTCGGCCAGATTGAGCCAGTGTTTTTGCTTACCACCGCTGAATATCAGTACGGGGGAAAAAAGTTCAGTCTGCTAGACAAAATTGACCAAGTTGTTTCGGAGCTGCCAACTATCAAACAGGTTGTGGTTGTAGGGGGCTCTGGCACCCACCAAAGCTGGGAAGAATTTCTAGCGCCCCACCGCGGTGCCGAGCTGGAGTTTGAAAAACTAGATTTTGCTCATCCGGGATTCATATTGTTTTCCAGTGGCACAACCGGCAAACCTAAGTGCATAGTGCACTCGGCTGCCGGTGTGCTCCTAAAGGTTCTCAGCGAGCAGGGCTATCACCTGGATATCAATCCAGGAGATCGTATCTTTTACTCAACCACCTGCGGCTGGATGATGTGGAACTGGCTGGTAATGGGTCTTGGGCGTCAAGCAACCATCGTGTTGGTTGACGGTAGTCCTAGCTATCCGGAAATAACAAAGCTTTGGTCGGTAGCAGAAGAAGAAAAAGTGTCATTTCTTGGAGTATCGGCTGCCTTGATAGACAGCTGGAGAAAACGGGCTCTGGTTCCTAAATCAAAATTCGACCTCAAAAACTTGAAAACCATAGCCTCCACCGGATCCCCGCTTTCACCAAGCGGCTTTGATTGGGTTGCCGAATCAGTTTCGGATTCGGTGGCTCTAGCTTCGATTGCCGGTGGGACGGATGTCTGCGGTTGCTTGGTGCTCGGGGTGCCAACAGAAAAGGTGGTCAGGGGAGAGATTCAAGGACCAGCTCTCGGGTTAGATATCGCAATCTTTGATCAGAATGGAAAAGAAGTTGCCCCGGGCGAAGATGGCGAGCTGGTGTGTAGAAATGATTTCCCAACCGTCCCGCTGAAATTCTGGGGTGATGATTCTGGCGCAAGGATGCGCGCTGCTTACTTCGAGAGATTTGAAGGGGTCTGGGCACACGGGGATTTTGCCAGAACCACCAGCTCTGGCGGGTTTGAGATTCTTGGTCGGGTGGATGCCACCTTGAACTCCAGGGGAGTACGAATTGGCACCGCCGAGATTTATCGGGTGGTGATGAATCTGCCCCAAATAGCCGGTGCACTGGCGGTAGCTCAGCCTTTTGATGGCGACACCAGGATCGTGCTGTTCGTTGTGACCGAAGATCAGCTGGATCAAGGCCTTATCCAGATGATCAAATCCAGCCTGAGAGATAACGCCAGCCCCCGCCACGTTCCTTCTCTTATTGTCTCGGTGCCGGATTTGCCAAGAACTCGAAATGGCAAGCTAAACGAATTAGCGCTGGCCGATATCATCTCTGGCAGGCCAGAGCGAGATAGCTCAACGCTGGCGAACCCTGAATGCCTTGAGTGGTTTCGGGATTGGGCCAAAAGCTTCAAGGAAGAAGCTAGATAGCAGCGGAGGTGCCGCGCACCACAAGCTTTGATGAAACTCGGATGTGTTGAGATTTACTCCCGGGGTTTTTGATTCTTTGCACAAGAGCTTTTGCTGCAAGTCGACCAAGCTCATCAAGGGGCTGGGCGATGGTAGTCAGATTCACACTTCGAAGCGCTCCCAGACTTATTCCGTCATAGCCAACAACCGAGACATCTGCTGGAACTGATAGACCGGCTTCTTCAATGGCCGCGATAGCACCCATGGCTGCGATGTCATTGGCAACAAACAGCGCAGTTGGTTTTTGACTGAGTGCTTGAATCGCTGCTTGGTATCCGGTGGCATCGGTGAGTCCTCCGGAAACAACACTGGAAAAAGCTTGCCTACCATGTTGCTGCATAGCCAGACGATATCCCTGGACCCTGGAATGAGAAACCGGATTGTCGCCACCGCTCAGGCAAACAATCTTTGAGTGACCAAGTGAAACTAGGTGATCAACTGCCAGCCTGGCTCCGGCAACATCGTCATTGCAAACGGTATCTAGGGCCGAAGAGATCACATCCTCCCGGGTCACAGTCACCGTTGGCACCTCATTGGCAATTTTCGTGAGTTCCCTGGAACTTAGTCGATGAGAAATCAGAATCAGACCCTCGATTTGAAACTGCAGCAGAGAGTCAATCTCGGTTTTTTCAAGAACGGGGTCTTTACCTCCGGTCACCAGCATGGTGGAGTATCCGTAGTCTCGAAGCTCGGACTGAACCCCATCCAAGATCTCAGCAAAGACGGGGTTGTGCAGGTCAAGAATCAAAACCCCCATGGTTTGGCTGCGCTGGACTGCCAGGGACCTAGCGGCTGCGTTTCGGCGGTAGCCCAGGCTTTCCGAGGCTGCCAGAATCCGCTCTCGGCTTTTCTCACTGACTTTTTTTGACCCTGAAAGAGCCAGCGACACCAGCGACTTGGACACTCCGGCCAATGAGGCCACGTCGTGAATAGTTGGTTTGCTTGTGGACATTGTTGGCTACAAAACCTCAGCTACGCGCACTGATTTGCCACTTGATGCCGATAACTCACAGGCCTCGGCAATCCGCAGGCTCTCAAGCGCGGAATCAGCTGGGCAGGGGTTAGCTATTTCACCGCTGGCGAATGAAACAAAGGCATTGGTTTCATTTCGAAAGGCATCTCGAAAGCGATCGACAAATCCCAGATACGGATTCACATTTAGCTTTAGTTGCTGCTCCAGATCATGAAGCGGGGTTCGAGTATTCAGTCCAGCTGAAATTGAATTCTTAGAACCAAAGGCTTCCAGCCTGACATCTTGTCCGAGTCCATTGTGACGGGTGCCAGAAATTATCACGGGTACGCCAGAAGTGGTTTTAGCAACCACCGCCGAAGTGTCGGCATCGCCAAAGTCGGCATAGTCCTGGTGTTCTAAAACAGACTTGGTGGCAAAAACGGTTTCGACTTCGGTGTCGGTGAGCCAGCGAATCAGATCAAAATCATGAACGTGCATGTCGCGGAAGATACCGCCACTGCCTTCAATGAACTCCCTGGCGCTGGGAGTGAAATCGTGTGCGGTCATGGTCAGCGAATACAAAGTGCCAATTTCACCGGAGTGAATTTGCTGTTTCATTTTTTGAATGTTTTCATCAAAGCGGCGCTGAAAACCAATCTGCATCGGGGCTCCGTATTTTGCTGCTGACTCGATGGCGGCTCGGGTTCCAGAAAGACTTGCGGCAATTGGCTTTTCGCAAAGCACAGGCTTGCCGTGGGGGAGTACTTTGGAAAGCACCTGCTCGTGGGCGGCCGTTCCAACGGCAACCACGAAGGCATCCGCCTCAATCGAACCAAGTAAGTCCCAGGGCACAAACTGGGCTGAAAACTTCTGAGCCAGTGCCATACCGTGATCGGGGTTTCGGTTTGTGATCAGCACCTTGCTAACCTTTGGGTTTTCGCTTAGGTCCTCGGCGCGGATGGCGCCCATGCGACCTGAACCTATGACCAAGACCTTCAAGATCTGACCCCCTTTTGGCTTCGCTTGCTGTGGTGTTGCGGAAAGTGCCTTTATTCTGGCATACTTTTGGAACGTTCCAACGAAAGGGTCCCAATTGTCTGACTTTTTATCCCGTGTTGCCTCAGCACCAATTTCCTGGGGTATTTGCGAGGTTCCCGGCTGGGGCGAGATGCTTCCCACTGAGCGTGTTCTCAGTGAGATGAAGGGGCTTGGTTTTACCGCCACGGAACTTGGCGCCCCTGGATTTTTACCATCCGATCCAGCGTCGGTGAAAGATGAGTTAGCCAATTACGGGATGCAATTGCTTGGTGGATTTACTCCAGTGGTGGTGCACGATAAATCTCAGCGTCAGGCAACCATCGATAGCGCCACAGCCACAGCAAAGCTCTTCCAAATCGCCGGAGCCACCAAGTTTGTTTCGGCTGCCGTTCAGGATTGGGACTGGTCCCTTCCTAGAGCGTTGTCAGTTGATGAGCAAAAACATGCAGTTGAGATGTTTGGAATTATTGATGAGATCTGCCAAGAGCACGGTCTTGATCAAGTGCTCCACCCACACGTTCAAACCATTGTGGAAACAAAAGCGGACATGCATCGATTCTTGGATTCTTGCGACGTGAAGTGGTGCTTGGACACCGGACACACGGCCATCGGTGGACAAGACCCAGTGCAGTTTGCCAAGGACGCTATGGAACGAGTCGGTCACGTTCATCTCAAAGACGTTCAGCTTTCAATGGTTCCAAAAGTTCTGAGCAGAGAGGTCACTTTGATGGCCGCGACTCAGGCTGGTTTGTTTACACCGCTTGGCCAGGGCGATGTTGACATCATGGGAGTAATCCAAACTCTAGAAAATGCTGGATACCAAGGCTGGTATGTAATCGAGCAAGACACCGCACTCACTTCTGGTTTTCCAGCCGAAGGTGAAGGTCCGGTTCATCAGGTAGCAACTTCAATGGACTACCTAAGAAACACCGTTGCACCAACTTTGGTTTCGAAGTAGAGAAAACAAATCGTGGATGTTCTAAGTGTTGGCCGAGTGAGCGTAGATCTTTACGCCAAAGAAGCCAACGCCGGATTTGACTCCCAGCAAAGCTTCACCAAATCGGTTGGCGGAAGCCCGACCAATGTTGCAGTTGCCTGCGCCCAGCTGGGGCTTGCATCAGCACTTGCAACCAAGGTCGGAGACGACTCCTTTGGGCAGTATGTGATCAACAAACTCAAATCCTTTGGCGTGGACACCAGCTTTGTTGGAACAGTCGAAAACGCCCAGACCCCGCTGGCTTTTGCAGCCCTGACACCGCCTGAAACCCCAACGGTGGTTTTCTACCGTGGGGTAGCGGCGCCAGATACCCAACTCGATAGCCTCAGCGTGCCCGCCTCGCTGGTCCGGGAAACCAAGATTCTTTGGATTAGCCAGACCTCTTTATCTCAAGGCACAACTGCCGAGACTTGCCTTAGCTGGATGGGGCTTCGCGCATCTGATTCTCACACCATCTTGGATCTTGACTACCGGCCGCAGCTTTGGGCTTCTAAGCAAGACGCTCGTGCCATGGCTACTTCCGCAATCGCATTAGCGAGCATCGTGGTTGGAAACTTGGAAGAGTGCGAGGTGGCTCTTGGCACAACTGACCCAATCGAAGCCGCCGATGCTCTGCTTGCAGCAGGTGTAAAACTTGCGATAATCAAGCTTGGAGCCGAGGGAGTACTCATCAAATCAGCTAGTGAGCAAATAGTGATCCCAGCTCATCCGGTCGAGGTTGTCTGTGGCCTTGGAGCCGGCGACGCATTTGGCGGAGCGGTTTGCTACGGATTAATCAATGACTGGGACTTAGGAAGAATTGGCACCTTTGCCAATGCCGCCGGAGCACTTGTTGCAACACGATTGACCTGCGCCGATGCGATGCCAACCGTATCAGAGCTAGAGAAAATGTTAGCGGGGGCAGCGTGAAACTTGAAAGAGAGCACTACCAAGCACTTCTAGATGCGAGGGTTTTTGAACCGCACAGTTTGGTTGATGCACTAAAGGCAAGACGTCGTCGAAAGGCACTGAGCCCGGACGGTAATTTACTTATCCTGGCCGCCGATCACACCGCTCGGGGCAAGATTTCAATTGGTAACAATCCAGTAGCGATGTCAGATCGCTTCACGCTTCTGGAGCGACTAGTTTCAGGCCTTGCCAATCCGGCAGTTGACGGGGTATTGGCAAGTGCCGATATTCTCGAGGAGCTGGCCTTTCTTGGAGCACTAAATGACAAGCTGGCAATTGGAACCATGAACCGCGGCGGCATCATTGGTGCCAGCTGGGAATTAGATGACCGGCTTACTTCCTATGACGCCGAACACATCGAGTCCATGGGGCTCGATGGGGGAAAGACCCTGATTCGCATTGATTACTCAGACCCCGGGGTTGCCAGAACAATCGAAACCGTTGCCGCCCTTTCCACCAAGCTTGCCGACAGGAAGCTGCTTTCCCTGATTGAGCCGCTGCCGTACAGAAAAGACAAAAAGGGCACCGCCGTGCTGGATCCATCCGATGAGGCCCTAACCAAGGTGGTGGCCATAGCTTCAGGGCTTGGCTCCTCCTCGGCATACTCTTGGCTGAAGGTTCCAGCCAGCAAGCAAATGGCGCTGGTTGCCGGGGCAACTAGCCTTCCTGTTTTGATGCTGGGTGGGGAACCAACCCAAGATGACAGTGAATTGTTTGGTCGCTGGGAAGCTGGCATGAGAATTCCAAATGTTCGTGGGCTGGTGGCCGGAAGGTCGCTTTTGTACCCTGCGAATTCGGATACTTTTGGAGCGGTGTCCCGCGCCGCAGACTTGGTTCACAAAGCGCTCGCAAATCGCGACGGCTCAAAATAGAAAAAGGAAAACACGGCAAATGAACAAACGCATCGGTATCGCTGTTCTTGGTTTGGGCTGGATGGGCGAGGCTCACTCTCGCTCGGTGCTTCGAATTCCCTCACTGTTCCCAAAACGCTCCTTTGACCCGAAGCTGGTTGTTTGCGCTGACACCGAACCATCCAGGCGCGAAAGAGCAGTCAGTGACTTTGGATTTGAGCGAGCGGTTGAAGACTGGCGCGAGGCGATTAATTCCGACGACGTTGATGCCGTTTGGGTCACCGCACCAAACATGCTTCACGTTCCGATGATTGAGGCAGCTGCTGCAGCCGGCAAGGCGATCTTCAGCGAAAAGCCAATCGGTGGAAAGCCTGAGCAAACCGTTGCAGCTCTAGCTGCTGCCAAAAAAGCTGGTGTTGCAACCGGTGTTGGCTATAACTACATCTGGGCACCGCTTGTTATTCACGCCAAGAACCTGATTGATTCTGGAGCACTGGGTGAAATCACCCATTACCGCGGCAGGTTCTTGTCGATGTATGGAAGCGATGAGCTGGGACTTCTAACCTGGCGCTTCATCATGGATCAGGCTGGCTACGGTGTCACCAGCGATATCCTTTCGCACTCGGTATCTATGGCCCAGTACCTAATCGGGGATATCACCGAGGTAATAGGTATGAAAAACACCACAATTCCTAAGCGTCCGATTCCAACCGGAGCCGCAGGTCACTACGGCAGAGGTAAACCAGAAGATCCAAAGGGAAATGTTGAAAACGAGGATTTTGCCTCAATGCTCTGCACCTTCAAAAACGGCGCCACCGGAACCTTTGAGGTTTCCAGGACCATGGTTGGACCTGAGAGCCAGAACGCCTTTGAGGTCTATGGAACCAAGGGAGCGATCTCCTGGAACCTAGAAAAACTCAACGAATTGCAGTACTACGAGCTAATCGAAGATAAGAACTCAGGCTACAAGACCATCTACGGTGGCGATCGGTTCCCGTTCCACGCCAACTTCGTTCCAGGTCAAGCCAACGCAATTGGCTTGGAGGATTTTGTTGCTATCGAGGATTACAGCTTCCTCGAATCGCTGGCAACCGGCAAGCCTTTTTCTCCGAGCTTCAAGGAAGCTGTTGACGTCGTTAGCGTTCAGCAGGCCCTTATCAACTCTTGGGAATCACGATCCTGGGAGAAAGTCCGTGACCTTGGGAGTGCCATCTAATGAGCATTAAAACAGTCAAGCTAACAACCGCTGAGGCAATTGTTCGATACTTGATCGCCCAGCGCATCGAAATTGATGGTCAGAACCTGCCACTGTTTCCAGGTGTGATGGGAATCTTCGGTCACGGCAACGTCACCAGCCTCGGTCACTCACTAGAGATGCATAGAAAAGAGCTTCCGGTTTGGCGTGGCCAGAACGAACAAGGCATGGGCCTTGCCGCAGCAGCCTTCGCCAAAGCCAAGCGTCGCCAGCAAATATTGGTTGCCACTTCTTCGATTGGACCGGGAGCCACCAACATGGTGACCGCTTCGGGAGTTGCCATGGCCAATCGTTTGCCGGTTTTGTTTATTGCCGGTGAAACCTTTGCATCGCGACTACCGGATCCAGTACTGCAGCAGGTCGAGCACTTTGGCACCCCATCGATTACCGTCAACGATTCATTCCGTTCGGTCTCCAGATACTGGGACCGCATCACTCACCCGGCCCAGATTCTAAGCTCGCTACCGCAGGCGGTTGCGACCATGCTGGATCCAGCCGATTGCGGACCTGCCTTTATTGGTTTGCCCCAGGACGTTGCTGCCGATGCTTACGATTTCCCGGTTTCTTTCTTTGAGACTAACTTGCGCGAAATTGCCAGGCCAAGGCCCGACCTTGGCCAGTTGGCCAAGGCGGTAGCCCAGATCAAGGCAGCCAAGAAGCCAGTAATCATCGCCGGCGGTGGCGTGCACTACTCACTCGCCGAGAAAGCGCTTGCTGACTTCGCCGAGAAGTTTGGCATCCCGGTTGTTGAAACCGTAGCTGGAAAATCATCCCTGGTGGCAAGCCACGTAGCCTACGCAGGCCCGCTTGGAGTCACCGGAGCCGAAGCTGCCAACAAGGTAGTTTCCAAGGCCGATCTGGTTTTGGCAGTTGGAACCAGGCTCGAGGATTTCACAACCGGTTCTTGGACTTTGTTTGCCGATGATGCAAAATTCATCGGCATCAACGCGGCTCGCTTTGATGCCGTGAAGCATCAGGCGCTACCGCTGGTTGCCGACGCCAGAGAATCTCTTAGCGAACTAACTAAGGAACTAGGCTCTTGGGTTGCCGATTCAGCCTGGACTACCGAGTCCAGGTCCTTCAAATCTGAGCTGCAGGCTTTTGTTGATTCACGGGTAGCCGACGACAACATCTGGCCACCAAGTTATGCCCAACTGGTTGGTCTAGTTCATGAGAGTGCAACGGCAGAAGATTATGTCTTGACCGCAGCCGGTGGATTGCCCGGAGAGCTGAATATCAACTGGATGAGTAAGGCCGTAGCCTCCTTCGACTGCGAGTATGGCTTTTCCTGCATGGGCTACGAAATTTCCGGTGCCTGGGGAGCTGCCATGGCCAGAGAAAAAGGCGAGGTCTACGCGATGGTGGGGGATGGCTCGTATATGATGATGAACTCAGATATTTACGGCTCGCTTCTTTCTGGACACAAAATGATTCTGGTGGTTTGTGACAACGAAGGCTACGCCGTCATCGAGCGACTACAGGTCAGCCAGGGCGGCGCCTCTTATAACAACATGCTTTCCGATTCCACCGGAACCGGAACAGATATAAGAGTGAACTTCAAAGCTCACGCCGAATCAATGGGAGCTGTGACCTTTGAGGTTTCAAGGCTTAGCGAATTCTCGGAAGCTTTGGTCAAAGCCCGCGCCGCTGACAGAACGGCAGTGATTGTGACCAAGGTAAGAGCCAAAGACTTCACAGAAGGCGGAGCCTTCTGGCAGGTCGGTGTTCCAGAAGTCTCCGAACGAGCTGGAGTTCAAGCAGCAAGAGCGAAGATGGATCAGGGACTCGAAAACCAGAGGCCTGGCGTCTAGCTAACTGGATCATGGCAGCCAAGTAGCATTTGGCCTTACTTGGTCTGGTTTGGGTGAGAAGTAAAAACCTCATCAATTAGGACTTGGTTGCCAATGATAAAGTACCAAATTCTCGAGCCATGGGTCAGGCTCAGTTTTAGCTGGTAGCGCCGGTACAGCATTCCTTCGAATTCAACGGTTGCAAGTTTTCCTTCCAATTCGGAAAACAGTGGTGTTTCGAGCGTTGGGTTGTTTGTTAGAAACTCCCAAGCGGAAGTTAGGTCGCTTCGCCTAGTGGCAAAAAGATCATTCCACTTTTTCTCAGTTTTTGGTGAGGTGAAAAAGATTTCGAAGTCTGATTTTCGATACGGCCTTGGTACTGGTCTACGGTTTCTCAATTAGGCGTCTAGGTCGCTTCACCCGGACTGGCTTTTCAAGCCATTCCTTGGGTTCTTCGCCCCAGCCCATTGAGGTTGCGTAAGCCGTCTCTCTCCAGGAAGAAAGCTTGCGCATAGCGGCATCCGGTGCGTTCATAGACACCGAAGAAATAGTTGTTTTGATTAGGTCATCGACACAGACAGCGCGCCAGTGATCATCCAACGGATGAATCCACGGGTACTGCTTCATCATTCGCTCGACTATGGTTCCCTGCTCGTCAGCCAAAGCTGACATCACGCGGGATGCATGAACCATGAAATCAGAGCTATCCTCGGCTCTGGCCTTGGCCATAATCAACAGATCCTCACCGTCTCTTCTTGTGACGGTGACGGGATTTAGTTCGGCAGCCGAAAACACCTTCAGGGGATTGCGACTTAGCTCCGAAGACTGAACTTCATAAATTGCTTTGCTCATGCCAGCAGTATAGTTCAGAATGTATTCTGAATACAGCAACTAGGGCAATCTGTGGAAAAGTTATCGGCCCTTAGGCTTCGAGCCCTTCCAGATACTGTTTATCTCTGGAGCCTTGGGAGCTCTTTCACTAACGACGTACTCTGTTTCCGGGGAGGATCATCCAAATTCCATTAATCACGACTAGAACGGATTGTCAGTTTTGAACCTATAGACCGCATAAGAAGCCATTTTGTCGTAGAAAGCAAGGTGGTCTAGCCCAAAGTGGCGTTCAAAAGACTTATAGAACTCCTCCCTTTCTAGCGACTTGAAGAATTCCACGAACTTGTCGTAACCGTAGACAGCAATGAGAACTTCAGTCGCCAGAGAGCCTAAGTAGTAGCCCAGTATGTAGGAGGATTCTGCGTCCTTCTCACCGTGTTTTGCGCTCTGGATCATTCCGTCAATGAAATTTTTACGGGTTGCGGGTTTAGCAAACCTTACGGCAGTTTGGTCTTCGTAGATCGAATCCTTGGCCCATGACAAATAAGCTCCCACATCCGCCGCTCCGTTTTGAGGAAGTTTTCCAAAGAAAAGTCCAAGGTAAGACGCCGTACCTTCTATGAACCAGTTTGGTCCATAAGGTACGCCGGGCTGAGATGCTCTTTCTTGAATAAAGTGCGTAAACCCATGATGGTTGAACATCTGCAGAAGATGACTTGTATCGGTCTTTGGATAGCAGTTAACTTCAAAGTCCGCCCTGTAGTTGACCTCGCAGTAATCTTTGGGCTTGAGCTTCTCGCAGAATTGAAACTTGTCACAGAGCAGTTTGGGGAGAGTTTTGAAATCCTTGGGGTGGGCCCAAATGACGGTGTAATCCTTCACGTACTTGATGTTGGAGTAAAAACCAATCATCTTCTTCAGGTCAGCCCGAGTATTTGCGGAGAGTTTTGGATCTGCGTTCTTAGTGTGGATATGTATCCAGCTATCACCCATGGGCTTAGATGCGCGCAAGCGAGCAAGAACCTGCCTATAAGCACTTTCTCTTACTAGTTTTGGATCTAAGTTCTCCCAAGAAACCTTCGCGTACAAACCGTCTGACCAGATTGACTGGGGAGAGATTTCCGAAGCAACGATGGAGACCGGCTTCGAGATCATCGAGGAATCGGTGCCTACCTCATCGGCAGAGCTTGCTGAAACAGTCGAGGTCGAGACTATGATCGCCAAAGACAGCCCGATTACTCCCAAAGTTCTCATTAAAAAAATGCTACCTGTTTCCCAGTTGGCCTAAGGTACAAGCCCTTTCCACATACTGCGAATCTCCGGAGCCTTAGGGGCTCTTTCGCCAAAGAGGGCTTTGTATACCCTTCTACCCGACAGGTAGTGAGCTAGCTGGATCATTGCAGCTGAATAGATCTTGCCTTTTAGATACTTCTTATACAGTCTTGCTGTTGCCTTAGCCCAAGGATCTCCGTGGTAACCGCTGGTTAGTGCATGTCCTACCTCATGCAGCAGAGTCTCTTTGTCGAAGTGGCATAGGAACATAGCCTTTTGCTCATGGTCCCACCAACCCATGGCATGGGGAATATCTCCCTTGAGGCCAAAGTGTGAATGAATCCTCACCCAAGAAACCTTGAGCTTTTCTTTCTTTACGATCTCTTCCAATAACAGCAAACAAGGCTTCCATAGCTTCCAGGCACGAGAGTCAAATTTCAGTCCTGGCCTTACCTCAAAGGAAAGCTTTGTTGCCCAAACCGGGAGCATCCGGTAGCGGCCAGCTACCTTGAGCTCAATCAATTGGTTGGGGTTTGAGGGCATGAATTGATAGTAAGCGCAGAACAATGGGTTTTTGAACAGCAGTAGTGGAGCTGTTAGCAAGTCCATAGAAAGTTAGGCTCTAGGTATGACCTCTTCCTTACCAGCACGCATCGCAGCCCTTGCAAGCTTTGGCTTCGTGCTGGTGATGAACGTGGTTGCCTCAGCACTTCCCTTGAGTGGGCTATCTGTTGGGGGAGTATCCGATAAATACACCACCTTGTTTGCACCCATTGATTTCACCTTCGGTATCTGGGGGCTTATATACCTGGGCCTTACCATCTATTCCTTCACCCAGCTGTTTCAAGACAATGAGGTAATAACCAAGATCACCCCTTGGTTTATAGCAGCCAACATCTTCAACGGATCCTGGATCATTGCCTGGCGCTTAGAGCTGCTCTGGCTATCATCTTTGATTCTTATAGGGCTACTTATCTGCCTATACAAAATCAACAAGGTGACAACTGCCAAAAGAACCACCTTCGAGCAAACCATCTCGGTAAGGCTCCCATTCGAGATTTACTTCGGCTGGGTCACGGTTGCAACCATCGCCAACATCTCATCTTTCTTGGTCCAGCTTGGCTTTCAAGATGGATACCTGCTTAGCGCTGAGAGCTGGACCATAGCAATACTGGTGGTTGCAACCCTCATTGGCACAGCAACCGCCCTGGTGAATTCCTCACCGGCATACTCACTTGTATTGGTATGGGCTTTCTTTGGTATCTACTCCCGGCACACCTCACCATTCGAATGGAACTTCCAATACCCAAGCATCATCCTTGCCACCCAGGTCTTGATGGCCTTGCTGGTGGTTGTGAGTGTGGGGGCGGGGGTTAGGTGGTTGAGGGAGCCAAATAGCGCAAATACAAGACAGCAGCCCAAATAACCCGCTTAATGTGGGCTTTTGCTCGGGTTTAGAGGGACCCTGACTTCCGCCCTACAGCTTGAACTCAGGAATGTCGGTGGCTACCTCTATCTTGAAAGTAAGTCAGGGGTTTGTCATTCTCCTTCTGGCCTTAGGTCTAGTGCCTAGTTGTGTAAATACATGGTTGCTCCGTGTACTGACGTTTCTCTCTCTAGTCAGTAGAAAAGCCCCGGGTTTTATCCTCCCCGGGGCTTTTCTTTTACCTCGAACCTTAACGTCGGTCCCTGTATTTACCTTTCTCAAACAACAGGGGTTGAGATTCTGACTTGAGCTGAGGTGTTATTGAGCGCATGCTTCTATAGGCTGCCTCGAAAAGCTGAACGCAAAACCCTCGGAGTCTGCAGTTCCCACAATCAGAACTCGGAAGTCCTCAGACCAAGCTAAATTGCTATCCGAATGGATAGTAATTAGATCCTGAATTGTCTCCGCGTGATGATTCCAGAAGGATCTAACAACTCCTTCTATTGAAAGCACAACTGTGTTTGGCGACTCAATACCAATCCACGTAGCAGGGATTCGAGTCGACTCGAAGGCCTTGCGTAACTGTATGTAGTGAGGAGCGTGCCCCGGGTCGTAACTTCTGCACTTTCCATCGAATGCTTGGCTTGCAACTCCAATTGCTGTTTCTACGTAATGCATTTGATGCCTCTTTTCTCAGGGCAAGAAAAAAGCCCCGATAGCTTCGGGGCTAAAAGCCCCACCTTGCCAATGCCTTATGGCATTGACCGCATCTTCTTCCGGGGGCACCCAATGATGGAAGGGTTGCCGTTCAGCTAGCCGGAAGGCTTAGTGCTGAACTCTTGATGCCTCTTTGACGCTAGCACGAACCAATAAAAATATGCTACAGAAGCACAGAAAATTCGAGTCCGTTTTTCGTTTCAAGAGCGGCAAATGTGAGATTAGTTGCTGGCTGTCAGCTTAAAGCTGACCTCATATTTATAGAACTCAATTCCTTGTGTAACAGAGAGTGCACGTCGAACCCTGAGGTCATCATCAAGCCCGATAATGATTCCCCGCACTGTTTGACCCGATTCACAGAGCTCATCTTTGACAAATCCCATGTAGCGCTGGATCTGACCAACGACAACATCAGAAACGCGGCCACGCTTTAGTTCAATGACCAACAGCTCTTTCTTGTCCTTGCTGATTGCAAGAATGTCTAGGTTTCCGGTATCGGTGCTATATTGCTGCCCAATCAGCACACCGTTCTCCTCAAAGATGTCGTAATTCTTGGCAAGCTCAGTGTTGGCCCAGTTGGCAACCAGAAACTCCTCGAGGTGTTTTTCTAGTGCAAAGGAGGACGCGTTTTCAACGTCCGGGTTAGAAGCTATTAGCTCTGGTCTGTTAGTAGGCCCAAGCAGGCTTTCTATTTCTTGGGCGTGCTCCTCCAGGCGAGTAACAGTTCCTTGAGTGGCTAGCGATCTTCTAAGTCCATCTGACAATACGTTTTTATCGATTAGACCTGAGACCCAATCCACCGGTCTGCGGTGGGGAAGTGGACCACCCGCCTGGAAGTAGTAGTCGCCTGTTATCCGCCCAATTTGGTACTGACCTTGCCCATTTGGGCTAACAATCAGATCATTCCTACCAAGTCCAAAACACAGAGTCCATGTTTGCCCACAAGCCAAACCTGCCGAAACCTTTGAATTCATCCCATACTCGGTCATAGCAATAGGAATGAACTCCTTGTTGAAGTCCTTCCAGTTGTCATGGAATTTTCCGGAAAGATCAAGATTTTCAAGCCATCCAGTTCCAACCCAGGACTCCCCAGAAGCCTGAGGGAAGTGAGCCGCGCCTTGTCCTAGCGCGCATTTGTAGTAGCGAGTCATCTCGACCTACTCAGCGTCTCTAGTTTCGATGTCCAGCTTTAGCGTCTCTGCAATTTCATCTAGAAACTCAAGGGTTGTTGCAAACCACTCTGTTCCACCAGATTTAGCAGATGTCTTGGAGTGCCCGGCCGACATCAAGAGTTTGTGAAACTTCTTTTCCAAAGCAACGTAGTCAACATCAGAACCTACCGACTCACCCGTAGGGTCTGTGTAAACCCTTAGGATCACAGGGTCCTCTGGCATCGCGGTTGACCGAAGCTGCTCTGAAACTCGCTTGTTTACAACGCGGCCGGTCTGGCCTATCTTTAGCCAGAACCTTTCAGGGTCATACTTGGCAGGAATCTTTAAGTATGTGGGGAATGTGTAGACATAAACTCCACCAAGCTTTTCAACTTTGTCAGTTAGCTCCTCTGACGCCTCCTTCAGCCTTGCCTGCTCTCCAATAACAGCTTCATCATCTTTTTCGACAGCGTCGGCTAGATCACGAAGCGCTTGAAGGTAGCTGATTGCTTCTGCGGAAAGTCCCGGATTGTCCCTAAGTACACCACCGAGTGATCGAGCCGTGCTAGCTGCTACAGACGGCGCTCTCGGTGGAACACCTTCTTTCACATAACGGACTACGCGAGCAAGGTTTGCTGCAGCGCCTGCATTAGCCCCAGCGCCCATTTGAGCCATGACTGTAGGAGAAGTAACACCTTCAGACATAACACGAGCCACTTTTCCTAAGACTCCGTCATTTTCCTCAAGCGCACGGCTAATTTCCTCAAGGACTGCTGGCTTAGGTACTGGAATCACTGTTCCCCCTGATTCGACTCTGTCTCTATAGACTAGCCACATCTTGCGACAGAAGTAGGGGCTGCTTAGACTAGCAGCCCTAAATAAGCAGGCTTTGCTTTCTAACTCGTTCAAGATCAATCAGTAAACCAGGGCCAAGCCCCAAAACGACTAGGAGTCCTTGATAACCATGATCACTTTTGTGGCACGTGCCTCAGGATCTTAAGTATGAGAACAAGGCCAGATTCCCCCTGGAGTCCCAATAATCAATCTTCAATCAAGAGTTAAATCATAGATTCAAGAGCGCGCTGCCATTAGTGGACGTATCTTGAGATTACAGTAGGAGGCAAATGCTTAACTCTGCAGATCAAAGAAAAATCAAACAGTTAGCAACAGATTTCTGGAATGACGAGGTTGGGTCAATCGCGTTTCGTTCAATTTTTGGAGGCAAAGAAAAAGGTCATAGAATCGCGGACTACGTCGACGAAAAGACGACTGAACTCTTGAGTCGAGAAATGGATACTGGCTACCTGCGCGACAAAAATGGCAAACTGGCAGATCGATCGATGGGTGACGTTTGGATAAAGTCCAACGGTGTTTTTCATCCGCTTAACGTTAAGGCCGGTGAATATTCAGACCAAGGAGGAAACCCTAATCTTGTTGCTCTCAACAAAGTACTAAAAGCATTACTAGAGCGCAAAATAGACTCATACTATCTTCTCATTATCAAAATGCAGGTGACAGATCAAGAAGGTCTCGAAAGTGTCGTACCTAGGGTCTATCTTGTTGATATGTTAGATCATCTCGATGTAGTGAGCTTCGATTCTGGTCCTGGACAGCTGATGCTCAAGGAAAAACAGTTTTACTTGAAAATGAGTTCGGAGGACAAATCCAAGACTCTCAGCCTTGCGAATAAAATCGAGAAGCTGATTGAGCTCAAGGAAAAAGGCGACGAAACATTGATTGCAAACAGACTCACCCGAAGTAAGAAGCTTAAAGAACTCAAGAGGGAGTACGAGGAGTCCTCACAACTGAATCTAGACCAGCGGGATATGAATATTGGTTGAGGCTAAGGCATCGAGAATCAAAAAACGGCAACTTGGCCAATACATGACTCCTCAAAAGTTAGCGGATCAGGTTCTGGCAGAGGCAAAGGTAGATTGGTCGAAATCAGGAAGGTACTTAGAGCCGAGTTTCGGTGAGGGTTCCTTTCTGGTTGCAATGATTGAAGAATTGATTGAGTATTACGGAAATCGTGATCAGACTACCCTGGACTACATTTTTGGCAATCAAATCTTCGGGGTCGAATTGGACCCGCAGTTGTACGCAGGAACTATTTCGAGGCTCGAGAGTTCTTATGGAAAAATAAAGAAGCACAATTTAGTTAACGAAGACTTCTTTCTAGTTCCATTCCTAAACAATCACTTCGACTTAATTGCAGGCAACCCACCCTTTGGCGGTACCTTCAACCCAGATATTGAAGATCAGCTTGATCGAAAGTTTGGAAGCTGGAAGTCGCACAAGCTAAAGAAGGAAACCTATTCATTTTTTATTGCGGCCGCTTTAGAGATGCTCGTCGAGGGGGGCAAGCTCTTGTTTCTCTCCTCGGACACGTTTCTGACGATTAACACTATGGCAGGACTTCGACACAGACTACTCGATCAAGCCACCTGCGAAATTCGCCACCTTCAATACTTTTCTGACGAAACAGACCAAACAGTCCTGGTGATTGATGCAACACGAAGTATGTCCACCGATTCAATATCTCTGGACGGTAAAGCAATCCATAGAAGACAGATGCAACTTACTGGCAATTTTTCCTGGAAGATTGACGACAGATTTGCAAAGTACTTTACAGGTGCCACCGTAGGAGATTACGTGGTTTGCACATCCGGCATGACTATTGGCGACAACAAAATGTTCGTCCGAGAAATTGTTGACGGTCACATTATTGAGCCAACAGAGTTTATCTTCTTTGAGGAAAAAATTACTCTTCGCAGAGAGCTAGAGAGAGCCCGATTAAACAAGCTATCCCAACAGATGCAGTCAAAGTTTAAGGACATTGAAGCCTCGGGCCAGACTCGAAGAAATGTAAAAGTCATGCCACTGAATATTCCTAGAAGGATTTCTATTCCAAACGAAGACTACTTGCCGTATAACAAGGCAATGTCTGGAATCATTTACCGTCCACCAAAGTTTGTTGTTTATTGGAAAGATGAGGGAGATGCGGTCCTTACTTTCAAACGAAACGGAAGCTGGTACTTGCATGGTGTGGGTGGGGGCAAGTACTTTGGGCGAGCTGGGCTGACTTGGTCCTTAGTTTCTTCAACCATCAACATGAAAATTCTCGATGAGGGCCAGATACTTGACAGCGGTGCGCCATGCGCATTTCTGCGAGATGGTGTACCCGAAAATGAACTGTGGTTTATATTCGGCTGGTGCTTGTCCGATCTTGCGACAGAGATTCTTAAGGGTGTGATTAACCACACTCGGAACATTCAAGGAAAAGATGTCGAAAGATTGCCTTATCCAAGTTGGATTTCAGATTCAGTTAAACAGGGTGTAGTAAGACGGATGAAGGAACTAGTTGCTGAAGCGAGGAGCGGACGGGAATTTAAGCGTTCAGATCCCGAATTGGTAGAGCTATCAAACCAATTCGAGATCTAGGCCGCTAATGCCAGAGCTCATCAGGTGCTAGTCCTTCCGATGAAAGGTACCCTCACCCTTTTCCTTTTCGGGTTTGCACGGATTTGGGTAACATACCCCCCCAGGGCACACACTTATCCCAGGTAAACATTTCTATAGGAGGAACCCATGTGTTCACCAGTTAACTGCTCGACCTGTAACAAGATCACTTGGTCTGGTTGTGGGGAGCATATTGAAGAGGCTCTAGCTGGAGTGCCAGAAGAGCAGCTTTGTACCTGCAATAACTAGCTCTTTTTAGTTTTTTTAGCTTGTTGTTGGCTTTAGCCAACAACAATGGATGGAACCCCACCCTTGGGCCTAAAGGTTGCTCTTGGTTCTGCTGTGGGGAGATCTTTAGCTATTGGTTTAGGTCTTTTGGTTCTTGCCATCTCTAGCAAGATGATGTGTGCTTCCAGTAATGCAAACTGATCTCCCAGGCACTTTCTGGTTCCTGCTAGAAAAGGGAAGTATGCGCCGCGGGGAAGGCTATCTTCGTAGTCGTTTGACCATCTCTCGGGTGAGAACTTAGCTGGATCTTCAAAGAACTTGGCTGATCGGTGGCTGGCGTATTGGCTAACTAGAACGTGTGCTCCCTTGGGAACGGCTACTCCTGCTACCTCTATATCTTCTATGGCTCGTCTTGGCGATACCCATACCGGGGGAGCAAGTCTTAGTGCTTCTTGGAAGATGGCTTTGGCTGTTGGTGCTGAAAGAACCTGTCTTATCTCCGGTGGTTGATCATCCGGTAGATACTGATTAGCTTCCTGTCTTAGTTTTTCCCAGAGATCGTCGCGGTCTCTAAGGTAGGAAAGCGCCCAGGTCATGACGTTGGCTGTTGTTTCGTGGCCGGAAAGAATCAGGGTTAGGGTTTCATCTCTAACATCGTCGTGGCTTAGGGCTTGGTTCTCATCGTCCCTGGCATCTAGTAATAGGCCGAGTAAATCAGTTCCGTGGCTGCCGCTTGCTACCCGCTCTGAGATGATGTCTTCGGCAACATCGGCTAGGTATTCGGCCGATTCCTTGAACTTTTTGAAATATGGAATCGGGCTTTCATCAAATTTGTCTAGGCCTGGAAGCATGGTGCGCTCGATGCGATCGATCGCAACTCCCATGTGGTGTTGGACGCCTTCGGCGTACTTATCTATATCTGTTGAAAATAGAAGCTGTGCGACGATCTGGAAGGTCAGCCGCATCATTTCCTCGTTGGCTGATACCTGCTGGCCCAGTTGCCAGTTCGCCAGGTGGTTTTTGGTTATTGCGCTCATGTTCTTGGCGTAGTCGTTTAGTTGCCCGTGGTGAAAGGGCGGTTGCATCATTCGGCGGTGCCGAAGATGCACCGGCTCTTCGTTTGTGAGTAGTCCTTTGCCTAGGACCTTATGCATTCTTTCAAAGCCCACTCCCTTGACAAAGGAGTGCTGCTTTTTCACCAGGACGTCGGTGACGCCCTCTGGTGAAAAGAAGGCAATGAACAGCTCGCCTCCTAGAAAAAAGGAGGCAGTGTCCCCGTACTTGTTCTGAAGATCAAGCAAGAACTTGGGGGTATCGCTTAGAAACTTTAGGGTCAGTAGTCCTCCAAGGGCATTTGGGCCCTTGGGGAGATTAGCTAGCCCTTTTTTGGAGCGAATGGCCTTGGGTTTAGCCGGGTATTCGACTGGGCGCTCGGAGGTATATGGTCTTGCCATTTGGGGCCTCCTCATTGAGCTTTCGTTGAGCTTGAGTGTAATAGGAATTGGCCTAGGGGCTAAAGACAGTTTTGGGAGTAGCTTGTAGCCATGGTGCCAAAGTCAAGAATGAGAGTTTGGGCGACCAGGATTATGGTTGCCGGGCCAGTTATTGCCTTTGCTCCAGTTGTTCTGTGGCTGGTTTTCTCTATTGGCTGTTATAACGCCTTTGATGAGAGCACTTGCGCTGGGGCTGTTTATCTTTGGTACCTGATATCAGCAATTCCCTTGGGGTTCTTGGTGAGCTTTGTTGGGCTGGTTTTTTGGATTGTAGCTATAGTGAGAAAACCTAAAGCCTAGCTAGCAAAGGAAGGGTAAGAAATGGAAAGTCTCGCACTAACGGTGGCTCTAATCCTGCTTGCAATATTGAGCTTTGGCCTAGGAGCATTCGTGCTTTCCTGGTTTAGATCTCCTGTGGCCAAAGTGCTTACCTATGTCTTGGCCACGGTATCGATAGCCGCCGGGGTCTGGGTGGGCTGGGTCTTGATTGATGGCAATGGGATAGCCATTGCCTTGGTGCCTGTTTGCCTCGGGGTTTTTAGCTTCTGGAACTCTAGGCGCAGGAACAAGGGTTGATTGCATCCTGAATTTACCTCAGGCCAGAGCTAGATTTTTCTTCGGGTTTCTCTAATGCCGCGCTGTGACTTTTTTTCTTCTTATTCCAGCGGAAGCGGCACCTGCATAACCTTCTTTATCTGGGCGTTGCTTAGGTTAAGCATGGAAAGGGCCACCCTAAACCCTTCGTTTGCTCGTACTGGATCCAAGCCTTGAAAGGCACCTTTTACTAGAGCCAACATCGCCCCCGAAAAAGGAAGGATCCTAGCGTCCGCTTGCTCGTCGGGCAGGACTCCGGTTTTAACAAGTGATTTGTAGTGCTGAACCCAGTCGTTTTGGAATTCCGGAAAGGCACTTTCCACTTGCCAGTCTTTGTGCCCCATTATTGCCGCAAGGGTTGGATTCGTTTGTTTTAGACCCAAAATCATTCTCATTGGGAGAACCAAGGCAATTAGCCCATCATCGAATTTTGATGCCTGGTCGAGAGATTTTTGGATCCACGGTACCCAGACGCTACCAAAGGACTCGGATAAGAATGCTTCGCGATTCTTGAAGTACCGGTAGAGGGTTGTAGGAGAAACCCCAGTGACTGACTGGATCTGGGCGGTTGTGGCAAAAGGCCCGAAAGTTTTCAGGACTTGGACACCGTCCAGAAGAAAAGCTGCTCTGCTGCGGTCGTTGTGCGCTGAATACCCCCCTGAAACAGGGGTGGTTGGCTCCTTAGCTGCTGCCATCTGTTCATTTTACCAAGTTGCCTGTTTAGACACACCTTTTGTATTTGATAACGGCTTATCAATATTGTAATCTCATACCAAATTACAGACCCAGTCTGAGAACTGCCAAGTTAGGGGAGAAAAGCTCAACATGCGCCTACCTTGGGAAGTCAAAGTCAGCCCAAAACTTCCAACCCTGTCAGTGGTTGGAATCGTAGTGGCATTCTCCCTTGTTGCCACAGGGCTTTCGAATCTGCCAACTCCCGGACAGGCAGCAACCTATGAGCTGATCTGTTCCAAGACTTCTAATGCAACTGCAACTGCGGAAGCCACTGAAGTTACCGATACAACGTTCAGATTGTCCATAACCGGAACGGAACTTGGTAGGGGGGCGCATCAGTGTGCCGGTGAAGCAATTATCCCTGAAGGAATCATCACGATTGGAAATGGTGCTTTTGTGCCTTGGCGTGTATCCGATAACACTCCAATGTCGAATCCTTACTTGACATCGATCGTCTGGCCAACAACCGTCACGACTATCAACTATGGTCTGATAAATCTGCGCGGACTAACCACTCTCGACATCCCAAGTTCGGTGACCTCAATCTCGCCCCAATCCTTTCAGTCGCTAAGCTCGTTGACGTCGGCAAATATTCAAGGTCCGGCAAGCGGTGTGAACACATTGACGCTGAATCAATACGTCTTTAATGAAACAGTGACGGCACTGACAATTGGAAACGGATACGTGAATTTTGGTGCGAACTTTAGCAATGGATCAGTGCTGACATCGCTAACACTTGGCCCTAATGTCAAATCTATTGGAGAGAGGGCCTTCTTCGCTATGGAAGACAGTAGGTCATTTACTAGTGTCAATATTCCCCCTGGACTGACCACAATTGGCGGCGACGCATTTGCCAACAACCCCTATTTGAAATCAGTTTTGTTTGGCACTGGCAAACCAGGCATTACATCAATTTCATCAAGCGCGTTTGGTGGCAGTACAGCCATCGAAAGTGTCCAATACTGTGGGCTGATTGACCCGGCCTTGAGTAATGTGTTACTTGACTCGTTTATTGCGGAAAATTGGCCAGACGCGAATATCTATTGCAGTTCCTCGGCTAACGTACCCACGATTTCGAATCTAAACCCGTTACGGGGTCCTACGGCCGGTGGCGATCTTGTCACAGTGCAAGGCGCTAATCTCTCGAATGCAAAGGTTTATGTTGACGGAGTTGAGGTCGCGGTGACCAATAACACCGCCACCTCTCTAAAATTCACTACTCCCGCTGCAGCTGAGGGCGAAAATCGAGTCAGGGTGGTCACAAACCTGGGAAGCGCTAATCCATGTTTCAGATACGGATCGGCCACGGCCCCAGGAGCTCCAACTATCTCGGCTGTTACTGCAGGGGATTCTCAGCTGTCGGTGTCCTTTACTTCGCCAAGGTGTATTGGTGGTGCTGCTATTTCCGAGTACGAATACTCAACAAACGGTGGCGCAAACTGGAGCACCACTGTTTCGCGCTCCAGCCCGCTAGTTATTACAGGCCTAACAAATGGCACTTCTTATCCGGTAGCGATTCGAGCAAGAAACTCGGTCAATGCAGGATCATGGTCCAATATTGTTGCCGGAACTCCAGCTCCAGCTCCAGCTCCGCCGACTTCTAACAATTCTTCTGCACCACCTTCGGCTGAAGTTTCTGCAGTGAGTATTAGGGCATCTGGCACCGGGAATTCTTCGGTAGTTCGAATCAAGCTCAACAAGCCACCGTCTATGGGGGAGCAGATGTCTGTGACAGTTCGGCTACTTGACCTAGATGGCAATCTAATCCAGGAGCTAAAGGTTCCAGTGAATTCCAATACGTCTTATATAGAGGTTCCTGTGAAGAAAGCTATTGGTGCCTTCAGTGCAACAGCAGCTACCAGCAACGCTGTAGTCTCCGGTGTCTCTAAGAGTCTGGTCCCAGAGATCGTCAAAGCCCAAACCATTAAGGTTTCGAAGATCTCTCAGGCAAAGCGCCTGAAGGGAATCCGGATTTCAGGAAACTTTGGTTTCACTCCTAATTCGTGGACTCTTTCACCAGAGGTGAGAAAACAGCTTCGGGAAGCAGCGGTGGTAGCAAAATCCGAGAATGCTCGCATAGCTGTCACTGGATTTGCTGCCGTCTCAGGGCTTGGATCCATCTTTGAGCGCTACGTGGCCACGCAAAGAGCGCTCACGGTTTCAGAGTTCCTGCGCAAGCGGGGAGTTGAAAGCTGGATTTATTACAAGGGTCTTTCTGGCCCCGAGGGGCTTTCATTCCCAGGGCCACAACCCCGAAGAGTTGAAATCAGAATCCTGAAATAGTGGGCTTTTAGCTAGACTTGAGCCCAATGCTTCACAGTTGAAGCATTCCCCCTTTTTCTAGCCCTCTTGAGGAACACCTTTTGCCTAAGCCAATCGTCCTAATCGCCGAAGAGCTTTCGCCTGCCACGGTTTCTGCCCTTGGTCCTGATTTCGAGATCAAAACTATTGACGGCACTGACCGTGCCGTGTTGTTGGCTGAGCTTGCTACGGCAAGTGCGATTCTGGTTCGCTCCGCAACCCAGTTGGATGCCGAAGCAATCTCAGCTGCTAAGCAGCTGAAGGTTATTGCTAGAGCTGGTGTGGGACTCGACAACGTAGATATAAAGGCAGCAACTGCTGCTGGTGTGATGGTTGTGAATGCTCCAACCTCGAACGTTATCTCGGCTGCTGAGCTTGCAATTGGGCACTTGCTCTCTTTAGCCCGTCACATCCCGGATGCTAATGCTTCCCTAAAGCAAGACAAGTGGGAAAGAAGCAAATTTACTGGCGTTGAGCTATACGACAAGACCATCGGAATCGTAGGTTTAGGTCGAATTGGTTCTTTGGTTGCTGAAAGACTTGCTGGCTTTGGGGCAAGGCTTATAGGTTTTGACCCTTATGTCACTCCTGCCAGGGCTGAGCAGATGGATGTGACTTTGGTTTCCCTGGATGAAGTGATGGAGCAAAGTGATTTCATTACAATCCATATTCCTAAAACCCCTGAGACCACGGGGCTGATTGGTTCTTCCCAGTTTGCTAAGGCTAAAAAAGAGCTTCGTATTGTTAATTGCTCGCGCGGTGGAATCATCGACGAGGACGCTTTACTTGAGGCGCTAAAAACCAACCGCATTGCTGGGGCTGGGCTCGATGTTTTCAACAACGAGCCTCCTAAGGGATCTCCTTTGCTGTCTTTGCCTAACATCCTCGTTACCCCTCACCTTGGAGCCTCAACTGACGAGGCTCAGGAAAAAGCTGGTATCTCGGTTGCTAAGTCGGTAAGGCTTGCTCTTTCTGGGGATCTGGTTCCTGATGCCGTTAACGTTGCCGGCGGACAGATCGATGAGTCTGTGAAGCCGGGTATTTCTATGGCTGAGAAGTTGGGCCAAGTGCTCTTCGGCATGGCCGATGCTTCCTTGGTTTCTGTTGAGGTTGAAGTTCGTGGCGAGATTGCGGTTCACGACGTGTCGGTTTTGAAGCTTGCTGCCCTGAAGGGTATCTTCATGGCGGCGGTTGATGATCAGGTGAGCTACGTAAATGCGCCGCTACTAGCTGAAGCCCGCGGTGTTGAGGTCAAGCTCACCGTAAACAAGATCTCGGAAGAGTATCGGAACATGACCACCCTTCGGGCGGTGCTATCCGATGGGTCTGTGGTGTCGGTATCGGGAACTGTTATTGGTCCTAAGCGTCACGAGAAGATCATTGGCATCAACGGCTACGACGTTGAGCTGGCCTTTGCTGAGCACATGGTGCTCATGGTTTACTCGGACCGCCCAGGCATTGTTGCCGTATACGGCAAGGCCTTTGCCGATGCCAAGATCAACATTGCTGCCATGCAGATTGCAAGGCAGCAAAAAGGTGGCAAGGCGCTATCGGTTATCACTGTTGACTCACCGGTTGAGCCAGCTCTTCTTGAAAAGCTCAAGAAGGACATTGATGCTTCGACTATGAAGGCCATCACTATCTCTGTTGGCTAGTTGGAGCCTCAGGTAAGTTATCCACAACTTTCCAAGTGCGACAAATTGCAACGAGACTTGTTCTAGCTTGTTTGACATGAATTCAATTTCTGCAAATTCCAAAACACCGCCTCTTTCGCTCTTGTCAGCTTCAAACGCGCAGAGTTATGCTGAAGTCATGACTAGGACAGTGAACATAAGCGACGCCAAGGCCAACCTGTCTAAGCTCGGGGACGATGTTGCCCAGGGTGAAGAAGTCATCGTCTCGCGCTCTGGTAAACCGCTTATGAAGTTGGTTGCCCTAACGCCGGATGAAAAGCAGGCTGCCCAAGCCAGGACGCTCCCCAGAGACCTCTGGGTTACTGCCAAGTACTTTGAAGGCTTTGACTGGGAAGCTTGGGACCGGCTGGATGAGGACATGAATGAGATTTGGCGCAAGTTTGGGTACATGGACTAGTGCTGGTCCTGGACACCAACGCACTGTTTTCGCTTCTTAGCAATCCCAACCAGTTTGGAAAAAAGACTCAGAGACTTCTAGCGCGGGCGAGCAAAGTTTATTTCTCACCGGTTTCAGTTTTTGAAATCGCAATCAAGGACATGCTCGGAAAAATCAAGCTTTCCCATCCACTTGGTGCTCTATTGAAAGAACACGAATTGGGAAGTTTACCTTTGCGAGTAGAGGATGCTTTGGAAACCTATTTCCTACCCAGCCTCGTAAGGCATGACCCCTTTGATCGCCTCATACTGGCAACAGCTAAATCTAGAGGTGCAACGCTGGTCACAT
Organism: Rhodoluna miladensis (SeqCode); assembly: GCF_965234705.1. Lineage (GTDB taxonomy): Bacteria > Actinomycetota > Actinomycetes > Actinomycetales > Microbacteriaceae > Rhodoluna > Rhodoluna miladensis. Next base: position 393,217 of record NZ_OZ248465.1, read on the forward strand.
CAGACAGGCGTATGTTGGATTTGGGTTTCGATTGGATCTTGGACTCGGCTGCCTAAGAAACTTGAAACCCATCAACTTGGGTCCTGGTAGGCAAGCTAGACGATGCCCCTAGTTTTGTGACTGAGATCGATGCTGCCTTCACGGCCACCTCAATAGCTTCCTCTAGGGAAGCTCCCTCGCTAAGCAGCGCTCCAAGACAACCAGCAAATGCATCGCCTGCAGCAGTGGTGTCCACTGCTTGAACCTTGGGAGCTGCAAACAATCTAGTTTCTTTTTTGTTGACCAACACAACTCCTTGGCCACCCATGGTGATGATGGCGTTTTCAACGCCTTTGTCTAGAAACCAGTGGCCGGCTTGTTTGGCCGATTGCTCATCTGTTACTTCTATACCCGTTAGTGAGTGAGCCTCTGACTCGTTAGGGGTCACGATATCAATTAGATCCCAGGCAGTTGGCTCGGGGTTGGAAGCAGGTGCTGGGTCCAGAACAACTGTTAGTCCTTGGGATTTGGCAAGGCTAATGGCGTGACGATTTACTTCCCACGGAATCTCGAGCTGAGTAAGAAGTACTTTGGCATTTGGGCGTTTTTCGAAGGCATCATCCACCTGAGCCTTGGTGATCTTGAAATTCGCCAGCGGGATGACCACGATGTTGTTCTGGGAGGAGGCGGCAACTCTGATGTGAGCGATGCCGGTAGGTCCCTCAACTTGTCTCACAAACGCTGTATCAACCCCAAAATCCTCAAGGGCGTCGGTTGCAAAATCAGTGAAAACATCGGTTCCAACGCAGCTAACCAGGGTGCTGGTAGTTCCTGCTAGGGCTGCCGCAACAGCCTGGTTTGAGCCTTTACCGCCCAGGATGATCTTGAAATCACTCCCAAGAATGGATTCACCTGGGGCAGGAAGTTTGTCCGCAAAGGCCACCAGGTCAATCGAGATACCTCCCACGACAATGACGCCACCTGTTTGGTTTTCTTGATTTGCCATTTAGTTCTCCTCTAGCAAGGCCGCTGCGGTGCCATCGTCGATGATCAAATCCGAAATGTATTTGCCAGCAAGGGCACCCTTGAGACTTGGAAGTCTTGAAGGACCTGCGATCACGCAGATCTTTCTTGGAACCGCTCGAATAACATCAAGGCTAGGACCTGTGGAGCGGTTATTTAGCGCTATGCCATCTGATGAGCCATCGGCGCGGTAGAACACCGTTGCGATATCTCCCACGATGCCTCCTTCGTTCAGGCTCTTTTGATCATCGGGGCTTAGATAGCCGGCTGTGTAAACCTGGCTTGGAACTTCTGAGTTACTGGCGCCAAGGCCAAACAGGGCAACATCCATCGAGGACTGTATGTCCAAAATTCGCTTGGTACTTCTTTCTCTCCAGAGAGTTTCTTTGGCAGAAGGATCATCAAAAAAGGCAGGGACTGGAAACTGCTCCACAGTTGCACCATATGCTTCACCGAAGCGCCGAAGGATTTCACCACTGTATGTCACACCGGTGGTAAAGGTGTTTCCAGCTCCATTGAGCTGGACCACCCTTGAATCCCTCAAAGGTCTCGGAGCCAAGTTTCTACTCACCGCTGCGGTAGTTGATCCCCAGGCAACACCCATTGTCATGCCGGAGAAGAAAAAGTTGGTGAGCATTCGTGCGGCCGTAAGAGCCACACGGTCCAAGCGATCAATCGGGGAAGCTGATTCGGCAACCGGAACAAGATGTGCGTTGACTCCGTAGCGCTTTTTGATCTCGGTTGCCATGCGCCTTGGGGCATCTTCGGGGGAGTGAATCTTGAATTCGACGATGCCTCGGTCTTTGGCCATCTGCAATAGTCGTGAAACCGAAGATCTCGAGACCTTCAGCTCATCGCCGATGGCGTCCATGGTCAGATCCTGCAGGTAGTAAAGCTGGGCGGCCTTGAGGGCCAGGCGAACCCTGGATTTCTCATTGACCTCGTCCAACATAACGAAAGTATTGCACATATGTGCAAGTTGGCTGAAATTTATGTCAGGGGGCCCAAAGGGTCAATAGATTGCTGGTATTCAGGCATTTTCAAAGAAGAAAGCGGCAGAGTTTATGAACCAGAGCACAGTCGAATCTTCTCGACTAAACGCGCTCCGGGAAAACCCCAAAGCTCAGGTGCTCATTATCGGCGGCGGCATCAATGGCCTCGCCACTTTCCGCGACTTGGCCTATCAGGGCATCGATGTCGTTCTAGTTGAAAAAAACGATTACTGCTCCGGAGCTTCTGCTGCTTCCTCACACATGATTCACGGTGGTGTTCGTTATCTAGAGAACGGCGAGATTCGTTTGGTTAAAGAATCTCTCGAAGAAAGAAATCGCCTCTTGAAGGCAGCTCCTCATTATGTGAAGCCACTAAAAACCACAATGCCGATCTTCTCGATTTTCTCTGGCCTTATCAGCGCTCCGATTCGTTTGTTCACTCATTCATCGGGTAAGCCAAAAGAGCGCGGCGCAATCTTGATCAAAGTTGGACTACTTCTTTATGACACCTTTGGACGCAACGGTGGAACAATGCCGAGGCATCGATTCTTAGGCAAGAAAAAATCCATGGCAGAAATGCCTTCACTAAACAAAGACGTTAAATTCACCGCCACCTACTACGACGCAGCAATGGACAATCCCGAAAGACTAGCTCTCGATGTTTTGTTTGATGGCCTATCTGCAGGCAGCAATGCACGTGCCTTCAACTACTTAGCAGCAAGCGCCCACAAAGATGGCAAGACAGTTTTGAAAGATCAGCTCACCGGTGAAGAAATTTCCTTCACTGCCGATGTGATTGTTAACACCTCAGGTCCTTGGACCGATATGACAAACCAGAGCCTTGGATTCAATACCGGCTACATGGCAGGCACCAAGGGCTCACACATCGTCTTGGATAACCAAGAGCTATTCGATGCTTGCGATAACCGTGAAATCTTCTTCGAAAACCGCGATGGACGCATCGTGTTGATGTATCCAATCTTGGGCAAGGTTCTAGTTGGAACAACCGATATTCCTCACGACATGAAAGAGCCTGCGGTTTGCACCGACGAGGAAGTCGACTACTTCTTCAAGTTGGTTTCTTACGTGTTTCCACAGATTCAAATAGACAAAGACCAGATCGTCTTCAAGTACTCAGGGGTTAGACCCCTGGCAGCAAGTGGAGATATCAACCCGGGAGTTATCTCTCGCGACTACCGAATTGTTAGAACCTCGGCTGAGAATGAGATTCCGGTTTTGAGCCTGGTTGGAGGCAAGTGGACAACCTTTAGAGCACTGGGTGAGCACCTTTCTTCTGATGTTTTGAAGCTTTTGGGCAAATCCCGCGTTCAGTCCACAGCAAAGATGTCCATCGGTGGCGGAAAAGATTACCCAACTACCGATGCATCCCAGAAGCAGTGGGCGCTAGAGAACAAGGGGTCAGTTTCGGCAGAGCGCGCTCTGCAGCTACTTCTTCGCTACGGAACCAGGGCAAAGCACGTTCTTGATTACATTTCGGTAACGCCTGAGACCATGCTGAAGCACGCCCCAAGCTTTTCGGACTCCGAAATCGAGTACTTGGTCAAAAACGAGAGCGTTTATCGCCTAGAAGACCTAGTCAACCGCCGCAGCAACCTAGCCTTCACTGGATCTATGAATACCGCACTGTTACAGGAGTTGGCGAGCATCATGCAAAAACCTCTAGGCTGGGATTCCGGCAAGAGTTCCTCAGAAGTTTCCGGCGTCCACATTGAAGCGGGGTCTCGAGTATGACCAAGATGGTCCTAAAGGATATTTCCCTGAGCCAAGACTCAGAGGAGATCATCTACGATCTTTCAGCCACTTTCAAAAGCGGCATCAACTTACTTATTGGCCCAACTACAGCTGGAAAGACCACCCTGATGAGAATCATCGCGGGTCTGGTCAAGCCAACAACTGGAACTGTGACCCTGGACGGGGTGGATATCACCAAGATTCCAGTCCAGCAACGTTCGGTTTCTTTTGTGTATCAGCAGTTCATCAACTACCCATCACTTTCTGTCTTTGACAACATCGCTTCTCCTTTGTTGGCTGCCAAGAAAAAGCCAGCCAAGGAAGTAGTTGCAGCCCGAGTCGAGGAGATGGCAAAGCTTCTGGGCCTTACCCCATTCCTAAAGCGCAAGCCTTCTGAGCTTTCCGGTGGTCAGCAGCAAAGAGTTGCTATCGCTCGAGCACTGGCCAGACCAGCCGACATTGTGCTTTTGGATGAGCCTCTTGCAAACCTCGACTACAAGCTGCGCGAGCAGCTTCGAGCCGAGCTTCAGAGCATCTTCTCTGACGAGTCATCGATTGTTATCTACTCAACCGCTGAGCCTTCCGAGGCACTGGAATTTGCCACCGACACCTTTGTTATGGACGAAGGTCGCCTAATCCAAACCGGTAAGGCGCTGGACATCTACCAGGCTCCAAAATCCGTTGCCGCAGCTATCGCTATGGCCGATCCACCGATCAACCTTCTGGCCTCAACCGTGGATGGCAAAACAGCTAACTTCGGACCAGAGAGCTTCAAGTTCTCTCGTCCTGAGCTATCAGATTCAGCCAAGGCGATCACCATGGGTATCCAGCCAGGCAAGATCACCCTTGAGGCAGCATCTTCTAAGTCGGTTGCTATCAAGTGCCAGGTCCAGCTAGCTGAGGTGACCGGTAGCTCAACATTCGTTCACGTCAAGCTCGAATCAGGCGAGCAGATCGTTATCGAAGTTGAAGGCACCCAGAATTTTGCTCTGGATAAGAAGATCACCGCTTACTTCGAGCCTGCAGATCTTTATGGCTTTGAGCCAACCTCGGGCAAGGCAATTTTTGCTCCAATTTCAGGAGGTAAGTAAATGGCTGAGATTCGCTTAGAAGGTGTTGCTCACTCCTACGACGGAGGAAAGACTTACGCCCTGAACCCAATCACCATGACCTGGAAAGACGGCAAGGCTTACGCCTTGCTAGGTCCTTCGGGTTGTGGCAAGACCACTCTTTTGAACATCATTTCGGGACTACTCAAGCCATCGGAAGGAAAAGTGTTCATCGATGGCAAGGACGTCACCGATGTTGTCACTGACGATCGAAACATCGCTCAGGTTTTCCAGTTCCCGGTCTTGTACGACACCATGACAGTTAGAAAAAACCTCGAGTTCCCTCTAAAGAACCGCAAGGTTCCAAGAGCCAAGGTTGCAGAGCGAGTCAACGAAATTGCAGCCCTATTGGGCATCGAAAAAGACCTTGACCGCAAGCCATCAAAGCTTCGCTCTGATCTTCAGCAGATTGTGAGCCTGGGTCGAGGACTCGTTCGCGAAGACGTATCGGCGATCTTGTTCGATGAGCCACTTACCGTTATCGACCAGAACTTCAAGTGGACACTTCGCAACCGTCTAAAAAGATTGCATTTGGCTACCGGTGTCACTGTTGTGTATGTGACCCACGACCAGACCGAGGCACTGACATTTGCCGATGAGGTTTTGGTTATGGACCAGGGTTCCTTGGTTCAGGCTGGAACTTCCGAGTCGTTGTTCTTGGAGCCACAGCATGAATTCGTTGGCTACTTCATTGGATCACCGGGTATGAACTTCCTAGATGTTGAGGCAAGCTCATCAGTTCTAACTCACAACGGCAAGCCAATTGGTAAAGCTGCCAAGGCTGGCCTAAATGGCTCTCACCGCTTTGGGGTAAGGCCGGAGTTCTTGGTTCCTAGCAAATCCGGTCTTGAGTTCAAGATCGACCGCGTCGAAGACCGCGGTGTTTTCAAGCTGGTGCATCTGAGCAAGGACGATTTCAAGTTCATTGCAAAGACAGAAGAAAGCTACGACGCCAAGGTTGGCGCCAAGGCGAATTTCAGCTTTGATGCCAAGCGAGCTTTTGTCTACGACATGAACAAAAAGGCCGTGTCAACTGTTTCACCGAGCAGTGCAGGGGGTAACTAATCATGGATGGCAAGAAGAAAAACAACAGGGCTTGGTTCCTAGTATTGCCAGTGGTGTTTGTTGTTGCTTTCACCGCGATCATCCCTCTGATGGCAGTTGCCAACTATTCACTGCAGGATATTCAGGGCGCCTCCAACCGCTTGTTCGTGGGGCTTGATTTCTTCAAGCGAGTAGCTACCGATCCAAACATCCAGGATGCCTTCACCAGGAACCTGACTCTTTCAGCTCAGATACTTCTTATTCAGATTCCACTTGGAATCTTCCTAGCCAGGCTCATGCCTCGCTCCGGTTGGAAGGCATCTGCTGCTCTAGTGGTTGTTGCAATACCACTGATTATTCCCTGGAACGTAGTTGGAACCACCTGGAGAATCTTCACCCGTAGCGACATCGGTTTGGGTGGAGTGCTCGTAAACCAGTTCTTCGACTACAACCTGAGCGAAGACACCACCGATGCTTGGGCCACGATCTTGGTAATGGACACCTGGCACTGGACACCTCTGGTGACCTTGCTGGTCTATGCGGGACTTCGTTCTATTCCGCAGGCTTACTACCAGGCAGCTGCCATCGATGGCGCATCCCGCATGGCGGTATTCCGCTTCGTTGAGCTTCCAAAGCTAAGACGAGTGCTGATGATTGCCCTATTGCTTCGCTTCATGGACTCATTCATGATGTACACCGAGCCATTTGTGGTCACCGGTGGAGGTCCTGGATCATCGACTCAGACCTTGAGTATTTTGCTCACCACGATTGCTATTGGTCAGTTCGACCTAGGTGTTGCCGGAGCCTTCTCGCTGATGTACTTCTTGTTCATTCAGATCTTCTCCTTCATCTTCTTCACAGTACTGACTTTGGATGAGCGCCCAGGTGCTACCAAGGTCACGCTCAAAGACAAGAAAGCAGCGAAGCTCGATAAGAAACCAAAGCAAGTGCGTTCGAAACTTGAGAAGGTGCAAAAATGACGACAATGATGGCGACTTCCGCTGCCGGTAAGAAGACCTCAAGGTTCCGCATTGACCTTAGAAGCTGGTTGTTCTGGCTGATCATGGCCGTTTGGTCCCTTCCGCTTATTTGGTTGATCTCGATGTCGTTCCGTGACAACGCTGACATCCTGTCCAAGTTTGAGGTGATCCCGACCGAGATTTCCTTGAACGGCTACACCCAGTTCTTTGAGGATTCAAGTTGGATCGGTTCCTACATGAACTCGATCACCTACACACTTATGAACACTGTGCTGTCGTTGATCGTCGCTTTACCTGCAGCGTATGCATTTAGCCGTTTTACCTTCTCGGGAGATAAGCACCTGTTCTTCTGGCTGCTAACTAACCGCATGGCCCCGGCTGCTGTGTTCTTGCTTCCTTTCTTCCAGCTTTACCAGGCAGTGGATCTGTTCGATACTCCTTTGGGTGTAGCTCTTGCACACATGCTCTTCAACGTTCCGCTGGCGGTTTGGATCCTCGAGGGCTTTATGTCCGGAGTTCCAAAGCAACTGGACGAGATAGCAGAGATCGATGGCTACAAGTTCCCTAGGTTCTTCTTGACCATCTTTATTCCGATGATTCGCTCAGGTATCGGCGTAACAGCGTTCTTCCTGTTCATGTTCAGCTGGGTTGAGCTGCTTATTGCCAGAACCATCACTGCAACCTCCGCCAAGCCGATCGCAGCCCAAATGACTCGAACAATTTCAGCTTCCGGTATTGACTGGTCATTGCTCTCGGCTGCTGGTGTTATGACCATCATTCCTGGAGTGATTGTGATCTGGTTCGTTCGAAACTACATCGCCAAGGGCTTTGCGTTAGGACGTGTGTAAATGTTCGATTGGATTCCTTGGACCACACCGGTTGCCATCGTGTTTATCGGAGTGGCACTTATGATCACCGGTCTAACCATATGGGGTCACTACCGCCCACCGGTAAGGCGCAAAGGATTTTTGGGGATAGTTACAGATCGAACAGAGCGCGTTTACATCGCGATTGTTTCGTTTGCACTAGTTATGGTGATCTCGTTCGCGATTGTGGACAGTGACACCGTTATATGGGCCATATCAGCGCTAGCAATGTCAGTGGTGATCCTGATATGGGGATAAAGAATTCGATGAGCAGGCTTTGTTCATCGTTTTGGAGCACGGGGGATTCCTCGGGTTCTAGAAATGTTGAGAAGACCAGATCGGCCTCCTCAACGGCAATGCGAAAGGTAAAAATGAATAGAAATGTTCGCAAAGGTAGCATCGCTGGTTTGGCCATGTCGGCCGCCGCGGTACTACTAGTCACAGGTTGTGCCTCAGGTGGGGCAACACCTTCTGACGTGGATGCAGTTGCTGCAAAGTGGGCCGATGGTGAGTTTGCACTCAGCGCATTGACCCGCGATGAGAAAATTGCTGAAATGAAGTGGTTCGCTGAAGCGGCTGCCGGTCTTGGAGTTTCCGAGATCAGCGTTGTTTCTGAGACCATCGACCCGCACGTGTATGAGTCAGAAGTTTTGACTCAGGCATTCAAGGAACTAACTGGAATCTCAGTAACTCACGACCTCATTGGTGAGGGTGACGTTATCGAAAGAATCCAGACCGAAATCAAGACCCGTACCTCGATCTACGATGGCTACGTTAATGACTCCGACCTAATCGGTACTCACCAGCGTGGAGACTACATCTACCCAGTAGCTGACCTAATGGCAGACTCTGCGATTACAAACCCAGGTTTGGACATCGAAGACTACATTGGTATCAGCTTCACCACTGGTTCTGATGGCGTTATCTACCAGCTACCTGACCAGCAGTTCGCGAACCTTTACTGGTTCCGCTACGACTGGTTCAGCGACGCTGACATCCAGAAGCAGTTCAAGGACATCTACGGTTACGACCTAGGCGTTCCAGTTAACTGGTCTGCTTACGAGGACATCGCTAAGTTCTTCTCAACCGAAGTAAATGGCGATGGAACCATCGATGGCAAGAAGGTCTATGGTCACATGGACTACGCTCAGCCAGGTCCTTCACTACAGTGGCGCTTTACTGACGCTTGGCTATCAATGGCCGGTAACGGTGACGGCACCGGAGGTGGCCCTAACGGTCTACCTGTTGATGAGTGGGGTATCCGTGTTGAAGGCTGTAACCCAGCTGGTTCTACAGTGGCCCGCGGTGGAGACCTAAACGGTCCTGCTTCGGTTTACGCTCTAACCAAGTTCTTGGACTGGTTCGAGTACGCACCTGAGACAGCAAAGGGAATGGACTTCAGCGAGGCTGGAGGTGTAGTAGGACAGGGTGAAATTGCGCAGCAGATTTTCTGGTACACAGTTTTCACTGCTTCTGCTACCGACCCATCACTACCTGTTATGAATGAAGATGGATCACCGAAGTGGCGTATGGCTCCAAGCCCACACGGTTCCTACTGGAAGGATGGCCAGAAGCTTGGCTACCAGGACGTAGGATCATGGACATTCATGAACCACGCTGACGAGAACCGACGCGCTGCTGCATGGCTTTACGCACAGTTCGTTACCTCAAAGACCGTTGACGCTGCTAAGTCGGCCAAGGCTCTGACATTCATTCGTCAGTCAACCCTTGACCTTGAGTACTTCACAGAGAACGCGTTCAAGTATGGAGGACTCATTGAGTTCTACCGTTCACCAGACCGTGTTTCATGGTCTCCTACTGGTACCAACGTTCCTGACTACCCAACCATTTCTAACCTATGGTGGCAGTCAATTTCCAAGGCTGCATCAGGTGAGTTCACTCCTCAAGAGGCTATGAACGAGCTTGCAGCTGCTCAGGATGACGTCATGATCCGTCTAGAAGCATCGAACCCTGATGCTAACTGTGCGGTCAAGATGAACCCAGAGCAGGACGAGCAGTACTGGATCGATCAGCCAGGTGCACCGGTTGCGAAGCTAGCAAACGAGAAGCCTAAGGGTGAAACCCAGAACTATGACGAACTAGTCAAGCGCTGGGCTGCAGCAAACTAATACGGTTGTAGAGTAACCGCAAGTGTTGGCCGGCAACGAAAGTTGCCGGCCAACATTTACTTTTGACAAAGAATTGAAAATCAATTGATAACTTCCCCTCTGATGCCGCTGGTAGATGGCAACACCATCCCGCAGCTGGGACTTGGCGTATACAAGGTCGAAAACGAGCTTGCTGCTCCCTTGGTTGCCCACGCCTTAGAAAATGGCTACCGCCTAATCGACACCGCTTCGATGTATGAAAACGAAGTTGGAGTGGGCGAAGGAATCAGGGCCTCAGGTTTGCCCCGCGAAGAAGTCATAGTTGCCACCAAGTTTTGGATGGATGGCCTAGGTTTCGAAAACACACTCAAAGAATTCGACAAGAGCCTAAAGGCTCTAAAGCTTGACTACTTGGATTTGTACCTTATTCACTGGCCTGCTCCTAAGCGAGGGCTGTTGTATGTGGACTCTTGGAAGGCCATGGAAAAGCTCAAGAACGATGGAGTTATTCGCTCCATCGGAGTTTGTAATTTTCACACCCACCACATCGATGAAATCCTCAAGGTTGCCGAGCACGTGCCTGTTTTGAACCAGATCGAGCTTCACCCCTGGCTTACCCAAGAAAAAGTCTTGGAATACGACACCTCTCACAAGATCGTCACCCAGGCCTGGTCACCTTTGGCTAGAGGCAAAATTCTTGAAGAGCCGATGCTTGAAACCATGGCAAAAAAGCACGGTAAGTCGGTAGCTCAAGTAGTTCTTCGCTGGCACATCCAAAGGGGAGTGGCGGTAATCCCGAAGTCCAATTCCAAAGAAAGAATCATCGAGAACATGAACGTGTTTGATTTTGAGTTGTCTTTGGAAGAAGTTTCAGCAATAACTGCGTTGAATACCAATTTCCGGACCGGTGTTGATCCAGAGGATCGCAACTAGTTTCTTACTCGACCCAGTCCAGTGTCTTGGTCACTGCCTTTTTCCAAAGCTTGATTTGGCGCTGGCGCTCAGCATCATCCATGTTTGGAATCCAGCGCTTGCCTTCTTTCCAACGACTTCTTAGCTGATCAAGATCTGACCAGAAGCCAACTGCAAGGCCTGCTGCATAGGCAGCACCCAAAGCGGTGGTTTCAGTGATTACTGGGCTGATAACTGGAACACCAAGAATGTCGGCCTGGAACTGCATCAAGGTGTTGTTCTTGGTCATTCCACCATCAACCTTGAGCTCAGTTAGGTCTACTCCTGAGTCAGCATTGAGTGCATCCAGTACTTCAAGGGTCTGGAAGGCAGTAGCTTCTAGCGCTGCTCTTGCGATGTGTCCCTTGTTGATAAAGCGTGTTAGTCCAACTAGTGCACCTCTGGCATCTGGTCTCCAGTGTGGGGCGAATAGACCGCTGAAGGCTGGCACGAAGTAGCAACCACCGTTATCGGCAACGGTGTTGGCCATGGCCTCAACCTCAGGTGCGTTCTGGAAGAAGTTCAAGTTATCTCTCAGCCACTGGATCAAGGAACCCGTCACGGCAATGGAGCCTTCAAGGGCATAGACCGGCTTGGCTTTTCCTAGCTGGTAAGCCAGGGTGGTTAGCAGACCGTTTTTAGACAAGACCACTTCTTCGCCGGTGTTGAAAATAAGGAAGTTTCCGGTTCCGTAGGTGTTTTTTGATTCACCCTTATTGAAAGCTGCCTGACCGAAAGTTGCCGCCTGCTGATCTCCAAGGATTCCTGAGATTGGAACATCGCGAAGCAAGCTGGACTCGCTCACGATCCCGTAGATTTCCGAAGAAGAACAAATTTCAGGCAGCATCTTCAGCGGTACACCGAACTCGGCCGCAACATCCTCATCCCAAGCCAGGGTTCGAAGATTCATCAGCATTGTTCTACTGGCGTTAGTCACATCGGTTTTGTGCACTCCGCCTTCAGGCCCACCGGTGAAATTCCACAGTAGCCAGGTGTCCATTGTTCCAAACAGTAGGTCGCCGGCTTCGGCGGCCTCCTTTACACCGGCAACGTTTTCTAGAATCCAGGTGATCTTGGTACCAGAAAAGAAGGTTGCTAGCGGAAGGCCCGAAATCTCTCTGAAGCGGTTTACTCCACCTTTTTGAGCGAGGCGGTCAACAATCGGCTGAGTTCTGGTGTCTTGCCATACCAGCGCGTTGTAAACGGGAACTCCGGTGTGCTTGTTCCAGATAACGGTAGTTTCGCGCTGGTTAGTTATTCCAACCGCGGAAATTGAGTGACGAGTGATGTTTAAGCTACCGAGCGCTTGACCTACAACTGCACGCGCGTTATCCCAGATCTCCATGGCGTCGTGCTCGACCCAGCCCGGTTGGGTCATGATTTGTTTGTGCTCGAGCTGTCCGGAGGCTAGAGCCTCCCCGGCCTCGTTGAAGATGATGGCTCGGGTGCTGGTGGTTCCCTGGTCAACAGAGATTACAAACTTTTCCATGGCGTTGGGCTCTAACTTCCTTAGGTAGGTTCCGCTTGCTCAAGAATACTGCAGAGTGTGCTTTGACTCTAATGGGTTAGTGGGCAACAAAAAGGCGCTTGTATGTTCAGCGAGCAAGAATTTTCTTGCACGAATTCTCAAGGGCTCAAGTGGCTCTAGGCAAGCGACATGAAAGCTTTTTCAAGCTCAGCTCGATTGGCATTTCCTTTGGCATCATTTCCGCACTTGGCCATACCGGTAGCGATGATCGCAAAGCCTGCTTTGGTCAAAGCAGAGTTGGCAGCTGAGAGCTGGTTCAAGATGTCGGTGCAGTCTCTTCCTTCATCGAGCATCTTGATTACACCGGCTAGCTGACCGTTGGCACGTACTAGGCGGTCGCGGGCACTTTTGAGTTCTTGAGAAGCGATCTGCATCGAGGTTGTCCTTTGCTTGGTTGCTGCGGTGTAACAACTAGTATACCCTAGGGGGTATAAGAAAGGAATAACCAATTGACCAAGGTTTTCAAAGTTCTTGCAGCTAGTTTTATTGCAGTATTCGCAGTTGCAGGCCTAACCGGCTGCACGAACCAGGAGCCAATGGACATGAGTCAGTACGCAGCTGTCCTTGACGTTAGAACACCTGAAGAAACTTCTTTGGGCTACCTAGAAGGTGCACAGCTGTTCGATATCCAGAACCCAACCTTCATGGACATGCTTTCAACTTTGGATCGAGCAGCTGATTACTACATCTACTGCCGCTCCGGTAACCGCGCAGGACAAGCTATAGAAATAATGCAACAGTCTGGCTTCACCGGTGAATTGGTTAATGGTGGTTCTTTGGAGAACGCGGCTAACCAAACTGGCTTGACCGTAGTGAAGTAGTTTTAGTTTTATGGACAAAGCGTTTTGGGATAGCAAGTACTCGGTTGATGAGTACGTCTATACCAAAGATGTAAACCGCTTTGTCAAAGAAAGTTGTTCTGACCTCGCCTCTGGCAAGATGATTGATCTTGCCGGAGGCGAAGGTCGTAACACTGTCTTTTTCGCCGAAAGAGGTTGGCAGGCAGAGAACGTCGATCTATCCTCGGTCGGGTTAGAAAAGTGTCAGAAACTTGCTGCCGAGAAAAACGTCTCAGACCGAGTCTTTACAACCAACGCCTCAGCACTGGATTTTGACTCCAAACTGGCACCGGTTGATCTAGGCGTTGTTGCCTATCTTCAGATTCCGCAAGCGGAGCTAACGATTGCAATTACTCGCCTGGTTGAAAACCTTAAACCAGGAGGAGTGTTCTTTGGAGTGTGGCATGCACTCGAGAATCTGAAAGATGGCTTCGGGGGACCACAGAACCCCGACTTTCTTCCTTCAGAAGAATCCATGACTGCATTGCTGTCTACATTGCCGATGGAGATAAAGTTTGTGACTAACCGCGATGGACAGGTTCAGACCAAGGAAGGGCTAAAGCCCTCGATTACTCTGACCGCCATGGCAACCAAGCAATAGCTAAATACACTTAGGGGTATGGCCAAACCTTCTAAGAACCCCAAGCCACTAGCGCCAAACCCTGACGATCCATCAAGCTATGACGCCTTTGATGGTGAGTGGCGAGCGATTGGCTTATCGGGACCTGCAAGAAGGGCTCTGGTAAATGCCAAGCTCTATAAGGTCTCGGATTTGCGGAAGATAACTTCAGCTGAACTAGATCAGCTGCACGGAATGGGTAAATCCTCGATAGCTCGCATCAAGGTCATCATGCACGGCAAGAAGATTCAGTTTCGCCTCTAAAGCCTTATTACCGCTGTAGCCAGGCCAGCTGGGGTCTTGACCAAAGCCAGTAAAGTTGAGTCATTGACTGGTTTTGGGAGTAAGTAAGTGGCAACAACGATAAAGCTTGGGGTAATTCCAGGTGATGGCATCGGTCCTGAGGTGACCAAGCACGCCGTTCGTGCCCTTGAGCTTGCAGCTCCAAACGTTACCTTTATAACTACCGAGTATGACTTTGGAGCAAAGCGCTATAACGCAACCGGCGAGGCACTTACCGAGGCAGACCTAGAAAATCTAGCTAAGGAAGATGTACTTCTTCTTGGTGCCATTGGAGACCCAAGTGTTCCCTCTGGAATCTTGGAGCGAGGGTTCTTACTAAAGCTTCGCTTTGGCTTTGATCACTTTGTGAATCTGCGTCCAACCAAGCTTCTTCCAGGGGTAGTTTCTCCTTTGGCAAATCCTGGCGTGATTGACTTTGTTGTTGTGCGAGAGGGTACCGAAGGGTTGTACTTGGGCCAAGGGGAAACAACCGATAAGGGAACCCCTAAAGAAATAGCCACCGAGTACTCGATCAATACCGCCTCCGGGGTCGAACGTATTGTTCGATATGCCTTTGAATTAGCCTCCACCCGCGCTCGCAAGAAGCTGACCTTGGTTCATAAGCACAACGTGCTAGTTCGTGCCGGAAGCTTGTATCAGGACACCGTGAACCGGATTGCCAAGGAGTTTCCGGGTGTTTCGCACGACTATTTGCACATCGATGCAGCGACTATCTTTATGGTCACAAACCCGGCTCGCTTTGATGTGATTGTGACCGATAATCTATTCGGAGACATCATTACTGACCTAGCAGCTGCCATAAGCGGAGGCATAGGGCTTGCGGCAAGTGGAAATCTAAACCCAACGGGTAAGTTCCCATCGATGTTTGAGCCAGTACACGGCTCCGCTCCAGATATTGCAGGCCAAAACAAGGCCAACCCAACCGCAGCCATTCAATCGGCTGCAATGCTTTTACGTCACATCGGAGAAGTAGATGCTGCAAATCGGCTAGAAGCCGCAATTGCAACTGCACTGGCTAATGGCCAGTCGGGTAAATCAACATCAGAGATTGCTGATGCAATCTTTGCGGGGCTATAAGACTTTAGGAAAATCATGAGCGTATCTTTTGAGGTGACCAGAAACCCAAACCCGGTTTCAGACGCTGATCGCGAAGCGATCATCGCCAACCCAACCTTTGGAACTCACTTCACTGACCACCAGGTGGTTGTGGTGTGGGAAAAGGACAAGGGCTGGCACTCAGCACAAGTTATTCCCTACGGCCCAATGCTGATGTATCCATCCAGTGCTGTGCTTCACTACGGCCAAGAAATCTTTGAGGGCATCAAGGCTTACCGCCACGACGATGGATCGATTTGGACCTTTAGGCCCAAGATGAACGCTGCACGAATTCAGAAGAGTGCGAAGCGCATGGCGCTTCCAGAGCTTCCAGAAGAGATCTTCCTTGAGTCCCTAAAGCAGCTAATTGCCGTTGATGGAGCGTGGGTTCCAAAGCCTGAGAACGAAAAGACTTTGTACTTCAGACCTTTTGAAATTGCAGCTGAGAACTTCCTTGGCGTGCGGGCTGCTCACCGAGCTGAGTATCGCGTTATTGCATCCCCTGTTGGACCGTATTTCACTGGGGGAGTAAAGCCAGTATCGATCTGGATTGCCCTTGATTCATCGCGTGCTGGAAAGCATGGAACAGGGGAAGCAAAAACCGGTGGAAACTACGCAGCGTCTTTGTTGGCCCAAAACGAAGGCTACGAGCAGGGTTGCTCGCAAGTGATGTTCTTGGATGCCGAAACTGCTACCTACATCGAAGAACTCGGTGGCATGAACCTATTCTTTGTTCACGCCGATGGCAAAGTTTCAACTCCATCATTTGATGGAACAATCCTGCGCGGAATCACCAGGGATTCGATCATCACACTTTTGAAAGATCGTGGACACGAAGTATCAGAGCGCAAGATCACGCTCGATGAGGTTCGAAAAGGATTCAACTCGGGCGAAATCACCGAGATCTTTGCCTGTGGCACAGCAGCCGTTATCACTCCGGTTGGCATGCTCAAATCAAAGGTGGAACAAATCGGTTCCCCTGATGCTGCCCCTGGCAAGCTAACTGTTTCACTTCGCGAAGAGCTAACTTCCATTCAGTACGGTCGCCTGGAAGATAAGCACGGATGGATGCATAGACTCTCAGTATGAAGATAGCTAGATTCAGCAATGGCGCTGACCCGAGATTCGGAATTGTCGATGGCCCAGAACTTGTCGTTCTAAAAGGTCACCCGCTAGCTGTTGGCTACGACACAACCGGTGAGCGCATCCCACTTAAAGACGTGAAGCTACTAGCCCCAACCATTCCCTCCAAGGTGATTTGTATCGGCAAGAACTTCGCCGATCACGCAGCCGAGATCGGCGAAGAAGTCACTGTTGAACCATTGATTTTCTTCAAGCCTTCGAGTGCCATCATCGGCCACGGCGAAGCAATTGTTATTCCGCCGCAGTCCAAACAGGTCGAGCTTGAGGCAGAACTGACTTTAGTTATTGGGAAACTGGCCAAGAACGTTTCTGAAGCTGATGCTTTGGATTATGTCTGGGGATACACCATCGCAAACGATGTCACCGCAAGGGATTTGCAGTTTGGCGATGGCCAGTGGGCCAGATCCAAAGGCTTTGATACTTTCTGCCCACTGGGCCCTTGGGTTGAGACAGAGTTCTTGCCAGAGGAACAAGTAATCGAATCCCGCATAAATGGCGACATAAAGCAAAACGCGGCGATTTCAAAGATGACCCACAACATCCGCTCAATTGTGTCCTACGTTTCAAAGAACATGACACTGGTTCCTGGGGACATCATTTTGACTGGCTCTCCTGCTGGAATCAGCCAAATCAAATCAGGAGATTTGATTGAGTGTGAGATTGAGGGAATTGGCATTCTGGCAAACCCTGTTATCTGATTGGTCTTCTAGACTTATCCCATAATGACAAACCAGATCACCGCTGAATTCTCAACTGCCACCGGAAAAGATATCCGGGTGCGCTTTTGCCCTAGCCCGACCGGAACCCCTCACGTTGGATTGGTGCGCACCGCTTTGTTCAACTGGGCCTACGCTCGTCACACCGGAGGAACTTTTATCTTCCGCATTGAAGACACCGACCAAGAGCGCGACAGCGAAGAATCTTACGAGCAGATAATCGAAGCCCTTTCTTGGCTTGGACTTGATTGGGACGAGGGAATCAACGTTGGTGGACCCAATGAGCCTTACCGCCAATCACAGCGCATGGACATATACAAAGAAGTAGTCGAGAAGCTAAAGGCCGCAGGGCACCTGTACGAAAGCTTTCTAACCGGCGAAGAAATCGATGCCAGAAACGAAGCAGCGGGAAGAGCTAAGCAGCTTGGCTACGACAACTCAGAAAGAGACTTGGATCAGGCCACAAAAGATAAGTACTTGGCTGAAGGAAGAACTCCAGCTCTTAGGCTTCGGGTTCCAGATTCGGACATTTCCTTTACTGACCTCGTGCGCGGAGAAATTACATTCCCGGCTGGTTCTTTCCCGGATTTTGTTGTGGTTCGTCCTAACGGTCACCCTTTGTACACGCTGGTAAACCCAGTCGATGATGCCCTGATGGGTGTGACCCATGTGCTTCGTGGAGAAGACCTGCTTTCTTCTACTCCTAGACAGATCGCTTTGTATAACTCGATGGTTCAAGCAGGAATTACAACTTTCATCCCGCAGTTTGGTCATCTGCCATACGTAATGGGTGAGGGCAACAAGAAGCTTTCCAAGCGAGACCCGGAAAGCAACTTATTTCACCACCGCGACCGCGGCTTTATTCCAGAAGGCCTCTTGAACTACCTAGCTCTACTTGGCTGGGGACTAAGTGCCGACCAGGACATCTTTACTTTGCAGGAAATGGCAAAGGCCTTTGATGTTCACGATGTGAATCCAAATCCTGCCAGATTCGATCTGAAAAAAGCCGATGCTATCAACGCCACCCACATCAGATCCCTTGCCGCCGAGGACTTTGCTAATCGTCTGATCCCTTACCTACAAAGAGGTGAAGTGCTCTCAACCCCGCCAACGCCTGCGCAGCTGGAGATACTAGGCAAAGGCGCACCGCTGATTCAAGAGCGTATTACTGTGCTGGGTGAAGCCAAAGACATGCTGGGCTTTTTGTTTACTGATTCTTCCAAGATCACAATCGAAGAGGATGCCCGAAAGGGATTGCCGGAAAATGCCAAGCAGATAGTTGCTGCAGCTACTGCTGCAATTTCTGATCTGAATGATTTCACAACCGACGCTTTGCGCGATTTACTAAACAAGGTGCTTGTTGAGCAAATGGGTGAAAAGCCAAAGAATGCCTTCGGACCACTGCGCACAGCGATCTCCGGTCGCAGAGTTTCTCCGCCACTGTTTGAGTCGATGGAAATTCTTGGTAAGGCCGAAACTCTAGCTCGATTAGAGCTGTTTGCCCGCAGCTAGCTCGCAAGCTAGGATTGGAAGCTGGGCCAGGGCCCAGTAAAAATCCCTTGGGGTATGGTGTAATTGGCAACACGGATGATTCTGGTTCATTTGTTCTTGGTTCGAGTCCAGGTACCCCAGCAATAAAGGAAAAATGCTAACCACAATCGCTGCTGGTTTTCTTGTGGCAACTACTGCTCTAGTTGCGCTCTTTCAAATCGCACTTGCCTTAGGCGCGCCTTGG
The DNA here is from genome assembly GCF_965234705.1 of Rhodoluna miladensis (SeqCode). Lineage (GTDB taxonomy): Bacteria > Actinomycetota > Actinomycetes > Actinomycetales > Microbacteriaceae > Rhodoluna > Rhodoluna miladensis. Next base: position 411,999 of record NZ_OZ248465.1, read on the forward strand.
GGCGAGTATGCCTACGGGGGAGCAAGAGTCGGAAAACTTCCTGTTGGCTTCCGGATCAATTCCGTGGTCTCGACCTTCGTCATGCTTGCCCAGACAGGGCACTACCTAGCGCAGCTCGGAGTTTTTGAACCATTACTTGATCCCGCCGGGAACAATGTCGTGAACTGGGTTCTGGTTGGCTTCACCGGGCTCGCAGCCATTGCAAACAACATCACTCGCTCTAAAAAGGAACGGGCTGTGTGGGCAATTCCCACGATTTTGATGTTTATTGCTGCGTTGCTAGTGGCCTTAAGCCTCTAGGGAATCGCCGACTTTTAGATACGTAAATTCCCCACCGAATTGCTCGGTCACTAGTTTTACTCTTCCGTTGTTTAGATCATGGCCTAAATCACTTAGCAGAGCGTTATGCGTTGCAAAGCTTTGCTTCGGCTTTACAGCTGCAACAAAATCCATAACGTCGCCGATTTTGAGCCACGGAGCACTGGTCGGGCAGGCAAGTATTTCAACTGGCGCTTCGGGTGTGGTGTAGCTATCGCCCGGGTAATACAACTGGTTGTTTACCAACACGGCGGTGTTTTGAATCAGCGGGATGCTTTCGTGAATGATCTGGTGCATGTCCCCAAAAAACTCAAAGCTAAAGCCTTGCTCCAGATAGAAATCCCCGTGATAAACGGTTGTGACATCAAAGCCTGAAAGCTTGGCAGCTACCTCGCTGGTTCCAAAGATTTTGATGCCGGGGTTGGACTTTACAATCTCAGACACTTGGGTTTCGGAGCAGTGATCATCGTGGGAGTGCGTGATAACCAGCGCCACTACACCCTTCAGCCCCGAAACATCCTCGGTATAAAAGCCAGGATCAATCAGGGCTTTTTTGCCATCGTGTTCTAGCTCGAGGCAGGCATGGCCGCGCTTAGTGATCTTCATGTTCTTGAGTCTAGCTTTGGGCCAAAGCACCGCTGCGATGCTATTGTCTAGCAATGCGCATTGGACTTGTTGTGAACCCGGTTGCCGGGGGCAATCGTGGTGCCCAAGTTGGTGTGGAAGTACTTTCCTTGTTTTCGCAAAGTGAGCACTCAGTTGTAAACCTCAGCGGAGGCAACCTACTTGAAGCTAGAGCCAATGCTGAAGCGGCAATTGGAGCCAACTCAATAGATGCTCTGGTGGTTGTCGGTGGAGATGGCATTGCCCATCTTGGAACCAACCTTTGCGCCGGAAAAAACATCGTGATGGCGATTATTCCTGCCGGCACCGGCAACGATGCAGCGGCGATGTTTGGCATGCCACTTACCAATACCGCCGAATCAGTGCGCGTAGTTCTTGCAGGTCTTAGCTCACCAAAGAAAGTCGACGCCATCAAGGTTTCCCATGGTGGCAAAGTGACTTGGGCACTTGGTTCAGCTTCTGCTGGATTCGATGCCCTGGCTGCTGCCAGGGCTAACGCCATTAGCTGGCCTAAGGGTCCGATGCGCTACTACGTGGCGATGCTGCTGGAGCTTGCTAAGTTCAAGCCGATCAAGTACCAGAGCGTGGTTGATGGCACTCCACGAGATTTTGAAGCGATGCTTTGTGTGGTTAGCAACACCGGTATTTACGGTGGGGGAATGCTGGTTGTTCCTGGTGCATCAGTTACCGACGCAAAGCTTGATGTTTTGCTCGTGAAAAAGATGAGCAGATTGAAGTTTGTGACGATTTTCCCGAGGGTTTACAAAGGAACTCACATCACCGATAAAGATGTTGAGATATTCAAAGCGTCGAAGATTTCGATAACAGCTAGCGGTATGCCGATCTACTCAGACGGTGAATACGTTGGCCAGGCACCATTTGAGGCAGAAGTTGTTCCAGGAGCGCTAACGATTATTGCCCCTGCAATCTAGGGCTAGTTAGTCTTTGGTTGGTGTGGCATAATGGCAAGGTTGCTATACGGCCCCATCGTTTAGCGGCCTAGGACACTGCCCTCTCACGGCAGCGGCGCGGGTTCGAATCCCGCTGGGGTCACTATTCGCTCTCGATGACCATAAATCTCGGGAGCGAATTCCTCTTTACTGGAGAAACTGCCAAGGAGGTTCGAATGAGCACCGCTTCAATTGTTTCGGCAGAACTTCGGGCTCTTGCGAACAAAGAAATTGCTCAGTCACGATCCTGGTTTTTCAAAACCGGTAAAGGCGAATACGGCTACGGTGATGTATTCCTTGGAATTGAAGTCCCAGCAATCCGCGAGGTAGCAAAAAGGCACCAAGGGCTGGCCCTTGATCAAATCAAGAAGTTAGCTGCATCCAAGTATCACGAGGAGAGATTCATTGCCTTGGCGATCATTGTCTTGCAGTTCAAAAAAGCCAAGGTAGCTGATACTAAAAAACAGCTTTTCGATACCTACCTAGAGCTACTCAAAGCCAACCGGGTAAACAACTGGGATCTGGTAGATGTAAGTGCTCCATACCTTGGTGTATACCTGTTGGACTACGCGGGAGCTTCAGCGCTACTTGCCAAGCTTGCTAAGTCAAAGAACCTTTGGGAGCAGCGAGCTTCCATCATGTTCACCTGGGCACACATCCGAGCAGGCCAGCTCAAAGTCTCAACCAAGCAGGTAGAACTGTTTCTAGATCACCCACACGATCTGATCCACAAAGCAGCAGGTTGGATGCTTCGAGAGGTTGGGAAAAGAGATCTAAAGCTACTTCGAAGCTTTTTAGATTCTCATGCGGCAATCATGCCGAGGGTGATGCTTCGCTACGCCATTGAGAAGATGACCGAAACCGAGCGAGCCAAGTGGCTAGGAAAAGCTAAGAGCTAAGTGGCAGGTCTTGGATTCCAACCGGAGGGTGACTCTTTCGGTAGTTTCTCACCAGCACCGAGAGCACAATAATTGCTGTCACTGGAACCAGGGTGATTAGGTTCAATCCGGTGAACATGAATAGCGCTACCAAAGATCCTGCGATGGCTCCACCAAAAGCACCAGAGAGATTCATAAGTGAGTCGCTAAGACCTTGAACGTTGGTCTTTTGATCAGCTGGAACGCTAACTGTTAGAAGTGCCGAGCCTGAGACCGTGGCTGCCGACCAGCCAAGGCCAAGTAGGAATAGACCTAGTGTCACAGTCTCGTGGGTTTCTGATCCCAGACCTGCAATCAAAAGTGCGGCTACGAATATCAGCTGGCCAGTCAAGATGGTCTTGACTGGGCCGATTTTGTCGCTGAGTATTCCAAACAACGGCGCAAAGGCATACATTCCAAGGATGTGAAGGCTGATTACAAATCCGACTACAACTAGCGAGCCTCCATGGCTTGTGACATGGACCGGGGTCATGCTCATCACGGCAACCATAACCATGTGAGATAGCGCAATTGACACTATGGCGTAAGCGGCAACCGGGTACTGCCTCAGGGTGCTAAAAGCTGACCGCAGGGAAACCTTTGGTTTGGTTTGAAGCTTGTCAGCTGCAATTTGTTGGGCAACCAATAATGGGTCTGGGCGAAGCCCAAACCAAAAAACAGCTGTTGCCAAAAGCTGAGCTGCGATAGTGAAAACAAATGGTCCTGTTAGCTCGGGAAGTCCCAGCCAGTTTCCAACTACTTCACCGGGGCCAAAAAGGTTAGGTCCTGTGACCGCTCCGATGGTGGTTGCCCAAACTACAAGGGATAAATCCTTACCGACTTTTCTGTTTGTTGGAATATCGGTTGCTGCAAAGCGAGCTTGCAAGCTAGCTGCCGAACCGGCACCGAGCATGAAAAGCGCAAGAAGTAGAAGTGGGAAGAATCTAACTGATGCTGCAGTTATAACCAGTGTTGCTCCAGAAATTGCAAGAGCGGCACCAAGAGCCAGTGCAACTCGTCTTCCTTTTGCGAAGGCAAGTCTGGCAAGCGGGATTGCCCAAACGGCAGTTCCAAGAGTTGAGAAGGTTGCGGCAGCTCCTGACCAGGCAACTGTTCCAGAAAGCTCAGCGGCTAGTAGGGCACCGATGGAAAGAGTAGATCCGAGGCCAAAGCCTCCGAGGATTTGGCCTAGGGCTAGGGTCCTTACGGTTCTTTTCTGCAGGAATTCAAGGCCGTTTTCACTCACCTGCCCAATCTACCCCTCGATTGGTAAACTGGGATTTCAGCAAATTTGAGGTGTCAAAAAAGCTAATGTCTAATCCATCAAAGCCACTAACTCTGGCGGAAAAGCTCTGGGCCAGCCACTTGGTTGCCGAGGGTAAAGATGGCGCACCCGACCTTTTGTATATCGACCTTCATCTAGTTCATGAAGTCACCAGCCCTCAGGCCTTTGATGGTCTGCGCCTTGCTGGCCGCAAGGTCCGTCGTCCCGACCTAACTATTGCTACCGAAGATCACAACACTCCTACTGTTGATATCGATAAGCCAATTGCTGACCTGACCTCAAGAACCCAGATTGAAGCACTTCGCAAAAACGCCGCTGAATTTGGCATTCGCCTTCACTCCCTGGGCGATAAAAACCAAGGAATCGTTCACGTGGTTGGTCCACAGCTTGGACTGACCATGCCGGGTATCACTGTGGTGTGTGGCGACTCACATACTTCTACCCATGGAGCCTTCGGAGCTCTAGCTATGGGAATTGGAACCAGCGAGGTTGAGCACGTACTTGCCACCCAGACTCTTCCTTTGAAGCCCTTCAAGACCATGGCCATCAACGTTGAGGGAACCCTGCGTCCAGGAGTCACCGCTAAAGACATCATCTTGGCCGTTATCGCCAAGATCTCTACCGGAGGCGGCCAGGGTTACGCTCTGGAATACCGCGGCAGTGCAATTAGGTCTTTGTCGATGGAAGGTCGCATGACCATCTGCAACATGTCCATCGAAGCGGGAGCTCGTGCCGGAATGGTTGCTCCCGATGAGATTACCTACGCGTACCTAAAGGGTCGCCCACACGCACCAGAGGGTGCCGACTGGGATGCAGCCCTTGCTTACTGGAAAACACTTCCAACCGATGAAGGTGCAGTGTTTGATGCTGAAGTGTTCATCGACGCAGACAAACTTGATCCTTTTGTGACTTGGGGAACCAACCCAGGCCAGGGTGTTTCGCTTTTTGACTCTGTTCCAAACCCAGCGGATATGAAAGATCCAAACGAGCGCGCTGCTGCCGAGCGCGCACTGGAATACATGGATCTAAAAGCCGGAACTCCTATGAAGGAAATTGCCGTCAACACGGTATTTCTTGGATCCTGCACCAATTCAAGAATTGAGGATCTTCGAGCAGCAGCTGCGATTGTGAAGGGCCAAAAGAAAGCGGACGGAGTTCGCATGATGGTTGTTCCTGGTTCTCAGAAAGTTCGCATCCAAGCCGAAGAAGAAGGTCTAGACAAGATCTTCAAGGAGTTCGGTGCTGAGTGGCGCTTTGCCGGCTGTTCGATGTGTTTGGGTATGAACCCAGACCAACTTGCATCAGGCGAGCGAGCCGCATCGACTTCGAACCGAAACTTTGAAGGTCGTCAGGGCAAGGGAGCCAGAACTCACCTTGTTTCGCCACTGGTAGCCGCAGCCACCGCAATTCGCGGAACCCTATCGGCACCATCTGATCTTGAGTCGGTGAGCTAGATGGAAAAGATTGAAAAGTTTTCAGGTGTTGCCGTTCCACTAAAGCGCTCGAATGTTGACACCGATCAGATCATTCCTGCGGTTTATCTAAAGCGAATTACAAAAACTGGTTTTGAAGATGCACTTTTTGCTTCCTGGAAAGCAGAGCCTGACTTTGTCTTGAATCAGCCCGTGTTTGCTAACGGTGAAGTACTAATTGCCGGGCCTGATTTTGGAACTGGCTCTTCTCGCGAGCACGCCGTTTGGGCACTTCGCGATTGGGGATTCAAGGCTGTGTTCTCGGCGAAGTTTGCTGACATCTTCCGAGGCAACTCCGGCAAGCAGGGTTTTATCACCGGTGTTATCACCGAAGATGAGACCAAGGCGCTTTGGGAATTGATTGATGCCAACCCAGGTACCAAAGCAACCGTAGATTTGCCGAACCAGACACTATCTTTGGGTGAGATGACTGTCAGCTTTGAAATCGATGCCTATACCAAGTGGCGCTTGATGGAGGGGTTGGACGATATCGGACTAACCCTAAGAGATGAGCCTGCAATTACCTCTTTCGAATCAAACCGCGAGTCTTGGAGACCCCAGACGCTTCCAGCTAAGGGAATCTAATGAGTCAAATCAAAGTCAACGGCGGAAAGCCGCTAACTGGTCGCGTTGATCTAAAGGGTGCAAAAAACCTAGTTACTAAAGCCATGGTTGCTGCCCTACTTGCAGACACTCCTTCGGTACTAAAGGATGTTCCAAAGATCAGCGACGTAGAAGTTGTTTCAAGGCTTCTAGAGCTACATGGTGTCACCATTGATTTTGCCGACAACGGAGAAATGAAGCTTGACCCTCGTGGGGTCAAGCAAGCTCGCATGGTCGATATCGATGCCCATGCCGGATCTTCCAGAATTCCAATTCTTTTCTGCGGACCGCTGCTTCACCAGCTCGGCGAAGCCTTTATCCCTGATTTGGGCGGCTGCCACATTGGAGATCGACCAGTTGATTTCCACCTAGATGTTCTTCGCAACTTCGGTGCCGTTATTGAAAAGAGCCCAAACGGAACCAGGATGAGTGCACCTAACGGTCTGCACGGAGCCAAAGTCACACTTCCTTATCCGAGCGTTGGAGCAACAGAGCAGGTACTTCTAACCTCAGTTCGAGCCAAGGGAATCACCGAGCTATCCGGTGCCGCCATTGAGCCAGAGATCATGGACCTAATTGCCATCTTGCAGAAGATGGGTGCCATCATCTCCGTTGACACTGACCGAGTGATTCGCATCGAAGGCGTTGAAACACTAAATGGCTACACCCACCGCGCACTCTTTGATCGCAACGAAGCTGCCTCTTGGGCAGCAGCTGCTCTAACAACCGGCGGAAACATTTTTGTTGGGGGAGCCAAGCAGCTTGAAATGACAACTTTCCTAAACGTGTTTAGAAAAGTTGGCGGTGCCTTTGACATCGAAGATGATGGCATTCGGTTCTATCAAGCAGGTGCTGATCTGCACCCGGTGGTAATTGAAACCGATGTTCACCCAGGATTTATGACCGACTGGCAGCAGCCACTGGTTGTTGCCCTTACCCAGGCCAAGGGTCTATCGATTGTTCACGAGACTGTTTACGAAAACCGTTTTGGTTTCACTGATGCACTGGTCAAGATGGGTGCACAAATCCAGATTTACCGTGAGTGCTTGGGTGGAAACCCTTGCCGCTTTGGACAGCGAAACTTCTATCACTCTGCGGTTATCTCAGGACCGACACCTTTGACTGGAGCCGACATCGAAGTTCCAGATCTTCGCGGTGGCTTCAGCCACATGGTTGCTGCCCTTGCTGCCAAAGGAACTTCAAACGTGAGCAATGTTCAGCTGATTTCCAGAGGCTATGAGCACTTCTTGGACAAGCTAGGTAATCTTGGGGCCGACTTTAGTTATTCTGAGTAGCAATGGCGAAACAACCTAAAGTGGTACCAATGCCGAAGATCACCTCTAACGAGATGACACTGGCGGTTCGAATTGTTGCTGGGATTTTGGCCCCAATAGCTCGCATGATGTTCAAGGTTGAAGTTATAAACCTCGACAAGCTTCCAAAATCCGGCACTTACATATTGGCCCCGAATCACGCCACCAACATCGACGCTCTAGCGGTTGCGTACTTTATCTACATCAAGACCAAGCGTGCCCCACACTTTTTGACTAAGGAAAGACTCTTTAGCATTCCACTGGTTGGCAAGATCTTGTTGGCCGCTGGTCAGATTCCGGTTTTTAGAACCGGCGGACAGCGAAACGACGATTCCCTAAGAGCCGCACACGCTTACCTAAAAGCCGGTCACTCTGTCTGCGTGTTTCCGGAAGGAACCCTAACTCGCGATCCAGATTCTTGGCCGATGCGTGGAAAAACTGGCGCTATCAGGCTTGCCCTGGATAGCGGAGTTCCGGTTTATCCGGTCGGTCAGTGGGGCAGCGAAAAGATCCTGGCACGCTATTCGAGCAAGTTCCGTCCAGGTTTCTGGAAAAAAGTCACTGTGCTGGTGGGCGATGAAATTGATCTTGCAAGATTCAGGAAGCCGAATCCAACTCCTGCTGAAGTTCTCGAAGCAACCGAAGTTGTCATGTCGGCTATCACCAAGTTGGTTGAGCAGCTAAGAGGCGAGAAGGCACCTGATCGCCGCTGGGATCCAGTTGCTGCCGGTCAAGCCACCACAGGAAACTTCATAAAGAAGGCTCAGGTAAGTGGGGGCGGCGATGCCTAAGAAGATTCGCGTTGCAGTTTTGTTCGGTGGCAAATCAAACGAGCACTCAATCTCGGTTGCATCCGCCGGGGGAGTTATTGGGGCAATTGATTCTTCAAAGTACGAGGTAATTCCGGTTGGCATAACCAAAGAGGGCGAATTCGTTCCTTACGAAGTTGATCCTAAAAAACTTGCCCTATCTGAGGGCCTCAAGACCGTAGCTTCAAAGGGCGAAACAATTCGATTTGCCCTGGATGGCTCAAGGGAAATCTTTGGAGTCGATAAAGCGGGCAAACAATCCAGCCTTGGAGTAATTGACGTTGTGTTTCCGGTGCTGCACGGTCGGTTCGGTGAAGATGGCACCATCCAGGGCTATCTAGAACTAGCTGGAATTCCTTATGTTGGAAATGGCGTACTAGCTTCCAGCGTCGCGATGGACAAAGAGTTCAGCAAGACCCTTTTCAAAGCTGCCGGCATTCCTACCCCTGATTTCAAGGTTGTCACTGCAAAGCAAATGGTCAATGATCCAGAGTCCGCACTGGAGAAGCTCTCCGAGCTAAAGCTTCCGGTTTTTGTAAAGCCTGCCCGGGCTGGTTCATCAGTTGGAATTACAAAAGTAAAAAGCGCAGATAAGTTGGCTGATGCTGTGGCCGAAGCGCTGACCCACGACGACAAAGTAATTGTTGAAGTTGGAGTGGTTGGACGCGAAATTGAATGTGCTGTGCTTGAAGGAAAGGGCGACGAACCAGAACGGGTTTCAGTAGCTGGCGAAATTGTTGTCACTGGACGAGAGTTCTACGACTTCGAGGCTAAGTATGTCGATTCGGATGCCGCCAAGCTCACCTGCCCTGCAGAAATTTCAGATCAAGAGCTAAAGCAAATGCAGCAGCTGGCTAAAAAAGCCTTCCGCGCACTCGGCTGCGAGGGTCTTGCCCGCGTTGACTTCTTTTTGACCAAGGATGGCTTTATGTTGAACGAAATCAACACCATGCCTGGCTTTACTTCGATTTCGATGTTCCCGCGTTGCTTTGGCGAATCAGGCGTCAGTTTTACTGAGCTGGTTTCAGAACTTATTGAACTGGCGCTAGAGAACTAGTTCGTTATTTCCGTGCAGCGCTTAGTTGCCGGCAGTATGCCAATTGTTGAGCTCAGCTGCTCAAGTACCGTCACTCCAGCTAACTTAGTGGAGTCAATGATTACCTCGGTGGCTGGGAATCTCGCGTAGCTAATAAAGCGAAAACTTGGAGCGTTGGCATCATCCACCAGCCAGTCAATATCTCCCGCGCTAACGCAAGGAAGGGCAGAGACTTCAACCGGCTCTAGGCCGCAGCGCAAGATCACGGAGACTGGCTCACCCCAGGCTGCCGTGGACTGGGCGTTTACGCGACGCTTTTGCTCTCCTGCCAGCTCATCGGGCAGGCGAACAATAACTTCCGCACATTCCGCGTTATTGGCATCTTCGGCAGGTTCTAGTGTGACCATGGGGGCGCAGCCGGTTAGAAAAACCAGGGCAAAAGCCATAGCGCCAAGTTGAAGGTGTCTTTTTCTCATCTGAAATAAGGCTACCTTTGATTTGTGGATGATCTAAGTCTTGCCGAGCTAGGCGAAATAGAGAGCCTTAGGCGCACCGTCGCAAGGCTAAAGCCAGGCGAGCACGCCATCGTAGGTTCAGGCGATGATGCAGCGGTAGTTACCGCTACCGACAATTTTCTTGTTTCGACAGACACTCTGGTTGAAAACCACGACTTCAAGCTCGAGTGGTCAACTGGATTTGATCTAGGTTTCAAATCCGTTGCATCTAATCTCGCTGACATCGCCGCCATGGGAGCAACCCCTACGGTGCTGGTTGTGGCAATGGTGGTTCCAAAAACCACCAAGATTTCTTGGCTTGAATCTTTTGCCGATGGCCTGCAGGCTGCCTGCGATCAGCTAAGCCCAGGGTCTGCAGTTGTTGGCGGAGACTTAGCCTCCGGTGAACAAATTGTGATTTCGGTCACAGTTCACGGAAAGCTAGATGGACAAAAGCCAGTGCTTCGATCCGGTGCCACGGTGGGCGATGTGGTGGCAGTTTGTGGCCCGCTTGGAAAAGCTGCCTGCGGATTGACACTTTTGGAATCAGGCCAGCAAGATTTGATTCGCTCCTACGATGACTGGGTTGGCGCACAGTTAAGACCTGAACCACCAATTAGCCAGGGAGTTGCAGCAAATCTTGCTGGAGCAACCGCGATGCTAGATGTTTCCGATGGACTGATAAAAGATCTTGGTCGGATCTCAAAGGCTTCGAATGTGAGCATAGAAATTGATCGCTCGCTACTGTCAGGCTATGAAGCCATGCTTGATCTTCCAGCCCAGAGCCTTGGAGTGCAGACCCTGGGTTGGGTGCTGCAGGGCGGCGAAGATCACAGCTTGCTTGCAACCTTCCCTGCTTCTGCCACTTTGCCCATTTCCTTCAAGGTGATTGGAAAGGTGGTTGCTAAATCCGACCATGATGTCTTACTTGATGGAAAGCCGGTAGCAGATACCGGCTGGGACTCAATCACTGGAACAGGCGGAGCAAGGCGATGACGCCAACTCCTTACGACGACTCTCACGAGATACTGCCTGGTTTGTTCATGGGTGGATCCCCCTTTGATACTCGGGTTGATGATGAAGCTAGGCAATACAAGATGCGCGGGTTCGATCACGACCCGCGTCCTTTTGATGCCATCATCACTTTGTTTCCCAAGGCGTTTCCAGCTGGCTACGGAGTTGAGGAGCTGCGCTTTGGTTTTCCGGATGATTTAGCGGAAGGTGTGCGCGAAGATTATCGTCAGCGGATTTTGGATCTAGCGATTTGGGGATACCAAAAGTGGCAGTCGGGGTCCAAGTTGTTGGTTCGCTGCGCAGCGGGGGAGAATCGCTCTGGTTTGATCACCTTGTTGATTTTGCAGAAGCACGGAATCCAAACCGATGAGGCAGTTGATTTGATTCGATCAGAGCGCAAAAAGGGTTCCCCGCTTCACAACCCACACTTCATCGAATTCGCTAGGAAAGAATTCGGCAACTACTAGGGGTGCAGATCCTTATTCAGGATTACTCCAGCACCCGAGCGAGAAAGTGCCTCAACTCGTCCAGTTAGAGAGTTTCTTCTAAACAGCAAGTTCGGAACCCCTGAAAGTTCGATTGCCTTCAAAGACTTCTCGCCTTCATCGCTAATAAGGGTCAACTTGGTTCCTGCGGTGACATAGAGCCCAGCCTCAACAACGCTGTCATCTCCGATGGAGATGCCGATTCCAGAGTTTGCACCAAGTAGTGCACGCTTACCGATGGTGATCTTTTCTTTTCCGCCACCAGAAAGTGTTCCCATAATCGAAGCTCCGCCGCCGATGTCTGCGCCATCGCCGACAACTACTCCCTGAGAAATTCTTCCTTCAACCATTGATGCACCTAAGGTTCCAGCATTGAAGTTCACAAAGCCCTCGTGCATGATTGTGGTTCCAGGGGAGAGGTGAGCACCTAGTCGAACCCTTGAGGCATCGGCGATTCGAACTTTGGCTGGGGTTACGTAGTCGAGCATTCTTGGGAACTTATCCACTGCGTGGATAACTACACCGGCTTTTATTAGCTGAGGTCTTAGTTGATCGAGATCTTCTAGGGCGATAGCGCCAATTGAGCTAAAGGCAACAATTGGCAACTGGCCAATCAGACCTTCGAGGTTGATGCTGTTTGGGGCAACCAGCAGGTGAGATAAAAGGTGCAGCCGAAGATAAGCATCCTCGACGGACGATACCGGCTGGGTCAGATCTGATTCGGTTCGAACCACATGAGTGTTTACAAGCCTTCGCTTATCTTCCCCAACAAGAGCATCGAGTTCTCTTGGCACAACCCAGAGCTCGTCGGTGACCGGAGCAGGGCCAAGCTTTGGCTCGCGGAACCAGACATCTAGAACATTGCCTCTAGTGTCGGAAGTTGCTAGCCCGTGGCCCCAGGCAAGTGTTGTTTGAGTCATCTCTCAAGATTACAAGCTAGGCTCTTGGCTGTGGCGAGTATGAAACTAAATCTCTTGGGTGATGTGGCGGAACTGACGCGTCAGCTGGTCGATATTCAGAGTGTTTCAGGAAATGAAGCCGAGATTGCCGATGCAATCGAGCAGGCACTCAAGCCCCTAGCTCACTTGAGCTTGACCCGCGATGGCAATGCAATCGTTGCCAAAACTAGCCTTGGTCGATCTAAACAAGTTGTCATCGCCGGTCACATCGACACCGTACCGGTAGCTGATAACTTGCCATCAAAGCTAATGAGCTTTGAGCGCGAGCAGGTCATCTGGGGTCGCGGCAGCGTGGATATGAAAGCCGGAGTAGCCGTAATGCTAAAGCTTGCGGCCGAGATTACCGAACCTGTCTTTGACGTGGTTTGGGTGTTCTACGACCAGGAAGAAATCGAAGCTTCCAAAAACGGTCTTGGCCGGCTGGTTCGAAACCATCCTGAGCTAATCAAGGGCAATTTTGCTATTTTGTGCGAACCAACTGCTGCCACCATCGAGGGTGGCTGCAATGGCACCATGCGGATTGAGCTTGAGCTTTCGGGCATCAAGGCCCACTCGGCAAGGCCCTGGATGGGATCTAACGCCATCCACAAATTAGGCGGAGTGTTAAACGTGGTGAATGCCTACACCCCAGAAGAAATCGAAGTGGACGGAATGGTGTTTAGAGAGAGCCTGAACGCGGTTTTGGTATCCGGTGGAATCGCCAGCAATGTAATTCCAGATTCGGCCACCGTGACCTTGAACTACCGATTTGCTCCTTCCAGAAGTGTTGAAGCTGCCACTGAGTATTTGCGAACTTTGTTTCCAGATAACCAATTCACTGTTGTTGATAGTGCCTCTGGGGCAAGACCGGGCATGAATTCACCTGAAGCCGAGGCATTTGTCGCGGCAGTCAAAGCAAATGTCAATCCAAAGTACGGCTGGACCGATGTTGCCAGATTTAGTGAAATGGGCATTCCAGCTGTGAATTATGGCCCTGGAGACCCTAACAAGGCCCACGCGGATGACGAAAACGTGCCAGCTAGCCAGATCTACGCCTGTGAAGCGGGATTACGAAATTTTCTAGCTCCAAATCTTTGATAAACTTGGGGTTCGGGAGAAATAGTCCCAGCAATCCAAGGAGTACTTTTTATGGCAGCGATGAAGCCACGCACTGGTGATGGCCCAATGGAAGCAGAACGAGAGCCACGCGGCTTGATTATCTTGCGCGTTCCATTGGAAGGCGGAGGCCGTCTTGTGGTTTCAGTCAACGAAGAAGAAGCAAAGAACTTGCATTCAGTTCTAGAAGGCGTCGTCAAGAAGAAGAAGTAACTCGCTTGCTGGCAATCAGCAAGCCATCTCCAACTGGAGACAAAGCAGAGACAAAATCCTGCTGGGTAGAAAAGAACCTCAAAACATCGCGGTAGATTACCGTGGCATCGTCGCGCATAGCTGGATCTGGTACCCGATCTCTCCACAGAGCGTGGGCGATAACAACCACCCCGCCTGGTCTAAGCAGTCTCGATGCTTGGCTCAGTTGCGCTTCCAAGTCGGAGCGGTCAGCATCTAGCAAAGCTAAGTCGTAGGCGGCATCGGCCATGTTGGACATAACCTCGGTAGCCATTCCTGAAATCACTCTGGTTCTTCCCGGAGCGATCTTGGCGTCTTTGAAGGCAAGCTTGGCAGCGACCTGAAATTCCGGCTGGGAGTCGATAGTGGCAATAACTGAATCTTCCGAAGCCGAGAGCATCCACAAAGCCGAGACTCCAGCTCCGGTTCCAGCTTCGACGATGGCTTTGGCTCCCAGGGCGGAGGCTAAAACGGCTAGGTGAGCGCCGGCACTTGGAGTAATGCATTCAATGCCGAGTTCTTCGGCACGGGCTCTTGCCTCGATAATGGCTGGCGACTCCGAAACAAAGTCTTCGGTGTATTTCCAGCTCGATATCTTGTCAACCATTGGTTAGTTCTCTCCTCAAGCACAAAGCCTATTGTCCAGCGGGCTAAAATCCCCGCAGCTTTAGAGGTAACCTGTTGAGGTGTTCGGAATCTCAGGCGAAAAGCTATTAATCCTCGGGTTGATAGCGGTATTTGTGCTGGGCCCAGACAAGCTCCCGCACTACGCCGCGCAATTGGCAAAATTCGTGAAGTCTCTAAAGCGCATGGCCGAAGGTGCCAAAGGTCAGTTGCAAACTGAAATCGGCGAAGAAGTGAATTGGAAACAACTTGATCCTCGTCAGTATGACCCGAGAAGAATCATCCGTGAGGCACTAGCTGAAACTGAACCAGTAAACCCGGTTGCAGCTCTAACTAGACCGGTGACTCAGGTTCAGCCAAGACTTGCCAAGGGAGAAGTAGCGCCATTTGATTCGGAAGCGACCTAGAGCTTTTTCATAACCTTTGCTAGGGCGTTCATCATCGGCGCCATGGCGTTGTATTGCTTAGCCCGAGATGGGAACTTCAAAAATCCAGTTGAAACTCCAACGGTTCTAGCCTCGGTAAAGCGCAAGATTCCGAACTTGCCGTTTCGTCTTCCAACACCTGACTGCTTCATTCCACCCATTGGGGAATCAAGAGAAGCCATCGAGGCCCTAAAGCCTTCGTTCACATTCACAGATCCGGCCATGATTCTGCCAGCAACTTCCTTGGCCAACTTTGTCGGCCCAACCACCGAGGCGTTTAGTCCGTATTCGGTGTCGTTAGCAAGCTCAACTGCCTGATCGATGTTGTCATAGCCAATCACCGCAATTAGCGGACCAAATACTTCTTGGCGAGCAAGTCTCATTTCGTCGGTGATGTCAGTCAATACCGTTGGTGCGTAGTAGTAAGGTCCAAATTCAGGAAGTGCTTTCGCGCCGGCTAGAACTTTGGCACCTTTACCTACGGCGTCAGAGACAAAATCCTGAACACGATTTAGCTGGTTGATTCCGGTTAGGGTTCCCATGTCCATCGAGAAATCGCCACTTTTGCCAATTGCCATTGAGGTCACTCGCTCCGCGAGTTCCTTCTCGAAGGCGGCCTTCATGATGTTTGGAACATAGACGCGCTCAACTGCAACGCAAAGCTGCCCGGAGTTTCCAAAAGCTGCCCCCATTGCCTTTTCGGCTGCATCGCCAACTTTTGCTCCTGGCAAAACAATCATCGGGTTCTTTCCTCCAAGTTCGAGGGAGTATCCAATCAATCTCTTGGAAGCACGCTCGGCAACTAGGCGACCGGTGTTGGTTGAACCCGTAAAGGCAACAAAGTCAACTGAGTCGGTGATGGCATTTCCAACTGTTGCGCCATCGCCAACCAGAATGGTCCAAACCGATTCAGGAATGCCTGCTTCTACGGCAAGTTTGCGAGCGTAGAGAGAAACTAGTGCTGTTTGGTTGTCAGCCTTTTGAATAACTGTGTTTCCGGCAACAATGGCTGGCAACACATCAAGCATCTGTAGAGCAAGTGGGTAGTTCCAAGGAGTGATAACTCCAACTACTCCAACCGGTGCATACATAACGTAGGACTGAGTCAAAAGCGGGACACCCGAGATGGTCTTTTGGGTCTTTAGAGTCTTAGGCGCAATCTTGGCGAAATACCTAGCCGAGCCCAAAGAACCAGCAATTTCTTCAAAGGCGTGCGAGCGTGCCTTGCCGGTTTCGAGCTGAAGCAAATCCATAAGGTTGTCTTGATTTTTCAAGATCAGATCGTGCAGGCGAAACAGCGCCTGAGATCTTTCCTTGACGGAAGTTTTGGCCCAAGCCGGCTGAGCTAATCTCGCGTCGGCAACAGCCTTTGCTACCTGGGCAACACTTAGCTGCGGTAAGTCATAGATTTTTTTGCCCGTGGACGGATTCACAATCGTCATCTGATCTAAAGATTCCGGTAGGTGGGCCAAAAGGGTCGGGATGCTGTATTCGCTCATGCAGATAAGTCTACGAAGCAATTGCTAGCTTGTTGAAAGTGGAAGCCTTCTGCCAGCTAGGTTTCGCCCGGAACCAGCGATGATTTGGGCGATTTGCTCAATGGCTTTGGCAGCTAAGTCGTTGCTCGTTTGGCCAAGTAGGGGATTACCAGAATCCGAGCCTTCTCGAAGCGGAACCGAAATTGGAATCTGACCCAAGAGGGGAACTGTGGTGCCCGATAGTTCGGATAGGTGCTTCGCAACAAGTTCCCCACCACCGGAACCAAAGAGTTCCATGCGGTTGCCACCGGTTTCCAGATAGCTCATGTTTTCAATTACACCGAAAATGGCTTGCCCGGTTTGAAGACCCACTGCACCACTTCGTTCGGCAACCTCGCTGGCTGAAATCTGTGGGGTGGTCACAACAATCGTTTTTGCGGTTGGAAGGAGCTGGCCGAGTGTGATTGCGATATCCCCTGTTCCGGGAGGAAGGTCCACCAGCAGGATATCTAGATCCGCCCAGAAGACATCGGATAAGAATTGCTCGATGGCACGGTGCAGCATGGGTCCACGCCAAGCAACTGGAGTATTACCTTCTATAAACATCCCAATCGAAATCACCTTCACACCGTGGGCAACAGGAGGCAAGATCAGCTCGTCTACTCTGGTGGGTTTGTCGGTGATGCCGAGCTGACTGGGAATTGAGAAGCCATAGATGTCGGCGTCAATTAGTCCAACGCGAAGACCTTGAGCTGCCAAAGAAACTGCGAGGTTAGCGGTGATGGTGGATTTTCCAACACCGCCTTTGCCGGAGCCAATTAGAAAGATGTTTGTGAGTGTGTCTTTATCGAATGGATTGTGCTTGAGGGGCTTTCCTCCGCGAAGCTTGGCTTTGAGGGCATCGCGCTCAGCGGCGGTCATGACGCTTAGGGTGATATTTACTGAAGCAATTCCAGCGACTTTTTCGATTGCCTGCTTAGACTCTGATTCGATTCTTCGTGCCGCTGGGCAGCCAGTGATGGTTAGTTTGATCTCAACATCTGCGATGCCATCTGGGCTGATCGAGATTGCCCCGACCATATCCAATTCGGTGAGGGGAATGCGTAGCTCAGGGTCGATTACCTTTGACAGGGCTTCGAGGATGGCTTCTTGCACCCCTTAACTCTAAGGGTTGGCGCTTTCGTGAGAGAATGAGAGATATGAGTCCAAAGCAAAACGGTGCCAGCATCCCAGAGGGTCAAACCTTAGCAACCTTCGCCGATTACAAGCTTGCCGTTTCATACGTTGAGTCCATGATCGAACATGATTTTCCAGCAAGGCTCGTTTCAATCATCGGAACCGATCTAAAGAGCGTTGAATCCATCAAGGGAAAACTCGGCTACGGTCGCGTCGCACTTTCCGGAGCACTAACTGGGTCGTGGCTAGGAATGTTCTTTGGACTAGTGTTTGGCGCAACCGGCACCGGAGCAGAAGCCTTGCTACTGAATAACGTTGCAGCCGGTGTTGTTATTGGAGCTGGAATTGGGATGCTTCTGAATGTCATTCGATTTAGCGTGACGAAAAACCGTCGTGGCTTTATCTCAGGTCAAATGGTGGTTGCCAAAAAATATGAGGTTGTCGTTCCCAGAGAGCAACTTCAGCTTGCCAAAAAGGCAGTTGCGGCAGCAAAGCCTGCCAAGCCAGCTAAAAAATCTAGCTGAATTTTGCCATCCAGGCTTCGATCTCGTCCGGATCTCTAGGCAAAGCGCGCGATAAGTTCTCAACTCCGCTAGCGGTGACAAGTACATCGTCTTCAATGCGGATTCCGATGCCTCGAAATTCCTTTGGCGCGAGCAGATCGTCTTCGTGGAAATAAAGCCCAGGTTCAATTGTGAAAACCATGCCTTCTTTTAGCTCCGCGTCTAGGTACATTTCTTTTCTGGCCTGAGCGCAGTCGTGCACATCGATACCTAGGTGGTGGCTGGTGCCGTGCACCATCCACCTGCGGTGAAACTGCTTGTTCTCATCTAGCGATTCTTCAGCGCTTACAGGAAGAATTCCCCAAGCAGATGTTTTCTGAGCAATAACCTTCATGGCTGCAGCGTGGATCTCGCGGAACTTGATACCAGGCTTGGCAATAGCAAACGCTGCATCGGCCGCCTCTAGAACAGCCAGGTAAATCTCTCTTTGTGCTGAGGTGAATTTGCCAGACACTGGCAAAGTTCTTGTAATGTCCGCCGTGTATAGCGAATCAACTTCCACACCTGCATCAACTAGCACTAGCTCATTTGGCTTTACTTCTCCGTCGTTAGAAATCCAATGCAGCACGCAGGCATTTTTACCAGCGGCAGCAATGGTGTCGTAGCCCAAATCGTTACCTTCTTGTCTAGCCCTAGCAAAAAAGGCAGTTTCGATTACTCGCTCGCCTTTAGGAATTCCTACAGATTTCGTTAGCACCCGCACAATATCTTCAAAACCTGAAACGCTTGCAGCTACGGCAATACGCATTTGTTCAATCTCGTAAGAGTCTTTTACAAGACGAAGCTCAGAGACAAACTGCGCTAGCTCTTGGTTTTCAAGATCTAATTTGTCTGTGCCTTCAAGGTATTTGTCGAGTTCCGCTAAATCTTTCGTTTCGATATCCAGCAGGCTTGCAATCTCTTCAAGGGTTGGTCTAGCTCCAACCCAGAATTCACCAATAGCGGAGTTAGCAAAAAACTCATCGGAGTCTTTGCCAGCGGTGGGCCGAAGAAAAAGGATGTCTTTGTTTTGCTTTGTGTCGATGACAAGAACCGAGTCGGCAACTGTCCTGGAGCCCCAACCGGTGAGATGCGCAAAGGCTGCGTGTGGGCGGTAGCGATACTCAGTGTCGTTAGATCTGGTCTTTGGAGCCCCTGCTTGAATAACCACAAGCTCGCCAGGGAAGGCTTTGGCTACCGCTTGCCTTCTTTTCTTGGCAAAGGGGGCAACTTTATCGGTTGCGATGTTAGTCGCAGCTTTGTCGGCCCAGCCACTAGAGATGTAGTCAAGGAACTCTTTGCTGTGGGGAGTGCGAGATCTAGTTGCACCCTTGTCTGGATTTTCGTCCTGATTCATCCCTCCATTGTGTCATTGCCCGCAGGGAATTTTGTTTTGCGTAGTCTAGGAATAACAAGATAAGGGCAATAACTTATGGTCAAGATCGACCTACACACCCACTCAACCCGCTCCGACGGGCTTGATAGCCCAACCGACTTGATGATCAATGCCAAAAAAGCTGGCCTGGATGTAATTGCCCTAACCGATCACGACACTGTTTCGGGATGGGATGAAGCCCGAGGCAAGGCATTTGAGTTAGGGCTTGGATTTGTTCCTGGAATTGAAGTCACCTCTGTATCCGACATTGAGCGATTTGGAAGAACTATTCGCATCTCGGTTCACCTTCTGGCATACCTGCCGGATCCAGATCACAAGGCTTTAGAAATTGTCCTTGGCGACACAGTTGCAACCCGTGAAGCAAGAGGTCGAGCGATAGTTGAAAAACTAGCCGAGCAGATTCCAATTACTTGGGACATGGTTTTAGATCACTTGGATAAAGGTGCGACTATTGGTCGCCCCGCCATCGCGGACACTCTGGTGACCATGGGGTTAGTGGCAGATAGAAGTTCGGCCTTTGACTATTACCTTTCTACCGACGGGCCCTTCTACGTTTCACACTCCACCGTTTCAACCCTTGAGGCAATTGGTCTAATCAGGCAGGCCGGGGGAGTTCCAGTCATTGCACACCCATTGAAAGGTGTTGGTCCTGACACCGATCCAGAAGATTTGCCGGTTGATCACTTCGAGGAAATGATTGCCACCGGTTTGCAAGGCGTTGAGGTTTACCACCGCGACGTTCCAGAAACAGCCAGAAAGTGGCTGCACGAACTAGCCGCTAAGCACGATCTGATAATTACTGGCTCTAGCGATTACCACGGTGTGTCAGGAAAGCCGAACCAGCTCGGCGAGAACACAACTTCTCAGGAGATGCTGGATCGAATTGTTTCGCTTGGAACCGGAACTAAAGCTTCGCTTTAGCTTTGTCCTCCGCGAGTGCGGTTTCTAGTTGTTGAGCTTCTAGGCGGACGCGGTTCTGATTTAGTTTCTGACCTGGAAGCTTGCTTGCTGTCCTTGGAATCAGTTTTTGGCCTTGCTGATCCACTTCGTGGAGCAGAGCGCTTTTGACCAGGTCTCTGACCTCCGCGGTCACCTGATGGCTTAGCTCCTTCGACTCTTGTTGAAGCCTTAATTCTTCCCTTGGTTCCAGCTGGAATGCTCAGGTCAGCAAAGAGATGTTCAGAGCTTGAGTAAGTTTCCATCGGATCGGGCTGACCGAAGGAAAGCTCTTTGTCGATGTGTGTCCAGCGAGCTAAATCTTCCCAGTCCACGAATGTGACGGCGGTACCCAATCTTCCGGCGCGGCCAGTTCTACCAACGCGGTGAAGGTAAGCCTTCTCGTCTTCTGGAACTGAGTAGTTGATTACGTGGGTCACATCATCAACGTCGATGCCTCGAGCTGCAACTTCGGTTGCCACCAAGATGTCTTTTTTGCCAGTTCTAAAAGCAATCATGGATTTTTCGCGGGCTTCTTGAGACATGTCTCCGTGCAGGGCACTTGCGTTAAAGCCGCGGTCAATTAGCTCATCGGCTAACTTGGCAGCTTGGCGCTTGGTCCGGCAGAAAATTACGGTCTTGCCGCGGCCTTCGGCCTGCAGGATGCGGCCGACAACTTCGTCTTTGTCTAGTGAATGTGCGCGGTAAACAAACTGCTTGATGTCGGCTTTGGTCAGTCCTTCGTCCGGATCGTTGACTCGGATGTGTACGGGCTTGTTTTGGTACTTCCTAGCCAAAGAAACAATGGCCCCTGGCATAGTTGCCGAGAACAGCATGGTCTGGCGATTTTCCGGTGTGTAGGCAAAGAGTCTTTCAACATCAGGTAAGAATCCAAGATCTAGCATTTCATCGGCTTCGTCGAGCACCATGAACTGAATGTTTGTTAGATCTAGCTTTTTCTGCTTGGAAAGATCAATAAGTCGTCCTGGGGTACCAACAATGATTTGCGCTCCGGCGTCAATCTCGGCAACTTGTCCTTCGTACGCTTTACCACCATAGATGGCAGCAACTGTTGTTGAGCGATTACTGCATGCAAGCTTTAGATCTTCTGCTACTTGGATGGCTAGTTCTCGAGTTGGAACAACTACCAGTGCTTTTGCACCGTGTGATGGATCTTTACCCAAGCTCTGAATAAGAGGTAGACCAAAGCCGAGAGTTTTTCCGGTTCCAGTTTTTGCCTGACCGATGATGTCTTGTCCGGTTAGGGCAAGCGGGATGGCCTGCTCCTGGATTGGAAATGGGCTGGTAATTCCTCGGGCCTCTAGGGCCTCGGTTATATCGCTGTCGATACCTAGATCTTTGAAAGTCAAAATGCTCCTATATATGCTCTTCCTACTCTACTTGCCCCCTGCTAAAGCCCTATATGCTTGAAGGATGTTCGAGTGGCTGAAGGCATTTCGCAAAAAGGTTGGAAAGCTCGTTTTACCTGATCGAGAAGAGCGAACAAGTCGCAACCAGGGCAAGGTAAATCTCAAGCCATACACTCCAGAACCTAAGGTTTACCTAGGTCAATTGGCTTATCTGTTGCTTTCAAACTTTGAAATTCTCACCAATGAGCTCAAGTATTCGCCAACCACTCAATACAAAGCGGAGCTATCAGAAGCAGCGGCCAAGAGTTTTGAAAAATACCGCACGATTTCCAAAAAGCTAGTTGGTCTGGGCTTTGATGTGACCGATTCGATGGATCCTTTCACCGAGCGCGTTGACACTTTCCATTCCAGAACTGCCGGCATTGACTGGTACGAGTCGGTAATCAAGATCTACCTGGTTTCAGGATTGCTGGATGATTTCTATGGACGCCTTGCGGCTGGCCTAAACAAAGAATTGCGCGAAGCGGTCGAGAAGGCTCTATCCGATAAGACCTTTGAGAAATTCGCCAAGAAAGTCCTGGTTGAAGGCATGGCCGGAAACCCACAACTTGAATCCCGCCTAGCGCTTTGGGGAAGACGCCTGATGGGCGATGTTCTTTTAGAGGTTAGAGCGGCGTTTGATAACCGCAAGCTTGCTGGAATTGATAAAACTTCTAAGTTGACCCTTGATCAGGAGCGAAAGGTAAATCTAGAGTCTTACTCAAAGATTGAGCCGCTAGTGACCGAAATGATTGCAGCCCACTCGCTTCGAATGGATGCGGTCGGACTTACCGCGTAGCAGCTAGAGCTTGCTCGTCTGTCTTCTTGCGCTGGTTATCTAGCGCCTTTGCTCCAAAGAACATAGCTACCGGCATACCCAACATCACGATCGACCAGATCCAGCCGTCGGTATAACTAAAGCCAAGCCAGGTCAGCAAAATCCAAAGAACCGATCCGGTTGCTAGACCAATTACAGGCGGGACCAAAGAGCCATAGCGATCAGATCCGATCTGAACGTAAGGGGCAACTAGGCCAAGAATTGAAGCGTAAAAAACAATAAATAGAAATTCCATTAGGCGATGAACCCAACCCTTCTTGCTTCCTCTGCGCCGATCTCTAGGTAGGCAAGTGCTTCGGTTGGAACCAAAAAGACGTTACCTTTTGAGTCGGTTAGGTTGATCAGCTTTGAGTTGGACTCGATTGCCTCAGCAACCTTTTTCTCAACTGCCGCTGCTGACTCCGATGTGTCGAAACTTAGCTCGCGAGCTGAGTGCTTGATACCGATTCTGATGTCCATGACCAACCTTTCTGCTACTAGATTACGGCCATTTCAGAAGCCTTCGAACCAGCTGTCAGAGGGCTTTAGTATCTTGGGTAAATGACCGACCTGCAATTTGTGCTCAAGACACGCTTTGACTCGGTCAACACTCTTGAGCTGGCCCCACTTCAGCAAAAGGTGCGGGATCTTTCAGCCTCGGCAATTGTCCCAGTCTTTGGCTCTCCAGGATCTGGCAAGACCACAGCGTTAGTGGCTCGCTTCCTGCAACTTGTTGCAGCCGGTTGCTCGCCTGACGACCTTGCAGTTATTGCTGCAACCCGTGAATCGGCAAACACTCTTCGCGATCAATTAGCGCTGGAGTATCAAGGCGCTAGCGCTGGCCCGCTTGCCAAAACTCTTACCAGCCTTGCCTTCTCGATCCTTGCTGCCAAAGCCAAACGCGAAGGCAAGAAAGCCCCAGTGCTAGTTAGCGGTAGCGAACAGGACCAACTGCTCAAAGAAGTTCTGGCAGAAATCGATTCCAGCGCCTGGCCCAAGAATCTCGATTCCACCGTTCGATCCCTGACTGGATTTCGAACTGAGCTTAGAGATCTATTCGCGGCTTGCTTGGAGCACGGTATTTCACCCAATCAACTAGCAGAGCTCGGAAAAGCCCAGGGCTTAAACCAGTGGATTGCTTCGGCTAAGTGCTACGAAGGCTATTTGGACAAACTAAACAAAAGTGATCGAGCTCGCTACGACGCGGCGTCTTTGCTTCGAACAGCAGCGAACCAGCTCGAATCTGAAGATGAATTTCCTTTGGAAATAACAAACCTGAAAGCAATCTTGGTTGACGACGCTCAGGAGCTAACCCCGGCTGCTTCTGAGCTTTTGTTTCAGCTCACACGTTTAGGAGCTGGAATAACTCTGATTGGTGACCCGGATGTTGCAACTCTTGGATTTAGAGTTGCGAACCCGAAGGCCATGATGCAGTTGGCTGAGCGGATTGCGGCGCGAGTGAATCAAAAAGTAGAGCCGATATTTCTTGAGCCCACCCACGCCATTCGTCGTCCCGAGATTTCTGCTGCGCTATCGAAGATCAGCTCCTTCATTGATGTTGCCCGCGCTGGGCGTCAGAGAAAAGGACTTAATCCGCCTTCTGATGTTGACACTTCCGGGGAAGGTCTGCAGGTTCGAGTATTCCGCTCCGAAAGCGAGGAGCTTTCCTTTGTTGCCGGAGAGCTTCGTCGAAGACACCTATTTGATGAAGTGCCCTGGTCAAAGATGGCGGTTGTTGCAAGAAGTCGACCGGCACTTGAAAAACTCGCTCTTGCACTAAGCGCGGAGTCAGTACCCGTGCAGGTTATTGGCTCTTCGAACTCGCTTCGCGATGATCACTCTTCAGGACAGCTGCTCAGACTTGCTCGGGTTAGTTTGAGCGATGTACCAGTAGTACTTGATCAAGCAGTTGAGATTCTTACCTCTGAGCTTGGAGGTTTGGACCAGCTTGGAATTTTGCGCCTCAAGCGTTCGCTTAGAAAGCAAGTGGAAGAGTTTGAGGGCTCATCCGATCAGCTGTTAGTTGAAGCCTTTGATAATCCAAATACTCTGTCTTTAGTTCGAAGCCCAGAGGCACGAAAAGCGGAAAAGATTGTTCGCCTTCTGCAGTCCACTAAAGACTTGGCTGCAATTGCGGGAACCACAGCTGAGGCAGTGCTTTGGAATTTGGTTTCTGAAACCGGAGTGCTAAATCGTTGGGTTGTCTTATCTCGCGGGGTATCCGAGGTAGCAATTCAGGCGGGAAAGAATCTGGACTCCATTCTTTCGCTGTTTGGTGCAGCAGCCAGATTCGCAGAGCGAAACCCCACTGCTAGCGCAATCGAATTTATTGAAGATCAGTTAGAAAGGGAAATTCCCGAAGATTCGCTGGCACTAAACAATCGATCCGGTGAGCAGGTGCTACTTCTTACTCCATCGGCACTTATCGGAAAGCGCTTTGACACTGTGGTGATTCCAGGTCTTAGTGAAGGCGTTTGGCCAAACCTGAAACCCCGCTCGTCTTTGCTTGGAGCAAATGTACTGGACGCCTTGGTTGCAGGGGAGATAACCCAGGCACGTGAGCTAAAACGTTCGGAGCTTCCAGGAGAACTTCGGATGCTAAACAAAGCTGTCGGAGCTTGTGGTCAGCGACTAATAATGAGCGCGACCGAAAAGGAAGAAGAACAGCTTTCGCAGTTTCTTCCACTAGTTCACGGCAGCTACCCGCCAACCGAATCTAAGTCCTCAAAGACCTACACACTTCGATCAATTGTTGGCGAGCTGCGTAGAGATCTTGCCTCAACCAAGAGCGCCAATCCAGAACAAGCCGCTCTTGGTCTTGCGCGATTAGCAGCAGCTGGAGTTCCAGGTGCATCGCCTAGAAGTTGGTATGGACTACTTCCGGTTTCAACAATCGAGCCACTGACCGATCTAGACAACGAAAAGCTACAGATTCGACCATCGCAGCTGGATAATTTCTTGACCTGTCCACTGCACTGGTTCATCGAAACCCACGGGGGATCTGCCGGTTCGTTCCAAGCCTCGCTCGGTTCATTGATTCACGAGGTGTTAGAAGTTTCCGAGTCATCTGATCTTGCCGAGCTTGAAAAGCTAAAGGTTTCCCGGTGGAACTCTCTTGAATTCGAAGCGGACTGGCTAGAGCAGTTAGGTAAGCGTCAAGCTGCGCGCATGCTTTCTAATCTTGCCGATTACCTAAAGCAGTTCGAATCTGATGGCGGAAGTGTCTTAGCGAAGGAGCAGAACTTCAACTTCGAGCTTGGCAACATCCAGGTCAGGGGACAAGTTGACCGCATAGAGCAGCTTGCCGACGGCAACGTTGTGATTGTTGATCTAAAAACTGGCAAGGTTGCTGCAACCGCTGCCGAGACATTAGTAAACCCACAACTTGCCTTGTATCAGATGGCGGTTCTGGAAGGTGGATTCCAAGAACTTGAATCAATTAGCCCGGAGCAGCTAGCGGGAGCGAAGCTACTAATTGTTGGTGGTGCTAAGTTCCAGGAGCGCAACCAACCGGTCATGGACAATCAAGAATCGGCCAGATTCAAAAAGCTATTGCTTGACTCCTCAGAGGGAATGTCTCGGTCGGTCTTCGTTGCTCAGCTTTCCAACCACTGCGAATCTGAGCGCTCTTACGGCTCGTGCTCGCTGCACCTAACTCCGGCGGTGAGCTATGTCGGCTAAATACTCAGCGGCAGAAATTTTCAAGGTAATCAAGGATTTTGAATTAGCTGCAGAGAAAATCGACGCTATTGAAAATGCTCCACTTGATTCACCTGCTCTAGTAGTTGCCGGTGCAGGAAGCGGAAAGACGGAACTATTGGCCGTGAGGGTGCTTTGGTTAGTGGCCAATGGATTTGCACGTCCCGAGCAAATTCTTGGACTTACCTTCACTAGAAAAGCGGCCACTGAGTTATCCAAGAGAATCTTCGAAGCGCTGCTTAAACTTCGTGAGACTAGCTACTGGCCTGAAGAACTGGAGTATGAATTCGTTGCTCCAAACATTTCCACCTACAACGCGTTTTCGAACCAGATCTTTAGGGATAACTGTTTATCGCTGGGCTACGAGAGCGAATCAACGCTATTGAGTGAAGCTGCAGCTTTTCAGCTGGCTCGAGAGGTGTGCGTTAGGTACGGCTCCGATGTTTCGGGAAGCCTTAGTGATCTTGAGCTAAATCTGGACACCATAGTTCAAAAAGTGCTGGAGCTTTCCCAAGCCCTGAGCGACAACGGCTCTGACGCAGAACAGGTAAGAGATGTCATTGAAACAACCGCCAATCAAATCGGCCAGCTGCCGAAAAAAGCTGGCCAGGACGTCGACTCGCGCTTTGCATACATCGAAGAACTAGTTGAGGGCCTAAAGCCAACACCGTTGATTGCTGAACTTGCGGAAAGATTCCAGCAGGAGAAAAAGCGCCGGTCCTTAGTTGACTACTCCGATCAAGTTGCCCTGGCATACAAGGCCGTTTCTGAAAATGCTGATGCAGCGATGCTGATCAGGGAAAGCTACACGGCCGTCTTGCTTGATGAGTATCAGGACACTTCCGTACTGCAAACCAAACTACTGTCGACGCTGTTTGGTAACAGTTCCGTTTTTGCAGTGGGAGATCCAAATCAGTCAATCTATGGCTGGCGTGGAGCAAGCGCATCAAACCTGGATCACTTCGGTCTTGATTTTGGAAGCGTTAGGCACTTCTCGCTACAAACCAGTTGGCGGAACCCAATCAAGGTTCTAGAGATGGCAAACCGCATTTCCCTTCCGTTGCAAGAACCTGCAAGTTTTGAAGGTAGGTCCGCAACTGCTGAACACGTGCTTCCCGTGAAGCTCGTTGCCAAGCCTGATGCCATTCAAGGAATTACAGATTTTGCCTTTGAACAAACCATCGAGGACGAGGCAACTACTGTTGCCAGTTGGTTGAAGCCTGCGGTTGTCGCGGGGAAGAAGTGTGCAGTATTGATGCGCAAGAGATCTTCAATGGCGCTGTTTGTTGAAAAGCTGCAATCTCAGGGAATCGAAGTAGAGGTTGTAGGTCTTGGGGGACTACTCGAATTACCTGAGATCGTTGATCTGATTTGTGCTCTCAAGGTGGTTCAGCGAGCTGATTCGGGCAGTGAGCTAATACGACTACTTACTGGAGCCAGGTGGCGCATCGGAATCAAGGATATCGACCGGCTCTTTGTTATGGCTAGAAAACTCTCTGGACCTAGGCAAGAAGGCGTCTTCCGCGAAGAAATCACGATAGTTGAAGCACTTGATTTGGTTCTCAATCCAAAACTTGAATTGCTCAAAGAGTTCTCAGACGAATCACTTAGCCGTTTACAAGAAGCAGCAACGCTGTTTCAGAACCTGCGTTCGGCAACAGCCTTACCTTTGACTGATTTTGTGAGGCTTTGTGCCGAGGAGCATTGGTTGGATATTGAGCTTCGAGCAAACCCTAAGCTTGCCAACCCGTTGGCTCAGCTGCAGTCTTTCTATGAAATTGTCGCTGGATTCGGTTCTGGTTCGGCGAGTGCTCTGCTGGGTCAGTTCTTGAATTGGTTGGAGTATGCAACCAAGAAGGAACGTTTTGAAATTCCAAGGGTGACCCCAGGGGCTGGAGTAGTTCAGGTACTTACGGTTCATGCAGCCAAGGGGCTCGAGTGGGATTTTGTTGCCATTCCAAACCTGGTCGAGGACGATTTTCCATCCAAGCCAAGATCAACTGCGGCATGGCTATCAGGTGCTGAGCTACCTTATCCACTGCGCGGGGATGCTGCTTCGCTTCCAGCATTCAAATTTGAGAGTGCAACTATCCAGACTGAAATCAAAGCCGCCACCGATCAGTTCAAGGCCGATAACAAAGAACACCAGCTGCGAGAAGAATTCCGGTTGATCTATGTGGCGATAACTAGAACGAGAGAAGCACTGCTTCTATCTGGCTCTTATTGGAAGCCAGCAAACGCAGGATCAAGAAAACCATCTCGCTTCATGACTGAGTTAGCCCAAGGTGTTTACCAGTTCCCAGATCTTGTATCTGCGGAAAATCCACTTGATCTATCACCTCGAGAAAAGATCTGGCCGCTAGAACCAATTGGTGAGACCCACGCGAAAGTGGTTGCCGACTCTGCTTCGCAAGTTGAGCAAGCCACCGAAAGGCTTTCACGTATCAACGCCGAAGATCTAAGCACTTCAACGATTCACCAAGAAATTGACTTGCTGCTCAAAGAGCAGGATGACCGGTTGCAAAGACTAAGCAAAGTTGATCTTCCAGTTCGAATTCCAGCGTCTAAGTTCAAGGAATTCATTAGCGATCTGCCTAGCCAGGCGGCTAAGCATCAAAGGCCGGTTCCAACCGAGCCTTATCGCGCCACCAAGATGGGAACCGCATTCCACTCGTGGGTTGAGGATTTCATAATCTCTGAGGTTGACGACGCTCCTGCTGAAATCAGTCAGCTCACCGAAATCTTCAAGAACTCAAGGTTTCACGGACAGAGCCCAGTAGATGTTGAGATTGAGATTAATCTCACGCGTGGTCAAAACACATTTGTCTGCAAGTTAGATGCGGTTTTCCAAATCGGGGACCGGTTCGAAATTGTTGATTGGAAAACTGGTTCTGCACCAAAGGATAAGCAAACCGAGCAGCAGATGATTCTTCAGCTGGCGCTGTACCGATTCGCCTATTCAGAACTCAAGCAAATCCCCATCGAGCAAATTGATGTCTGCTTCTACTTCGTCGGGGACAACATCGAACTTCGGCCAGAGAAAGTTCCTGGGCCTGAACAGCTATTGAAGATGTGGGAGGAGCTGTTTGTTTAGAAAAGCTCGTCGTTCTTGACCGCCGGTGCGGCAGGCTCAGAAGATAATTTGGCTAGGGCAATTGAAGTTGCTAGCGGCGCTGCGTGAAGACGCTCTGCTTTGCCGGTTTCGACTTCTTCAGTAAGAACCAAAAGCATGCCCACGGCATCTTCGATGACTTCTTGGTTTCCGGTTGAGTAACCGTGCAGTAGCCATCTAGCTAGCTCTAGTTCGCTGTATAGAAGTGCGCGAGGCCAAATGTTGCTGTCGGATCCAGGTCTTGCTTCGAAGTAGCGAGCGATTAGGTTTCGAGAAAGCTCAGGGACTGCCCCTCCGAGAATCCATGACAGATCTTCTGCCGGGTCGGCGATACGAAGACCAGACCAGTGAAGTACTCCAGATACTTTTCCGTCGAGCTCCAAAACGCTCTGGCCATTTAGGCTGCCGTGAATAACAGTTGGCTGGTAGCGGAACAAGCTGGTGTCTTCCAGGGCCTGTTCCCAGCGGTTGAGCAGAATCGGTGGAACTTTTCCGGTTTGAGCTGCACGGTCTAGTTCAGAAACTCGGTACTTCAGGTTTGATGCTGGGTCAAGTTCTGGGAAGCCAGCATTCTGGACAAGCTCAACAGGAAGTTTGTGAATTGCGGCGATTGAAGTTGCGATGCTGAGGGTTAGTTCAGCAAGTGGCTCCACGCGACTAATTTCAATTGGGTTTCCGTATACGAAGTTAAACACCATGGCGCGAGCACCCTCGGAGTCCTGAGTGTCACCAACTAGTTCACTTAGTTCAAAAGGCAGGTTTAGGCGAATAACTGGAGTGAAAGTTTTGATAGCTCGAATCTCGGATTCTAGTTCGGTTCCGGCGCTGGCACTGTTAGCCATACGAACTACGAAGTGCTCTCCGCTTTTGGCTGTTAGCAGGGCAGCGTCGAAAGCACCCGAAGATCCGCCATCAAGGTTCTTCACCTGGGCGAAGTCAAACTGGGGAACGGCGTCCTTCGCTAGGGCCGCTAAAATCAAGGGAGATCTAGCCATGTTTTTAAGGTTAGACAATCTTGCCCGATCTATTCAGTTTCGCCACGCGAGGGATAAAGTGATCCAGAAGCCGCTGCCACCACTGGCTCGCTCGGCGCTGGATAGAGACTACTTATTGCGTGCCAATCCAGAGATTTTTACTGTTCTTGGAAGCCAGTCAACCTCGATGGCGCTATTGATGCACCAGGGCAAGGTGTTACTAAACCAGGATTCCGCGCTTTCATTAGTTCCTTTTTCTTCAGCTCCTAAATCAGGCGTTGTGGTTTACCTTGGAAAAACTCTGGAGGCGAGTAGTTTCTGTCCTGCAGGATCTGGAATCTGTCTGGTGGTTCTAGATAAAGCACAAGCCGATGCAATTGAGGCTGATTCGAGCAAGTGGATTTCACTTAGGGCAAGCGGTGCCGCTCTATCGGCTCTTGATGTTGGAATCTTCGCCCAAGCACTTGCTCTAGCCAACTGGCACCAGAACAACACTCATTGCCCGCGCTGCGGAAACTCAACAACAATCGAGCAGGGCGGTTGGGTGAGAAAATGCCAGGTGGACGAACTTGAGATTTTTCCAAGGACTGACCCTGCGGTGATTGTTTCTATCCTCGATGAAAACGATCGAATCCTGCTTGGCTCTCAAGGAATCTGGGAATCGAACAAGTGGTCAATTCTCGCTGGGTTTGTTGAACCTGGAGAGTCGCTGGAAGCAGCGGTAGTCAGAGAAATGAAAGAAGAGTCAGGTCTGGATGTATTTGATGCGACCTACACCTACTCGCAGGGCTGGCCATACCCTGCTTCATTGATGCTTGGCTTTAGCGCGAGAGCAAATTCTTCTCAGCCACTTCGTCCCGACGGTGAAGAGATCACAAAACTACGGTGGTTCAGTCGTGACGAACTTGCCGCCGAGGCAAAGGACCTATTGCTTCCCGGTCGAGCATCCATCTCGCGCGCGATGATTGAACTTTGGTTTGGTAAAGAACTAGTGTCTGCAACTGAAAATTCGGCCCATGGCAAACGCTAACGCCGAGAGCATCCTTGCCGGGTTAGACCAAAAGCAACAGGTCGCTGCCCAAGCGCTGGTTGGGCCAACTTGCATTCTTGCTGGAGCAGGAACTGGAAAAACCAGAACAGTCACCCATCGCATTGCATACGGAATTGCCACCGGGCACTTCGCGGCCAATCGCGTTCTCGCGCTTACCTATACCAACCGCGCAGCCGGAGAGCTTCGCTCAAGACTTCGATCTCTCGGCGTTGGAGCAGTCTCGGTTAGGACCTTCCACGCGGCAGCGCTTGCTCAGCTTGAATACTTTTGGCCTCAGTTAGTCGGCGTTCCAGCCCCATCGATTTTGGAGTCCAAGGCAAAACTGATTGGCATTGCAGCCAAGTCTTTATCGATCAATTTGGACAACGCGGCTTTGCGGGACATGGCAAGTGAGATTGAGTGGCGCAAGTACTCGATGCTTTCGATGGATGAGTATTCGGAGCTTGCCGATACACGACCAAAGGTTGCTGGGCTTTCATTTCAGAAGAATCTCGAAGTCCAGAAACTTTATGAGCAAGAAAAGATTCGCGCTCAGAAACTGGATTGGGAAGACGTTCTGGTTCTAACCCTTGGGCTTTTGAAAACCGAACCACGTGCTCTAGCGCACGTTCAGAGCCAGTACCGATTCTTCACGGTTGATGAGTACCAGGACATTTCCCCGCTGCAGCATGCGCTTTTGGATCAATGGCTTGGGGAGCACGCTGAGCTTTGTGTAGTTGGAGATCCGAATCAGACCATTTACTCCTTTACTGGTGCAAGCAGTGAGTTTCTAAGAAACTTTGCCGATCGGTTCCCTGGTGCGAGTGTTGTTGATCTCACAACCAATTACCGCTCCACTAAGCAGATAGTTGCTTTTGCTAATCGCCTAACTAGCGATTCAGCTCTTGGCGGAGAACTAGAGGCTGCAGGACCTGCCGGCACCGCACCGCAAGTTGCCAGCTTTGAATCATCCCAAGCTGAAGCCAAGGCGGTTGCCTCAGCAATCGCTGAAGCTATCCAATCCGGTGTGCCAAGAAGCGACATCGCGGTTTTGTATCGCATCAACAACCAGTCGGAAGTTTTGGAGCGTGCACTCGATGCGCTGGATATCAGCTATCAACTTCGCGGGGGAGAGCGCTTCTTCGCACGTCCTGAGATAAAAAGCGCTGTGCAGCTTATTCGAGCAGAGTCGCTCAGTCCTTCCGGTAAGCCGTTGCATCAGGCGGTAAGTGACATTGTGCGTTCCCTGGGCTGGCAGGCAAACAAGCCAACCGAAGTTGGTGTGGTTGCAAGCAAGTGGGAAGCGCTCAATTCACTGCTATTGATGCTTGATGAATTACCAGAAGGTGCGGGCATTAATGATTTCGCACTTGAGCTGGCAGATCGCGCTCACTCACAGCACGAGCCAACCACTGAGGCAGTAACACTTTCTACCATTCACGCGGCCAAAGGTTTGGAGTGGCCACTTGTGTTCATCGTGGGGCTCAACGAGGGCTACCTACCTATTACCTATGCCAAGACCCCGGCTGCAATCCAAGAAGAAAAGCGACTTCTTTATGTAGGGATAACTAGGGCTATGCGGGAGCTCAGGCTTTCGTTTGCAACCTTTGATGCCTCTAGGGAGCGAACCCCATCGAGATTTTTAGCACTGTTGCAATCAGGCTCAGCTAAGTAAATCTCTTAGGGCCTGGTCCATATCGTCTTCGGGCGCACTATTGGAAAGTTTTGCAATCAAAGCAGTCGGATCTTGGATGTCGGCATCGGTAGGCAAAAGGTCGGGATGAGACCAGATTGCATCGCGCTTTTGGATTCCGACTTTGTCGGTAATTTCATTCCACATCGCCGAAGCTTCGCGAAGTTTTCTAGGTCTTAGTTCAAGACCGATGAGAGTCAAGAAGGTCTTTTCAGCCGGCCCACCAGCGGAGCGCTTTCTTCTAACCACCTCGGCAATAGCTGCCGAACGTGGAAGACGAGTAGTTGCTGCTTGAGTCACGCAATCAACCCATCCTTCGATTAGGGCTAGAACGGTTTCGATACGCTCTAGTGCGATTGTTTGCGAAGGGGTTCTAGGTGCAATTAGGGATCCTGATTCGAAGGCTTTTTGAATGTTTCCGATATCTGCCGGGTCAAAGTTTTCTGACATCTCAATGATGCGGGTGTTATCAATTGAGATCTCTCTGGCATAGGCAGTTATGAGGTTCACTGTGTAATCGCGCAGCCACTTGCTCTGCTTGAAAAGCCTGGCGTGGGCAAGTTCACGAATGACAAAGTAGAAATAGACCTGATCGGAATCTTCTTCGAGTGAGTCAACGAGTTGCGCTAAGTTCTGGGCGACAAAAGCCGGACGAGGTTCTTTAAAGATTGGAAGTCCGATGTCTCCCGCACTTAGGACCTCTTCTGCCATACGACCGAGGGCTTGACCCATTTGCATCGCAAACATCACAGAACCGGCTGATTTCATCAGACCGCTAGCTTGAGACATAAATCCTGAGAATTCCTCAGGCAGGTTCTCTTTGAAGTTTTCGGTCAACGCTTCTGACATTCTGTTGGCAACCGGTGTTGCTAGATCTTTGAATAGACCCAGTGAGTCTGCAACCCATAACTCTCGAGAGAGTAGTTTCGGCTCTGAGGTGATGGAGGCAACTTCGGTGACCTCATCTAACCAAAGGCTTCCGGTTGCCATTGCCGCATCGATAGCTTTGCCCACTGATTCAGGAACTGGTCTAGAGTTGGCGCTAGCAATTTGCTTGGCCTGGGTTTCAACCAGTGACCAGTTCAACCCTTCGGTTGTTTCTCCAGGAACGATTGCCGAAGTGAGCTTGGATAAAAGTTGCTGCAGGGCAGCCGGATCAACTGGAAGACCTGCAGCTTTTGCGATCTGTTCTGGATCTAGTGGCTCGCCCGCGAGGAAGCGACGAAGCAATGCTTCGAAATCCTCTGGTTTTTGCTCGTCCACGAAAAGCTCCTTAGCTGGCTACAGCATTAGGTTACTTGCTCAAAATGGGAATCGGCTGGGTGCTTTGGTGTTGCTTTCTGGGTGTTCGCCGAGAGCGTGAGCTAATACGCTCATTTGAAAGATGGGCTGACCTAGGCTTGAAGACAATCAAAGTTTTTAGGGCGGTAATGACCTTTTTCCAAAGACAACGGGGCGGATCGAAAGCTATGGTTTCAGCCAAGCGTGGCCTCGGATTCTTCGTAGCGTTGACTTTCTTTTTAGGGCTTGTGACACTGGTGGTTTTGCCAACGCCTTATTTAATTGAGCGACCAGGACCAACATTTGATGTGCTGGGAGAAGTTGATGGTCAACCGGTAATCCAGATCAACAATCAGCAAAGCTACGAATCCGAAGGTCAACTGGATGTTCTGACCGTGAGCATCGTGGGTCGACCAGAGCGCACTCCGAGCTGGATCGAAATTGGTTTTGCGTGGTTGGATGCCAAGCAAAAGGTTGTTCCGGTCGAGGCTTTATACCCGCCAGATCGAACCAGCGAAGAGATTCGAGCTGAATCCAGCGCCATGATGGAAGTTTCGCAACAGGATGCTGTTGCCGCAGCGCTTGGGTATCTAGAGTATGAAACCCCGAGAGAGATCTACATCGCTCAGGTAACAGCTGATTCGCCATCCAGCGGGAAGTTAGTTGCTGCGGATTTTGTGATTTCGGTTGATGGCCAGAGGCTAACTAGCATCGAGCAGCTTAGATCCATTGTTGGAGCGTGGGATGAGAAAGCTTCTGTAGAAGTCACAGTCAACCGCAATGGAGTTGAAATCACCGAAGAAGTCATTCCCGTGAAGGATGCCGAAGGCAACTACCGACTAGGCATTTTGGTTGGCTATAAATATGACTTCCCGGTTGATATTGAACTTCAGCTTGGGGAAGTCGGCGGACCTTCCGGTGGGATGATGTTTGCACTGGGAATCATTGACCGGCTAACGCCGGGAGATATCACTGGAGGACTCCACGTTGCTGGTACCGGAACAATTCAGCAATCTGGCGTAGTTGGGCCAATCGGTGGAGTGGTGTTGAAACTTCACGGGGCCAAAGCAGCTGGAGCTACAGTGTTTTTGGCACCGGCTGGCAATTGTCCTGAAATTGCAGGAAATGAACCAGATGGCCTAAGGGTTGTTAAAATAGAGAAACTGTCAGATGCCGTTTCGGCACTAGAAAAACTTTCAAAGAACCAAGACTTGGCAAGCCTGCCTAGCTGTACCAAATAGAAAACGGGAGAATCATGACTCAAGCTACCGCTGCACCTTTGGGCCGACCGAGAATCTCGCCGGCAACTATCGCTCTAATAATTCTCGTTGGAATCGGAGCGATTCTATTTAGCGTGGCTGATCTTTACACCAACGTTCTTTGGTTTGACCAGCTTGGTTTCTTAAGTGTTCTAACTTCACAGATTTTTGCTCAGTCGGCACTGTTTGCAGCAGGTGCTGTTTCGTTTGCACTGATCACGGGAGTGAGCTTGTGGCTTGCTTACCGATTTAGGCCCGTCTACATCCGCTTCCCGGATGAGAGCTCTCCATTCGAGCAGTACCGCCAGCTACTAGAGCAGCTTCGTCGCGTAGTCATGATTGGTGTTCCTCTAGGTCTTGGTGTGTTGGCTGGACTAGCTGTTGCCCCGTCGTGGGGAATTGTTCTTAGCTATCTGAACAGAACACCGTTTGGCGAAACTGACCCGCAGTTTGGCTTGGATATCTCCTTCTACATCTTCGAGCTTCCATTCCTGGTT
This sequence comes from Rhodoluna miladensis (SeqCode), assembly GCF_965234705.1. Taxonomy (GTDB): domain Bacteria; phylum Actinomycetota; class Actinomycetes; order Actinomycetales; family Microbacteriaceae; genus Rhodoluna; species Rhodoluna miladensis. The sequence continues at coordinate 447,952 of NZ_OZ248465.1, forward strand.
GGACTGGTTGGATTCCTGTCCGGAGCATTCCTAATTAGCTTGCTTCTAACTGCAGGTGTTCACATCATTTACGGCAGCATCAAGTTCAATGGCCGTGAGACTTTTGTGTCTAAGGCTGCTCGCATCCAGATTGGCCTGTTGGCGTTTTTGTACCTACTGATTCAAGGCGCATCGCTTTGGTTAGATCAGTACCTAACGATGACTAGCTCAAGCGGACTATTCACCGGAGCTACCTACTCAGATGTTTACGCTGCAATTCCAGGGCTACAGATTCTGGCACTAATTTCTGGTGTGGTTGCACTGTTGTTCCTGGTTGCAGCCTTTGTTGGCAAGTGGCGCCTTCCAGTTATTGCAACCGGTTTGATGGTTGTTAGCTCGCTTATCTTGGGCGGATTGTTTCCTTGGGCGATTCAGACTTTCCAGGTAGTACCAAACGAGCGAACACTAGAAGCGCCATACATCGACCGCAACCTATCAGCTACCCGCGCGGCTTACGGCATCGATGATGTTTTGAAGGTTGAGTACAACGCAACAACAGATGCTACTGCTGGCGCTTTGCGCGAAGATGCCGAGACTACTGCTTCGATTCGAATTATTGACCCGGCTCTAGTTAGCTCCTCATTTAGGCAGCTCGAGCAGTTCCGTCAGTATTACAACTTCCCGAACCTACTTGACGTTGGTCGCTACAACATCGATGGAGTGGTTCAGGACACTGTGTTGGCTGTACGTGAACTAAACCAAGCAGGTCTTGGAGACTCACAGTCTTGGTATAACAACACCATCGTTTACACCCACGGCTATGGAGTAGTTGCAGCCTACGGAAACCAGAGAACCGTCGATGGTCAGCCGGTGTTTATGCAATCAGGTATTCCAACCACTGGAAAGCTTGGCACCTATGAGCCACGCGTTTACTTTGGTGAGAACTCACCTGCTTACTCAATTGTTGGAGCGCCTGAAGGAGGAGAGCCTCTAGAGCTTGACTTCCCAGCCGGCGAGGGCGAGAACGACCAGACCTACAACACCTTCACTGGTGATGGAGGCCCGATGATTTCTGGAATCATTCCACGACTGGCATACGCGTTGAAGTTCCAGAGCGAACAGATCTTGCTATCGGATGCAATCACTTCCGAGTCACAGATTCTTTATGACCGCGACCCGCGTCAGCGCGTTGCAGCGGTAGCACCATTTTTGGAGCTGGACTCAGATGTTTATCCAGCAGTTGTTGATGGAAAACTCCTTTGGATTGTTGATGGCTACACAACATCCAACAACTACCCATATTCTCGCTCCGAGGAGCTGGCTCAGATTGTTTCTGACAGCAACTCACCAGGCGTATTCCTTAGAGGCCAGGTCAACTACATTCGCAACTCCGTCAAGGCAACAGTAAATGCCTATGACGGCAAGGTGACTTTGTATGAATGGGACGAAAAAGATCCAATTCTAAAAACCTGGATGAAGGTTTTCCCAGACACCATTCAGCCGCTTTCTTCGATGTCCGGAGAGTTACTTTCACACGTTAGATACCCAGCTGATCTATTCAAGGTTCAGCGCGCACTACTTGGTAGCTACCACGTTGACGAAGCCGGAGCCTTCTACTCTCAGCAAGATGCTTGGATGACTCCGAACGATCCTGTTGGCGGTCAAGGCGTCGGTACCCTGCAGCCTCCTTACTACTTGACGATGCAGGTTCCAGGCACTGAGTCTCCTGAGTTCTCGATTTACTCGACCTTTATTCCAAGATCCACTGGCGAATCCTCCAGAAACGTTCTAACCGGATACTTGGTGGCAAACGCTAACGCAGGTTCTGAAGATGGCAAGAAGTCGGGAGAGTACGGAAGGCTCACACTGCTGACCCTTCCAAAAAGCACGATTGTTCCAGGACCTGGTCAGGTTCAAAACAACTTCAATGCTGACTCCGAAGTTTCAAAACTTCTAAACATTCTGCGACAGGGATCAACCAGGGTTCTAAATGGAAACTTGTTGACTTTACCTGTTGGAGGTGGATTGCTCTACGTGCAACCGGTTTACATCCAGTCCACTGGTGAAACTAGCTTCCCGTTGCTTCAGAAGATCTTGGTTGCCTTCGGTGACCAGATTGCCTTCGAAGACACTTTGGATCAAGCGTTGACTTCACTGTTTGGTTCTTCCGGCATGAACCCAACTCCAACTCCAACTCCAACCGATCCAGATGCCGAACCAACAGAACCTGGAACGGATGCTCCGGTGTCGCCAAACCTAGAGCTTGCCTTGCAGCAGGCCCTAGAGGCAATCCAGGAAAAGGAAGCCGCCATGGCTATCGGAGACTGGACCGCATTTGGTAAAGCTGAAGAGAAACTAAAGCGTGCAATCCAAGCAGCACTGGATGCAGGCAAATAGGAAGTTGGCAGCACAAGCTTCAAAAGTGGTAGATTAGAACTTCGCCGCGGGGTGGAGCAGTTCGGTAGCTCGCCGGGCTCATAACCCGGAGGTCGTAGGTTCAAATCCTGCCCCCGCAACCACTTGTAAAAACCCCATCTTCTTAGATGGGGTTTTTCGCTTTGTGGACAACTTCTGCGAATAACAAAAATCTGTTTTAGCTTCTCCGACATGAGAAAAATTCAGCGGGCAGGTTTTGCTTTGACAAGCGTCCTTATCGCAGCAGCTTTAGTGAACTTTGATAATTCCTTGGCGATGGCTTGCAGTTCTGGATCTTCTGGTTCCGGCCTAAGCCATGGTTCGAAATTAGGTTCGGGGTCAGTCACAGTTTGTGCTGGCTCATCGTCTTCTTCACCTGGGTCATCCACCACGCAAACCATCACCAAGACCGTGACGGTTCCAGTTCCACCGAAGCCCAAGCCCGCACCAAAACCCGCACCGAAACCGGTCGCCAAACCTGCAAGCGCGACCGCACCCAAACCTGTAGTTGAAGTAGTTAGTTGCCCAAGCGCAGCTCAAATGGCATCAATGCCTAGATCTGCCGATGCTGCGCAGCGTTGGGTTGAGTCGATGTGTTCACCAGCACCAAAAGTGGTCGCTGCCCCAAAGCCAACACCGAAGCCGGTTCTAAAAACAAAGACCATGACAATCACCGAAACCATAACTATTGATATCCCAGGGGAGTTCTATTCAGCAGCGGATGCTGTCGAGTTTGAACCGAATCCTTTGATTGCATCGGTTTATCCAGGCAAGGTAATTGGCCGCGGACAGTTAGCAAAATTCTCCTCGAATCCAAGTTCGCACTACGGTTCTGGGATTGTTTTAGGAAGGCAAGCTGAAGTGCACTTTGTTCCGATTCGTTCGAGATGGACATTTAGTGATGGATTGCTTGCGACCGGCGCTGATACCCAGCGGGAATTCAAAACTTCGGGTAAGTATCAAATCCGAGCCTTTGTGGAGTACTCGGTTAGTTATCGACTCGTGGGAGAAAGTGCCTGGGAGGCAGTTGATGGAACCTTATTGATTGAAAGTAACTTGCTGGAAGTAGTGGTTGGGGCCTTTGGTTTCAAAGCCGATCAGAGCACCCAGGGAGTCTTGCTGGTTGGTGCCGATTGCTTGGGCCGAGCTGGGGCATTCGGTTGCGACATATAGGCAATTCTGGGGAATCTATCTGCTTGGTCTAGGGTTTCTCTCAGTATCTGTTCAGACAAATTTGTCATTATTGGAACAGACGAAAGGCCACTTCATTGACCAAGCTAGAACCCGAGCAAAGCTCACTCAGTCGCAAGAACAGCTACAACAATCAGTTCTTGTTTGACCCTCCGGTTGCACTTACGCCTGCTAAGGCAAAGAAGAAGCGAGTCCGCGAAAAGCGCCTGACCTTCTTTACCGCCACCTCTGTTGCTGTTTTGGGAGCAATCATTGGTGCCGCGGTTGGTTCCGGTGCAGGTGTGGTTGCTTTCAATTACCTATCTCGACCAGCAGCGATTGTTGTCAACGATCTAGAAAACGTCAATTGGGCCACGGCCGCATCCGCAACCGCAGCTCCAGCTGTTGTCACAATTCGCGTCGCCGGTGACTCTCAAGGTGGAAACGGTTCTGGAATTGTGCTTTCAGCCGATGGATATATCCTGACAAATGCCCACGTGGTTAGCATCAACGGCAGCACCGAGAATGTTCGGCTTTCGGTGAGAACTAGCGATGGCGGAGTCTTTTCGGCAAAGCTTGTTGGTGCTGATCCAACTAACGATTTAGCAGTTGTGAAGATTGAACCCACCAAGCCCCTTACACCAATTGTCTTTGCTGACTCAGCACTTGTGAATGTTGGCGACCAAGTAGTTGCCATTGGTGCTCCCCTTGGACTTGAGGCAACAGTGACTCGCGGAATCGTTTCTGCATTGAACCGAACCATTCAGGTTGCATCATCTGAATCCCCAGATCAGAGCAGTCTTGAGTTCTGGTCGGGAGATGCTGGAAGACCTATCAACCTAAGTGTTATTCAGACCGATGCCGCCATCAACCCTGGAAACTCCGGCGGTGCTTTGGTAAATGACAGAGGAGAACTAATTGGCGTGAACGTCGCAATCGGCAACGCTGGCTCTTTTGGCCAGGCAGGAAACATTGGAGTGGGGTTTGCAATTCCCGCTAACGTCGCACAGCGTATCGCCAATGAAATCATGACTACCGGAGAAGTAAGCCACGGCCTTCTTGGAGCATTGGTTACTGATGCACTCTCATCTGAGGATGGCGCTGGCTTTGCCATCGGAGTAACGGTTGTTGAGTTAACGCCAGATGGAGCAGCAGAAAAGGCAGGAATTTTGGCCGGGGATGTAATAACCAGCATCAACGGAAAACCCCTAACAACCGCCAGCGAGCTAACAGCTTCGGTTAGGCAGGAGCCAGCCGGTGCCAAGGTTAAGATTGAAGTTATTCGAAACGACATCAAACTGACATTTGATGTTGTTTTGCAAGAAGCCAACGAATAAGCACCGGAAGTGACCACTTTGAATCAAATCGCACCAACCGAAACCAGCGAGTTTGGTACTGACACAACTGCGGCCCCAAGGCTAATTGAACCGGGCGATCATGAGAGATTTTCGCACTACGTGAAAAAGGAAAAAATCGTTGAGTCGGCCGTCATGGGTACACCGGTTATTGCGCTTTGCGGAAAAGTTTGGGTGCCGGGAAGAGATCCAAAGAACTTTCCAATTTGTCCAGCCTGCAAGGAAATACACTCCAAGCTAAAGCCTGGCGATGAGGATAAGAACTAAACGAATTTCGTTGGAATCGCAGGCTCACCTTTAGTTAGGCGATGGGCACTTGCTGGAAGTTCTGCCTTTACCTTTGCATGATGAGCCCTGGCTGCATCAACACCAGATTTTCCAACCAGACCTGTTTGGATCTCACCTTGAATAACAAGATCTACTAAAAGCTGCCTTTGTCCTGCAGCCAAATCTTCATGGGTTGTGGAAATAACTTCAGCAGTTGCGATCTGGTTCTCGAAAGAGCGAGCCGCATGCTTTTTTCCACCGAGGTTGGTCTTTTTGGCCGATTGTTTTGAAACTGCATGCCATTCACCAGATTCATTTTGGAAAGCTACCATTTTGTAAACGAACCCGGCAGCCGGAACTCCAGAACCTGTCACGACGGAAGTGCCAACACCGTAGGTGTCAACCGGTGCCGCAGCTAGCGAAGCGATGGCAAATTCATCCAGATCATTAGTGACGGTGATCTTGGTCTGGCTAGCTCCAAGCTTGTCTAGCAAGCGTCTGGCCTTGGCTACCTCGATTGGTAAATCTCCGGAGTCAATGCGAACACCGCCGAGATTTGTCCCTGCCACGCTGATGGCATTTTCGATTCCCGCTTCGATGTTGTAGGTGTCAACTAGGAAAGTAGTGTTTGCTCCAAAAGAATCCAGTTGAGCACTGAAAGCTTGTTTCTCACTGTCATGAAGCAAGGTAAAGGCGTGGGATGCAGTTCCCATCGTCGGTATCCCGAAGCTTCGTCCTGCTTCAAGATTTGAAGTCGAACTAAAGCCTGCGATGTAGGCAGCGCGAGCTGCTGCCACAGCGGAAGATTCACCGGTTCTGCGGGAGCCCATTTCAGATACGCTTCTAGACCCAGCGGCCGTGACCATCCTGGCGGCAGCGCTGGCAACTGCGCTGTCGTAGTTCAAAGTGGAGAGAATTAAGGTTTCCAGGATTACAGCTTCCGCGAAAGTGGCTTCCACGATTAGCACTGGCGAGTAAGGGAAGTAAATCTCGCCTTCGGCGTAGCCGTGGATATCTCCCGAGAATTTGTAGTTTGAAAGCCAATCTGCGGTTGGTTGGTCAATGATTTTTTCAGACAACAACCAGTTGATTTCTTCGTTTGAGAATCGGAACTGATTTATAAGTTCTAAAAGCCTGCCTGTTCCGGCAAAGACGCCGTAGCGCCTTCCGCCAGCAAGAGTTCTTGAGAAAACCTCGAAGACACCCTTGCGGTGAGCTTTTCCAGACTTTAGTGCAGCCTGGAGCATGGTTAGCTCGTAGCGATCGGTAAGTAGGGCTGTTGTGGAAAGCACAAGATAAGCCTAGCCCGAGGGGCCCGCAATAGAATTGGGGCGTGAATGATCCTCAAGCCAGCGCACCAATAGGAGTCTTCGACTCTGGCGTTGGAGGGCTAACGGTAGCTCGGGCAATCATTGACCAGCTTCCAAATGAATCCATCATCTACGTTGGCGATACCGCCAACACCCCTTACGGACCAAAGGCGCTTTCTGAAGTTAGAGAGTTAGCCCTTGCCGTCATGGACAAGCTCGTCGACGAGGGTGTCAAAGTTTTGGTTATCGCATGTAACTCGGCTTCAGCTGCGGTGCTTAGAGATGCTAGAGAGCGATACACCGAGGGCCGCGGGATTCCTGTGGTGGAAGTTATTCAACCTGCAGTTCGTAGAGCAGTTGCCTCGACTTCCAACGGAAAAGTTGGAGTGATTGGAACCCAGGCAACTATCGCATCCAAGGCCTACGACGATGCTTTTGCCGCAGCTGTCGACGTTGAGCTATTTAGCGCGGCCTGCCCAAGTTTTGTTGAATTTGTTGAAAAGGGAATCACGAGCGGACCAGAGATCATCACCGCTGCCAGGGAGTATCTGGCTCCGCTACAACAAGCTGGCGTGGACACTCTGGTTTTGGGCTGTACTCACTACCCACTGCTAACAGGTGCACTATCTCTAGTCATGGGAGATGGCGTAAGCCTTGTTTCATCCGCAGAAGAAACAGCCAAGGATCTTTACAAAGTTTTAGTTGATAATGATTTGCTTCGCATTGATGCCTCGTCGCCAAGTCTTAGCTTTAGAGCAACCGGCGATGCTGCAAGCTTTGAGAAGCTGGCCAAGAGATTCTTAGGACCTGAAGTATCCAAAGTCGAAAAGCTTTAGAAAAGAAAAGGAAAACATCTTGCAAAGAGTAGATGGACGATCTCCCGATCAGCTTCGAAAAGTCACCGTGGAGCGAGGCTGGTCCACACACGCTGAAGGCTCGGCTCTGATTAGCTTTGGTGAGACCCGGGTGCTTTGCACCGCATCTTTCACCAATGGTGTCCCGCGCTGGAAAGTTGGCAAGGGTGAAGGTTGGGTCACCGCTGAGTATTCAATGCTTCCGCGTGCAACCCACGACAGATCAGACCGCGAAGCCGTAAAGGGAAAAATTGGCGGCCGCACCCACGAAATCTCAAGGCTGATTGGCCGAGCACTTCGCTCGGTAGTTGATTTCAAAGCTTTAGGTGAAAACACAATCGTTATCGACTGCGATGTTTTGCAGGCCGACGGTGGAACTCGTACCGCTGCCATAACAGGTTCATACATCGCACTAGTTGATGCAATCGAGTGGGGTAAGACTCAGAAGTTCATCTCGGACAAGAAGCAGCCACTTTCAGACAGCATCGCTGCTATCTCAGTTGGAATCATAGATCAGGTCCCGATGCTGGATTTGGCATACACCGAAGACGTTAGAGCAGAAACTGACATGAACGTTGTTGTCACTGGGTCTGGCAAATTCGTTGAGGTTCAGGGAACCGCTGAAGCCGCTCCATTCGATCGTGCTGAATTGAACGCTCTTTTGGATCTCGCCCTAAAGGGAACCGCAGAGCTAACCGCTTTGCAGGCTCAGATTTTAGCTAGCCCGAGGCCTTGAAGTTGGAGCTGGTCCTAGCAACCCATAACGCCCACAAAGTAAAAGAAGTGGCTGCAATTTTAGAGCCCATTGTTCCGGGTTTGTCTTTGCTTGGCTACGACGGGCCAGAACCAATTGAAGACGGTTCATCATTTCTCGAAAACTCTTTGATTAAGGCAAGAGCTGCCTTTGCTCACACTGGCAAAGCGTCAATTGCAGATGACTCGGGCATTGCCGTAGAGATTCTCGGCGGATCTCCTGGAATCTTTTCAGCGCGTTGGTCTGGTTCAAAAAACGACGCGCAGAATCGTCAGCTGCTGCTTGCGCAGTTAGCTGATGTTCCAGAAGGTAATCGTCAGGCAAGTTTTATCTGCACCATTTCTATGGTGAGTGATGCGGGGGAGCAGTCCTTCACTGGAGTGTGCCCTGGGAGAATTGCGTTTTCAGAATCTGGCGAAAACGGATTTGGGTACGACCCAATCTTTATTCCTGAAGGCTTCGAGGTGACCACTGGAGAGCTGGAGCCGATGGTGAAAAACTCAATTAGTCATCGATCTATGGCGCTGTCTCAGCTGGCTAGCTTTTTGCGCCCCCAGTAGGATTCGAACCTACGCTCCCGCCTCCGGAGGGCGGTGCTCTATCCCCTGAGCTATGGGGGCAATACTTGCTTCAGCCTAACAGCGTGGCTAGAAATGGGCCTTTCTCGGTATGATTTGTAAAGAATTCCCTTTATTTACCTAAGGTGTTTCTCACCGCCGAGATCTTTGAATTCTTTTTAGCTCCTACTCGTGAGGCAAAACCGTGACTCCAGCAGAACTAGCTGTGGCCATTCGGCGCATCTTGGAACAGATGCAAGCTGATGGCTCGCTGGTCGCGGCCGAACTGCCCGCTGAGATTGTTGTTGAGCGCCCAAGAAATCGTGAGCATGGTGATTGGGCAACCAACGCCGCGATGCAACTATCAGGACTGTTTGGTCTGAACCCGAGAGCTTTCGCAGAACTGCTAGCACCAAGAATTGAAGCTCTGGATGAAGTTTCCAAGGTGGATATCGCAGGTCCAGGATTTATCAACATCACTTTGAATCTGGCAAGTGCTGGAGCATTAGCAAAAGCGATCGTCGAAGCAGGTTCGAACTACGGCAAGGGCGAGAGCCTAAAGGGCCTGAAGATGAACTTGGAGTTTGTCTCAGCAAACCCAACCGGTCCAATCCACATGGGAGGAACCCGTTGGGCAGCTGTTGGAGACTCACTTGCTCGAGTTTTGGCATTTCAAGGAGCTCAAGTCACACGTGAGTACTACTTCAATGACCACGGAGAGCAGATCGACCGTTTTGCTAGATCCCTACTGGCTCGCGCCAAAGGCTTGCCTGCGCCAGAGGATGGCTACGGCGGTCAATACATAGAGCAGATCGCCAACGCTGTGATGGCTAAATCTTCACAGGAGATCCTGACCCTCAGTGACGAGGACGCCCAAGAAGCATTCCGCGCTGAGGGAACTGAGCAGATGTTTGGTGAGATCAGGGCGTCGCTTCACGAGTTCGGTGTTGATTTTGATGTTTACTTCCACGAAAACTCGCTGCATGACTCAAAAGCAGTTGATAAGGCAATCACCAGACTCCGTGAATTGGGACACGTATTTGACGAAGACGGCGCTGTTTGGCTTCGATCAACTGAATTTGGTGACGACCGGGACCGAGTAATTATCAAATCTGACGGTAATGCTGCCTACATAGCGGGAGATCTTGCTTACTACTTAGATAAGCGTGAGCGCGGCTTCGATCGCTGCCTAATCATGCTTGGAGCTGACCACCACGGTTATGTTCAGCGCATGATGGCGATGTGTGCGGCTTTTGGCGATGAGCCAGGAGTGAATCTAGAAATTCTCATTGGTCAGATGGTTAACCTTCTTCGCGATGGCGAGCCAGTTCGCATGTCTAAGCGCGCTGGAACTGTCGTCACGATGGAGGATCTAGTTGAGGCAGTGGGCGTTGATGCTGCAAGGTATGCGCTCGCAAGGTCATCTTCAAACTCACAATTAGATATCGACCTTGCTCAGTTATCCAAAAAGACCAATGACAACCCGGTGTTTTATGTTCAGTACGCACACGCCAGAACCCAACAGGTTGCAGTAAATGCAAAGAGCATGAGCGTGGACCACTCAAACTTTGATCCCGCGCTACTGAATCACCCGACCGAGACCGATTTACTTGCCAAACTTGGCGAACTGCCAAGACTGGCCGTTCAGGCCGCTGAGTTTAGAGAGCCACATAGAATTGCAAGATACCTCGAAGAAGTTGCCGGCAGCTACCACCGCTGGTACGACAACTGCAGAGTTATCCCGCTGTCGGACAAGCCGGTTGAGCCAATTCATTCCACGAGATTATGGCTCAACGACGCAGCCGGTGTTGTACTTAGAAATGGTCTTGGACTTTTAGGCGTCCAAGCGCCGGAGCGGATGTAATCATGAGTGCTAATCAAGCTAAATTTGCTCCAGCCTGGCTGGTTGAACCAAAGGACGCAAACCACATCGATTCCAAGATTTGGCCGGCTGGTATGACCAGGTCCCAAGCGGGAGATATTTCTTTGGCTGGTGTCCCAGTTGGACAGTTGGCAGCTCAGTATGGAACTCCTTTGATGCTGATTGACAAGGATGACTTTTTTGCAAGAGGCAAGAAGGTCAAAAGCGCTTTCGAAAAGGCAGCAGCTGAAATTGGATCGAGCGCAAAGATTTACTACGCAGGCAAGTCACTACTTACCACTGAAATCGTGAAGTGGATTGACCAGCTTGGATTGAACCTCGATGTTTCATCCGGGGGAGAGCTGGCCCTTGCTCTTTCAGGTGGAATTAGTCCTGATCGAATCGGCCTGCACGGTAACAACAAGTCTCTGTATGAAATCGGTCGGGCCGTGACAGCAAATGTCGGGGCAATAGTTATTGACTCTGAAATTGAGATTGAACGCATTGCTTCGGTTGCTGGCGCGCAAGACAAGATTCAGCCTGTTCGCATTCGCGTCAATTCTGGGGTGCACGCTTACACCCACGAGTACCTTGCAACCGCGAGGGAAGATCAGAAGTTTGGTATCGCGATTTCAGATGTTCCGGCATTGGTAGCGAAGATCAGATCACACTCTCACCTGAAGTTTCTTGGTCTGCATTCGCACATCGGTTCGCAGATCTTTGCCATTGAAGGCTTTGTTGAATCGGTTCGTCGATTGATCCCGCTGCACAAACAGCTACTTGAAGGCGGAGAGGTCCCGGAGCTCAACATCGGTGGCGGTTTTGGAATTAACTACACATCTGCCGATCAAGCTCCAGCTATCGAGGTTTTTGCTGACCAGATTTCGAATGAGGTAGCCAAGCTGTGTGGCGAAGCAGGTATTGCGGTTCCGGTACTTTGCTTTGAACCTGGCCGTGTAATTTCAGGACCTGCGGGAATCACTGTCTACAACGTCGGAACCATTAAAGACGTGCAGCTTTCTGAAGATGGTGTAACTGGAGTTAGAAAGTACATCAGCATCGATGGAGGCATGAGCGATAACGCACGTCCAAGTCTTTATAGTGCCGACTACTCACCGATTCTTGCCTCTCGGTCTTCAACAGCAAAGCCAGCACTAGCGCGAGTGGTTGGTAAGCACTGCGAGAGCGGCGACATTGTTGTCAGAAACTGCTACCTTCCAGCTGATGTAAACCCCAACGACCTAGTGGCCGTTGCCGCAACCGGCGCCTACTGTCACTCACTGGCTAGCAACTATAACTATCTAACTCGCCCCGCAATTGTTGCGGTCAAGGGCGGAAATGCTCAGCTAATACTTAGAGCTGAAACCGAAGCCGACATGTTTGCTCGCGACCCTGGCTACTCGGAAGACAAGACAGGGTAGTTTTGAATGGGTAAGGAATCGAATTTGAGTGAATATCGCCCTATCAGGGTTGCGTTGCTTGGCGCCGGATCAGTTGGATCCGAGGTCGCCAGGCTATTGCTTGAGCAAAAAAGTGAATTAGCAGCGCGCGTTGGTGCGGATCTGGAGCTAGTTGGCATTGCTGTTCGGGATCTAAAAACCAAGCGCAACGGATTTCCAAAAGAGCTATTGACTACAGATGCCGAGGGTTTGATTCTTGGCGCTGACATCGTGATTGAAGTTATGGGTGGGTTACAGCCAGCCAAGGACTACATTCTTATGGCCCTTAATTCTGGCTCAGATGTAATCACAGCCAATAAGGCACTACTTGCAACTCACGGTTCAGAACTATTCAACGCAGCCGAACAGGTCGGCGCTCAGCTTTACTTCGAGGCTTCGGTTGCCGCGGCCATTCCAATCATTCGTCCACTTCGCGAGTCTCTTGCTGGAGACCGCGTGACTCGAATCATGGGAATCGTAAACGGTTCGACCAACTACATTCTTGACCGAATGGACAAAAGCGGAATCACGCTTGAAGCCGCCATGAAGGAAGCCACCGAGCTTGGCTACCTCGAAGCCGATCCTTCTTTGGATGTTGATGGCTACGACGCCGCACAGAAGGCAGCAATTCTTGCCTCGCTGGCTTTTCACACCGAGGTTCCTCTGGAGAAGGTTTACCGTGAGGGAATCACCGGAGTCACAGCAGAGCAGATTGCAGCTGCGAAACGCGATGGGTTTGTAATCAAGTTGCTTGCAATTTGTGAATTTATTGAGGCTGACGACTCTGGCCCTGAGGGAGTCTCGGTTCGGGTTTACCCAGCCCTTGTTCCAAGATCTCACCCTCTGGGCTCAGTCGATGGTGCCTACAACGCCGTTTTTGTTGAGGCCGCAGCTGCTGGCCGATTGATGTTCTATGGATCTGGTGCTGGAGGAACCCAAACAGCCTCAGCGATTTTGGGAGACGTAGTTTCAGCTGCTAAACGCCACGTTGCTGGCGGACCAGGTCTTGCTGATTCAATCCACGCAAACTTTGAAGTCCTGGATATGAGCCGAGTCAAGACTCGCTACGTGATTCAGCTGGAAGTAAAAGATCAGCCGGGTGTGCTTGCAAAGATTGCTAGCTTGTTCTCTGAGCACGGCGTTTCTATTGAAACTGTTGAGCAGGCGGTGCTGGGACGTAACTTGCAAACCGCAAGTTTGGAAATCGGTACTCACTTAGCAAGCGATGCAGCTTTGGCTGGCGTGGTCAAGGCTTTGAAATCCAACGAGGCAGTACAGGCAGTTTCCTCCTTTATTCGGGTTGAGGGACTGTAATGAGATTTATTGCAATGGAAAGAGGTGTTTACCTTGTTTGGTAAACCAAAGAAGGCGCATCAGTGGCGCGGAGTTATCAATGAGTATTTCTCCCGACTTGATGTAGACAAGAGCACCCCGGTCATCACCCTCGGAGAGGGTGGCACACCACTTATTGAAGCCCCGGCTCTGGCAAAACTCGTCGGAGCAGACCGCGTCTATCTTAAGTTTGAAGGAATGAACCCAACCGGTTCATTCAAGGACCGCGGTATGACCATGGCCGTTTCCAAGGCCGTAGGCCACGGAGCTAAAGCTGTGATTTGTGCATCTACTGGAAACACTTCGGCATCTGCTGCTGCTTATGCAGCTGCAGCTGGAATCAAGTCTGTGGTGTTGGTTCCAGAGGGCAAGATTGCACTTGGAAAACTTTCTCAGGCAGTTGCGCACAAGGCTCAGATTCTTCAGGTTCAGGGAAACTTCGATGACTGTCTAACTCTGGCTAGAGATCTATCAACCAACTACCCAGTGCACTTGGTGAACTCGGTGAACCCTGACCGCATCGAAGGTCAGAAAACTGCAGCCTTTGAAGTTGTTGACGCTTTGGGTCAGGCTCCTGATTTTCACGTGCTTCCGGTTGGAAATGCTGGAAACTACTCTGCGTATTTCAAGGGATACCAAGAAGATTTCAAGGCTCGTCGCATCAAAGCTTTGCCGAAGATGTATGGTTACCAAGCCGAGGGCTCGGCACCTTTTGTTCAGGGCTCTCCGGTAAAAAACCCAGACACCATTGCCACTGCCATTCGCATTGGAAATCCTGCTTCTTGGGACCTAGCTCAGATTGCTAGGGAAAAATCTAAAGGCAAGTTTGGTGCGGTATCTGACAAAGAGATCCTTTGGATGCATCGCTTCTTGTCTCAAGAAGCTGGCGTCTTTGTTGAGCCAAGCTCGGCCACCGGTGCAGCTGGGCTATACAAAGCTTCACAAACTGGAGAGAGTTTTGCTGGCGCATTAATTGTTATCACCGTGACCGGCCATGGACTCAAAGACCCAGGTTGGGCCCTTAAGGACGAAGCAGGAAAAGAGATCACCCCAGAAGCAGTTTCGACAAATGCCGCTGAGGTAGCGGAGAGATTGGGATTGGCCTAAAAAATGCCAGTAGCTGAAGGAACCGTAGTAAAGGTAAAGGTACCTGCAACATCTGCAAACCTGGGCCCGGGTTTCGACACGCTTGGAATCGCGCTTGCTTACTATGACGACCTAGAAGTCACCGCTACAAAACCTGGAACTATCTCGGTAGTTGTCAGCGGCGAAGGTGAAGGCCAGGTTCCATTGGATGAATCTCACCTGGTTGTTCGCGCGATTCTTGAAACTTTTAAGCGTCTCAAGCAGCCAGCCCCAGGCCTTGCCCTTCGTGCCGTTAACCGCATTCCTCACGGTCGTGGCATGGGTTCATCAGGAGCAGCGGTCGTTTCCGGAATCATGGCGGCCAAGGGTTTGCTTACCGGTATTGCCGAAGTAAGCGACAAGCTAATGCTTGATCTTGCTACCGAATTCGAGAATCATCCAGACAACGTTGCCCCTGCACTATTTGGGGGATTGAGTATTGCCTGGGAAGACGAGTCGGGACCTCACACCAAGAAGCTTTCAGTGCACCGCGGAGTATCGCCTCTGGTTCTTGTTCCAAGTAGCAAGATGTCTACCGAGCTTGCCAGATCGATGCAGCCTGAGTCTGTGCCCCACGCGGACGCGGTGTTCAACGTTTCTCGATCAGCTCTTTTGGTTGCGGCCATGGTTCAGTCACCTGAACTGCTTTTGGCTGCCACCGAGGACAAGCTCCACCAAAACTACCGAGCCTCAGCTATGCCAGAAACCGATGCGCTGATTAGAGTGCTTAGAAGTAATGGCCATGCTGCCGTAGTTTCGGGTGCTGGGCCTTCGGTTTTAGTCCTTGCCAGCGACCCTTCCGAGAGGCTTAGAGCCAAGGAATTAGTTGAAAAGAAGTATCCACAGTGGCAACCGCTACTGTTGGCCGTGGACAATAAAGGTGCTACGCTAGAGGTACACCAAAAACAAGACGGCAAATAAGCGTCAAATCTAGGTGCAATCCCCGCAGAAAATAACTGCGATACCACGCGATTCAAATCGTGTTGGCGATAATCAGATTTTCAAAGTCGGTTATCTAATCACTCAAGAAAGAGCAATCACATAAATGGATGAAATCCAAGACAACAAGCCGGTTCGCAAATCCCGCAGAGCAGTAGCAGAAACTGCCGCTCCAGCCGAGGCAACCGAATCAGCATCAATAAAGACTCGCACCAGAGGCTCAAAGCCTGCAGAAGATAAGTCAGACTCGTCAGAGGCCAAGGCCCCGAGAGAAAACTCTTCAAGCGATTCTTCAAGCAGCGACTCAAACTCAAACTCAGAAGGTGGCGAACGCCGCAGAAACCGCGACTTTGACGACGAGCGTCGTGGCGGTGGCCGTAATTCTAGAAACCGTAATCGCTACCGCGATCGTGACCGTGACCGCAGACGCGGTGGCGGCGGAAATGACCGTGAAGAAGCAGAACCAGAGATCTCTCCAGATGACGTGCTAATTAGCGTCGCAGGTATTCTCGACGTTCTAGAAAACTACGCGTTCGTTCGTACCTCCGGCTACCTGCCAGGTCCAAATGACGTTTACGTTTCATTGGGACAGGTAAAGAAGTACGGACTTAGAAAAGGTGACGCCGTAGTTGGTGCCATCCGTCAGCCTCGCGAGGGCGAAGGTCAGGGCCGTCAGAAATTCAACGCTCTAGTGCGCGTTGACTCTGTCAACGGTCTCGACCAGGACGCTTCAACCGAGCGCGTGGAGTTTGGAAAGCTAACTCCGCTTTACCCACAGACCAGACTCCGCCTCGAAACCGAAGCCAACAAGCTATCAACTCGAATCATCGACTTGGTTGCTCCAATTGGTAAGGGTCAGCGTGGATTGATCGTTTCTCCTCCAAAGGCTGGAAAGACACTAGTTCTCCAGGCCATTGCCAACGCGATTGCAACTAACAACCCAGAGGTTCACCTAATGGTTGTTCTAGTTGACGAGCGTCCTGAGGAAGTAACCGACATGCAGCGCACAGTCAAGGGTGAAGTTATCGCTTCTACTTTCGACCGCCCTGCAGAAGATCACACCACGGTTGCCGAACTTGCAATTGAGCGCGCGAAGCGCCTAGTTGAGCTTGGCCACGATGTAGTAGTTCTTTTGGACTCAATCACCCGCCTAGGTCGCGCATACAACCTAAGCGCTCCAGCATCCGGTCGAATTCTCTCCGGTGGAGTTGACTCGTCAGCACTTTACCCACCGAAGCGTTTCTTTGGTGCTGCTAGAAACATTGAAGATGGCGGATCGCTAACCATCCTTGCAACTGCTTTGGTTGAGACCGGATCCAAGATGGATGAGGTTATCTTCGAAGAGTTCAAGGGAACCGGAAACATGGAGCTTCGATTGTCTCGAGCACTTGCCGACAAGAGAATCTTCCCAGCGGTGGATCTAAACGCTTCTGGTACCAGACGCGAAGAGATGCTCATGAACCCGGACGAGACCAAGATTATTTGGAAGCTTCGTCGTGCACTTGCAGGTCTTGAGCAGCAGCAAGCTCTTGAGCTTGTGCTGAACCGCTTGAAGGAAACCTCAAGCAACGTTGAATTCCTAATGCAGGTTCAAAAGTCCATGCCGATTCCTTCAGGTTCTGACGGAGAATAATGCTCGATTCAGTCCAGCCCCTGCTGGCTGAGCACGCCTCGCTTCAGGAGCAGTTATCTGATGCAGCAGTGCATCAGAATCCAGCCTTAGCCAAGAAGCTAAACCGACGCTACGCGGAAGTTAGCGCAATCGTTTCTGCCTACCACCAGGTTGTTGAGCTAAACGATGACTTGGCTGCGACAAAGGAACTTGCAAAAGAAGACGAAGCATTCGCAGCAGAATTGCCTGCCGTAGAGCAAAAACTTCAAGAGGCCAACGAGAAACTTCGTCGCCTGCTAATTCCAAGAGATCCTGACGACGGTCGAGACGTAATCATGGAAATCAAGGCCGGTGAGGGTGGTGCTGAATCAGCCCTATTCGCTGCTGATCTTCTGCGCATGTACATCCAGTACTGCAACTCAAAGGGCTGGAAGACCGAGATTCTAGACAAAAACGAATCCGACCTCGGCGGCTACAAAGATGTTCAGCTTGCCATCAAGGGAAATTCCAATGACCCTGCCGAGGGAGTCTGGGCACACCTGAAGTATGAAGGTGGAGTTCACCGCGTTCAGCGTGTTCCAGTCACTGAAACTCAAGGCCGCATTCACACCTCGGCTGCCGGAGTGTTGATCTTCCCTGAAGTTGATGCTCCTGAAGAAGTCGAGATCAGCGCAAACGATATCCGGGTTGATGTTTTCCGCTCCTCCGGTCCCGGTGGACAGTCTGTGAACACCACAGACTCTGCAGTTCGAATCACACACCTTGCAACAGGCATCGTGGTTTCGATGCAGAACGAGAAGTCTCAGCTACAAAACCGTGAAGCCGCCATGCGCGTGCTTCGTGCAAGACTTTTGGCTGCGAAGCAGGAAGCGATCGATGCCGAGCAGTCTGCTGCAAGAAAATCTCAAGTTCGATCGGTTGACCGGTCAGAGCGAATTAGAACTTACAACTTTCCTGAAAACCGCATCGCTGATCACCGAACCGGCTACAAGTCCTACAACCTAGATCAGGTTATGGACGGTGCTTTAGAACCGGTAGTTCAGTCCGCAATTCAAACTGACGAAGAAGCCAGACTGGCAGCACTGGGGCAGAAGTAAATGCTCATTTCGGAAGCCCTGGAATTAGCTACCGACAAGTTCTCCGCCGCGGGAGTTTTATCTCCAAGTGTCGATGCTGAACTGCTTGGGTGTTTTATTCTCGAAGCGTCCCGATCAGAGCTAACACTTCTGGCAATTGCGGGAGAAAGTTTTCCCGAGAACAAGCTTTCAGAATTCCTAGAATCGGTTCAAAGACGTGAAAAGCGTGAACCACTTCAGCACATCACTGGTCTTGCACCCTTTAGGCACTTGGAGCTAGAAGTTGGACCCGGTGTGTTCATTCCGCGTCCTGAGACAGAACAGCTTGTTGATCTAGCAATACAAAAGCTTGAAGCCATTCAGAATCCAGTGATTGTGGATTTGTGCTCTGGAAGCGGAGCAATATCCATTGCACTCAATACTGAAGTTGCCGGTTCGATTGTTTATTCCGTTGAGTTGTCAAAGGATGCGTTTTCGTTCTTGACTCGAAATTATCAACGCTACGGATTAGATCCGAAGGCTCTTAGAAATGAGAACCTAACAACTGCGCTGGAAGAACTTGAAGCGGGCGTGGATTTAGTGGTTTCCAATCCGCCCTACATTCCAGATGCCGCAGTTCCAATTGACTTAGAGGTGCAGCTTCATGATCCAGCTCTTGCCCTTTATGGCGGGGCGGACGGGCTGGATGTGATTCGCCAGATTTCCACTCGAGCTTGGTATTTACTAAGGCCCGGTGGGCACCTAGTGCTTGAACATGCCCACACCCAAGCCCCTGCAATCGGTGAACTACTATTAACCCAAGGTTGGCAGGAAGTGGTTTCTGCTTCAGATCTAACCGGCAAAGACCGGATGATTTCGGCAGTAAGACCATAAAGGCATAGACAATAGGCGGTGTTCAGTGGAGCGAATCTACGACTGTTCCGTCGACACCGATTTATTGACAGGCATGAGACTGGCAAAAGCCGCCCTTGGAAGAAAAGAGTTAGTGGTAGTTCCAACCGATACTGTTTACGGTTTGGCTTGTGACGCTTTCTCTCACGAGGGAGTGACAAAACTACTTGCAGCTAAGGGAAGAGATCGTCAGGCTCCGCCACCGGTACTAATCGGAAACGCCGCAGCTTTGGAAGGTCTTGCACAAGATATCCCTCAGCTAGCTCACAAATTGGCAGAAACTTTTTGGCCTGGCGCGCTAACCATGCTTTTGAAAGCGCAGCCTTCCCTTACTTGGGATCTTGGCGAGACTAAAGGCACCGTCGCACTTCGCATGCCAGATCACAAAATTGCACTAGCTCTGCTCCAAGAAACCGGTCCGCTTGCAGTTTCGAGTGCAAACCTGACTGGCGAACCTGCAGCCATCACATGCCAGCAAGCTGAGATTGCTCTCGGAGCAAAGGTCAAGGTTTACCTTGACGGGGGAGCCAGCCCGAAGGGTGAGGCCTCGACAATTGTTGACATGACCAGTTTGGTCGACACTGTTTCTGAGTCCGGAGAGATCGTCACAACTGGCAAGGTGAAAATTGTTCGCCGTGGGGCACTCAGTCAACAAAAACTTGCAACAGTTCTTGGCGAATTCTTGGAGGGCTAGCGCTTGAGAGCCTACCTATTGATCATGGCAGTTGCCGCCCTGGTGACTTTTGCTGCCACATTTTTGACACTTCGCCTCAGCCGTAAGCACTCAATCATGCCCGAGATTCGCGAACGTGATGTCCACACCGATCCAACTCCTCGTATCGGTGGGTTGGCGATGCTAATCGGTTTCTTGGTATCTCTTGCGGTTGCTGCATCGCTTGGTTGGTTCAGCTCTGTGTTTGAAGATCCGATTCACATCCTTGCCATTGCAGCAGCAACAACGCTGATTGCGATCATCGGTGTACTAGATGACATTTTGGATTTGGACTGGACCATCAAGCTCGCAGGCCAGTTCATGGCTGCTGGAATCCTTGCATGGCAAGGAGTTCAGATTGTCTCTTTGCCAATCGGCGGGTTGGTGATTGGCAGCTACGGCGTCTCGATCGTGGTGACAATCTTTATCACGGTTTTGGTTATAAACGCAGTGAACTTCATTGATGGCTTGGATGGCCTGGTGGCGGGAGTAGTGCTAATCGGCACTAGCGTCTTCTTCATCTACACCTATCTACTGGCCCAGCAAACCTCACCCACCAACTACTTCAACTTGGCATCTTTGATTTCGGCAATCGTTATCGGTGTTTGTCTTGGCTTTTTGCCACTGAACTGGCACAAAGCCAAGATCTTCATGGGCGACAGCGGGGCGATGCTACTTGGTCTTTTGATGGCCACCTCAGCACTGGCAGTCACCGGTCAGGTTGACCCGGGCGCTGTATCGACTTCGCTGTTGGCACCAGCTTTTCTGCCTTTGATATTGCCATTGGCAATTTTGATGTTGCCGCTACTTGATTTGACTCTTGCGGTGCTTCGAAGAATCCGTGCCGGCAAGTCTCCTTTTTCGGCGGACCGAAAGCATCTCCACCACAAACTTCAGGATTTTGGTCACAGCCATACCGGTTCGGTGACGGTGTTTTATCTTTGGACTGCAGTGATTTCACTTAGTGCCTTGGCGTTATTGTTCATCTCTGCTGAGCTGGTTTTGATTTTGACCATAGTTGCAGCTTTTCCAGCGATGATCTTTACATTGTGGCCAGTTATTGAGCGTCGAAGAAAGGCAGCCAGATGAAATCATCAACCAGCGCTGATCAGCTATTCAAGAAAGTTTTGGGACAAACGGCCCTTTTGACTGGTTTGATTGCCTCACTCGGTTCACTGGCCGGATACTTTGTAGAGAGCATGAACGGGGTTGTTAGTGCGCTAATCGGTGCGGGACTGGCTTTTGCTTTTGGTGCCCTAACCGTCGTGAGCATGATGATTGGAAGAAAGCTTTCCTTGGCCGGCTTTTTTGGAGTGGTCATGGGCGGGTGGCTTATCAAGCTAATTGGGTTTGCTCTTCTGGCAAGGTCTTTACAGGGGGCTGAGTTCATAAACGGCCCAGTGCTGTTTCTTACCCTGGTCGCGGCCATTTTGGGGTCCCTGGTTATTGACTCCATTGCCGTGCTTTCAGCCCGGATCCCCGTGGTCGAGGCCTAGTTTTTTCTTGCTACACTTTTACAGGTGCCGCAACGACTGGGGCATCGACACTGTAAATCGCCGCGATAAATCGCCCCGAAACAGGAGCCTGCCCTGCTAGATAACGCACTGAGCCTTCTTATCAAGGCAGCGGTAACCGACGAATCCGGTAACTACAAGGGACCCTCCATCATGGAGTTTTACCCTGAAATCATCGCGTTTGAGGGCACTCCTTTCGCATTGAACAGAATCATGCTGATTCGCCTTCTGGTTGTCTCGCTATTGCTGATCTTGTTCTATCTCTGGACCCGTTCCTTCCAGAAAGCCAGTCGCAATCAGAGCTTTGTTCCAACCAAGTTCCAGCTAATCGGGGAGATTTCCCTCAACTTCGTTCGCACTGGGATCGCGCACGGTCAGCTTGGAAAAGTTGATGGCGACCGCTTCCTACCGCTACTAACAACGATTTTCTTCACAGTGCTGGGCATGAACATCACTGGAATCATCCCTGGGCTCAACATCGCTGCATCTTCGGTCATTGGACTACCGATCGTCCTAGCTGTCGCCGCCTATGTCACCTTTATCTACGCTGGCATGAAAAAACATGGATTTGCATTCTTCAAGAACTCCTTGTTCCCATCCGGGGTTCCACCAGCTCTTTATGTAATGGTGACCCCAATTGAGTTCCTTTCCACCTTTATCTTGAGACCGGTCACCTTGGCACTTCGATTGACCATGAACATGGTTGCCGGACATCTTTTGCTGGTACTTTGCTTCGGAGCAACCCAGTTCTTCTTCTTTTACGCCGATGGATTCTTCAAGTTCTTCGGTATCGGGACATTTATTTTTGGATTCGCCTTTACTCTCTTTGAGATTCTGGTGTCATTCCTACAGGCTTATGTGTTCACCCTGCTAACAACTGTTTACATTCAGTTGGCCCTGGCAGATGAGCACTAAAGAAAACTGACAACCGTCAGGGAAAAACCACGGAAGGGAAAAATCAAGTGGACATCACTAACATCGCCGAGCTATCCGGCAACATCGCCGTAGTTGGCTACGGTCTAGCAGCAATCGGTCCTGGTATCGGTGTAGGTCTTGTTGTATCAAAGACCATCGAATCCATCGCACGCCAGCCAGAACTAGCTTCAAAGCTTCAGGTCACAATGTGGCTTGGAATCGCTTTCACCGAAGCGCTAGCTCTTATCGGTCTAGCAACTCCATTCATCTTCGCCTAAACCAAGTCAGGACTAAACAATGATTTCAAGGATCTTCGTCGCTGCAGCAGAGACAGAGGCTAAAAACCCTCTCCTGCCAGCTGACTACGACATCCTTTGGTCGTCGGTTGTCTTCGTGATAATGCTGAGCTTCTTTTGGTTCAAAGTTCTTCCGAATTTCAAGAAGACTTTGAATGAGAGAACTGAAGCTATCGAAGGACGCCTAGCTGCCGCTGAGAAAGCTCAGGCTGAGGCAGCTGCCAAAACCGATGAGATCTCCAAGGCTCAAGAGAACAATCGCGCCGAAGCTAGCGCAATTCGTGAAGAGGCACGCGCCGAAGGCGCAGCCATTCTTGCCGAATTGAAAGAGCAAGCTCAGGCAGAAGCCGCTCGCATCACCTCAACTGCTAAAGCGCAGATCGAGGCGGAGCGTCAGGCTGCATTGATCTCACTAAGAGCTGAAGTTGGTTCCATGGCAATCGACCTAGCCTCGAAAGTGGTTAGCGAAAGCCTCAAGGACAGCGCAACAGCCTCCAGGGTTGTTGATGAGTTCTTGAAGGACATTCAGTCTCAAAAGGCAGGCAACTAGAAACCATGTCCAGCTCAACTAGACAAGCGGTAGCAGCGGCGAAGGAAATTATCACGCCGTTGCTAAACGACGCTGACCTGAAGTTTGCGGAAGAACTTTTCGCAATCGGTTCAGCCGTGGCCGACTCTAAGCAACTACGCAACATTCTTTCGGACCCTTCCGCCGAGATCGCTGGCAAAAAAGCTGCCCTAGCGGCTGTTTTTGGCAAGAGCGTTTCTTCAAAGACTGTTGATTTTGTTGCAAAGCTAGTTGATCTTCGCTGGTCTAGCGGTTCTGATCTAGTTCGTGCACTTGAGCAGCTAGCTGTTCACTCGGTTGCGGCAATCGCAGCCAAGTCGAACAAGCTAGAAGCTCTTGAGGCTGAGCTGTTTGAGTTCCGCCAGGTAGTTGACTCTGACCAGGAGCTTCAGATCGCACTTGCCTCAAGACAGGCATCGAGCGATCAAAAGATTGCTCTAGTGAATGCACTTTTGGCAGGCAAGTTTGGTCCAGAGGCAGGTCTGTTGATTCGCTTCGCGGTGGTTGGTTCAACCAAGCGCCGTTTGGCAGTTGTACTTGAGCAGTTCGGAAAGCTACTGGCTGCATTCGCAGAGCGTCTAGTTGCAAACGTGACGGTAGCGACGCCGCTGAGTGAGAGCCAAAGAAGCGCACTGGAGAGTGCGCTAACTAAGACTCACGGCCAGGCACTAAGACTGAACATCGAGGTAGACCCAGCAATCCTCGGTGGCGTAAAGGTACAAATCGCTGGAGAGATTCTTGACGGTAGCGTTGCTAACCGTCTCAAGCAAGCAAGGATGATGCTGGCGTAAGCCAACATCTAAAACGGGGTTCGCCCCAGAAGTAGAGGAAGCACATGGCAGATCTGAAAATCAGCCCAGACGAGATTCGCGACGCCCTGAAGGGATTTGTGAACTCATATGAGTCAGACAAGGCCTCGCGAAACGAGGTGGGCCACGTAATCGACGCCGGTGACGGTATCGCGCACGTTGAAGGCTTGCCAAGTGCGATGGCCAACGAGCTATTGAAGTTCGCTGATGGCACCCTGGGTCTTGCTCTAAACCTTGACGAGCGTGAGATCGGTACCGTTGTGCTCGGAAACTTCGAGGGCATTGAAGAAGGTATGGAAGTACAGCGCACCGGCGAGGTACTCTCTGTTCCAGTTGGCGATGGCTTCCTAGGTCGCGTTGTTGACCCATTGGGTAACCCAATCGATGGTTTAGGTGAGATCAAGGCTGAGGCACGTCGTGCACTTGAGCTTCAGGCTCCCGGCGTTATGGCTAGAAAATCCGTTCACGAGCCACTGCAGACCGGTATCAAGGCAATCGATGCGATGATCCCTGTTGGTCGCGGACAGCGTCAGCTAATCATTGGTGACCGTCAGACTGGTAAGACTGCAATCGCAATTGACACAATCATCAACCAAAAGTCCAACTGGGCAACCGGCGATGCCAAGAAGCAGGTTCGCTGCATCTACGTTGCAATCGGTCAGAAGGGCTCCACCATTGCTGGTGTGAAGGCTGCTTTGGAAGAAGCTGGAGCAATGGAGTACACAACAATCGTGGCGTCTCCGGCATCAGACCCAGCCGGTTTTAAGTACCTAGCTCCTTACACCGGTAGCGCAATTGGTCAGCACTGGATGTATGGCGGCAAGCACGTTCTGATCATCTTCGATGACCTTTCCAAGCAGGCCGAGGCATACCGTGCGGTATCGCTTCTTCTTCGCCGCCCACCAGGTCGCGAGGCTTACCCAGGAGATGTGTTCTACCTACACTCCCGTCTGCTTGAGCGTTGCGCGAAGCTAAACGATGCGCTGGGTGCCGGTTCGATGACTGGACTACCAATCATCGAGACCAAGGCAAATGACGTTTCTGCATACATTCCTACCAACGTGATCTCGATCACCGATGGACAGATCTTCTTGCAGTCAGACCTTTTCAACTCGAACCAGCGTCCTGCTATTGACGTAGGTATCTCGGTTTCTCGAGTTGGAGGTGCAGCTCAGGTCAAGGGAATTAAAAAGGTTTCTGGAACTCTAAAGCTGGAGCTAGCACAGTACCGCTCACTTGAGGCATTTGCGATGTTTGCATCTGACCTTGACGCTGCATCTCGTCAGCAGTTGGCGCGTGGAGCAAGACTGATGGAGCTTCTAAAGCAGCCTCAGTACTCTCCATACCCAGTTGAGGACCAAACTGTATCGATTTGGGCAGGTACCTCAGGCAAGCTCGATGAGGTTCCAGTTGAAGATGTGCTTCGCTTTGAGTCTGAATTCTTGGACTACCTAAAGCGCAACTCGCAGGCCCTTACAACTATTCGTGAAACCAACAACCTCGAGGACGACACCGTTCGCGAGCTTGAAGGTGCTATCGAGAAGTTCAAGAAGAGCTTCCAGACTGGCCAGGGTGTTCCTCTAGCTTCTGTAGGTAACGAAAGCGTTGCCGCAATGGAAGAAGAAGACGTCAACCAGGAAAAGATCGTAAAGCAGAAGCGCTAAGGCACTAAAGCTAACTAGGTATAGGAAAGGAGAGAAATGGGAGCACAGCTACGGGTCTACCGACAGAAAATCAAGTCGGCACAGACCACTAAGAAGATCACTCGCGCCATGGAGTTGATTTCGGCGTCTCGCATTTACAAAGCGCAGCAGCGCGTTGCCGCTTCTACTCCTTACTCAAGGGCAGTCACTCGCGCAGTTTCTGCGGTTGCCACCTACTCAAACATCGATCACCCGCTAACCACCGAGCCTGAAAGAATCGATCGCGCCGCGATTGTTATCTTCACTTCAGACCGAGGTCTAGCCGGAGCGTTTTCCTCAAACGTTCTAAAGGAAACTGAGCAGCTATCAACACTGCTTAGATCTCAGGGTAAAGACGTTGTTTACTACCTAGTTGGACGAAAGTCCGTTGGCTACTTCAACTTCCGCCGCCGCACCGCAAGAAAGCAGTGGATCGGTGGAACCGATCTTCCAGAATTTGAAACCGCTAAGGCAATCGCCGATGCAGTGGTGGCAGATTTCAGCACAGATTTCAAAGATGGTGGAGTGGATGAGATTCACCTTGTCTACAGCCGCTTTGTTTCGATGATCTCCCAGATTCCTGAGGTGGTGCGCCTGCTACCCCTTGAGGTAGTTGAAGGCGTTGAGCCA
Source organism: Rhodoluna miladensis (SeqCode) (assembly GCF_965234705.1). Classification (GTDB taxonomy): domain Bacteria; phylum Actinomycetota; class Actinomycetes; order Actinomycetales; family Microbacteriaceae; genus Rhodoluna; species Rhodoluna miladensis. The sequence continues at coordinate 474,014 of NZ_OZ248465.1, forward strand.
CCTAGCAAATCTGAAGTATTCCCGCTTTACGAATTTGAGCCAGATGTAAACAAGGTGCTTGATGCACTGCTTCCGGTATACATCGAAAGCCGTATCTTCAACGCCATGCTTCAGTCGGCAGCCTCTGAGCACGCTGCCCGCCAGAAGGCCATGAAGAGCGCAACAGACAACGCCCAGAAGTTGATTTTGAACTACACCAGATTGAGCAACCAAGCACGTCAGTCCGAAATTACACAGCAGATTTCCGAAATCGTCGGTGGAGCAGATGCCCTGTCCACTTCAGGCGACGAGGACTAAGAGAAAGAAAAGAACATGGCCGAGACAAAGACCACCCCAAAGGCAGGAACCGGGCGCATTGCGCGAGTAAACGGTCCAGTTGTTGACATCGAGTTCCCACACGATGCCATCCCTGAGATCTACAACGCCCTAACCACCGAGATCGAGCTACTGGGGGAGACAATCACTCTTACCCTTGAAGTCGCTCAGCACTTAGGTGATGACCTGGTGCGTGCCATCGCACTAAAGCCAACCGATGGTTTGGTGCGTGGCGGCAGCGTTAATGACACCGGTGCCCCAATCTCTGTTCCGGTGGGGGATGTGACCAAGGGTCGCGTATTCAACGTGACCGGTGAAGTTCTAAACGGTAAGCCAGGCGAAAAGATTGAGATCACAGAGCGCTGGCCAATCCATCGTCAGCCACCAGCTTTCGACCAGCTGGAGTCCAAGACTCAGATGTTTGAAACCGGTATCAAGGTCATCGACTTACTAACCCCATACGTACTGGGTGGAAAGATTGGTCTTTTCGGTGGTGCTGGTGTTGGTAAGACAGTTCTAATTCAGGAAATGATTTACCGCGTAGCTGAAGACCACGACGGTGTTTCGGTGTTCGCCGGTGTTGGTGAGCGTACCCGTGAAGGTAACGACTTGATCGACGAAATGACCGAGTCCGGAGTTATCGACAAGACAGCTCTCGTGTTCGGCCAGATGGATGAGCCACCAGGCACCCGTCTTCGCGTTGCACTTTCAGCTCTAACCATGGCTGAGTACTTCCGTGACGTTCAAAAGCAGGACGTGTTGTTGTTCATCGACAACATCTTCCGCTTCACTCAGGCAGGTTCTGAGGTTTCGACACTGCTAGGTCGTATGCCATCTGCTGTGGGTTACCAGCCAAACTTGGCCGATGAGATGGGTCTGCTGCAGGAGAGAATTACCTCTACCCGTGGTCACTCAATTACTTCTCTTCAGGCTATTTACGTACCTGCCGATGACTACACTGACCCAGCCCCTGCAACCACATTTGCTCACTTGGATGCAACAACCGAGCTAAGCCGTGAAATTGCATCTAAGGGTCTATACCCAGCGGTGGACCCACTTGCTTCGACCTCTCGAATCTTGGACCCTCGCTACATCGCGAAGGATCACTACGAGACTGCAGTTCGCGTGAAGCAGATTCTGCAGAAGAACAAGGAACTTCAGGAAATCATCGCCATCTTGGGTGTTGAGGAGCTTTCTGAAGAAGACAAGGTCACCGTATCTAGAGCTCGTCGTATCCAGCAGTTCCTATCTCAAAACACCTACATGGCTACCAAGTTCACCGGTGTTCCAGGATCAACCGTTCCACTGAAGGAGACCATCGAAGGCTTCTCGAAGATCGCCTCAGGTGAATTCGACAACGTTGCCGAGCAGGCATTCTTCAACGTCGGAGGACTTGAAGATGTTCAGCGTCAGTGGGAAAAGATTCAGAAGGAATCCGGTAACTAACTTTGTCCGAAAAGAGCTTAAAAGTAGAACTAGTCTCCGCCGACTCGTCGGTTTGGTCGGGTGCCGCCAAAATGGTGGTTGCCAAAACCGTCGAGGGCGAGATTGGTCTATTGCCAGGCCACGAACCTATGCTGGCAATTTTGTCCAGCGGTGAAGTTCGCGTGACTTTGCCCGAGGGCGAAGTTATGAAGTTCAGTGCCGAGGATGGCTTTCTAAGCGTTGAGCACGACGTAGTGACCGTTGTTGCTAGAAACGCTTCGCTGGTTTAGTACAAAATCAAACTACTTGCAGAAGCTTCTGCACCGCAGTCCTACTTGTTTGAAACGCTTGAGTCATCAGCCGGTAGCGGCATGATGTCAACTTCAGTTTCCTTAGGCAGTTCAATCACACCTTCAATCAAGGCGATAACAGCACCGAACCAGCCTTGGTCATTGACCATGATGTATCCAGGAACTAGCCACACTTCGCCGTTGGCGTCCCAGACACTCAGCAAAGCGCTTTCCGATTCAACAACTGTCAATGTCACAGTCTCGGGCACAAATTCCTCGCCTGGCATCGGATCGATTGCAATCGATGAGTCAGCGGGAGCTGAATCGGAACTAGCCTCGCCGCTTTTTATGTATGGGGCAGGCTCAGTCATCATCGGAGGCTGGAAGCGCTGGTAGAAGATACCTGAGGGTGAACCGCTCCATCTCCAGTCAGAAAGTCTGTCGACTGCGGATAGAGCAGAGATGGTGTCAAAGGTTCCCATAGCCTCGGCTGCCACTGAGTGACCACCGGCGTAGCTAAGTACTCCGGTTGAGGACCAGCCCAGGTACCACTCAACGTTGGTAGGTTGGCCATCCACATACATCGAAGCCGATGCGCTAACGCCCCACTCTGAAGCATCGATGCGAATCTCTGATGCTGAAACATCTAGTCCTGTTGCATTGAATACCTCAAGCGCTTTGGCGGTAGCTTCTTCTTTTGTTGGCAGTAGTTCCGGTGTTGGCTTGAACTCAGTCCAGGCGATGCAGTTTCCGTCAGCGTCGGTTTCCTCACACTTAGATTCAGGATATGCAATTGGGTTGGAGTAGTTCCAAGAAGCGGTTCCTGACCACCAGAGGGAAATCACCGGGTTCTTGCCGTCATAGCCCCATGGGTCATTGGACTGGCCAAAGAAATAGCCAGGATTGGTTTCTGCAAAGTCCGGGTATTTCTTGATTGATCCTTCAACACCAAAGACAGCTGCCACATTAGCCAGAACTTCTTCCGGTGTTGATTGGCGAACCAACTTGAAGACCTGACCGGATCCTGTTTCACTGGAAAGATTTGGACCCGCCACGTACTCAAAGTTGACGTATGGCATCATCATTTTGTCGGCGCCGCCGTCCATTCGGGCTGACACAGATTCTGGGTTTGCGGATCCCTGCATGCCAGATAGCTGGATGAGTGGAGTTGGGGCAGAAGTTAGCACCATGGCAACAGCAACCGCTGCTGCCGAACCCCCAACAGCAAGACCAAGGCTTGCTCGCCTGAGGTTTTGGCTCAGAAGCTCAAAACGTGCTCGCAGCGTGAGCTTGCTATCTGTTGCTATCGCGGAGGCGAGAATGCTTTCACGAAGCTCCGGCGCTACGCGCTTGATGGCAGGGTCGGCCTTTGCTAGCCGCTGGTCTAGTTCGTCATTGTTTGTCATATATAGGTTATGTCTGGGCTCGCCCAAATGTGTCTAGAAATCTACGAAAGATTTGCCTTTAGCTTGGCCCGGGCTTTGGCTAGTCGCTGGGTAAAGGCATTTGGGCTGATTTCAAGGACCTTGGCAGCATCTTGATTGCTTAGTCCTTCAAAGGCGGTCAGTGAGATTGCTTCACGCTCAAAGGGGTTTAGCTTGCCCCAGGCATTTGAGAGGCTCAGATCGGCAATAGCTATGTCCTCAGGGGAAGGGGCAAAATCTAACGGCTTGAATCTAGCTACGAAGTTCTGTTCAGTTTTGATGGCCCTGCGGTGATTAGCAACTACGAAACCTGCGATTCGGTAAAGCCAGGGCAGTTCATATTCCTTAGGCGCTTGAGCTCTTTTACGCCAGGCAATTTCAAATACCCGAGAGGCTAACTCTTCAACATCTGATTTCTCGCAACGTCTAACCAGATAGCTGGAAATCTGAGGCAAGAAACCTCGATACAACGCGGTGAATTCTTCTGGGCTCACTTGCTCAAGTCTAATCTTGTAGCTGATTTCGCCTAAAGCATCCGGGGGCGTGGTCATTGACCATTCCGATTGACTGCATCAGCGCATACATAGTCGTCGGCCCAACAAAAGAAAATCCAAGCTTCCTTAGTGTCTTGCTCAAGGCCTCAGACTCAGGGGTTATTGCAACAAATTCAAACTTCTCTGCCGAGACTCGTTTGGTGCGAACCTTTGGAGCATGGCTCCAGATGATTTCCGATAGGGAATCCTCAAGCTTTAGCGTTAGCTTGGCGTTGGAAATGGTAGATGCAATCTTGGCTCGGTTTCGAATGATTCCATCATTGCCCATTAGCTTTTCGACATCTTTGTCGCTCATGCGGGCCACTTTGGCAATCTCGAAGTTCTTGAAGGCTTTTCTAAAGTTTTCTCTCCGGCGCAAAATGGTGATCCATGAAAGCCCAGCCTGAAAGCCCTCGAGGGCAACCCGTTCAAACATGGCGTCGTCACCTGTTAGTGGCACACCCCATTCGGTGTCGTGATAGTGAATATACAATTCGTCGTTTTGTGGCCACCGGCAGCGAGTTAGCCCGTCTTCATACTTGGTGACGTGGCCACTCAAGCTCGAAACTCGATCTGCTCGTGATCCAGCAGCCAGGCTTTGGTCTTGATGCCTTTGCCTCCGGTGAATCCAGTTATCTTGCCGGTGGAGCCCAATACTCGGTGACAGCCAACCAGCAAAGGTGTCGGATTAGAACCAACGGCCGCACCCACTGCTCTCGAGGCAGCGGGATTGCCGATCTTGGCTGCAATTTCGCCGTAGCTAAGTTTTCGACCAAAGCCAATCTTGGCAATTTCTTTCCAGACTGATTTTTGGAATTCAGTGCCAACTGCGTCAATCGGGACGGTGAAGCGTTCGAGCTTGCCTGAGAAATAAGCTGCGAGTTGATTTTTGGCCTCGGTTAGCACTTTGGAACTACCCTCAGCGCGAGCTCTTTTTCCAAGTTCAACTCGAACTATCTTTTCGCCCTGAGCAATCAAAGTAATTGGGCCAATAGGTGTATCCACACTCGCTACAGCTTTAGGGGAGAGCTTCATGGATTTATTCTCCAACAATTAGGGGATTGGAACTAATCAATTTGGATATGTGGAAAACCCTCAGGTAATAGACCTGGGGGTTCCTACAGAACTTTTCTAGATCTTGCTCATCGCAGGGGTTAACACCTTGCGCAGCATCTGCTCCAATTCGTCGAATTCCTTAGGTCCAATAGTTAGCGGTGGCGCTAGCTGGATTACTGGGTTTCCGCGGTCGTCTGCTCTAGCGTAAAGTCCGACCTTCAGCATCGCTCCAGCAAGGTATCCGCGAAGCAGCTTCTCACACTCAGCTGGAGTGAAGGTCTGCTTGGTGGCCTTGTCTTTTACTAGTTCAATTGCGAAGAAGTAGCCATCGCCGCGCACGTTGCCAACAATTGGCAAATCGTAAAGCTTCTCTAGGGTCTTTCGGAACTTTGCTGTGTTTCTGGCAACGTTTCCAACTAGGTCTTCTTCGTCAAACACATCGAGGTTTTCAAGCGCTACTGCACAAGCAACCGGGTGAGCTGCGAAGGTGTAACCGTGAGCCAAGATGTTGGTTCCGGCTTTGAATGGCTCGAATAGGCGCTCGGTGATCATCAAAGCACCTAGTGGCTGATACGAAGAGGTCATAGCCTTGGCCAGCACCATCATGTCTGGAACGATGCCGTACCTTTCACAAGCAAACATGGTTCCGGATCTTCCAAAACCGGTGATGGTCTCATCGGCTACCAGAAGCACGTCGTACTTGTCGCAAATCTCCCGCAGTCTCTTCCAGTAGACCGGTGAAGCTGTGAAGCAACCACCGGAGTTCTGGATTGGCTCTGCGTAGATAGCCGCAACGGTATCTGGGTCTTCGAACAGAATCATTTCTTCAGCGCGGTTAGCAGCCCAAAGACCAAACTCATCCTCGTTCTTGAAATTGCTAGGTGCGCGGTAGAAGTTAGTGTTTGGAACGCGGAAGGTTGATGGAACCAGAGGTTCAAACATCTTCTTCATTGCAGGGATACCGGTAATGGAAAGTGCTCCCTGGCTGGTGCCGTGGTAAGCCACGTGGCGAGAAATAACCTTGTGTTTGGTTGGCTTGCCGGTCATCTTGAAATACTGCTTGGCAATCTTCCAAGCCGACTCAACCGCTTCGCCACCACCGGTGGTGAAGAAAACGCGGTTTAGGTTCTCCGGTGCATAAGAAAGTAGACGCTCGGCAAGCTCGATAGCCCTCGGGTGGGCGAATCCCCAGAGTGGGAAAAAGTCGAGCTCCTGCATCTGTTTTGCAGCAACGTCAGCGTATCTCTTGCGACCATGACCTGCGTTTACAGAGAAAAGTCCAGAGAGGCCATCGAAGTACTTCTCACCATTGACGTCATAGATGTGGTGGCCTTCAGCGCGAGCGATGATCGGCATGTCTTTGTTTTCGAAGAGGCTGTACCTGGTGAAGTGCATCCAGAGGTGCGCCTTGGCAGATTTTTGCAGCATGGCTGGGGTGATTTTGGTTCCGGCCTTGCGGGCCTCAACCAGAGGGAGTTTCCCCTTGGCCCCAGAAGTGATCTTCTTGAGTGGGGATTTTAGAAGTGACTTGATCCCTGCTACGAGCTTCTTTGCTCGACTTTCTTTGACTGCCATTTTTTACTCTTCCATTTTGGTTGTTTGTACTACCGTGTTCCCCAGTTGTATAGCTGTTTTTGAAGCTTGAGATAAACAAAAGTCTCAGTTGAAGTGACTCCATCAAACTTGCGAATCTTGTTGTTGAGCAGGTTTATAAGTGAGTCGTCATTTTCACAAACCACTTCAGCCAGAATATCAAAGCTTCCAGCCGTAATAACAACGTAGTCAACTTCAGGCAGTTTCGAGAGCTCATCCGCCAAATTCGTGGTGTCTCCATTGCAGCGAATGCCAATCATGGCCTGGGTATAAAAGCCCAGCTGCATGGGGTCTGTGACCGCGACGATTTGCATGACACCTTTATCGGTGAGTTTTTGCACGCGCTGGCGCACGGCTGCTTCGCTAAGGCCCACCGCTTTGCCGATTTCGGCATAAGATTTGCGGCCATCTTGCTGGAGCTGCTCAACGATCAGTTTTGAGAGCTCGTCAAGGCCCGAGACCATGGTCCTACCGGTTCTTGACATATATGGATTTTGCCAGCGGTTTGGCCATTTAGCAAACGAATCCGAAGCCAATTCGAGCTTTCGCTGCTGATTTCTAATCCAAAGCTCGCTTTTTGGGTCGAAATTTCGGGGTTAGAATCTTGTCTAGCGGTATCCAACAACGGTGTTGCTATCGGTTTCTAAAAGGAGCATGGAAATGGCAGTAAAAGAGCTAAAAAACTTCATCAACGGTGAATACGTTGATTCCAAGGGCTCAGAGCGCTCAGATGTAATCAACCCAGCCAACGGTGTCACCTATGCAACCGCAGCGGTTTCCTCGGATGCCGATGTGGACAGAGCGTACAAGGCAGCCGAAAAGGCTTTTGATGTTTGGTCTAACTTCACTCCTTCCGAGCGTCAGCTAGCTCTTTTTAGAATTGCAGATTCACTAGCAGCCCGTGCCGAAGAAGCAGCCGATGTTGAATCAGAGAACACCGGAAAGCCAAGACCTACTTTGGTTGAGTACGAGATGGACCCAAGCGTCGATCAGATCAGATTCTTCGCAGGTGCTGCCAGAAACCTTGAGGGTCGCGCAACTGCTGAGTATGCCAGAGACCATACTTCTTCTATTCGTCGCGAGCCAATTGGTGTCATCGGTCAGGTGACTCCTTGGAACTACCCATTGAACATGGCAGTTTGGAAATTCGCACCAGCTCTTGCTGCTGGAAACACCATTGTTCTAAAGCCATCGGACACTACCCCTGCTTCAACACTGCTACTTGCTGAAATTGCAGCAGAGCATCTTCCACCGGGCGTATTCAACGTCGTGACCGGAAACCGCGACACCGGACGTGCGCTAATCGAGCACGAGATTCCGCAGATGGTTTCAATCACCGGTTCAGTTCGCGCTGGTATGGAAGTTGCTAAGGCAGCTTCGGCCGATGTAAAGAAGGTGCACCTCGAGCTTGGAGGAAAGGCGCCAGTGATTGTCTTTGCTGATGCTGATCTACAAAAAGCTGCAGCGCAAATTGTCGTTGCCGGATACTTCAACGCCGGTCAGGACTGCACCGCTGCTACTCGCATCTTGGTTCAAGAAAGCGTCCACGATGAGTTCTTGAAGATTCTGGTAGCGGAAGTAAAGGCCAACGCAATCACCGGAAACCCAAGCCGCGACGACATATTGTTTGGCCCGGTGAACAACGCCGGTCAGCTTGAGCGCGTGAAGGGCTTTATCGATCGTTTACCTTCTCATGCCAACCTAGAAATCGGTGGCACCCAGGTTGGATCAGAGGGCTACTTCCTAGAGGCAACCGTTTTGTCAGGGCTGAAGCAGCAAGATGAGCACATTCAATCTGAAATCTTTGGTCCGGTAATCACAGTTCAGAAGTTCAAGGACGCTGACGAGGCCCTGAGAAACGCGAACGATGTGAAGTACGGTCTGGCTTCGAGTGTGTGGACCAAGGATCACACCACAGCGATGCGCTTTAGCAAGGGACTGAACTTTGGTTGCGTGTGGATCAACACCCACATACCGCTTGCAGCTGAGATGCCTCACGGTGGATTCCGTCACTCCGGATACGGCAAGGACCTATCGATGTATGGCTTCGAGGATTACACCCGCATCAAGCACGTCATGAGCTACATCGGAGACTAATCCACAGCTTTGAATTCTTTGACTAAACCTGCCTGAATCTCAGGCAGGTTTAGTTTTTATGCAGCTGATCTGGTACTTACCTTCCCTAATCATCGGATTAACTGCCGGCTTTTCTAGCGGCTATTGGCAACTAGCTCTGATCAGCACGTTGATGGTTTCCCTAATGCTCGGAGCTTCGCTCTATAAGAATCGCTACCCGGTATTTGAACCAGATTCGAGAATCGATGTTTCGACAGGTCAAGTGGCCATAGCCAATCGCGTGCTGCCAAGATTCGAATTGTTCTGGAAAAAGCAGTGGCACGAGTTGCTACTTGCCAATCACGCACGTCAAATTGCCCCGGATTTTCTAGCCTGGACCAAAGATCAAATTTTTGAACATGGCTTTGATTTGGATCCGGCCAAATCGCTGCAGCTTTGGATTGGGGCAAACAACTCCAGCCAGAAAGTGTTGAGTCTTGCAACTGCGGGTCCGCACTTGATCATTGTTGGTCCAACCGGCTCCGGAAAATCTGAACTATTGAAGCTGCTTTTGTATTCGCTTCTTCAACAAAGCTCCTGCGATTTGGTGCTTTTTGATTTCAAGGGCGGAGCCACCCTCGAGCAGTTTGAGCCCCAAGCGGTTGGTCTTGCAACCGATCTAGATACTTCAAAGCAAAAGCAACTTTGGGATTTTGTGGCGGGGGAGCTTGAAAAAAGAGAACAGATTTTTGCTTCTCGCCAGGTTTCCGGCATCGAGCAGTTCAATGAGCTTGGGGAGCAGATGTCTGAAATTGTCGTTGTGGTTGATGAGTTGGCGGCAGCTTTGGCTACCGGTGCAAAAGCCATTTCTTGCCTGGAGGATGTTTGTGCCAGGGGAAGATCACTTGGTATTCACTTAATCGCAGCAACTCAGTCACTGACCGGAATACCCCGATCGATGCTCACGAACTTGCGGGCACGGATTGCTATGGCAAGTTCAGATCCAATTGACTTGGTTCAGCTTGGAATGAATCCAGGCAAACTATCTCTTGCCGCGGTTACTGGGTGGGGAAGTGGCTATCTAGCTACAGCCAACACCTCTGCTGAAGGTTTTTACTTTCCTTTGGGATTTACGCCAAAGCCGAAGCTAGAGGTTTTGATTCCATCTGGTGAGCAACCGCTACCGGCTCGTTCACAACTGCTCCGGCAAATGTACTCAAGCCCAGAGCCAAAGCAGGATCAGCCTGCAGCGCCTGTTTCCATCCCAGAGTCGCAATTGCTTTCACGTATGGAAGGGTTGCGTTGGTCAGGGCATAAGTAGAGGTGTGAGGTACAGCTCCAGGCATATTCGCTACGCAGTAAAAAACAGTGTCGTGAACTTTGAAAGTCGGGTCCGCGTGAGTAGTTGGCTTCGAGTCCTCGAAGCAACCTCCTTGGTCAATTGCGATATCAACCAGCACTGCTCCAGGCTTCATCTTCTTGACCAGAGCGTTAGTAACAAGCTTCGGAGCCTTTGCTCCCGGGATCAGAACCGAACCAATGACCAAATCGGCGTCCTTGACTGCCCGCTCAATTTCGAAGCTGTTGCTTGCGATGGTTCGTAGTCTTCCGGCATACAAAGCGTCCAGCTCGCGAAGGCGGTTCAAGTTGGTATCTAAAACAGTGACTTCTGCTCCCATGCCAACTGCAACCGCAATCGAATTGGTGCCGGCGACTCCGCCGCCTAGGACTGCTACCCGTGCTGGTCTGGTTCCTGGAACTCCACCCAAAAGCATTCCGTTGCCTCCGTTTTGACGAAGCATTGTGTTAGCGCCAACAAGTGGAGCAAGGCGACCTGCTACCTCTGACATTGGAGCTAGCAGCGGAAGTTGTCTAGAGGGAAGCTGAACGGTTTCATAGGCAATCGCCGTGACTTTTTTGGCAACCAATTCTTTAGTTAGCGGAAGATCAGCTGCAAGATGAAGGTAAGTAAATAAGGTCAAGCCTTCGCGAAGATGAGGGTACTCGGAGGCAATTGGCTCTTTTACTTTCAAAACCAATTCAGCTGAGGACCAAGTGCTCGCGGCATCGCTGGTGATCTTGGCACCTGCCTCTAGGTACTCCTGGTCGCTAATTGAAGAGCCAAGGCCCGCGCCTTGCTCGATGAAGACCTCGTGGCCCAGACCTACCAGTTCGTGAACTCCAGCTGGGGTGATGGCGACGCGAAACTCGTTGTTCTTGACCTCTTTGGGAACTGAGATCTTCATGGGGGCTCCTGCTGTTTTTTCAGGCGCCACTATGGCGCAGACTCAGGATACCCGTTTGGGCCCGCCGGCCGAGGCCCTGTTATCTCCCTACAAACTCTCAGAAATGAGCCGTGCCACGCTGAGGCCATTTTGGCCTTTTTTGGCTTGAGGGGTTATTGATTTGTGGCAAGATTGGGGCTGAAGAGCCCAGCTTGAGTTGGGTCTCCTACCTTGTTTCCTTACCAACGTAAATAGGAGTAGTCAAATGAAAGACCCCAACTCACTTCCAGCAGATCCAATGATGGCCGAACTGGTAAAAATGCACAGACGTCAGCAGCTCACTAGAAGAACAGCACTTGCTGGTATCGGTGGAACTGCAGCGGCTCTAGGTTTGGCAGCGTGTGCTCCGGCAGCAGAAACCAACACAGAACCTACAGCATTGACCCCTGGTGTCGATGTTTCTGACACAGAGAAGATTTTGGTTTGGGATAACTGGACCGAATACATGGACCTATCAGAAGACGAGACCTCTCGTCCAACCCTTGACCGATTCCAGGAGCAAACTGGAATTGCAGTTGAGTACCTAGAGACTTACTTGGATAACGATGAGTACTTCGCAATTGTTAAAGATCAGCTTGCGCTAGGTCAGGACATCGGCGTCGACGTTATCTGCCCTACAGAGTGGATGGCCGCTCGATACGTTGCAAATGGTTTTGCTCAGAAGCTTGATGCTGCCAACATCCCTAACAAGGCAAATCTGGCTCCTGCTTACCTCGGAGCTTCCTATGACCCGAACCGTGACTACACACTTCCATATCAGGGCATCTTGGGTGGAATTGCTTACAACAAGGCTTTGTACCAGGACCTAACTGGCAAAGAAGCTCCTGAGAGCGTTGAAGACCTATGGGCCGATGAGCTCAATGGTCGAATTGTAGTTTTGTCAGAGATGCGCGACACCATTGGTGTGATTGCACTCTCTGAGGGAATTGACATTACCAGCGCCTCTTCTTTCACTGAAGATGCTTACATGAACATCGTCGACAAGGTTGCTGGTTTGTATGCCGACGGCAAGATCCGCAACATCGAAGGTAACGAGTACACCAAGGGCTTTAGAAACGGAGACTACGTAGCTGGAATTGTTTGGTCTGGTGACGTTGTCCAGATGAACATGTCAAAGCGCACCAAGGACATGTTCGGCTTCTTCCTTCCTTCCTCCGGTGGAACTATTTCTTCTGACGTGTTCACTGTTCCAATTGGAGCTACCCACAAGAAGAACGCTGAAGCGCTGATGAACTACTACTACGACCCAGTAAACGCCGCAGAGCTTGCTGCTTGGGTGAACTACATCACACCTGTTGCAGGAGCATACGATGAGGCAATCAAGCTTGACCCAGCTCTTGCTGAGAACAACTTGATCTTCCCAAGCGAAGAGTTCTTGTCGTTGACTCACGCATTCCGAGCTCTAAACCCGGAGGAAGAGCAGACGTTCTCAACCGCTTGGCAGCGTGTCCTTCTGGGCGCATAGGTGGCAACCGAGTTCGTAGCACGAGGTGCAGATCTCGAGCTAGTTGGAATCCGGAAAGAGTTTCCAGGTTTCGTCGCGATCGAAGATCTTGATCTGAAGATTCCAGCGGGCGAGTTTTTCGCCCTGCTGGGTCCTTCCGGTTGCGGAAAGACAACAACCCTTCGATTGGTTGCAGGTCTTGATTCCCCGACCAAGGGCAAGATCCTGATCGGAAACAAAGACGTAACTGCAGATAAGCCACACGAGCGACCTGTCAATACCGTTTTTCAAAACTACGCACTATTTCCTCACATGTCCGTTTTGGAAAACGTTGCCTTTGGATTGAAGCAGCGCAAGGTTTCCGATCCGATGCCAAAAGCCGTCGATGCACTAAAGCTTGTGGAACTTGAACACCTAGCTCAGCGTCGCCCAACTCAGCTCTCTGGTGGACAGCAGCAGCGTGTGGCTCTGGCCAGGGCGCTGGTTAACCGTCCTTCACTGTTGCTGCTTGACGAGCCTCTAGGTGCTCTGGATTTGAAGCTGCGTCGCCAGATGCAAGTTGAGTTAAAGGCTATCCAGATGGAAGTTGGACTTACCTTCTTGCACGTGACTCACGACCAGGAAGAAGCCATGGACATGGCCGACACCGTCGCTGTTATGAACAAAGGTCGCATCGAGCAGATGGGTGCCCCAGAGGCCCTATACGAAAGACCAAAGACCATCTTCGTTTCGAAGTTCTTGGGCCAGTCCAACTTGTTTGTTGGAGAGGTAGCGGAGTCGAACGCTGATTCGGTAAGCATCAACGTTCTGGGAAACAAAATCACTGTTCCTACCAAGCGAGCAGAAAAGACCACCGGAAAAATCGCAATTGGTGTTCGCCCTGAGAAGGCAACTTTCCACGAGGACCAGGCTCCCGATGCTTCGGCTGGCTTGAACATCATTGGTCCTGGAGAAATTATAGACATTCGATTTACTGGCGTTAGCAACCAGTACCTGATCGAGATCCCGCAGATTGGCAAAGTGACTGTGTTCGCTCAGAACGTTGGTAAGTCACCTGTGACCGAACTGGGTGCAAAGGTTTGGGTTAGCTGGAAGGTGGAGCACAGCTTCGGCCTTTCTGACCTACCTGCAGAAGCCCAAGAGGGTAAGTAAGCAATGGCTCAGTTAGCTACTAGGGGAAAAATCTCAGCGGCTGGCCAACCTAAAAAATCAAGAATTGTTTTGCTTCTGCTCCTGCCAGGAATGATTTACCTCGGGCTATTTTTCATCACACCTTTTGTATCGCTTATCACGACCTCGCTTCAGGCCCCAATTCCTGGCGGTGGAATCGGTCAGTACCAAGCAGGTTTTGAAATTGGAAACTACGCCTTCGTAACGGGCGAGTACCTTGAGCAAATCGTTCGCTCATTTATCTACGCAACCGTCGCAACGCTGCTGGCTCTGGCATTCAGCTATCCGATTGCTTACTTCATTGCCGTAAAGGCAAGAAACTATCCAATTCTTCAGGGTCTAATGCTGACTCTGGTTATCGCCCCGTTTTTCATCAGCTTTCTACTTAGAACCTTCGCTTGGAAGGAAATCTTCGGTCAGGATTCTTGGCTATCGATTTTGCTTCGAGATACCTCGTTTATGGCTCAAGATGAGTTCCTGCTCGGAACTCCGATGGTTGTGATCTTCGGTCTTACCTATAACTTCATTCCTTTTATGACCTTGCCGCTTTACACAAACCTTGAGCGTCTAGATACCGCTTTGCTTGAAGCAGGTAGCGACCTATACGCCAAGCCGGCTAACACTTTCTGGAAGGTCACCTTCCCACTATCAATCCCGGGTATCACATCCGGAACGCTTCTTACATTTATTCCAATCGCCGGTGACTACGTCACCGCCAGCAGATCTTTTCTTGGAAGCCCGAATACGGCCATGCTCGGAAACGTGATTGAATCCAACTTCTTGAGAATCCAGGACTACCCGAGTGCATCGGCACTTTCTGTGATGTTGATGGCTGCCATCGTTGTTTTGGTTGCGGTCTATATTCGGCGCACTGGAACAGAGGATCTGCTATGAACAGATTCAGCCTCGGCAAGTACCTACTTCCTACCTACACAATCCTTGCTTTTGTTTTCTTGATGATCCCAATTGCCTACACATTCGTTTTCTCTTTCAATGACCCGTTCAAGAACACCACCGGTTGGCAGGGCTTCACTTTCGATAACTGGACTGGCGTTTGCAACAACATCGACGTCTGCTTGGCTTTTGGAAACTCGATCCTGATTGCAACAATTGCCACAATTGTTTCGACAATCCTTGGAACCATGTTGGCAATTGCCGTCACGAGGTACGAGTTCAAATTCCGCTCAACTACAAATCTTCTTTTGTTTCTTCCTCTAGCAACTCCTGAGATTGTTATGGGCGCAGGTCTGGCGGCCCAGTTCTTGAACGTTGGTATTCCTAAGGGACTCGGAACTGTAATCGTTGCCCACATTCTGTTCACCCTGAGCTTTGTGGTTGTGACCGTGAAAGCAAGAATTGCGACGCTAGATCCAAAGCTTGAAGAAGCGGGTCGCGATCTTTACGCACCACCGGTTCAGGTTTTTGCCAAGATTACTTTGCCTCTGCTACTGCCAGGCATTATGGCTGCGGCACTTCTAGCTTTTGCATTGAGCTTCGATGATTACATCATCACGGCCTTCAACTCCGGTACCGAAGTGACCTTCCCTAAGTATGTCTTTGCTGCTGCGGTTCGAGGAATTCCGCCAGAGGCAAACGTTATTGGTTCGGCTGTCTTTATCTTCGCAATTGCGTTGGTGTTGGTGTTCCAGATCGGTGGAGCAATGCGAGCCAAAGCTCTAGCCAAAAAGAACTAGGCGAATAGCGCCTTAGCTGCATCCCTGAAGTGCTCGGTGTGACGCTTCACATCTTCAAGCGTCGTTGCCGGGGAGATCAAAGCCATGTTGTGAAATGGCGTCATCAAAATTCCGCGGTTTAGCGCGTGCAAGTGAAGGTATTGCTGCAGTTCGAAATCATCAGCATCCGCAGCTTCCTTGCCAGTTCTAGGAGCAGTCGCACTAAAGCTGTATTCCGCGCGGCAGCCAAGCTGGGACACCTGCCAAGGAATCTGATACTCATCAATGATTTGTTGAACATCCTTGGTCCAAATGGTGCAGAGATCTTCCATTCGAGCAAATGCCTCTTCGGTAAGAACTTCAGTCAGGGTGGCACGAACCGCGGCCATCGATAAAGCGTTTCCTGCCAAGGTGCCACCGACTCCACCGACGTCGATGTGCTCTAGGTGCAAAGAAGAAAAGATTCTTGCCGAAAGCTCCTTGGTCATACCAAAGGCGCCAGCTGGAATTCCAGCCCCAATGGTTTTTCCAAGAACCACAGCATCTGGCTTTAGGTTCCGCCGTCTAGTCATTCCACCAACACCTTCAGAAAGGGTGTGGGTTTCATCGTGAATCAAAATCACGCCGTATTTTGTTGCAAGTGTGCGAAGACCTTCTAGGTAGCCAGGTTCTGGAAGCACAATTCCAATGTTTGTCATTGCCGGTTCAATAAGCGCTGCTGCTATTTCGCCTGATGCGAAAGCTCTTTCGGCTGCGCCTAAGTCATTGAATGGAACCACCCAGGTGGTTTCTTTTGGATCTACCGGAGCTCCGATGTTATTGACTCGGCTTACGGTGTTGCCTTGATCATCTAGATTTGCAAAAGTCTCGTCCACAGTGCCGTGGTAGCAGTAGTCATGAATGAGTATCTTTTTGCGACCGGTGATGTGCCTTGCGTAGCGAATGATGTGGCGGTTGGCATCGGTGGCGGTCAAAGTGAACTGCCACTTCTCAACGCCGAATCTATCGGCCAGAGTTTGGGCGGCAATTGCCGCATCCTCGGTAGGGAGCATCAAGGTGATGCCCTTTTCGAGTTGGTTTTTGATAGCAGCAATTGATGCATCGGGGGAGTGACCAACCATGGCACCGGTATCACCTAGGCAAAAATCAACGTAGTCATTACCATCAACGTCAGAAAAGTGAGCACCCTTGGCGCTTTTCACATAGACCGGATATGGTCCTGGCCACTTAGCCATCCAAGACATCGGGACACCGTTCATCATCGGTCCCGCAGCTTTATCGTGGAGTTTTTTTGACTCGGGGTTTTGTTTGATGAAGAGGCTCACCTCTTCGTCAAACAGCTTTTTTAAGCGCGCGGAATCGGGAAAGGAAGTCATGGTGTTTAGGATCCTCGCTTAGAGGGCTGCTATTCCAGCCTCTACTACATCGAGTGCCTCATTCAATAACTCGTCAGTGATTGCAAGCGGTGGTAGGAAGCGGATGACGTTTCCATAGGTACCGGCTGAAAGAATCACAACACCGTTAGTGTGAGCGTGCTTTGAAACTAGCTCAACTGCCTTGGCGTTTGGATTCATGGTGCCAGGCTCAACAAACTCAATTGCCTGCATTGCTCCGCGTCCGCGAACATCTCCAATTACTGGGTACTTGGCCTTCATCGCCTCAAGTCGAGGACGAATAATGCGCTCAATTCTTTCGGCCTGCTCTAGCACTCCGCCAGCTTCCAGCTGAGATAGCACCGCAACTGCAGCTGCTGCTGCAACAGGGTTACCGCCGTAGGTGCCACCTAGTCCACCTGGGTGAGAAGCGTCCATAATCTCGGCGCGACCGGTCACTGCCGAAATTGGCATGCCTCCGGCAATTCCCTTAGCGATGATCACAAGATCCGGCTCGAAGCCTTCTTCCCATTCGCTTGCAAACCACTTACCGGTTCGTGCGATACCGGACTGAACTTCGTCGGCTACCATCACGATGCCGTTTTTCTTCGCCCACTCGGCAATAGTTCTAAGGAAACCAGGCGCAGGAACAATAAATCCACCTTCACCCTGAACTGGCTCGATGACTACTGCTGCAAGGGATTCTGCTCCAACGCGCTTTTCCATATAAGTAATCGCGCGGCGTGCTGCTTGCTCACCGGTCATACCCTCTGGGTCGCGGAACGGGTAAGACATCGGAACATGTGTCACGGCTGGAGCAAAGGGACCAAACCCGGTGTTGTATGGGTGGGCCTTGAAGTTCATGGCCATGGTCAAGTTGGTGCGGCCGTGATAGGCGTGGTCAAACACGGCAATTTCGCCACGACCGGTGTGCTTGCGGGCAATCTTTACTGCGTTCTCAACGGCTTCGGCACCTGAGTTGAACAAAGCCGATCGCTTCTCGAAGTTGCCGGGGGTGTGGCGGTTCAGGATTTCACAAACCTGCACATAAGGAACGTATGGGGTGACTGTAAAGAGGGTATGAGTTAGTTTCTGAACCTGCTCAATAACGGCATCAACTAGTTGCTGGTTGGTGTGACCGATGGTCACAACTCCGATACCGCTTCCAAGGTCGATTAGCTGGTTGCCGTCAACGTCAACCAAAATGGCGCCGTGGGCGCGGTCGATGTAAACCGGCAACAGGGTGCCAACGCCGTGGCTAACTTCCTGAAGCTTCTTCTTATGCAGTTCCTGGGACTTAGGTCCTGGAATAGCAGTGACTAGTTTGCGCTCTTGGGCGATTTCTGCAGTAATCATGCTTAGATTCTACGCCTGTCTATTTGGAGGCTCCAGCATGCCAATATGGGTAAATGCGCCGCGTCATAATCCTTGGATCCACGGGATCTATTGGCACCCAGGCCATTGAGGTCATCGATAAAAATCCTGACAAGTTTCAGGTGGTCGGTCTTGCCGCGGGCTCAAACGCGGAAGCCCTTGAGGCTCAGCGCAAGCACTTCTCACTACCTGAGGAAAAGGCGGTCCTTGGATCGGCTGCGGCAACTTTGCTGGTTTCAGAAACCGTTGCCGATGTAGTTATAAACGGTATTACTGGCTCAATTGGTCTAGCCCCAACCCTTGCCGCACTCAAAACCGGCAAGACACTGGCGCTCGCAAATAAAGAGTCTCTGATAGTTGGCGGGGAACTCGTCACAAGCCTTGCAAGCCCTGGCCAAATCGTGCCAGTTGATTCCGAGCACTCTGCAATTGCTCAGTGCCTTCGTTCAGGTTCCAGCAGCGAAGTTCGAAAGCTAATTCTTACCGCCTCGGGTGGTCCTTTCCGGGGATTCAATAAAGATCAACTTGCTAAGGTCACACCTGCTCAAGCACTGGCACACCCAACCTGGGTGATGGGTCAAGTTGTCACCACAAACTCGGCATCGCTAGTCAATAAGGGGCTGGAGCTTATTGAGGCCCACCTGTTGTTCGATATACCTTTTGATCGCATTGAGGTCACCGTGCATCCGCAGTCTGTAGTTCACTCAATGGTTGAGTTCGTGGATGGTTCGGTTATTGCTCAAGCTTCACCGCCGGATATGAAATTGCCAATAGCTTTGGGTCTTTCTTGGCCCGACAGACTGGATTCAGTTTCGAATCCGGTCGATTGGACCAAGTCACATTCCTGGCAGTTCGAGCCACTTGATGAAAGCGTCTTCTCGGCAGTTCGGTTAGCTCGTCAGGTGGGAATGGCTGGAAAGAGTTACCCGGCTGTTTACAATGCATCAAACGAGCAGGCAGTGATGGCTTTTCATCAAGGTGCGATTACTTTTGATCAGATAACCGAATTGATTGAGCGAGCAGTCGACGCCCATCAACCAGAGCAGCAGCTAACGCTGGAATCACTTTTGGCTGCTGAGAAGTGGGCGAGGGATCGAACCGACGCCCAGATTGCCAAGGCCTGTTAGTTTCCCCACAATCGGTTGGGTTAGAGCTAAATCACAATAAGCGTGAAGTAAGTTTGTTGACGTGAGCGAAACTCTTTCCTACCTAGCCGGCATCTTGTTTATAGTGCTGGGAATCGGCGTTTCAATCGGAATTCACGAAATCGGTCACTTGCTGCCGGCGAAACTTTTTGGCGTCAAAGTCACCAAGTACATGATCGGATTTGGGCCAACTCTTTACTCTAAAAAGGTAGGCGAGACCGAATACGGTCTAAAGGCATTCCCACTTGGCGGATACATCGCGATGCTTGGCATGTATCCACCGGCAAAAAAACCAGAAACCAAAACTGGATTTTTCTACGACATGATTACCCAGGCTCGTCTTGCTCACTCTGAAAATGAAACCCCAAGGGATGCCAACCGCAAGTTCTATCAACTTCCCGTAATCAAGCGCATGATCATCATGCTCGGCGGTCCCTTTATGAACCTTGTGCTTGGAGTATTGCTGACGGTTATTGCCCTAACCGGCTTTGGCATTTATCAAAGCTCGCTGAAGATCGACGCGGTTTCGGTTTGTCTTGATAACACCAGTGTTCAATGCCCGGTTTCGGAGCAGACCCCGGCACACGTTGCAGGGCTAAAGCCAGGCGATGAAGTTGTTTCAGTTGCTGGAAACAAGGCAACCGACTGGGCACAGATTAGAGATTTGCTAACAGCCACTCCAACAGCCGAGTTCGAGATTCTTCGAGACGGCGAAGTTATCAAGGTGACTTTGACGGCTGTTATTCAACAGCGTCCGCAGTTTGATTCACTTGGCAATCCGATTCTGGATGAGTCCGGAGAAATAGTTTCTGCACCACAACCTTTCCTTGGTGTGTTTCTAGCTCCCGAGAGAAAGCCAGTTCCTTTGGTTCAGTCGCTTGAGGCCTCGGGGTCAACAATTGCTCAAATTGGAACTCTAATTCTGAGGCTGCCGCAGGAAGTTGTAGAAGTCACCGCTATAACTTTTGGCGGCGGTGAGAGAGATCCCAACGGTCCGATTTCGATTGTTGGAATAGGTCAAGTTGCTGGGGAAGTGGCAGCTTCGAATCAGGCCGGGTTTGCCGACAAGCTGGCAACTGGAATTCAAATTCTTGGGTCTTTGAACTTTGCGCTTTTCGCTTTCAACATGGTTCCGCTTCTTCCCTTAGATGGTGGTCATGTTGCTGGAGGAATCTACGAAAGTATCAAGCGAGGCCTATACAGAATCGCCGGTAGAAAAGACCCGGGGCCTGCTGACACGGCATTGCTGATGCCTCTTACTTACTTCGTTTTCATCGCGCTATTGGTGGTCTCCGCCCTACTGATTACCGCTGATTTAGTGAACCCAATCTCACTGTTTGGCTAGTGCTTAGGCCCATTCAAAATAGTGCTTATGCTTTAAGCAGATAAAAAGTGCAAGGAGCATTGTGCCAGCCGTAAATCTAGGTCTTCCAAAAGGCCCACCACCAGTTCTAGCGCCAAGACGCAAGACGCGCCAGATCATGGTTGGCAAAGTCGCAGTAGGTGGCGACGCTCCAATTTCCGTGCAATCGATGACCACAACTCCAACTACCGACATAAACGGAACTCTTCAGCAAATTGCCGAGCTGACCGCAACCGGTTGCGACATTGTTCGTGTTGCTTGCCCCTCGCAGGACGATGCTGATGTTCTGCACATCATTGCCAAGAAATCTCAGATTCCGGTTATTGCCGATATTCACTTCCAGTCTCGCTACGTCTTTCAGGCAATCGATGCCGGTTGCGGAGCGGTTCGAGTAAACCCTGGAAACATTCGCCAGTTTGACGGCCACGTGGGCGAGATTGCCAAAGCTGCTAAAGCCGCTGGAGTTTCGATTCGAATTGGTGTTAACGCAGGTTCGCTTGATCCAAGACTTATGGAAAAGTACGGCAAGGCAACACCGGAGGCGCTTGTCGAATCCGCTGTTTGGGAAGCAAGTTTGTTTGAAGAGCATGACTTCCACGACTTCAAGATTTCGGTAAAGCACAACGATCCAGTAGTTATGGTGCGCGCCTACGAACTTCTATCCGAGCGCGGTGACTGGCCACTTCACTTAGGAGTGACCGAAGCTGGCCCTTCTTTCCAGGGAACAATCAAATCTTCTGTTGCTTTTGGAGCATTGCTTTCGAAGGGAATCGGAGACACCATCCGAGTTTCACTTTCCGCTCCTCCTGCCGAAGAAGTGAAGGTCGGCTCACAGATCTTGGAGTCCCTAAATCTTCGTCCTAGAAAACTTGAAATTGTTAGCTGTCCTAGCTGTGGTCGAGCACAGGTTGATGTTTACAAGTTGGCCAACGATGTCACCGCAGGACTTGAGAAACTAACCGTTCCACTCCGCGTTGCAGTAATGGGCTGTGTTGTAAATGGCCCAGGCGAAGCTCGAGAAGCGGACCTTGGAGTGGCTTCTGGAAACGGCAAGGGTCAGATCTTTGTAAAGGGTGAAGTTATCAAGACTGTGCCTGAAAGCGAGATTGTTGCAACCCTCATCGAAGAAGCCAACCGCTTAGCTGCCGAGATGGATCCAGCTCTAGTTGGCTCACCACAGGTGGTAGTCAAAGATAAATAGCGGCTAACGGGTAAAGTTGAGCCCATGCCTATCCGCCTATCGCAACTGTTTGTTCGCACCCTTCGCGAAGACCCATCAGACGCTGATGTTCAAGGTCACAGACTCTTGCTTCGTGCAGGTTACATCAGGCGCGCAGCTCCCGGAATTTACACCTGGCTCCCATTAGGTCTGCTGGTAAAAGCCAAGATCGAGAAAATTGTCCGCGAAGAAATGGCGAATGCCGGATCGCAAGAAGTTTTCTTCCCAGCACTTTTGCCAAGAGAACCTTTTGAAACAACCGGTCGATGGACCGAATACGGCGACAATCTATTCCGTCTTCAGGACCGCAAGAAAGCCGACTACTTGCTGGCCCCAACTCACGAGGAAGTTTTCACTCTGCTTGTGAAGGATATGTACTCCAGCTACAAGGACCTGCCGCTGTCTTTGTATCAGATTCAAAACAAGTATCGCGATGAGGCAAGGCCTCGTGCTGGTTTGCTTCGCGGACGAGAATTCGTGATGAAGGATGCATACAGCTTCGATATAAATGACGAAGGACTAGAGGTTTCCTACCAAGCTCAACGCGCAGCCTATGAGCGAATCTTTACTCGCTTGGGTGTTGAATACGTAATCGTCAAAGCTGACGCCGGGGCTATGGGTGGATCTAAGTCGGAAGAGTTCTTGTCGCCATCTCCAATCGGAGAAGACACTTTTGTTAGATCCGCAGGTGGCTACGCTGCCAACGTCGAGGCAGTTGCAACGGTAGTTCCAAAAGAAATCGCCATTGGATCACAGCCTGCAGCAGTTGTGCACGATTCTCCAAACACTCCAACCATCAAGACTCTGGTTGATCTTGCTAACGACAAAGTAAAAAAGTCGGATGGAACAAGTTGGAACGCGGCAGATACTTTGAAGAACGTTGTGTTAGCCCTTACTTCCCCCGAAGGAAAACGCTCTTTCGTGATCGTTGGAATTCCTGGAGATCGCGAAGTTGATGAAAAGCGCGCAGAAGCCGCTTTTTCACCGAGCGAAGTTTCGCAAGCGACAGAAGAAGATTTTGCAAAACTACCCGCGCTTGTCAAGGGCTACATCGGTCCGACCAAAGATGGAAAACAGTTCCTTGGGCTAAAAGCCCCTGCTGCAATCAAGTACTTACTTGATCCAAGAGTTGTATCTGGAACCAGTTGGATAACTGGAGCCAATTTGGATCAAAAGCACGTTTTCCACTTGGTTGCTGGAAGAGATTTCACTTCGGATGGAATTGCAGATATTGCTGAAGTTCGTGCTGGCGATCAGGCCCCGGATGGTTCGGGTGAGCTTGAACTAGCTCGTGGAATTGAAATCGGTCACGTATTCCAACTGGGTAGAAAATACGCCGAAGCATTGGATCTAAAAGTTCTA
Organism: Rhodoluna miladensis (SeqCode); assembly: GCF_965234705.1. GTDB lineage: Bacteria > Actinomycetota > Actinomycetes > Actinomycetales > Microbacteriaceae > Rhodoluna > Rhodoluna miladensis. The sequence goes on from NZ_OZ248465.1 coordinate 497,113, forward strand.
GATGAAAACGGCAAGTTGGTGACTGTCACCATGGGTTCCTACGGAATTGGTGTCACAAGACTGGTTGCAGTTTTGGCCGAGGCAAACAACGACGACAAGGGTCTGATTTGGCCTGCGTCAGTTGCACCGGCCGATGTTCACGTTGTGGCCGCGGGTAAAGACGATTCGGTTTTCGCTGCAGCTGAAAAACTGGCGAGCGAAATTGAGGCAACCGGCAAAACTGTTTTGCTTGATGATCGCACCAAGGTTTCCCCGGGAGTTAAGTTCTCCGATGCCGAGCTACTTGGAATTCCAAAGGTGTTGATTGTTGGCAAGGGGCTGGAAACTGGAGAAGTTGAGCTCTGGAATCGCAGGAGTGGGGAAAGGCGTTCTATCAAGCTAGAATCAGCCTTGTCTGAAATTTAAATAGCGTCTGGAGGTTTGCCCGTGGATATCGACCTGAGTGTCCTTAGGGTACTGGAGCGCGAAAAAGAGATTCCGTTCAAGGAACTCGTTGAAATCATTGAAGCCGCCATCTTGGCCGCTTACCACCGCACCGTCGGCAATACCGATAAAGCCCGTGCCGTGCTGGATCAGAAAACCGGCCACGTTCAGATTTTTGCAACCAACCTCGACGAAGAAGGCAACGAAACCGGTGAGACCGAGTCCACCCCCGATGGCTTTGGTCGAATCGCAGCCAGCGCTGCCAAGCAAGTAATTGCCTCTCGCCTTCGAGACATAAACGACGAAGGTCTATTTGGAGAATTCAAGGGTAAAGATGGCGACATCGTTGCCGGAACCATTCAGCAGGGACAGCGCTCGTACATGGTCTATGTTGACTTGGGTTCGATAGAAGCAATCATGCCTCCGGAAGAGCAGGTTCCCGGAGAAGATTACGCCCATGGTAAGCGCGTACGCGTTTACGTGACAAATGTTTCCAAGGGAACTAAGGGTCCTCAAGTCACAGTTTCTCGAACTCATCCTGGACTAGTTCGCAAGTTGTTTGCCATGGAAGTTCCGGAGATCGCCGATGGAGTAGTTGAGATTGTTTCAGTTGCCAGAGAAGCCGGTCACCGAACCAAGATTGCTGTTCGAGCAAATGATCCTGCGGTCAATGCCAAGGGAGCCTGCATTGGTGAACTAGGGCAGCGGGTGCGCGCTGTTCAGAATGAGCTCAACGACGAGAAGATCGACATCGTTGATTTCTCCGACGATCTGCCAAAGTTTGTGGCCCATGCGCTTTCTCCTGCGAAGGTTTCCGATGCCTTTCTCATCAACGCGGAAGAGCGCCAGGTTCGGGTCTTGGTCCCTGATTTCCAGCTATCGCTGGCTATCGGTAAAGAAGGCCAGAACGCCAGGCTTGCCGCCAAGCTCACCGGAGCCAAGATTGACATCCAGCCCGACAGTATTTTGGAAGACGACTAGAGCGTTTTGGCACTTTGGGCCTAGACTGGCCTTTGATGGCTTTACCGCCACGGACCAATTGGTCAAAATCGGACAACGAACCAGTGAAACTGATTCAAGTCCTTTAGGAAAGTAAGAAACAGGTAGAAAAGATGTTGGAAATCTAATGAGTATCTCGAAATGAGTACCCAACAGCTTTAACGGCCTGCCCTGTTTGGGAAGGCCCAGACAGGAGAAGTAAGTGGCGCTACCACGTGTTTACGACGTAGCCAAAGAACTTGGTATTGATACCAAAGTAGCTCTGGCAAAACTAGAAGAGCTCGGCGAATACGTCAAGAGCGGATCTTCCACAATCGCACCCCCGATTGCCAAAAAACTTCGCGCTGCCTTCCCTGATGCCAAGCCTGCTGAAGAGACCAAAAAAGTTGCTAAGCCAAAAGCCGCTGCCAAAAAGACCGCTGCAGTCGAGCCTGAAGTTGCAGCCGAGGTTGCAAAAGCACCGGAGGAAACTGAAGCACCAAAGAAGAAGACTTCAAGACTTGCCCCAAGTTCAATAACTGATGCTCCGAAGACACCACCTGCCGCATCATCGGTTCCGGGTGTTCCAAGACCTGGAAACAATCCGTTTGCTGCAAGTCAGGGAATGGGTATTCCTCGCCCGATGGCAAGACCTGGAAACAATCCGTTTAACTCCGCTCAAGGTATGGCCCGACCTGGAACAACAAGACCAGGTGCCCCAAGACCTGGAGCTAGACCAGAAGGTGGAACTTCCAGACCAGGAGCAAGACCAACTGGTGCAGGCGGAGCTCGCCCGGCATTTGGTGGAGCAAAGCCAGGACTCGGTGGCGGTGCTCCGGGTGGAGGATTCCCAGGAAGAGGACCAGCCGGCGGTCGCGGTCGCGGTGTTGGCGGAGGAACTGCAGGAGCGTTTGGTAAGGGCGGAGCACGCGGAGGCGGAAGAGCCCGAAAGTCAAAGCGCACCAAGAGAGAAGAATTCGAACAAAGAAGTATTCCTAGCCTTGGTGGCGCAGTTGTGCCACGCGGTGATGGAACAACAGTTATTCGTTTGCGCCGCGGTGCATCGATTCAAGACTTCGCAGACAAGATTGATGCGAATGCCGGTCAGCTGATCACAGTGCTATTCGCACTTGGTCAGATGGCTACAGCAACAGCGTCTTTGGATGGCGAAACTTTCCAGATTCTTGGAGAAGAGCTTGGCTACAAGATCGAAGTGGTTTCTCCTGAGGACGAAGAGCGCGAGCTGTTCGAAGGCTTCGGGTTGGATATTTCAACCGACTACGAAGACGACGAAGAAGACCTACTACCTCGTCCACCGGTAGTGACAGTCATGGGTCACGTTGATCACGGAAAGACTGCGCTTTTGGACTCGATCAGAAACGCCAACGTTCAAGCAGGTGAAGCTGGTGGAATCACCCAGCACATCGGTGCTTACCAGGTTCACACCACGCACGAGGGTCAAGACCGCGCCATTACCTTTATTGACACCCCAGGTCACGAGGCTTTCACCGCTATGCGTGCTCGTGGTGCTCAGGTAACCGACATCGCAATCTTGGTTGTTGCAGCCGATGACGGCGTGATGCCTCAAACAATTGAGGCTCTAAACCACGCACAGTCAGCCGGAGTTCCGATTGTGGTTGCCGTGAACAAGATTGATAAGGAAGGCGCTAACCCTGACAAGGTCAAGCAGCAGCTAACCGAGTTCAACTTGATCGCCGAAGAATACGGTGGTGACGTTATGTTCGTCCCAGTTTCCGCGTTGAAGAAACAGGGAATTACTGAGCTACTTGACGCAGTTCTGTTAACTGCTGATGCTGCTCTGGACATGCGAGCAAACCCAGACAAGGACGCTCGTGGTGTTGCCATTGAAGCCAACCTTGACAAGGGTCGTGGAGCTGTAGCGACAGTACTTATTCAGTCCGGAACTTTAAAAGTCGGTGACTCGATTGTTGCCGGCAGTGCTCACGGTCGTGTGCGTGCGATGTTCAACGAAGACGGCGAGCCAGTTGAGTCCGCCACACCTTCAAGACCAGTTCAGGTACTTGGCCTGCAGAGCGTTCCTCGCGCCGGTGACACATTTGTTGTGACCGACGATGAGCGTCAGGCACGACAGATTGCTGAAAAGCGCGAAGCAGCCGACAGAAACGCACTTCTTGCCAAGACTCGCAAGCGCGTTAGCCTCGAGGACTTCACCAAGGCACTCGAAGATGGCAAGGTTGAAGCCCTCAACTTGGTTATCAAGGGTGACGTATCTGGTGCTGTTGAAGCGCTGGAAGACTCGCTGTTGAAGATCGAGGTGGACGATTCAGTCCAGCTACGCATCATCCACCGCGGTGTTGGTGCTGTGACCGAATCGGATGTAAACCTTGCAACCGTGGACAACGCGATCATCATTGGATTCAACGTCAAGCCGGATAACAAGGCCAAGGAGCGTGCTGACCGCGAGGGAGTGGACATTCGCTTCTACTCGGTTATCTACGCTGCTTTGGAAGATATCGAGAAGGCCCTCAAGGGAATGCTCAAGCCAGAGTACGAAGAGTTCCAGCTTGGTACTGCCGAGGTTCGCGAACTATTCAAGTCCTCCAAGGTTGGAACAATTGCAGGTTCGATTGTTCGCTCTGGATCCATCAAGCGAAACTCTCTTGCGCGTGTGCTTCGCGCAGGCGTCGTAGTCGCTGACAACCTAAAGGTTGACTCCCTGAAGAGATTCAAGGATGACGCCAGCGAAGTCAAGACTGACTTCGAGTGTGGTATCGGCCTTGCTGGATTCAACGAGCTAGAGCTTGAAGATATCATCCAGACCTTCGAGATGCGCGAGAAGCCAAGGGTCTAATCATGGTTGATGTTGCCAGAGCTCGAAAGCTAGCCGAACGAATCAAGGTACTTGTAGCCGAGGCGCTTGAAAAAGCGGTCAAGGATCCAGACCTTGGTTTTGTGACGCTTACCGAGGTAAAGGTGACTCCAGATCTTTCCCATGCACAAATTTTCTACACCGTCTTTGGCTCTGATGAAGATCGCGTTCGTTCCAATGAAATCATCAAGCGCAACACTGGACGCATCAGGGGAGAAGTTGGTCACAACCTTTCGATTCGTTTGACCCCGACCCTGGAATTCATTGCCGATGAGCTTCCAGAAAACGCAGCCCAACTAAATGATCTTCTGGCAACCGCTCGAGCCAGGGATGAGCAGGTAGCCAAGCTAGCTGCGGTTGCTAAGCCGGCAGGCGATGCCAATCCATACAAGGAACCAAAGCAAATCGAAGACCAGGAATAGTCTTGGTTGCCTCAGGTCTTGTTCTAATCGACAAACCAACCGACTGGACCAGTCATGATGTTGTGGCGAAGGTTCGAAAAGCCGTCGGTACAAAAAAAGTAGGTCACGCCGGCACCCTTGATCCGCTTGCAACCGGACTTTTAGTTTTGGGAATCGAATCAGGTACCAAGCTGCTCACCTTTTTGGTTGGCGCTGACAAGACCTACCTGGCAACTATTCGGCTTGGAGTTTCAACAATCTCCGATGATTCGCAGTCTGAGGTTCTGGCAACTGCCAGCCGGGAAGCCTTAGCTGCAGTAGAAAATGCACAAATCCAGCAGGAGATTGAAAAACTCACTGGAGTGATTCAACAGCGACCATCTTCTGTGAGCGCCATCAAAGTAGATGGCAAAAGAGCTTACGATCTTGTTCGTTCCGGGGAAGAGGTAGCGCTTAAATCGCGTGAAGTCACAGTCAGCGCTTTTGAACTTGTTTCCAGCTCTAAATCACCCGAGGGATTTATTGACCTGGAAGTTAAGGTCGATTGTTCCTCTGGTACATACATTCGTGCTCTTGCTCGAGATCTAGGTCAGGCCTTAGGAGTTGGCGGGCACATCACCAAACTCAGGCGAACCCGGGTTGGCTCCTTTGATGTTGCAAAGGCAAATCAAATAACTGAACTTGAGAATCTTTCTCTTACCCCACTTGCTCAAGCTGCCAGCGATTTGTTTCCAACCATCAATCTCAGCGATAAGCAGGTCACTGACCTGGTTCACGGTAAGAGACTTTCTGATGTTGGAGAACAAACTGGCTTGATTGCTGGGCTTTCAGGTTTGGGCGAACTGGTGGCGGTTCTGGAGCCGGTTGGTTCAGGCTTAAAATCAGTTGTGGTCTTTCAAGGAGAACAAAAATGATTGAAGTGCTTTATTTATCTCAGCTCTGGTTCGCCGTAGCTGTCGGATTGTTCTGCCTAGGCCTTGGCCTAATTGGAAAACTCCCCAGTCTTTGGAGCGTTGGTGCTCTTGGCGTAGTTCTTTTGGGACTGATAGGCCAGTTTGTCTACACGACGATTGTTGTTGTCGGGGGAGCAGAAGCTGCAGTAGATACCGTTGAGTTTTATGCCTATTTGCTGGTTGCGATCATGGTTCCAGTTGGTGCCGGGTTTTGGGCTCTGGTTGAAAGAAATCGCTGGTCAACAGTTATTCTCGGGGTGGCCGCACTAACAGTTGCAGTCATGCTGGTTCGCATGAACCAGATTTGGACTGGAAGCTACTAGCTAACAAAAAAAAGAAAGTACGGCTAACAACAAAATGACGCAGGCACCAGCTTCAAACCCCAAGCGCACACTTGGTGTTGGCCGACTTCTTATTGTCTTTTATGCTGTGTTCGCTGTTTCATCCACTGCCCGCGCGAGCTTCCAGATAGTGACCAAATTTGAACAAGCTCCACTTGCCTACTTACTTTCACTAGTGAGTGCGTTGGTCTACATTTTGGCGACAATTTCGTTGGCTAAAGCTGGAAAGAGTTGGCGGCAAGTAGCGCTCTGGTCTGTCATCTTTGAACTTGCTGGTGTGCTCTCGGTTGGAGCTCTATCCTTTGTCGCTCCAGAGCTATTTGCTCACCAGAGCGTTTGGTCGGGCTTTGGTTCTGGCTACGGATACATCCCACTGATATTGCCAATACTTGGATTGCTCTGGATCAGAAAAACTCAGAGGGAGTTTTAGGTTGCAGATCCTAACTTCGCTCTCTGAGATACCAAAAGGAATTGGCCCATCCACCATCACCATTGGCAAGTTTGATTGCATTCACTTAGGCCACCAAGCTCTATTCGCCGAAGTGGTTGACGCTGCTGCAAATCAGAATTTGACGCCAACCGTTGTCACTTTTGATCGTCATCCAGATCACCTGCTGCGCCCAGAACGAGCAAAGCTACCGATTCTTGGGCCTGGTCAAAAAGCAGATCTGATCGCTGGGTTTGGTGTCTCGACCATGCTGCAACTTGAGTTCAATCAAGAACTGGCAGATCTAACCCCCGAACAATTCGTGAAACAGATCCTTGTTGATGGGCTAAACGCCAAGTTGGTTTTGGTTGGTGAAGGATTTAGATTTGGCAATCAAGGCTCCGGAAACTTTGGGTCACTCAAGGCCCTCGGTGACGATCACGGTTTCGAAGTTATTGAGCTCAAGCGAGTGCATGTAGATGGGGAAGTGGTTTCAACAACCTTGGTACGGGAGCTGCTTGATTTGGGAAACGTCAAGCTAGTAAACAAAATGCTAGGACGCGTCCATGAAGTTAGCGGAATGGTTGAGCACGGTCTCAAAATTGGCCGAAAGATAGGTTTTCCAACCGCGAACATCGCGCGGGATGCCGAAGGCTACCTTCCACTCGATGGCGTCTATGCTGGCTGGTTGATTTCCGAAGGCAAGAGATACCCGGCTGCGCACTCGGTGGGCATCAACGAGACTTTCCAGGCCGTTCCAAGGCTCGTGGAATCTCACGTCTTGGATGAGACCGAGCTTGATTTATACGACAAGGTTGTTTCACTGGAGTTCGTTGATTTTGTGCGACCCGCCGCAAAGTTTGACGGAGTTGAGGCACTTGTTAAGCAAATCAATCTAGATTTAGACGTAGTTAGAATCCAGTTAGGACTGTAAATGAAAATCACCTTTGTTGATGCCGTGAAGTCGGCCTTTGTGAACTTCAGAAAGTTCAAAGGCACCGCATCCAGGCGCGAGTACTGGTTCTACATTCTGGCAACAGCGTTGATTGGCATCGTGCTTTCTACGATCGAGTCCATCATCTGGCCACCAATTGAAACCGATGATTTGATTGAGGCAATCAACCAACCGACGCCACTTTCCAGCATCGCCGCATTAGTTCTTCTAATTCCAACCCTTGCCGTCACTTCACGAAGGATCCAGGACTCGGGCTGGTCAGGGAAGTGGTTGTTTTTGTACCTGCTTCCGATTGTTCCTTTGTTGATGGGAATCATAGGTGTTGTTGGCTACCTGCAGTCCACCTCCGCTCCTGAGATTGAGGTGCTTGCAACCTCGGTTGCCTACTTCGTACCCACTCTTCTGATTGCTTTTGGCGTTCAGGTATTTTTGTTAATTTTGTGCCTACTCCCTTCTAAATCTCGCGAACAGGGCAATAAGTACGCTTCTGAGGCCTAATTCAGGGCTGGCGCTAGAGACCCAAGCTGAGGTAAGCTTTCAAAGTTGCCGTGTATCGGCCGCGGATCCACAGAGCAAAAGACAAAAGGTTTTTTGCGCCGCGCAGCGAATCGAAGGAAATAAAAGTGTCACTAGAAGCAAAAGTAAAAAACGACATCATCGCTCAGTACGCAACCCACCCAGGTGACACCGGTTCTCCTGAGGTTCAGGTTGCAGTTTTGTCCCAGCGCATCAAGGACCTAACCGAGCACCTAAAAGAGCACAAGCACGATCACCACTCACGTCGTGGTCTATTGCTAATGGTTGGTCAGCGTCGTCGTCTTCTTGGATACCTCCAGAAGGTAGACATCAACCGCTACCGTGCGCTTATTGAGCGCCTCGGCATCCGCCGCTAAAGCAAAAATCACCTTATTCGCCTAGTTTCCTAGGCTTATTTGCCTTACCCTGTTAGGCTCATTATTGAGCGATGAGGATAGGTTTGCTGGTCCTCGGTGGTGGATCTTGGGAATTTCCCCAAGTTTTTCTACTGACGACCAGGCAGCAGCTAAGTCTTAGCGGCAAAAAATCTCTCGCCTCATCCTCGCTATGCGCGTTTTTCTCAACAGTTGAGTAAAAAACTAACGCGCTTATAAACAAAGAGGAGGGACCATGGAAGGTCCAGAAATTAAATCAGCCGAAGCAGTAATTGACAACGGCAAGTACGGAAAGCGAACCATTCGCTTCGAAGCAGGACGCCTAGCGCAGCAAGCGCAGGGTTCGGCAGCTGTCTATCTAGATGGCGAAACAATGCTGTTCTCGGCAACAAGCGCGAGCAAGCAGCCAAAAGACCAGTTCGACTTCTTCCCATTGACTATCGACGTTGAGGAAAGAATGTATGCCGCGGGACGAATCCCAGGATCATTCTTCCGTCGTGAGGGTCGTCCATCGACTGAGGCCATCTTGGCCTGTCGTCTAATTGACCGTCCACTTCGCCCATCATTCGTTGATGGCCTAAGAAACGAAATTCAGGTTGTTGTGACCGTTATGGCTATCGAGCCTGACGAGCTATACGACGTTCTAGCAATCAACGCGGCATCTATGTCGACCCAGATTGCTGGTTTGCCATTTTCCGGTCCAATCGGTGGAGTGCGTGTTGCACTAATCGATGGCCAGTGGGTTGCATTCCCTAAGTACTCTCAGCTCGAGCGGGCGGTATTCAACATGGTTGTTGCAGGTCGTCTAATCGTTGAAAACGGTAAAGAAGACATCGCAATCATGATGGTTGAAGCAGAAGCTTCTGAGAACGCCTGGGATCTAATCAAGAATGAAGGCGCAACCGCTCCAAACGAAGAGGTTGTGTCTCAAGGTCTTGAAGCATCCAAGCCATTCATCAAGGAATTGATCTTGGCTCAGCAGAAACTTGCTGCTGTTGCATCTCGCGAAAGCGGCGTGTATCCAGTGTTCTTGCCTTACACCGATGAGTTCTACGCAATCGTTGAGAAGGAAACTGAAAAAGAACTTGCTCGCATTTACCAGGTAGCTGACAAGCAGTCTCGTCAGGACCAGGACGATGCCTACAAGGCACAGGTCAAGGAAAAGATGGCAGCCACCGTTTCTGAAGAAGAGATGGCTATGTTTAGCGCCGCTTACAAGTCTGTGACCAAGAAGGTTATGCGTCGTCGTGTTCTTGAAGAAGGAATCCGTATCGATGGCCGTGGACTGCGCGACATCCGTCAGGTGGATGCTGAAGTATCAGTAATCCCACGTGTTCACGGTTCTGCAATCTTCCAGCGTGGAGAGACCCAGATCCTTGGTGTCACCACACTGAACATGTTGAAGATGGAGCAGCAGATTGACTCACTTTCACCAGTGACCAAGAAGCGCTACATGCACAACTACAACTTCCCTCCTTACTCAACCGGTGAAACCGGTCGAGTTGGAACTCCAAAGCGCCGCGAAATCGGCCACGGAGCTCTAGCTGAGCGCGCCCTTGTTCCAGTGCTTCCTGCAAGAGATGAATTCCCATATGCAATCCGTCAGGTATCCGAAGCCCTTGGCTCAAACGGTTCAACCTCGATGGGTTCTGTTTGTGCTTCAACTTTGGCGATGCTAAACGCGGGTGTGCCACTTCGTGCACCGGTTGCAGGTATTGCGATGGGACTTATCTCTGACGTGGTTGACGGAAAGACCCGCTACGCGGCTCTAACCGACATCCTTGGTGCAGAAGATGCACTGGGAGATATGGACTTCAAGGTTGCCGGAACAAGCGAGTTTGTGACAGCTATCCAGCTGGACACCAAGCTCGATGGAATCCCTGCTTCTGTTTTGGATGGAGCACTACTTCAGGCTAAGGAAGCAAGACTTCACATCCTGGGAGTAATGAACCAGGCAATCTCAGAGCCAGACGAGATGGCGCCGACCGCGCCTCGCGTTATCTCAGTGAGAATTCCACTGGACAAGATCGGTGAGGTTATCGGCCCTAAGGGCAAGATGATCAACCAGATCCAGGACGACACTGGAGCAGACATTTCGATTGAGGACGACGGAACCGTTTACATCGGTGCCGTGGATGGTCCATCCGCTGAGGCTGCCAAGGCTGCCATCAACGCGATTGCCAACCCACACGTTCCAGAGATCGGTGAGCGCTTCTTGGGAACTGTTGTGAAGCTGGCTACCTTCGGTGCCTTCATCTCACTAGTTCCAGGTCGCGATGGTCTGCTACACATCTCGGAGCTCAAGAAGATGGCTGGCGGCAAGCGCGTTGAGAACGTTGAAGATGTTCTCGAGGTTGGCCAGCGTATCCAGGTAGAAATCTCCAAGATCGACGACCGTGGAAAGCTATCGCTTTCACCGGTTGACGTTGAGGAAGCGTAAGCCAACCCTTTATGACCGAGGTTATTCTCCCGTTAGAACAATCTGATCTTTCGTTCACCGCTTCGGGGGGCTCTTCTGTTCGCAGAAGCGTCCTCCCAAGCGGTGTTCGCATTTTGACTGAGCAAGTTCCAGGAAGCCAATCAGTCTCGGTCTCGTTTTCTGTGGCGGTTGGTTCCAGAGACGAAACAAACAATCACTTCGGTTCCACACACTTTTTAGAGCACTTGCTTTTCAAGGGCACCAAAACTCGAACCGCGATGGACATCGCAGTTGCCTTTGACTCGGTTGGGGGATCTTCCAACGCTTCAACTGGTAAAGAACACACTTCTTACTACGCCAAGGTTCAAGATAAGGCTTTGCCGATTGCGGTTGAGGTAATTGCTGACATGCTCACCTCGAGCCTGATCGACGAAACAGAATTTGAGAACGAGCGACCAGTAATTCTTGAAGAATTGGCGATGAACGACGATGACCCGCAAGATGTGGTGCACGAAGCTTTTTCGAGTGCCGTTTTGGGAGATCATCCACTGGGTCGACCAATTGGCGGAACGATCGAGACCATCACCGCCGTTTCACGCGCTGCGGTATGGGAGCATTACCAAAACAACTACCGTCCTCAGGATTTGGTTGTGGCGGCAGCTGGAAGCGTTGATCACCAGGAGCTAATCAAACTCGTTGAGCAAGGACTATCTGTTGCTGGCTGGGACCTAGGTCTACAAGCCAAGCCGGTACCAAGAAGACTGTTGAACCCTGCAAAGATTTCACGTGGCAGCAAGCTGAATGTCATTCACCGACCAATTTCTCAAGTGAACATCATGGTTGGTTCCGAAGGTTTGTATGTCGATGACCCAAGACGTTATGCAATGGGTGTTCTAAACACTGTGCTTGGTGGCGGAATGAGCTCGAGATTGTTCCAAGAGATTCGTGAAAAGCGCGGACTTGCGTACTCGGTTTACTCCTTCAATCAGGGCTACTCCGACGCCGCAACATTTGGTCTTTACGCCGGATGCTCACCAGCGAAAGCTAAGGAAGTCACCGAGCTTATGATCGCAGAGCTCGACAAGGTAGCTCAGAGCGGAATCACCTCAGAAGAACTAGCCCTTGCCAGAGGAAACATTTCAGGCTCATTAGCTTTGAAGTTCGAAACTAACCAGGCCAGAATGTCCCGGTTGGCAAGTGCCGAGATAGTGGCGGGGGAGTTTATGGACCTGGATGAAACCATTGAGAGATTTTCTGCCGTTGAACTTTCTCAGGTCCAGGCTCTCGCTCAGGACCTATTGAAACTGCCACGCTCAATAGTTGCGGTGGGCGATGTGACCGAAACCATGTTTGAAAGTTTTGTCCGCTAAGCGGTACTGGGTAAGTTTGTAGCATGGCAATCAAAATCTCGGTTATCGGCGCATCAGGTCGGATGGGCCAGCTCGCTCTTTCTTTGATCGAGCAAAACCCAGACCTAGAGCTTCACTCAGCTCTTAGCTCCCACAACTCTCCAGCTGAGGCTATCGGAGCTGACCTGCTGGTTGATTTGACGAAGCCCGATGCATCGGTTGCGATTGTGGATTTTGCAATCCAAAACAACATCAAGATCCTTGTCGGCACTAGCGGTTGGAGCAAAGACAAGCTCGATGCCCTCAGGGACAAAATGGTTGGCAAAAGTGCGACTGTCGTTGTTATTCCAAATTTCTCGATTGGCTCGGTTCTAGCAACCAAGTTTGCGGCAGAGGCTGCCAAGTATTTTGACGCAATTGAGATTATTGAAACCCATCACACCAAAAAACTCGACGCACCTTCTGGAACGGCGCTATTTACTGCGCAAGAAATTTCAGCCGCTAGAAAAGGTCGGGATGCTAAGCCGGTGACCCCAGGCAACCCCGCCCCGGTTTTCAACGGTGTGCCAATCACAAGTTTGAGAATCGAAGATGCTCATGCAGAGCAAGAAGTTTTGATGGCCGGTCCTAATGAAACTCTGTACTTCAAGCACGTCGTTGATTCGCACGAGGTCTACGCTCAGGGCTTGCTGCTGGCTATGCGAAAAAGCCCGGGCCGCACTGGTCTAACCGTTGGACTAATGAACCTGCTCGAGGAAAAGTAGTTGACCTCAGCTAAATTTGGCGCACTGGTTATGAGCGCTCTAGTGCTTATGTATTTGGTGCTGGTAGCTGATCGGTCATTTGCTCTTGTTGGTTCCGGAGAGCCAATCGGTATTGCAATCGGCTCCCTGATGCTGTTTTTACCAGCGGTTGCTTTTTGGGGAATCTTTATGGAGCTGCGTTTTGGTCTTCGAATCGAAAAGCTAGGCGATCAACTAAAAAAGGAAAACGCTTGGCCACAGTTTCCGTTTGAGCTTCGTCCCAGTGGCAGACCAACAAAGGAATCTGCTCAAGAAGTTTTCGAACAGTTTCGTCAAAGTGTTGAAGCGGATCAGACCAATTGGAAAGCTTGGTTTGCTCTTGGTTTGGCATATGACGCTGCAGGGGATAGGGCAAGAGCCAGGAAGGCCATGAGGCAGGCCATCACTTTGACTGGCAAGGGTCCAATTAGCTAGTTCCGTAAGGCTCGGCGCGGAATTGCCTTCGGGGTTTCGAGCCAGTAGCTAAGCTAGTGGGAATGTCTGACGTAATTTTTAGATCCGATGTCACGGTCGAACTGGTTCGAGCAAACGCTAGCGACCAGGACGTTCTTTTTGCTGCCCGAGTGTCTACTCAGGGTGAGCAGTCCCTAGAGGCTGCAACCGCAAACCAGGATGCCGAGACCGACAAGCGCGACCGAGGTCTAATCAATTACCTAATGCGTGATCGTCACGGATCACCGTTCGAGCACAACTCAATGACTTTCTACGTTCAGGCACCAATTTTTGTATTTAGAGAGTTTATGCGTCACCGCATTGCAAGCTACAACGAGGAATCCGGCCGCTACAAAGAGCTTTCACCTGTTTTCTATGTTCCAGGACCAGATCGCAACTTGGTGCAGACCGGTAAGACCGGTCACTATGAATTTCACCCCGGTTCTGCTGAGCAGATTGCTCTTGTTGAGCAAGAATCTCGGACTGCGTCAATTACGGCCTTTGCGTCCTACCAGCGCATGCTTGAGGCAGGGGTAGCAAGAGAAGTTGCTCGAATTGTTTTGCCGTTGAATATCTACTCGAGCATGTATGTCACCATGAATGCGCGTGCCCTTATGAACTTCCTGAGTCTTCGCACCAAGCGCGAGGGCACTCACTTCCCGTCCTACCCACAGCGTGAGATCGAAATGTGTGCAGAGAAGATGGAAGATGAGTGGGCAAAGCTCATGCCATACAGCTACGAGACTTTCAATCAAAACGGGCGAGTAGCACCATAACTTGCCCTTGGGCTAGGGTTTAGTCATGGCAAAAACCAACAAGGACATCTTCGGCCAAGTCTTGGTCGCCCTTGTCACGCCTATGACACCAGAAGGTGAAGTCGACTGGGCTTCGACTGAAAAGCACATCGATTACGTCATCTCCAACGGTGCCGACGGAGTTGTTGTCACTGGTACTACCGGTGAAACTTCGACACTTACCGATGCCGAGAAAATCAAACTTGTTGAGGTTGGAAAATCTGTTGCGGCTGGCAGGGCCAAGATAATCACCGGTGGTGGATCAAACGAAACCGCTCACGCGATGCAGCTATACAAGCAGAGTGAAAAAGCTGGCGCCGATGGCGTGATGATCGTGACTCCTTATTACAACAAGCCAACTCAAGCTGGAATCTTGACTCACTTCAGACTGATTGCTGATGCAACTGACCTGCCGGTAATTTTGTATGACATCCCAGGTCGCACCGGAGTCGCAATTTCTCAACAGACTTTCCACAGAGCCGCCAAGCACCCAAACATCGTTGCGGTCAAGGACGCAGTTGGCGATCTAGCACAAGCTTCCAGAATCATGAACGAAACCGACCTGATGTATTTCTCTGGCGATGACTCAAATGTTTTGCCTCACATCGCAATTGGTGCTACCGGCCTTATCGGTGTCACCGCAAACGTAGCCCCTGCTGCGTACCGCGAATTAGTTGATGCCACCAACCGTAATGATTTTCACCACGCGCTCAAGGTGCATAACGCTCTAGAGCCTTTGCAGCGCGCAATCATGACAAATGTTCCAGGAACAGTTGCTGCTAAGTATGTGCTTCACGGATTGGGTCAAATCGGCTCACCTCGTGTTCGACTTCCTTTGGTTGGTCCAGAAGACGATGAAGCCGCAAGAATTGAAGATGGAATTGAGAAGGTCGGAACAGTTCCGGGCTTGTCGTTTGCAAACTTTAGACCAGATAGAAATGCTGCCGCTGGCGGTGCGCTGCCGAAGGTGGCTGGCACAACTAGGTAGCGTCAAAGAAAGAAGACTGTGGTCCTAACCCTGCCTCATCCGGCTCCACTCAAAAAAGACGTTATGCGAATCATTCCACTAGGTGGAATTGGTGAAATCGGTCGAAACATGACCGTTTTTGAAATCAACGGCAAGATACTTATTGTTGACTGCGGAGTCCTTTTCCCAGAAGAACATCAGCCAGGCGTCGATGTGATTCTGCCTGATTTTGGCTACCTGAAAAATCGCCTGAGCGACATTATTGGAATATTTCTTACTCACGGTCACGAAGACCATATCGGGGGAGTGCCATACCTTCTTCGCATGAGAGCAGATATCCCAATCATCGGGTCAGCTTTGACACTTGCCTTTATCGAGGCCAAGCTCAAGGAGCACCGACTGCCTGCCTACACTCACACCGTTCGCGAGGGCGATGTTGAGGTTATGGGCGATTTCCAACTTGAGTTCATCGCTGTGAATCACTCGATTCCTGATGCTCTTGCTGTTTTGATCAAGTCCAAAGCTGGAACCATTCTGCACACAGGCGATTTCAAGATGGACCAAATTCCACTCGATGGCCGTATCACAGACCTTCGAGCCTTTGCCAGAATCGGTGAAGCTGGCCTTGATCTGTTTTTGTGCGACTCGACAAATGCCGACGTGCCAGGATTTACCCCTCTAGAAAAAGACATTGGTCCCGTACTGCACGATGTCATCGGACGCGCCACCAAGCGCGTGATTGTGGCTTCCTTTGCCTCTCACGTGCATAGGGTTCAGCAAGTAATTGATGCCGCCGTTAGCAACAACCGCAAGGTGGTGCTGGTTGGTCGATCCATGGTTCGCAATATGCAAATTGCTGCGGAGCTGGGCTTTTTGAAAGTTCCTGATGATTCCATCGTTGATTTGAAGGATGCAAACAAATACAAACATTCTCAGCTGGTGTTTATGTCCACCGGTAGCCAGGGAGAACCAATGGCTGGGCTATCGCGGATGGCCAAGTTGGAACATGAAATTGAAATCGCTGAGGGCGACACCGTGATTTTGGCAAGCTCGCTCATCCCTGGAAACGAAAACGCTGTCTACCGAGTTATTGACGGACTTACAAAGCTCGGAGCAAACGTAATCCACAAGGGAAATGCCAAGGTCCACGTCTCCGGTCATGCCGCAGCCGGGGAGCTGATGTACGTATACAACATCTTGAAACCTAAGAATGTTTTGCCAGTGCACGGTGAGTACCGTCACCTAGTTGCCAATGCCCGGGTTGCCGAGCAAACGGGAATCAGCAAAGACAACATCATTCTGGCTGAGGATGGTTTCGTAATTGATTTGAGCGATGGTGTAGCCAAGGTGGTTGGCGAAGTGGAGTGCGGTTTGCTCTACGTTGATGGCAAGACAGTTGGAACAATCACCGAAGAAGATTTGAAAGATCGCCGAGTATTGAGCGAAGAAGGATTCATTTCTGTTTTCGTTGTGGTGGATCCAAATTCTGGATTGATAACCGCTGGTCCTGAGATTAGGGCGCGGGCATTCGCCGAGGAAGATCACGTTTTTGACGATGTTAAACCTCAAATTGAAAAGGCCCTGCTGCAGGCAGCTAGGGAAGGAATAAGGGACACTCATTCACTTCAGCAAGTTATTCGCCGAAGTGTTGGTGGCTGGGTCTCTAAGGCTCATCGCCGTAAGCCCATGATCATTCCGGTGGTCATTCACGGCTAGCCGCCCTAGGTTCCGCGGGTTTTGGGCCGCCCGCTAGTAGTTTTGGAGCCATGGCAACCAGAAAATCGCCTCCCGCGAGAAAACGCGCCCCAGCCAAGACTCAGGTTCTAAAGCCCAAGGCTGAGGGTTCTTCACGTGCGCACCCACTGGTTCGTCTTTACTTGGCCCTGGCTCACGGATTCGGTGGAGCCGCCAGAGCGCTTTCTCCTGATCAGATTTCCAAAGAAGACCGTCGTGATGGTTTTCCATTCTTTATGGCAATTCTTGGCATTTTAGGCATCACCTTTGGCTGGTTCCTGATCCAAGAAAGCTGGGCTCAGACCTTGAACGCCTGGAGCTTTGGGCTTTTATTTGGCCCGGTGTCATTTGGCCTTCCAGTAATCATGATCATTTTCGCCATCTTCCTAGCTCGTCACCCTTCCACGGTGCAAGACAACTCTCGAATCGGAGTTGGTTTGTTCCTGATGCTAATTACTGTTTCAGGTTTCTTTCATCTGTTTAGCACTCAGCCTCAGCCAACCGATGGGGTTATGGCCCTTGCTGCAGCCGGAGGTCTTTTTGGTTGGCTGGTATCTATTCCTTTTATCTCAACAATTACTATCTGGGGTGCGGTTCCGGTTTTGGCCCTGATTGGATTTGCTTCGATTTTGATCATGACCAAAACTGCGCCAAACAAAATAGGTCAGCGTTTGGGTGAGCTCTATGAGTACTTATTCGGCTCTTCCCTAAAAGGCTCGCACGAAGTAGAAGAAGGCGAAGAAATCCCCGATGCCTTTGATGGCACCAAGGCGCCTTGGTGGCGCAGGGGCAAAAAAGACGAGGGCTCATTCGATTCGGCATTAGTAGTGCAGCAAGATGGAACCGATTTGGTTGAGGACTTATTTGATAACCCAACCCCAAGAACTCGGGAGATCCCGATTGTTCAGGAAATTCCAATTGAACCCGAGGCTTTGTTTGACGCTGAACCGGATGAGCAGCCGGTAGCTCAAGTTGGAAGAACCAATCGAACCTATAAGCTTCCGGATCAGTCTTTGCTGGGTGCTGGAACAGTTCCTAAACTTCGCTCTGAAGTAACGGATGAGGTTGTTGCATCCATCAGCGCGGTATTCAACGAGTTTGATATTGAAGCTACTGTGACTGGTTTTTCCAGGGGACCCACTGTGACAAGGTACGAAGTCGAACTAGCAGCAGGGGTAAAGGTTGAGGCCGTAACCCGCTTGGCAAGCAACATTTCTTACGCAGTAGCTTCCAACGAGGTTCGCATTTTGGCGCCAATCCCAGGCAAGAGTGCAATTGGTATTGAGATTCCAAATACCGATCGTGAGACCGTTTCGCTAGGGGATGTTCTAAGGTCGCAAAATGCCAAGTTGTCTCAGCACCCGCTAACCATCGGTATCGGTAAAGATGTCGAGGGTGGCTTCGTAGTTGCAAACCTGGCAAAGATGCCACATCTGTTGGTCGCTGGAGCAACCGGCGCGGGTAAATCTAGCTTCGTAAACGCCATGATTACTTCGATCTTGATGCGTGCAAAACCTGCCGAGGTAAGGCTGGTATTGATTGACCCAAAGCGAGTGGAGCTAGCGGCCTATCAGGGAGTTCCACATTTGATTACTCCAATCATCACTAACCCAAAGAAAGCTGCAGAGGCGCTGCAGTGGGTAGTGAAGGAAATGGATATGCGATACGACGATCTGGCATCCTTTGGCTTCAAGCACATCGATGATTTCAATCGGGCCGTCGTCGCAGGAGAGCTTTCGGTGCCTGAGGGTTCAACCAGAAAGCTTCAGCCCTACCCGTATCTTTTGGTAGTTGTTGACGAGCTTGCGGATTTGATGATTGTGGCACCGCGAGATGTGGAGGATTCCATTGTTCGAATCACTCAGCTAGCTCGTGCCTCGGGTATTCACTTGGTTCTTGCTACCCAGCGCCCATCGGTTGATGTTGTAACCGGTTTGATTAAGGCCAACGTTCCTTCCAGGCTTGCTTTCTCGGTTTCTTCCTTGACCGACTCTCGCGTGATCTTGGATCAGCCTGGAGCCGAAAAACTAGTTGGTCAAGGAGATGCCTTGTTTTCCCCGATGGGAACTAACAAGCCAATCCGTGTTCAGGGTGCCTGGGTCGGAGAGGCAGAGCTTCATGCCGTGGTGTCTCACGTCAAGCAACAGATGGAACCTGAATACCGAAGCGATGTTGCAGCTACAGTGACTGCCAAGGTTGTCGATGCCGACATCGGTGATGATTTAGAAGTGCTGCTTCAGGCAACCGAATTGATTGTGAATTCGCAATTTGGTTCGACCTCGATGTTGCAAAGAAAGCTTAGGGTGGGCTTTGCTAAAGCTGGTCGCCTTATGGATCTTTTGGAATCTAGAAACATCGTTGGGCCATCCGAAGGATCGAAGGCCAGGGATGTGCTGGTAAAACCCGATGAGCTAGCAACAGTTCTGGGTCAGCTTCGAGGGGATGTCCAGCAAACTATGGCGGTAGATTCTGGTGTTATCCGCACCCAGGGTGATGACGACGGCGATGAGGATGCGTGGCAGCTGACGGGCAGACCGTGAACCTACCAAACTCAATCACCGTAGCCCGAATAGCTCTTGCACCACTGTTTGTGTATCTGCTTCTGATTTCCCCTGATCCAAACTCTTGGCAGCACTGGCTAGCAACTTTTGTCTTTGTGTTTGCTATTTCAACCGATGGCATCGATGGTGCGGTTGCTAGAAGAACCGGCAAAGTCACTAATCTTGGCAAAATTCTTGACCCAATCGCCGACAAGGCGCTATTGGGAAGTGCGCTGGTAACCCTTAGCTATCTAGGGGAAATCGACTGGTGGATTACCATTTTGATTCTTTCGCGTGAAATTGCAGTTACTTTGTATCGAGTGATGGTTGTAAAAAACAAAGTAATTGCGGCAGCTGGTTCTGGAAAACTGAAAACTGTGCTGCAAGGTATTGGAGTAGGTGCGGTGCTTGCTCCATTTGAGGTTTGGGTGCCGTTCTGGAGTTTTGTTGAAGAAGGGTTGATGCTGGTTGCTCTTGCTTCAACTTTGATTTCTGGTGTTCAGTTTTTTGTGGCGGCGATCAAGAAGTGAGCAGTGCAGAGCAAATTCTTGATCGACTTCGATCTCAGGGCAAAAAACTTGTGGTGGCAGAGTCTCTAACCGGTGGATTACTCACCGCAGAGTTTTCGAAAGTTGCTGGAGCATCTGAAGTTTTGCTCACCGGAATAGTTGCCTACGAAACTTCTTTGAAGCATGAACTCCTCGGGGTATCCAAGGCGCTTCTTGAAAACCAAGGGGCAGTTGACCCTGAGGTCGCCGCTCAAATGGCAGAGGGTCTTAGGGTCAAGATTGCATCGAAACTTGGTTTGGATCTAGCTCTAGTTGTGTCGGTTTCAACCACCGGGGTGGCAGGCCCGAGTGAGCAAGACGGGAAAGCAGTCGGGGAGGTCTACATATGCGTGTCTAAGGGCACAGAAGACTCGGTTTCCAGCAACGTATTTGCCCACCAACTGGCTGGGGATAGGGCAAAAATACAGAATTCTGCGGTTTTGCTGGGACTTGGTCACCTGTGGGAAGAAATTGCGGAATAATCGAGTTGTCGCTAGTCAGAGATAAAGTAGAGCTTCGGAAGGAGGGTCAAATGACATTGGTTAGAACAGAAATTGGAGACGTACTCCGCGATTTTAGGCTTCAGAAGGGTCAGACTCTCCGCCAGGTAGCGGCCCGCGCCAGCGTGGCCCTAGGCTACCTGAGCGAGCTAGAGAGAGGCCAGAAAGAGGCTTCTTCAGAGATCCTCTCGGCAGTGGCCGAGGCCCTTGAGGTGCCGCTGTCGGTTGTCCTCCGTGAGGTTTCGGACCGCATTGCCCTAGTTGAAGGCGTTTTGCCTGAAGAATTCATGGCTCAGGCCACCGGAGCTCGAGAAGTGTCGGATTTGACCGTCCCGATCGGCTTTGTCCAGGATTTCAACGAGCAGCTTGAAAAAGACCTGCTCAGCGGCCGTATTTAGCCCGAGAAATAGCCCCAATTGCGCCTTAGCCAGTTCCATGAGCTGATGGCCGATGAGTTTGGCAAGCCCCAATCTGAAGTCCTGATTCGTGATTTAGCCCTTTTTGAGCTGGGGGATAAGACTGCCTCGGTTTTATTGGCCCAAGGGCAAGACCCCAGGCAGATTTGGCTGGCTATCTGCAGGGCCCAGCAGGTGCCTCAGGAGCGTTGGACCGGACTGGACAAAAAAGCTAAAAAACAACACGCCGAGTAAATAAACACTCGAAATCTTGTTCGAATCCTGCTATGGTTGCTCTAAGGCAGTTGAAAGCTCAGAGTTATACACAGATTGGTGTTTTGAGCCCATAAGTGTCGGTAGCCAAAAGTAATGTCGGAAGCATCACGAATCGAAAGAGGAACCAGAAGATGCCATCAGCTTCAGATCGCGAAAAAGCACTAGACACAGCTCTAGCCCAGATCGACCGCCAGTTCGGAAAAGGCTCAGTTATGCGCCTGGGTTCCGATGAGCGAGCACCGGTAGAGGTCATTTCGACCGGCTCCATCGCACTGGATGCAGCCCTTGGTACCGGAGGACTACCTCGCGGAAGAATTGTTGAGATTTACGGACCAGAGTCTTCTGGTAAGACCACCCTTGCCCTGCACGCAATTGCCAATGCCCAGCGCGCTGGAGGAATTGCTGCATTCATCGACGCCGAGCACGCCTTGGACCCGGAATATGCCAAGGCGCTCGGCGTTGACATCGATGCTCTACTGGTAAGCCAGCCAGACACCGGTGAGCAGGCTTTGGAAATTGCGGACATGCTGATTCGCTCAGGCTCGATCGACGTGATCATCGTTGACTCGGTTGCTGCACTGGTTCCAAGGGCAGAAATCGAAGGCGAGATGGGAGACTCACACATGGGTCTTCAGGCAAGACTTATGTCGCAGGCGCTTCGCAAACTAACCGGTGCCCTAAGCAACACAAACACCACCATGATCTTTATCAACCAGCTTCGCGAGAAGATCGGTGTCTTCTTCGGAAGCCCAGAAACTACCGCTGGAGGAAAGGCGCTGAAGTTCTACGCTTCGGTTCGACTCGATATTCGTCGCATTGAGACTCTAAAGGATGGCACCGAGGCTGTTGGAAACAGAACTCGCGTCAAGGTTGTCAAGAACAAGATGGCTTCTCCTTTCAAGCAGGCTGAGTTCGACATCATTTACGGTGTTGGAATCTCCCGCGAGGGAAGCTTGCTGGACTTCGGTGTTGAGCACGAGATTGTAAAGAAATCTGGTGCCTGGTACACCTACGAAGGCGACCAGCTAGGACAGGGTAAAGAAAACTCCAGAAACTTCCTGCTAGAAAACCCTGAAGTTGCAAATGACATTGAGAAGAAGATCAAAACCAAGCTTGGTGTTGGTGTTCCAAGAGCGGTTGCTGATCTTCCAGTTGATGAAGTACCGGCAGCACCTAAAAAGGCAGCTAGCGCGAGCTAATAATGCTCTCGTCGGTAGATAACCTCGAGGAACGTGCTCGAAACATAGTTCTGAAGCTACTCGAGCGAGGACCCAAATCCTCGTCCGAGTTGGCTGAGGCTTTAGAAAAACATGAGATTCCTGCGGCAATTGCCAATCAAGTCATTCAACGGTTCACAGAAGTTGAACTAATAGATGACTCGGCATACGCCCAGCAGGTAATCGATGCTTCCAGACGAACCCAAGGTCTAGCTCGCTCCATGGTCAAGAGGAAACTGGCCGACAAAGGACTAGATCAGGACCTAATCAACCAGGTTGCATCCGACATATCGGATGAGGACGAGTTGGCGGTTGCAACTGAGGTTGCAATAAAGAGGTTGGGCCAATTGGCCAAGTTGGCTCCAGAGGTTAGAAATAGACGTTTAGTTGGTTTCTTGCAGCGAAGAGGCTTTGGCTCAGGAGTAGTTTTTACCGCCATTAGGGAAGCAGAGGCCCACGCGGTAAAATCAGAATTCTGATGCTTACCCAAACCCGCAGCTACGAAGTTCGAACTTACGGCTGCCAAATGAACTCTCACGACTCCGAGCGACTCTCCGGGCTTCTCGAAGATGCGGGATACCTTCCTGGTGTGCCAGGAGAGACAGACGTGGTTGTATTCAACACCTGTGCAGTTCGTGAAAATGCCGACAATAAGCTCTATGGAAACCTCGGCACCATGCTTGCCAAAAAAGAAGCCAACCCCAATTTTCAGATTGCGGTAGGTGGGTGTTTAGCTCAGAAAGATCGCGACACTATCATCAAAAAGGCCCCTTGGGTTGATGTGGTTTTCGGAACGCACAACATGGGCTCCCTACCGACTCTGTTAGAGCGCGCTAGGCACAACCGCGAGGCTCAGGTTGAGATTATCGAGGCGCTGGAGACGTTCCCATCCAATCTGCCGACCAAGCGTGATTCTGTTTATGCCGGCTTGGTCTCGATTTCTGTTGGGTGCAATAACTCCTGCACATTTTGCATTGTTCCGCAGCTTCGAGGTAAGGAAAAGGACCGCCGGCCAGGCGAGATTCTGAGCGAAATCAAGGCACTGGTAGAAGACGGTGTGATTGAGATAACCCTGCTGGGACAAAACGTAAACACCTATGGCGTCGAGTTCGGCGAACGCGGCGCTTTTGCGAAGCTATTGAGAGCCTGCGGCGAAATTGATGGCCTAGAGCGGGTCCGTTTCATGTCACCTCATCCTGCCGCTTTCACTGATGACGTGATTGACGCCATGGTCGAAACTCCAAACGTGATGCCGCACCTTCACATGCCGCTGCAATCAGGCTCCAACGAAGTTTTGAAGAACATGAAGCGAAGCTACCGAAGCGATAAGTATCTCGGGATTCTTGATCGGGTGAGAAAAGCCATTCCCGATGCCGCAATCACTACCGACATCATTGTTGGTTTTCCGGGAGAGACAGAGCAGGATTTCCAGGACACCATGAGGGTTGCCACTGAATCAGCATTTTCGATGGCCTACACCTACCAGTATTCGATTCGTCCAGGAACTCCTGCCGGTGAAATGGCTAACCAGATTCCTAAAGAAGTGGTTCAAGACCGCTACGAGAGATTGATCGCACACGTAAATGAAATTGCTTGGCAAGAGAACAAAAAGCAGCTCGGTAAAAGCGTCGAAGTACTGGTCGCAAACCACGAGGGTCGCAAGGACTCCCAAACTCAAAGACTTACCGGCAGGGCTAGAGATAACCGCCTGGTGCACTTCGAAACCCCTGCAGGACACACAGATCCTCGACCGGGTGATCTCGTCACCGTCACTGTCACAGACGCCAAGCCATATTTCTTGTTTGCGGATCAACCAGCAGCTGGCTATTCAGTGCGTCCAACTCGCGCTGGGGATGCATTCGACAGGGGCAGTGCTTCTTCTTGCGCAACGGACTCCGCAAACGTCTCGAGTGTAAATCTTGGATACCCTACCCTTCGCGTCAAGTAAATGAGTTCACAGCTAATTGCCGTGGTTGGCGCCACTGGCACAGGAAAAAGTGAGCTGGCGCTTAGTATCGCTGAGTACATCAACAGCGTTGGACAAAAAGCCGAAATCGTAAATGCCGATGCTATGCAGATATACAAGGGCATGGACATTGGAACAGCCAAGCTTCCGCTCGCAGAGCGCCGAGGTATCACACATCACCTAATTGACGTGCTTGAGATAACTCAAGAATCCACAGCAGCTGAATATCAGAGGCTTGCCCGAGCGAAGATTCTTCAGCTCCAGGAATCCGGCATCATTCCAATCCTTGTTGGCGGATCGATGTTGTATGTGGCATCGTGCCTGAACAACTTTGAGTTTCCCGATAGAGACCAAGAGCTTAGAGCCCAACTGGAAGCCGAACTTATCGAGCACGGACCACTTCATATGCATACAAAACTTGCTGAACTCGACCAAATCGCAGCAAGCCGAATAATCCCCGAGAATGGGCGACGAATTGTCAGAGCCCTAGAGATTGTGATGATAACTGGCGAACCATTTGCAGCTTCATTGCCCGACGAAATTGAATCTTGGCAACCGGTTCTTGAATTTGGTCTCCGAATGGAACGAGAGCAACTTCTTCCAAGGCTTGAAAAGCGTGTCCAGAAAATGTGGGAAGAAGGACTCGTCGAGGAAGTGTCGTCATTGATCCCAGCTGGCTTTAGAGACAGCAAGACCGCATCAGTTGCCATTGGCTATGCGCAGGCACTGGGTGAGTTAGATGGCGAGCTAACCCGTGAAGAAGCTATTGCCTCAACGGTTCAGCTGACACAGCGCTATGCCAGAAGGCAAGTGAGTTGGTTCAAGCGAGATGATCGAATCAAGTGGCTTGAGGCGTTGGATACTGAGCTTTTGACAAAGGCAGTTGAGCTTATTGACAACGATGGCATCTTGGACAATCGGTCCTAGGCTTTATACATGTCCAAAATTGCGTTCACCAAAGGCCATGGCACTGGCAACGACTTTGTGCTGGTTCTGGACGCAGACGGTGCTCTGACGCTAAACAAAGGTCAGATTTCAAGGATTTGCAACCGCCACTTCGGCATCGGTGCAGATGGTTTTATTCGAGTGGTTAAGTCTGCACACCTTCCTGAAGGCAAGGCGATTTTGGCTGAGGAGCCAAACGCTATTTGGTTTATGGATTATTTCAACGCCGATGGTTCGGCAGCTGAGATGTGTGGAAACGGGATTCGTGTATTCGCAAGGTATTTGATTGAGCGCGGTTTGGCAACAATCACGGATGGCGCCACGCTTCCGGTCGGAACTCGTGATGGAGTAAAGGACATAACTAAATCCTCAAATGGTTTTGCAGTTGATCTGGGACGTTGGCGTCTGGATGGGGAATCTGAAGTAGAAGCATCTGGCCTGAAGGTAGCCAGGCCAGCTCAAGGAATTGATGTTGGCAACCCTCACGCTGTTGTTGCCCTAGCTAGCGATGCTGAGCTTTCGGCTCTTCGACTTATTGATGCACCCGTTATCAAACCGGTTCCAGAATCAGGTGCCAATGTTGAATTTGTGGTGCCAAAAGAACCAATGGTGCAACACGGAGTTGGACACATTTCGATGCGGGTATTTGAGCGGGGTGTGGGGGAGACTCTCTCGTGCGGAACTGGAATTGCAGCTGCCGCTCTTGCCACCCGGTACTGGGCCGGAGCCGACGCCCCTAATCAGTGGCAGGTAAGTGTTCCTGGTGGAGTAGTAGGAGTGAGAATGTTTGCTACCGAAGATGGCGAACACGTAGGAATTAGTGGACCAGCTGAACTCAGCTTTGACGGCGAGATCGATCTCGCTACTGTCTAGGAGTTCTTCTTGATTTTCAGAACTCGATAAGTCTTTATCGATGTGTACCTGGAAACTTCGAAATCTGAAGCTAGTTCTTCGGTTAGCCACTTCTGCAAGGAATCTGAACCCAAGTTTTTCTGGACAACCAGATAAGCCTCGCCTCGGGTTTCAAGCCTAGGAAGCCACAGCAAAAGCAATTCGTGGAGTTCTTTCTTACCGATTCGAATTGGTGGGTTAGACCAGATACCGCTAAATCGGAGATTAGCTGGCACCTGGTCAGGAAGCAATGCGGTGATGTTAGAAATTCCTAAACTCTTGGCGTTGGCCTGGGTTAGCTCAACTGAACGGGTGTTCACATCTACCGCCCAGACTTTAGTGTTTGGCCGAAGCTTGCCTAGATTCAGAGCAATCGGACCCCAGCCGCAGCCCAGATCTAGCAGGTTTCCAGAAGCCGGGGCTAGGTCCATTTGTTCGATCAGTACTTCGGTTCCAAAATCTAACTGCGTTGGACTGAATGTTCCAGAGGCGGTAGTGACATCAACTAATTCACCGGCAACGGGGATCTGGATTGCTTTAGGTTTTAGGGGACTGCTGGGTTCCTGTGAAAAGTAGTGGTCCTCAGACATGAGGTCAATCTATCCCAATTCTGATTACTAGTGTTGAAGCATGGAGCAAGAGCCCGAGCGCGCATCGTCGATGATTGATCGAATCCTTCGTCGCGACGAGCGAGCGAAGCGATTTGGCGCAGCCGATAACTCAAGTTTTGACGGCGATCAACTTGAGCTGGCCGAACGTGGTGCTCTTAAGCGTGTTGCAGGTTTATCAACCGAGTTGCAGGACATCACCGATGTTGAGTACCGACAGCTACGACTAGAGAAGGTTGTTTTGATTGGCATGTGGGGCAAAGGCACTTTGCAGGATGCCGAAAACTCCATGCGTGAACTTGCAGCCTTGGCTGAAACAGCTGGCGCAGAAGTACTCGATGGTTTGCTACAGCGCAGGGATTTCCCAGATGCTGCAAGTTACCTCGGTAAGGGAAAAGCCCAGGAGCTCAAAGCAGTGGTTGCAGCTTGTGGAGCAGACACTGTCATTGCTGACACTGAACTTGCTCCAAGTCAGCGAAGAAATCTCGAAGACATTGTGAAGGTAAAAGTCGTTGATCGCACCGCAATCATCCTCGACATTTTTGCCCAGCACGCTAAATCCCGGGAGGGAAAAGCCCAGGTCGAACTGGCTCAGCTTGAATACTTACTTCCTCGACTTCGTGGTTGGGGTGAATCCATGTCGCGTCAGGCCGGTGGTCAAGTCGGTGGTGGTGTCGGTATCGGATCGCGTGGACCTGGTGAAACCAAGATTGAGCTTGATCGAAGGCGCATCAATACCCGGATGGCAAAGCTTCGCAAGCAAATAAAGGAAATGGCGCCAGCTCGTGACACTAAGCGTTCGTCGCGAGCTAAGAATCAAGTGCCCTCGGTTGCTATAGCGGGGTATACCAACGCTGGAAAGTCATCACTTTTGAACCGCATTACCAGCGCTGGAGTGTTGGTCGAGAACGCTTTGTTTGCGACTTTGGATCCAACCGTTAGACGAACCGAGACATCCGACGGCAGGGAATACACCCTTTCTGACACCGTTGGTTTCGTCAGGAATCTACCCCACCAGTTGGTTGAAGCGTTCCGCTCCACGATTGAAGAGATTTCGCACAGCGACCTAGTGGTACACGTGGTGGATGCTTCGCACCCGGATCCTGGTAGTCAGATCCAAACCGTCCGCGATGTGCTTACCGAGGTTGAAGCAACCGACATCCTGGAGCTAGTGGTATTCAATAAGTGCGACTTGATAGACGAGACTGAAAAACTCGCGCTTCGTGGGATGGAGCCTGGCTGCCTGCTGGTGTCTGCATCAACAGGAGAAGGTATTTCTGAACTGCTTGAAAGAATTGAATTCTTACTTCCAAAGCCAGAACTTTTCGTGAAGGTGTTAGTTCCATACTCTAGAGGGGATCTTGTATCCAGAATCCATTCCGAGGGTAAAGTCGCCAAGCTAGAGCATCGGGAAACTGGAACTTATCTGGAGACGCTTGTAAAGCCAGGGCTTGCTAGTGAGCTTGAGAGCTTTGCCCTAGATACTTCTTAGGACCGCTACTACTTTTCCAAGAATCACAGCGTGATCACCAAGAATCGGTTCGAAGCTAGAGTTTCTAGGCAGTAGCCAGGTGTGGCCATCTCGCTGCTTGAAGGTTTTGACAGTTGCTTCTTCTTCCAGGAGGGCTGCAACGATATCACCGTTCTCAGCAGTTTGCTGCTGACGAACAACAACCCAGTCACCATCGCAAATGGCGGCATCAATCATTGATTCACCAACAACTTTGAGAAGGAATAGGTCGCCTTTTCCAACGAGCTGTCTTGGCAATGGGAAGATCTCTTCAATATTCTGCTCAGCAGTGATTGGCCCACCAGCTGCAATTCGACCAACCATTGGAACCATTGCTGCATCACCAATTGGCGTGACGTTTTCGACGTCTGCGCCTGGGTCAGCCTCGAGTCCGGCAACTTCGATCAACACGTCGATGGTGCGGGGACGCTTAGGGTCGCGGCTGATGTATCCGGCCAGTTCTAATTGGTTCAGCTGGTGCGTGACCGAAGAGGGAGAGGACAGGCCTACTTCGTCCCCGATTTCCCTCATGCTCGGGGCATAGCCCTTATCGAGCTTGGATCTCTGAATTGCCTGCAAAATGCGCTCCTGCATGGCGCTCAGGCTTGAAGCCCGGCGAGTCGGCTTTTTGGCGTCCATTTCACCCTCTCAATTAGGCCCTTTTGGGCTGTTATCGAAACTTTATTCTAAATTTGGCCCAATATCAAACACATTTTCGAAAATTTTGCCAAATAGTTGACAAAATGTCGGTGGTTCCTTGTAATCTTGTTCTAAGTAGAACACTTGTTCGAACAACTCAAGGAAAGGCTCCAAATGACCTCGATGACAGCTCAAGCAGTCCAGTTCCACCCAATGAGCCCTAGGCGCCGCGCCAGGCTGGCCCGCACCCTATTTGTGATCAGCGCCTCGGCTCTGATGCTGGCCGGCATGGTGTTCAACCAAAGCGCCGTTGCCACCGACGAGACCGTAATCGGCTCGAACGCCTTCAACTACGTTTCAGTGATGCCCGGAGACACACTCTGGGAGCTTGCCAAGACATACTCTGATGGAAAATCACAGCAGGACTGGATCGCGGAAGTGATTTTGCTGAACAACTTATCTAGTGCAACTCTTTCGACCGGGGACAAACTAGCTCTCCCATAACTTCCAGTTGATGCTTTTTTGTTAGCCACTAATCTTGAGTAATGGCTAGCCTAGAAGATCTTCCAATCCGCGATGACCTACGCGGTAGAAAGCCATATGGCGCCCCGCAGCTAAATGTTCCAGTTGCGTTGAATGTAAATGAAAACACTCACCAGATTCCAGAAGAGGTGGCAATTGACGTCGTGGCGGCAATAGCAGCCGCTCTAATAGACATAAATCGATATCCAGATCGAGAGTTTACGAAGCTTCGAACAGCGCTCGCCACATATCTTGGCGATGGCATGAAAGAAGCAAACCTCTGGGCAGCTAATGGCTCTAATGAAGTGCTGCTTCAAATCTTCCAGGCCTTTGGTGGACCAAACCGAAAGGCCCTAGGATTCGGACCTACCTACTCCATGTATTCCCTTTTGGCGCTGACAACTGGAACTAAATACGTCGATGCACCTAGGGGCGAGAAATTCGAACTTAGCTCAGAGCTAGTTGTTGAGGAAATTGCGAAACACCAGCCCTCGATTGTCTTGCTTTGCTCGCCCAATAACCCAACTGGTACCCCGCTTAGCCTCAGCGTTATTGAGGCGGCTTACGATGCAACCGAGGGAATCATTGTTGTTGATGAGGCCTATGCCGAATTTGGCAGCGGTGAGTCAGCAATCAGTCTTCTTGAAGGCCGACCTCGTCTTCTGATTAGCCGCACCATGAGTAAGGCCTTTGCCTTTGCCGGGGCGCGCCTAGGATACTTAGCCGCCGACCCCGGCGCCATAGACGCTCTTCGCCTGGTTCGATTGCCCTATCACCTCTCGGCTTTCACTCAGGCGGCTGCAACTGCAGCACTGAGGCACTCGGCGCTGATGCTCAAAACCGTGGAGGACATTCGTTATCAAAGAGACCGCATGAGCCTAGAGCTGGCGGAGCTGGGGTTTGAAGTGTTTCGTTCCGAAGCAAACTTCTTATTGTTTAGTGGGCTGAACGATTCCGCGGAGGCTTTTGAGCAACTTCTAGAGCAAGGAGTGCTGGTTCGAAACGTAGGAATCCCTCACACACTTCGGGTCACGGCAGGAACTGAAGCCGAGACCACAAAGTTCTTGGCAGGTGCCAAAAAATTGGTCAAACTGTAGACTTGGGTAAATCCCAAACAAAGCCAAGGAGAGTGTCGTGAGTCGAATTGCCCAGCTTGAAAGACGCACCAGCGAGTCTTCAATCACGCTGTCTTTGGACCTGGATGGAACCGGTAGGTCAGATGTTTCTACAACCGTCCCATTTTTCGATCACTTGCTCACTGCTTTTTCCAAGCACTCCTTGATTGACTTAGTTATTCGATCTACCGGTGACACTCACATCGATATTCACCACACCGTGGAGGACACCGCGATTGTTTTAGGTCAAGCAATCAAGCAAGCGCTGGGCGACAAATCTGGCATTTCTCGCTTTGGAGATGCCACCGTTCCCCTTGACGAGGCCTTGGCTCGAGCCGTTGTTGATGTTTCGGGAAGAGCATTCTTAGTGCACGATGGCGAACCTGCAGGATTTGAGTTTCACCTAATCGGAGGCCACTTCACTGGTTCAATGATCAGGCACGTATTTGAGGCCATTGCCACTAACGCTGGTATTACCCTGCACGTAAATGTACTTGCTGGACGCGATCCTCACCACATTGCGGAAGCTCAGTTCAAAGCTTTCGCCCGAGCCATGCGTTTGGCTGTTGCCAAGGATTCTCGAGTTGAGGGCGTGCCCTCAACCAAGGGAGCTCTGTGAGTGCTCGCGTAGTCGTTCTTGACTATGGCATCGGAAATGTTCACTCGGCAGTAAAGGCACTCGAGTATGCGGGAGCCGAAGTTGAACTAACTTCGGATCCATCCAAAGTGCACTCCGCCGATGGGCTGGTGGTTCCAGGAGTTGGGGCCTTTGCAGCGGTTATGAAGGCGCTAATAAAAGTCAAAGCTCCAGAGCTAATCGATAAGCGATTGGCTGGGGGCAAGCCGGTACTTGGGATTTGCGTTGGTTTACAGGTGATGTTTGAAAAAGGCCTTGAACATGAGGTTGAGACCGAAGGGCTTAGTCAGTGGCCAGGGGTAGTTGCAAAGTTGGATTCACCAAAACTTCCACACATGGGCTGGAACAACGTAGCCGCGCCGGCTGATTCCAAGTTGTTCGAGGGAGTAGCAGATCAACTCTTTTATTTCGTTCACTCTTATGCAGCCAAGGAGTTCACTTTGCAGGTGGACCCGCCATTTATCGCTCCAGTGGTTAGCTTTGCTGAGTATGGCGAGAAATTCATAGCTGCAGTTGAGAACGGTCCACTGAGCGGCGTTCAGTTCCACCCAGAAAAATCAGGTGAAGCCGGGATTACGCTTTTAAGGAATTGGCTTGCGACACTCTAGAAAGGCAACGAAGTGTCAGAATACCTAGAACTTCTTCCAGCGGTTGATGTTGCCGATGGCAAAGCTGTTCGGCTTACCCAGGGTGAAGCTGGGTCCGAAACTGATTACGGATCACCTCTTGAAGCAGCTCAAACCTGGATTGATGCGGGAGCGGAATGGATTCACCTGGTTGATCTAGATGCAGCTTTTGGTCGCGGTGACAACAGAAAAGTGATTCAGGAAGTTGTCGATGCCTGCGTTGGTATAAAGATTGAACTATCCGGAGGAATCCGCGACGATGCATCTCTCGAGGCGGCCCTATCGGCAGGCGCAACCAGGGTGAACCTCGGAACTGCCGCACTTGAGAATCCTGAGTGGACCGAGAAAGTAATTGCTCGCTTCGGTGATCAAATCGCAGTTGGGTTAGATGTTCGAGGAACCACATTGGCTGCCAGGGGCTGGACAAAAGAAGGCGGCGAGCTTTTCGATGTTTTGGAAAGACTAGAGCAAGCCGGTTGCGCCAGATACGTCGTGACGGATGTCACTAAGGATGGAACTTTGAAGGGGCCAAACCTAGAGCTCCTTCGTCAAGTAATGGAAAAAACCGACAAACCGGTTGTTGCCAGCGGAGGGATTTCTACTCTCGAAGATATATCCGCTCTAAGGCAATTGGTTCCTCTTGGTCTTGAGGGAGCAATTTTAGGTAAGGCGCTTTACGCCAAGCGTTTTAGCTTGGAGCAGGCTCTGGAGTTTGCGAGTAAGTGAACGAGCACATCAACCCCAATCGATTCACCGATTCTGCTGGAACACCTTGGGAAGGTCGAAGCTTCGATTCAAACTCATTTGCAGACGATGACGGTACGGCTCCACCAAAACTAATTGAGGTTATCACGGCGTTTCGAGCCGGTGAGGTTGGTGCAGAAGAAGTTGTTGATCAGATTCGAGTTTCAAGACTTCTAGTCCCGCTTCTTGCAAATCTTGGCGAGTCTGAAACGGGCGCGCACGGTCAAAAGGTTGATAAGAGTGCAGAACTTTCAATAGTCACAGTCAAATCTCCCGACGATCAGGACTCTTTGGTTGTCTTCTCCTCAGTTGAGGCCATGAGTCGCTGGAACAAAGCTTCTAGGCCTGTTCCCACCGACGCAATTCGAATCGCTCTAGCTGCGGCTTCTCAGATGAGCACCCGAATAGTGCTTGATCCAGGTAGCGGCACTGAGTTCGTGGTTAGGCGCCCGGCAATAGCAAAAATTGCTCAGTCGCTACCTTGGTTACCACCTGAGCGCAATGAAGCAGTGCTGAAGGTGCTGCAGGATTCAATTGCGGGTGAGCCTTTAGTTTTGAAGATTGAGGCCTCGACGGCAGATCCACAGTCCAGGCTTTTGGGGTCAGAGCTGCAGGTCTTACTTCAGCTTGAGCCCAAGGCCGAGCCTGCTGTAGTTAGGGAGCTAATCGACCGTATAAGTAGTATCTGGTCTGAATCTGAAGACTTTGCCTTGTCGGTAGATTCGGTAGCAATAAAGCTACGAAGTTAGTTGACTGGACCGGTGTATTTCTCGCCGGGGCCTTGGCCAGGAGCGTCCTTTATGACGCTGGCTTCCCGAAAGGCAAGCTGAACTTGGCGGAGGGCATCGCGAAGCGGTCTGGCGTGGTGATCACCTAGGTCTGGGGCCGCAGCAACAATCAATCCGGCCACGGCGGTTATCAGCTTTCGGGCTTCATCGAGGTCGCCTTTTCGTCCATCGGCAGCCAGTCCACACTGAACGGCAGCAACGCTCAGAAGGTCCACCGCGTAGCGGCCTATGACCTCAACGGCTGGCAAGTCTGAGATCTCGGTGATCTGGTCTTGAATCTTGTCGTATTCGGACAACTATTCTCCTTTGGTGGCTTTGATGCTAGGCTATCTCATGGCTCCGAGGTCTTATGGTCTCGGTCAGAAGTGGATTAGTTTCCCACCCGCGTCCACCGCATTTATAGGTTGCCGGGTAAAGCTTTTTTCGCATCTGCATTTCCCTGTGCGCTTTTAGCGTGCCTGGTGTGGCCAAAGGCACATCGATAAGGAGAACCAGATCAGCGATCCCCGCATCAATGACCGTATCCGTGTCCCAGAGGTTCGCCTCGTTGGAGCATTGGGTGAACAGGTTGGAGTTGTA
Source organism: Rhodoluna miladensis (SeqCode) (assembly GCF_965234705.1). GTDB lineage: Bacteria > Actinomycetota > Actinomycetes > Actinomycetales > Microbacteriaceae > Rhodoluna > Rhodoluna miladensis. The sequence goes on from NZ_OZ248465.1 coordinate 530,897, forward strand.
AAAATCGAGGATGCTTTGCGCATGGCGCAAGAGGCAGACTTGGACCTCGTAGAGGTTTCACCACAATCCAGCCCTCCGGTTGCGAAGCTAATGGATTTCGGCAAGTTCAAATACGAAGCTGCCCAGAAAATTCGTGAAGCTCGCAAGAACCAGGTGAACACTGTTCTAAAGACAGTCCGCTTCGGTTTGAAAATCGACGGTCATGATTACGGCACTAAGAAAGCTCAGATCGAGAAGTTTCTGAAAGCCGGCGACAAGGTGAAGGTGATGGTGGTATTCCGAGGAAGAGAGCAATCTCGTCCGGAGATGGGTATCAAGTTGCTGCAGAAGTTGGCTGAAGAGGTGGCCGAGTTTGGCGCCGTTGAATCGACACCGTCGATCGACGGCCGAAACATGGTCATGGTCATTGGTCCACTTAGAAACAAAGCTGAAGTGAAAACTGATGCAAAGAAAGCTGCGGATAAGGCTGCAAAAGCTGAAGCCAAAGCTGAAACCACCGAAGTAGTAGTCGAAGAGGCTGCCATAGAAACAGGAGAGAAGTAAATGCCAAAACAGAAGACCCATTCGGGTGCCAAGAAGCGTTTCCGCTTCACAGGTAGTGGCAAGCTCATGAAGCAGCAGATCAACATGCGCCACAACCTAGAGCACATGTCATCTAGACGTAAGCGTCGCTTGAACGCTGACCAGGTAGTTTCAGCTGCCGATTTTAAGACCATCAAGAAGCAGCTCGGCAAGTAACCCGATCGATTTTAGGAGTATAGAAAAATGGCAAGAGTAAAAGGCGCAGTCAACTCGCTGAAGAAGCGTCGCGTTGTACTAGAGCGCGCAAAGGGATACCGCGGACAGCGCTCCCGTCTATACCGCATGGCAAAGCAGCAGATGCTGCACTCACTTGTCTATGCATTCAACGACCGCAGAGCTCGCAAGGGTGACTTCCGCAGACTGTGGATCCAGCGCATCAACGCTGCATCTCGTGCAAACGGAATGACATACAACCGTTTCATTCAGGGACTTGGTCTTGCAGGCGTTCAGGTTGACCGCAGAATTTTGTCTGACCTAGCAGTAAACGAGCCAGCGACTTTCGCGTCATTGGTTGCAACTGCAAAGGCAGCGCTGCCTAAGGACACTTCAGCACCTAAGGCGAGCTAACAAAAGTGATTCAAGATCCCTCCCAAGCGGAAATAAAAGGGGTCGCAAAGCTCACCAAGAAAGAGGCCCGGTCAGAGACCGGGCTCTTTCTGCTTGAGGGACCACAAGGGCTGAAAGAAGCCCTTGAGCGACCAAAGCTAATTGAGAAGCTGTTTGCGACTGAAGGCTTTGAAGAAAAATTCTCAGAGTTGATTTCGCGCGCTCGTGAGTCCCGGGTAAGCGTGAACATTGTTTCTGAAGGCGTTCTCAAGGAACTAAGCGACACCACAACTCCTCAAGGCGTAGTCGCTGTTTGCCAGCAGTTCCACGTCTCAATTGAAGACGTGCTTTTGTCAAAACCGAAGCTGGTTGCATTCCTGGCACAAATTCGTGACCCGGGAAATGCTGGCACAGTACTTCGTGCAGCCGACGCTGCTGGTGCGGATGCGGTTATCTTTAGCAAGGCCAGCGTGGATATCTACAACCCAAAGGTTGTTAGATCAACCACCGGTTCGATGTTCCACCTGCCATTCATTATTGATGCAGATATCCCATCCTCACTCGAGAAGTTCAAGCAAGCGGGGCTTGCTGTTCTAGGAGCTGACGTGGCTGGGGCATCACTTGCCACCATCGATTCGACTGAATTAGCGAAGCCCACTCTTTGGCTGTTTGGCAACGAAGCATGGGGTCTGGAGCCAGAAGTATCAGCCCTGGCTGACAAGTTGGTTCAGGTCCCCATCTTCGGAGCTGCTGAATCTTTGAATTTGGCAACCGCTGCCAGCGTTTGCATGTACGCGTCAGCCTTCGCCCAGAACAGCTAATCGGTAAACTTTAGAACTATGTCCAACTCCGAGGGTATTTCTCAAGCAGAGGTCAACAAGGCCATTGAGACTGCCCTGGCGGAGATAACCAAAGCCGGCTCTATCGCTGAGCTCAAAAAAGCAAAAAGCTCCATTCTTGGTGAGGGTTCTGCACTGGCAGGCTTCAGCGCAAAGCTTGGAAAGCTAGCCGCGGATCAAAAGGCTGAAGCCGGAAAGATTGTTGGCTCCGCAAGGGCAAAAGTCACCGAAGCATTTGAGGCTCGAGAGAGCGAACTTTCAGCCGCAGAAGAAGCCAAGCTTCTTGAGAAAGAAGCTATCGACATCACTGCTTTGGGCAGAATTGCTCGAACCGGCTCTCGTCACCCGCTGAGTCTGCTTCAGGAAAAGATTTCCGATGTGTTTGTTGGAATGGGTTGGGAAATTGCCGAGGGGCCAGAAGTTGAAAGCGAGTGGTTCAACTTCGATGCTTTGAACTTTGATGCCGACCACCCAGCTCGAGCCATGCAGGACACCTTCTTCGTTGAGCCAACTGAGCAGAAGCTGGTTCTTAGAACGCACACTTCCCCTGTTCAGGTCCGATCAATGCTTGATAGAGAAGTGCCAATTTATGTTTTGTGCCCTGGACGAGTGTTTCGAACTGATGAGTTGGATGCCACTCACACTCCAGTTTTTCACCAGGTAGAAGGGCTTGCCATCGACAAGGGTCTGAGCATGGCAAACCTTCGTGGAACTCTTGAACACTTTGCTCGCATCATGTTTGGCGAAGAAGCCAAGATTCGTCTGCGTCCATCATTTTTTCCATTCACCGAACCTTCAGCTGAGCTAGATGTTTGGCATCCCGGTGCCAAAGGCGGCGCGCGATGGGTTGAATGGGGCGGTTGCGGAATGGTGAACCCAAACGTTTTACGCGCCAGTGGTATTGATCCTGAGGTTTATGCCGGATTCGCATTTGGAATGGGTATCGAGCGCACTTTGATGTTTAGAAACGAAGTGACTGACATGCACGACATGGTCGAAGGCGATGTACGTTTTAGTCAGCAGTTTGGAATGGTGCTCTAGATGAGAGTCCCACTCAGTTGGCTTGGTGAATATGTTGATCTTCCTTCGGATGCAACCCCTGAATCTGTTATGGATCAACTTGTTCGTGTTGGTTTTGAAGAAGAGGCTGTTCACAGCTTTGATTTGAAAGGACCGCTAGTTGTTGGACAGGTTCTGGAATTTGTGGCCGAACCGCAGGCAAATGGAAAAACCATTCGCTGGTGCCAGGTCCAAGTAGCACCCGATGGATCCAAAGCCGCTGATGGCGGAGCATCGGTTCGAGGAATTGTCTGCGGAGCGGCGAATTTTGAAGTTGGTGACAAAGTTGTTGTTAGCTTGCCAGGAGCTGTGCTACCTGGAAACTTTGTGATTTCTGCTCGTTCAACTTACGGTCACACCAGCGACGGAATGATCGCTTCTGGCCGCGAGCTTAATCTTTCCGACGATCACGATGGCATTTTGCGCCTGGCTTCAATAGGACTGGATCCAAAAGTCGGTACCGACGCCATTGAACTTCTAGGTCTGTTTGACAGTGCGGCGGAAATAAACGTTCTTCCAGACCGCGGCTACTGCCTCTCAATCCGAGGTGTTGCTAGAGAGTATTCACACGCAACCGGAGTCAAGTTCCGCGATCCAGCTCAGAACGCTAAGCCGGTTAAGGCGGAAGGTTTTGGTCTAGTAATTCAGGACTCTGCTCCAATTCGTGGACGCAAGACTTCCCAGAGTTTCGTGCTTAGAACTGTGACAGGAATTGACGCTTCCAAGCCGACTCCAACCTGGATGCGCGCCAGACTAAAGCTTGCCGGTATGCGCTCAATTTCTCTAGCGGTAGATATCACTAACTACGTGATGCTTGAACTAGGTCAACCGGTGCACGCATATGATCTTGACAAGATCAAAGGCGGCCTAACCATTCGTCGTGCAAAAAAGAGTGAGACGCTAAAGACTCTCGATGGCCAAGAGCGAAAACTCAGTGAGGAAGACCTGCTTATCACCGACGAATCCGGACCAATTGGTTTGGCCGGAGTTATGGGTGGCTTCACTACTGAAGTGTCGGAAACCACCAAGAATGTCTTGATTGAAACTGCTCACTTCGATGGTATTTCTGTAGCCAGAACTGCAAGAAGGCACAAGCTTTTCTCGGAGGCCTCAAAGCGCTACGAACGCGGCGTTGACCCACGAATTGGTGAACTCGCTTCAGCGAGAGTGATTCAGCTATTGGAACTTCACGCAGGTGGAAAAGCTGGCACCCTGGGGGCAACATTCTCGGATTTTGAACCGGCCAAGGAGATTTTGCTGCCGAACGGATTTGCCAGCGAGTTGATGGGTGTTGATTACAGCCAGCAGGAAATTGACAAAGTACTTCGTGACATCGGAGCCGAAGTCGGCGCCGACAAGGCGGGACTAAAGGTAGTTGCACCTAGCTGGAGACCGGATCTTCTGCACAAGACAGACTTAGTTGAAGAAATTGCTCGAATCACCGGTTATGACCGAATTCCTTCATTGTTGCCAGTAGCGCCACCGGGACGAGGTTTAACCAGGGAGCAGAACTTTAGAGCTTCTGCTCTAAATTCACTTGCAGCAGCCGGTTGCACTGAAATTCTGAGCTACCCATTTGTATCAGCCGACTCAAACAATCTCTTTGCCGATGCATCCAAAGCCGTGGCCCTTGCAAACCCGATTCAAGAAGAAGCTGGATCACTCCGGATGTCCCTTATTCCTGGACTTATTGATACCGCTCGCAGAAACCTTTCACGCGGTCTTACTGACTTGGCAATTGTTGAACACGGCTCAGTGTTTGTTTCGTCCAGCTCCAAGCCACCAGTTTTTCCCGATACCAGCGCAAGACCTACTGCAGAGGAAATTGCAAATCTTGAAAAGGGAATTCCGAATCAACCGAAGCATCTTGCCGGTTTGTTTCTAGGTTCGAGACTTAGTTCTCAGCCTGGAGCTAAGTCAGTCACCGCAGGAGTCGAAGATGCTCTTGAGGCAGCGCGAGTGGTTGGCTCAGCTGTCGGAGTTGAACTAGCTGTTCGCCAGGCCAAGCCTAAAGGTCTACATTCAGGACGCTCAGCTGAACTGATGGTTGGGACAGTTGTAGTTGGCGTGGTCGGGGAGTTGAATCCTTCAATTAGCAAATCCCACGATCTTCCTAGAACAGTTGGGGTTTTTGAAATCAACCTAGACGCCTTGTTTGCTGTTGCTCCTGCATCTGTGTCCGCAAGACCGATTGGAACTTTGCCAGCTGCTACGCAGGATCTTTCCCTAGTTGTAAAAATCGAAACTCCAGCAGCTGACGTTTTGGCTGCTGTTCGAGAAGGAGCCGGTGAACTGCTCGAGGAAATCTCGTTGACCGATGATTACCGAGGTTCAAATGTTCCTGAGGGTTCGAAATCCCTAACTTTCGCACTTAGATTCCGAGCGATGGATCGAACCTTGACTCAGGCGGAGGCGAGCGAAGCTCGCGATGCTGGAGTTGCAATAGCAAAACAAAGATTTAACGCAGAAATTCGTTCCTAAACCAATCAGCCGAAGGGAGTCCGAGATGGCTTTGACTGTTGCGATCGCCGGAGCCAGCGGATACGTTGGCGGCGAGCTGATGCGCCTGGTGGCAAAACACCCCGAGTTGGAACTGAAAACCGTGACGGCTAACAGCAACGTTGGACAAAGCGTCTCATCCTTGCATCCTGATAACTCGGATCACGCGGATCTAGTCTTTGTTGAAACCAATGCAACCAACTTGCAAGGACACGACGTGGTGTTTCTTGCCATGCCGCATTCCAAAAGCGCCGAGGTTGCTAGTTGGCTTGGAGATACCAAATTGATTCTCGACTGCGGTGCAGATTTTAGACTTGAGAATGCAAGCGATTGGGAAAAGTTCTACGGAACTAAGCACGCAGGAACCTGGAGCTATGGACTTCCCGAACTTACCCTTGCATCAGGTGGCAAACAGCGTGGTCGACTTAGGAATGTGAATCGAGTAGCCGTTCCAGGTTGCAACGTCACAGCAATTACTTTGGGGCTAGCACCTGCACTTACCGCAGGTTTAATTGAGCCGTCTGACATAGTTTCGATTCTCTCGGTTGGAACTTCAGGTGCCGGAAGAACGCCTATTGCCGAAAAGGTAAGTGAAGGCGAAGGATCATCCCATGCCTACGGCGTTGGGGGAGTTCACCGACACACCCCAGAAATTGAGCAGAACCTATCGAATGCTGCTGGCCAACCAGTAACTGTGTCATTTACTCCAGTACTGGTTCCTATGTTTCGTGGCATTCTTTCGGTAAACACCGCCAAGGCTAAACCCGGAACAACTCTGACCTCACTTCGTGAGGTTTACCTAGATGCCTATGGCGATGAGCAATTTATCCACGTTCTTGACGAAGGGGATTTTCCAAATACTGGAGAACTTGCCGGGTCAAACAACGCAACTATTGGTCTTTCGCTGGATGAACATTCTGGAAGAGTGGTTATCGTTTGTGCAATTGACAACCTAGTCAAGGGAACAGCTGGTGCAGCAATTCAATCTCTGAACCTTGCTCTTGGATTCGAAGAGAGTCTGGGCCTTTTGGGAATCGGGTTTAGCTCGTGAGCGTAACATTTGCAAGAGGTTTTTTAGCAGGCTCTGTCGCTGCAGGTTTGAAATCAAGTGGCAAGCTCGATGTCACTGTCATTCATAATTTAGGTCCCAAGGATGACGCGGCTGCGGTGTTTACCAGTAACCGAGCAAAGGCCAACCCGGTGCTTTGGTCCATGGAGGCCATAAAGGATGGTGCCTGCAGAGCAGTTGTTCTAAACAGTGGTGGGGCTAATTGCTACACCGGAGCCCAGGGATTTCAAACCACCCATAAATCAGCTGAGCTAGTTGCTGATGCACTTGATCTCTCCGCCCAAGATGTATTGGTTTGTTCAACAGGGCTTATTGGGGTTCAGCTTGATACCGACAAGCTTTACCCAGCAATTGCTTCAGCCTGCAAAGACCTGTCAGTAGACGGGGGAGCTGACGCCGCTAACGCGATAATGACAACCGATTCAGTGCCAAAACTTGCAACTGCCACCTCTAGTGCCGGATGGAAAATTGGTGGAATGGCAAAAGGAGCAGGGATGCTTGCTCCAGCACTTGCAACCATGCTGGTAGTTATCACTACCGATGCCGAGGTCTCAAACATCGACGATCATCTTCGGGCTGCAACTTCTGTCTCCTTTGATCGACTCGATTCAGATGGCTGCACTTCAACTAATGACACAGTGATTCTGTTGTCTTCCGGGGCAAGTGGCATCAAGGCTGAGGCTGAAGATTTCCAAAGTTTACTGGTCGATGTCTGCATGGATTTGGCCAGACAGTTAATGAAGGACGCCGAAGGAGCAGCACACGAAATCGCTATTGAGGTTCACGGTGCCGCATCGGAAGCCGACGCTCTCGAGGTCGGAAGAGCAATCGCTAGAAACAATTTGTTCAAGACAGCCATCTATGGCAATGACCCGAATTGGGGAAGAATTCTTGCCGCAATCGGAACAACAGCGGCAGAGTATGACCCATACGATATTGACGTTGAGATAAACGGCGTTCGAGTTTCATCTAAGGGTGGCCCTGACCAGGACCGCTCATTGGTGAATCTAGCTTCGCGCGAAGTCTTTATTCGGATTGGCTTGAACGCTGGAGATCAAGGAGCAACAATTTTGACAAACGATTTGACCAAAGAATACGTAATCGAGAACAGCGAGTATTCCAGCTAATGAGCCAAAATCAGATTCAGGATGCAGCTCTCGCACGCATCAAAGCTGAAACACTCATCGAGTCTTTGCCTTGGCTCCAGGATTTTCATGGAAAAGTTGTCGTCATCAAATTCGGTGGCAATGCGATGGTGGACGAGCAACTAACCAAGGCATTTGCCGAAGACATGGCGTACCTGAGATTTGTCGGTATCAAACCTGTCGTTGTTCATGGTGGGGGACCGCAGATAACCGCAAGGCTTGCAGAACTTGGAATCGAAACTGAGTTTCGATCAGGCCTAAGGGTCACTTCCCCTGAGGTTATGAATGTTGTCAAGGATGTTTTGAGAAATCAGATTTCGGCGCAGTTGGCCAAGCTAGTTGAAAATGCGGGTGCAAAGACTCTAGTTTTGTCCGGAGAAGACTCCAACTTATTCAGGGCTGAGCAAACCACAACAGATAACGCCGGAAACCCACTTGATGTTGGTTTAGTGGGAGAGGTCACCCAAGTTAACCCCCGCATAGTTTTGGAAGCACTGGCTGCTGGGGTGGTGCCAATCGTGTCGACTGTTGCACCCGGATCTGATGGCTCGCTTCTGAACGTCAATGCAGATTTGGCAGCTGCTTCACTGGCTGTTGCGTTGGGAGCGGAAAAACTACTTCTTCTCACCGACGTCGCAGGGCTCTATAGCAATTGGCCTAACAAAGACTCTTTGATTTCCGAAATTCGCGTTGCTGAGCTGACTGAACTGCTTCCACAACTTGAATCGGGAATGATTCCGAAGATGCAGGCTTGCCTGAATGCTCTTGCTGGGGGAGTGCCCAGGGCTCACATTATCGACGGTCGTGCGCCTCACAGCATCTTGCTCGAAATCTTCACCTCCAGCGGTGTTGGCACCTTGGTGCTACCTTAGAAACTTCGAGAGGAGATTTGCTATGACCCGTCATTTTTTGCGTGATGATGACATTTCTCCCGAAGAGCAGTCTGAAATCCTGGATCTTGCTGTGCAACTCAAGGCCAGCCCTTACTCGGAAAAGACTTTTGCTGGACCAAAAACTGTTGCTCTAATTTTCGATAAGACCTCAACTCGAACAAGAGTTTCTTTCGCAGTTGGAGTTTCTGATCTCGGCGGATCACCTCTGATTATGGATTCTGGTTCAAGCCAGCTTGGGGTCAAGGAGTCGGTAGCCGATACCGCAAAGGTTCTAGAGCGACAGGTGGCCATGATTGTTTGGCGGACTTTTGCCCAAAGCGGTCTTGAACAGATGGCAGCCAATTCCAAGGTGCCGGTAATAAACAGCCTTAGCGATGATTTTCACCCCTGCCAATTGCTGGCGGATTTGATGACGCTTCGAGAACAGCTTGGTTCGCTCAAGGGCAAAGTACTTTCCTACATCGGTGATGCCTCAAACAATATGTGCCACTCGTACATGCTGGCTGGAGTGACCGCTGGCATGAAGATCCGGATAGCTGGGCCAGCTGGCTATCAGCCAAATCCGAAGATCTATCGCAGAGCTGAAGAGATCGCTCTTCAAACTGGCGGATCAATCGATGTTTACACCGACCCAAAGCACGCACTTATCGATAGCGATGTGGTTGCCACCGACACCTGGGTATCGATGGGTCAAGAAGCTGAGAAAGAGCAAAAGCTAAAGGACTTTGCCGGGTTCACTCTCGATAGTGAACTGATGAGCATCGCAAAGCCTGAGGCCATCGTTTTACACTGCCTTCCTGCCTACCGGGGCTTTGAAATAGCAGCGGATGTTCTGGATGGGCCGCAGTCGGTTGTATGGGATCAGGCCGAAAACCGCCTGCATGCCCAAAAAGCCCTTATGGTTTGGCTGGCCGCACGCTCAAAAGCCTAAGATTGAACTAATCTCGAGCCTTTTCGGGTCTGATTTTTGAAGTAGTAGGAGACAAATGGCCCAGCGCGTTGTTTTGGCATATTCCGGTGGTCTTGACACCTCTGTTGGTATCGGCTGGTTGAAAGACGCCACCGGTAAAGAGGTAGTTGCCATGGCCATTGATGTTGGCCAAGGTGGCGAAGACATGGAGGTAATCAGACAGCGCGCTCTCGATTGCGGAGCTGTCGAGTCAGTAGTAATCGATGCCCAGTCAGAGTTTGCCGATGACTACATCATGCCTGCCCTAAAGGCCAATGCACTTTACCAAAAGCGCTACCCATTGGTTTCGGCTCTGTCTCGCCCACTTATTGCAAAGTACCTGGCAAAGACCGCTAAGGAACTAGGTGCAGACACAGTTGCCCACGGCTGCACAGGTAAAGGAAATGACCAAGTTCGTTTCGAAGCATCAGTGGCCGCGATTTCCCCGGAGCTTACTTCTATTGCGCCTATTCGTGACCTTGCGCTAACTCGTGACAAGGCTTTGGAATACGCTGCCGAGCACAATCTGCCGATTGCTCAATCGAAAAAGAGCCCATACTCAGTGGATCAGAACGTTTGGGGAAGAGCGGTCGAGACTGGATTCTTAGAAGACCCGTGGAACGCCCCAATTGAAGACCTTTATACCTACACCCAGGACCCAGATATTTTGAGGGAGCCAACCGAGCTCATCATCAAGTTCGACCAGGGAATTCCGGTTGCAATCGATGGAGTTTCTTACAGCGCCATCGAAATGGTCAAGAAGATGAACGAATTGGCAGGTGCCCATGGAGTTGGGCGCATCGACATCGTCGAAGATCGTCTAGTTGGAATCAAATCCCGTGAGATCTACGAAGCTCCAGCTGGAATTGCCTTGATTCAGGCCCACGAAGAGCTTGAGAACCTAACCCTTGAGCGTGATGTGAACAGGTTCAAGAAGGGTATTGAGGACAAGTGGGCAACTATGGTCTACGAAGGTCTTTGGTTCTCTGATTTGAAGCGCTCGCTAGATGTTTTCATCGACCACACCCAAAAGTATGTCTCAGGTGAAATTCGCCTGAAGCTTCGCGGAGGTAGGGCTGTTGTGACTGGCCGCAGGTCCGAGCAGAGCTTGTACGACTTCAACTTGGCCACCTACGACACCGGAGATAGCTTCGATTCGTCGCTAGCTAAGGGCTTTATCGAGCTTTGGGCTCTTCCAAGCAAGATTTCGGCGAGACGCTCACATGGCAAGTGAGGCCAAGCCCGGAGCGCTGTGGGGAAGTCGGTTCGCCTCTTCTGCGGCTGACTCTGTTGCAGCCCTAAGCAAGTCAACACATTTTGACTGGCGCTTGGCGCAGTACGATATCGCTGGTTCCAAGGCCCACGTCAAAGCCTTGTTTACCGCTGGATATCTGAGCAGCGATGAGGCCGAAAGACTCACAAAAGTTTTGGCTCAACTACTGGAGAGAGTCCAAGCTGGAAGCTTTGTTTCTAAAGACCAAGATGAGGATGTTCACTCGAGCCTCGAGCGCGGAATCATTGAAATTGCAGGCGCTGATCTAGGTGGAAAGCTTCGTGCGGGAAGATCCAGAAACGATCAAATAGCAACCCTGATTCGCTCGTACCTAATGGACGAAGCGGTAGTTATAGAGAACTTAGTTCGGGAACTAATCGAAGTCATAACTGATCGGGCTCAAGAGCACTTGGGGTCGGCAATTCCTGGCCGTACTCACATGCAGCACGCTCAGCCGGTGCTTCTTTCTCATCATCTTCTAGCGCACACCTGGCCACTGGTTCGCGATATAGAAAGACTGCGCGACTGGCGAGTTAGAGCCAATGTGTCGCCGTATGGAGCTGGCGCGCTAGCTGGTTCAAGCTTGGGGCTTGACCCAAATTTAGTCGCTAACGAATTGGGTTTTGCTGCAACAACACAGAATTCAATTGATGGGACTTCCGCAAGAGACATAGTTTCAGAATTCACTTTTGTAATGAGTCTGATTGGTATCAACCTGTCGAGATTTGCAGAAGAAATCATCATTTGGGCAACTGCTGAATTTGGATACATCAAACTCGACGATGCTTACTCAACCGGATCTTCGATCATGCCTCAAAAGAAAAACCCTGACGTTGCTGAGCTAGCGCGAGGAAAATCTGGCCGACTGATTGGAAACCTCACCGGCCTACTCGCAACACTAAAGGGACTTCCTCTTGCCTACAACCGCGATCTGCAAGAAGACAAAGAACCGGTGTTTGATTCCATCGATACACTCAAGCTTTTGCTTCCAGCATTTTCTGGAATGGTAGCAACAATGAAATTTGACTTGGACCGCTTAGAGCGTCTTGCACCGGCAGGATTCTCACTTGCAACTGATGTTGCAGAGTGGCTGGTGAAGCAGCAGGTTCCATTCCGCGAAGCACATGAGATTACCGGCTGGCTAGTTGCATACTGCGAAAAGAATTCGCTCGGTCTCCACGAAGTTCCAGACAGCGAGATGGCAAAGATCTCCAAGTCACTAACTCCTGAGGTCAGAGATGTTCTTTCAGTGTCCGGTTCAATCAAGTCTCGATCAGGTGCTGGGGGAACAGCCCTTCCTCGAGTTCTTGATCAAATTAGCGAACTTCGAAAGAATTGGATCACCAAGTAATGGTCATTTCAAATCAGTCAAACGACAAATCCTTCAAGGGTTTGTGGGAAGAGCTACAGTGGCGTGGGCTAGTTGCAATTTCTACCGACGAGGCTGAATTATCCAAGCAGTTGAATTCTGGAAAGCTTACTTACTACATTGGCTTTGACCCAACTGCGCCATCGCTTCACCTCGGAAACTTGGTGCAGCTACTAGTGATGAGAAGGTTGCAGCTGGCAGGTCACAACCCGATTGTTTTGATTGGTGGCTCAACAGGTTTGGTTGGCGACCCACGTCCAACTGCCGAGCGAGTGCTGAACACCAAAGAAACTGTTTCTGAGTGGGTTGAAAAACTCTCCAAGCAGGCATCCAGATTCCTTGATTTTTCTGGCAGCAACAAAGCTTCACTGGTTAATAACCTGGACTGGACAGCACCGCTTAGTGCCATAGATTTTCTTCGCGAGATTGGAAAGCACTTCCGAGTTGGCAAAATGCTTTCCAAGGAAGCGGTTAGTGCCAGATTGAATTCGGAGCATGGCATCAGCTACACAGAATTCAGCTACCAGATACTCCAGGGCTATGACTTTTTGGAATTGTTCCGCCGCCATAATTGCACCCTTCAGCTTGGGGGATCCGACCAGTGGGGAAACCTAACTTCCGGTTCTGATTTGATCCATAAAGTTGAAGGCAAGTCTGTTCACTTGATGGCAACACCTTTGATCACAAACTCCGATGGAAAGAAGTTTGGAAAAAGTGAAGGCAATGCTGTTTGGTTAGATGCCGAGCTAACAAGTGCTTACGCTTTTTATCAGTTCTGGTTGAACGTAGAAGATGCCGACGTGATAGATCGCCTAAAGGTTTTCACTTTTCTTTCCAAGTCCGAAATTGAAACCTTGGCGGAGCAGGTCAAAGTAGCTCCTCACCTGAGGGAGGCTCAGCGGGCCCTGGCCCTTGAAGTCACCAGCCTGGTTCACTCACCCGAGGCAGCTAACGGGGCCATTCAGGCCTCGAAGGCTCTGTTCGGCCAGGCGGAACTGACCGACCTTTCCGAGCAAGATCTACTTTCAGCCCTATCCGAGCTTCCGAACGTGAAGGCGGTCAAGGGTGCTTCAATTGCTCAGCTTTTGGTTGATACTGGCCTAGAGGCCAGTGTTTCCGCGGGTCGCAGGGCCATCAAAGAAGGCGGGGTCTACCTCAACAACGAGAAAGTGGTCGACGAGGCAGCCGTTTTTGAGCAAGTTTTGCCAGGCAATTTAGCGGTGCTTCGAAGGGGCAAAAAGACCCTGGCTGCCATCTATCTTTCCTGAAAAGAAATTGCCTTAAAGGGGCTAAAAACCCTTATTTGATTTGACATAGCGGGCCACAACAGCGTAATCTTGTGAAGTTGTCCAAAGCTTGAAATTCTGTCTAGAATTTCGGCTCAAGTGCACAAAACGCCACCTCCAAAAGTAGCTAGAAATCAAGGTTTCTAGTCGGTTTTGTAGTCGGCAAATTGGAAAAGCAGCTCCGGAGATCGAAAATAAAAAATCGATTCCCGGACGCATCCGATCCTTGAGAACTCAACAGCGTGCACAATGTCGATGCCAATAACATCTTGGCTTTATTTGGCTTGCCAAATAATGTCAAGAGAACAAATTGGATTAGACAGATTGTCAGACAATCTGATTTAGTCAGATCAAATTGATTGCCCCATTTTCCGGGGCATTCGTTCTAGTTTGCTTGAGGGCTTCGGTCCAAAAAGCTACTTAACTTTTACGGAGAGTTTGATCCTGGCTCAGGACGAACGCTGGCGGCGTGCTTAACACATGCAAGTCGAACGATGAAGCTGGAGCTTGCTCCAGTGGATTAGTGGCGAACGGGTGAGTAACACGTGAGCAATCTGCCCTTGACTCTGGGATAACTGCGGGAAACTGTAGCTAATACCGGATACGACACCTTGGGGCATCCCGAGGTGTGGAAAGAATTTCGGTCAAGGATGAGCTCGCGGCCTATCAGCTAGTTGGTGAGGTAATGGCTCACCAAGGCGACGACGGGTAGCCGGCCTGAGAGGGTGACCGGCCACACTGGAACTGAGATACGGTCCAGACTCCTACGGGAGGCAGCAGTGGGGAATATTGCACAATGGGCGCAAGCCTGATGCAGCAACGCCGCGTGAGGGATGAAGGCCTTCGGGTTGTAAACCTCTTTTAGCAGGGAAGAAGCGAAAGTGACGGTACCTGCAGAAAAAGCACCGGCTAACTACGTGCCAGCAGCCGCGGTAATACGTAGGGTGCAAGCGTTGTCCGGAATTATTGGGCGTAAAGAGCTCGTAGGCGGTTTGTCGCGTCTGCTGTGAAAATCCAAGGCTCAACCTTGGACCTGCAGTGGGTACGGGCAGACTAGAGTGCGGTAGGGGAGATGGGAATTCCTGGTGTAGCGGTGGAATGCGCAGATATCAGGAGGAACACCAATGGCGAAGGCACATCTCTGGGCCGTAACTGACGCTGAGGAGCGAAAGCGTGGGGAGCGAACAGGATTAGATACCCTGGTAGTCCACGCCGTAAACGGTGGGTGCTAGTTGTGGGCCACATTCCACGTGGTCCGTGACGAAGTTAACACATTAAGCACCCCGCCTGGGGAGTACGGTCGCAAGACTAAAACTCAAAGGAATTGACGGGGGCCCGCACAAGCGGCGGAGCATGCGGATTAATTCGATGCAACGCGAAGAACCTTACCAAGGCTTGACATATAGAGGAAACGTGCAGAAATGTACGCCCCGCAAGGTCTCTATACAGGTGGTGCATGGTTGTCGTCAGCTCGTGTCGTGAGATGTTGGGTTAAGTCCCGCAACGAGCGCAACCCTCGTCCTATGTTGCCAGCACGTAATGGTGGGAACTCATGGGAGACTGCCGGGGTCAACTCGGAGGAAGGTGGGGATGACGTCAAATCATCATGCCCCTTATGTCTTGGGCTTCACGCATGCTACAATGGCCAGTACAAAGGGCTGCAATACCGTAAGGTGGAGCGAATCCCAAAAAGCTGGTCTCAGTTCGGATTGAGGTCTGCAACTCGACCTCATGAAGTCGGAGTCGCTAGTAATCGCAGATCAGCAACGCTGCGGTGAATACGTTCCCGGGCCTTGTACACACCGCCCGTCAAGTCACGAAAGTCGGTAACACCCGAAGCCGGTGGCCTAACCGTAAGGAAGGAGCCGTCGAAGGTGGGATTGGTGATTGGGACTAAGTCGTAACAAGGTAGCCGTACCGGAAGGTGCGGCTGGATCACCTCCTTTCTAAGGAGCTTCTAGGAGAACTTCGGTTCTTCATAAGAGCCAGTATCGAAAACGAATGTTTTTCGGCTGGTTTGCTCATGGGTGGATCATCGCATTGTTAGCAGCCTAAATTTTCTTTTCAAGTACAAGCTCTTCGGAGCTTAGGAACGAAGAGGTTATCTAAAACTTCTATTGCACGCTGTTGGGTCCTTGGGGATCGGGAGACCGAAATCCAAGGATCAAATAATCCCCTCCGGGGGATTTTCTGGTCTGGAGCGAGTCTTGACCTTCCTAATTGGAAGTAGAGATTCGTTACCGCCCGTACTTTGAGAACTACATAGTGGACGCGAGCATCTTATTTTAGATCCGACAATTTATTGTCGGGTCTCTTTGTGGTCAAGTTCTTAAGAGCACACGGTGGATGCCTTGGCAATAGGAGCCGAAGAAGGACGTAGTAATCTGCGATAAGCCTCGGGGAGTCGATAAACAGACTTTGATCCGAGGATTTCCGAATGGGGAAACCCAGCTGGACTAGATCCAGTTACTTCTAGCTGAATACATAGGCTAGATAGAGGGAACGTGGGGAAGTGAAACATCTCAGTACCCACAGGAAGAGAAAACAAAAGTGATTCCGTTAGTAGTGGCGAGCGAACGCGGAATAGGCCAAACCGATCATGTGTGATAGCCGGCAGGCGTTGCATGATCGGGGTTGTGGGACTTCTACGTTGGTCTGCCGACCAGCAACAGCAAGAAGCAATATAGACGAATGGTCTTGAAAGGCCAGTCATAGAGGGTGCCAACCCCGTAGTCGAAATGTTGTGGAAGTTGAAGAAGTATCCCAAGTAGTACGGAACCCGTGAAATTCTGTGCGAATCTGTCGGGACCACCCGATAAGCCTAAATACTACCTATTGACCGATAGCGGACAAGTACCGTGAGGGAAAGGTGAAAAGTACCCCGGGAGGGGAGTGAAATAGTACCTGAAACCGTGTGCTTACAATCCGTCGGAGCCAGCTTGTTCTGGTGACGGCGTGCCTTTTGAAGAATGAGCCTGAGAGTTAGTGATATGTGGCGAGGTTAACCCGTGTGGGGAAGCCGTAGCGAAAGCGAGTCTGAATAGGGCGATTCAGTCGCATGTCCTAGACCCGAAGCGAAGTGATCTACCCATGGCCAGGTTGAAGCGACGGTAAGACGTCGTGGAGGACCGAACCCACCAGAGTTGAAAATCTGGGGGATGAGCTGTGGGTAGGGGTGAAAGGCCAATCAAACTTCGTGATAGCTGGTTCTCTCCGAAATGCATTTAGGTGCAGCGTCTTGTGTTTCTTACTGGAGGTAGAGCTACTGGATGGCCGATGGGCCCTACAAGGTTACTGACGTCAGCCAAACTCCGAATGCCAGTAAGTGAGAACAAGGCAGTGAGACTGTGGGGGATAAGCTTCATAGTCGAGAGGGAAACAACCCAGACTACCAACTAAGGTCCCAAAGCGTGTGCTAAGTGGAAAAGGATGTGGAGTTGCATAGACAACCAGGAGGTTGGCTTAGAAGCAGCCACCCTTGAAAGAGTGCGTAATAGCTCACTGGTCAAGTGATTCCGCGCCGACAATGTAACGGGGCTCAAGCACACCACCGAAGTTGTAGCATTTGTACCATTGCCAGGCCTTCGTGGTCCAGGCGTACAGATGGGTAGGAGAGCGTCGTGTGGCGAGCGAAGCGGCGGAGTAATCCAGCCGTGGATGCCACACGAGTGAGAATTCAGGCATGAGTAGCGAAAGGGGAGTGAGAAACTCCCCGTCCGAAAGACCAAGGGTTCCAGGGCCAGGTTAATCCGCCCTGGGTAAGTCGGGACCTAAGGCGAGGCCGACAGGCGTAGTCGATGGACAACGGGTTGACATTCCCGTACCGGCGAAGAACCGCTCAAACTAATCCAGTAATGCTAAGTTTTCTAAGCTGCAGTGAAGCCTTCGGGTGGATCTGTGGTGGTGAACACGACCCTATTCTGGTGCGGTTAACGTATTAACAGGTGTGACGCAGGAAGGTAGCCTCCGCGGGGCGATGGTTGTCCCCGTTTAAGGATGTAGGGCGAGTGATAGGCAAATCCGTCACTCATTAAGCCTGAGATCTGATGATGAGCCCGCAAGGGTGAAGTGGGCGATCCTATGCTGCCAAGAAAAGCATCGACGTGAGGTTCTAGCTGCCCGTACCCCAAACCGACTCAGGTGGTCAGGTAGAGAATACTAAGGATATCGAGAGAATCGTGGTTAAGGAACTCGGCAAAATGCCCCCGTAACTTCGGGAGAAGGGGGGCCTGAGGGGTGTAGGAATTTACTTCCGAAGCCCTGTATGGCCGCAGAGACCAGTGAGTAGCGACTGTTTATCAAAAACACAGGTCCGTGCGAAGTTGCAAAACGATGTATACGGACTGACGCCTGCCCGGTGCTGGAAGGTTAAGAGGAAGGGTTAGCAGCAATGCAAAGCTCTGAATTTAAGCCCCAGTAAACGGCGGTGGTAACTATAACCATCCTAAGGTAGCGAAATTCCTTGTCGGGTAAGTTCCGACCTGCACGAATGGCGTAACGACTTCTCAGCTGTCTCAACCGCGAACTCGGCGAAATTGCACTACGAGTAAAGATGCTCGTTACGCGCAGAAGGACGAAAAGACCCCGTGACCTTTACTATAGTTTGGTATTGGTGATCGGTGTGATTTGTGTAGGATAGGTGGGAGACTTTGAAGCTTGGACGCTAGTTCAGGTGGAGTCGTTGTTGAAATACCACTCTGATCACTTCGGTTACCTAACCACGATCCGTAATCCGGATCTGGGACAGTGCCTGATGGGTAGTTTAACTGGGGCGGTTGCCTCCCAAAAAGTAACGGAGGCGCCCAAAGGTTCCCTCAACCTGGTTGGTAATCAGGTGTCGAGTGTAAGTGCACAAGGGAGCTTGACTGTGAGACTGACAAGTCGAGCAGGGACGAAAGTCGGGACTAGTGATCCGGCAGTGGCTTGTGGAAGCGCTGTCGCTCAACGGATAAAAGGTACCTCGGGGATAACAGGCTGATCTTGCCCAAGAGTCCATATCGACGGCATGGTTTGGCACCTCGATGTCGGCTCGTCGCATCCTGGGGCTGGAGTAGGTCCCAAGGGTTGGGCTGTTCGCCCATTAAAGCGGCACGCGAGCTGGGTTCAGAACGTCGTGAGACAGTTCGGTCTCTATCCTCTGCGCGCGTTGGAAATTTGAGAAGACCTATCCCTAGTACGAGAGGACCGGGATGGACGAACCTCTGGTGTGTCAGTTGTTCCGCCAGGAGCACCGCTGATTAGCTACGTTCGGGACGGATAACCGCTGAAAGCATCTAAGCGGGAAGCCAGCTTCAAGATGAGATTTCCATGACTTTTAGTCGAGAGGCTCGCAGCTAGATTACTGCGTTGATAGGCCGGATGTGGAAGTGGGGACTAAAGACCCATGGAGCTGACCGGTACTAATAAGCCAACTACTTGATAACAATTTTTTTGCTTGCGTCCACTATGTGGTTCCCGAGGTATGGGAACCAAAACAACACACTTCAATGTGTGCTGAACGAAACATAACTCAATAGTGTTTCGGCGGCCATAGCGGAGGGGAAACGCCCGGTTACATTCCGAACCCGGAAGCTAAGACCTCCTGCGCCGATGGTACTGCAAGGGTGACCTTGTGGGAGAGTAGGACACCGCCGGACTTAATTTAAAGGAGATAGCCACCAATTAATTGGTGGCTATCTTCATTTAAGGAAGAATTAGATCATGACCGATGACGACAAAAGACGCTCTCGTCCGCAGCGTCCAGCCGGAAGGTCCCCAAGGGATGCCCCCGCAGGTCGTGGTCAAAGACAAGATCAGGGTGAGCGGCCGATCTGGCAGCAGCGAGTTGAAATGCAGCGCGATCCAGATCGTGAAAAATCCCCAATCATTCCTGAATCCATAACTCCAAACGATGTAGACATGATCGTTCGGGTTCAGCTCAAGACCTTAACTGCCGAAAACGCCGAAATGGTTGCCAGACACCTGGCAATGGTTTCGCTTTTGATTGACCAAGATCCAGAACTAGCCCATAAGCACGCGCTATCGGCAGCTCGGCGAGCTGGTCGAATAGCGGTAGTTCGAGAAACAGTTGGGGTTACTGCTTATACCGTCGGGGACTACCCACTAGCCCTTCGAGAATTACTTGCTCATCGCAGAATTTCAGGCTCCAACGACCAGCTTCCGCTAATTGTTGATTCAGAGCGAGGCATGAACCGACCAGATAGAGCTCTAAAAATGGCAAGAGAAGCCGACAGAAAAACACTAACCCCCGCGGTTCGGGTGAACCTTGCTATTGCTACCAGCGGAGCGCGCTTGGATCTTGGGGAAAACGAACTTGCCCTATCAGAGCTTGAAATTCCTGAGCTGAACCCAGAAAAGGTCTTTGATTACTCTCCACCGCTATTTCGCGCCTACGCCAACACCCTTGAGATTCTTGGAAGAGCAGAAGATGCCAAAAAGTGGGCGGATTTGGCCCAGCGTGCCGAAATTGCTTTGGCTGGAAAGCCGGAAGATGTCTTAGAAATAGTCGAAGAAATCGAAATTCCAAAGTTCGCCGATCGTCCAAAATTTGATCCAACGGACAAACCAAGACCACCGTTTGAGAAAAAACCTTTCGAAAACCGTGGAACTGGCAAATCAAACCGTGGCTTTGACGGTCCAGGGAATACCGGCAGGAGCGCGCCGCGTGGCCGCTAACATTTTCGATCAGTTTGAAACTTTGCTACTGGATCTTGACGGAGTTATCTACGAGGGTAAAAACGCGGTTGCAGAAGCGGTTGAATCGATTACTGCCATTAGTTCAAATGGGATCAAGGTTGGCTACATCACCAACAATTCTTCACGAAAACCTGAAACTATCGCGGATCAACTGCGTGGTTTTGGAATTGAACTGTCGAAAGACGATGTAATTACTTCGGCTCAAGCTGGCGTTGAGCTACTGGCCACCATGATTCCCAAGGGTTCAAAAGTTTTGGTAGTGGGTGGAGAGGGACTTCGCTTCGAAGTTCAAGCTGCAGGTTTTGAACTAGTTTCACTAAGCGATGACAAGCCGGCGGCCGTCATTCAGGGTTTTGCGCCTGAGGTTGGTTGGAACGATTTGGCTGAGGCAAGCTACGCAATTCAAGGTGGAGCTAGGTGGGTAGCGACAAATCAAGACTGGACTATTCCGCGCGAAAAAGGTTTAGCTCCAGGAAATGGAACTTTGGTTTCCGCTGTACACACAGCGGTTGGCCAACTTCCTGTTGTTGCAGGCAAGCCTGAGCGGGCAATCTTTGAAACAGCGATGCGCAAATTTGAAGCAAAGAGTGCGATCTACGTTGGAGATCGACTAGACACCGATGTTGCAGGAGCCAATCAAGCAGGTCTTGGTTCAGCCCTTGTTATGACCGGAGTCACAACCCGGAAAGAGCTTCTGGCTGCTAAGCCCGACTCTAGACCTACATACATTCTCGAAACACTGAAGGATTTGCGAAGCGATTATCGTGCCCCTTCAAGGACCAAGCGGGGCTACAAACTCGGGGATGTTGAAGTTGAGCTGCTGGGCGAAAAAGTAGTGGTTAGTTTTGGGGACCCGAGGTCACTGGATGCTTTGAAAGCGGCCTGTATGACCATCTGGAACTGCGGTACGCCGATACATTTGCTCGACTTAGAAAGCGCACTTTACGAATAGGCTGGAGACAAGAAATGAGGAAAGCATGTCAGAACTACTAGATAATCTCTCGGGCGAAATTGCAAAGACTCGCGAGTTGCCACTTGATCAGCAGAGCGCTGCGTTCGAGATTATTCGGCAGAAGCTAGAGGCCATGATTGCCGACTCAAGGCCACAAGACTCTGAGTAATCTACGAATCGATTTATTGCTTGTTGAGCGAGGTCTGGCAAGATCTCGCGGTCACGCAGCTGACCTAGTCAAAGCCAAGCGCGTGCTAATTGGCACTAAGGAAATAACTAAACCCAGTTCGTCCGTTGCGATGGATTGTGAAATCACAATCATTCCAGCCGATGAGTATGTCTCGCGCGCAGGACTCAAGCTCAAAGGAGCACTCGATGCGTTTGGAGCTCTCGAGGTAGTAGGCAAAACCTGTCTTGACGTTGGGGCATCTACCGGCGGATTCACTGATGTTTTACTTCGCCACGGTGCCGCCAGAGTTGTCGCGATCGATGTGGGCCACGAACAGTTTGCTCCTGAATTGGTTAATAACCCAAGAGTTCAATCCTTCGAAGGCATCAATGCCCGCGAGGTCACATTGGGGGAGCTTCGTGAGCTAACCGATGACAAGAATCTGGAAATCGACCTAGTGGTAGCCGATCTATCCTTTATCTCTTTGACCCTGGTTCTTCCGGCACTTGCGGCACTGGCCCCGAAGGCGGATTTTGTACTACTTATAAAGCCTCAATTTGAGGTAGGAAAGCAGTCTTTGAGCGCCTCCGGTGTGGTCTCAGATCACAGATTAAGAGCCTCCGCAATCAAGCAGGTTGTGGATTGTTGCCACGAGTTAGGCCTTGGAATGCTTGGATTAGAGCGGTCTGAATTGCCTGGAACTCACGGGAACATTGAGTACCTGATTTGGATTAGTACTTCAGAGGCTCCAAATCGGTCAAAATGGACTGAGAGAATTGAGCAACTGGCCAGGGAGAGCAAATGACGAATCAGAGACTTGTTCTGCTGGTTTCCCATACCGCTCGTAAAGAGGCTCTTTCGGCAACATTGGAATGCGCAGAAGCGCTCCTAAAAGCCGGCATTACTCCTGTGATGGATAAGCAGGAACGTGCTGAAACCCTCGCTCACGCAAAGACTGTAAACAACTCATCAGCGGCTTCAATTCTTGAACTTGGAAAAGACACCCAAGAAGCTGATCTTGAACTTGCCGTGGTGCTCGGGGGCGATGGAACAATACTCAAAGCTGCAGAGCTCGTGCGTAATTCTCAGACTCCACTGCTTGGAATTAACCTAGGTCACGTTGGTTTTTTGGCTGAGAGTGAGAAAAACGAGATCAGCTCAACCATAGCCAGGGTCGTTGCCAAAGATTACTTGGTCACAGAGCGAATGACCCTAGATGTTGCCGTGAAGCTGGATGGTAAAGAGGTATACCGAACCTGGGCTCTGAACGAAGCCACGGTTGAAAAAAGCGCCAGAGAGCGCATGCTAGAAGTAGTTGTTGAAGTTGATGGAAGACCACTATCTAGCTTTGGCTGCGATGGAATTGTTGTCTCCACTCCAACCGGATCAACCGCTTACGCTTTTTCTGGCGGTGGGCCGGTTGTTTGGCCATCGGTTGATGCACTATTGATGGTTCCACTTAGCGCTCATGCTCTGTTTGCAAGACCACTTGTTATCAGCCCAAACTCACTTGTTGCTGTTGAAGTGCTTCAGCGTTCCGCTGGTGCGGGAGTGCTGTGGTGCGATGGTCGCAGAAGCACTGAGCTTCCAGTCGGTGCACGCGTTGAAGTTCGAAAGTCCGAAAAGCCGGTTCGTCTTGCAAGATTGAGTCAAGGTCCTTTCACTGATCGTTTGGTTCGTAAGTTCTCTCTACCCGTCGAAGGCTGGCGCGGTCCGGATTCAAAGAAGGCATAGCTTTTGATAGAACAAATCCACATTCGTGATCTGGGCGTCATCCGTGAAGCCCAGCTCGATCTTGGGCCGGGGCTAACGGTTTTAACCGGTGAAACCGGCGCTGGAAAAACTATGGTTTTGAATGCCCTCGGATTGCTGCTTGGTTCGAGATCCGATGCCAGCGCTGTTCGCAAAGGTCAAGAACAAGCCTTCGTTGAGGGTCGTTGGCTACTTCCCAAAGAAGCACTAGATCGAATCACTGCAGCGGGAATTGAAATCGAAGACGGAGAACTTTTAGTTTCCAGATCAATCTCATCTGAAGGCCGATCCAAGGCAACGGTTTCCGGAAGATCAGTGCCGGTTGGTGTTCTTACTGAAATTGGTGAGCACCTGGTTGTGGTGCACGGCCAATCCGATCAGATCAGGCTCAAATCAGCTGCCGCGCAGCGCGAGGCCTTAGATCAATTTGCCGGTGCTTCACTTGCAGCACTTACCGACAAGTATTCAGAGACGTATACCGCCTGGAAGATGGCTGCCAATAGGTTGCAGGTGCTAACCACCGAATCCTCATCCCGTGCTCGAGAAGCCGATGAGATAAGAGCTGCCGTCGAGGAGCTAACCAAACTAGATCCAAAATCAGGCGAAGATGTTGAGCTTTCCGAGCTTGCTGAAAAGCTAACTCACTTAGAGGAGCTTCGTATTGCAGCTGCTGCCGCTCACGAAGAGCTGAGCAGTGATTCATTCGATGACTCTTCCGATGCTTTGACAGCTATAGGTAAGGCTAGGCGAGCACTCGAGCAGGTAAGCAATCACGACCCAGAACTTGAAAAACTGGCCGAGCAACTAAAAGAAATCGGCTTCTCGTTGAACGAAACCGCAGCTAGCATCTCCAGCTACATCGCAGATCTAGATAACGACGGAGCATCGGAGCTGGAGAAAATCCAATCTCGTCGCGCAGAGCTATCCTCCGCGATGCGAAAGTATGGACCCACTCTTGATGAAGTAATTGCCTATCTGGAAACTGCAGGATCTCGCTTACTGGATCTAGATTCCTCCGATGAGGCAATAGCTTCGCTAACATTCGAAGAGCAGCAGTTGAGCAAACAAGCCCACGATTTGGCGGCGCAAATAAGTTCGATTAGAACCAAGGCAGCAGCTGAGTTGT
The DNA here is from genome assembly GCF_965234705.1 of Rhodoluna miladensis (SeqCode). Taxonomy (GTDB): domain Bacteria; phylum Actinomycetota; class Actinomycetes; order Actinomycetales; family Microbacteriaceae; genus Rhodoluna; species Rhodoluna miladensis. The sequence goes on from NZ_OZ248465.1 coordinate 555,101, forward strand.
CAGCGGCAGTAACAGCAGAGCTGTCAGCTTTAGCTATGACTGGCGCCAGTTTGGAAGCATCGGTTTCCAGGCTCAGTGAACTTACCACCCACGGGTTTGATCAGGTGGCTTTGTTGCTAACTGCCTACCCTGGAGCAGAACCTAGACCAATTGGTAAGGGAGCCTCTGGGGGAGAGCTTTCCAGAATCATGCTTGCAATCGAGGTTGTTTTGGCAAAGAGTGAGCTCGCGCCTACCTTTATCTTCGACGAAGTTGACGCCGGTGTTGGCGGTGCCGCTGCCAGTGAAGTCGGAAAACGCCTTGCAATGCTGGCTCGCAACGCTCAAGTGATAGTCGTGACCCACTTGCCACAGGTGGCAGCCTTTGCCAATAGACACCTGAGGGTTCTCAAGTCATCAACGACTGAATTCACCGCAACGGATGTTGTTCGCCTTGAAGGCGAGCAAGTTGTTGAGGAACTGGCTCGAATGCTCTCAGGTCTAAGTGAATCCGAGAGCGGAAGGTCCCACGCCAAGGAGCTTTTGGACTTAGCTCAAAGCGCCCTGGCAAAGTAATTTTGCGTGTCGTTGTGGATCATTGAACTTCACACCGTCGAACTAGTAAGATGAAATTCCATGGTAGAAACCTTGGATCCGGGTAGAACGAGACACATCTTCGTCACCGGAGGGGTAGCCAGTTCACTTGGAAAAGGCCTCACAGCTGCCAGTCTTGGAAATCTCCTTAGAGCACGTGGCCTCTCTGTTGTTATGCAGAAGCTGGACCCATACCTAAACGTTGACCCCGGAACAATGAACCCGTTCCAGCACGGTGAAGTGTTTGTCACTGAGGACGGCACTGAAACTGACCTAGATATCGGTCACTACGAACGCTTTTTGGACATCAACTTATCTCAAGCAGCCAACGTCACTACCGGTCAGGTCTACTCAACGGTTATTGCCAAAGAGCGACGCGGTGAATACTTGGGAGATACCGTTCAGGTAATTCCTCACATCACCGATGAAATCAAACGTCGGATGAGGTTGCAGGCCAACGAGGAACCAATTCCTGATGTGATTATCACTGAAATTGGTGGCACCGTAGGAGACATCGAATCCCAGCCTTTCTTGGAAGCCGCACGTCAAATTCGTCATGACGTAGGACGAGACAATGTGTTTTTCGTGCACGTATCCCTGGTTCCATACCTTGGTCCATCGGGGGAGCTAAAAACCAAGCCAACTCAGCACTCGGTGGCAATGCTTCGCTCCATCGGTATTCAGCCGGATGCAATTGTTTGCCGTTCAGACCGTGAGCTTCCAGAATCAATTAAGAAGAAAATCGCACTGATGTGTGACGTAGATATCAAAGCTGTTGTAAACGCGGCTGATGCCTCAAGTATTTACGCAATTCCAACAGTTTTGGACAATGAGGGTCTCGATGCCTACATCATCAAGGCTCTAGATCTAAAAGCCGGCGAGATTGACTGGAGCAGATGGTCATCCGTTCTAACGGCAGTTAACGAGCCCAAGCATGAAGTGACAATTGCTCTAGTTGGAAAATACATAGATCTTCCAGATGCATATCTTTCAGTGACTGAAGCTCTTAGAGCCGGAGGGTTTGCTCATCAGACTAAAGTCAACATTCGTTGGGTTCAGTCAGATGCATGTGAATCGGCTGAGGGTGCAGCAGCGCTGCTTTCTGATGTGGATGGAATATGCATCCCTGGTGGATTTGGAGTTCGAGGTATCGAAGGAAAACTCGGTGCTTTGAGATTTGCAAGAGAGCAGAAGATTCCAACTCTTGGTCTGTGTCTTGGACTTCAGTGCATGGTCATTGAATATTCCAGAAACGTTGCGGGTCTTGATGGAGCTTCCTCAACTGAATTTGACGAGAAGGCGAAGCACCCAGTTATTGCAACTATGGCTGAGCAAGTTGACATACTTGCAGCCGGTGAAATGGGCGGCACTATGCGTCTTGGTTCTTTCGAGGCAAAACTTTCCAAGGGATCGATAGTTGCTGAGGTTTATGGAACTGAAACAGTTACTGAAAGACACCGTCATCGCTACGAGGTAAACAACAGCTATCGCGATCAGCTAGAAAAAGCCGGGATTGTGTTTTCTGGAACATCACCGGATGGTTCGTTAGTTGAGTTCTTGGAGCTTCCAAGAGAAGTTCACCCTTATTACGTTTCCACTCAAGCCCACCCTGAATTCAAGTCTCGACCAACCAAGGGTCATCCACTCTTCGTTGGATTGGTGGAAGCAAGCCTTAAGCGTCAAGAAGCCAGCAGGCTCTTCGAGGTCAAGGATGCCTAACGACCAACCGGTCGAGATTCCGGCTCTAAGTAGCCGGTTGATACACAAAGGCATGGTTTGGGATTTAGTCTCTGACACATTTGATTTCAACGGCGAAGCGCTAACTCGTGAATACGTCAAGCACACCGGAGCAGTTGCTGTTTTGACCATCAACGAAAAGGATGAGCTGCTACTTATGAAGCAGTATCGTCGCCCAGTGGGTAGTTTCTTGATGGAATTTCCAGCTGGTTTGCTGGATGTTCCGGGGGAGCCCAAACTGGAGTGCGCAAAACGCGAGCTTGCGGAAGAGGCAAACCTTGCTGCAAGCAACTGGGAAGAATTGATCAGCTTTCATGCAACCCCTGGCGGTAATAGCGAAACCATCACCGTGTTTGTTGCCAAGGGCCTAAGTTCTGCAGATTCCGACTACGTCACTTCGGGAGAAGAAAAGGATATGCCTCAGAGCTGGGTGCCAATCCGTGAGGCACTAGCAAGCGTTCTGAATTCGGAGATAAAGAGCCCAACTGCCGTAGTTGGCATCATGGCTTACGCCCTAAAAACAGGTATCTTGGCAAAATGAAACCGCTTGCTCAACTAGTTGAGGAGTATCTTCGTCACCTGAGCATCGAACGCGGTCTTGCCAAAAACACCGTTGCTGCCTACAGACGAGATCTCACGGGCTATTTGCTCTTTCTTGAAAAGACCAGAATCAGTAATCCAGGTGAGATAACTGAAGAAACAGTCACCGAGTACCTAAAGTCAATTGCCGCATCCGGCGCTCTGGCATCTAATTCGGTGGCTCGAATGCTCGCTGGGGTTCGGGGACTTCATAAGTTCTGGCTATTTGAATCAATTACTTCCGGTGATCCAAGTGCGCGGGTGAAGCCGCCAAAGCTACCAAAACGCCTTCCTAAAGCCATCAGTGTGTTTGATGTTGAGAAACTAATTGATGCTTCTGGTCCAGATCCAGAAGCCGAAGATGCTACCGCACTGGACATGGCAAGGGTTCGAAACCGCGCCATCCTTGAACTGCTCTATGCAACAGGGGCTCGCATCAGCGAACTTACGGCGCTGAATCTTGATGATTTGTTAGATCCAACAATGATTCGGCTTTTTGGAAAAGGCTCCAAAGAACGAGTTGTGCCAGTGGGAAGCTTTGCCCAACGAGCCATCAGCACCTATTTGGTTCGTTCGCGACCAGCACTTATAGGGAAAGGAAAGGGGACACCGGCGCTTTTTTTGAACCAACGCGGAACCAGGCTTTCCAGACAATCGGCTTGGCAGATTATTAGTGACGCTGCCGATCAGGCCAAGATTTCGGGGGAGATTTCACCACACACACTGAGGCATTCTTTTGCTACCCATCTTTTGGAAGGCGGGGCCGATGTTCGAGTTGTTCAAGAACTGCTTGGTCACTCCTCGGTTGCCACCACCCAGATTTATACCCTGGTGACGGTTGATGCGTTGCGAGAGGTCTATGCAACTAGCCACCCGAGAGCCAGGAAATAGGGGTAATCTCAGGGCGGGTAGGCTATTAGCTCGGGAGGATTCATGGCACAGCGACCAGTAAAACGGCCAAAGTTTGAAATCCCCGCCCCTCTTTCTTCTCACGGTCCAGCGCGAATAATCGCGATGTGTAATCAAAAAGGCGGGGTGGGTAAAACCACCACAGCCATCAACCTAGCTTCAGCTCTTGCTGGCTATGGACGCAAAGTGTTAGTCGTAGATTTTGACCCACAGGGTGCTTTATCAGCTGGACTCGGTGTCGTGGCTCACGATATCAAGACCATTTACGATCTGATGGTTGAAAAAGACCTAAACGTCGAAGAAGTAATTGTCAAAACCAGCGTGAAGAATCTCGACGTTATTCCAGCCAACATCGATCTTTCGGCAGCTGAAGTTCAGCTGGTCAACGAGGTTGCCAGAGAACAGATTCTCGCTCGTATTCTTAGACCAATACTTGGCAACTACGACGTCATTATCATCGACTGCCAGCCATCCCTTGGCCTTCTGACGGTAAATGCTTTGACAGCTGCGCACGGAGTGCTAATTCCATTGAACTGCGAGTTCTTTGCTCTTCGTGGTGTTGCTTTGCTTATCGAGACCATTGAGAAAGTTCGTGACCGGCTAAATCCGGCAATCAAGCTCGATGGCATCTTGGCAACCATGTATGACCCGAGAACCCTGCACGCCCGTGAGGTAGTTGAGAGACTCTACGAAGCATTTGGTGAACAGGTTTTTGACACAATCGTAAACAGAACCGTGAAATTCCCGGATGCCACAATAGCGGCGTTGCCCATTTCAGAGTTTGCCCCCACATCAGATGCGGCCGAGTACTACCGGACCGTCGCGAGAGAGTTAGTCGCCCGTGGCAGCGCCCCATAGCCCAGATGTGCTGGAGCCTCCTAAGGACACCGGCTTTGCGCTAAAACTAAGTAACTTTGAAGGCCCCTTCGACCTTTTGCTGTCTTTGATTTCCAAGCACGAGATGGACATCACTGAAGTTTCACTTTCCAGAGTGACCGACGAATTCATTCAATATGTAAAGCAGCTAGATGAGCATGAAGAAATGGAACAGGCCAGCGAGTTTTTGGTGATTGCCGCAACGCTTCTTGATCTAAAGATTGTTAGCTTGCTGCCTAAGGGCGAACTAGTTGATGCAGAAGATGTGGCCCTGCTCGAAGCTAGAGATTTGCTGTTTGCAAGACTTCTGCAGTACAAGGCCTTCAAGGAAGTCTCTGGTTGGTTCCTATCTAGATTTGAAGTTGAAGCAAAGCGCCTAGCCCGCGATGTTCCAATTGAAACTCGCTTCCGTGAAAGCACCCCGGAGCTGGTTTGGACAATGACCCTGGAGGAATTCCATGCGCTTTCCTTGGATGTTTTCACACCTCGGGAGATTCCAGGAATTGGACTAACTCACCTTCACGCTCCAGCGGTTAGCATTCGAGAGCAAGCCACTGAAGTTATCTTGAGGCTTCGAAGGGCCGGGAGCCTTACATTTTTTGATCTGATTCGTGACGTATCGGATCGAGCAGTTGTGGTGGCAAGGTTCCTTGCCGTGTTGGAGCTGTATCGCCTCTCGGCGATTGCAATGCACCAGGATAGCCCGCTGGCTGATCTTCAGATCAGTTGGCAGGCTGACCACTTTGATGATGAACAACTAGCAAGTCTGGGAGCTGACTATGACTCTTGATGAGAATCAGGAATTCGAAAACACACTGCAGGAAGAAAGCATCGAGGGAGCTATCGAGGCAATCTTGATGGTTACCGATGCACCTATCTCATTGGTTGCCCTTGCGACCGCGCTAGAGATTCCAGTGAATCAGGTGCGTGATGCGGTTCACAAGCTTCGTGAAGACTACGAAGGCAAGGATGGAATCGGCGCCAGAGGATTTGAGCTTCGTGAAGTGGCCGGTGGTTGGAGAATCTACGTTCGCGAAAACTACGACTGGGCAGTAAAGATGTTTATTGCCAACGAGAACCCAACTAAGCTTTCCCAGGCTGCACTTGAGACTCTGTCGGTTATTGCTTACAAGCAGCCAATCGCACGTGGCCAGATTGCTTCGATTCGTGGAGTAAACGTCGACTCCGTTGTTCGCACCTTAACTTCAAGAGGATTAGTCACCGAGCTTTACACTGACTCTGAAACCGGAGCGATTCACTACGGAACTACTTCGTTGCTTCTTGAGCAGTTGGGGATTAATTCGCTGGACCAGCTTCCACCGATTAGCCCTTACCTACCCGATATAAACAGTGACTTTAATGAGCGATAAACCCGAAGGGATAAGACTTCAAAAAGTCTTAGCTGCTGCAGGGGTTGCCTCCAGGCGCGTTTGCGAGGAGATGATTGTTGCCGGTTCTGTAAAGGTAAATGGCAAGGTCGTCACCGAGCTTGGAACCAGAATTGATCCAGAGCGCGACAAGGTAGTAGTCAAGGGAACACCAATCCAGCTGGATGTCACCAAGGTTTACCTAATGCTGAACAAGCCCTACGGGGTAGTTAGCAGCATGCAGGATGAACATGGTCGACCTGATTTGAGTCAGTATGCGCTCGATTACGAGCGAGTCTTCAATGTCGGAAGGCTAGATGCAGAAACTACTGGACTGCTGCTTTTGACCAACGATGGAGATCTGGCTCATAAGCTTTTGCACCCATCTTTTGAGGTGACCAAGACTTATCAAGCTAAAGTTCACGGACAGATTACTCAGCCAATCTTAAACAAGTTGATTGCTGGGGTAGAGCTCGAAGATGGCCCGGCTAGAGCCGATAAGGCAAGACTGCTCTCGGCGTCGGGAAACCACAGCCTGGTTGAGATTGAGCTACACAGCGGAAAGAACAGAATCGTTCGTCGAATGTTCGAATCTGTTGGATTTCCCGTTGTAGCGCTGGTTAGACGACAATTTGGTCCGCTACATTTAGGCCACTTGAACCTAGGACATATCCGTCAGCTCAGTAAAATAGAGGTCGGTGTGCTTTTGAAAGCGGCAGACAAGAAGAGGCAATGAGATGGCAATGCGAGCAATCAGGGGAGCGATCCAGCTAGATAGCGATGAGCGCGAACACCTGCTCAAATCAACCGCTGAGCTTTTGTCTAAAACTCTCCACGCCAACAACGTTGATTCTTCTAAGTTGATTTCTATTCTTTTCACCGCTACCCCCGACATCACATCTGAATTCCCAGCCCTTGCCGCCAGAGAGCTCGGCCTTGGCGATGTTCCGCTTATGTGCTTTGTTGAAATGGACGTTGCTGGAGCAATGCCGAGAGTTATTCGGGTTTTGATCAACGCAGATTTGGATATTCCTAGAAGCGAAATTCAGCACATCTACCTGCGGGGCGCTACTGCTCTCCGCTTGGATTTAGCGCAGTGAGCACAGCGCGCGTAGCCGGACCAGTAAAAATCGTAGGCTCCGGCCTAATTGGAACCTCCATTGGCCTTGCTCTCACGCAAGCCGGGGTTCAAGTTCTTATCTCTGATAGCTCACCAGCTGTTCAGGATCTTGCAGTTGACTTCGGAGCTGGCGAAGTGTTCAAAGATGGGCAGAACCCAGCTCTTGTGATTGTTTGCGTTCCGCCAGATGTCACGGCTTCAGTTATTGCGCACCAACTCGAGCTTCACCCCAATGCCACAGTGACCGATGTTGCAAGTGTGAAAGCTACAATTCTCGAAAAGCTAGAGGAAACAACAGCTGATCTTTCCAGATACGTCGGATCGCACCCGATGGCCGGGCGCGAGCAAGCCGGCGCACTTGCCGGAAGAAGCGACATCTTTATTGGAAGACCCTGGGTGATTAGCCCTAGCAAGCAATCCGCTAAGTCCTCGGTTGACTTGGTTGAAGCATTGGCTTTAGATCTTGGCGCAACCTTGGTGCACTTGAATCCAAACGATCACGACCGTGCGGTTGCCCTGGTTTCTCATGCGCCACAGTTAGTAGCTTCCCTTCTTGCCGCCAGACTCTTCGACTCGGAATCAAAAGATGTATCTCTGGCTGGCCAGGGTCTTAGAGACACCACCCGTATCGCAGCCTCTGATCCAAAGCTCTGGATTCAGATTCTTGCCGCTAACAGTCAAGAAGTTGCAAAGGTGATTCAGGCACTAAAGGTTGATCTGGATCAAGTTCTTGAAGCGTTGCAGCAAGTTAGCAAGCCTGGTTCTCTTGCTTCTTTGGGCAAGCTTTTGGAAGCAGGAAATCTAGGGGTTGCTCGAATTCCTGGAAAGCACGGTCAATCGGCAACCCAGTACTCCAAGGTGATTGTCATGATTGACGATAAGCCGGGTGAGCTTGCAAGATTGCTTACGGAGGTCGGTGAGGTTGGAATCAACCTTGAGGATTTGACCCTTGAGCACGCAACTGGAGCAGCGGTTGGATTACCTGAGCTATACGTTCTTCCTTCAGCTGAAAAGCAGTTGGTATCTGAGCTAACTAACCGCGGCTGGAAAATAGTCGGATGAGTCAGGTAGTTGTAGCAGTCGATGGACCAGCAGGATCAGGTAAATCGAGTGTTTCCAAAAAGGCTGCACAGGAACTTGGCTTTGGCTATCTCGATACTGGAGCTGGCTACCGAGCCCTTACTCTCACTGCGCTAAACAATGACCTTGATCTCGAAAAAGTGGGGGAGCTGGATCTAGGGAAAATCTTTCCTTACTCAATTTCGACCGATCCATCGAACTATTGGGTCAAAGTTGGTGGCGCTGACCTTACAGAAGGTATTCGGTCTAAAGAAGTAGAGCTGAACGTCAGTAAGGTAGCAGCTCAGCCAAAGGTGCGGGCATTTATGCGCGAGATCACTAGATCTATTGCAGCTGCCTGCCAATTGCCCGGAATCATCGTTGAAGGACGAGATATCACCACAGTTGTCCTGCCTGATGCCCAAACTCGGGTGCTGCTAACTGCCAGTGAAGAAGTTAGACTTGGAAGAAGAGCAGTTGATCTGCAGGCCGATGGTTCAATTTCGGCTCAGGTAAGCGATCGGGACAAGAAAGACTCCAAAGTGGTGGATTTTCTAAATCCTGCGCCCGGGGTAACACTGCTAGACACCACAGATCTTTCACTTGAAGGTTCCGTGGCTGCCCTGGTTGATCTAATCAACCACTAAATAAAGCTAGGGAACTATGGATCACGAAGAGAACTTCGACGAGCAAGCGCGCGCTGACGTGCTGCGCGGCTCCCTTAGCGAATACGAACTAGATGAAGAAGACTTAGCGCTTCTCGATATAGAACTTGATGATTCTGCTGTTCCGGGCTACCTGCCGGCCTTACCGGTGCTGGCAATTGTTGGTCGCCCAAACGTTGGCAAATCAGCCCTGGTAAATAGAATTCTTGGCCGACGCGAAGCCGTTGTCGAAGATGTTCCCGGTGTCACAAGGGACCGCGTTTCATACAAAGCCGAATGGAACGGCCGCAAGTTCACACTGGTTGATACCGGTGGTTGGGAGCCGAACCCCAAGGGTATTGATGCAGCTGTTGCCGCCCAGGCCGAGGTTGCAGTTGAGCTATCTGATGCAGTCTTGTTTGTTGTGGATGCGATGGTTGGTCCAACCGCAAGCGATGAGCGAGTGGTGAAGATGCTTCGAGCATCAGGTAAGCCAGTTGTTCTAGTTGCCAACAAGATTGACGATGCCAGACAAGAACCAGAAGCTGCTGCGCTTTGGTCCCTAGGTCTTGGCGAGCCACTTCCTGTTTCCGCCGTTCACGGTCGGGGGGTGGCGGACATGCTGGATGTCGCACTATCGAAGCTTCCGAGTGTTTCCACTGTTGCCCAGCAGGAGTTTGGCGGACCCAGAAGAGTTGCACTCATTGGACGACCTAACGTGGGCAAGTCCTCACTTTTGAATAAGGCTGCCGGCAGCATCCGAGCTGTTGTTAGCGAGATTGCTGGAACCACCCGTGACCCGGTCGATGAGCAAATTGAGCTCGGTGGCAAGATCTGGCGCTTTGTAGACACCGCAGGTATCAGAAGGCGCATCAAGCTCGCCCAAGGAGCGGATTTTTACGCGTCTTTGAGAACAGCTGCAGCCCTTGAGCGAACTGAAGTTGCAGTTATCTTGTTCGATGTCACTGAGCCAATCAGCGAAGGCGATATTCGAATTGTTGACCTGGCACTGGAATCGGGCCGCGCGCTGGTGCTGGCATTCAATAAGTGGGATCAGCTCGATGAGGAGCGAAGACGCTATCTCGAGCGAGAAATTGAGCAAGATCTAGCTCACGTGTCTTGGGCGCCAAGGGTGAATATTTCTGCGCTAACCGGCAGGCACTTGGAAAAGCTGGTGCCGTCTTTGGAAGTTGCCCTGCACAGCTGGGACCTTCGAATTCCAACCGGAAAGCTAAACACCTTTATACAGGAACTCGCAATGGAGTTTCCTCACCCGGTGCGAGGTGGCAAACAGCCTAGAATTTTGTTCGCAACCCAGGCTTCGACTAGACCGCCGAAGTTCATCCTTTTCACAACAGGCTTTTTGGATCCCCAGTACCGCAGGTTCATTGTTAGACGCCTTCGCGAAAGCTTTGGGTTTGAGGGAACTCCGATCGAAGTATCGATGCGGGTCCGCGAAAAACGCAAGCGCTAGAATTCTTCCAAGAACGGGCTATAGCGCAGCTTGGTAGCGCGCTTGACTGGGGGTCAAGAGGTCGTGGGTTCAAATCCCGCTAGCCCGACAAGGCAGCCAAGACAATCTCTTTGACAATCTCAAACCCAATAGACTCAAGCCATGACCTCGGGCAAATCAGCTGGCTTTCTCAATGGTGAGGTAGTCAACATCCCCAACCTTTTGAGCTTTCTTCGAATTGCGTTGGTCCCGGTATTTCTATGGTTTCTGCTCGATGAGTTTTTTCTAGCGGCGATTGTTGTCTTGGCTGTTGCCGGGCTAACCGATTTTCTAGATGGGTACTTGGCTAGAAAGCTGAACCAGACCACAAAGCTTGGCAAGATGCTTGATCCAGTTGCCGACAGACTCTACATCTTCGCTACCTTGCTGGCGCTATCTGCCACGGGATATGTTCCTTGGTGGCTTGCTGGTCTTGTAATCTTGCGCGATGTGCTGATGCTTGTGTCTCTTCCGGTCTTGGCATCGGTGGGATACCGGTCGCTTCCGGTTCACTACCTAGGCAAGGCCAGTACCTTCGCTCTGCTTTATTCCTTCCCGCTTTTGCTCATGGGGAAGATCTTCACCGAGGCAGCATTTATCATCACCCCGATTGCCTGGGCCTTTGCCCTCTGGGGAGTGGCTCTTTACTGGTGGTCGGGCTTTGTCTATCTCTGGCACCTGGTTTTACTGATTCGGAAAGAGCGTCAGAAAGCCACTAATGTAAATGTAAGCAAAAGGGGAGAGTGATGGAAGATAACCAGGGCAAGAACGAGGTCGAATCGACCCTTCGCTTCAACTCCGAGTGGCTAAACGAGGAAAACCAGTCCCTGAGCCCTGAGCACCAGGCCGCTGTTGACGCCCTTCCAGCACGGCACGCCCTGTTGGTTGTCCGAGCAGGACCTAAAGCTGGAGCAAGGTTCCTGCTTGATAGCGATGTCACCACCGTCGGCAGACATCCAAATGCGGATATCTTTCTAGACGACGTGACTGTCTCGAGAAGGCATGCTGAATTCCATCGTCACGGCAACTCCTTCCAAGTTGAGGATTTGGCATCGCTGAATGGAACCTATTACGATGGGGTTCGGATTGAGAGTGCCCTGCTAGAAGAGGGTGCCGAAGTTCAAATCGGTAAATTCCGACTTACGTTTTATTCTTCGAAAGCAGCAGGCAACAACTAATGGGTTCAGCGCAGAGCAACGTTAGGGCAATTTCCTCAAGCGGGAAGTTGTTCACTATCGGTCAAGTGCTCAGCGTGCTAAATCCAGAGTTTCCAGATCTTTCGCCTTCTAAACTTCGCTTTCTCGAAGAGCAAGGCCTAATTGAGCCTCAGCGAACTCCAGCAGGTTACCGAAAGTTTTCCGAGCAGGATGTTCAGCGCACCAGAGTAATTCTCGAGCTGCAAAGAGATCAGTATCTTCCACTGCGCGTTATCCGCGAATACCTGGAGCAACTCGATTCCGGAAAAAGCCCAAACCTTCCTCAGGTGCAGTCTTCGGTTTCTAAGCTCCAGCCAAAAAACCCAATCAAGCTAACCAAGGTAGCTCTCATGAGCGAAACTGGAATCAGCGCCGGCTTACTTCAAGAAGCCCAGACTCTTACCTTGATTGCAAAAGAGCCATTTGAATCTTCCGACTTAGAAATTGCAAGAGCGATTGTTCATCTGCAGCGGTTTGGAATTTCACCCAGGCACCTTCGCGGACTAAAAGCATCTGCCGAGCGTGAGATTGGAATCATCGAGGGCGTTGTTGCACCGGTATTGGGCAAGAACGAAGCGGCCAGCAAATCAAGAGCTGCTCATTACGCCCAGGAAATCGAGAATCAGTTCGCCGCCATCCGCGGTGAGCTTATAAAGTCGGTTATTTCCAAGATCGACCAGTAGCAAACCCTTTACCTACGCACCCGACACGCCGTAAGGCAGGATTAACTGGTGTTGTTACCTCCAAGAGGGGACAATTAGAGCCTTGAAGCCTAATTTCCAAGGGAGCGTGAAATGTCTGACAACTCAATTTTTGAAGACGGCATGCTCTTTACTGACGGCCTAATTTCCCAGGACCCTAAAGTTGGCTACCGCGGAACTGCTGCGGCCTCTGCTGCTGGAATCAGCTACCGACAGCTTGACTATTGGGATCGAACTTCTCTAGTTCAGCCTTCTGTTCGCTCAGCAACAGGTTCTGGTTCACAGCGTCTTTACGCGTTCCGTGACATTTTGGTTCTAAAGCTTGTCAAGCGTCTTCTAGATACCGGTGTATCTCTTCAGCAGATCCGTATCGCGGTTGACCAGTTGCGCGCTGCGGGACTAAACGATCTTGCACGAATTACCCTGATGAGCGATGGGGCGAGAGTCTACCTTTGCACATCAGAGGATGAAGTAATTGACCTTCTTGGCAGAGGACAGGGAGTCTTCGGAATCGCTGTTGGCCGAGTGCTTCGTGAAGTGGAAGCTTCACTAGTGAACATCGCTACATTGCACCTAGATGACATGGATGAGCTTGCAGCAAGACGGGCAAGCAGAAAAGCTGTTTAGCTTTTAGTCATCATCCAGGTTCAGAACCGCTTCTAGCGATGAACCTCTTCTGATTCGAACCGACTTGGTTGCCTTTTTGTTGCGCTTAAGAGATCTTGAGCTGTGCTCAATAGCTGGAGCCTCGAAGACCTTCTCCAAAACATCCTCAAAGTTCTGAGCCATCTTGGATGCAATTTCTCCTGGCCAGCTGTGGATTGGTCGCGCCGCACCTTGAGCCTGTTGAATAGCGGAGTGCTCTTCGATAGCAATTGACAAAAGCTTTGGACCAAACAACTGCTCCAACTCTGCGTAGCGAAACTGGTGCTCTTTGGATGCCGGGATGTATCTATTGACTAGAACACCAAGAGCTTGAAGTCTTCCAGCTGTTTGCTTACTGATTTCAGCGATGGCCCTGATGGCGCGGTCGGCTGCCAGCACCGAGAAAATCGATGGTTCTGCAACAATCAACACCTTGTCGCTGGCAGTCCAGGCCAATTGAGTAAGTCCATTCAGGGATGGCGGGGTATCGATGATCACGATGTCGTACTCTGTCTCGACTCGGCTCAGAGCCTCCTCTAGCCTCCATAGGTCTCGCTTTGTTGGAGTTGGGCTATCAAACTCGACTACCTTTGGGCTTCCTGGTAACAGGTCCATAACTCCACCTGACAAAGACTCCCAATCACTGACTACGATTGCCTTATGCACATTGGCGTGCTTGGGAAGTTTGAGAACCTCAGCACAAGTTGCCTTCAATTCACGAGTGGCACCGAGAGCAGTGGTTGCATCAGACTGCGGGTCTAGATCAACCACCAAGGTGCGAAGTCCTCTATTCAAAGCAGCAGAGGCCAGCCCCAAGGCTACGGTGGTCTTTCCGACCCCGCCTTTTAGGGAACTGACACTTAGTACATACACCCAAATAGGCTACCTTTTTATTGGGCGTAGCTTTGAAGCGAAACTGCACTTTCAGGTAAGGAACTGATGTTTAACAAGATTCTTGTTGCAAATAGGGGCGAAATCGCCGTTCGTGCCTTTCGTGCTGCCTATGAACTTGGCGCCCGCACCGTGGCAGTTTTTCCTTACGAGGATCGAAATTCTACCCACCGCCAGAAAGCCGATGAGGCTTATCAGATTGGTGAAGTTGGTCATCCTGTTCGTGCATACCTAGATGTATCGGAAATCATCAGAGTTGCCAAAGAATGCGGCGCAGATGCAATTTATCCAGGCTATGGATTTTTATCTGAAAACCCAGAACTTGCTCAAGCAGCAAGAGACAACGGTATTGCCTTTATCGGACCTAAGTCTGAGATTCTTGAGCTTGCCGGAAACAAGGTAAACGCAATTGCCGCCGCAGCCAGAGCCGGTGTCCCAGTCCTGAAATCCTCAAGTTCTTCAGCTGACGCGAAAGAATTGCTCAAAGCTGCCAAGGAAATTGGCTTCCCACTATTTGTAAAGGCAGTAGCCGGTGGTGGTGGTCGCGGAATGCGCCGCGTGGCTCAAGAGTCAGAACTAGCTCAAGCAATCACCGAAGCCTCCCGCGAGGCCGAGAGTGCCTTTGGAGACCCAAGGGTTTTTCTAGAGCAGGCAGTGCTTAGACCTAGGCATATCGAAGTTCAGATTCTTGCCGACGGGCAAGGAAACGTGGTTCACCTATTTGAACGCGACTGCTCAATCCAGCGCAGAAATCAAAAAGTTGTTGAAATTGCCCCAGCCCCGAACATTGATGAAACCTTGCGTCAGCAGCTCTATAAAGATGCAGTCAACTTCGCAAAGGAGCTCGGTTACGAGAACGCGGGAACAGTTGAGTTCCTGGTGGACACTGTGGGTCCAAACAAGGGCAAGCACGTCTTTATTGAGATGAACCCGAGAATCCAGGTGGAGCACACCGTCACCGAGGAAATCACCGATATTGACCTAGTGCAGTCGCAGATGCGCATTGCTGCAGGGGAGTCTCTGGCGGATTTGGGGCTAACCCAAGAAAAGATCACCATGCACGGTTTTGCACTGCAGTGCCGCATAACTACCGAGGACCCAGCGGCAAATTTCAGACCTGACACTGGGAAAATCACCACCTACCGCTCTCCAGGAGGAGCCGGAATCAGGCTCGACGGTGGAACAGTTTCAACTGGAGCTGAGATCTCCCCACACTTTGATTCGATGCTCGTGAAGCTAATTGCTCGCGGAAAAAGCTTTGAGGCCGCAGTTATGCGAGCACGTCGTGCGCTAGCGGAGTTTAGAATTCGGGGAGTCTCGACGAACGTGTCATTTTTGCAAGCAGTGCTTGCAGACCCAGAGTTCTCCTCGGGAGACCTCAGTACATCTTTTATTGATGAACGACCTCAGCTTTTCCTAACCAGGCCATCTCAGGACCGCGGAACAAAGCTGTTGCAGTGGTTAGCTGAGACAACAGTGAACCAGCCAAATGGTCCCCGCTTGAACTACGCAAACCCTGCGCTGAAACTTCCTGATGTTGACCTAAGCGTTCCAGCACCTGCTGGTTCTAGGCAACGTCTGTTGGAGCTTGGACCCAAGGGCTTTGCTAAAGCGCTTCGTGAACAAAAGCAGGTGGCTATAACGGATACCACTTTTAGAGATGCCCACCAGTCGCTTCTGGCTACCCGAGTAAGAACTCGTGACCTAGTTCAGGTTGCTCCGCACGTTGCGCGAATTACCCCTGAACTTTTGTCAGTCGAAGCTTGGGGAGGAGCTACCTACGATGTCGCTCTGCGCTTTTTGGCAGAGGATCCTTGGGAAAGACTCGAAGCTCTTCGCGCGGCAATGCCAAACCTTTGCATTCAAATGCTGCTTCGCGGAAGAAACACGGTTGGCTACACCCCGTATCCAGAAGCTGTGACGAAGGCGTTTGTTCAAGAAGCCACTGCAAGCGGAGTCGACATATTCCGCATCTTCGATGCGCTAAACGATGTTGAGCAGATGCGTCCAGCTATTCAGGCCGTTCTAGATACTGGAACCGCGGTTGCTGAGGTTGGAATTTGCTACTCCGGAAACATGATCGACCCTAAGGAAGATCTCTACACACTGGATTACTACCTAAAGCTGGCAGAGAAAATTGTCGCAACCGGCGCGCACATCATCGCAATCAAGGACATGGCTGGACTCTTGCGACCAGAAGCTGCTAGGCAACTAGTTAGTGCACTTCGTGAAAGATTTGATCTTCCTGTTCACCTGCACACCCACGACACTGCCGGCGGACAGCTTGCAACCCTGCTGGCAGCCATTGAAGCTGGGGTAGATGCAGTTGACGTAGCTAGCGCTCCGATGGCTGGAACAACTTCTCAGCCTTCTGCTTCTTCATTGATTGCCGCATTGGCAAACACCAAGCACGACTCAGGTATTGAGCTTTCGGCTTTTACGAAACTAGAGCCTTATTTCGAAGCTGTGAGAAAGATCTACGCTCCGTTTGAATCGGGCTTGCCTGGCCCAACCGGTCGGGTATACAAGCACGAGATTCCAGGCGGTCAGCTTTCGAATCTGAGACAGCAGGCTATCGCCTTAGGTCTGGGAGATCAGTTCGAGAAGATCGAGGACATGTATGCGGCAGCCAACCAGATTCTCGGTCGGCCAACCAAAGTCACTCCATCTTCAAAGGTTGTTGGCGATCTAGCTCTGCACTTAGTTGCTGTTGATGCCGACCCTGCTGATTTCGAAAACAATCCGCAGAACTACGATGTGCCCGATTCAGTTGTTGGTTTCATGGCCGGAGAATTGGGCGATCTTCCTGGCGGATGGCCAGAACCATTTAGAACCAAAGTCCTTAAAGGACGCCAGCTAAAGTTCGGAATTGAGCCTGTTTCAGACCAAGATCTGGCAATGCTTGAGGGAAGTTCCCTTGATCGTCGAGCTACTCTGAACAGACTTTTATTCCCAGCACCGTTCAAGGAATTCAGCAAGATGCGCGAGAACTATGGTCGTCTCGATCAAGTTGACACCATTGATTTTCTTTATGGGCTTGAACAAGGTGTTGAACACATGATCGAGCTTTCCAAGGGTCTTCGACTTTACATCGGTCTCGAGGCCATTGGAACTCCTGATGCCAAGGGCTTTAGAACTGTCATGACAACACTCAACGGTCAGCTTCGACCTGTGAACGTTAGAGATCGCAAGATTGTAAGCGATGTAATCGTTGCTGAAAAAGCTAATCCATCAAACTTAGGTCACGTTGCTGCTCCGTTCCAGGGAGTAGTCACACTAAAAACTGTTGTTGGCACCAGGGTCGAGTTGGGTCAAGCCGTTGCGAGCATTGAAGCTATGAAAATGGAGGCAACAATTACTGCCAGCATCTCCGGAGTGGTCAAAAGACTGGCTATTCCAGCTACTCAAGCCGTAGAAGCTGGGGACTTGATCCTTGAAATAGAGGCCAGCTAGCAGCACCTTCTCAACTGCTTTAGAATAGGGCGAGTTGATTTACCGGGGGCAAATTTAGGAGTTTTCTTGGCAAAGAAAAAAGAGACGCGCTTTGAAGAAGAGGGCAAGGGTCTTGGCGAAAGCGCACCCGATGTCAACCCTGCTGACTTCGGCTCACTCTCAGGCTCTGATTCGAAAGCAGCTTCTGAGGAAATTGATCTTTCTCCGGCAACGTCTTCAATTGCCGTTGTGGCATCAACCGCTGCCGTAGTAGAAGCAGAACCGGCTTCCAGCGAGATCGAAACAACCAAGTCCCGCTACTCCAGAAGAGACAGCCTGCGCGGCGAAGTATTTGATGAGCCAGAACCTGCCGCGATGCTTACTGCCGATCGTTTATTGGACGACTCAGCTAAGTTCCGTCCTTCACCTGAGTCAGGTTGGAGAAAGTTTGCTTACTACCTAACTCTCAAGCTTTGGAACCCAGGTGACTCACCTAAGGTCAAGGCTCGCAAAGCTATGGATGCCCGCATTGGTGCAGTGCTTGAAGGTGGAGCCAAGTTCATTCCGGTTCTTACTCGAAAGGGAGGAGTTGGAAAGACCACCATCTCTACTCTTCTAGGAATGGCTCTCGCCCAGGTTCGTGAAGACCGCGTCATTGCAATTGATGCAAACCCAGACCGTGGAACACTGGCTGAGCGAGTAAGTAAATCAACCAGATTCACCGTTCGAGATGTTGTAAACCGTGCTGCAGCAATCGACGGTTTCTCCGAGTTTTCAAACATGGTCTCCAGAGATGAAACTAGGTTGGATGTTCTGGCATCCGATGCCGACCCAATGCTTTCAGAAGCTTTCAACGAGGGCGACTACAACGTAGTTGCCGACATGGCAGCTCGCTACTATTCGATTGTGATCACGGACTGCGGTACCGGAATTGTTCACTCCGTGATGCGTCCAACACTTCAGCGAGCTAGTTCCATCGTTATCGTCTCCGGTGGCTCGGTTGATGAGGCAAGACTTGCTTCTGAAACCCTGACTTGGCTCGAGGCCAATGGCTACGGCGAGCTAGTAAGAAACTCAGTTGTGGCTTTGAACACAGCAACCCAAGCCACTCTTTTGGTCAAGCTTGACGAAATTGAACAGCACTTCAAAACTCGAGTTCGCTCAGTGATTCGTATTCCTTACGACCCTGCTCTTGCAGCTGGATCTGTAATCAAATTCAACGAACTGAAAAAGCAGACCAGAGACGCTGCGCGCGATCTAGCTGCCGAAGTAATCGGTTCAATCGTCACACCGCTGTAACAGCAAATGGCAGTGCGCGAGATCCGGTTATTCGGAGACCCCATTCTCAAAACCGTCTCTCAACCGATCAACGAGATTTCTGATTCCGTTCGTTCGCTTGTTGTCGATCTAGAGCAGACCACCGCAATCACGGGTCGAGCGGGGGTAGCTGCCAATCAAATCGGGGTTGACCTTCGAGCCTTTGGCTATCACGTCGAGGGCGTTGTTGGGCACTTTATAAATCCTGAAATCATTGAGCAATCAGGTGAGCTAATTGAAGTTGATGAAGGCTGCCTATCATTGCCGGAAATCTGGAGCAAAACCCCGAGGTATTCCAAAGTGGTTATTCGTGGCCAGAAAGTGACAGGTGAAGTGATTCAGCAAGAAGCAGAAGGCTTGCTTGCCCAGGTGTTTCAGCATGAGGTTGACCACTTGAATGGTCTGGTTTATCTAGACCGACTCGAAGTTGAGGCACGCAAAGTCTGCATGGCAGCGCTTCGCGACACCACCTGGTTTATGCGCAACTAATCCTGAATCTTGAGCGCCTCTGATGTGGTTGGCGCTCCGCCGTAGATCTCATCGATAACAGGTGCGAAGTCCCTCGTCACTGCCTCTCGCTTGATTTTCAGCGATGGAGTTAAGTGCCCAGATTCTTCAGAAAGCTCGCTTTCAATAACTGCGAACTTTTTGATGGCTTCGGCATTAGAAACCGTGGCATTGACCTCATCGATTTTGCGCTGAAGCTCAGCCAAAACTACTGGATTTTTAGCTGCCTGCGCCAAGGTCAAATCAGCCTTTTGGCCGTTGTTGCCTAGCCACACCGGAAGCATTTCTGGGTCAAGGGAAATCAGTACCGAAACAAACTGACGCTGATCACCAATCACAACAGCTTGGCCAATAATCGGGCTTGCACGTAGCGGATCTTCAAGGGCGGTCGGGGCAACATTTTTACCACCCGAGGTAACAATTAGCTCTTTCTTGCGTCCGGTGATTGAGATAAAGCCCTGCTCGTCGAGCTCACCGATATCTCCAGTTCTAAACCAACCGTCCTGGATGGATGCCTTTGTGGCTTCTGGATTCTTCCAGTAGCCACGAAGCACATTGGAGCCTTTCAGCAAGATCTCACCGTCGTCAGCTATCTTTACGGCACATCCTGGAAGCACTCGACCCACTTTGCCGATTTGAGCATCGTTCGGCCTACCGATCATCGCTGGAGCAGAAGTTTCAGTAAGGCCATAGCCTTCTAGAACAACTAGCCCAATTGAGCGGAAGAAGTGTCCTAGGCGCTCACCTAGAGGTGCTCCACCGGAAACCGCATACTCAACTTTTCCACCCATAGCAGCGCGGAGTTTCTTGTAAACGAGTGCATCAAAAACCTTGTGCTGAAGCTTGAGCCCAAGAGAGGGGCCCTTCTTTGTGTCTTGAGCTCTTGAGTAGTCGATGGCAACTTGAACGGCTTTGCGGAAGATGTTGCCCTTGCCGCCTGCTTCGGCTTTCTGCTCGGCAGAGTTATAAACCTTTTCAAATACTCTTGGCACTGCCAAAAGGAAGTTCGGTTTGAAGGACTGCATACCGGCTGCCACATTCTTGGTGTCTGGTTGGTGGCCAACGCGGATTCCTCCGTGAACGCAAAGAATAGAAATGAACCTGGCGTAGACGTGGGCTAGTGGAAGGAACAGCAAGGTGCCATTTCCTTCCTTTACAACCTCAGGCAGTTCTAGCTGTGAGTTTTTTGAAAGATCCACGAATCCTCTGTGCAAAAGTTCGCAGCCCTTTGGCTTACCTGTTGTACCCGAGGTATAGATGATGGTTGCAAGATCATCTAGACCTCGAGAGGTGCGGGCTTTCTCGACCTGGTCTTCAGTGACAGATTTACCCAAACCAACAAGCTTGAACAGTGAATCATCGTCCAGCCTCCAGAGTTGCTTGACAAGCGGGGTGTTGGACTTGATCTTTTCGAACCTGTCCTGGTGATCCTTGGTCTCAACGATCAAAGCCACAGCTTCGGAGTCCGCAAGCACCCATTCAATTTGTGCTGGAGCACTGGTTTCATAGATGGGAACAGAAACCGCGCCTGCGAACCAAAGAGCGAAATCAATCAACGCCCACTCGTAGCGCGTGCGGCTCATCAGAGCAACTGCATCGCCGGGCTTGATTCCTGCCGCGATGAATCCTCGCGCTAAGTCTTGGACCTGCTCTAGAAATGCCTGAGCGCTGACGTCGCGCCAGGTGCCGGGGGTATCTTCAATCCCAAACAAAGAAATGCCAGGAGTTTTCTTGACTCTCTGAATCAACAGATCGGTGATGTTTTCGGTGCTTCGGGATACAACCAGGCTAGGTAGCTCGTAGGATCTCATCTTTGACTCCGTCTTCTCGGGATTTCCAATAACTATAGTCAAAACCCCGCCAGCAGGCATCTAATTAGGCCTTATAAAGGGCTGTATGGGCAAGGTAAACTCCATACTTAGCTTATTTTCCGACAATTCTTGATAGGGCTTTGATGCACGCGGTTGGCATAGACATCGGTGGAACCAAAATCGCCGGGGCGCTGGTCGACGAATCCGGAGCAATTCTCAAAGAGCTTCGCGTCCCCTCTCCAATTGGCGATTCCGGCCAAATGGTAGAAGCCATTGCCTCCGTAATTGACCAACTAACCGGCGATAGCCAAATAGTTGGAGTCGGAGTGGCTGCGGCAGGATTTCTAAGCGTTGACCGCGAGATTATGTACCACGCGCCGAATATCACAGCCTGGCGCAACGAACCTTTGAAATCTCGCATTGAGAGCAAGACTTCTTATCCCGTGCTTTTGGAAAATGACGCCAACGCTGCCGGCTGGGCCGAATTTAGGTTTGGTGCGGGCAAGGACGTTCAGAGCATGATCATGCTCACCATCGGAACTGGGGTTGGTGGAGCGATTATCTCCGAAGGCAGATTGCTCAAGGGTGGTTTTGGTATCGGAGGAGAACTTGGCCACGTCTTAGCAGTTCCGGGAGGAAGGATCTGTGGCTGTGGACTCAAGGGATGCCTTGAAACCTACGCGTCTGGAACCGCTTTGCTTCTGGCTGCTAGGAAGCTTGCTTACTCAGATTCACCTAAAGGGCAAAGGCTCAAGGAGCTTGCCGCTGCCGATGGTGAGCTAAGTGGCGAGATGGTCTATCAAGCGATTTTGGAAAATGACCCTGGAGCCAGTGAGTTAATTACCGAACTCGGTTCTCACCTAGGGACGGCCCTTGGGTCAGTTTTTGTCCCGGTTCTTGATCCAGAACTGGCAGTTATTGGCGGTGGGGTTAGCGCAGTGGGGGACAAGTTGATTGACCCGATCCGGGAATCTTTTGAGAAGTCACTGCCAGCTAAGGGTTATCGCCCAGAACTCAAGGTAGTAAAGGCAACTTTCCTGAATCAGGCTGGCCTAATTGGGGCAGCTGACCTAGCTCGCCAGGCGTTTGCCTAGCCCAGAGAACTAAACTAAGACTTTTGAGTAAGCGAAGGAGGGTTTCGTGACGTATTTCATCCTAAAGACGTTCGTTCTTGGACCTTTGCTGCGCTTTATCTTTAGACCTTGGGTTCGCGGAGTTGAAAACGTTCCTTCTAGTGGAGCGGCTATTTTGGCAAGCAACCACCTATCGTTTTCCGACTCAATCTTTTTGCCGCTGCAGTGCCCAAGACCGGTGGTGTTTTTAGCCAAGAGTGAGTACTTCACTGGCAAGGGCATTAAGGGCTGGTTTGTTAAGTGGTTTTTCAAATCCACCGGACAACTACCTATTGACCGCTCCGGAGGCAAAGCATCCGAAGCCGCCCTCAACACCGGACTAAGTGTTTTGGAGCAGGGCCAGCTTTTAGGTATTTACCCAGAAGGGACAAGATCTCCCGATGGCAGGCTTTATCGTGGACGTACTGGAATTGCACGTATGGTGCTTGAGGCTAAAGTGCCGGTTATTCCAGTAGCCATGATCGACACCGAAAAAGTTCAACCAATTGGCACCAGGTTGCCTAGGGTTCGTAGGGTTGGAATTGTCTATGGCAAACCCTTGGATTTTTCGAGATTTGATGGAATGGAAGGTGACCGCATTGTTTTACGAGCGGTAACCGACGAGATCATGTACGAGCTAAAGAAGATAAGCGGCCAGGAGTACGTTGACCAGTACGCCTCAACAGTGAAGGAAAAGCGGGCTGCGCTCGCTAGGTAAGAAGATGAAGGAACCAAATATTGCAGCTGATCCGGCCGTGCTCAAGGGTCTGGATAACTACCGCAACCTCACTGCCGCTCAGCAACCTACCTGGACTGATGAAGCCAAGCTTCAAGCTGCGCGCGATGAGCTTGCGGTGTTACCTCCGTTGGTATTTGCCGGTGAGGTAGACACTCTTCGCACAAGATTGGCAGCAGCTGCAGAGGGCAAGGCATTTTTGCTTCAGGGCGGTGACTGTGCTGAAACTTTCGTTGACGCAACCGCCGATCGAATTCGAAGTCGTGTAAAAACCATTTTGCAGATGGCAGTTGTTTTGATGTATGGCGCATCTATGCCGGTGGTAAAAATGGGTCGCATGGCTGGACAGTTTGCCAAGCCTCGTTCCTCCGACACTGAAACCCGCGGAGACTTGACGCTTCCTGCCTACCGCGGAGATGCAGTAAACGGCTACGACTTTACTCCAGAGGCTAGAGCCACTGACCCAAACAGAATGGTACGCGCGTACCACACCTCAGCTTCAACTCTTAATTTGATTAGGGCATTCACTACCGGTGGTTTTGCAGATCTTCGTTCGGTTCACGAATGGAACAAGGGCTTCACTGACAACCCAGCAAACGTTCGCTACGAACAGCTGGCTGCTGAAATTGATAGAGCGATTAGATTCATGGATGCCTGCGGAGCTGACTTTGACGCCCTGAAGGCTACCGAATTCTACGTTTCGCACGAGGCTTTGTTGTTCGATTACGAAAGACCAATGACTCGCATTGATTCCCGAACCGGAAACCCCTACGCCACCAGTGGTCATTTCCTTTGGGTGGGAGAGCGAACCAGAAACATTGATGGCGCTCACGTTGATTTCATGTCTCGAATTAGAAACCCAATTGGTGTCAAGCTCGGGCCGAGCACAGAGGTTGCGGATGTCATGGCTTTGATTGAGAAGCTAGATCCAAATCGCGAACCGGGCCGCTTGACCTTCATCACCCGCATGGGCGCAGGTCAAATTCGCGACAAGCTTCCAAAACTCGTTGAGGCAGTCAAAGCAAGTGATGCTAAGCCGCTTTGGATCACCGATCCGATGCACGGAAACGGCATGACAACCAAGAACGGCTACAAGTCAAGAAGATTTGATGACGTTATGGATGAAGTAGCTGGCTTCTTCGAGGTGCACCGTAACGCTGGAACATTCCCTGGAGGAATCCACATCGAGCTAACCGGCGACGACGTTGCGGAGTGCTTGGGTGGTTCAGAGATGATTGATGAAAAGACACTTGAGTCTCGCTACGAATCACTTTGTGACCCAAGACTTAATCACATGCAGTCACTAGAACTCGCATTCTTGGTTTCTGAGGCTCTAGCTAAGCGCTAACGAGAAATAATAGTCACGCTGTCGCCGACTCTAATTTCTGAGCCTGCTTCTGGACTTTGACGCTTTACCTTGGCTATTCCAAAGTTGGTCGAGAGTTGGTTGGTGTCAACTACAACCAGTAGCCCAAGATTCTCAAGCAGTGACTTGGCAGCGGCGATTGTTTCACCAACGGTATTTGGCATGATCACAATTTCTGGACCCTTGGAAATTTCCAGGACAGCGCTGCCATTTTCTGGCAGCGGGTCTTCGGCAAGCACTAATCCAACCGCTTGACCGGCAGGGATTTGGTTATTGAATACTTCAACTTCTTCGATAGTTATCGGAATTTCCGCGAGCAACGCCCTGGCCGCCTCGGCACTAAGCCCCAAAACATCTGGGATCGCACCAATTGATACCAGGAGGTCTAGCACGCTGCCTTGATTGAGAATTGTTCCAGTTGGGGCAGATAGCCCAATTACTTGCCCGAAAGCTTTTTCACCAAAGAAGTTCTTGACGGAGCCGACAACAAATCCAGAATCAGTCAACAGTTTCTTGGCTGCTTCCACACTTAGGCCTTTTGCTTCGGGAACGGGCAGCTGTTTAGGACCAAGAGAGATAAAGACCTTCACAACCGAGTTCTTGAACACCCTGGAGTCTGCTGCAGGTTCAGTTCGAGTTATGAAACCTTCGGCAACGGTGCCGCTGTTTTCTTCCAACTGCTCGATTACCACACCGAGCGGGTCAAGTGCCTCTGCTGCAGCTTCCAAGGTACGACCAGTTAGGTCAGGCACTGCCGCCAGTCCACCAGGACCAGAGGAGAACCACCATCCCGAGCCGGCACCGCCCATCAGTGCGATCACCGTAAAGATCGTTAGCCAAAGTTTTGAACGCTTATTTGATTTTTCCAGTTTGGTGGCAAGAGACGATGAGGATGCAAATTCCTCAATATCCGCAACGTTCAGAACTTCCGTTGCACCAGCCGGTGAAACAAAGTCTTGATCGAGATTGATTCGAGCCGTCTTGTCGATTTCGGAAAGGGTGGTGGTGAGCCCGCGCGATAAGTCCTGTTTGGCCCTGGCAATAACAGGAAGCAGTGCCACAGCTGAGGCTGGCCGTTGGCTTGGGTTTCTGGCGGTAGTCCAAAGCACAATCTCATCCAAAAGCTCGGGGACATTTGAGTTGAGCGTGGATGGTGCAGGAATGTTTTCGTTAGCGTGTTGGTAGGCAACCTGAACAGCCTGCTCACCTTGGTAGGGCTGCTTGCCGGTTAGCATTTCGAAGATCATTACTCCGAGAGAGTAAATATCGCTTCTGGCATCGGCTTGTCCTCTAAGCACTAACTCAGGGGAGAGGTAGGCGACAGTTCCAACTACCGATCCGGTTTGAGTGTGTTCTGTGATTTCTCGAGCCAGGCCAAAATCACCGAGTTTGACTTTGCCGCCATCGGAAAGAAAGACATTTTCTGGCTTTAGGTCGCGGTGCAAGATTCCGGCAGCATGTGCGGCAGCCAACGCTTCCGTTAGCGGTTCAATAATCTCGAGTGCCTTCTTGGTATCTAGCGCTCCGAAGTCATTCATCGCATCGCGCAGAGTTATTCCTGGCACGTACTCCATGACCAGAAAGATCACCTCGCCGTCAGTGCCCTGATCAAAAACGTTTACCAGGTTCGGATGAGATAGTTGCGCTGCCATCTTGGCTTCTCGCTGGAACTTCTCAACGAAGGACTTGTCTTTAGCAAGGTGTGGATGAATAACCTTGAGCGCAACTTTGCGCTCAAGCACTTGATCATTGGCGAGATACACACTGGCCATGCCACCGGAGGCAACCAGCGAGATCACCTGATAGCGGTTGGCAATCAGTTGCCCGGATAAGTTAGCCATTGTTTATCTCTGATTCGATCTGATCGAACCAGCTCCAAGCCGAGAGTTCCCACTTTTGATAGGCGTCAGGAAAAGCCGAAATCTGAACCGCTTGGGCGGCTTTGGCAAGGGACATAGCTGACCAGTTTTTGATATCCAGTAGTCCTCGGATTTTTCCGGGGTTAGGACCAGTTGGTCCACCGAAAAAAGCCCTTGCCGAATACTTCGGGTCCATGATTTGTGAAATTGTTCCCCAGCCTTGGGAGGTGCGCTGCTGAAATAGTCC
The DNA here is from genome assembly GCF_965234705.1 of Rhodoluna miladensis (SeqCode). Lineage (GTDB taxonomy): Bacteria > Actinomycetota > Actinomycetes > Actinomycetales > Microbacteriaceae > Rhodoluna > Rhodoluna miladensis. The sequence goes on from NZ_OZ248465.1 coordinate 581,276, forward strand.
CACCGAGTCCCGGTCGCCGTAGTCGATGTTTATAAGGCTTGATTCCTGCATTGCAGCTGCCAGCGCAATTACGATTCCGTAGTCACTAACTCCCAGGTCTTTTCCAACCCGGTAAACAACTTGAGCATTCTGCTTCATTTCTTGGCTCATTTTTGTGATGCTCGGGCAGTTCTTGATTTCGTGAACCCCAGGAATCATAAGACGCTGGCCCACGTAAATGGTGCTGGACCAGCTAAGCGAGTTTGCACTTAGAACCGACTGCGTGCTTACTCCGTACACCGCAGCAATTCGACTTATGGTTTCACCTGAGAGCACAGTGTGGAATCCGTGAATCGAACACGCACCTGTGGGCCGCATAGGATCCAAGCTTGAAATCTCATCGCTGAGTGTGCTGGCTGAGCTAGCGGGCTTTGGGGGTTTTGGCGCGGGGGCATTAGCTTGCCCCACCGGAGGTTTCAGATTTAGAACTTGACCCACGTAGATTATGGAGGCTTTAGCTAGATTGTTGTATTCGCGCAAAGTGCTAAGAGTCATCCCGAATTTCTGGGCCACCGAGTCCAGTGAGTCTCCAGCTACCACCTGATAAGTCTCCGGGGCGTTTACAGGCGGTTGAGAAGTAGGAATGACTTTTGCAACCCTAAGTAATTGACCCGGGTAAATCAAAGTCGATGAGCTAATTCGATTTATAGATGTCAGTTCCGAAAGCGTGAGCTTGTGGCGGCTGGCAATACCTGAAAGAGTGTCTCCAGGCTTTACTCGGTAGCTTTCTGCATCTATATCTGGCGGGGTGTTTCCGACCAGTTTGATTACCTGCCCTACTCGAATCAGGGATTTAGGCCCTAAGTTATTGAGCTTCGCAATTGCGGTAATCGATAGACCAAAACGTTTGGCAATTTGAGTGACGGTGTCTCCAGATTTGACCCGATAGGTCGATGGCTTTGTAGTTTCCGAAACCACCGGAATTGCGGCGGTAACTTCGGTGGTTGGAGTTGAAGCCACCGGGGTTGGAGCATCGGAACTCTTTTGAATCTCTGAGGTCTCGGTTGCGGTGGCGGGTAAGTCTGCAAACACGGGGGAGGCGGCAGCCAGTGGCACCGAAAGAAATGCCAGTTTCATTGGCAGCTTTGACTTATCGTTGCGGTCCATGGGCACATTCAAGCTTCACACAGCCCAATAGGTTATTCCCTGAACCCCGCGGGTGTGGCAGGCTTAGAGGGTGAATGATTCCACCAGCAGTGTAACCAATTGGCTCACCGTCCTCGAGGCCGCTGAAGCTCTGCGCATCCCTAAAGGCAGAGTCAATCGTCTGCTGGAAGAGCACAGCCTGGTAGCTGTCAAAAAAGATGGCCAGTTGATGATTCCAGCTGAACTAATAGTCGATGGCGAACCGCTACCACCGCTTCGCGGAACAATAATTTTGCTTCTTGATTCTGGCTACAGCATCGAAGAATCAGTTCAGTGGCTTTACACGCACTCAGATGTATTGGGGCAGACCCCACTGCAGTCATTGCTTGAGGGTAAAAAAGCTCCGGTTCGCCGCTTAGCCCAGATGATTGATCTCTAAACCAAACGAGTTAAGCCTGGCGGTTGATTACCTTTTCGGCCATGGTCTTTAGGTGTGCCATTGCCTGGGGCTCGAGCGTGATTCGATTAAGAGCTGCCATTGCTTGATCGGCTAGTTCAGTAATTGTTCGTTCGACTTTTTCTAGAGCGCCCGAGCCAATTATGGTCTGCTGCAAAAATCCAACTTGCTCGTTTGTGAGCTCGCGCGAAGAAAGCATCTCATCAAAGAGTTTTCCAACAGAATTTGAAAGAGAAGCTCGGGTATAGCCCACTAAAACAGTGCGCTTTCCCTCACGAAGGTCATCGCCGGCAGGCTTACCAGTCACAGCCGGATCTCCGAAAACACCCAGCACATCATCCCGAAGCTGGAAAGCCATTCCTAGAGGAACACCAAACTCGGAAACCTGTCGCAGTTGGTCAGGGCTGGCGCCGGCAAAAGCCGCACCAATCAACAAGGGAGCCTCGATCGAGTACTTTGCGCTCTTAAACAAAATCACGTTGTTGGCCCGACCTACGGCATCTTCCACCGGTCTTGTGATGGCAGCATTTTCCTCGACGATGTCCAGGTACTGGCCAGCCATTACCTCAACGCGCATTCTTGAAAACTCATCCCTACAAGCTGCCGACACTTCCGAGCTTGGAGCATTCAGCAGGGCGGTTCCAAAGATCTCGCTGCTCCAACCGAGCATCAAGTCTCCAACTAAGACCGAGCCGGCTACCCCGAAGCGTTCGTTCGATCCGGCCCAGCCGGATGCAGCGTGAAGTGTTTCAAATCTTTTGTGAACCGCTGGCTGACCTCGCCTAGTATCGGACTGGTCTAGAAGGTCATCGTGAACTAGAGCTGCGGCATGAAACATCTCCAGAGATGCGGCGATGCCAACCATGGCCTCGGCAGAAAGAGCTTTCTGCTGTGAGCTCTGGGGAGGGCAGACCGGGAGATGCCCAACCCAAGACCAGTAGCAAAACAGGGCCCGGAATCGCTTTCCTCCACCCAGCAGGGACTGGGTGTAGTCAACCAGTGGAGCAAGATCATCCGAAATAGCCGAAAAATCCTGTCGCTGGGTTGAACAAAACTCATCCAGGTGCTCTTGAACAAGCTTGAGCAGGGTTTCGGATTCGTTCACAGCAATAGCCTAACTAGCGAAATCGGAATAGACTGAAAACTACAAGTCGTCCTAGCTCAAGTACTTGGAGGAGATCATGGGTCTATCGGAGCGTGAACAAAAGCTTCTTGAGGAGCTTGAGCGCGGACTCATGGAAGGCGACAGCAGCTTTGCTGCCAAAGCTCAAAGAGTTGGAAACCCCGCCGGAAGAATGATCGCGGGAGCATTGCTGGCCATTATCGGCCTGGGAGTGCTCTTGACCGGAGTATTTATTCAATTTGCCGCCATTGGAGTTGTGGGCTTTTTGGTCATGTTGGGCGGGCTAGTTCTTGCCACCTCAAATCTTCAGCTTCCGGACATGTCGAAGGGCCTACCAAAGCCAGGATCAGGGCAGTCAGGACCAGGCAGAAACTTCTTCGAAGATCGCTGGGACAAGCGCCAGGGCGGCCAATAGCCCCTAAAAACCTCGGAAAAGACCCCCTTTTTGGGGGTCTTTTTGCGTTACAAATCCAACACGCCCAGTGGAGGAAAATATGGATATATTTGACCAAAGTGGGTAAAAGTGGTGTATAGTGGAGGAAATCGGCACAGCCGCCAATTTCTCGGGGAAGGGGAATCAGATGCTGTTAGGCACTCACGCCCCCAAGCTGGACGAGAAGGGCCGCGTTATTCTTCCGGCCAAGTTCCGCGAAGAACTATCTGCCGGAGTGGTTCTAACCCGTGGCCAGGACCGCTGTCTGTATGTTTTTTCCACCAAGGAGTTCGAATCGGTCAACGAGACCATTCGCCAAGCTCCAATCACTAGCAAGCAAGCCCGTGACTACCTACGAATCTTTCTTTCCGGCGCATCCGATGAGATCCCTGACAAACAGGGCCGCGTCACCATTCCACCTACCCTTCGCAGCTACGCAGGTTTGGGCAAAGAGCTTGTAGTAATTGGCGTTGGCTCAAGGGCCGAAATTTGGGATTCAGCTGCCTGGAGTGACTACCTGGCTAAGCAAGAAAACAGCTTCTCGGAGATTTCCGAGGAGGTGGTTCCAGGTCTTTTCTAACCTCGGCTCCCTGATCGGGTTTTGACACTCTTCCCCGATGTCAAAAAGATCAGGAAGCCGGGGGACCTGTACACCGATGAACACAGCAAACCTAGATACCCTCCACGAACCAGTAATGCTCTCGCGCACCTTAGAACTTCTCAGCCCAGCACTTTCTGGCGATTCAGCTGTGCTGGTTGATTGCACCTTAGGCCTTGGAGGACACTCCGAGGCTTTCCTAAAGGCATTCGAGAAGCTAACGATTATCGGCATAGACCGTGATCCAGCCGCACTGGCTCTAGCAAAAAAGCGCCTCGCGCCATTTGGCGAGCGAGTGAAGTTTTTTCACGGAACCTACGACCAGATTGCCGAAGCCATCAAGGTCAACGGTTATAGCGATGTGGCTGCAATCCTGATGGATCTTGGCGTTAGTTCAATGCAGATTGACAACGCTGACCGCGGCTTTGCCTATAGCTTTGATGCTCCGCTGGATATGCGAATGGATACCGACTCCGGAATCACTGCCGCGCAGCTGATTGCAACAGCCTCCGAAGCTGAGCTAACTCGAATCTTCCGCGAGTATGGCGAAGAGCGCTTTGCATCCAAGATTGCTGGCGAATTAGTAACTCTCAGGACTAAAGACCCAATCGTTTCTTCCAAGCAGCTCGCCTCAATAATCAGCAATGTTGTTCCGTTTATCCCAGGAAAATCATCTGGGCACCCAGCCAAGCGGGTGTTTCAAGCGCTGCGCATTGCAGTGAACGAGGAACTTGAGATCCTGGAAAACGCCGTTCCGGCAGCTATCGATGCCTTGGCTGTTGGCGGGCGCCTACTGGTTCTGAGCTATCACTCGCTCGAGGACCGGATTGTCAAGCAGGCAATCGTTCAGGCCTCCACTTCTTCAGCTCCACTGGAGCTTCCATTCGAACTTCCGGAGCACGCTCCGGTTCTAAAGCTTGTGGTCAAAGGAGCCGAAAAGGCCAGCCTCGAGGAAATTGCCAGCAATCCAAGGTCAGCTTCGGTTCGCCTCAGAGCATGCGAAAAGACAAGGAAAGTGGCATGAAAACGTTAAGTCGAACTAGGGCACGCGGCCCCATAGTGATGATTGTCGTGATGGGCTTTCTAGCCATTTCACTTCTGCACTTACTGCTAACAATCATGACTTCGCAGTCGGTTTACGAGCTTTCAGACCTAAAGCGCGAAAAGCGCGAACTGGATACCACTTCGCAGATCATCGCCGAAGAGGTTGCCTCACTTTCTTCTCAGCAGAACCTTTTGAATACAGCAGCCAAACTTGGAATGGTTGCAAACTCCAACCCAGTTTTTCTAAAACTTGAAGACCAGAGCGTCTTGGGTAAGCCAAAACCTGCTCTTGGCTCAGCCAGTCAATCCCGCAATCTAGTAGCCAACTCGGCGATGATTGATGTTAAGCCAGCGAAGGCGCAAACAGCGCCGGCAAGCCAGGCGCAACCGCAAGAGCTACCTAAGGTAGCTAGCGTGAGCGCCATCCCAGCTTCACCAACAAGGTAGTCCCCGAAAGGTCATTCAACATGAATCACGCGGGGCCTGTCAGCACAAGAAGACTCAGGCTGCTGATAACCCTTTCGGGAATTCTAGTTTTTGTTTTTCTAATTCGACTTATCGACTTTCAAGTGGTGCGCGCCGAGGCGATCAACGAAGAGTCATATGAGAAGCGAGCCGTAGCAAGAACCGTTCCGGCTGTGCGAGGCGACATTCTTGACGCTAACGGCAACATTCTCGCGACCAGTGTTTATCGCTACGACATCAACGCAGCACCAGCGATTGTGCGGCCAGTGGAGCGCAAGATTGATGGAATTGACCAGGTTGTATCTGTTGAGTCAATTGCTACCGAACTGGCAAGAATTCTCGATCTTGATGTGGCAGAGCTTTTGCCAAAGTTGATTGGAACCTCTCACTACGTAAATCTCAAAAAGCGAGTCGATGCGGAAACTCATCGGCAGATCGTTGAACTAGAGATCCCATGGATTTTTGCCGACCCGCACCAAAATCGCCTTTACCCAAACGGAGCGGTTGCTGGAAACCTCACCGGCTTTGTTGGAACTGACGGCGAGGCACTAGCTGGAATCGAGAGACAGTTCAACGCTTGTCTTGCTGGAGTAGATGGCAAAGAGACTTTTGAAAAAGGAGTCGATGGAATCAAGATTCCATCAAGCACAGTTGTCACTCAGGAAGCTAAGCCCGGTCGAAATGTAATTTTGACCATCGATGCCGATCTGCAGTATCAAGCGCAGCAGGTTCTAGCAACAGAAGTAAAGCGCCTAAACGCAGACTGGGCAACAGCAGTTGTCATAGAAGTAAAAACTGGTCGAATTGTTTTGGCAGCTGAAGCACCGAGCGTTGACCCAAACGATCCCGGAAAATCTCCTGAGTCTGAGCGTGGCGCAAGGGCATTTCAGTTTGCATTTGAGCCTGGCTCCACGATGAAGGCGATCACTGCAGCTACCGCTATTGATACCGGCTACGCCACAGTAAACACTCCAGTCAGAGCTCCAGATTCAATGAGAGTTTACGATCACGTAATCAACGACAGCTACTCGCACCCGGCTACCAATTGGACCGTCACTGGCGTACTTCGTTATTCATCGAATGTTGGAACCATTAAGTTTGCGGAAAAAGTGCCAGCTAAGACCAGGTACGAATACATGGAAGCTTTTGGGTTTGGGAAGCCAACTGCTGTTGGATTTGAGGGTGAAACACGGGGAGTGCTAAATCACTACACCGACTGGGATGGTGTGACCAACTACACCACGATGTTTGGTCAGGCACTGTCTGTTTCTCCTGTCCAGATGGCCGCTGCCTACCAAGTTCTTGCTAACGAAGGTGTAAAGCTCAATCCGATTTTGGTTGCAGGTTGCCAGGATGAAGACGGCAACCTAACCGCTGTTCCAAAATCAGACCCAATTCAGGTGGTTTCACCAAGTACCGCAAATGATGTCATGCACATGCTCGAGAAAATCGTTGAGCAAGGTGGTATCGGACAGGCAACTGCAGTTGCTGGATATCGTTCGGCTGGCAAAACCGGAACTGCTGAAATCAAGGAAGGCACTGGCTACGGTCAGTATTACGCGGCTTCTTTTTATGGCATGGCACCGGTTGATGACCCCAAGTACGCAATGGGCGTGATGATTTACAAACCAAAGAAGGTTTGGACTAACTCGATGGCAGCTGCAGCCGGTTATCAGAAGATTCTCTCTCAGGTTTTGCTTGCCAATCGTGTACCGCCATCAACTGGCAAGTCACCAGATCTTCCGACCGAATGGAAATAGTTGGTCGAGCAATCCATACCTCCAATTCTTAGGCCGGATAAACCCAATCAGGTGTCGCTAAGCGCGCTTGCCAAAGAACTTTCTGTTTCATTTGCGCCTGGCACTCAGGATGTGAACCTCACAGGGGTTTCCATGAACACCTCGGATGTCAGACACGGGGATATCTTTTTTGCAATGCCTGGATTGAAAACTCACGGTGCAAAATTTGCAGCGCAGGCGGTAGCCGACGGTGCGGTGGCGGTTGCTACTGACACTGAAGGTTTGGCCTTGTTAGAAGGTATTCAAGTACCAGTGATTGTGGTTGAAAACCCAAGACTTCGTCTTGGTGAAGCTGCAAGGTTTGTGTACGGCAATGCACGCCAGCAGATGCCTTTGATGTACGGGGTAACGGGCACCAACGGAAAGACTTCCACGGTTCACTTCCTCTCGGCAATCTTTAGGCAAATCGGGGCAGTACCGGGCATGAGCTCAAGTGTTGAGCGCCACATCGCTAACGACATCATCATCTCAAGGCTGACTTCTCCAGAGGCTCCAGAGTCGCATGCACTTATTGCCCGGATGAGAGAAAACAAGGTCACTGACGTTGGTTGGGAAGTGTCAGCCCAGGCGCTAAAACAACATCGCGTTGATGGCATCTTTTTCGATGTCGTCGCGTTCACTAATCTCAGCCACGATCACTTCGACGAATTCGATAGCTATCAGCAGTACCTAGAATCCAAAATGCCGCTGTTCCACAAATCCCGGTCAGGTAAGGGAGTTGTTTGCCTCGATACCGACTACGGACAAACATTTTTGGAGGCCAGCGAGATTCCTTGCGTCACCATCACTCTTCGAGACGACGTCAAATCCGACTGGAAAGTCAAAGTCACCGATGAGGCAGTAGGGCTTACAGCCTTTGACCTAACTGGACCAAACGGAGAAAAGATATCGACTTCGGTTCCAATTATTGGCGATTACATGGCCTCCAACGCTGGGGTTGCAATCCTGATGGCAATTCAAGCTGGACACGATTGGAAGAAGCTTGCAGTTGATTTGAAGGATGGAATTGACGCACCGATCGCAGGTCGAGGTGACAACGTTGCGCCACCGGGTGCGCCGAGCGTCTATGTGGACTTTGGACACACTCCAGATTCCATCGAGATGACAATCGAGGCTGCTAGAAAAATCACTAAGGGCAAACTGGTGGTTGTTGTGGGTCTTGATGGAGATCGAGACAAGATAAAGCGTCCGATGATCGGTGCAATCTGCGCAAGGCTCAGCGACGCGATGATTGTCACTGACCACAATCCAAGATTTGAAGATCCGGCCATCATTCGGAAAATGATCTACGACGGCGCTATTGCTGAACGTCCAGATCATGACATCAGAAATCTTGAGGGACCAGAGCGTGCGATACGCATCGCGGTTTCCATGGTCACCACCGGTGACACCATTATTTGGTTTGGACCAGGACACCAAGAACACCGAGACATCATGGGAGTTAGAACTAAATACTCCGGACGAGCTCAGGCAAAAGCCGCCCTAGCCGAAGCAGGCTGGAAATGATTACCGCATCTGCGACAAAGCTTGCAGATATTCTTGGCGCCGATTTGCTGGGTGATAAAGAAGTAAACGTCACTGGAAGTGCCGAAACTGATTCTCGTTTGGTTTCTGAAGGCAGTATCTTCTTTGCAAAACCGGGCGAGCAAGCTGACGGTCATGATTTTGTGGCGGATGCTAAATCACGCGGGGCAGTGGTTGCAGTTGTCGAGCACCGAGTCGATGTTGATATCACTCAGCTGGTTGTTGCTAATACGGTGGATGCGCTTGGAGTTCTGGCAGCCTGGCTAATTGGGGAGCTTAAGGTAAATGGAAAGCTCAAAGTCGTAGGCATCACAGGATCTAACGGTAAGACCACAACTAAGAACATGCTGCGAGCAATTCTTTCCCAAGTTGGCAACACAATCGCGCCAATCGAATCTTTCAATAACAAAGTCGGCGCCCCAATTTCGATTTTGAGAGCAGATCTAAACACAGAGTTTTTAGTTGTTGAGATGGGTGCTGAAGGTCTGGGAACTATTGCCTATTTGGCAAAGATGTCACAGCCGGATGTTGGCGTGATCTTGAAAGTGGGAATGGCCCACGCCGGAGAATTTGGTGGAATAGATGTCACTGCCAAGATTAAGGGCGAACTCGCCGAGGCACTTGGAGCCGATGCCCAATTAGTTTTGAATGCCGATGATGGCATGGTGGCCGCGATGAAAGATCGCACCAAGGCAGCCGTGAAGTGGTTTGGAACTTCTTCGGAATCAGAGTATTGGGCTTCGGATATTTCTCTGTCGAAAATCGGGACATCTTTTGTCTTGCACTGGCCTGACGGTGAGCATTCCGCTATCCAGCTTTCGATTCTTGGTGAGCACCACGTAATAAACGCACTTGCAGCCGCATCAGTTTCACACCTACTAGGAGCAAGCAAACAACAAGTAGTTAGCGCACTCGAAGCAATGGAGTTGGCTGAGCGCTGGAGAATGCAAAGAGTTGTTAGGTCTGATGGCGTCACGGTAATCAATGACTCCTACAACGCCAGCCCAGATTCAATGAAGGCTGCCCTTCAGACCCTGGCTCAGCTTGGGCGAATGGGAACAAGAACTATTGCAGTTTTGGGTGAGATGGCCGAGCTAGGTCAGTACTCGAGGCATGAGCATGACTCCATCGGGCGGTTGGTAGTTCGACTCAACATTGACCAGCTCGTGGTGGTCGGTGACGGCGCAAAGCTAATTCACATGGGGGCAAGCCAAGAGGGGTCCTGGGATGGCGAATCGAAGTTTTTCCCCTCGATTGCCGAGGCTTTGGCGTACCTGCGTGGGATACTCGCAGATGGCGATACCGTCTTGGTCAAATCATCCAAGTCGGCGAACCTCAGATTTCTGGGAGACGACTTAATGGAGGTGGCTAAGTGAGAGCGCTGCTGTTAGCTGGAGCCGCATCTATGGCCTTCACACTGTTTTTGACTCCTATATTCATTTGGTTGTTTCGGAAGTGGAACTGGGGACAGTTCATTCGTGATGACGGACCTGAGTCACACCACACCAAACGAGGCACCCCCACCATGGGCGGCTTGGTCATTATTTTGGCCAGCGTCACCGGATACTTTGCCGGAAAACTTCTAAACGGCGAAACCCCCTCGGTATCGGCTCTACTTGTTATTCTTGCGATGGTGGGGCTCGGGTTAGTTGGGTTCATTGACGATTTCATCAAGACACAGAAACAGCGATCTCTTGGTCTGGGTGGTTGGGCAAAGATTGCTGGTCAAGCACTGGTGGCTCTGGCTTTTGCAGCCTTCGCGTTTGGATATCCAAACGCGCAAGGCGTGACACCAGCTTCAACCAAGATCTCCGTTGTTCGAGACACCGGATTCGATTTGATGATGTTTGGAACCGTGGTCGGATCAGTACTAGTTGTGCTTTGGATCTTTTTGCTTATATCCTCAACTTCTAATGGTGTGAACATTGCCGATGGGCTAGATGGTCTGGCAATCGGTGCCAGCATCATGGCAATCGGTGCTTACGCGGTGATTGGGTTCTGGCAATTCAACCAGCTGTGTGGCACTGCGGTTGAGAACCTCACGCGCTGTTACGTAGTCCGCGATCCACTTGATTTAGCGGTTATCGCAGCTGCCATTACTGGCGCTGGGATTGGTTTCTTGTGGTGGAATACTTCACCAGCCCAAATCATCATGGGAGACACCGGTGCGATGGGCCTCGGTGGAGCTCTAGCCGCTCTTGCCATACTGTCCCGCACTGAAATCTTGCTGGTGCTTATCGGCGGACTGTTTGTGATTGTGACTGGTTCAGTTATTTTGCAACGCGCCTACTTCAAAATCACCAAGGGAAAACGCATCTTCTTGATGTCACCACTGCATCATCACTTTGAACTAAAGGGCTGGGCAGAAATTACGGTTGTTGTCAGGTTCTGGATTATCGCAGGACTTTCGGTTCTTGCCGGAATTGGTCTTTTCTACCTCGAGTGGATTTATGGCTAACCAGGCGCCTGACCTCCAGCAGTTAAATAGTTGGAGCTCTAACTGGTCCAGCATCAAGGTGGCAGTTTTGGGCTTAGGTAAATCTGGCTTCTCAGTAGCTGACACCCTCAACGAGTTGGGTAGCAAACTGCTTGTCGTATCCGAAGCAGCTGACGAGGAAATTCTAGACATCTTGGATGTTCTAGGCGTGGAGAGCGTTATTGATCAAAACGCCCAGGTCTTACAAGACGCTCTAGATGCCTTCGCACCAGATCTGATGATTGTTTCTCCAGGAGTTGCACCAACCACGGCGATAGTTGAAAAAGCTAATCGTTCCGGCATTCTGATTTGGACTGACATCGACTTAGCGTGGCGGCTAAGAGATAAATACATTCCGAACCAAGAGTGGATCTGCATCACAGGAACCAACGGAAAAACCACCACGACGGAAATAACCGAAGCTATGTTCTTGGCAGCGGATGTTAGAGCTGCCGCCTGCGGAAACATCGGAAAACCAATCCTTGATTGCATCAGAGACCCGGCAGCTTTTGAGGTGCTGGTTGTTGAGCTATCTTCTTTTCAGCTTCACTACTTGGATCGCATCGAGCCATTTAGTTCGGCCGTTCTAAACCTTGCAAACGATCACTTGGACTGGCATGGGGGCTTCGCAAACTACCGAGCAGCCAAGGGCCGAATTTATGAAAACACCAAAGTGGCCTGCGTATACAATCTCGAGGATTCAGTAACCGAATCCCTAGTAGAAGCTGCAGATGTGAGCGAAGGCGCGCGGGCAATTGGATTTGGTTTGGGCACTCCCGCCCGCAGCAACGTCGGATACGTTGAAGATTTACTCGTTGATCGTGCTTTCCTCGAGGAACGCGCTGATAAAGCACTTGAGATTGCAGGCTTTGAAGATCTTGATAACTTTGGAGTTCTAACTCCGCATCTTTTGAGCAACATCGCCGCTGCAACCGCGCTTGCTCGAAGCTTCGGTGTCCCGCCAGCTGCTTGCAGGAAAGCTTTGAGAGAGTTCAAGATTTCTCCGCATCGCATACAGCTGGTTGCCGAAATTGAGGGTGTTAGATACATCAATGATTCAAAAGCCACCAACGCTCACGCGGCAGCAGCTTCGCTGACTTCTTTCGAATCGGTGGTTTGGATTCTTGGGGGACTACTAAAAGGTGTGGATATCTCCGAGTTGATTGGTCAATTTGCCCCTCGACTGCGTGGTGCGGTGGTAATCGGTGTTGACCGTGCTGAAATTGTTGAAGCGTTCGAAAAACTGGCACCTGCGGTGCCAATGGTGGAAATTTCAGGAGGGGACGCAGTGATGTCACAAGCTGTCACCCTTGCATCTTCCATGGCCAAAGCTGGTGACGTGGTTTTGTTGGCACCAGCGGCAGCATCAATGGATCAATTCTTGAACTACCAGGAGCGCGGAGATCAATTCATTGCCGCAGTGCAAAGCTTGGGCGGGGAGTGAGTAAGTGACCAGAATCCAGCCCAGAACTAACGCACCTAGACAGGTGAGAAAAACCCGTTCAAATCCGCTAAACAATTTCAAAGCGTGGTTGCAAGATAACTTCCGCGCTGAATCGATTTACTTCTACCGCCTAGCCGGACTAACCGGTTTTTTGGTGGTCTTCGGCTTGGTGATGGTGCTTTCATCCTCATCAATTGATTCCCTGGTTGCCAATCGTGATGCCTACTACATTTTCTCGAGGCAATTTCTATACGCATTGATTGGGCTAGCCCTGATGCTAGTTATCGCAAGCCTTCCGGTGAGTTTCATTAGAAACCGAGTTGGGCTAGTGCTGATGATTGGATTTGGGCTGCAGCTTGCAGTTCCATTTATTGGAATTTCGGTAAACGGAAACACCAACTGGCTTTCAATTGCAGGTTTCACCTTGCAGCCTTCTGAGTTTTTGAAGCTGGCGTTGATTATGTACATGGGATGGTTTATCTCAAACCGCGAGTTTGAGATGGACAATCCTCAGCGAGTGCTCTACCCACTGCTGGCAGTTGGTGGCGGAGCGGTGCTCTTGGTGATGTTTGGTAGAGATCTTGGTACTGCGGTTATCTTCTCCTTCATAATCTTTGGAACGCTGCTGATGGCTGGAGCGCCAGGGAAAATTCTGGGTCGAGTGGCCCTATTAGCAATAGGACTTGCTGCAGTAGCAACTGCAACCAGCGCTTCGCGCATGGCGCGAATCACTGCATGGCTAAACCCAGGATCTGCTTCCTCGGATGCATTCAACTGGCAATTTGAACATGGCACCTGGGCGCTAGCTGCCGGTGGAGTGTTTGGAGTTGGACTTGGAAACTCCAAGATGAAGTGGTCCTGGATTCCGGAAGTTGAAAATGACTTTATCTTCGCTGTTATCGGTGAAGAGCTCGGTCTAGTTGGCGCCATGGTTGTAATTGGAATGTTTGCTTTGCTTATCGCTTCGCTTATAAGAGTTATGTTGCGAGCTCAATCTACTTTTGCGCGAGTGACAACACTGGGTGTTGTGATCTGGATACTCAGTCAGTCTGCGGTAAACATAGCCGTTGTGCTTGGAGTCCTTCCGGTTCTTGGCGTTCCGCTGCCACTGATATCAGCAGGTGGTTCGTCTTTGATCGCAACATTGGCCGGAATCGGTTTGGTCCTGGCATTTGAAAAGGACAATCACCGACAGCCACTTCGGGGAGTAAGGCGTTGACAAATTACTTGTTGACCGGCGGCGGAACCGCTGGTCACGTGAATCCGCTGCTCACAGTTGCAGACTATTTGCGCAAGCGTTCACCCCAAGATCAAGTTTTAGCGCTGGGAACCAAAGAGGGTCTTGAGTCCAGACTGGTACCGGAAGCCGGAATCGAACTGTTGTTTATTGAAAAACTTCCATTTCCAAGACGTCCCGGTTTATGGGCCATAGTCTTTCCATTTAAGTTCGCATCTGCAGTGTCCAAGGTAAGAAAGTACATCCGGGCGCACTCAATCAACATTGTGGTTGGTTTTGGCGGTTATGTAAGTGCGCCAGCATATGTCGCGGCTAAACGCGAGAAGGTCCCAATTGTTATACATGAGGCAAATGCCTTACCTGGAATCGCCAACAAAGTTGGTAACCGTTTTGCCAGTGCTGCAGGAAAGACTTTTCGCTCGGCTAACATGGCACACACCGAGTTTGTTGGAATGCCGCTTCGAGAATCAATCGTCGCTCTTGCAACCAAAAAAGATGCTGCAGCAGCTCGAAAGCATTTTGGTCTAAGGCCCGATCAGCTGACTCTTTTGGTCACCGGCGGTTCATTAGGCGCCAGAAGCATCAATCAAACTGTCGAATCCAGCAGGGCGGTTTTTGCTGCCGCTGGCATCCAAATGCTGCACATTGTTGGAGGCGCCAGCGAACTTGATGAAGTATCGGAGCCTCAATACGCAAGAGTGAGATACGTCGATCAAATGGAATTGGCTATCGCAGCAAGTGATTTTGCCGTATCGAGAGCGGGGGCTGCAACGGTTTCTGAATTCTCGGCAATCGGTTTGCCAGCTTTATACATCCCCTACCCGGTGGGCAATGGTGAGCAGAAATTCAATCTTCAGGATGTTTTGGCTGCCGGTGGCGCGATCACAATTGCCGATTCAGAATTCACCCTGGATTACGTGCGCTCGACATTGATTCCTATGCTCTCCGACAGCAAGCGCCTTGCTGAAATGTCAGAGTTTGCTAAACAAGCCGGGGTTTTGGATGGTACCGAACGTTTTGTCGCCCTTATTGACGAGGTGCTGGCAAGAAGATGATCAAACCAGATTTCACACAGGCAGTACCAGATCAGCTAGGTACGGTGCACTTCATTGGCATTGGTGGTTCTGGCATGAGCGGCATCGCGAGGATCTTAATTGGCATGGGACATGTTGTGACCGGTAGCGATCTTCGGGATAGCTCAAACGTGGCGGCGCTTCGCGAACTTGGAGCGAGGATTTACATCGGGCACGATCAGTCACATTTGGGAAATCCAGACACGGTTGTGGTCACAAGTGCACTGTGGCCAACTAACCCGGAGTATCTGCTTGCGAAGGAAAAAGGTATCCCTGTTATTCATCGCTCTCAAGCGTTGGCGAAACTGGCATCAAGTAAACGATTGATCGCAGTAGCCGGGGCCCACGGCAAGACAACTTCAACCGGAATGGTGATCACCGCACTTATGGCGATGGGACAGGATCCATCTTTTGTTAACGGGGGAGTTATCAATTCGGTAGGACAAAGCAGCAGCTCGGGAACAGGTGAATTCTTTGTGATTGAGGCGGATGAATCAGATGGTTCTTTTCTGCTCTATGACACTGCAATTAGCTTGATTACCAACGTTGACCCTGACCACCTTGATCACTACGGAAGCATCGAGGCTTTCCATAGAGTTTTTGCAGACTTTGCCAACAAATCTAAGGAGCTAGTTGTGATCAGCTCCGATGATCATGGCGCGAAGGAAGTCGCCAAACTGATAACAAAGCCAATGATCACGTTCGGCGAGGCTAAAGACGCCACGGTTCGAGTGCAGAACATAAAAGAAGACGCCCGCATTTCATTTGAGTTGGTTTACAAAGACGAGAAATCAAGCGCCACTTTGATTCTTGCCGGACGACACAACGCTCTAAATGCTGCGGGAGCGGTCGCGACTCTGGTGAGCCTTGGTTTAGATTTTCAAGCGTCAGTTTTCGAGGTCGCAAAATTTGAAGGAACAGAGCGAAGGTTCGAGCTTCACGGGAAAGAGCGAGGTGTTAGCGTGTATGACGATTTCGCTCATCATCCAACTGAAGTGCAGGCGGCTCTAAATGGCGCTAGAGCGGTAGTTGGTTCTGGCAAGCTAATAACTGTTTTTCAGCCACACCTTTATTCACGCACCAGATTGTTTGCCAAAGAGTTCGCTCAGGTGCTGGCCGAAAGTGATGAAGTGGTTCTGCTAGATATCTATGCAGCCCGTGAAGATCCAGAACCAGGTGTCACCGGTGAGCTTATTTTGAACAACTTCTCCGACCAGTCAAAAATTCACTACGTTCCGAACTGGGAAGAGGCATCGGCTAAGGCGGCGAGCTTGGCCGACTCGGGAGATTTCATCGTAACCATGGGTTGCGGCGATGTTTATCGCATGGTTCCTCAGCTTCTTCAAGCACTAAAGAAGAGTTAGTAGATTGAAGCGCCCCGGTTCGAAAAAGCTTCCTGGAGAAAAGCTCCAAAGGCAACGGCTTAATACTTTGGCTAAAGCACCCAGGCGCATAACTCAGCGAGAGCTTGACAACTCACTTATTGGTCGGATGGTTACATCCAGACGCGCAAAACGCATCATTGCATCGATCAGTGTTGGTTCAATAGCTATCCTGCTGGCTATAGTCGCAGGCGCAACTTTCTCTCCCGCTTTAGCCATCAAGGAAATTTACGTCACGGGTACCGAGCGGATTCAGCCAGAACTAATTTCAAAGGCACTCCAGGGGCACATCGGAACTCCATTGCCGCTTCTGGACGAGAACGCGGTAGCTCAATCGTTAGCTAGCTTTGCTCTCATTGAGTCATTTTCTGCAACTGCCGTGCCGCCAAATGGTTTGCAGGTAAAGATTTCAGAGCGCCAGGCAATCAGCGTTGTTGCAGTCAAGGGCGAGCGTTGGCTTTATGACCCAGCGGGGGTCAAGGTGGCCCAGGCGACCGGTTCCGAGGAATTACCTGAGATTCAAATCAGTGAAGAACCTAGGAACTCGCAGCGCTATAGAAACGCGATCGAAGTGCTAATGGCACTTCCCGAGGATTTACTGCATCAAGTAGAGTTCATCGAAGCTCGTTCTAAGGACGATGTTCAGATGAGCCTTAGAACTTCTCGCGAGCAGAGGATTATTTGGGGCGACAGTTCCGATTCGGTTCTAAAGTCAAAGGTGCTTCAGGCTTTGATGGCAAATCACCGAAAAACCCAGTCGGTGACCTTTGACGTTTCCTCTCCAAACGCACCGGTTGTACGATTCGACAACTTTTAGACACGCCCGTACCCGTTACGCCACAAATGGGCCATCTAGGCCTATTTTTTTGGCGCGGAGTTCAAAAAGCCGTAGAGCTTAAGGCTAAAGCTGAGCTTGAGGGTTTGTAATTTCGCAGTGACTTGCAAAAGTCACGGCTGTCGATTTGAAGGAGCATCATGGGTCTGAACCAAAACTACCTGGCCGTTATCAAGGTCGTTGGAGTTGGTGGAGGTGGAGTCAACGCACTCAACCGCATGATCGAGTCTGGCTTGCGCGGTGTGGAGTTCGTTGCAATCAACACTGACGCACAAGCTCTGCTGATGAGTGAAGCTCACGTGAAGCTGGATATCGGAAGAGACTTGACTCGTGGACTTGGAGCAGGAGCTGACCCAGAAATCGGTAAGCGTGCTGCTGAAGATCACGAGGAAGAAATAGAGGCAGCTCTTCGTGGCTCAGACATGGTGTTCGTAACCGCCGGTGAAGGCGGAGGAACTGGAACCGGTGCTGCACCGATTGTTGCCCGTGTTGCTAAGCGCGTCGGTGCTCTAACCGTTGGAGTAGTCACCAAGCCATTCGGTTTTGAAGGTAAGCGCAGAATGCAGCAAGCTGAGCGCGGAATCGAAGCTATTCGCGCCGAGGTGGACACTTTGATCGTTGTTCCAAACCAGAGGCTTCTCGAAATTGCTGACAAGTCAGTTTCTGTAGTGGAAGCTTTCAGGACGGCTGACGATGTGCTTCGTGCCGGTGTTCAGGGCATCACTGATTTGATCACTACTCCAGGACTAATCAACTTGGACTTCGCCGATGTGAAGTCAGTTATGCAAGGTGCAGGTTCTGCCTTGATGGGTATCGGTACTGCCAAGGGTGAGGACCGCGCAATCCGTGCAGCCGAGATGGCAGTTTCTTCTCCGCTGCTTGAGTCCAGCATCGATGGCGCTCACGGTGTTCTACTTTTAGTTCAGGGAGCCTCCGATCTTGGTCTTCACGAAATTGACGAGGCGGCAAGACTGGTTCAAGAAGCTGTTAGCCCAGAAGCGAACATCATCTACGGAACCACAATCGATGACACGCTTGGCGACGAGGTTCGCATCACGGTTATCGCTGCTGGTTTCGACGGTGGCTTCCCGAAAGCACGCAAGAGCCCAAGAACAGTTTTCGCAGAAGTTGAGCAACCACTTCCTCCAGTTGTTCCAGTTGCGGCACCTGTTGTTGAGTCAATCTCATTCTTCGACACTCCAGCAATCGAGATTGCGGAGGAGCCACTGCCAATGCCGGTTCAGTCTTTCGCGATGGACTACGCCGCAGATCTTGACATTGAAATCGATCAGTCACCCTCCTTACCAAAGCGACCGCAGACTGCCGATGGCACCTTCGGTGACGACCTCGACATCCCTGAGTTCCTCAGAGGTTAATTGACCGAGCTTGGCCAGCGCTACCAAGCAATCGTTGATTCAATAGCGACTGCAGCGAGTTCGGCCAATCGAGATTCAAGTCAAATCACGCTCGTTGTGGTGACCAAAAACCACCCTCACCAGTTGGTTCACGATCTTCTGGCACTGGGTGCTAGAGATTTTGGTGAAAACCGGGACCAGGAAGCCGGCCCCAAGGCCAAGCTGATTGCTTCCGAATCCAGCGAGCGGTTCAATTGGCACTTTATTGGCCAGCTTCAAACCAATAAGGTCAAATCGGTTCTTGAATATGCCGACTTTCTTCATTCGCTAGATAGACCTTCCTTGCTTGACGAACTTCAAAAGCGCACAGCCGAGCGCGAGAATCCGCTCAAGGTCTTTGTCCAGGTCAACATGACCGAGGATCCAGAGCGAGGGGGAGTAAACCCAGAAGATCTGATGGCCTTTGCCGAGCGAGTGCTTTCGAGCCCAGGACTTGAGCTTGTTGGCCTAATGGGGGTTGGGGGCCTCGAGGTGGCCCCAGAGCTCGAGTTTGAAAGACTGGCCGCATTGTCGGTCGAGCTACAAAAGCTTGCTCCAGGGGCGAACAGGCTCTCAATGGGCATGTCGGGGGACTTTGAAACAGCTATTGCTTATGGCGCGACACACTTGCGAATAGGTACCGCAATAACGGGTAATCGGCCTACTTAGCCATATTCTTAGAGAAGTTAAACCCCAGGAGGAACTAATGGCCGGAATACTACAGCGCAGCATGGAATTTCTCGGATTTGCCGAGGAGTCCAACGAGCTGCCAACTCGCCAGGATTCAGTGTCTACTGCAGCGCGACCTGCTCGCGTAATGAGCCCACGACCTCGTCGCGGGTCAAATGATGTCGCGGAGATTTTCACCATCGAGCCAAAGTCTTACGAAGAGGCGCCAATGGTTGCAGCTCACTACCGAATCGGAATTCCAGTGATTGTGAACATGGGAGAGATGAGCGAAGTTGAGTCTCGTCGCATGCTTGATTTCATGCTTGGACTAAAAGAGGGTCTAGAAGGCCACATGCGTCGCGTGACCCCAAAGGTATTTTTGCTGACCCCAACCCACGTTGCAGTCAACGAGGAGCAGGCAGCAGAGACCAACAGCGAGGTTGACGAGCTTCTAGTTCGTCCATAGGTTCCGCTATGGGACTAATCGCTCTAATTGTTTATTGGGCGCTGCAGCTTTACTTCTATGCACTTATCGGCCGCCTAATTCTCGATCTGCTGATGTCTGTGAATCCAGCGTTTCGGCCCAAGGGCATACTGTTGCCGGTTGCAGAGATTATCTTCACCTTAACCGACCCACCGCTTAGGTTCTTGAGGCAATACATAAAGCCGGTACGCATGGGCGCCATTTCTTTGGATTTTGCCTGGACGGCACTGGTGCTGGGCGTAGTGTTCGCTCAAAGTCTGGTTCGCGGCCTCATATAGCGAGCCAATTCATCTTGGGTTAGGCTTTTAGAAAGTTCGGCCCAAGCTGGCCAATCGAAAGAGGAAGACAGTAATGCCACTAACTCCAGAAGATGTTGTCAATAAGAGGTTCCAGCCAACCAAGTTTCGCGAAGGCTATGACCAGGACGAAGTCGATGACTTTCTAGACGAGATTGTCGTCGAACTAAGAAGGCTCTACCAGGAGAACGAGGACCTTCGCCGCCGCCTACTGGCTGCAGACGGACGCATTGCAGAGCTTCAGCGAAGTGGAGCAGATCTTCCATCCCAGCTTGTCTCAGCCCCTGAGGTCACACCAGCTCCTATGGCATTCCCTGAGGCTGTTGCTGACCCATCAACTTTGGATTCTTCCAACACCAACAACTTGCTTCAGCTTGCTCGTAAGCTGCACGACGAGCACGTGCGTGAAGGTATGGTCAAGCGCGATGAGCTCATCGCTGAAGGCCACGCAACCGCTGCTCGTTTAGTTCGCGAAGCAGAAGCTCAGCAACGCTCCGACCTGAACCGCCTAGAGCAAGAAAAGGCAGTAATCGAGCACAGCATCCAGCAGCTTCGTAGCTTCGAGCGTGAGTACCGCACACGCCTGAAGTCCTACATCGAGTCTCAGCTAACCGAGCTAGATTCGGCAGGAGTTGCGCCATCGCAGCAGGCTCCCGGATCCACTCCCGGCATCAGCGGGTAGTGCAGGTTCTTGAGCAAGTCAAAACAAGCAGCTAGCCGCTGGCTATACCTTGTTGTTGCACTTGTTCTAATTGCTGTTGATCAGTTCACAAAAAATCTTGCGATAGCAACCCTAAAACCTGGAATCGGCTATCCGGTTATTGGGGAAGTGCTTTCTTGGCGACTTATCTACAACGACTCGGCTGCCTTCTCACTTGGCTTTGGTGAAACGTGGATTCTTGCCGTCATAGCAGCCGCCGCCACTTTGGCAACAATCTGGTTTTCAAGAAGGATTACTTCACGATCCTGGGCGGTTATGGCCGGCATCTTTCTTGCTGGGGTAGTCGGTAATCTAATTGATCGTCTGATCAGAGAGCCAAATTTTGGAAATGGTCACGTAGTTGACTTCATCCAAATTCCTTTCAATTTCCCGGTATTCAACCTGGCAGATATCTTTATCGTCACTATGGCTTCCCTTACAGTTATCAGAGTCTTCCGGGGTGAAAACCTCGGCGGCGTTGCGCCGAGAAAAAAATGAGTCAGAGCTTTGAAATTGATCAGTCCCTTGCGGGCGAGAGGGTTGATACCGCGATTGCGCGCTTGCTTGGGATTTCGCGCTCAGCTGCGGCTGAACTTTGTGAAACAGGTGGGGCCCGAGTTGGTAAGAAAACTCTCGGAAAATCTGATCGGGTGAATCTAGCTGACTTGCTGGAAGTTGAACCACCAAAAGCAGCTCAAGAGCTCAAGGTGGTTGCCACTCCGGTGGATGAGCTATTGGTGATTTATCAGGACGATGATCTAGTCATCGTCGATAAACCAGCCGGGGTTGTTGCTCACCCAACAGTTGGCTACGTGGGCCCAACGGTTGCTGGAGCGTTGCTGGCGCGCGGAATTCAACTAACAACTTCCGGAGCCCAGGAGCGTCAGGGAATAGTCCAACGACTAGATGTTGGAACCAGTGGGCTGATGATGCTCGCGAAATCCGAACTGGCCTATTCGAAACTGAAACAAGATTTTCGGGATAGAGCCGTGAACAAGATCTATCACGCCATTATTCAAGGTCACCCAGATCCAATAGAAGGCACCTTTGATGCACCCATAGGTAGGCACCCAAAAGCTGAATTCAAGTTCGCAGTAATGGAAGATGGCAAACCCTCTGTCACTCATTACAAAGTGCTCGAATTGTTCGCCGCCGTTGCTCTTTGTGAAGTGAACCTTGAAACCGGAAGAACTCACCAGATCCGCGTGCACTTTTCAGCTTTCAAGCATCCATTACTTGGGGACACTATGTATGGGGCAGATCCAACCCTTGCCAAAAAGCTCGGTATAGACCGCCAGTGGCTCCATGCCAAAGAACTCGGATTTACCCACCCCATCACGGGTAAGCAAATGCATTTTGTCTCGGAGTACCCCAAGGACTTGGCCGAGGTGCTTGTAAAGCTCCGAGCCTAGAAACCCTTAGGCTAAAAATCCCACCAACCACTGCTATTTCTAGAGGCCCACTTGTCAGCTAAGGATTCCTTTGTGCACCTTCATGTGCACAGCGAGTATTCGATGCTCGATGGTGCGGCCAGGGTAAAACCCCTCACTGAAGAAGCTGCCCGGTTAGGAATGCCGGCAATAGCAATTACTGATCACGGTAATAACTTCGGCGCTTACGATTTCTATCAAACTGCAAAAGCCAATGGCATCAAGCCAATCATCGGTATCGAAGCATATCTTTCGCCAGGCACCCCTCGAACAGAGCGCACCCGAGTTCAGTGGGGAGTCGGTGGCGAGGATGATGTCTCCGGCGGTGGAGCATTCACACACCTAACAATGTTTGCTGAAACTACCGAAGGTATGTACAACCTCTTCAAAATGTCTTCCAAGGCTTGGTTGGATGGATTCTATTTCAAGCCTCGTATGGATAGGCAGCTGCTTCAGGAATATGGCAAAGGAATCATTGCAACCACCGGTTGCGCCTCGGGTGAAGTCCAGACCCTTATTCGTCTGGGCCAATACGACAAAGCCCTAGAAGCAGCTGCTTTCTATCGCGACGTATTTGGCAAAGACAACTATTTCGTCGAAATTATGGATCATGGAATCGATATCGAACGCCGT
This sequence comes from Rhodoluna miladensis (SeqCode), assembly GCF_965234705.1. Classification (GTDB taxonomy): domain Bacteria; phylum Actinomycetota; class Actinomycetes; order Actinomycetales; family Microbacteriaceae; genus Rhodoluna; species Rhodoluna miladensis. The sequence goes on from NZ_OZ248465.1 coordinate 603,897, forward strand.
GCGATGCCGGATCTATTGCGACTTGCAAAAGATCTTTCCTTGCCGCTGGTAGCCACAAATGACCTGCACTACACCCACGCCTCCGATTCAGTTAGCCACGAGGCATTGTTGTGTGTGCAGTCGGGAACAAACTTACTTGACCCAAATCGCTTTAAATTCGACGGACGTGAGTATTACCTGAAATCCGCTGAACAGATGAGAGAGCTGTTCAGAGATCACCCAGATTCATGTGACAACACTCTTTTGATAGCCGAGCGATGCAATGTCGAGTTCAAAAAGCGCGACCTGATGCCCAAATTCCCTCTTCCCGAGGGTGAAACAGAAGCTAGCTGGTTTGCAAAGGAAGTGGATAAGGGAATGAAGCGCCGCTACGGCGAGGTAGTTCCTGAGCGCCAAGCCAAGCAGGCCGAGTACGAAGTAAATGTCATCGCACAAATGGGTTTCCCTGGATACTTCCTTGTGGTTTCAGACTTTATTGCTTGGGCAAGAGCGCAGGGAATTCGAGTGGGACCAGGTCGTGGTTCTGCAGCAGGATCAATCGTTGCTTACGCCATGGGAATCACGGAACTGGATCCAATCGTGCACGGACTAATTTTTGAGCGCTTCTTGAACCCCGAGCGTGTTTCACCGCCAGATATCGATGTTGATTTTGATGATCGAAGACGCGGAGAAGTCATTAGGTACGTGAGCCAAAAATACGGCGAGGATCGCGTTGCTCAGATCGTGACCTTTGGAACCATCAAGGCCAAACAAGCCCTCAAGGATTCTGCTCGCGTTCTTGGCATGCCGTATGCGGCAGGGGAGAAGCTCACAAAGTTGATGCCCCCGATGGTCCTAGGTCGGGATGTGACCTTAGGAGAGTTGGTTGAAAAGCCAAAGGACAAACAGGCTGAGCAAAACTCTCGTTATAAAGAAGCCGCAGAATTTCGCGAGGCATTAGAAAACGATTCGGATTCAGCAAAAATCTTCGAACTAGCCCGAGGTCTTGAGAATCTCAAGCGCCAATGGGGTGTTCATGCAGCCGGTGTAATCATGTCCGCTGAGCCACTGTTGGATGTAATTCCAATCATGCGCAGAGAGGATGACGGTGCGGTAATCACCCAGTTTGATCAGCCACCGTGCGAAAAACTTGGTCTACTGAAGATGGATTTTCTAGGGCTTCGAAACCTGACAGTTCTGGATGATGCTTTAGCAAACATCAAAGCCAACCGCGGGGTGAGCGTGGTTCTTGAGGAACTTGATTTGAATTCAGATCAAAACACCTTTGAGCTTTTGTCCAGAGGGGACACCCTCGGGGTTTTTCAGCTCGACGGTGCTCAGATGCGCTCTCTTCTTCGAATGCTAAAGCCGAGTGAATTCGAACACATCTCCGCTGTTATCGCGCTTTACCGACCAGGTCCAATGGGAGAAAAATCCCACACTAACTATGCTCTGCGCAAGAATGCTCTTCAAAATTCAGAAGCGATCCATCCGGAGCTTGCAGCTCCGCTGGCAGAGATTCTAGACCCAACCTATGGACTGATTGTTTATCAGGAGCAGGTAATGGCCGTTGCGCAAAAGGTAGCTGGCTTCACACTTGCGCAGGCTGATCTTCTCAGAAGAGCGATGGGTAAAAAAGATAAGAAAGAGCTGGATCGCTCGTACAAAGATTTCAGCGAAGGTATGGCCGGCCAAGGATACTCAGAACCAGCTATTGAAACTCTTTGGAAAACTCTTCTTCCATTCGCAGACTACGCCTTCAATAAGGCACACAGTGCTGGCTATGGAGTTTTGAGTTACTGGACTGCATACCTAAAGGCAAACTTCCCAGCCGAGTATATGGCTGCGCTGCTTACCTCTGTGGGGGATTCAAAAGACAAACTGGCAATCTACTTGAACGAATGTCGTCGAATGGACATTCAGGTTCTTGCCCCAGATGTTAATCAGTCGATTGGACCATTTAGCGCAGTTGGGGACACCATTCGCTTCGGGCTTGGCGCAATCCGAAACGTTGGCCACAACGTAGTTGATGGAATCATCACGGCGCGCAAGGATAAGCCTTTTTCATCCTTCACTGATTTCTTGAGACGAGCGCCCGCTCAGGTTTGTTCCAAGAGAACCATCGAGTCGCTAATTAAAGCTGGCGCATTTGACTCGCTTGGCCACACTAGGCGTTCATTGATCGAAATTCACGAAGAAGCTGTTGATTCACAATCAGTAATTAAGAGAAACGAATCAACCGGTCAAGTTGATTTGTTTGGCGATCTATTTGCTGAATCCGATTCGCAGCTGGTTATTCCTAATCGACCAGAATGGCCAAAGGCTGAAAAGCTTGCGCACGAGCGCGAAATGCTTGGTCTGTACGTATCTGATCACCCACTTGCCGGTAGAGAAAAACAGCTTGCTCAGTTTGCAGACTTTACAATTGGTGATCTGCTAACCAGTGAGGAAATCCGCGATGGTGAGACCGTGACTATAGCGGGTCTGATTTCAAGTGTCACCCACCGGGTTGCCAGATCCTCAGGTAATCCATACGCCAATGTGATCATCGAAGATTTTGAAGGTGAGATGTCTGTGATGTTTATGGGCAAAACCTACAAAGAGTATTCGGAAGCATTGATCAACGATGAGGTAGTTCTGATTCGTGGCCGAATAAATGCCAGAGATGAGGGCTATGCAATTTCAGCTTTCTCAATGGAAACTATCGCTCTGGGTTCTGAAGGAGCTAACCACGGGCCACTTAGACTTCAGATTCAAGAAGCTGATGCAACTAGGTCTGTACTCGAAAACCTGGATGCAACTTTGAGAGCTCATCCTGGCAAAGAAGAAGTACAGCTGACTTTCATTGATGAGCTGAACCCAAGAAGCTTTAAGTTATCTCCAAGAGTAAGAATCAGCGATGACCTTATCGGCGAGCTAAAGGCTTTGCTGGGTTCGGGGTCTTTGGTTCAGAGTGCGGTGTCTGCTGGGTTGAAATAAGAGCGCTGGAAATACAACAGCCCCTTGTCTAGCTTCCCAAGTTTGCCCGAAAGCACTTCCGTGATAAACACTGCGTTGTTCTCAACTCGGTGAAACTCTCTAACTTTTACAAAAAGCACAGCAGTTGCGTCTCTAAACACCGGAAGCCCAAAGTCGGAGAACTCCCAGTCCGAATCAGCGAAGCGTTTAGCTTGGTCTTCTGCCATTTTCTTTGCCAGCCCAAGGTTTTCTGATCCAAGCATGTGAAGGGCTAAATGCGTTGACTTAGATAAGGCCGCCCAAGAAGATGAGCCCTGTGAAACATTGAAGGTCACCAATGCCGGGTTTGAACCAAGTGAAGTCATCGAGGTTGCTGTGAAACCAACAGGATCACCAGATTCTGATTTGGTTGTGATCACGGCAACTCCGGACGCGTGGCGCCTAAAGGCAGCCTTCAAGGCATCAGAGGGGTCTTGGTTTAGGTCTTTTTCAAGCATCGCTTACAAGATTAGCTCAGCCTCCAGCAATAACCGACCAAATAGACTTAGGTCACAATCATCGAAAAGAGAGCTCGGGCCAATGCCAATTATTCGCCAGCTGGATCTTCGTGGGCAGCTTTTGACCGAAGCGAAGATCAAATCATTGCTTCCTCGGGCTAAACAAGATGGCCGATCGGCCGAGCAGGTAGCAGTTGAGGTTATTGCAGGCGTAAAAAGTGGGGGAGCAAGCTACCTAAGAAAGCTAACTCAAGACTTGGACGGCTTTGATCCGGAACCCTTGAGGGTTTCCAATAAAGAACTCCAGTCCGCACTTGCAAGCTGTGATGCAGCACTTCGGTCAGCAATTGAAATGGCAATTGAACGTAATCGCTTGGTTTCTCAAGCTGCAATGCCTAAGCCATTCACGATTGAGCTGGCAAACGGTTCTAAGGTTTCTCAACGCTACGTACCGATGGACTCGGTGGGACTTTACGCACCAGGTGGAAAAGCTGTCTATCCATCCAGCGTGATTATGAATGCGATACCCGCTCAAATAGCCAAGGTTCCTCGAATTGTTTTAGCCAGCCCAGGACAAAAGCAGTTTGACGGCCGTCCCCACCCAAGTGTTCTTGCTACTGCAGCAATGCTTGGTTTGGATGAGGTCTATTGCATGGGAGGGCCTGCAGCGATTGCTGCTTTTGCATATGGCCTCGATGATGCCAATTTGCTGCCTGTCCGATTAGTCACCGGCCCTGGCAACGCCTATGTTGCTGCGGCAAAAAGATTGGTTCGCTCGGATGTGGCAATTGATTCCGAGGCGGGCACAACAGAAATTTTGATCATCGCCGATAAGAACGCAAATTCAAAGTTTGTTGCCGCTGATCTGATTTCACAGGCCGAACACGACGAGGCGGCTGCTGCGGTGCTGGTGACCGACTCGGCAGAGTTGATTGAAGGCGTTCTGGTCGAACTACAGAGCCAACTAAGTGTTGCTAAACACTCAGCTCGCATTTCACAAGCGCTTGCCGGACAGCAATCGGCACTTGTGTTGGTTGATGACATTGAAGCTGCCGTAGCAGTTTCCAATCACTACGCAACTGAGCACTTAGAGTTGCTAGTTGCAGGCCCTGCTGCTCTCCTTAGCTCAATCACCAATGCCGGAGCGGTGTTTCTGGGGGAGTATTCACCAGTTAGTGTTGGAGACTATTTGGCCGGGTCGAATCACGTTCTGCCAACCGGCGGTACCGCCAGATACTCTTCAGGGCTCGGTGTTCACACCTTTTTGCGCACACAGCAAGTAATTGATTACGCCGAGGAAGGACTAGCTGAAATCTCAGAATCACTACCGGTTTTTGCGCAAGCCGAGGATCTTCCAGCTCACGGAAGTGCTGTTTCAAAGCGCTTCGAAGAAAAGTAATTATTTGGAACCGGAAAACAAGTGCAATTTCAATAGCAGCGCTCTAAAATTGGATTAAGGGAAGGATTCAGAATGCATTGTCCGTTTTGTCGCTATGCCGATTCACGTGTGACTGATTCCCGAACCAGCGAAGATGGGTCCGCTATCAGAAGGCGCCGTCAATGCCCAGAGTGCGGCAAGAGATTTACAACCTCTGAAACTGCATCCCTCACGGTAATCAAACGAAGTGGGGTTACTGAGCCTTTCAGTCGCGAAAAGATTGTCAGCGGTGTAGGTAAGGCCTGCCAAGGAAGACCCGTATCCGACGCCGATCTTGCCGTTTTGGCTCAGCAGGTAGAGGAAATCATCAGATCATCAGGTGCTGCTCAAGTAGAGGCGCACGAGATCGGACTTGCCATCTTGGAACCGCTTCGAGCTCTTGATGAAGTTGCCTTTATGAGGTTTGCGAGTGTTTACCAGGGCTGGGAATCATTGGAAGATTTTGAGGCTGCTATCAGCGTGCTTCGTGCCAGTAGTGATATTCAATCCGAGGGCAGCAAAGGCTAGCGTGATCTAGCACATTGATCTATCGGGCTTTTTTCAACCTAATCTTTTCCCGCTTTGATCCGGAGACCGCTCATGACCTTGGTGTGGTGCTAATTAAATTTCTTGGAGCCACAGGACTTGCAGATTTAGCTCGTTTAGGCACCAAGCCAGGTGCTGTCAAGGTCATGGGCCTTGAATTCAAAGGCCCATTCGGGATGGCAGCCGGATTCGATAAGAACGCTGAAATGGTGAAGGAACTTGGACAGTTGGGTTTTTCTCATGTTGAGATTGGAACAGTCACGCGGCACGCACAGGATGGAAACCCTAAGCCAAGACTCTTCAGACTCAAGAAAGACCTAAGCCTTATCAATCGAATGGGTTTTAACAATGACGGTGCCGATGCGGTTGCGAGACGACTAGAGAAACTTCGATCAAGCGGTACAACACTTCCGATAATTGGAGTGAACATAGGCAAGAGCAAGATTACCGAGTTGGAAGATGCGGTTTCTGATTATCAGTACAGCGCCGAGAAGCTTGCCCCGTTTGCTGACTACATTGCGGTCAACGTTTCTTCTCCAAACACTCCAGGGCTTAGATCACTTCAGGCAATTGATCAACTTGAACCGATTTTGAATGCCGTAATTGCTAAAGCTGCTGGCAAGCCAGTGTTGGTGAAGATAGCTCCTGATTTGGCAGATGAAGATGTTGTGGCTGTTGCGGCATTAGCCACCAAGCTCAGGCTTGCCGGAGTTATAGCAACTAATTCAACTGTTTCTCGAGTTGGCTTGAGAACCGATAGCCAAAGAGTTTCGGACATGGGCGCTGGAGGTTTGTCTGGCCCAGTTCTGAAGGATAGATCCATCGAAGTGCTCAAACTACTTCGCGCCAATTTGCCGAATGAAATTGCAATAGTTTCGGTCGGAGGAGTCTTCACCCCAACCGATGTTTTGCAGAGATTAGAGCTTGGAGCAGCACTGGTTCAGGGCTACACCGGTTTCGTTTACGAGGGACCGCTTTGGGCAAGAAAGATTAATCGCGGCTTACTCAGGTAAGCAGTCTTTAAGCATTCTGTTAGAAAGTTTTGTTTCCGCGCTTTACCTGTGGCTTTGGAAGTCTCATGCCGCGCATTTGGATAGAGCGCATCGCTGCGTACCAGCGCAATCCCTTTTCGGCCTTATCTCCATACTTAGCTTCGGCCATCTTCTGGGTTTTCTTGCCAAGAATGAATCCGTCGAGACCGACGGCTACAAATAGCCCCCACATTGCAATCAGAGTTCCAAGTTGGATGTACAGGTCAGTCACCGCGTCGTCGGTGCTAATTGAAGAGATGATTATCACCAAAAATAGCGCCGGCAGAACTAGTTCACCTGCGGTGAATCTAGAGTCAACGATGTCACGTGCGAGTTTTCTTTGAGGTCCACGATCTCGGCTGGTTAGGTAGCGCTCTTCGCCATTCGCTAAACCCTCTCGAGCCTTGAGGCGTTCAGCCTGGAGTGCTCGCTTTGCCAACCTCTTGGCCTCAGGGGAGCGGTTGCCAACCACTGGCTTTTTGCGCAGCTGTTCTTGCTGCTTGCGAGCTGGAGTTGGCTTACCCTTGCCGTCCTTTTTAGGCTGCTGTGACTGAGGTGTCTGCTCTGGCATTAGGGTCCTTCGATTTTGATTGGTTTCGCTTAAGATTACCCTCATGACCTTGATCCCACCGACCACCTCTGCCGCGCAGCTGGAGAAGGCAAGCGCAGCCGTCAAGCTTCTGTTTCCTGAAGCACTTGAAATCCTCAAAGATTTAGTGCGGATTCCTGGAATCGCCTGGGAAGCTTTTGATGCCAGCCAGCTGGACAAAAGCGCAGAGGCGGTCAAGTCATTGTTTGAAGAACTAGGCGTTTTTGACAAAGTCGAGATTCTGCGTGCTGGCTACGGAAACTCGCAACTGGGTGCCCCCGCAATTGTGGCAACCCGGAAAGCAAAAAACTCACGGCCCACTATTTTGCTCTACGCGCATCATGATGTTCAACCACCTGGGGATGATGTTCTTTGGGTTTCCACTCCGTTTGAACCCGAGATTCGAAACGGCAGAATGTATGGCCGAGGCGCCGCCGATGACAAGGGGGGAATTATCGCCCACTATGCCTCGGTGAAACTACTTGCCGAAATTGCAGGAGCCGACTTCGATCTTGGATTAGCTATTTTCATCGAAGGTGAAGAAGAGGCGGGATCGCCCTCTTTTGCTAGTTTCTTGGAAACCCATAAAGACCAGCTCGAAGGGGACGTCATTGTTGTAGCGGACTCTGGCAACTGGAGCACCTCAGTTCCGGCAATCACCACAACCCTGCGGGGATTAGCTTCCCTTGAGTTCGAAGTTCGGACTTTGGATCACGCCGTGCATAGCGGTATGTATGGAGGGGCTGTTCCGGACGCAATGCTGGCGTTGGTTAGGATTTTAGGTTCCATGTGGGATGAAAACGGGTCGGTCACCATTTCAGGTCTTTTTTCGGCCGAAAAGAGCAATTTAGACTACTCCGAGGCCCAATTTAGGTCCGATTCGGGGCTTTTGCCCTCCACTTTGCCCATCGGCACTGGTCCAATTCTGCCTCGAATCTGGACCAAGCCCGCCTTGACCCTGATTGGGCTGGATTACCCAACTGTGGCCCTTTCCTCCAACACCCTAGTCCCGAGCCTCAAGGCCAAGCTGAGCCTTAGAATCGCCCCTGGAGATGACCCAGAACGGGCTCTGGAGGCCCTGAAGGGCCACATCTTGGCCCATAACACTTTGGGCGCGGAGATCACTTTTGGGGCCGTAGAGCTTGGCAAACCCTTCAGTTTGGGGCAGTCCGGTTGGGCTAAGACACTAGCCGAGCAGTCCCTTTCTCTGGCTTTTGGAGAGAAATCGGTGGATATCGGCATCGGAGGGTCAATTCCATTTATTGCCGATTTGGAGAGGGTTTTTCCTTCAGCTCAGGTGCTGGTCACGGGAGTCGAAGACCCTGATTCCAGGGCTCATTCGCCCAACGAGAGTCTTCATTTGGAGGGATTCCAGTCGGCCATTTTGGCTCAGCTGCTATTTCTTCTAGGCGGGAATCAGATCACCCTTAGCTAGGTTCAGCCTTGTTAGAGTAGTAGCAACATCGAGTTTTCTAGGAGAGTAAGCATGGAGCAGACACTCAGCCACAAAGTAAGCCTCACAGACACCGCGAAGGACAAAGTTCGCACGTTGCTGGCTGCTGAAGGCCGCGATGACCTCAGACTTCGTGTTTCAGTGCAGCCAGGCGGATGCTCTGGTTTGATCTATCAATTGTTCTTCGATGAAGTTTTGGAAGAGTCCGACGCTGTTGCCAATTTTGATGGTGTTCAGGTTGTCGTAGACAAGATGAGCGTTCCATATCTTGAGGGTGCATCGATTGATTTTGAGGACACCATTCAAAAGCAGGGTTTCACGATTGACAACCCAAATGCAGCTGGCTCATGCGCTTGCGGAGACTCCTTCAACTAACTGATTTAGTTCCTAGGACTGCTCGAAAACCCCGAATTTATAGGCGTTTTGGCACGGCCGTACGATTTTCCTCGCTTAGACTAAGACTCATAGGATTTCGATAGCCGAAGGGTCATTTTCTCCAGTGAGTAAACGTTTCAAGTGGGCCATTGTTCCGATAGCGACCACCATGGTTTTGCTGGTTTCTGGCTGTTCCGACCAGTTTGCTAGGGGCTTTTTGCCTGGAGTTTGGGGAGTCACCAACCACACCGATCGAATCACCGGATTATGGAACACCGCCTGGATCGTTTTGTGGCTAGTTGGAATCATTGCTTGGGCCTTGATGGGCTGGGCAATTCTGGTCTACAGGCGTCGCAAGGGAGAAACTGGAATTCCTGCACAGCTTCGATACAACAACCCGATTGAAGTTCTTTTCACCGTGGTGCCACTGATATTGGTAATCGGCTTTTTTGCCTTCACAGCCCGAGACATGGCAGCTATTGAGCAGCCAACCGAGAATCCAGAAGTTACGATTCAAGTTATTGCTAAGCAGTGGAGTTGGGACTTTAACTACGTTGACGCCAACGTTTTCGAATCCGGAATTCAGGCTCAGTTTGATGGGCAAGAGGGTGTCCCGGAAACCCTTCCTACTCTTTACCTTCCAGTAGACAAGACCGTCAAAATTGACTTGTCAGCGCGAGATGTCATTCACTCCTTCTGGGTAATTGACTTCCTGTACAAGAAAGATATGTTCCCTGGCAAGACCAACACCATGTACTTCACGCCGCAAGTCGAGGGAACTTACTCTGGTAAGTGTGCGGAACTTTGTGGTGAGTATCACTCGATGATGCTTTTCCAAGTAAAGGTTGTTTCTCAAGCCGAGTACGACAGCTATCTAGCAACTCTGGTTGCCAAGGGGCAGACCGGTCAGCTGGATACAACTTACGATCGAAACCAGAACCTCCCCGGTGACAACATAGAGATCAGAGGATAGTCAAGATGGCCACCTTAACTGAAACCCGCCCATCAAGCGGAGGCAGCTTCCCTTCAAAGAAGAAGCAGTCCAAGGGTCAGATCCTCGTTGACTGGTTAACAACAACCGATCACAAAAAAATCGGCTACCTGTACCTGATTACATCTTTCGCTTACTTCCTCATCGGGGGAGTAATGGCTTTGGTTATTCGCGCTCAACTGGCAGCTCCTGGACTAGATATTGTTCAGACCAAAGAGCAGTACAACCAGCTATTTACCATGCACGGAACCATCATGCTTTTGATGTTTGCGACCCCGCTTTTTGCAGGATTCGCAAATGTTTTGATGCCAGTTCAAATTGGCGCACCTGATGTTGCATTCCCAAGACTGAACGCAATCGCTTACTGGTTCTACTTCTTCGGTTCCTTCGTGGCCGTTTCAGGATTCTTTACTCCTCAGGGTGCTGCTTCGTTTGGGTGGTTTGCATACGCGCCCTTATCAAATACGACGTTCTCGCCAGGTATAGGTGGCGACTTATGGGTATTTGGTCTTGCCCTCGGTGGATTTGGAACCATTCTCGGTGGAGTGAACTTCATCACAACCATCTTGACCATGCGCGCTCCGGGAATGACCATGTTCCGCATGCCAATCTTCACCTGGAACACACTGGTGACTTCAATCCTGGTGATCATGGCTTTCCCACCTCTTGCCGCGGCACTGTTCGCACTAGGAGCTGACCGACGACTAGATGCTCACATCTTTGATCCAGCCAACGGTGGAGCGATGCTCTGGCAGCATCTGTTCTGGTTCTTCGGCCACCCCGAGGTTTACATTCTTGCTCTGCCTTTTTTTGGAATTGTTTCCGAGATCTTCCCGGTGTTTAGCCGAAAGCCAATTTTTGGATACAAGACACTGGTGTTTGCAACAATCGCCATCGCTGCACTTTCGATGACCGTTTGGGCTCACCACATGTACGTCACAGGCTCGGTGCTGTTGCCATTCTTCGCTTTCACGACGATGCTCATTGCGGTTCCAACCGGTGTGAAAATATTCAACTGGATTGGAACCATGTGGCGCGGGTCAATTACTTTTGAAAACCCAATGCTTTGGAGCCTTGGCTTTTTGACCACCTTCATCTTCGGTGGTCTAACCGGAGTTATCTTGGCTTCACCTGCTCTTGACTACCACTTGTCGGATAGCTACTTCGTGGTTGCGCACTTCCATTACGTAGTGTTTGGAACCGTGGTGTTCGCGATGTTCGCCGGATTCTATTTCTGGTGGCCAAAGATGACCGGAAAGATGCTGAATGAGCGTCTTGGTTACATTCAGTTCTGGCTAACCTTCTTTGGTTTCCACATCACATTCTTGATCCAGCACTGGCTTGGAGTAATCGGCATGCCACGTCGCTACGCAACTTACCTTCCCGAAGATGGCTTTACCTGGATGAACGCGGTCTCGAGCTTCGGCTCCATATTGCTTGCGCTTTCCGTGATTCCATTTTTATGGAACGTCTACATCACGTACCGAAGTGCTCCGGTTGTGACCCTTGATGATCCGTGGGGTTATGGAAGATCTCTTGAGTGGGCAACAGCTACTCCGTTCCCTCGCCACAACTTCACATCGATCCCTAGGATTCGCTCTGAATCCCCGGCGTTCGATCTCCACCACCCCGATTACGCATCACCCGAAGCTAAAGCTGCAGCGAAGAAGTAGCCCATGAAAACTAACTATCTCCTCTGGCTGTTCTTGACTGGTTTTTACGCTCTTGTGACTGCGGGCTACGCGCTTTGGTGGTTTCTTACCTACGGAGGTTGGGAGCCAATCGGAACAGCAGCTCTAGCGATGCTGACATTCATGAGTGCTTTTCTAGGTTTCTATCTTTGGAAGACTTCAAATTCGCAAGGTTTGGTGCCAGAGGATAGAGCAGATGCCAACATTGAAGACGGAGAGTCCGAGCTTGGATTCTTCTCGCCTTGGAGCTGGTGGCCACTTTATCTCGGTATCGCCTGCGCACTGGTTTTTTCATCCCTTGCAATCGGATGGTGGCTAACTTACTTCGCAGTACCACTTGCCGTCATCGGTGTCGTTGGCTATGTTTTCGAGCACAGCAGAGGCCATCACGCTCACTAGTTTTTTCTTGATCCTTTCGTTAGGGGAGTGAATTGGCAGCAGATAAGAAGATTTCCTCAGGAGGACCCTGGGAAGCATCAATCGGGTACTCAAGAGCGGTAGTTGCTGGCCCATACATCCACGTCTCAGGCTCCACAGCCACCATTGACGGCGTTCTGCAGCACGAAGGTGATGCCTACGGTCAAACCAAAGTGGCATTTCAGGTTATTGAAAAAGCACTAGCTGAAGGCGGTCACTCACTCAACGATGTCGTGCGAACCCGTCTCTACCTTGCCAACCAAGAGGACATGGACGCGGTTGGTAAGGCTCATGGTGAATTGTTCTCGGAAATTAGACCAGCAGCAGCGATGCTTGCCGGCATAAAGTTTATAAACCCAGGCATGCTGGTCGAAATTGAAGTTGATTCTTATAAGCCTTAGCAGGCTAAGAAAAAATCCCCCAAACTAAATGCCTGGGGGATTTCTTTTTGAATTCTTACTTCGTTAGTTGATCCTGAGATGCTGGTGCAGAAACTGCAGGGGAGTGGTCGTGAGACTGAGCTTCGTTGAGCTCTGTCTGGGTCACAGGTGCAATACGGTCTTCGAAGTACACTCTCGATAGTGCCGCACGGAGCCTGGTTCCAACTGTGATTTTTCCGTACTTGTTTGGACGAACCACGGTTGGGCGGTAGTCCTTGAAGTCAACTAGTTTGTACATTTCGAACTTATCCAGTGGCTCGTGAACCTCGATGTATTCACCGTGTGGCAAACGGACGATTCTTCCAGTCTCGCGACCGTGCAGAACAATCTCGCGGTCCTTGCGCTGAAGAGCCAGACAGGTTCGCTTGGTGATGATGTAAGCCGCGAAAGGTCCAGCAATCAACATGATTTGCATCACTGTCAGAACGTGATTTAGCGACATCTGGAAGAACACCGCAATCAAGTCAGTTGATGCAGCAGCCCATAGAACACCGTAGAAAGTCACTCCAGCTGCACCGATTGCTGTGCGAACAGGAGCGTTTCTTGGACGGTCAAGCACGTGGTGCTCTCGCTTGTCTCCGGTGACCCAAGCTTCAACGAATGGGTAGATAGCTACTAGGCCTAGGAATACCAAGCTTCCAACCAGTGGAATTAGAACACCGAATGGATAGGTGTATCCAAGAATCGAAACATCAAGGTTGCTAGGAGCCAATCGAAGTGCACCATCTAGCCAACCGATGTACCAGTCCGGCTGGGTTCCTGCAGAAACAGGGGAGGGGTCGTATGGTCCGTAGTTCCAAATTGGGTTGATGGTAAAGGTTGCCGAAATTGCCATCACGACACCGAAGACAATGAAGAAGAATCCACCGGCTTTTGCGACGTAAACAGGCATCAACGGGTAGCCAACGACGTTCTCGTCGGTGCGTCCAGGCCCAGAGTAGTGGGTGTGCTTGTGGATGATCACCATAAACAAGTGAATGGCGATAAAGATAAGAATTAGTGCTGGGACCAAAAGAATGTGCAGTCCATAAAGACGAGCAACGATTTCAGTTCCAGGGAACTCTCCGCCGAACAAGAATGAGGAGGTAGTTGTTCCGATAACCGGAATTCCCTTGATCATTCCATCGATAATTCGAAGACCGTTTCCTGAAAGCAAGTCGTCAGGAAGTGAGTAACCGGTGAATCCCGCAGCCATTCCAAGAATGAATAGCATGAAACCAACTAACCAGTTGATCTCACGAGGCTTGCGGAATGCCCCAGTGAAGAACACGCGAAGCATGTGTAAACCGGCGGCCGCAACAAACAAAAGCGCTGACCAGTGATGAGCCTGACGCATTAGCATTCCACCGCGGATCTCAAATGAAATGTCCAGGCTTGAGGCGTAAGCAATCGACATCTGAGCGCCCTTTAGCGGGACGTACGCACCGTCGTAGATAACTTCAGTCATCGCTGGCTGGTAGAAGAACGTAAGGAATGTTCCGGAGATCAGCAAGATTACGAAGCTGTATAGCGCGACCTCACCGAGCATGAAGGACCAGTGGTCGGGGAAGACTTTGCGACCGAAGTTTTTTAGGATTCCTCCAACACCGACTCGTTCGTCAAGGTAGTTAGCGGTTGCGGCTAATGCTCCGCCCTGCTTCTTAGTTTCAACTGTTGTGGTCATCTTCTAACGCTCCCAGAAACTTGGTCCGACTGGCTCTAAGAAATCGCTTTGTGCGATCAGGTAACCTTCCGCGTCCACCGATATCGGCAGCTGCGGTAGGGGACGAGCTGCAGGGCCAAATACAACCTTGCAGTGCTCGGTTACGTCAAATGTTGACTGGTGGCATGGGCACAGCAGGTGATGTGTTTGCTGCTCATACAATGCCACCGGGCATCCAACGTGTGTACAAATCTTTGAGTAGGCGACGATTCCGTCGTAAGACCAACTGGTCTTTTCTGGAGCTTCTTTTAAATCCTCTTGTGGTAGGCGAACAAGCAAAACAGCTGCTTTGGCTTTTTCTTCAAGTTTATGATGGTGCATTTCTGCAAGACCTTCTGGGATCACATGGAAAACTGATCCAAGGGTGACATCAGATGCCTTGATAGGAATTCCAGTTGGGTCCTTGGTGAGCCTGGTTCCGGCTTTCCACATGGTCTGGCGCAGGGTGTTACCAACTGGGGGACCGAGGTCTCCAAAGACGATCAGAGCTGGAAGCGGGAACAAAGCTAGCGCTCCGTAAAGAGTTCTGCGAATTAGTTTTCTTCTGCTGAAACCAGATTCAGAATCGGCAAGCTTTACGATTTCAACTGCTGCAGCGCGAACATCTTCGCTACCGCGGGTTTGGTGTCTGGCCTCGGTTACTTCGAAATCTGGCATAAGAGTTTTAGCCCAGTGAACGGCACCAATACCGATTCCAAATAGCGAAAGGGTCATACCCAGACCTAAAAATAGGTTGTTGGCGCGAACGGTTGATAGGTCTTCGGTAATTGGGAAGGCGACGTAGGCCCATAGTGCGAAGAACGATCCCAATACTGAAATCAAGAACATTGCTGCTACTTGGACTTCGGCGTTTCTAGCCTTGGCAGGGGACTTGTCGGTCATGCGGACGCGGTGAGGCTCAAGACCTGGGTCTTTGATCTTGTCTGGCGGAATAACAGCCAAACCGGATTCGAAGTCGTGCTCGAAGCCTTCGGCTTCTAAGCCCTTCTCTAAGTCCTTACCTGCCAATTAGCGTCTTCCTTCCTAGTTCGACTTGGCGCCAAGCCATACAGTGATGGCAACAATCAGGCCCAACCCAAAAATCCAAATGAATAATCCCTCGGCTACCGGTCCTAGGCTTCCAAGTTCGAAGCCACCGGCAGAGGGATTTTCCTCAAGGTATGCGAGGTAAGTGATGATGTCATTTTTGTCCTGAGGTGTGATGTTGGCATCGTTAAACACTGGCATGTTCTGTGGGCCAATAAGCATCGCTTCATAAACGTGCTTGGCTTCAACCCCATCAAGATTCGGAGCGTACTTACCCTCGGTCAAAGCACCGGCTGCACCAACGGCGTTGTGGCACATCGCGCAGTTGATTCTAAATAGCTCTCCACCATGGGTGGCATCTCCAGTTGCTTCGAGGTACTTTTGGTCTGGTATAGCTGGACCAGGAGCCAAGGATGCGATGTAGGCACCCATCAAAGTGATCTGCTCGTCAGTGAACTGAACTGTTTTCTTTGGAAGTTGTGGGCCGGAACCTTGACCTGGCATGCGGCCAGTCCCAACCTGGAAATCAACTGAAGCAGCTCCAACACCAATCAAGCTTGGGCCTGCGGCAGATCCTTCGGAATTTAGTCCGTGACAACTTGCACAGTTAGCAAGGAAAAGCTTTCTACCTTCGGAAATCTGCTCGGCGGTGTACTCAGTTGCAGCAGTAGTTGCCACCACACTAGTTGCAACTGCGTATCCGCCACCCGAGAACAAAAGTCCAGCGGCAATAACCAGTGTTGCTGCCAGCGGCTTTCTTCGAGAGCGGTTAAAGCGATTTCCCATGACTTCTTTCTATTTCAGAACGTAGATGATCAAGAACAAGCCGATCCAAACCACATCGACGAAGTGCCAGTAGTAGGACACCACAATGGCACCAGTGGCCTCAGCGTGACCAAATTTCTTAGCGGCGAAGGTCCTACCGATAATCAACAAGAAGGCGATAAGTCCGCCGGTCACGTGGAGAGCGTGGAAACCTGTTGTGATGTAGAAGGCGCTTCCGTAGGAGTTGCTGCTGATGCTGATGCCCTCAGACACCAAAGTTGCGTATTCCAGAACCTGACCCGCTACGAAGATTGCCCCAAGTACGTAGCTAATGAAGAACCACTCAACTAGACCCCACTTGGCAGGGGATTTACCGGTGGCACGAGGCTGCATCCGCTCAGCGGCGAACACGCCGAACTGAGCTGTGAAGGACGAGGCAACCAAAATCAAGGTGTTGATAAGAGCAAATCCGACATCCAAAATCTGAGTATCGTTGGCCCAGATCTCTGGGGCATTGGCGCGAAGGCTGAAATACATGGCAAAAAGACCAGCAAAGAACATGACCTCGCTGGCTAGCCAGACAATAGTTCCCACTGAGGTCGCGCTTGGCCTGTTGATTACAACAGAGGTGTTTTGGGCCAAGGGAGTTGATGTCATGGGTTAATCCTAACCCGAGAATCCGCGTCAGTTGGGCAATTTGGGCTTAGTTCGCGGAAGTTTCGAACACTAAGCTGAGACACATGAATCCGCAACCAAGCTGGCCGAGCATTTTGGCAAAGCTAATCGCAAAAGCTGACCTGGAGCGCTCGGAAGCGAATTGGGCGATGTCGCAAATCATGGCCGGCGATTCAAGTGAAGCGGAAATAGCTGCATTTATGTTGGCACTTCGTTCCAAAGGCGAAACTGTTTCTGAACTTGCAGGTCTTGTTGATGTAATGCTCAAACAGGCAGTTTTGTTGGACACCGGAAACGATGCGTTGGATATCGTTGGAACCGGTGGCGATTTAGTTGGCACCGTGAATGTTTCGAGCATGGCTTCGATCCTTGCTTCCGCCGCAGGAATACCAGTGATGAAGCACGGTTCTCGTTCAGCATCGGGAAAGACCGGATCATCGGAAATGCTCGAGGTGCTGGGAATCAAATTGGATCTTTCTCCTCAACGGGTAGCTGAGGTGTTCAAAGAAACCGGAATAACGTTCTTTTTCGCTCCTGTGTTCCACCCAGCCATGAGGCATGTAGCACCCATTCGAAAACAGCTTGGTGTCCCAACCACCTTCAACTTCTTGGGACCCCTGGCAAACCCAGCCCAGCCAATAGCGACCTCGCTTGGGGTTGCAAACGCTGATATTGCCCCACTTATGGCCCAAGAATTGGCCGAAAGAGGCCGTTTTGGGCTGGTTTTAAGAGGAAATGATGGTCTGGATGAGCTAACCACCACCACAACCAGCACGCTGTGGTTTGTGAGCCCTGAAGGGGTCCAAAAACAGCAATTAGACCCAACAGACTTTGGTATCAAAACAGCCTCGAAGGACTCCCTCATCGGCGGAGACGCCCAGCACAATGCTCAGGTAGCAAGAGATCTATTCGCTGGTAAGACTGAAAGTAACCTCGGTGCGGTGCGCGATATCGTCATTTTGAACGCCGCAGGGGGAGTAGTGGCCTACAGGGCCGCAAAGAACCCCCAGCTATCAGGTTCTAGCCTCAAGTCACAGTTTGATTCAGCTATAGCTACCGTCACTGAAGCTTTGGACTCAGGCAAAGCCGCCGCAAAAATCGAGCAATGGGTCTCAGCGACCCAACAGTAAAACTACAAACTTCGCGGGGAGTGGCCCTAGGGGCCAGATTTTCATTACTTGTCATAATGTACATTATCGGCACAAGGGATTCAGCTAACCCAGTTCCACCAGAAGGTCGGTAAGCCCTGGCGGCCCCACAGTCTCTCCAGATGCTTTTAGGTCCTCCGGAAACCACCAGCGCACATCCAAAATGTCTCGATGTTCTTCAGCTGTCCACATCGAACGATCAACGACGAATTCTTGAGAAATTCGAAATTTGAAAAAATGGGCAATTCCGGTCTCGTAGTCTCCAGATTTCCAAGGCTGGTTGAAACCAATTTCCGACACTTTCGGCCCCAAAGCCTCCGGTGGGACGATCAATCCGGTTTCTTCCATGAGCTCGCGGCTAGCTGCCGCCTGAAGGTCCTCAGAGGGCTCAATACCGCCTCCTGGGCTCATCCAGCGCGGTTCTAGGGCACTTTCTGGGCTCCAAAGCGAGTACAGCAGCAAAAACCTTCCAGAATCGGCCTGTAGCAGGACTCTGGCTGTTTCTCGGTGTCTGATCAGTGCCAAAAGCTTTAGCCTATAGGGATTTTGAAGAACTTCATGGACAGCTGGACCAGATATCCGATACTCAAGGCAAAAATCAGGGTTCCTTCCCTAACCTGCCCGCCCATTAGAGCTCCCAGGGTCAATACTGTGCCTTCGTAGCCTGTTCTGATCATCCAGAAGGGCTTATCCAGGGCGTTAGCTGTCCCCTGCATTAGTCCATCTCTTGGGCCTGATCCGAGGGCTGAGCTGATATACAAACCGGTAGCGATAGCGACGATAACCACGCCAACTAGGAAGATCAGCAGTCTTTGCCAGTAGATCGAGGTATCAGGAAGAATCAACAGCCAAAAGTCTGCGAATAGCCCAATCAAGATCGCGTTGGCGATAGTTCCAATGCCAGGTTTGACCTTGAGCGGTATCCAAGCCAAAAGCACAAGTGCGCTCACGACCACCGTGGAAACACCAAAGCTCAGGCCCGTTTGTATTGAAATCCCCTGTGCAAATACATCCCAGGGGGCAATTCCGAGGCTCGCATGAACCGTCATTGCGACTCCTAGACCGTAAACAAACAATCCGAAGATAAGGATTAGAAGGCGAAAGCTCAGGCTACGGTTGGATTCAGGACGCACCTATGAAGACTACTGGTTATCTAGACACTCACCCTGGCACCAGACCGCGTATTTTTGCCCACCGTGGACTCACTTTCCAGGGCGACAAATCGGTAGCAGATGAGAACACTCTTCAATCCTTCGAGCTTGCCCTTGCGGCAGGTGCAGATTATCTGGAATCAGATGTTCAAGTCACGAGAGATAAAGTTCCCGTTCTGTTTCACGATGGCGACCTAACCAGGCTGGTGGGAAAAAAGACAAAGGTTTCCGATTTGAGCTTGGCCCAAATCAAGCAAATTGAATTACCTCACTTGGGAAAAATCCCAACTCTTGAACAAGCCTTGGTTGCATTCCCAGAGGCCAAGTTCAATCTGGATCTAAAAACCCCACAGGCTGAGACGGTTGGAATTCAAACAATCTTGAAACTAAATGCTGAAAATCGCGTTCTGGTCTCAAGCTTTAGCGAGGCATCAAGAAAACGTGCGCTCGCAATATCCCCTACTCCCCTGGCAACCTCAGCAGGAAGCTCTAAGGTTTTACTCAGCTATCTACTAGCTAGAGCTGGAATGGAAAAATCGCTAGCCAAGCAATTGGTTGGTATCGATGCGCTTCAGATTCCAATCAGGCTCTATGGCATCGATTTCACTCATCCCAAATTTCTGGAACAAATATTGCCCCTAGGTGTTGAGGTTCACTTCTGGACAATAAATGACCCTCAAACCATGTTGGATCTTTTCGCCCTTGGAGCCCACGGCATTGTCACAGACCGAGCCGATCTGGCGGTCAAAACCTTTAGCTGAGAAATTTCTGTTAACTACTCAACTAAAGGATGATTTTTAACCAACTCTTGGTTGCCCTAAGCGTTGACTAATTCGTCAGCCAAATGCAACCAGGAGAAATCATGGCCCAACAGACAATGCGCGGCATCAGATTGGGAGCGCATTCGCTTGAATCAGAGATCGGGGTTACCTACTCCCCCAGAAACAAGCACAGCTATCAATGTAAAAACTCCCACATCAGCGAACTGGTGTTCGCTCAAGACGCCGAGCTTCCAAAGACTTGGCAGTGCAAAACCTGTCCGGAGCAGGCAACTTTGCTAAACGAGGGAAAACTAATCAAACTAGACCTCGATGAACTCAAGACCCCAAGATCGCATTGGGAAATGCTGCTCGAAAGACGCTCAAAGGATGAACTCGAAGAGATTCTCAAAGAGAGAATTTCCTACATCAGAGCAAGGCGTAAGGCCGGAAAAGCAGATGTCTAGCTAAATACTCTTCTGATCCCCCAAAAGGTGACCTTGGTCAGTGCTTCAAGCACAATGGCCAGGGTCATTTTTGATTTCCCATTGACCCGCTCCACAAAAGTGATTGGCACTTCAACAACCGAACCCGTTCTCGAAGCCCGGTAGGCAAGCTCAACTTGGAATGAGTAGCCGTGCGAAGAAACTGGCTCAGATACCAATTGCTGCAAAAACTTGACAGGGTAAACGCGAAAGCCCGATGTCATGTCCAAAATCTCGGTTCCAAGCATTGCTTTGGCATAGCGATTGCCAATTCTAGAAATCAGTTTTCTAAACCAAGGCCAGTTCTCGACTTCTCCCCCGCGAACCCAACGAGATCCGATTACCAAATCTGCCGAAATAGATGCTTCAACAAGGGATGCTAAATCCGAAGCCCGGTGAGATCCATCAGCGTCCATTTCGACAACAAAATCAAAACCTTCACTAAAGGCCCACTGAAACCCCTCGAGGTAGGCAAGTCCTAAACCTTGCTTTTGACTTCTGGTTAGAAGGTGGACTCTCGGTTGGTCTGCAAAAGACTCCTTGACAATGGCTGCAGTGCCATCGGGTGATGTGTCATCGACTACCAACACATTTAGTTCGGGTTTTACTGCAAGAACTAGGCTCACGGTTTCAGCAATCGTCTGTGCCTCGTTGTAGGTAGGAATGACAACGAGATATTTCACACGCTTGATTTCTTTGTCCGGCGTCGAGCCCAAGACCCAATTGCTGATGCAAAAAGACCCAACCCTAAGAAGTTGACAATCAAATCAAAACCTGGCCCAATAGCCATGGCCGGAGTGATTGAAGTTCGAAGCGGCAGAGTCTGAACCATTACTCCGGGCTCGAAAATAGGCAGCTGATCAACTATTGATCCATCGGCAAGAAAAATCTTGGAAACTCCTACGGTGGAGATATTCACTAACGTTCTACCCGTTTCGATGGCGCGGAGCCTGGCTAGAGCTGCCTGCTGGAATGTTTCATCACTTCGACCGAAGTCGGCGTTGTTGGTTTGAGAAAGGATGATTTCGGCACCGTCACTAACCAGCTCTCGGCCGATGTCGTCAATAGCGACTTCAAAGCAGATCAGCACACCCAAATTCTTGCCTTCAAATTCGAAGATGCCATCGCGTGTCCCGAAGGCGTATCCGCGAGAAACCATTCCGATTAGATCTGGTGCCAGTAAGTACCAGAAGTCCCTATCTGGTACGTACTCAGCAAAAGGCACCGGTCGCTTCTTGTCGTACTGGTCGATTTGACCTTGCCCGGGTGCGAAGTAAAGCGAACTGTTGAAGATCTCTTCGCCGGACTCGGTGATTGCCCCAAAGATCAAGGGCACCTGGTACTTCTCAACAATTGCGTCAATTTGTAGTTTGGCAAGATCATTTGATTGTGGGTTGAGATCAGATGCGTTTTCTGGCCAAACAATGAAATCAACTGACTCCCTGAGCGGGTCATTATCGATAAGGGCCGTGGCCTCAAGATGATTGCGAAGGAAAGTTCCACGCTCGGCATTCGCAAACAACCCAGCGTTGGCATTGCCTTGCACGGCCGCAACGGTGAGATCGCCTGATTCAGATCCAGCCGGCACCACAAACAATCCCGCCAAAACTAAGACCGCCGCTGTTGAAATCAAAGGTAGAACATGCAAGCGCAAGTTTTTCCAACCCGATTCGATGGCTTGCAGTAATGCAACTGTCATGAAAACCGATACAAAAGTAAGCCCGGAAATGCCTACGAAATATACAAGGGAGGAAAGAAAACTATCGGAGAGCGCTTGGGCAACTCTGGACCAAGGAAATCCTCCATAGGGCAAATTGATTGAAACCCACTCACGTGCAGTCCACACTGTGGCTATTGCAAGTGCAATCAGCGCTGATGAGTATCCGCGCGAAGGTGACTTGCTAAGCCAAGCCCACACCACGGCAATAACGCCTGCACCTACTGCAAAGATGAGTGCTTCCATAACTGAAAGCGCAATCCAAGGCACCGGCCCTAGATAGAGACTGATCCACTCAATCTGGCTCATGTAGAAAGCAACACCCGAAGCAAAACCAATCAGAGATGCTGTGAAGAACTTCAGTCCACGCAGAGATACAAGGATTAGCGCAACTGAAACAAAAATAAGCGGCCATATGTTCTCGCGGGGCATTGCCAGAGAAGACAGCAGCCCTCCAGTGATTCCAACCGGAAGGCGCCAAAGTAAAATTCCATTGCCGCTTTGTTTGCTCATGTATCTAGCCTATGCATAGTACGAATAGGCAACGATGCCTCGCTTGACCAGATCTACTGCGTCTCTGGCTTTAGCGGAAATCGGACCCTCACTTGCTTTGGCAAGCTGCTCGAGTAGATCGATAATCTGCTTGCACCACCTAATGAAATCTCCTGGTAGTAAATCAGCTGATTCCAAAACCAGATCTAGCTTTGCTCCTGTTGCCCAGCGATGAATTGGATAGCTTAGGTCCATCTCCAATTTGGACGAACGCGGAAGTTTGTGCTTTTTCGCAAGATTCTCGAGATCATCCCAAAGCAACTGGGTATTGGTAAAACTCTGCTGAAAGTTTCCCTTTACTGCACGAGGCTCAAAGTTTTCGTCGTCTCGCCTTGGTTCGTAAACCAGTGCCGCGGCCATAGCAGCCAATGAAGGAGCATCAAGGTTGTCCCAGATCTTTAGGCGAAGTGCTTCTGCTACTAGCAAGTCACGCTCACCATAGATTCGAGCAAGCATCTTTCCAGACTCGGTGACCTGCAAGTCTTGATCTGAATCGTCAAGATAGTCAAGCTCAATTAGTAGCTCGCAGATTTTGTCAAAGGTGGATGCAACAAGATTTGTTCGTCCTTCAATCTGGTCAAGAATCGCCTGAGTCTCACGATGCAATTGCCACCAGCGCTCAGCCCATCTGGAGTGAGCTTCACGATGCGAACACAAGTGACAAGGATGAGTTTTCATTCTTACCTTTAGCTCCGCTAGCTTTCGCTCTTGTGCGCTGCGGCCTTTGGTTTGCCTGATGTCCTTGCCACGCTCTTGCCTGGTTCGGCCAGAAGCCAAACTCTTTTCAATATCGCTTAGCTCTCGTCTAATGCTTGAGTACCCGAAGAAATCCCCCAAATGGCATTCCATTGATTTGGCGTAGCCATCAAGTGATATTTGCTTTTCTCGAATTCCCTTTGCCAGACCAACTACGGACCTATCAGCTTGGAATTGAGCAAAGGAAGTTTCCAGCACTTCTCGGGCACGCTTTCGTCCAAAAGCTTCAATCAGGTTCACTGCCATGTTGGCTGTTGGCTTGAAAGGGCTGATCAGCGGATAGCTTCGTTTGCTAGCAAGACCAGCAACGCTTGCAGGATCAAGATTTCCCGACCACTGAATCACTGAATGCCCGAGGGTGTCGATGCCTCGTCTGCCGGCTCGCCCTGTCAGTTGTGTGTACTCCCCTGGGGTTATCTGGACCCGAGACTCGCCGTTGAACTTATCCAATCGCTCAAGTACAACTGTGCGGGCTGGCATGTTGATTCCAAGGGCCAAGGTTTCAGTTGCGAAGACAACCCTCACTAGTTTTCTTAGAAAGAGTTCTTCAACTACTTCCTTGAAAGCCGGCAACATTCCGGCGTGATGCGCTGCCACTCCCCTTTCTAGACCACTGAGCCATTCGAAGTATCCGAGTGTCGCAAGATCCTCATCAGCGATCGAGGCAGTCTTTTCTTCAACAAGATAGCGAATCTCAGCCTGTTCCTCGCGAGTGGTTAGGCGAACTCCATACTGGTGGCATGCCCTGACTGCGGCATCGCAGCCAACCCGAGAGAAAATGAAAAAGATTGCAGGCAGCAAGTCATTGTCTTCCAATATCTCAACAACCTCAGGCTTGCTAATCTTCGGGATTCTAGAAAAGCGGCCGTCCAGCTCGCCTTTAGGCTTTTTGCCTTTGGTGTACTTTCCAATTGGAATTCTTAGCTTCGATGAGTGCTTTTGAACCAGCTCTGCGTTCACTCGTTGATTCTTAGACCCCGCAGCAAATAATTCCATAAGCTCATCACCAAACAGTACGTGCTGATCAAGTGGAACTGGCCTGTGCTCGGATACAACAATTTCGGTATCGCCGCGCACTTCTTCAAGCCAGGCACCAAACTCCTCAGCGTTTGAAACTGTTGCGCTTAGAGATACGAGTTTCACGTCCTTGGGAAGATGCAGAATCACTTCCTCCCAGACCGCTCCACGGAATCTGTCGGCTAGATAGTGAACCTCGTCCATAACCACAAATCCCAGTTCGATAAGAGAGTCTGAATTCGCGTAGATCATGTTCCGCAAAACTTCAGTGGTCATAACAACAATCTGGGCATCGGAGTTTGTGTTGGTATCGCCGGTTAGCAGTCCTACCCGCTCTGGTCCGTAGCGTGCTACGAGCTCTGCAAATTTTTGATTGCTCAAAGCCTTGATGGGAGTTGTGTAAAAGACCTTCTGGTTCTTTTCAATGGCCAGATGAATAGCAAACTCGCCAACTATGGTTTTTCCAGCACCGGTAGGGGCCGCAACCAGCACACCTTTACCTTTCGCAAGCGCATGGCAGGCTTGCTCCTGAAACGGGTCAAGTGCGAAATCAAGCAGTTCTAGAAAAGAGTTGTAGCTGGGCGCGGTCTGTTTTACCTTCGCCCTTGCGTAGCGCTCCGCAGCGCTTAGATCCTCGTTCACCACAAGAACTAAATCGCGTCTTGTGGGTTGGCTAATTCAAGTGCTGAAAGCTTTTTCGCAACACGCTTATCGTGCAAGAAAGCAACCCCTGCTGCAAGGAAGTAGAGAATCAACAGCGGGACCATGAGTAAAAACATGGCCATTGGTTCTGCTACCGGTGTTGCGATTGCTCCAACCACAGCCGAGATAAACACTGCCATCCTCCAAGACTTGATGATGTTCTCGGCTGTGATGACTCCTGCGAAATTCAACATCACTAAGGCAACTGGGAGGACAAAGGCCAGACCGAAAACGAGCAGGATTCTAATTGTGAAGAGAATGTATTCACTAGCGTTGATTACGTTAGCTGCGCCGTCTGGGGTGAATCCAACAAGCACGACCACAAATGTTGGCAGTGAGGACCAAGCCAGAGCAGTTCCTCCGATAAACAATGGCACGGATGCGATCACGAATCCGATTGTGTAGCGCTTCTCTCGCTTCTTTAGTCCTGGAGTAATGAACGCCCAGAGGTTGTAAAGCCAAACCGGGGCACTCATCAAGATTCCAAGGAAAATCGAAACCTGCAAGCGCACATCAAAAGCAGACACGACGGTTGGAAAGTTGATGGTGACGTTGCTACCAGGCTTTGAAGCGAGCTCAACTATTGGTCGTTGCAGTTCATTGAACACGAAATCGAACATGAACCATCCGGCGACAGATCCGCCGATGATGAACAAAGCAGACCAAAAGAGTCGATTACGTAGCTCTTTGAGATGCCCCGAAAGGCTCATTTTGGCGTCGGGGTTTTTGTTCCTGGCCACTTACTTGTCGTTGGGGGTTTCACCCTCAGCAGGCTTGTCGGCCGGCTTAGCTTCGTCAGTAGTCTTGATTTCCTTACGGAAGATTCGCATCGACTGCGCAAGCGACTTAGCTAGACCTGGAAGCTTTGGCCCACCCCAGATCAGCAAAACTATTGCCAGAATAATGATCCATTCCCAGCCCTGTAAACGCATTAGCTTCCCTATCTCTTGCTAAAAATCTCTATCCCTAAGCCTACGCTCTCGCGCACGCTTGCGGGCCCTTGCCTCGCGAAGGAACTGTTGACGCTTGGCTATATGCACCGCTGGGTCTTCCCCTAAGGCCGAGATAGCTTTGGTTATCTCTGGCACTTTAGCGTTTGCCTCGGCTAGTTTCTCAAGCTGCAAGGCCAGAGTCTTTGCCGGCTTGCCAAGTCGAATCAATTTAGTGAATAAAAACACCGCTGAAAACACCAAAAAGACTAGGGCGAGTGCCCCTGTGAATATCCACTCCATGGGTTTAAACCTACTCCGCCACAGCTTCTAGTATTCGCTGCCCAAGAGCCCGTTGGGCGAATTCCCTAACTGCTAATCGAGCTTCAGCTGGAGCTAGCACTCGAACTTTACCGCTGTACCTCGCAACTATTCTTCCTAAGGTCTCGAGTTGTCCGATAGGGATCTTCACCTGGACACTCTTGTTTCCGGATATCTCAAACTCGGGCTTGTAATCCGAAATTAGCGCAAAGGCCTCAGGGTCAACTTCGAACAGAACTTCGGTGTCTGATTTGCGGACCGAGTAAATCAGATCGCTGTCAGCGACGGGAAGTTCGCGTTCTTCAAATGGCGCAAGAAGTACTATCTCTCGCATTCGATCAAGTCGGAATACTCGGGACTCCTGATTGCTGCGACAAAATCCCTTTAGGAACCAATTTGTTTCTCGAGATTCCAACAGTTGCGGTTCGATCTCTCGGATTGTGATTTCACCAGCTGAATTTATGTAAGAGCACTTCAATGCTCTCGATTCGGCTACTGCTTGTCTGACAAGAGCCAAGTCACTGTCTCCATGATTGGGTTGAACCACAAATGGCAGCTCCTTAGTACTTAATGCACCTCGCCCAAGAATGTCCAGCAATTCTTTGATTTGCACTTGATCTTTAGTGTCAACCAGATTCATCAGGTATGAAAGACCACTGGCAATAGCGGCTGCTTGCCTAGTAGAAAGTCTTGGTACGGCCTCGAGCGTTGGCGCAAAACTCAGATCAACAATGCCCTCTTCCAAAAGGTCGTAGTCAAGAAAGAAAAGTTCATCTGGTCGATACATTCCCACTCCAGAAAGAGAAATGGTTACCACAGCTGAGCGGATTTCTTTCTCTGTGACCTGAAAATGATTAGCGAGGTCAGCTAGTTTCTGTTGCCTGTTGTTAATTAGATAGCCCGTAAGAGCCAACATGAAGTTATAGCGATCTGCGCCACTCAGACTTGAACTTCTAGGCATGAACGTCACTAACTTTTTGCAAATTTGCCCTGATTAGATCTGCAAGTTGTTTCGGTTCAACTACCTCTATCTCATCAGCGAACTCCATGATTTCTTCAGCGAATAGGTAAAGGTCCATAAAGTTGACTTCAAACTCTGTCTGGCCCGCAGCCAAATCGAAGTGAAACCATGCGGCGCTGGCGGCCGAGGTTCTTAGCTTCGCTGTCTGAGAAAGTTTGTGAAGCTCTAGGTCAGCAAGCGTCTTTGCAACCTCACCAGTTTCGGGAGCTTCAAAGGTCACGTCCTGGATATCAATTTCAGAAACTATGCGCTTTAGTAGAAAGTTTCTTGGCTCATCCCGATCAAGGTCGAAACCAATTAGTAGCCATTGACCCCCAATGTTCTGCAGCGACCAAGGTTCAATATTGCGAACCGAAAATTCACTTTCGCCAGGCTTGAGATAGTCAAAAGAAACTCTTGAGCAAGATTCAATTGCTGTCGATAGCGGTAGGAAACAAGGTTCGTGAGTTCGGATTCTTGGCGCAATGCCGATTAGCGAGCTTCCGTCCGCCTTTTCTCCCATTGCTCGGATGCGATGAATCGCTCTATTTGCATCGGCTGAAAGTGATGCTTTAGCCCAAACCTGCGCAGCCAGATTCAAAAGCGCTACCTGCTTTGCAGTGAGGGTTAGGCCCTTTGGCCATACGAAATCCTCATTAGCAATTAGGTAGCGAAACTCCTGATTGTCCCCCATAGCTTCCTGCGGGATAAATGACCTCCACGAGATTCCGGCGCTGGTTAGAAGAGTTTTGTCCCGTTCAAACATGCGGTTGATTGCGCTTAGATCTCCACCGGGTTCATAAGTTTCTTTATAGCCCTGAACGGTGGCGAAAATCTCCGATTTGGACAGACCGTTTCCTGCAACTAACAGAGCGCAGGTCAGATTGAATAAACGTTCCGATAGATCAATCTTCTCAGGCATGTTAGCTAGTTGTTTGTTCCCAGAATGTCGATAACGAAAACAAGTGTTGCTCCTGGAGGAATTGACCCAGCTCCAGCATCACCGTAGCCAAGGGCTGGCGGAATCACAGCAATAACTTGAGAGCCAACTGGTTGCCCAATCACCGCAGACAAGAACCCTTCAATCAAAGCTCCGTCTTGCATCTGGAACTGTACGGCTTGTCCGGAATCCCAACTCGAGTCAAACTTTTCTGAACCATCCCATAGAAAACCGCTGTAGTGAAGCGTCACGAGCTGACCCTCTTCAACCAGATCACCTGAACCGCGAATCAGCTGTGCGACTCGAAGCTCAGTTGGAGCGGGAGTTTTAGGAATCGTGACCCCAGGTACTCCATCTGGAGTAGTCACGACAGTTGGAAGTCCAGCTTCTGGAGCAACGCTATCGCCGGTTGCTTTTTCAAGAAAGACACGCTTTAGATCAATCACGAAGATAAATGAGTCAGCCGCACCCACACCCAGAGCAGGGACACCCTCTCCGCTGTGAGCTTGGTCTGGAGGAATAATCGCAACGATGCGAGAACCTTCTTTTGCTCCAGCTAGTGCTTCGCAGAAGTTTGGAACTTCGCCTGGGCCAAAAGCTCCAGTCTGGGTCTGAGTGCCATCAAAGGTGGTCTGCTGGATTAGTTGCCCGTTGCCGCCGTTGTATCCTGCAAATTCAAACTCGACAAGGTTGCGCCCAGTAAATACCGGACCCTCTCCAGCAATTACCACGCGGGACTGAATTGATTCGGCGCTCAGCGGTGACGGGAAGCTCACAACTGGTTGCTCCTCAATCGATCCGGTGACTGAAACTGATTCCACTTGCGCGCCAGTTTCAAACCCGGCACAGGCATAGTTCTCAGCCGCGGCGCAACTGGTAAGTGAGGCAGTCAGGACAATGCTCGAAAGGAAAAGAATCGATTTGTTCAAAGGAGGCAACTTTCTGAATGAGTTATTCAAAGTTTACTGGCCGAAGGGACCTAAAAAGCTGGCTACTAGGAGGTGGCCTTACGGACAGTTTTGCGAAGCTTCTTCTCGGAAACCTTGCGCTCCCCTAATCCTTCAGGATTCCAAGCTAAGACATCTTCATCCTTGTACTCGGTGGATTTCACCTTGGATTTGAATTGGGGCAAAATCGCTCCCGGTGCGAGGCGGCGTGCAGTCAGCAAAAAGCCCGTGTGGGAAATCATCCGGTGTTCTGGCCTAACCGCTAATCCCTGAAGGTGCCAGGGTCTTACCAAAGTTTCAAATGCCAACGGTTCGGTAAACAATCTCGAAGAACGCAGATCCTCTGCCACCCTCGAAAGCTGTGTTGCTGTTGCAACGTAGACAATAATCAAACCCCCTGGAGCCAAAGCGGTGGCACATTCATCAATGCATTCCCAAGGCGCCAGCATGTCGAGTACTACCCGATCCACGCTTTGCGGCTTGAGCTTTTTAGGAAGTTGCTCCTGCAGGTCTCCCAGATGAATCTTCCAGTTCTTTGGGTTAGTACCCAGCTGAGATTTGACATTGCCTGCGGCAATTTCGGCAAATTCAGAACGTCGTTCAAATGAGTGCAATTCACCAGAATCCCCAATTGCCCGAAGCAGATACATGCTTAAAGCACCTGATCCAACACCCGCCTCAACAACTACCGCCCCAGGAAAAATGTCACCTTCAACAAGAATTTGTGCAGCGTCTTTTGGATAAATGATTGCCGCTCCGCGCGGCATTGATAACACGAAGTCATTCATGAGCGGCTTCAGGGCCAGATACTCAACGCCGTTTTGAGTTGCGACTACAGAGCCATCGGCTTTTCCGATAATGTCATCGTGTTTCAGATCACCGCGATGAGTTCCGAAAGCCCCTCCTTTGACAAGCGTGATGGTGTTTAGTCTTCCCTTGGGTCCGGTCAGCTGGACTTTGTCACCGGCTTTAAAGGTGTGAGTTCGTTTCGTCACTTGAATAGCCCTCGAAGATCAGCCATAGTCACACCTTCAAGACTGGGCCAGATGATGCGACCTGGTTCCACTGGTATCTCTACGATGTTCTTGACTCCAACCGCCTTGGTGTTGGCTGCCTCGGCTGAGCGAAGTCCTGTCAATGAATCCTCAAAAGCAACACAGTCCTCTGGCTTTTCGCCAAGCAGCTCAGCAGCCTTAAGGTACGGCTCTGGATGGGGTTTTCCGTGACGAACATCGTCTCCGGCAACGATCACGTCAAAGGCGTCGAAACCAATCGAATCAGCTACTTGCTTTGCCATGCGGCGCATGGACATGGTTACAAGCGCTGTCTTGACCTTCTTTTTACGAAGCAGCAAAAGAAGCTCTCTTGCTCCTGGGCGCCAATATATCTCCTGCTTGAGCTGGGCGGATACGTCGTCGGTTAGTTTTTGAATAATCTGCTCAGGTTCTAGATCGGAGCCGACTCTTTCCTTGATGATCTTGGATGAGTCATACAGCGACATACCAACCAAGCTCAAGCCGTCTTGTTCGGTCCAGTTGCTGTTGTTGGCCTTAGCAAAGGAGCCTTCGCTCTTCATCCAGTAGGGCTCTGAGTCGATTAGTGTGCCATCCATGTCCCATAGAACGGCTGCTGGGAGTTGCTTGAAAATCATGATGCTTGAAGTCTAGCTTTGGCATTTAGCCTTACAGTTAAGCCATCTCAAACAAACCAGTAATCAAAGGGCAAGATTTCAAAAAGTGACTAGCGAAAACAGTATTTTCGGTGGCCGGGTGCTTATTTGTGCATTCGAGGGCTGGAACGACGCAGCCGAATCTGCCAGCTCGGCAGCCAAGCTAATCAGCGAAACACTTCAGTGCCAGGTAGCAGCGGAAGTAGATCCTGAGGATTACTACGACTTCCAATTCACTCGTCCATCGGTTTCCTTTGACGAATCTGGAGATCGGGAACTGACCTGGCCAGGCACTGCCTTCATGATTTCAAGCGATAAGGACCCGATTCTCTCAAGGTTCAGTGTTCTGATTGGGACTGAGCCAGCAAGAAGATGGAAGTCGTTCACGGCTGAAATTCTAGAAATGATTGAAGATCGTGAAATAGAGGGGGTTATCTTCCTAGGTGGAATGCTCGCCGACACACCTCACACCAGACCCATAACCGTAAATGCGACAAGTCAGAACGAAAAAGTTCGTTCTGCGATGAATATCGAGCGCTCAAGCTACGAAGGCCCGGTAGGTATTTTGTCAACACTTGGAATAGCACTCGAAGCAGCCGGCATTCCCACGATGGCTCTTTGGGCCGCGGTGCCTCACTACGTTCATAACTCACCTTCTCCAAAGGCAACGCTTGCGCTAATGGCGGAGCTGGAGAAGATGTTGGGTGTGAGCTTTTCTCAGGGAGACCTGGCGGACCAAGCCTTTGAGTGGGAGCGTGGCATAGACGAGATTGCAGAGAATGACGAAGAGATGGCTGGCTATATCCAGCAACTCGAGAAGACCCGTGATGAGTTCGAATCAGAGGCAGCTTCGGGTGAAGCTATAGCTCGCGAACTAGAAAAGTTCTTGCAGTCCGAAGAAAAACCACCGGAGAACTAGGCCGTAAGTGCTCCACTTGTGAGCATCACCAGCAGCCAAACACCGACGCCTACGCGCCAAATCACAAACGGCAGGAATGAACCCTTCTGCAGATATTTCAGCAGGTAGTGGATAACACTAAGCCCAACTACCCCCGAGACAATTGTGGCCACCATTGTTGCAACAAGTAAGTCTTGGCTTAGGTCACCAATGCTTGCAAAGAACTGAAAAAGACCCGATCCCAGAACTGCCGGAATCGCCAGCAAAAAGCTGTAGCGAGCCGCCGCTTGTCTTGTATAGCCCAACATCAAACCAACTGTGATTGTGCCTCCCGAACGAGACACTCCTGGAACTAGAGCCAACGCCTGCCCCATTCCAAAGGCAACACCGTGAGAAAAGTTGAGCTCTGTAATGCTCTTTGTCTTTTTACCAAAAAAGTCTGCGAGTCCCAGCAAGACACCAAACCCGATAAGCGTGTAAGCGATGACCCAAAGGTTTCTAACGTCATTTTCAATAAAATCACGTAGAGCAAGACCGAGAATCAGAACCGGAAGAGTTCCGATAATTATCAACCAGCCAAGTTTTGTATCGCTGGTCATTGTTGAACTGGGCTTTGTTGACCAGCGAAGCCAGGACGATCCGATTCGGCCAATGTCTTTTATGAAGTAAGCAACAACAGCAATTTCAGTACCGAGTTGAATGGTTGCGATAAACGCCGTTAGTTGTGGTTTTGATAGTTCTGAGAGGTTCATCAATTGCTGTGCAATCTGGACGTGAGCAGATGATGAAATAGGCAGAAACTCTGTAAGTCCCTGCACTAAACCAAGAATTAGGGCTTCAAAAAAACTCACTGATCGTCTTCAGCCAGCGTGAACGGTAAGAACTCACCGAGCTCAGTGCTAAGTGCTTCTTCGTAATTTAGGAATGCATCCTCAAGTTGGTAGTAGGCCTGCTCGACGCTTGAATCCTCTTCGCCTCGCTTGGAACTGGCTGCCTCAAAGTGCTTCTCAAAAGAAGCGATGAGTTGAGTCAAAGCGTTTCTCGGATCAGTAGCCATAAACCAAAACTACCCGCATTCGCCTTCGGTTCCAAGTATCCAGAAGATTTTCCAAGGATGGGCCGTGCTAACATTGGGGCCGTAATACAAGTCACGTCCGGGTGGCGGAATGGTAGACGCGCTAGCTTGAGGTGTTAGTCCTCGCAAGGGGGTAGGGGTTCAAGTCCCCTCTCGGACACAAATCAATGAACCAAAAGGGTTAGATTCCCAGAACTGCCTTTGCAATCAGGAAATAGATCACTAATCCGGTGGCATCCACAAATGTTGTGATGAACGGATTCGAAAAAACCGCTGGGTCAGCCCTCAACGCCAAGCCAACAAGCGGCATTACTCCCCCGACAGTTGCCGCAACGGTGCAAATTGAAAACAGAGTCAATCCAATTACCGCGCCAATTTCAAGACCGAAGAACGCGGAAGCTAGTCCAAAACCTATCGAGCCAAGCAGTAAGCCGAGCAAGGCACCTACTCGAAGTTCACGGAAGAGAACAAGCCATATGTCTTTAGTTCTCACATCCTGCAAAGCTAGAGCTCGCGTCACGGTTGTTGCTGCCTGGTTTCCAGTGTTTCCGCCAAGGCCGATAAGAAGTGGAACAAACAAGGTCAGCACAACAAGTTGTTCAATCTCGGCCTCAAAGGCTCCGAGCACGGAAACTGTAAATGTTGCTCCAAGCGCTAGAACCAAAAGCCAAATCACGCGGGATCGAACGATAGCAAACACTGGTGTTGAAAGATAAGGCCGACGAAGTGGCTCCGCACCTCCCGAGCGGGCAGCGTCTTCGGATTCTTCCTCTTCGAGAATGCGAAGAGCGTCATCAACAGTCAAAATTCCAACCAGTCGTTTCTCGTTGTCCACAACCGGTAGAGCCAAAACTTTCAGGTCCGAGCATGTTCTAGCGGCGAACTCTTCATCATCCCCGGCATTTACCATCAAGGGTTCAGCCATAACTTTCGAAACTTTGGTCCGCGAAGGGGTTCTCATTAGGTCTCGAAGACTTACCACACCAATTAGTTCGCGCGAAGAGTCAACAACTGGCAGTGTGTAAATCGTTTCTGCCGATTGCAACTTGCTTTTGACCTTTGCAAGGGCTTGAGAGACACTGTCGCTGCTTTTCACCGAGATATACTCAGGACTCATCCGACGCCCAATTGAACCCTGTGCATATCCAAGAACTTCACTGGTTAGTCCTCGCTCTTTTGCTGACAGGCCAGTAAGTAGTCGATTTGCAACACCGGCTGGCAGTTCGTCAAGCAACCCGACTCGGTCATCTGGATCCAGCTTGGCAAAAATCGCAGAGACTTCTTCGGAGTTCAATTCCTCTAGGAGCTCACCTTGCAGCGCAGGTGCGAGAGACTCGAAAACCTCAAGGGCGAGAGTCTTTGGTAAAACCCGATAAACAATTGCGCGTTCAGTCTCATTTAGTCGCTCAATAAGAGTGACAAGTTCACCAGCTTTGAGCTTTCTTGCTAATGAGGCAATTCCAGAGAGATTTTCAGAGCCCAGGGCTTCTTCAATGAGGTCCATAAGGCCGTCAGCATCGAGCTTGTCTTCGTTGGTCATCGAAGTCTCCTATTTGATTGCTGCCATCTTCTCGCTCCAAGAGTAAGTCATTTAGGCACGCTATTGGGTTAAGGCCTTGACCATTGCTGAGACTTTTTGCTCTTGGCCTGCAATTACTATGTGTTCAAGGTTTCTATGAGCCCCCGGCTTTCCAACCAGACGACCGGATTTGTTGTAGCCACCGATTTGCGAGCCAACGTATCTTTTTGAGTCAAAATCTAGAATTTCGACGGCTTCGAACCTTGAGCACATATCCGTAAGTTCTCTGCGCGACAACCAGGATTCGTTGTTGTAGCTAAGTACCAGGGTCTTGACATCAAGCCCAGCGATAACAGTTGCAAGTGCGTTGGGCAAAGTTAGCTTGGAATTAAACGCACTCTTATTCTCGCTAGATCGGGTGTCGATTCGTTTATTTGCAATCCCGTAGTAGTCCGGCTGATCCCAGCGAACCAAAGTTTCCCAAATGTGATAGTTGCCGAAGTATCGATGTTGGTTATAGGGCGGATCCAAGTAAGCAAGGTCAAATGAACCCAAGTTTGGAATTTGCTCAATCGCATCACCTCGAATTGATCTGCCACCACCGGAGAGAAGTTCTGGAACTTGAAGTTCGAGCTCAAGAGAACTTCGTCTAGACCAGGTTTTGAGATATGCCATTTGGACACCGGTCGTTGAATCTACCTTGTCCGCTGCAATTAGCAAGCTAGCAAGCAGCGGAAAGTACATCCAACTGTTTTTGTAATCGGACTCAACGACGGATCGAACGGCATCAATTCTTTGCCCGTTTTTGACTTGAAAAAAGCGAGCCTTCTGGCAAAAGACTTCCGTGAAGTACCCGGAAGTTCCAGGTAGCTGGTTCAGCGAGGCTACTGCATAAGCCAACCCTCGAAGATCCGCGTTAGCGGCGTCAAGTTCGATGAAGGTTTTTGAAAAGACCTCGGAGTAGCTAGCGGTATCAACTGCGGTTACGTGCATACCCAGCTGTTTCATAGCTGCGGCCACTCTGGTTGTTCCAGTAAACAGATCTAATGCAGTTCGGGCTTGACTGGCAGCAAACAAGGTTTCAAGTACGGGCATCAGAGCCCGCTTAGAACCGAGGTACTTAATCACTTCAGCTGACCTAACTTAGACTTGAGGAAATGCCTAACATTGACTCCAACCCATCGACCCTATCTGAGGCTGCTCGCTTCGGGCTTGATTACGCCAGAGAGCAGCTCGCTGGTAAATCAATTCTGGTTCTAACAGGTGCTGGAGTGTCAACCGAATCAGGAATTCCGGATTATCGCGGCGAAGGAAAAACTGAACGCCACCCTATGACTTTCGATGCGTTCATGGGCAGTGAACAGGCTCGAGCTAGGTATTGGGCAAGAAGCTATGTCGGGTGGTCGGTTATTGCAAACGCGAAACCTAATGGGAGCCACTTCGCACTCGCCCAGGCTGAGAGCCTGGGACGCATTTCCCACATCATCACCCAGAATGTTGATTCCCTGCATCAACAAGCCGGATCCAAGAAGATCACTGAACTGCACGGTCGATTAGACAAGGTAGTTTGCATGTCTTGCCGCGGCCTACTTGATCGCTCGAAGATGGATGTCCTAATCGAACAGCTAAACCCAGGCATCCAAAAAGATGTCTCCGTTGAGTTCACGCCGGACGGAGATGCCGAAGTTGAGGCATCAGCGAGTTTCAGAATTCCTAAATGCCCCTCCTGCTTTGGAATATTGAAGCCAGATGTTGTTTTCTTCGGCGAAAGTGTTCCTACCGAACGGGTTGTCTCAACCATGGAGCAACTAGAGCGCTCCGATGCCCTTCTGGTTGCGGGCAGCTCTCTGACTGTAAATAGTGGAATGAGATTTGCTCGCGCGGCGAGCAAGGCTGGTAAACCCATCGTGATTGTTAACGTTGGTCCAACCAGAGCCGATGACATTGCTATTGCCAAAATTGAAGCACCAACATCTGTTGCTCTTGAGGAGCTGTTGATTGACTAACACTCATCTGGGGTTGCTTCGTCACGGTCAAACAGATTGGAACATTAACTTTCTGTTGCAGGGTGTCACCGACATCCCAATGAATCAAACTGGGATTGAGCAGGTAAAACTTGCAGCTCAGGCGATAAGGGCCGAAGACTGGGACGTGGTTCTTACCTCTCCCCTTTCTAGGGCTAGACAAACCGCTGAGATTATTGCCAGCCAGCATGGTTATACCGAAATTATCGAACAGGAGTTGTTGATAGAACGTTCCTTCGGAGAAGCTGAAGGACTTTCCCATGAGCAGTGGAGATCAAAATACTCAAACCTAGATGTGATTCCCGGCGGGGAAAGCCGAACTCAATTAGCGGAGCGATCAATGCTGCTACTAGAAACTATCTCTCAAGAGCTGGCTGGGAAACGAGTACTAGCCATCTCCCACGGTGCATTGATTCGCGCTTTGATTGCAATTGCTAGCAACAATGAGCTGCCCAGGGACGGAGAAAGACTCGGCAATGCATCGCTCAATGTTGTAAAGCACATCGACAACTCTTGGCAAGTTGTCAACTACTCACTTGAGCCTTTGGTTCCCTAGAGCTTTTCAAGAATCTCGAGCAGTCGCGTAGCGGATTGATTCCAATCAAAGCTACTTTCTCGCGCCTTTGACCTAAAACTTGCATCCATCCACTTTCCAGTTTTTTCTAACTCTTGCACTTGCCTAGCAAAGCTCTCTGGGCTGGTTGCATCAAAGAAAAGTGCGGCATCTTGGGCAATTTCTCGAAAAATTGGAATGTCGGATAAAACAAGAGGCAAACCATGCTTCATGGCTTCAACTAGTGGAATTCCGAATCCTTCATCCTTGGAAGCTGACACCAGAGCGAATGCTCCAGATAATGCAGCTGCATATTCCAAATCGGTGACCCCGTTTTTGAATGTGACTCTACTTGCGGCACCGCCGGCCAAAGACCGAAGCGTTGCCTCGCGCTGGCTCGCAATCTTGCTCAGAAGAACCAGTTCATACTCCGGCAAAAACTTCATAGCTTGAACCAAGACTTCGACATTTTTGTACTCCATGAAACTACCCATGTAAACGAGCGTGTTTCTGGAACCCTGCAAAGTAGGTCTATCAATGCCACTTGCTTGTGAAAGTGACTCGGGCGCGTTGTAGATGACATGCACTGCTTTGCTCGTCAGTCTGTTCTTCTCGATCAGATTCTTACTGGTTTCTGAAACAGTCACCACGGCATCTGCTCGGTTGAGAAGCAACCGAACAGGAGTGAATCCCAAGTGATACAACCTCCAGGCAATCCGCACCGGCAAAGGCAGAAAAGTTGGGGCTTTTGGGTGGGAGTAGTAGATCAAATCGTGCAGGGTTAGAACGAGTTTGTACTTTCTTCCGAGAGACCCCATGGTCTGCATTGGAGAAAAAACGTGTGTGGCGCCATGTCTGTTTAGTTTTCGAGCAAGACCCAATTCAGCCAAAGGACTAGTCGGATTATTGCCCATAACGTACTTGGTATCAGCAGGGAGCCATTTCAGTACTCGTTTATCGGTAATGAGGGCGCTGATGGCTGTTTGCTTGGCCAAGGCTGCAAAAAGTTCAGTCGAGAACCGAGAGATTCCATCGTGATGATCGTTTCGAATAAATCGACAATCGAAGATCAATTCCATGGCTGAGAATCCAAGAATTCAGTAATAAAGGTAGCGGCTTGATCCGGCGCTTCGTAATGGACGAGATGGCCAACTCCTTGAATCTCTCGATAAGTCGAATTTAGATACAGTTTGCTCACTCGTCGCTGAGAGTCGATGTCCGTTATATCATCTAGGTTTGCAGCCACCACAAGAACAGGCGCGGAAATCAAGGTTGCGAGTTTTGAAAGATCCGTAGAAATTGATGCTTCATAGCCTTCTGTTGCAACCCCAACCGAGGCGAAGTCGCTGAAGTTCGACAGGTGTTGATTGTGAATCCACCGACGCAAACTTCTTTGTTTTGTCTTTGCCATGACCACACTCATAACCATCACGGCGATCTTGCTTCGAAGAAACCACTGCCCGATGGTCTTAGGCAGCGCTGATGCTAGTGAATAGTAGAGCCTGGTGAGGTTTGTAAGTGCAGCTCGCGGTCCTTTGAGTGCTGGCGATGACACTGGGTTGACAAGTGAAACTGAGCGTGGTGAATGCTGCGTGGCATAAAAGCCAACAACCAGTGAACCAAAGCTGTGGCCCATCAGATGCGTTTGATTCTGCAGCTGCAGTGCGCCTAGAAACTGATGTAGCCAATCTGAGTAAGCCTGAATCGAATGGGTTACCCTCAGTGGTTTGGATTCACCGAATCCGGGTAGATCAGGAACAATCACTCGGAATTTCGTAAGTCCACCAGCGATAGCTTGAAGCCCACGATGATTGCCTCTATAGCCATGGATCATCACTAGAGTCTTATCTGAAAATCCGGTCGACGGATACTCGTAGTAGACGCAGAGGTTGCCATCAATCTCAGCTGTATGACGAACTGCTCTTGATTCGGCTGATTGATAAAGGTCTTGAGGAAGCACAGTGCAAGTCTAGATTGGATGTTTTCAACACCGACCCAGCCTCAGGCTCGAATAACACTTGACTGGCCTAGTCTTTGAGTGTGACTGACCAGATGATGTTTGACTTTGTTGACCGCCCAGAGTGGTCAAAGACCATGGCTGTGTTTGATCTAGAAACCACGGGGCTCGATCTTCGCGAAGCGCGAATCGTGACTGCCTGCGCGGTCGAAATCGACCAGGACGGCAACATTACTGGTGCAAACAAGGAATGGCTCGCCGACCCTGGAATTGAGATTCCAGTTGCTGCCTCGAACGTTCATGGTGTGACTACAGAGATTGCAAGAGCCAATGGCAGGCCCGCAAAAGAAGTAGTCGAAGAGCTACTAGAAACCCTGCGTGGTTTTTTTACCAGAGGACTGCCTGTAGTTGCCTTCAATGCTCCCTACGATTTCACTATCTTGCATTACGAGGCCCTGCGGCACTCTCTAGAACCAATCACTGACCCCAGGCCAGTTATTGATCCAATGGTGATGGATAAATTCGTTGATACCTACCGATCCGGTAAGCGAACTCTGGAGGTTGCATCAAAGATTTATGGCGTCGCACTTGAGGATGCTCACAATGCAACCGCCGACGCTGTTGCAGCAGGGCGGGTCGCTCAAGCAATAGCTAAAAAATATGGGGAGAAATTACCCGCTGATTTAAATTCGTTGCACAATTCCCAAATTGAGTGGAGTGCTAACCAGGATGCCTCTTACGAGAAGTTCAGAAGAGGCACTGCGCCAGATTTCACGATCCAGCGAGGCTGGCCGCTGAAGCTCTAAGCGCCGAAGTTTTTGTAGCGAGCGTTAAAGCGCTCTACACGTCCGGCAGCATCCATGATTCTCTGCTTGCCTGTGTAGAAAGGGTGAGATGCGGAAGAGATTTCGACATCGAATACTGGGTATTCCTGTCCGTCTTCCCACTTAACAGTCTTGGTGCTTGAAAGAGTAGAACGAGTTAGAAAGCTCTCACCTGAAGCAAGGTCGCGGAAAACAACTGCCTGGTAAGTTGGGTGAATTTCTGACTTCATGTTCGATTACTTTCTAGAAATTGGCTTTTGGTGCCTGTTTCGGCAACTTCCCTACTATACCAGAGCGGAAACCCAGAAAACTAGGGCTTAGTTCTTGGCTCTGACCCTGAATCTGTCGCCATCTTTGGAAACTTCCAGCCCAAAGCCGAAGGCGCCTGAGATCTTCTCAGTGGTGAGGGTGCTGTCTATCTCGCCAGCGGCGTAAACCTGTCCCCTGGACAGTATCAGGGCATGGGTGAAGCCCTTAGGGATTTCTTCAATATGGTGGGTGACCATGATGATCGCTGGAGCACTTGGAGCGGAGGCATAGTTTCCAAGGACCGAAATGGTGTGCTCTCGGGCGGCCATATCCAAACTGGCAACTGGTTCGTCAAGAAGCAAAATCTCGGGATCGGGCATAACAGATCTGGCGATTTGAGCCCTCTTTCGCTCACCGTCACTCAAAGTACCGAAAGGGCGATCAGCGAGTTCGTCAAGTTGCCATTCAGCTAAAACGCGTCTTGCCCGACGCTCATCGACATCGTCGTATTTTTCATTCCAACGCCCGGTTATTCCATAGCTTGCCGTCATCACGGCATCCAAGACAGTTTCTGAATTTGGGATGTGGACGCTCATTGCATTGGAGGCAAATCCGATTCGGGTGCGAAGCTCGAACACGTTGACTTCACCAAGAGTTGAACCGAGCAGCCTGGCTGTTCCTGTTGAGGGGTGAATCTGAGAGGCCGCGACTCTAAGCAGAGTCGTCTTACCAGCGCCATTTGGTCCAACAATGACCCAACGCTGATTGGACTGAACCTGCCAGTCAACGTTATTGAGTATGGGCCTTTGGTCCCTGAGGACAGTGACATTGTTGAAATCAAGAACGAGGCTCATGTTTCGAGCCTAGAGGATTCGGGCCAGCTTGCTTTGGTAGGGCACTCTAGTTTCGCGGAGGAATTCTCGCTCTGATCTTAAGCACCTGAGAAATACTGCTTCTGTTCAAGGGCTTGCGTAGCTGCCGTCAAGCCACGGTGATTGATGGATTTGCTCTAACATCGTGGTTATGAAAGCTCTTCGAATCCTAGTGATGGTCACGTCTTGAGCATTTTGGTGGTTATGGATGTTGACTCAACACTTATCCAACAAGAAGTCATAGAACTATTGGCTGATTATGCCGGCGTGATGCCAGAAGTAAAAACAATCACCGAACAAGCCATGTCTGGAGAGTTGGATTTCAAGCAGTCTCTTGAAAGAAGAGTCGGTCTTCTTGAAGGGCTATCCGATGAGATCTTTCACTGGTTGAAGCCGCAGATCGAACTAACTCCAGGAGTTCAAGAGCTGATTTCTGCAGTCCACGGTCTGGGCGGGAAGATCGGCGCAGTAAGCGGAGGATTTGGTCAGGTTCTAGAACCGCTCGCTTATGAAATTGGTTTGGATTACTGGATGGCAAACAGCCTCGAAGTTTTGGATGGAAAACTAACTGGTTGCCTCGTCGGACCTATCATTGACGCTGAGGCAAAAGCGACGGCTCTTAGAAGCTGGGCTATTGAAAGTGGTATTGCGATTGAAAAGACAATTGCAATCGGAGACGGCGCCAATGACATACCGATGTTGAAGTGTGCCGGTTACGCAGTTGCCTTTAGGCCAAAGCCGATACTTAAGCAGTACGCCGATCTGGTGATTGACGAAAACTCTCTGGCGTCACTTATTGGGAAACTGGGCTCACGCGCCAGTTGAGTGAAGTCCCCCGTCGACGTGAATCATTTCACCCGTTGTAGCAGGGAACCAGTCGGATAGCAAAGCGATAATTCCGCGAGCGGCAGTCTCGGTGTTAGTTAGATCCCAACCAAGAGGCGCACGGTCGGTCCACAATTCCTCCATTTTTGCAAATCCAGGAATTCCCTTAGCTGCAGTGGTACGCAATGGACCAGCGGAAATTAGATTCACCCGGATGCCATCTTTGCCAAGATAGCGAGCAAGATATCTTGAAGTCGATTCAAAAGCAGCCTTGGCTACTCCCATCCAGTCGTAAACCGGCCAGGAAACTGTTGCGTCGAAAGTAAGCCCAACTACCGAAGATGGATTGTTCAGCACTGGCTTTGCTGCCATGGTTATGGACTTTAGTGAATAGGCAGAAACTTCAACTGCGGTTGAAACATCCGACCATGGAGTTTCGAGAAAGTTTCCTCCAAGTGCAGTCTGTGGGGCAAATGCGATTGCATGCACGATTCCATCAATTGAATCGAAGTGTTCTTTGATTCTGCCTGAAAGTGCTGCTAGGTCTTCTTCGCTGGTTGCATCAAGCTCGATGACCGGTGCTGGCTTTGGAAGGCGTTCGGATATTTTGGTCGTGATTGGGAGCATTCGTCCAAAGGAGGAAAGAATCACCTGTGCGCCTTGCTCTTGAGCGAGCTTCGCTACAGAAAAGGCAATCGAAGCCTCGGTGAGAACACCAGTGATCAAAATCTTCTTGCCTTCTAGAATTCCCATTCATTTCTCCTTGTTGTAGTGGTCCAAATGTCGTGCGGGTTAGGTGAGTAGTTAGTGTCCCATTCCAAGGCCACCATCAACAGGAACTACCGCTCCTGAAATGTACGATGCGTCGTCGCTTGCAAGCCACAGGCAGACCTTCGCTACCTCCGCTGGGGTTGCGAAGCGTCCAGCTGGAATTCTGGACAAGTAATCCTTTTGCTGCTCATCAGAAAGCTCAGCGGTCATATCAGTGTCAATAAATCCAGGCGCCACCACGTTGGCAGTGATTCCGCGTCCGCCTAGTTCTCGGGTAAGCGATCTTGCCATTCCAACCAGAGCTGACTTTGATGCTGAGTAGTTGATCTGGCCTGGAGAACCCAATAGGCCCACTACTGAACCAATTAGCAAAACTCTGCCATATCGTTGCTTGATCATGGATTTTGTTGAGCGCTTTACAACCCTGAAAACACCATTCAAGTTCGTGTCTATAACTTGCTCGAAATCCTCGTCGCTCATGCGCATCAGCAGTGTGTCCTTTGTGATACCGGCGTTAGCCACCAGTATTTCGATTGGACCAAGACTTTTTTCAACCTCTGCGATGGCTGCATCTAAGGAGGCTGCGTCCAGTACGTCAGCTTTTACAGAAAGGCAGCCTTCTGGACCTGAACCTGATCGGACGGTGACAGCAACCTTGTGCCCAGCCGCAATGAATTCCTCGGCTATGGCATAACCGATTCCGCGGTTTCCCCCAGTGATCAGCACCACTCTTGAGCCAGTCATCAAGATATCCTTAGTCTTTTGGGAATAGCAGTCCAGCCATCTGGTTTGAACTAAATGAAGTCTAGTCTTAGCCTTGAAATGTCCTGATTTGATACAAGAAGGTTGCCTTGGAAAAGCCTCAGAGCATCACAACCGTTGGCCAGTCGCCTGATTCTGAGCGAAATTTCCGCATGGTGAAGTACCTAATTGCCATGACCATACGAGTGGTCTGCATCGTTTCGGCGATCTTTGTCGAGGGCTGGCTTATGTGGCTTTGTTTTGCTGGGGCCATTTTCTTGCCTTACTTCGCCGTAGTAATCGCCAATGCCCAAGCTCCAAAATCCAGCACTATGAATCCAGTGACAGTTGTGGCCAAGTCAATCTCTGTAGATCTCGGTGCGCAGTTCAAGAAGAACTAGTCTTTGACTGAAAATTCACCAGCAAAGTGCTCCCGCGCTGGGTGCTTACTTCCGGCAACGCGAAATTTAGTTTGGGCAAACCCAAGAATTCACCACGATGGCAGAACTAAATCCTGGCTCTCATGCGAACAGCACCTGGAATACCTGCGAAACTATCTAGAAGATCGCTCATTTCTTCTTGAAGTTAGGCAATACACGTGAATTTGATGTCGAAGTCATGGCTGCGCTGGTTGTCATGGTTTCTATTCGCAACCCTTTTTGCCGCAGCCTGCGTTGGTCTAGCTAACTGGCAGTTTGACCGGCGCGACCAAGCAGTTTCGAAAATTCAACGCATGGTTGATAACTACGAGAAGACAGCGATAACTTTTGGTTCAATCTCGGGTCTTACGCTCGACGAGGTGACCTTATTTGAATGGACTCCAGTTGAACTCTCTG
Source organism: Rhodoluna miladensis (SeqCode) (assembly GCF_965234705.1). Classification (GTDB taxonomy): domain Bacteria; phylum Actinomycetota; class Actinomycetes; order Actinomycetales; family Microbacteriaceae; genus Rhodoluna; species Rhodoluna miladensis. Next base: position 647,685 of record NZ_OZ248465.1, read on the forward strand.
GAAACTACCTTGTAAACCAAGAACTACTTGTTCGCAATCGGCCTATCGCAGGTCAACCAGGTTTCCTACAGTTGGTTCCGTTTCAACTTGCTAGCGGTGAAGTCGTAATCATCGAGCGCGGTTGGATTCCAGCTAATTCAGAATTGGCACCGGCGACGACAATGACTCCTTCAGATCAGCCAAAGGCTTTAGTTGCACGTGTTCGGCTAAGTGAGCTGACTCCAAATCGCGACTCCCCTGACGGTTTTGCAACCAGCATTCATCTTGAGTCTTTGGAAACCACACTAGGCACCACTTTGGAGCAGCAGTTTTATCTGAGACTAATATCTGAGCTACCAGGTGAGGCTAGCTCACCACAGCCGCTGAGTAAACCAACACTTGATGAGGGGAATCATCTAAGTTACGCAGTCCAATGGATTCTATTTGCTCTAATGGGATTCATTGCTTTGTTCTGGGCTATTCGGCAAGAGCAAGAGTATCGCCGGATTGAAAAAAATCCCACTTATGTCCCGCGCTCCCAGCGAAACCGAAAGCGTACGGATGGCGACATCGAAGATGAACTGTTGGACGCAAAAAGCTAACTCAGAGAAATTAGATCGGCGTATTGATCTGACCAGTGATCTTCTGTTCCATCAGGCAGAATCAGCACTCTTTCTGGGTTCAAGGCAAGAACCGCACCTTCGTCGTGGGAAACCAGAACAACTGCACCGGTAAAGCTCGCAAGAGCATTAAGGATCTCCTTGCGTGAAGCAGGGTCCAAGTTGTTTGTTGGCTCATCCAGTAACAGCACGTTTGCTGAAGAAACCACAAGGGATGCCAAGGCAAGCCGGGTTTTCTCACCACCACTTAGAACGGAAGCTTTCTTGTTTACATCATCACCACTAAACAAGAATGAACCCAGCACTTTTCTGGCGTCAACATCTCCCAAGTGCGGCGCCGAGCGCTGCATGTTCTCAAGAACCGTACGATTCACATCAAGGGTTTCGTGTTCCTGGGCGTAGTAGCCAATTTTCAAACCATGACCAGGTTCGATTTGTCCGGTGTCGGGTTTATCGATGCCTGCCAACATTCGCAGCAGAGTAGTTTTCCCTGCACCGTTCAGACCAATAATCACTACCTTCGACCCGCGGTCAATAGCTAAATCAACAGCAGTAAAGATTTCCAATGAGCCATAGCTTTTGCTTAGACCAGAGGCCATTAGCGGTGTCTTGCCGCACGGAGCAGGATCTGGAAAACGGATCTTCGCAACGCGATCTGCTTGTCCCACATCTTCGAGATCGTCAAGAAGCTTCTGAGCTCTTCTGGCCATCTGTTGGGCGGCAACGGCCTTGGTAGCTTTAGCTCCAAACTTCGCAGCTTGTAAGCTCAGGGTTGCGGCTTTCTTCTCCGCGTTTGCTCTTTCGCGCTTACGTCGCTCTTCATCTGATTCACGCTGCTTGAGGTATGCCTTCCAACCCATGTTGTAAATATCGATAACCTGGCGATTGGCATCTAGATAAAAAACCCGATTCACAGTACTTTCAACAACATCGATATCGTGACTGATAACAATCAATCCACCCTGGTAGCTTCGAAGAAAATCTCTCAGCCAAACAACAGAGTCGGCATCTAAGTGGTTGGTTGGTTCGTCCAAAAGCATGGTTTCAGCATTCGAAAACAGTATTCGAGCAAGCTCCACGCGGCGGCGCTGACCTCCTGACAAAGTCCTAAGAGGTTGACTAAGGATTCTTTCCTCAATGCCTAGATTGCTAGCAATGGCTGCACCCTGCGCTTCCGCGGAGTAGCCACCTGCCGCCTGAAATCTCTCCTCGAGTTTTGAGTACTTTGCCATGGCAGCTTCCGCTTGTGACCCAGTCGCGGTGGACATGGCCTCGGCACTCGCTCCCAACTGGCGAAGAAGATCACCTAAACCCCTGGCGTTTAGGATTCGATCTCTTGCTAGTTCCTCAGGATCACCAGTTCTTGGATCTTGAGGTAGATAGCCAATCTCGCCAGTTCGTTCCACATTTCCAGCACTTGTAGGGCCATCTCCGGCCAGAATCTTAGTAAGTGTGGTCTTACCAGCACCGTTTCTTCCAACCAGACCGATCTTGTCCCCGGAAGCGACGCGAAAATTCACTCCACTCATAAGTGTTCGCGCACCTATGGTTATCTCCAGGTCCTTCACAATAAGCAAGAGCTGGTCCTTTGGGTGGATGTACTAGCAAAGCCTTTAGTCTACAATCGTGACTAACAACTGACCGCTCTCACGATGAAGAGGTTTATCACATGTCCCTACAGCTATCAGCTAGACCAACACTGATTGACAGAGTGGTTCCAAGAAGCATGGTCACCGATGTTGCCCTGATCTTCGCAGGCGCGGTCCTAACGGCCATCGCAGCTCAAATCGCAATCCCAATGTGGCCGGTACCGATAACAGGCCAAACTTTCGCTGTGCTGCTGGTTGGCGCAGTGCTGGGGGCATCTCGGGGTGCTTTATCGATGATCACTTACATTTCTTTAGGAGCTGCAGGTCTGCCGGTATTCACTGGCGCGGTATCCGGAATCACCTTCGGTACAACCTTTGGATACCTGGTTGGCTTTATTGCCGCTGCAGCAGTTGTTGGTTGGCTTAGCCAACTCAACTGGCACAAGAAAGTCTCCGGAGTACTTGCAAGCTTCGTAATTGGCAATGCAGTGATTTACATGTTCGGACTGCCATGGCTTGCGTTTGCACTTTCTAACCTAGGGATTGCTAGTGATGCGGGAGCGGTAATTGCTGCCGGCCTTTTTCCGTTCTTGGTTGGAGATGCGATCAAGATGGCTTTGGCTGCAGCGGCTCTACCGATGGCCTGGAAGTATCTCGGATCTAAATAGAGAAACCGATTGCGCGCATCTGCTCGCGACCGTCATCTGTAATTTTCTCTGGACCCCATGGCGGCATCCAGACCCAGTTAATTCGGAATGCGTCAACAACCCCATCGAGAGCCTCTGCGGTTTGCTCTTCCAAAACGTCAGTCAAAGGACAGCCTGCTGATGTCAGGGTCATGTTGATTAGTAGCGACTCGTCTTCATCTGCAAGCTCAAGTCCATAGATAAGTCCCAAATCTACGATGTTGACACCAATTTCTGGGTCAATAACTTCCTTGAGTGCTTCCTCTACCTTGTCGTAGAGCACCGGCTCTAGTTCTCTTGGCATGTTAGGCGTTCACGTACCTGTCGTAACCATCTGCTTCTAGTCGGTCTGCAAGTTCTGGACCGCCTTGCTCGGCGATTTTTCCGGCAACGAATACGTGGACAAAATCCGGCTTGATGTAGTTCAGAATGCGGGTGTAGTGGGTGATTAGCAATACACCCATGCTGTTTTCTGCCTTGATACGATTTACACCCTCTGCAACTACGCGCAGAGCGTCAACGTCTAGACCCGAATCGGTTTCATCTAGAACTGCCATCTTTGGTTTCAGAAGTTCCATCTGCAAGATCTCGTGGCGCTTCTTCTCACCACCCGAGAACCCCTCGTTTACGTTTCGCTCTGTGAATGCTGGATCCATCTTGAGGTTTTCCATTGCGTTTCTAACATCAGCGACCCAACCGCGAAGTGCTGGAGCCTTTCCGTCCACAGCAGTTTTGGCCGTGCGGAGAAAGTTTGAAACGCTAACGCCTGGAATCTCGACCGGGTACTGCATTGCAAGGAACAATCCAGCACGAGCTCGTTCGTCAACCGACATTTCAAGCACGTTCTGTCCATCTAGCAAGATCTCACCTTGGGTCACTTCATACTTCGGATGACCAGCTATCGAGTAAGCCAAAGTTGACTTGCCAGATCCATTCGGACCCATAACTGCGTGAGTCTCACCACTTTTGATAACAAGGTCAACTCCGCGGAGGATTTCCTTGGTGCCCTGCTCAGTTTCAACCGAGACGTGTAGGTTCTTGATTTCTAGTGTCGCCATGTGATTACTCCGTGTCCTTGTCGTACTCGATAAATACTTCGCCATTTTCAACCAGTACTTCATAAACCGCCACTGGCTCGTAGGCAGGAAGATTCAATGGTGCGCCAGTCTCAAGCGAGAATTTTGCTCCGTGTGCCCAGCACTCGATGGTTTCGTCGTCGACGAATCCTTCGCTAAGTGAAATCTCTCCATGAGAGCACTTATCGGCTAAAGCTTTGAACTCACCTTTTTTGGTATGAATAAGAGCTATTGCATCGTCGCCGATTTTGATACGCAGCGCCTTGCCTGGTTTGATGTCTTCAACCTTGCAGATCATTAGTGCCATTAGCTTGCGCTCCTTTCAAGTTCGTCTTCGATAGAAGCTGCTAAGCGCTCCTCGAGTTCAGGAACTCCAATTTGCTGGACTACCTCCATTAGAAAGCCTCGCACCACTAGGCGTCTTGCTTCAAGTTCTGAAAGGCCTCTAGCCTGCAGGTAGAACAGCTGCTCATCATCAAAGCGTCCCGAAGCACTTGCGTGTCCGGCTCCTTGAATCTGACCGGTTTCGATCTCGAGGTTTGGAACCGAGTCAGCTCGCGCTCCGTCGGTTAGAAGCAGGTTCCGGTTAAGTTCGTAAGTGTCGGTCCCCTCAGCTGCAGCTCGAATAAGTACATCTCCCACCCAAACGGTGTGAGCCTTAGATCCCTGAAGCGCTCCCTTATAAGTCACTCGGGACTTGCAGTTTGGCGTTGAGTGATCGACAAAAATTCTGTGCTCTAAGTACTGACCGGCATCCGCGAAGTACATTCCATACAAAGCAGCATCTCCGCCAGGAGCTCCAAAGTAAGCCGATGGAGTCATGCGAACAACTTTTCCACCTAGGGTGACCATCACGTGCTTGAAAGTTGAGTTGCGACCAAGTAATGCATACTGGGCTCCGTTATGAATTGAATCTGCATTCCAATCCTGGATTGAAACAACAGTGAGCTTTGCCTCATCTTCAATGACGAACTCGATGTTCTCCGACAGGGTCGCATCTCCGCGATGGTCGATAACAACAACAGCATCAGAGCCTTTCTTGGCTTCAACGATGATGTGAAGAGCAGCAGGGTCTGCAGAGATCGAAGTAATGGTAAAAGTGCTTTGCGCTGAGTTGGTGGCAGATGAAGGTATAGAAACTAGGTAAGCAGCTTTGGCGGCTTCCCAACCAGCGGCTGCAACTCGATCTTCCGGAATTCCGGCAGAACCGAAAAGTTTGTGATCGGAATCAATCCAAGAGCTTTCAACTCCATCGGCTAGCTTGGCTTCGATGTCGCCTGAGAATTCATCCAGTGAGTCTTGATCTAATCCCCCAAGGCGGTCAGCGGTAATGTATCGCCACTGCTCTTCGCGTGTGGAAATTTGCTCGAAGTCGTCAAGCTTGGTTGATTTTAGTCGTTCGGACCGAGTTTGAATCGGGACACCAAAGCCATGACTGTGCTCCGACAACCCATGCTGAGCTGTCTTGGTTGCTTCGCTCACTAGCCGACGGCCCCTTCCATCTGCATCTCGATTAGCTTGTTTAGCTCGAGCGCATATTCCATCGGCAATTCTTTAGCGATTGGTTCTATGAATCCACGGACAATCATCGCCATCGCTTCGTCCTCCGGCATACCGCGGGACTGCAAGTAAAACAGTTGCTCTTCACTTACTCGTGAAACGGTGGCTTCATGACCCATCGACACATCGTCTTCGCGGACGTCAACTGCCGGATAGGTGTCCGAGCGAGAGATCGTGTCTACCAGAAGTGCGTCACAGCGGACTGTGTTAGCGCTGTGGTGGGCTCCTGGATTCACTCTGATTTCTCCGCGGTAAGAAGTTCTTCCGCCACCGCGAGCAATTGACTTGGAAACAATTGATGAAGAAGTGTAGGGAGCAAGGTGGATCATCTTGGCCCCGGCGTCTTGGTGTTGACCTTCTCCAGCGAATGCAACAGAGAGAGTCTCGCCTCTGGCTCTTTCTCCAGCCAATATCACCGAAGGGTATTTCATTGTTACCTTGGAGCCGATGTTGCCATCGATCCACTCCATGGTTGCGCCTTCGTGAGCGATTGCACGCTTGGTGACTAGGTTGTAGACGTTGTTAGACCAGTTTTGAATTGTTGTGTAGCGCACGCGTGCACCCTTTTTCACAATGATCTCAACTACCGCTGAGTGCAGCGAATCAGACTTGTAAACCGGTGCGGTGCATCCTTCGATGTAGTGCACGTAAGAATCTTCGTCCGCAATAATCAAAGTTCTTTCGAACTGACCCATGTTCTCAGTGTTGATTCTGAAATATGCCTGTAGCGGGATCTCTACCTGAACACCCTTCGGAACGTATACGAATGAACCACCAGACCAAACTGAAGTGTTCAGCGCTGCAAACTTGTTGTCACCGGCAGGGATGACAGTTCCGAAGTATTCCTTAAAGATTTCCGGGTGCTCTTTAAGAGCGGTGTCCGTATCAAGGAAGATGACGCCCTTTTTCTCAAGTTCCTCATTGATCTGGTGGTAGACAACTTCAGATTCGTATTGCGCGGCAACACCAGCAACTAAGCGCTGACGTTCAGCTTCCGGAATACCGAGCTTTTCGTAGGTGTTCTTGATTTCTTCTGGAAGGTCTTCCCAGGTCTGAGCTTGGCGCTCAGTGGAACGAACGAAGTACTTGATGTTGTCAAAATCAATTCCTGAAAGGTCTGAACCCCAGGCTGGCATTGGCTTTTTGAGGAAGTACTCGTAGCCCTTTAGTCTGCGATCGAGCATCCACTGTGGTTCTGATTTGAGTCTCGATATATCACGAACAACTTCTTCACTGATACCGCGCTTGGCTGTTGCACCAGCATCGTTCCCATCCGACCAGCCGTACTCGTAGGTACCAAGGCTGTCCAGTTCGGGACGCTCGATGATGTTCTCAGTCAATTAGGACCCCTTTGGTAGATGTGATATCTGGGTACAACCCGCCTCGGCTTCGAGGAATTCCCGCATAAAAACCATGCGAAACTTGTGTTGAGGCTAACTTTACCAAAATTGGCGGTTCTTTAGCTCAAAACGGAAAGGGGCTTGGGCCAACATGAAGCTGATTCAAGCCGTTTTCTCCCCAAAGCGTCTGAAGTTCTATGCCTGGGCTTCCTTAGTAAGCCAGATACTGATTGTTGTCACCGGCAGTTTAGTTCGCCTAACCGGCTCTGGTCTTGGTTGCCCTACCTGGCCAAGGTGCACGGAAGACTCGTTTGTCACGGTTCCTGAGATGGGTTGGCACGGAATAATCGAGTTCGGCAATCGTCTTTTGACCTTTGTTCTAATCATTATCGCCCTGTTCACGTTCATCGTCGTTAGACGAACACTTAAAAGTTTCCGCAGAGGCTTGACCTGGCCCGCACTCCTACTTGGTCTAGGAATCATTGCTCAAGCTCTACTTGGTGGACTCACCGTGCTTACTGGACTAAATTCCTGGGTGGTCGGTGCTCACTTCTTGCTATCGGGAGTATTGATATCCATTGCTGCCGTATTGGTTTGGCGAGTCTATTCACCTGTTCATCTCCCCCTGAGCTACACAGCCGCTCGCCTAGCTTGGCCAATCTTTGTTGTGGGCTGGGTCACAGTTGTGATCGGAGTTATCGTCACTGGTGCAGGTCCTCACGCAGGAGATGCAACAACACCTAGGAATGGGTTTGATCTGGAGATTTGGCAGCACTACCACTCATGGCCTGCATACATCACGACCGGTCTAGTCGCAATCGCGCTTATTCTGGTTTGGCTCAAGTTGGAAACAGACCAGCCTCGAAATCCAGCAGTCAAATCACTAGGGATTCTTTTTGTCAGTCTTGCCCTTCAGGGAATTCTTGGGGTTGTTCAATCGAATCTTGGCGTGCCGGCACTAATGGCTGGGGCACACATGTTTGGGGCTGCGGTTATCATCGCGCTGCTGACTTTTCAGCTGCTTGCGCTTCGTTCCAAGTATCAAAGATCGGTGCAGCTTTAAATGGCCAGGGTCTTTTGGTTTAGACGTGATCGTAGACTTCAGGACAACCTCGCCCTGAATTCCTGCGCCAAAGCAGCAATTGCCGACGGTGATAAGACCGTGATTCCGGTCTTTTGGTACAACGCAACAGAATATGCGCAATTAAGCGGGCTAAGACAACACTCGCTCACTGAATCCCTTAAGTCACTTGATGAGTCCATGGGGTCCAGCCTGGAAGTAATCCAAGGCGTCGAGATGAGTGCGCTCGTTGAATTTGCACAGAAAAGCAAGGCTTCGCACATTCACGCCACCGAAAGTTTTGATCCTGAGGGAATGGCTGAACAGAAAGCTCTGAAATCAAAACTTAAGGGCACCGGAATTGAACTCGTGTTGGAGGATTCTTATTACGCGGTGAAACCTGGAACCGTTGAAAAACCCACCGACGGCACTGCCTACCGGGTCTACACGCCTTTCTACAAGGCTTGGTTTCAAATTGGTTGGCAAGCTCCACTAAAACTCACTAAAGGGTTCAGTTGGAAATCGCGATCTTCAAAGGCTGCTATTCCTAAACCAACCAAACCGGCACCTTTCGCCGTCAAAGCAGGTGAGCAGTTTGCCTTGGAGACATTCAAGAAGTTTCAGAAGCGAGCAATCTTGGATTACTCCGAAAACAGAAATCGGCCCGATCTTTCAGGGACGTCGCATCTTTCCCACGCTCTAACTCATGGTGAAATTCACCCAAGAACATTGCTTGCCCCACTATCCGAACTCGAAGGGCATATCGTCTTTAGAAAAGAGATTGCCTGGAGAGAGTTCTATGCGGATGTTCTGTTCAGGAATCCTCACACTCTCGATGATTACTACGAGCCGCGATTCAAAGCTATGCGCTACGACACTGGTGCCAAGGCAAAGGCGAAATTGGAACGCTGGCAATCTGGCACTACTGGCTTCCCGATGGTCGATGCCGGAATGCGACAGCTTCTAGAAACGGGTTGGATGCATAACCGCGTGCGAATGATTGTTGCTTCATTCCTTGTAAAGGATTTGCATCTTGAGTGGCAACTCGGAGCCAAGTGGTTTGAGCAGAACCTGACCGACTATGACCCAGCATCAAATTCACACGGCTGGCAGTGGACAGCTGGATGTGGCACCGATGCCTCTCCCTACTACCGGGTATTCAACCCCATCCTGCAGGGCTACAAGTTTGATCCCGAGGGAAAGTACGTACGCAAGTTCATTCCCGAACTTGCGCACCTGCAAGGTCCCGAGGTTCATGAGCCTTGGCTTTTAGTAGATGGCTTGGCAAACGGTTACCCAGAGCCGATGCTCGATCACAGCACTGAGCGCGACGAATCCCTAGCTCGTTTAGAGGAAATCAAAATAAAGTAATGGATCAATCGCTATCGCGATAAACAGCAGCGTGAGATAACTGATTGATCCATGGAAAAGGCGCATTGGATTAGCAATCTCCCCCACAATTGCTTGCCTGTAGAGCCGGTATGACTCCACCACAAACCATGCACCAGCGATCAAGGCTGTAATCGTATAGATAAGCCCCATCGAAGCGACCGGAATAAGTAGCAGCGTTGATGCAACCAGAGCCCAGGCATAAAGGATTATCTGAACACCGACCGTGTGGTTGTTTCGAACAACTGGCAGCATTGGCACTCCGGCGTCAGTGTAATCCTTCTTGTAGCGAAGTGACAGCGGCCAGTAATGTGGCGGAGTCCATAGGAAAATAATCAAAAACAGCACCCATGCCGCCGGTGCGAGCTCATTTGTGACAGCGGCCCAGCCAATCAGCACCGGCATGGAACCTGCTGCTCCACCCCAAACTATGTTCTGTGGTGTGCGGCGCTTGAGCAAAAGTGTGTAGACAAAAACGTAGAACAAGATTGCGGCAAGTGACAACAACGCCGCCAAAACATTCACAAGCAGTGCAAGCCACACTACCGATAACACGCCTAGACCCCAGGCAAACCAGTAGGCCTCTCGCTTGGATAACTCCCCGGTGACTAGCGGTCTACCTTTGGTGCGGCCCATAATTTGGTCGATGTCAGCATCGATGAAGCAGTTGAAAGAATTTGCACTACCAGCGCTGAAAGCACCACCGATAACAGTTGCAAAAATCAGCCAAATGTCAGGGATGCCCCGCTGAGCCAAAATCATTGTTGGAACCGTCGAGACCAGTAAAAGTTCGATCACTCTGGGCTTGGTTAGCTCAAAATACGCCTTCGCCTTGCGTCTAAAGCCTGGGCGCTCTCGTGTGAGTTCAGGTGCCGTAGTAGTCATGATTTAGTCCAAGTCTAAGCTGAATTTCGCCCTCTCTGGCTCCCAAGGTTCGGAAGGTCATTGAGTGTAAAGTTAGGTAAAAGTGTTGCTGTTGAGAGGATATTCTCAACTCTCAGCACTTAACCAGGCAGCAAAATGTGACCTGAGCATATCTGCGGATTGAAACGAAGGATGTTAGAGCCCTTGAGCGAATTTACTTGGACCGACCTAGACAAAAAGGCCGTCGACACAGCTCGCGTTCTAGCAGCAGACGCAGTTGAGAAGGTTGGAAATGGGCATCCTGGAACCGCTATCAGCCTTGCACCAGTTGCCCACCTACTTTTTCAAAAAGTTATGCGCCATGATCCAGCCAATCCGGAATGGGTTGGAAGGGACCGATTCATTCTCAGCGTCGGTCACTCTTCCTTGACTCTTTACAATCAACTGTATCTGGGTGGCTTTGGTCTTGAGCTTGACGACATCAAAGCGCTTCGTACCTGGGATTCATTGACGCCCGGTCACCCTGAATACGGTCACACCAAGGGTGTTGAGATCACAACAGGTCCACTGGGACAGGGTCTAGCTTCGGCGGTTGGCTTTGCCTACTCCGCCAGGTTTGAAAGAGGACTATTTGACCCATATGCCAAAGCCGGCAGCTCGGTATTTGATCACTACATCTACTGCGTGGCTGGGGATGGCGATATGCAAGAAGGCGTCACTTCTGAGGCTTCGTCGTTGGCTGGACATCAAAAGCTTGGAAACCTAATTGTTCTATACGACTCAAATCAGATATCAATCGAAGACGATGTCAACATTGCCTTCACAGAGAATCTTGAAGATCGCTACAAAGCTTATGGCTGGCATGTCCAGACAGTCGATTGGAAGAAAACTGGCCAATACATTGAAGATGTAAATGAGCTTTACCAAGCTATTCAAGCCGCCAAAGCAGTGCTGGATAAACCCTCTTTGATAACCATCAGAACCATCATTGGCTGGCCATCTCCAGGAAAACAAAACACCGGCAAGATACATGGATCTGCTTTGGGCCAAGAGGAACTTGTCGGACTAAAGAAGGCTCTTGGTTTTGATCCTTCGAAGAATTTTGAGGTGTCACCTGAAGTCATTGAATACACCAGGTCTCTAGCTGCACGATCGCAGCCGGCGATATCAAAATGGAAATCATCTTTCGATGCGTGGGCTACCTCCAATCCAGCTGCCAAGGCGCTATTTGACAGACTTCAGACCGGAAAAACACCAGCTGAGCTAATTGATGCCTTGCCAGTATTTGACCACGGGGCCGATGTCTCTACTCGAGCAGCTTCAGGTAAAGTTCTAAACGCAATTGCTGGTGTCATGCCTGAATTGTGGGGTGGTTCTGCAGATCTAGCGGAATCAAACAACACTACGATCGCCGGTTCAAAGTCGTTTGTGCCCGCAGTCCACTCAACTCATGAGTGGAAAGGTGACAACTATGGGCGAGTTATGCACTTCGGAATCAGAGAGCACGCAATGGGCGCAATCCTCAACGGAATCGCGCTGCATGGAAAGACTCGTTCATTCGGCGGAACCTTTCTAATCTTCAGCGACTACATGAGGCCTGCAGTTCGTCTGGCTGCCTTGATGAAGGTCCCTTCGATCTTCGTGTGGACGCATGACTCAGTTGCCCTAGGTGAAGATGGCCCAACTCACCAGCCAATCGAACAGCTAGCAACTCTAAGAGCAATTCCAGGGCTCGATATCGTAAGACCAGCTGATGCTAATGAGGTCAGTTTTGCCTGGAAGAAGATCCTTGAGCGACGCCTGGGCCCTGCTGGTATCGCTTTGACCAGGCAGAACATTCCAGTTTTTAATCGGGAGGCAGCTGATGAAACTGGAGTGACTTACGCTGCCGCCAGCAATACTGAGAAGGGCGCCTACATTCTTGCCGAAGCTTCAAATAATGCGCCGAAGGTAATCTTGATTGCCACTGGCTCCGAAGTTCAGTTGGCAATCGCTGCTCGCTTAGAGCTTGAGAAACAAGGCATTGCCACTCGCGTTGTTTCAGCGCCATGTCTTGAATGGTTCGAAGAACAAACTGACGCCTACCGAGAGTCGGTATTGCCAAAGTCAGTGAAGGCAAGGGTGTCCGTTGAAGCGGGACTTGCTCTCGGCTGGGGAAAGTACGTTGCAGATGGTCGAAGTGTCTCGATAGAGCATTTTGGAGCTTCAGCCGACTACAAGACACTTTTCACTAAATTCGGCATGACCGCCGAAGCGGTTGTTATAGCTGCCATGGACGTTGTAAAGGGAGAAAAGTGAACTCACCACTTCACCAACTAAGTGCAGCTGGAGTAAGTATCTGGCTAGATGATTTATCGCGTGAAAGAATCGAGTCTGGATCTCTAAAAGCTCTTATTGAATCGCGGGCAGTTTCAGGTGTCACTACAAACCCAACAATATTTGCTGGCGCATTCTCAAAAGGCGCAGCCTATGCAACTCAGCTAGCTAAGTTGGCTAGCCGCGGTGCCACGGCGGACGAAGCAATTTTTGAGGCAACAACTGATGATGTGCGTGCTGCCTGTGATGTATTTGCAGACGTCTATGCGAGCACCAACGGTGTCGATGGAAGAGTTTCCATAGAGGTGGAACCAGGCTTTGCAATGGACACCGCAAAGACAGTTCAACAGGCTAAAGCGCTCTTCGCTGCTGTTGACCGCGAGAACGTGATGATAAAGATCCCCGCGACCATTCCTGGCTTATCAGCGATCACTCAGGTAATCGCTGAGGGAATCTCCGTCAACGTCACGCTCATCTTCTCTTTGGAACGCTACAAGCAAGTCATAGAAGCTTTCCAAAACGGAATCATCCAAGCTAAAGCAAACGGTCACGATCTTTCTAAGATTCACTCAGTAGCATCATTCTTTGTTTCTCGTGTGGACACTGAAATTGATAAGAGACTCGATGCAATTGGTTCACCAGAAGCTCTAAAGCTAAAGTCAAAGGCCGCACTTGCTAATGCTCGACTGGCTTACGAAGTGTTTGAAAAGCAGTTTGATGTGCCAACATGGGCAGCGCTTGAAGCATCAGGAGCTAATCGACAGCGTCCCCTTATGGCTTCAACCGGAGTCAAGGACCCCAACCTTCCAGACACTCTCTACATAACCGAACTAGTTGCTCCAGATTTAGTGAACACAATTCCTGAAAAGACTATGGAAGCGGTGTTCGATCACGGAGTGATCTCTGGAGACACCATTACCGGAAACTATGAAGGCGCTCGTTCGGATCTTTCAAGCATTCAAGCTTTAGGTATCTCTTACGAAGAAGTGGTCAACCTGCTAGAGCAAGAAGGCGTTGACAAGTTCATAGTGTCTTGGAATGAACTGGTTGCAACGGTTTCCAGCGCCTTGGATTCATCTAAATGACCCTGAAGGTTTCACACAAAGGTAAAGTCTCTGAAGCTGTCAATCAATTTGTCCCTGAACTAGTCAAGGACCGGGTTGCTTCCCGGCTGTTTGCCAAGGACCACACGCTTTGGGGTAAAGACGCCGAGGCCGAATCATCAATCCGATTGGGATGGGTAGACGCGGCTCAGAACAGCCTGTCGTTGATTCCTGAGCTTAAGCTTTTATCAGCTGATCTGAGAACAAGAGGGCTGACGCGCATCGTGCTGTGCGGAATGGGAGGCTCATCGCTGGCTCCTGAGGTGATAACTAAAACTGCTGGGGTTGATCTGGTTGTATTGGATTCCACCGACCCAAGCCAAATTCAAGACGCTCTTGCTGGCGATCTAATGAAAACTGTCGTCGTGGTGTCCTCGAAGTCCGGATCTACTGTTGAAACCGATTCCCAAAAGCGAAGCTTCGAAGCCGCATTCGAGGCAGCAGGAATCGCTAAGACTGAGCGTATCTTCATAGTCACCGACCCAAAGTCCCCTATGCATGTTCAGGCGACGAAAGACGGCTATCGGGTATTCCTTGCTGATCCGATGGTCGGTGGACGCTATTCGGCGTTAACCGCTTTTGGGGTTGTGCCAACGGCTCTAGCTGGCGTTGATGTTGATGCTTTACTGAAAAGCGCAATCGCTGCATCTAAGTTTTTGTGCGAAGACTTAGATACCAATCCAGGTCTGGTTCTTGGTGCCGCTATTGCACGTACTTCAAGTGTCAAGACATTCAAAGACAAACTAGGTTTCGTTCCAGATGGCACTGAAATCTCTGGCTTTGGTGACTGGGTAGAGCAACTGATTGCTGAATCAACGGGCAAGATTGGCCGAGGTGTTTTGCCAATTGTTCTGGAGTCGGACTCGCACGAGGTCACGACTAAAGCAGATGACACGCTACTTATTGGTTTATCCGCTGATGCCTCGAGGTCAAGATTTGATCTTGCGGTTTCAGGAGAGCTTGGTGAGCTGCTCTTGCTGTGGGAAGTTGCAACTGCAGTTGCCTCTCGCCTATTGGGAGTAAACCCATTTGATCAGCCGGATGTTGAATCCGCCAAGATTGCTGCAAGAGCAGTTCTTGATTCACCCGCTGAAAGCTTCGAGTTTCCTGTTTCAGACGCTGGTGTCGAAATTGCTTCTTTCGGCTATAAGCTCTCGTCAAACAAGCTAGCCGCATGCCTGACTCAATTGATTGATTCTGCTGAAGCTGAATCATATTTCTCAATTCACTGCTATCTCAACCGCGAGAGATTCGGATCGGTATCAAAGCTGCGTGAACTAGTTGCAGCGAGATCCAACAGACCAACAACATTTGGTTGGGGGCCTAGGTTTCTTCATTCAACCGGTCAGTACCACAAGGGTGGGCCGAAACAAGGAGTGTTTATCCAGATTGTCTCAGGGGACAGGGAAGATCAAGATATTCCTGGAAGGGAATTCGGTTATCGAAAGCTAATTGATTCCCAGGCCAGCGGAGATGCCAGGGTGCTCTCAACTGGAGGTTCTAAAGTTTTGGTCCTAAGACTTCTAGATGCTGAGTCAGGGATTGACGCTTTGATTGACTCTTTGAAATAGAGCGGCTGCTGCCTAAGAAACTACTTCTTAGAAGATTTCTTGCCCGCAAGCTTGGTTGTTGGCTTAGATGCCTTTTTTACTGGCTTCGCAGAAGATTTCAATTTACTTGCTGGCTTTGCCACTGCTTTCGTTTTTGACTTTGTTGCAGGTTTCGCAACAGCCTTCTTGGCTACTGGTTTTGCTGCTTTGGCAAGTGGCTTTTTCGCGACAGGCTTTTCAACCTTCTTGACAGGCTTTGGTTTTACAGCTTTTGCGGCGGCGGCTTTTGCTGCTGCCACTTTCGCTGCCGCAGCTTTAGCGGCTGCTAGCTTTGCCTGCTTGGTAGCTTCCTGGGCCAATTTGACTCGTCTTTCCCGAATTGAAGCTAGTGCTTCGTCAAGAAGCGATTTAGCCTCATCGGAAGTACGGCGTTCTTTTACATAGGCAAGATGAGTTTTGTATGGCTCGTGCTTTGCAATCTCTGGTGGGTTCTTTTTGTCCTGACCTGCTGGCATGCCACAGTTCGGGCAGTCGATCATGTCGGGAATTTCACTCGGATCGATGTGAGCTGCGAACATCGGCTCTTGAACGTGGCCGTTTATGCAGTAGTAGCTGCGCTGGACTCGCTCAGATTTGAATCCGCGGTACTGCTCGCCCATTGGGCCAGCGCCAACACGGGAACCCCTGATTGCTGAACCACCGTTTGCCAAAAGCTAACCCCTAGAATCCAAATCTTGTGAATAGGCCCAGTCCGATAACTGCGGACACCCAGACTAATCCCAAGATGATTGTGATGCGGTTCAAGTTGCGTTCTGCAACACCAGAAGATGACACGTTTGAGGTCACTCCACCACCAAACATGTCAGAAAGTCCACCGCCACGGCCTTTGTGCAGCAGAATCATCAGGATCAACAGCAAGCTAGTGATAGCAAGCAGCACCTGGAGGGCGATTTGAATGGCGGCCATGATTTACCTGTTCTGTATTGGTACTAGACGATTATAAGCTGACATGCTTCTGGAAACGACAGATACCCGTAAATTCGCTTACATCCAGGCTTGCGCCCCCAACTAAGACGCCATCAACCTCTTCCGAAGCTAAGAATCCAGCCACGTTCGCGCTCTTTACTGATCCGCCGTACAGGATTCTGGTTGCTTGAGCTACGTCTTCGGAAACTAGCTCTGAAATGGAGGCGCGAAGCTTCTTAGCTACCTCCGCTGCCTGTTCCGCCGTGGCGACTTTTCCAGTGCCAATTGCCCAGACTGGCTCGTATGCGACTACGAATTCGCCTATCTCCTTATGTCCTTCAAGGGCTTTTTCAAGCTGCTGGATTGGAACCGCAGCAGCCCCTTGTTCCTCAAGTTCTTCGAGTGTCTCTCCAACGCAGATCACCGGGATGAGATTGTTTCTAAAGGCCGCCCCAACCTTTGCCTGGATAACGTCGCCATCTTCGTTGTGCAGTGTTCGACGTTCTGAATGGCCAACCAGGACGTACTTGACGTCAAGTTTCCTTAAGAACTGGCCAGAAACCTCGCCTGTGTAGGCACCTGAATCAAACTTTGAAAGATCTTGAGCACCAAGAACAAGCTGAAGTTTGTCTGCGTCGATCAGGGTTTGAATGCTTCTAAGGTCAGTAAAGGGAGGAAAGACAGCCACTTCGACCTTCTCATAATCGTGGTTTACATCCTTTAGGGTCCATGCGAGTTTTTGGACGAGAGCGATTCCTTGTTGATGATCGAGGTTCATCTTCCAGTTACCCGCAATCAGCGGTTTACGGTCATTCACTTTAGAACCTCCAAGCCTGGTAAAGATTTGCCTTCCAAGTATTCAAGACTAGCTCCGCCACCGGTAGAGATGTGGCTAAAATCGCTCTCTGCAAAGCCTAAAGCGCGAACTGCCGAAGCCGAGTCCCCTCCACCTACAACACTTAGGCCCTCAACCCTTGATAATGCCTTGGCGATTGCACGAGTTCCCGATGCAAACGCTTCCATTTCAAACACGCCCATTGGGCCATTCCAAAAACAAACCTTTGAGTCTTCGATTATTGAGGCAAACGCCTTCTCGGAATCAGGGCCAATGTCCAAACCGATTCCAGTTTCCCCAAAAGAAGTCTTATTGAGAGCGTCAATCGCTGCGATCTCTATCTGCGCTTCAGGAGAAAAGCTACTAGCCATACGTATGTCGGTCGGCAGGAGGATTCGCACACCGAGTTCTTCGGCCTGCTGAATGTACTGCTTAACGGTTGGAATTTGGTCCTTCTCTAAAAGGCTTGAAGCAACCTCATAGCCCTTGGCAGCCAGGAATGTAAAGAGCATTCCCCCGCCGACAACCAAACTGTCAATTTTGGGAAGCAACGACCCAATTACTGCGAGTTTGTCCGAAACTTTTGATCCGCCAAGTACAACTGTGTAAGGCCTCTGGTTGGAGCTGGTTAGTTGCTCTAGAACCTTGACTTCGGCCTCCACAAGGAATCCTGCAGCAGAGGGAAGAAGTGTGGCTAGCTCGTATACGCTGGCGTGCTTGCGGTGGACAACACCGAAGCCATCGCTTACGAATGCGTCCGCAAAAGCTGCTAGCTCTTTGGCAAAAACCATTCGTGTCTCTGGGTCTTTGCTGGTCTCTGCTTCTTGGAATCTAAGGTTTTCTAGCACTGCAACGTCACCGGCAGAAAGAGCGTCGGCTACATTTTTTGCTTGGCTTCCAATGGTGTCTGTAGCGAAAACAACTTCTTGCCCTAAAAGCTCTCCAAGCTTGACAGCCACTGGCGCGAGAGAGAATTCGCTCTTTGTCTGTCTTTCTGGTCTACCAAGGTGAGAACAAATCAAAACACTTGCCCCGAGTTCCAGCAATTTCTTTATGGTCGGAAGGGCGGCACGAATACGGCCATCATCAGAAATAGCACCATTGTCCATTGGGACATTGAAATCACAGCGAAATAGAACGCGCTTGCAGGTCAAATCACCGAGATCGGAAAGAGTTTTCAAGCTTCTAGAGTTTGTTCGCAACCAACACGGTTAGATCGACAAGGCGGTTTGAATATCCCCACTCGTTGTCATACCAGGAACTGATCTTTACGGTTTGGTCGATTACCTTCACAAGACCTGCGTCAAAAATTGATGAATGCGGGTCTGTCACGATATCAGATGAAACAATCTCATCCTCGGTGTACTTCAGGATGCCCTTTAGTGGACCATCGGCAGCTTTCTTGTATGCAGCCTTGATCTCTTCGATGGTGACCTTTTTCTTTGACAAAATAGTCAAATCAGTGATTGAACCGGTTGGAACTGGTACTCGAAGTGCATAACCATCAAGTTTTCCTTTTAGTTCTGGAAGAACTAGGCCAATGGCTTTTGCGGCTCCTGTTGAAGAAGGCACGATGTTAATCGCGGCGGCTCGAGCGCGTCTCAGATCTGAATGTGGACCATCCTGAAGGTTCTGATCGGCTGTGTAGGCGTGGATTGTGGTCATAAGACCGTTCTCAATTCCGAATTCGTCGTTGAAGACTTTTGCCAAGGGGGCAAGGCAGTTAGTTGTGCAAGATGCGTTTGAGATGATGTGGTGATTTGCAGGGTCGTAAAGATGCTCGTTCACACCAATTACGAAAGTGGCATCCTCGCCGCTTGCTGGAGCAGAAATTAGGACCTTCTTGGCCCCAGCTTCTATGTGCTTGATGGCATCTTTGGCATCGGTGAAGCGTCCGGTTGACTCGATAACGATGTCGACCCCAAGATCGCCCCAACCAAGTGCAGATGGATCTCTTTCAGCAAGAACCTTGATCTTGTAGTCGCCGACAATTATGTACTGGCCATCAACGCGAACTTCGGCGTCTAGCCGGCCAGTGACTGAGTCATACTTAAGTAAGTGAGCCAGAGCTTTAGGGTCGGAAAGGTCATTTACCGCAACGATCTCAAGGTCAGTTCCTTTAGCCATCTCCGCGCGGAGGTAGTTTCTTCCGATTCGACCGAAACCGTTAATTCCAACTTTGGTTCCCATGAGTGTGCCTTTCCTTGGGCGCTAACGCGCGAGCTCTTTTTGATACAGATCCACGCACCCTCGGGTGGAATTGCTTGAATCAGACTAGCAGTAAGCCTTTAGTTTGGCCTCTTGCAGCCTCGAAGCGAGCCTGAACGTCCTGCCAAGAAACAATGTTCCAGAAGGCAGCCACGTAGTCCGCCTTAACGTTCTGGTAGTCCAGGTAAAAAGCGTGCTCCCACATATCTAGCATCAAAAGGGGAACAGAAGCTGCAACCAGGTTTCCCTGCTGATCGTAGAGCTGTTCGATAATCAAACGCTGGCCCATAACGTCCCAAGCCAGAATTGACCATCCCGATCCCTGGATCCCCATTGCATTGGCGCTGAAGTGAGCGCGGAAGCTATCGAAGCTGCCAAAATACTCATCGATAGCAGCTGCTAGTTCACCGCTTGGCTTATCGCCTCCGGAGGCGGAAAGGTTCTTCCAGAAAATTGAGTGATTGACGTGTCCACCTAGGTTGAAAGCCAAGTCCTTCTGAAGTTTGTTGATCCAAGTTAAATCGTTCTTATCTCTTGCTTCGGCCATTAGGTCAAGTGTCGCGTTTGCTCCGGCTACGTAAGCCGCGTGATGCTTACCGTGATGTAGCTGCATGATTCGACCTGAAATGTGGGGCTCAAGAGCTGCGAAATCGTAGGCAAGATCAGGAAGAGTGTACTTAGTCATGGGCGTTGTCCTTAGCTTTAGGTATAGCTCTATTATGCGTCGTAAATCGGTTAGTCGTTATCTAGGTCTTCTGGCAAGAAGGCATCGGTTCCTTCGATCCCTAAATCTTCAGCCTTCTTATCCGCCATGGACAGTAGTCTTCTGATTCTTCCGGCAACAGCGTCCTTGGTCATAGGTGGATTTGCCAGTCTTCCAAGCTCGTCAAGACTTGCCTGCTTGTGCTTGACGCGTAGCTCGCCTGCGTACTTGAGGTGCTTAGGAACATCGTCACCAAGAATCTCCAAAGCCCGCGCAACTCTTGCACCAGCAGCAACTGCAGCCTGAGCTGAGCGTCTCAGGTTGGCATCATCAAAGTTGGCAAGCCTATTGGCGGTTGCCCGCACTTCGCGCCTGAGTCTTAGTTCTTCCCACTTAAGAAGCTGTCCATGGGCGCCCATTTGAGTAAGCATCGCGCTTATGGCATCGCCGTCTCTTATAACTACCCGAAACACCCCTCTTACCTCTCGAGGTTTAGCAACGACACCGAGTCTTCTAGCAACACCAACCAAAGCCATCGCAACTTCATTGCCGGGAGCTGTGACTTCGAGAGCTGCCGAACGACCTGGGTCAGTGAGAGATCCATGTGCCAAGAATGCCCCGCGCCAGACCGCTTGAGCTTCACCCAGTGAACCAGTTACCAGCGACGCAGGTAATCCCCTAGCTGGGCGACCTCGAGTATCCACAAGCCCGGTTTGTCTAGCGAGAACTTCACCTTGGCCAAGAACTCGAACCTGATACCTATTGGTTTTTCTTATTCCGCCAGCTGAGATAACCGCTAGTTCGCTGTCGCAACCGAACAAGTCAGCAAGATCCTTGCGAACCCTTCTTGCAACTTGTGCAGAGTCCAGTTCAACTTCGATGACGACTTTTCCAGAGACAAGGTGCAACCCCCCGGCAAGGCGAAGAATAGTTGCAAGCTCTGCAGCTCGCACGCCATTTTTTGCCACCTCAATTCGTGCTAGCTCGTCTTTGATATCCGATGTCAGTGCCAAGTTGCTACTCCTTACCAAGGTCACGGTGTCTTACCGTGACGGTGTATTCGTTGTTCTTTGATAACAGTTCAGCAAGTTTGGTTGAAACGGCCACAGAGCGATGTTTTCCGCCGGTACATCCAATAGCAATAGTGGCGTAGTGCTTGTTCTCGCGAAGATACCCATCTAGAACAGGCTGAAGCGCCTTGGCATAACTATCTATGAATTCTTTGGCCCCGGTTTGAGCTAGGACGTATTCGCTGACCTGCGTATCTAGCCCGGTAAATGGGCGAAGCTCCTCATTCCAGAAAGGATTCGGTATAAATCTTGCGTCAGCAACGTTGTCAGCATCGGCTGGAATACCGTACTTATATCCAAAGCTCATGACTGTAAGTTGCAGTTTTACTGAGGAGTCAACTGAGAAGTGTTCGGCGGTTTTGGTAGAAAGCTGATGCACATTCAGATCTGACGTGTCCATGACAACATCAGCTGATTCGCGAAGAGCCAGCAGTCGCTTTCTTTCCTCTGCGATTCCATCAAGAATTGTTCCATCACCTTGAAGTGGGTGCGGCCTTCTAACTTGTTCGAATCTCTTCACAAGAGTAGAATCATTCGCCTCTAGATAGAGCACTCGCACATTAACAGCCTTGCCACCTAAAAGCGCCAGGTTCTCCTCTAGCTCACTAAAGAATTCCCCACCTCGCACATCAATAATGACGGCAAGTCTTGGAACAGGTGTTTTCGTGATAGTGAAAAGATCCGCTATTGGTCCAAGCATCTGGGGTGGAAGATTATCCACCACGTACCAGCCAAGATCTTCGAGAGAATTGCCCACGGTCGAGCGGCCAGCACCGGACATGCCGGTGACTATAAGTAGCTGGTGGCCAGTGTTATTGGGCATCGCATCCTCTCGTTTGAGACGAGTCTAGCCAATTCGCGACACGCCCGAGCGCGTTACGGAGCCTGCTTTAGCTGTCTCAGAATCTCCTCGGCCAGCGCAGAACCAATGCCAGCCACGTCAGAAATTTCCTCGAGGGAGGCAAGTTTTAGGCGTTTGGCTGACCCAAATCTTCTTAGGAGTGCAGTCACGCGCTTCTCCCCGAGGCCTGGGATTTCCATTAGAACACTTGAAATTGTGCTTGATCGCTTCTTTCTTGAAGCCGTTAGGGCAAAGCGATGAGACTCATCTCGGATGCGCTGAAGCAAGAACAGTTCCTCAGAACCTCGCGGCAAGATAACTGGAAACTCCGATCCAGGTACCCAGACTTCCTCGAGGCGCTTCGCGAGTCCACAAAGTGCTAGATCAGGAACTGCAGATTCAGAGATAGCCCTCATAGCGGCACCGACTTGTGGGATGCCTCCGTCGACAACTATTAGAGAAGGCAGGTAGCTGAAGCGGCCATCATCAAGACTTTCCGGATCCCTTAGGTACTTCAATCTTCTTGAAAGCACCTGGTAGATAGCATCGGTGTCATCAGTTGCCGAGTCAATATTGAATTGCCGGTACTGCGATTTTTTGGGTAGCCCGTCCTCAAACACCACCATCGAAGCCACAATGTTGGTTCCAGATAGATGGGAGACGTCGAAACACTCAATTCGTAAAGGCGCCTCTTTGAGAGACAGTGCCTTCGCTAAAGCGCTAAGGGATTCGGAACGGGAAGTGAAATCTGCTGTGCGACGGGTTTTGTATAGCGAAAGCGAATACTGTGCGTTTTCAAGGGCAGTTCCTGCCAAAGCCGCCTTATCTCCTCTTTTGGGCACCCTTAGCGACACCGAAGAGCCTCTTGATTGCTCGAGGAATCTTTCGAGTTCAGTAGCATCCTCTGGAAGTGCTGGAACCAGAATCTCCTTGGGAACAGTTGGAGCCTCAACTCCTTCTGTCGAAGTGTAGGCGAAAAGTATGACCTGACGAACCAATTCCTCGATTGGCTGCTCGATTTCCTTGTCAACGACCCAAGATCTGACTCCCCTGATTCGACCTCCGCGAACTGAGAATAGAGAAACTGCTGCAGCAAGCTCGTCGTGGGCTATTCCAAAAAGATCAGCATCGGTTAGGTCGCTGAAGACAACGGTGCTTTTTTCCAACACGGTTTCAAGAGCTCCGATGTTGTCTCTTAGTCTTGCGGCCAGCTCATAGTTTTGTGCCTCGGAGGCCTTTTCCATCCGCTCCTGCAGAATTTCCACTTGTTTAGGATCCATGCCGTTCATGAAGGACACGAGCTCTTTAGCAATCTCCTGGTGTTCCGTTTGGTCCACACGGCCAACGCAAGGCGCTGAACACTTTCCGATGTCAGCTAGCAAACAAGGGCGATTCGCGCTTTTTGCTGCGTTGAAAACGCCTGATGAACATGACCGTATCGGGTAAACCCTAAGGAGAGTGTCAAGGGTCTGTCTAATGGCCCAGGCTTGCGTGTAAGGCCCAAAGTATTTGACACCCTTTAGATCTCGATTGCGAGTTATGAATACTCTCGGCATCTTGTCCGATAGAGAAACTGCCAGATAAGGGTAAGACTTGTCGTCTTTGAAACGAACATTGAATGGAGGATTGAATTCCTTTATCCAGGTGTATTCGAGCTGCAGAGCCTCAAATTCGGTCTTAACAATTGTCCAATCGACATCGCTCGCCGATAGAACCATTCTTCTGGTGCGCTCATGGAGGGAATCAACCGGTGCGAAATAGCTTTGCAACCTTGCTCGAAGGTTCTTGGCTTTGCCTACATAGAGCACTCGACGTTTCTCGTCGAAGAAGCGATAAACGCCGGGTCTGGTTGGTATCTCCGATGTCTTTGGCCTAAAAGACAGATCGTTGGCCATCTACTTCAGTATCTCCTTGAGGAAGGTGCCGGTAAAGCTCGCCTTGTTCTTTGCGACCTGCTCCGGCGTTCCTTCGGCAACAAGTTCCCCACCTCTGAACCCACCTTCAGGTCCAAGATCAAGAATCCAGTCCGCCGACTTGATCACATCGAGATTATGTTCGATCACGATCACGGTGTTGCCTTTATCAACCAAGGAATTCAGAACCAGCAGAAGCTTCCTGACATCCTCGAAGTGAAGACCTGTTGTTGGCTCATCTAAAACATATACAGTTCTTCCGGTTGATCGTCTCTGAAGTTCTGTTGCTAGTTTTACTCGCTGGGCTTCGCCACCTGAAAGCGTCGTGGCTGACTGGCCAAGCCGCACGTAACCAAGTCCAACATCCACCAGAGTGGTTAGGTATCTAGAGATTGATGAAATCGCCTCAAAGAAAGTGGCGGCTTCTTCAATAGGCATCTCGAGCACTTCAGAGATGGATTTACCCTTGTACTTGACCTGGAGCGTCTCTCTGTTGTACCTGGCCCCGTGGCAGGTCTCACAAGAAACGTATACATCCGGCAGGAAGTTCATTTCTATCTTCAAAGTTCCATCGCCGCTGCATGCTTCACAGCGACCTCCCTTGACGTTGAAGGAGAACCTGCCTTGCTGGTAACCACGGGCTTTTGATTCGGAGGTTTCCGCAAACAGCTTTCGGATGTGATCGAAAACGCCTGTATAAGTTGCTGGGTTAGACCTAGGGGTTCGGCCTATCGGGTTTTGATCAACATGGACGACCTTATCGAGTTGGGCTAGACCAGTGATGCGGGTGTGCTTACCGGCTACTAGCTTTGCTCCATTCAAAGCGTTAGCCATCACGTTATAGAGAATGTCGTTTACCAGCGTGGACTTACCTGACCCGCTTACCCCTGTGACGGCGATGAAAGCTCCTAGCGGGAAACTAACCGTTAGATTCTTCAAGTTGTTGGCTTTTGCGCCAACAACTGTCACCTGGCGCTTTGGATCGATCGGACGCCTGTTTTTAGGAAGAGCAATACTTCTTCTTCCAGAAAGGTAATCGCCTGTTATGGACTCTTTGTTTGATAGAAGTTCCTTGTATGGTCCGGAGTGGACGACCCGACCACCGTTGATGCCGGCTCCCGGTCCAATGTCAACTACCCAATCCGAGGTTCTGATGGTGTCCTCATCGTGCTCTACGACAACAAGAGTGTTTCCAAGCTCACGAAGCTTGATCAAGGTGTCAATTAGGCGGCGGTTATCGCGTTGGTGAAGACCAATGGAAGGCTCATCCAAGACATACAACACGCCTGTTAGCCCGGAACCAATTTGGGTGGCTAATCTGATGCGCTGCGCTTCTCCACCTGAAAGTGAACCAGCCGATCTTTCAAGAGACAAATAGTCAAGCCCTACCGACATCAGAAAATCAAGCCGTGCTCTAATCTCCCTCAACACCTGAGCGGCAATCTTTTCATCCCGCTTGCCGAGTTTGAGCTTTGCGAAGAACTCGACGCAATCCCCTAGGCTCATGGCCGCAACTGCTGAGATTGAGGTGCCCGCAACTTTAACCGCCAGAACTTCTGGACGAAGCCTTGCTCCCTCGCAGGCCGGGCAGGGAATCTCTCGAAGGAACCCCGCCCATCTTCCGCGTGAGTAATCGTTCTCGGATTCAAGATACTTGCGCTCTATGTAATTGAGGACGCCTTCGAATCCGGTGGTATAACGCAGTTCGCGTCCATACCTGTTCTTCCACTTCACCTGCACATCAAAATCATTTCCGTGCAAGATTGCGTACTGGACTTCCTCTGGAAGGTCCTGCCACGGCGTCTTGAGTGAGAAAGTTAGGTCCTTGGCAAGTCCTTGCAGCATTCGTGAGAAGTAGTGAAATAGTCCCTTACCTTGAGTGGACCATGGAAGAATCACACCGTCAAGAATCGATGCCTCAACATCACCTATTACCAAGTCGGCATCAACTGCCATCTTTGTACCCAACCCGGAACACTCTTGGCAAGCACCGAAAGGCGCATTGAATGAGAAGGTTCGCGGTTCAATCTCAGTAATTGCTAAAGCGTGATCGTTTGGGCACGACATCTGTTCAGAGAAGCTTCGCTTTGAGTCTTTACCCTTCCGGTCAACAAAGTCTATAGTCACTTTGCCACCGGCTAGCTTGAGAGCTGTTTCAATAGAATCCGTTAGTCGTCCGGTAATCCCAGCCTTGATTGCAAGACGATCGACAACTACCGCAATATCGTGCTTATAGGACTTCTTTAGTGGCTTTGCTTCCGCTAATGAGATCGTTTCCCCGTCCACCATCGCACGGGCATATCCTTGAGCAATAAGTTCCTTGAACAAGTCAACGAACTCACCCTTCTTCTGATCAACCAATTCGGCAAGCACTTGGAACTTTGTGCCATCCTCGTTTTCTAGAATTTGGTCGACAATCTGCTGGGGTGTCTGTTTGACAATCTGTTCACCGCATTCGGCACAGAAAGGAACTCCGATTCGGGCCCACAACAGTCTCAGGTAGTCATGAATTTCGGTGATTGTTCCAACCGTTGACCGAGGGTTTCTATTGGTTGATTTCTGGTCAATTGAAACTGCAGGAGAAAGTCCCTCGATGAAATCAACATCTGGGCGGTCGACCTGCCCCAAGAACTGCCTCGCGTAAGCAGAAAGAGATTCAACGTACCTACGTTGACCCTCGGCGAAGATGGTATCGAAAGCAAGCGATGACTTGCCAGAGCCTGATAAGCCAGTAAATACCACCAGAGAATTTCGCGGCATCTCAACGGTGATGTTCTGGAGGTTGTGAACTCTTGCGCCCTTAACGACAAGGAGGTCCTGCGATTGCTCGGTCTGGGGATTCACGTCTACCAGCCTAACCCTGCTGCAACGCTCAACTTAGATGTGTCCAGCCTTCTTCATCTGGCGTAGTTCATGCTTGAGTTCCCCGATCTCATCTCGGAGTCTTGCCGCCAGCTCAAACTGAAGCTCCTTAGCGGCATGTCTCATTTGGGCATCAAGATCGATTACCACCGACATGATCTCGTCTTCGGCCATTGCAGCCATTCCGCGTTTTGACCTGAGGGGCACTGCCTGCTTCTTTCTCCCTTTGCCTTGGCCAAACTCGGCAATCAATTCGGCAGTGTCGATCTCTTCTCTTTCTAGCTGATCGGTAATGTCAACGATTCTTTTCTGGAGCGGTTGCGGGTCGACACCCATTTGCTTGTTGTAGGCAACTTGCTTTGCTCGTCGTCGAGTTGTCTCGTCGATTGCTTTCTTCATTGAGTCGGTGAGGTTATCGCCGTACATGTGAACCTCACCCCCGATGTTTCGAGCGGCACGTCCTATGGTCTGAACAAGGGAAGTTGCCGAACGTAGGAATCCTTCCTTGTCTGCATCAAGGATTGCTACCAGTGATACTTCTGGCAAATCCAGACCCTCACGGAGCAAGTTGATTCCAACTAGTACGTCGTAAACACCCTGTCTAAGCTGCCTGAGGAGTTCAACTCGCTTTAGTGTGTCGACATCTGAATGCAGGTACCTTACCTTGACGCCAGCTTCAGATAAGTAATCCGTCAGTTCTTCTGCCATCTTCTTGGTAAGTGTGGTGACCAACACTCGCTCCTGCTTTGCCGAACGGATCCGAATTTCTTCAAGTAGATCGTCGATTTGCCCTTTGGTTGGTTTCAGAATTATTGCCGGGTCTACTAGACCGGTTGGACGAATTATCTGTTCTACGACGCCGTCAGCAGCAGCTAGCTCATACTTACCAGGCGTTGCCGAGAGGTAAACAGTCTGACCGACTCTATTTTGGAACTCAGACCATTTGAGTGGCCTGTTGTCCATTGCGGAAGGCAACCTGAATCCATGCTCTACAAGTGTCCGTTTCCGAGATGCATCACCTTCATACATCGCTCCGATCTGAGGGACTGTTGCATGAGACTCATCAATTACAGTTAGGAAATCCTCCGGGAAGTAATCCAGCAGGCAAGAAGGCGGCTCCCCCTCTGCCCTGCCATCAATGTGCCTTGAGTAATTTTCGATTCCAGAACAGAATCCCAGTTCGCGGATCATTTCTAAATCAAAGTTTGTTCGCATTTTGATGCGCTGTGCCTCAAGAAGTTTGCCTTGAGACTCAAACTCCCGCAGTCGTCCAGCAAGCTCATTTTCAATTGCTTCAATGGCTCTACCCATCTGAGCTGGCGAGGCCACGTAGTGGCTGGCTGGGAAGATGGAAACAGCATCAAGCTGCTTGATAACGTCCCCTGTAAGTGGATGTAGTGAGTAAATGGCTTCAATCTCATCGCCAAAAAGCTCCACTCTGATCGCGTATTCGTCGTACACCGGAATGATTTCAATGGTGTCTCCCTTGACTCGAAAGTTTCCTCTAGAGAAGTCGACATCATTTCGCTGGTACTGCATTGAGACGAATTTGCGAATCAAGTCATCACGATCAATAGATTGACCGACTTGTAGCGGGATCGACTGGTCTAGGTACTCCTTTGGGGCCCCTAGGCCGTATATGCAGGAAACTGTTGATACAACAATCACGTCTCTGCGCGAAAGCAGGCTCATGGTCGCCGAGTATCTAAGGCGTTCGACCTCCTCATTAATGCTGGAGTCCTTCTCAATAAATGTGTCAGTCTGCGGCACGTACGCTTCGGGCTGGTAGTAGTCGTAGTAGCTAACGAAGTATTCAACAGCGTTGTTCGGAAACATTTCCCTAAACTCCGTGACCAATTGGGCAGCTAGAGTCTTGTTATGTGCCATAACCAGAGTGGGCCTCTGTAGAGCCTCTATCAGCCAAGCTGTGGTTGCTGATTTACCAGTTCCAGTCGCACCCATAAGTACGACATCCTTTTCACCAGCGTTGATACGTTTGGTCAGTTGAGCGATTGCATCGGGTTGATCACCTGAGGGCTTGTAGTCACTTACAACCTTGAATGGCGTAAACGCCCTAGTTCTTTCCATAATGTGCCTTAGCTTCAGCAAGGGCCTGAATCTGATTCCAAAGTTTCGAAACCTTGGTGTCTAAATCATTAAGGTCCAACGCTCCGTCAATTCGCACATCAGCTCTTGCAACCCTTTCAGGTTCAGTTGCTTGCGCCGCGATTCTTGCAGTGGCGTCTTCGGTGCTCATACCTCGGTTTTCGACAAGACGCTTGAATTGAATGTCACTGCCGGCTTCGATAGTCACCACAAGATCAAATGGGTAGTCGACCTTTGCCTCAACTAACAGAGGCACAATGTAAATCACGATGTCGCTTTTAGTCTGAGAAATCCGCTCCAACGTTCTAGCCCTAATCAATGGGTGCAAGATACCCTCGAGTGCTAAGCGTTTTTCAGGATCTTCGAAAACCAACTTCGCGAGCTCGGCTCGAGATAGTGACCCATCTTCCTCAAGTATTTGGGGGCCAAATTCAGCAACTACCATGCTCAAACCATTGGAGCCTGGCAATACTACTTCTCTTGCGATTTCATCAGCGTCGATAATCTCGTTATCGAACTTGCTGAGCATTGCGGCAACAGTGGATTTGCCTGAGGCAATGCCTCCCGTGAGCCCTACTAAGAACATTCCACAAGCCTACAAACAAAGAAACCGGGGACTAGCCAAAGCAAGTCCCCGGATTCCATTTACCAAACTGTTTACTCGTTGTCGCTTAGCTTGTCGCGTAGAGCACTCAACGATGCGTCTTCTGACAAAGTTCCAGCGCTTGGTGCCTCAGTGGCCTCACTGGTCTGTGAGTCAGTTGCTGGAGCAGAGCTAGGAGCAGGTACGTCGGGCAAGGACTCGGCTAGCTTGTTCGCTACTGCAACCTGCTTCTTGTGCTCTTCCCAGCGAGCGTTTGCTTCGGAGTATTCCTTCTCCCACTTAGCACGAGCTTCTTCGTGTCCTGGCTGCCATTCTCCGGTTGCAGCGTCAAAACCATCAGGGTACTTGTAGGCACCCTTGGCGTCGTACTCTGCATACATTCCATAAAGCGCTGGGTTGAAGTCGGTACCCTCTGGGTTCACTTCTTCAAGTGCCTGCTTCAAAGAAAGTGAGATACGACGGCGATCTAGATCGATGTCGATGACCTTCACGAATACATCCTGGTTCACGGTAACAACTTGCTCGGCTAGCTCGATGTGCTTAGTTGAAAGCTCGGAAATGTGTACTAGACCTTCAATGCCGTCTGCTACACGTACGAAGGCTCCAAACGGTACAAGCTTTGTGACCTTGCCCGGAGCGTACTGACCGATTGAGTGAGTACGGGCGAAGACCTGCCATGGGTCTTCTTGGGTTGCCTTCAGGGAAAGTGAAACGCGCTCACGATCCTGATCAACCTCTAGAACCTCAACAGTTACTTCCTGTCCGATTTCAACAACTTCAGAGGCGTGCTCGATGTGCTTCCATGAAAGCTCGGACACGTGAACAAGTCCGTCCACGCCTCCAAGATCGATAAAGGCTCCAAAATTCACGATGGACGAAACAACGCCAGTGCGAATCTGGCCCTTAGCAAGATCTGCAAGGAAAGTCGAACGAGAAGCCGACTGGCTCTGCTCGAGCAGCGCGCGACGAGACAAAACAACGTTGTTGCGGTTTTTGTCCAGTTCAAGAATCTTTGCCTCTACCTCTTGACCAAGGTATGGACCAAGGTCACGAACTCGACGAAGCTCAATCAAAGAAGCTGGAAGGAATCCGCGAAGTCCGATGTCGACAATAAGTCCACCCTTTACAACTTCGATTACGGTACCGGTGACAGTGCCATCGGCTTCCTTTACCTTCTCAACATCACCCCAAGCGCGCTCGTAAAGTGCACGCTTTTTGGAAAGAATCAATCGGCCTTCTTTGTCTTCCTTCTGAAGAACAAGGGCCTCAATTTTGTCACCAACGGAAACTATGTCTCCTGGATCGGCATCGTGGCGAATAGAAAGCTCACGGGAGGGAATAACACCCTCGGTTTTGTATCCAACGTCGAGTAGAACCTCGTCGCGATCAATTTTTACAACGGTTCCTTCAATGAGGTCTCCGTCGTTGAAGAACTTTAGAGTCTTTTCAACTGCTGCAAGAAATTCTTCTGCGGTGCCAATGTCGTTTACGGCTACCTGTTTTGGTGCTTTTACTGTTGTGTCAATGGTCATAGAGATTGGTGCTCCATTATTTGTTTACTCAGGTCGCAATAGAGTCAAATCCTTTTATCAAGAGAATTGATTTCCACCGCAACAGCGGACAAGGGTCATGCGCCAAGGCGCCCTATCAGCTTAGTGCAGATAAACCGAGCAAACCAAGGGCTAGTGACCGGCCTCATCCCAGCTACGGCCGGTGCCTATCTGGACATCCAGGGGCACAGAAAGCTTCACAACATTAGCCATTTTGTCTTCTACAAGCGCCTTCAATATGGCAAGTTCGCCCTTTGCCACTTCAAATACCAGCTCATCGTGCACCTGGAGAAGCATTCGTGACTTGAGGCCCTTTGTACTCATTTCCTGAGCAATGGCATTCATGGCCAGTTTCATGATGTCAGCTGCGGTTCCTTGAATAGGTGCATTCAGAGCTGCCCTTCGGGCATTTTCTCGAACCTGGAAGATCTTGCTATTGAGATCATCAAAGGGCCTTATGCGGCCGTGAAAAGTCCTGGTGTAGCCGACGGCTTTAGCATCTTCAACCACCTTGGCTAAGTATCGGCGCACTCCCCCAAAGCGCTCGAAGTAATCCTTCATAAGCTGTTTGGCGTCAGCATTTGAAAGCCCTAGCTGCTTGGCAAGGCCGTACTCGCTCAACCCATAAACCAGCCCATAGCTCATAGCTTTCACCTGTGATCTCATGTCTGCAGTGACATTCTTCGGCTCAACGCCAAATATTCTGGAGCCGACAAACCTATGTAAATCCTCACCTTTGATAAAGGCCTCAATAAGACCTGGGTCCTCTGACAGGTGAGCCATTATTCGCATTTCAATCTGGGAATAGTCAGCAGTTAGTAAAGTCTCAAAGCCCTCTGAAATGATGAAGGAGTCTCTGATCTGGGCACCCCGTGGGTTTCTGATCGGGATGTTTTGCAGGTTTGGATTTTCCGAGCTCAACCGGCCAGTGGAAGTACCGGTCTGAACATAAGTGGTATGAATTTTTGAATCTTCTTCAACTGCCTTAAGTAAGGTCTCCACCATCTGTTTCAATTTCGTTGAATCGCGGTGGGCAAGGAGTTTTTCGAGAAACGGGTGCCCGTTCAGTTCAAATAACTCGGTGAGTGCAGCTGCATTTGTCGAAAAACCCGTCTTGAGGGACTTGGTCCCAGTCATCCCAAGCTCATCGAACAAAACTGTCTGTAGCTGCTTTGGAGATGCGAGATTGATCTCTTTGCCGATTATTTTGTAAGCATCCTTTGCTATAACAGCGACCTCTGACGACAAAGCTTCGAAAAGAGCGGACAATTTCTTAACGTCAATTGTGATGCCACGCGATTCCATGTCTGAGAGAGTCATCGAGCTTGGAAGCTCAATCCCCTCATAGATCTTGAGCTGACCTTGCTTCTCAACTTTGGCACGCATTGGAGGAGCAAGACAAATCGCCAACCAAGCATCGAGACTTGGGTCAGCAGCTGCTTCAGGGATAAGTTGATTTGGGTCTGAGCGCTCGATAGCAAGACCGAGTTGCTCTAGAGCTATGTCGTCCACGTAGAAATTTCGACGGACTGGATTCAACAGGTAGGCAAGCAGAAGCACATCATCGACCACGCCGCCGATTTCAAACCCAGATGCAAGCAAAATTCTTCGGGTTCCCTTGAGATCAAATAGAGCCTTAGGCGATGAACTAGCAATCCAATCAATCAACGCCGGATCAGCACTGCCCGAAAGAGTGAGTCTTTCCGTTAGGCTTGCGAACCCCATTAGTAGATTCTCGCCTTGGCTCTCAAGTTCGAATCCGACTGCTTGCTGCTTCTTTATCCAATCGAGCACTTCTTTAGAAGTGGCGCTGCGAGTCTCAGGTACCTCGATAGTGTCGAAGATTTTTGGATCCTCAGGTTCTTCAACAGGTAGAGCCGATTCTGGAGCAGTCCCTAATCCGCTTGTTTGCGTTCCGTTCTGGCCCCTAAGCCTTAGAACTCTTTCGGTCAGAGTCTTAAAGTGCATTTTTGTGAATGCCGCTCGAACCTTGTTCTCGTCAACCGAAGTCAAACGTAGCGATTCAAAATCAAGCCCAAGGTCGAGATCTCGAACTAAATGGTTTAGCCGTCGATTCCGAACAGCGAGTTCACTATTTTCACGGAGCGATTCGCCTACTTTTCCAGGAATCTCATCTGCTTTGGCAAGCACGGTCTTGAGATCTCCATAAACCTGCAGCCACTTTGCAGCGGTCTTAGGTCCAACACCTGGAATACCCGGCAGGTTATCGCTGGTCTCACCAACCAGCGCTGCTAGATCTGGATACTGCTTGGCGTGAATTCCGTATCGTTCAACGACTGCCTCATCGTTCATGCGGGCTAGGTTCATTACGCCTTTGATTGGATAAAGAATTGTCGTGTTCTCACCGATTAATTGAAAAGTATCCCTGTCACCTGAGACAACTAGTACCCGATACCCAGCTGCAGCGGCTTGATCGGCAAGTGAAGCAAGAATGTCATCGGCTTCGTAATCCTTCTTTGTGAGGGTTGTGATGTTCATGGCTTTCATCGCTTCTTCAAGAAGCTCAGTTTGACCGTAGAACTCTTCCGGCGTCTCCCCTCGATTGCCTTTGTACTCGGGGTACTCAATTGCCCTAAATGATGGACCAGAAATGTCAAAGGCAACGGCTAGGTGACTTGGCTTCTCTCCTTCAAGAAGATTCAGAAGCATCGAGATAAAGCCATGCACCGCATTTGTATACTGCCCATCTGGAGTCCGAAAATTTGATGGGTTAAGAGCATAGAAAGCCCGGAAGGCCAAAGAATGACCATCAATTAGCAGAAGGGTAGGCTTACTCATGAGAGCTAGCCTACTTTGCCTGTTGTTTAGTTCCTTTGAAAGGCTGGAAACAAATGTCAGAACCAATTCTTAGCGAAGACGCGAAACTTGTGGCCGCTAAAAGAGGAATCGGCGACCTCGCCCAGAAAATGGGAATTGAAATTCTTGAACTCAGTGCAGAACGAGCTGTAGCGACCATGCCGGTATCTGGCAACACCCAGCCCAGAGGCCTTCTGCATGGTGGAGCCTATCTAGTGCTTGGCGAAACGCTTGGATCATTTGCGGCAAACGTTTGGGCAGGACAGGACGCCTACGCGGTAGGAATAGAAATATCCGCTTCACACTCAAAATCAGCAACCGAAGGTTTAGTCACCGGAGTCGCAACTGCTATCTCGCTGGGTAAGACACTCACTGTTCATGAAATAGTTGTCACAAACGATAAAGGTGAGCGTTGCTCAACAATTCGAATCACTAACTTGATTCGTAAAAACTAGCTACTTATTTAGCTGTTCAAGCACGGTTCTAGATACATCAGCCATGCTCAGCCTTCTGTCCATTGAGGCCTTTTGAATCCAACGGAAAGCCTCAGGTTCAGTGAGCTTCATCTTTTCACTGAGCACTGCTTTTGCTCGTTCCACCAGCTTCCTAGTCTCAAGGCGCTCCCCTAGATCTTGAATTTCTGCTTCAAGGGCGATCAATTGTGCGTATCTTGATAAAGCTATTTCAATCGCCGGTAGCAAATCCTGGGGTGAAAACGGCTTCACCAGAAAGGCCATTGCTCCAACTTCGGCAGCCCGAGTGACAAGCTCTTGCTGACTAAATGCGGTCAGAAGGACAACTGGAATCTTGAGTTCTGCAATCTTTTCTGCTGCTGAAAGCCCGTCAAGATCCGGCATCTTTATGTCCATGACCATTACGTCTGGTTTTAGAGCAAACGCTAGTTCGACAGCTTTATTGCCATCACCGGCTTCTCCAACAACATCAAAACCCTTGTCCCTGAGAGTCTCGACAATGTCCATGCGAATAAGGGACTCGTCTTCAGCAACGACCACACGCCTTTGGGTAGTTTGCTCTGTCATGTCGATAACTATATGCCACTTGCAAGGAATGTGGCTGAAGCAAATCCATTAGACTTCAAGGCGTGGCACCGGCCGGAATGGCGGAATGGCAGACGCGGAGCACTCAAAATGCTTTGTTCGAAAGGACGTGTGGGTTCAAATCCCACTTTCGGCACCACGAAATCATCAGTTTGTAGCGCCTGAGCCAACCTTATGTACTCGAAGAGTGTTGGTTGAGCCTGAGACCCCCGGTGGAGTACCTGCGACTACTACTACCTCATCACCAGTTTTGCAAAGCCCCTCTGCCAGAACCGTGGTGTCAACCTGATTGAACATCCCATCTGTGTGATCAACCTTCGGTACGAGAAATACTTGAGCGCCCCAAACAAGTGACAATCGGTTGGCAATTTCCGCATTAGGCGTGAAAGTCAGAACAGGGACAAAAGAACGTAATCTAGAGATTCTCTTTAGGGAATCGCCACTTTCAGTGAATACGCAAACATACTTGGACCCAAGTAGCTCTGCGATCTCCATGGCGGCGAGCGAAACAGCACCGGCGTGAGTATGTGGCTTAGTACCCAAATCAGGTATTCGATCAAGACCATTTTCCTCAGTCGACTGAATAATCTTTGCCATTGTTGCGACGGTCTCAACTGGAAACTCGCCCACGCTAGTTTCACCAGAAAGCATTAGAGCGTCAGCTCCGTCAAGAACTGCGTTCGCCACAT
The DNA here is from genome assembly GCF_965234705.1 of Rhodoluna miladensis (SeqCode). Lineage (GTDB taxonomy): Bacteria > Actinomycetota > Actinomycetes > Actinomycetales > Microbacteriaceae > Rhodoluna > Rhodoluna miladensis. The sequence goes on from NZ_OZ248465.1 coordinate 683,039, forward strand.
CACTTGTTTCAGCGCGGGTTGGAATACTGGCGTGAATCATTGACTCAAGCATCTGGGTCGCAACAATTACTGGCTTAGCCCAGCGCCGAGCAAGTTCAACCGCTCTTTTTTGAACCAACGGGACCTGTTCAAGCGGTAGTTCTACCCCAAGGTCACCACGGGCCACCATGATGCCATCAAAGGCATCGATGATTTCTTCTAGGTTCTCTACAGCCTGCGGTTTCTCGATCTTGGCAATCACCGGAAGGATTCGACCCTCTTCCTTCATAATCTCGTGAACGCGAACAATGTCAGAGGCGTTCCTAACAAATGAAAGCGCAATCATGTCAACACCAACTTTGAGTGCCCAGCGAAGATCTTCTTCATCTTTTTCTGACAAAGCAGGAACATTCACAGCTACACCCGGCAAGTTGATGCCCTTGTTGTTTGAAACATCACCAGCAATTTCAACCTCTGTGGTCACTGTGGTTTTGGAAACTTCGGTAGCGCGCAGGCGGACTTTCCCATCGTCAATGAGCAGGAAATCGCCAACTTTTACATCTTCAGGCAAACCCTTAAAAGTCGTTCCACAAATGTTGACGTCGCCTTCGACATCGTCAATCGTGATCTTGAAAGTAGCGCCTTTTGCTAGGTGGACAGGACCGTCCTTGAACTTTGCTAGACGAATCTTTGGACCCTGGAGATCTACGAAAATTCCAATTGACTTACCCGAATCCAAAGCTGCCTTGCGCACGTTCTTATAGATTCCTTCATGAACCTCATGGCTGCCGTGACTCAGATTCATTCTTGCTACGTCTACGCCGGCATCGATAATCGCCTTGATCTGGTCGTAACTCGAACTTGCTGGGCCTAGCGTTGCAACAATCTTTGCGCGTCTCATTTGTCCTATATTCTCTAGTTGATTCTCTTTGTTAGCTGTAAACCGATATCGGCTGGTCAGAGGCCTTCACCGGTGAAGGCAATTCAGTGGTTCCTTCAAGGAACATATCAATGCTAGCGGCAGCAGCGCGACCTTCAGCAATGGCCCACACGATAAGGGATTGTCCGCGACCAGCATCCCCCGCAACGAAGACTCCTTCAAGTTCAGTTCCAAAGTTGTCCATTCTTGCAAAATTGCTCTGCGAATCCAATGCAATTTCAATCTCTGAAACGGCTGGTTCTACTTCAGGACCGCTAAAACCAAGAGCTAACAGCACCAAATCTGCTTCAATCACTCGCTCTGTTCCAGGGGTAGGTACTCGCTTGCCTTCAACAAAAGATGTGTCAGCGATTCTAATTCCAGAAACTTTTCCTTCTTTACCTATGAATTCAACAGTTGATGACAGGTACTTCCGCTCTCCAAATTCCTCATGAGCGCTACTGATCTCATACAGATTAGGAAAAGTTGGCCAAGGTTGAGAGTCTGATCTACTCTCTGGAGGCCTCTGTCCAATAGCCAACGTAGTGACGCTAATTGCACCTTGCCTGGTTGCAGTTCCTAAACAGTCGGCTCCAGTATCACCACCGCCGAGAATCACGACACGTTTGCCTTCGGCGCTAACTTGATCTGCAACGGTTAGGCCAGCTACAGCGCGATTGGCTTGAGTCAAGTACTCCATGGCGAAGTGAACGCCCTCTAGATCGCGTCCTGGAACTTGAAGATCTCGAGGCAATGATGCACCGGTTGCGATTAGTACCGCGTCATATCTTCGACGAACATCCACCCAGGAGATGTCTTTGCCGATTTCAACTCCCACGCGAAAACGCACACCCTCAGCTTCAAGCTGAGCCATGCGTCGATCGATGTGCTGTTTTTCCATCTTGAAGTCAGGGATTCCGTAGCGAAGTAGGCCACCGACCCGGTCGTCTTTCTCGAAAACAGCAACGGTATGACCCGCTCGGGCAAGTTGCTGAGCAGCGGCAAGACCTGCTGGCCCTGAGCCAACAACGGCGACGGTTTTTCCAGTCAGGCGTTCAGGTGCGTGAACTTGAACCCAGCCATTATCGAAGGCGTCATCGATGATTGATACTTCAATTTCTTTGATTGTGACCGCTGGTTGGTTGATTGCCAGCACACAGCTTGATTCACAAGGGGCCGGACATAATCTTCCGGTGAATTCTGGGAAATTGTTGGTTGCGTGAAGGCGCTCGATTGCGTTTTTGCCGTCCTTGCGCCAAACCGCGTCATTCCATTCCGGAATCAGGTTTCCAAGTGGGCAACCGTGGTGACAAAACGGAACTCCACAGTCCATGCATCTTCCAGCCTGGTTTTGAACAACTTCAGAGTTTCTGCGCTCGTAAACTTCCTTCCAGTCCATGATTCGAACTGGAACTGGTCTGCGCTCGGCAGTCTTGCGCTCAGTTGTCTTTAGAAATCCTCTTGGGTCAGCCACTTGTGGCCTCCAGTATCTGCTTCCAAACTATGTCACCGTCAGGGTCAAGTCCCTTTTCAGCCGCAGACGAACGAATTTGACTAACACTTGCGAAATCAGTTGGCATCACAACAGAGAAATTTTGCTTTTCGTCTTCAAAGTTCTCAAGTAAGCGCTTCGCGAGCAAGGATCTCGTTTCGAGCTCGTGCGTAGTTATCAACTGTTTCAGCTCCTTAGCAAGGACATCATCCAGCGGTAGCACCCGCAAGTCATCTGCTTTCAAAGCTTCGGGGTTCACTAGCTCTGTGCGCAGTTTGTGGACAAAGGCATAGCCACCACTCATACCGGCACCGAAGTTTCTACCGGTACGTCCAAGAATTACTGCACGCCCACCAGTCATGTATTCCAGCGCGTGATCTCCAACCCCCTCAACTACAGCCGTAGCACCGGAATTTCGAACTAGGAATCGCTCCCCTACTATTCCTGACAGGTACATGTTTCCGCTGGTAGCTCCGTAGCCAATGACGTTGCCGGCGATGATGTTTTCTTCGGCTGTGAACCCGGAAGTTTCATCAGGTCTAACTACGATGGTTCCGCCACTAAGGCCCTTGCCAACGTAATCGTTTGAGTCACCGACCAGAATCAACTTCAAACCCCTAGGCACAAATGCGCCAAAGGATTGTCCAGCGGATCCAGTAAGTGTGACCTGAATGGTTGAATCAGCGAGACCTTCTGCGCCAAATCGCTTGGTAATCTCGTGTCCAAGCATGGTTCCAACAGCCTGCTCAGTGTTTCGAATAGGTAGCTCGATGAGCACTGGCTGTGCATCTTCAAGAGCTTTTTCAGACACTGAGATCAATTTGTGATCAAAATGCTTCTCAAGTTCATGATTCTGAGAGGTGAAGCGACGCTTAGGAGCGTTTACTCCCATTCCTGAACCCTGCAGAATCGGTGTTAGATCTAGACCATCAGCCTTCCAGTGAGACACCGCACGGTTGACATCAAGAAGATCTGTTTGACCAATAGCCTCGTCGAGAGAACGGAATCCAAGGGTGGCCAGAATCTCTCTGACCTCTTCAGCTAGGAACTCAAAGAAATTGACAACAAACTCTGGCTTTCCACTGAATCTTTCCCTAAGCAAAGGATTTTGTGTTGCAACGCCAACGGGGCAAGTGTCGAGGTGGCAAACCCTCATCAAGATACAACCCGATACAACCAAAGGCGCTGTGGCGAAACCGAACTCTTCGGCACCAAGTAGAGCTGCAACAATAACGTCCTTACCTGTTTTCATCTGGCCATCAACCTGAACAGATACGCGATCGCGCAAACCGTTCAGCATCAACGTTTGCTGCGTTTCTGCAAGGCCGAGCTCCCAAGGGGTACCGGCGTGCTTTAGAGAGTTCAGTGGAGAAGCTCCAGTTCCACCATCGTGACCAGAAACTAAGATCACATCCGCTTTAGCTTTGGCCACACCTGCAGCAACGGTGCCGATTCCGACCTGGCTTACCAGTTTTACGTGAACACGAGCGGAAGAGTTAGCGCGCTTTAGATCAAAAATCAGTTGCTTTAGATCCTCAATTGAATAGATGTCGTGATGAGGTGGCGGAGAAATTAGTCCAACACCGGGAGTGGAATGCCGAGTCTTAGCAATCCACGGGTAGATCTTGTTTGCTGCGAGCTGGCCACCTTCACCAGGCTTTGCTCCCTGTGCCATCTTTATCTGAATGTCGTCGGCATTCGAGAGGTACATGCTTGTCACACCAAAACGCCCAGAGGCAACCTGTTTAATGGCACTTCGGCGTTCTGGGTCAAGAAGTCTCTCTAGATCCTCTCCACCTTCTCCGGTATTTGATTTAGCTCCTAAACGATTCATCGCAATAGCTAGAGTCTCGTGAGCTTCTTGAGAAATTGAACCGTAGCTCATGGCTCCAGTAGAGAACCGTTTGACGATCTCGCTTACCGGTTCGACTTCCTCGATCGGCACAGCTGGTCTGACGTCAGTTTTGAATTCGAAGAGGCCACGAAGTGTCATAAGACGCTCTGCCTGATCATCTACTGACTTGGTGTACTGCTTGAAGATGTCGTAGCGCTTTGAACGTGTTGAATGCTGCAGCTTAAATACGGTTTCGGGATTGAAAAGATGCGGTGGACCCTCACGACGCCACTGGTACTCCCCTCCAACTTCGAGGTTCCGATGAATGTTCACTGCTCGCTCGACTGGGTAAGCGCTGGAGTGTCTTGAAGCAATTTCCTGATGCAGCACCTCGATGCCGATACCACCAAGTTGAGAAATCGTGCCAGTGAAGTACTTATCAATTACTTCAGGGTTCAAACCGATGGCTTCAAAGCACTGAGCTCCGCTGTAGGAAGAAACTGTGGAGATTCCCATTTTCGACATGATCTTCAAAACGCCCTTGCCAAGGGACTTTATAAGATTGCCGGCGGCTTGCTCGAAGCTGATGCCTTCCAAAGTCCCGTCCTTGACCATAAGCTCAACGGATTCGAGAGCTAGGTATGGATTCACTGCTGCTGCTCCGTAACCAACCAATGCAGCAACGTGGTGAACTTCGCGAACATCACCAGCCTCAACAACAAGCCCAACCATGGTTCGGCGACCAGTTCGTATCAAATGGTGATGAACCGAAGAGGTAAGCAACAGCGAAGGAATCGGTGCTAAATCCCTGTTTGAATTTCGATCCGACAAGATCAAGTAGGTAATGCCTTCGTTGATGGCTGTATCTACTTCTTCACAAATCTTCGCTAGTCGCTCTTCGAGAGCTTCCGCTCCATCGGCAACTCTATAGAGACCTTGAACAACGAACGCTTCTCCGCTACCCGGGATTTCATCTATGTGCTTGATTTTGGCAAGTTCGTCGTTACTCAACGCCGGGAAATCAAGGATTACTTGACGAGCATGTGTGGGTCCAACCGCGAGTAGATTTCGCTCAGGACCAATTCCAGTGCTCAAAGAAGTCACTACTTCCTCGCGGATTGCATCCAGTGGCGGATTAGTCACCTGCGCGAACTGTTGGACGAAATAGTCAAACAGCAATCTCGGTCTATCGCTGATAGCTGCAATTGGAGTATCTGAGCCCATCGCCCCAAGTGGCTCAGCTCCAGCCAGTGCCATTGGTCGAAGCAGAATCTTTAGTTCTTCTTCGGTGTATCCGAAGGTACGCTGACGCCTGTTTACAGAGGAGGTCGTATGTGCAATGTGCTCACGATCTGGCAGATCTCTGAGATTGATTCGGTTCTCACTGAGCCAGGTTTCCCACGGTTCTTGTGCAGAAATTTCCGCCTTGATTTCATCGTCTTCAATGATTCGACCTGCAGCGGTGTCAACTAGGAACATCTTTCCAGGCTGCAACCTTCCCTTGCGAACAATCTTTGAAGGCTCTATATCTGCGACTCCAATTTCTGACGCTAGGACTACTAACCCATCCTCGGTAATGATGTAACGCCCAGGACGCAAACCGTTGCGGTCTAGAGTGGCCCCGACGAGTGAACCATCGGTAAAGATAACTGCAGCGGGACCGTCCCAGGCCTCCATCAGCATGGAGTGATATTCGTAGAAACTCTTTCGAGCAGGTTCAATCGCAGTGTGCTTTTCCCAAGCCTCTGGAATCATCATCATCATCGCGTGTGGCAAAGATCTGCCTGCAAGGTATAGCAGCTCAACTACCTCATCGAAGGAAGCGCTGTCACTAGCTCCAGGGGTGATGATTGGCTTTAGAGATTCGATGTCGCCTAGAAGTTCTGACTGAAGTTGCGCCTCACGAGCTCGCATCCAGTTTCGATTGCCTCGAACTGTGTTTATCTCACCGTTATGGGCAATCATTCGATAGGGGTGCGCTAGCGGCCAGGAAGGGAAAGTGTTTGTTGAGAACCTTGAGTGCACCAGTGCAAGAGTTGAAACCATCGAGCGATTGCTTAGATCTGGGAAGAATGGCTCAAGTTGCAAAGTAGTGACCATGCCCTTGTAGACGATGGTCTTGGCGGAAAGTGATGGGTGGTACAACCCGATCTCACGTTCGCTTCGCTTGCGTAGCCTAAAGAGCGCACGTTCAAGATCTAGCTGCCTCGCACCGGAGGTGCTCCCAACAAAGACTTGACCAATGAATGGCATGGCGGCTTTTGCCAGATCGCCCAAAACATCTGGGTTTGTTGGCACATCTCGCCACTGCAGAACAGTTAGTTGTTCCTGAGAGGCAATTTCTGCGAACTTCGCTCGCTCTAAACTACGCTCGCCTGCATCCGTTGATTCGAATACAAGACCGACTCCAAATTCGCCTGGAGCGGGAAGCGCAAGTTTTAGTTCGTCTCTAAAGAAAGCGTCAGGCACCTGCAGCAAGATTCCTGCCCCATCACCAGTTCCAGCATCAGAGCCAATAGCTCCGCGGTGCTCTAGATTGCGGAGAGCATTGAGTGCGGTTTCGATGATGTCATAACCAGCGGTTCCCCTAAGTGTGGCAACCATAGCCAAACCGCAAGCGTCCTTCTCGGATTCTTGCTTGTAAAGACCAGAGCGCGGAAAAGTGCCAAAGCGTTCAAACGGGGAAACGGCAGCCATGCATCACTCCAATCGAGAATATTGAAGGGACAACGCTGGCCCGTACGACAGTTATCAAGAAAACTGGAAGAAAGGCACTTTTGATGCCATTTGGGGGCCCTGTGGGGCTACTTATCCGATACTAGCTTATTGCCCTCATCGTATGGAGTATCAGATTCGACAGTTTGCACCTCAGCTACTGGCTTGTCCTCAACCTCTGGGGCAGGAACCGCTGGTGCTTTGCCTGGCTTATAGACGGTGTCTTCAAGTCCGGGGTGGCGTTTGGCTTGGATCACAATGATGGCCAAACCTAGGGCGATGCCAGCGATGGCCGACCAGATGTTTACTCGCAGACCTAGCAAAATTTCACTCGGGTCAATACGAATAGCCTCAATCCAGACTCTTCCGATCGAGTAGTACACCAGGTACAGACCCATCATTTTTCCCCAACGCAAATTGAACTTTTGATCGGCCGCTAGCAATAGAGCAACACCAGCTAAAGACCATATCGACTCATAAAGAAATGTCGGGTGGAATAAAACTCCCTCTGGAAGACCTGCAGGATAAGCGGGATTGCTGCTAGAAATTTCAAGACCCCAAGGCAGATCAGTGGGGGTACCAAAAAGCTCATTATTGAAATAGTTCCCCCAACGTCCAACTGCTTGAGCAAGTAAAACTCCCGGTGCAACGGCGTCCAAATATGAGGTGAACTTGATCCCGGCAGCGCGAGCTCCGATAGCAGCTCCTATGGCACCAAAAATCAACGCTCCATATATAGCAAGCCCGCCTTCCCATATCCTGAAGACCGCAAACAAATCGGCGCCGGGAAAAAAGTAATCATTCGGGTGAGTCACCACATGGAAAAATCGACCACCGAGGATTCCAAGCGGAATAGCCCAAAGGGAAATATCCAGTGCAATTCCAGACTCTGCTCCCCTTGAACGCAACCTTGACTCGGTCAAAATCAGGGCAAGAATGATTCCTGCAAGGATGAACATCGCATAGAAATGAATCCTCAATGGACCCAGCTCAATGTAGCTTACGTCTGGTGAAGGAATCGATAAGAGGATGAAGCTCTTCATTGAGTTTTTCCCTTTGCTAGTTCGGATACCTTGGCACGAAGTGCTTCGATACCTCCTTGTTGGTAAGCGCGCACGAAAGCTGATCCAACGATGGCACCATCGGCGTAGCCATTGATTTCTCGGACCTGAGATGCGGTTGAAACACCAATACCCACCGCTGTCATTGACTCAGGTGATTGGGTTCTAACTTCCGATACAACCTTCTTGGCGTTCTGATCAAGGTCATCTCTTGCTCCAGTAATACCCATGGTAGACACGGCATACACGAAGCCTTTCGAGCTATCACAAGCTCGTTGGGTTCTTTTGCCTGTAGAAGTCGGCGTGGCCAGAAATACTCGATCCAATCCAAAAGCATCAGTTGCGCTAATCCAACTGCCTGCCTCATCGGGAATCAGATCCGGAGTGATAGCTCCCGCTGCTCCCGAAGCAGCTAGGTCCTTGGCAAAGCGCGCTTCCCCATACTGCATAACCGGATTCCAGTAAGTCATCACCAATACTGGGGTGTCCACTCTCGATGTAACGGCTTTAACAGCCGCAAAGGTGTCCTTGAGCTTAAAGCCATTAGCCAATGCTGTTTCTGTGGCCTCTTGGATTACTAGACCATCCATTACAGGGTCGCTATACGGGATGCCAAGTTCGAGCACGTCACAACCTGCTTCACACATAGCAACTGCGGCTTCGACTGATTCTTCCAAACTTGGGTAGCCCAATGGGAAATATCCAATCAGTGAGCCACCGTTTTGGCGATTGTCTCTAAGGGTCTGCTCGGTGGTACTCATCAAATCAACCCGAAGTATTTCGCTGCGGTTTCCATGTCCTTATCGCCACGACCGCTTAGGTTAATCAAAATCTTTGCACCTGGCTTTAGTGAAGGCATCAGTTCCTCAACCCCAGCTAATGCATGGGCAGTCTCAATCGCTGGAATAATTCCCTCGGTCTGACTGAGTAACTTCAGCGCTGCCATAGCCTCAGTGTCGGTGATCGGGATGTATTCCGCTCTCCCGATGTCTTTGAGCCATGAATGTTCAGGGCCAACTCCTGGGTAATCGAGCCCTGCAGAAATTGAGTGCGATTCCAATGTTTGACCATCTTCATCCTGAAGTAGATAACTCTTAGCGCCATGTAAGACTCCAGGACGACCCATGCTGAGCGTTGCCGCGTGACGAAGTGTTTCAACACCGTCTCCTGCGGCCTCCATTCCAACAAGCCTTACGTTCTGATCATCAAGGAAAGCGTGAAAAATTCCAATTGCATTTGAGCCACCACCAACGCAAGCGGCCACAACATCTGGCAAGGAACCAAACTGATCGAGCATCTGTTGGCGAGCTTCGATACCAATTACAGAGTGAAAGTCTCTAACCATAGTTGGAAAAGGGTGTGGGCCGGCAACGGTGCCAAGCAAGTAATGCGTGTTCTCAACATTGGCAACCCAATCGCGCAGAGCTTCATTGATGGCATCTTTTAGAGTTCTTGAACCAGTCACCACTGGAATAACTTCAGCTCCGAGTAATCTCATACGCGCCACATTCAAGGCCTGGCGAATAGTGTCGACTTCCCCCATGTAAACAACGCAGTCCAACCCGAGCAATGCAGCGGCAGTTGCGCTTGCTACTCCGTGCTGACCGGCACCGGTCTCGGCAATGATTCTGGTTTTACCCATGCGCTTTGCCAGCAGTGCTTGCCCAAGGACGTTGTTGATCTTGTGCGAGCCGGTGTGATTGAGATCTTCTCGCTTTAGAAATACTCTGATGTCCCCGACGGAAGCCGCGAACTTCGGAGCTTCCGTGATTATCGAAGGCCTGCCCGTGTAGGTCTTGTGTAAGTTTGCAAGCTCCGCAATAAACGACGGGTCAGATTTGGCATGTTGATAGGTTTCGTCAAGCTCATCCAGTGCACCGATGAGTGATTCAGGCACAAATCTGCCACCGAAGTCCCCGAAGTAGGGGCCAACTTGCTCTGAGAGTTTCTGCGCCATCCTAAAAGTCTAAGCCTTGGCAATTCTAGAAAATGCCCCGACCAGATCCTCGGCATCCCCAGTGACCAGCGCCTCTCCAACCAGAACACAGTCCGCGCCGGCGGCAGCGTATGCCTCGACATCCGCCACTCCACGAACAGCCGACTCGGCAACTTTGATGCAATCTCCAGGCAGAACGTGAACTAGCTGCTCAAACAGGTTTCGATCGGTCTCGAACGTTGTGAGGTCTCGAGCATTGACTCCCACTAACTTGGCACCAATTGATGCGGCAAATTCCACTTCGTCTCGATTGTGGGTTTCAATAAACGCGGTCATCCCAAGAGATTCAATAAGTGCCTTGAGTCTAATTAGGTCCGCAGGATCGATCCCTGCAGCAATAAGAAGAATAATGTCCGCTCCGTGAGCCCGCGCTTCAAACACTTGATACTCGTTGGCTATGAAATCCTTGCGCAATAGCGGCAGCGATACCGCAGCACGAACCTCATCAAAATCCTGCAGGCTGCCTAGAAACGATCGCTGTTCCGTCAAAACACTAATTGCCGAGGCTCCTGCAGATTCGTAAACGCTAGCTAGTGCGCCGGGATCAGCAATAGTTGCCAGGTGTCCCTTGGATGGACTCGCGCGCTTAATCTCTGCGATTACCTTAACAAACTTCCCCGAACCCAAATGAGCGATTGCATCCAGCGCTGGTTTGGATTTCGAAGCTAACTGTTCAATCTCGGAAAGAGATACTAGTTCTTGACGGGTATTTGCGTCGGCAATCGCGCCCGCGTAAAGTGACTGAAGCACTTAGTGCTTAGACTTTGATCCGCCGACCCCGTAGCCAGCTTTCTTGAGGAAGAGACCTATTCCCACCCCTGCAACTGCAAGGGCTGCTGAGCCCCAAACCAAAGCGGGGTTGTTCAACCAGAAAAATAGAGTGCCAAAAGCAAAGGCGACAATAACGATGATCACTGTGGTCCATGCTGCTACGGAATCCCCGTGGCCTGGCTCAATGTGGTTCTCAGACATAAAATCTCCTCTTGCTAAGTACTTTACCAAATCAGTTGCTACTTCTGTGTCTCCCACAGATCTAGCTCATCGATGATTTCTTCCCTGTTATGTCTTGTTTTAGACATCTGAGCTTTTGAAACGGCCTTTGTTAGCAAAACGGCCAGGTTCACGGCTATAGAAAGTAGGTACCCAACCCATAGAAAAGTGTCCCCAGCAAATTCGACGAACTCAGCCTGGCTTGCAATTCCAGCAACCCCTGTGATTTCACTGATCTGAACCGCGACTGCATTCTGCAGATTCGACTGCAAACCAACAACAACAAAGATTGCATGCGCGACCATAATCGGTACCATCAATCCCGAAATTGCCCTGCCTACAGCTACCGGTGTCAAGACAGAAGAGAGCAATGCGGCTCCCTGGAGTAGCAACAGTGCCGAGATTATTGGAAACACTTGGTATCCAGAAATTTCGAATTTCTGCGCACCCGCTTCTGGAGTAAGTCCAAGATCAAGCCAACTGAGTCCAGCAAAAACAAATAACAACAGAATGCTTACAAGCCATGCGATTGTGACACGCTTTGAATTCATAGCCGATGCCTCTTCATGGTGTTGGCCGCTTGAATTGCCCTCAACGGCGCGGAGGCCTTGTTTAGGGTTTCTTGATTCTCAAGCTCTGGAACACTGTCCAAAACAATTCCAGCGCCTGCTTGGACGTGAGCAACCCCATTTCGAATCACTGCAGTTCTAATGGCAATTGCAAGATCGGCATTGCCGGCGAAATCAAAGTAACCAACTACTCCCCCGAATAATCCTCTATTGGTTGGCTCGAGCTGTTCGATGATTTCCAAAGCACGTGGCTTGGGGGCGCCAGATAATGTCCCGGCGGGGAATGTTGCTCGCACCACGTCAACGGCAGACACCCCTTCACGAAGAACGCCTTCCACTGTTGAAACAAGATGCATGATGTGGCTATAGCGCTCAACAGTCATAAACTCTGTGACATTTACTGAACTCGAATCGCAAACCTTGAGTAAATCGTTTCTTGCGAGGTCAACAAGCATAAGGTGTTCGGCTTTTTCCTTCGCGTCACCAAGCAGTTCCTCCGCAAGGGCAGTGTCGGCTTCGACGTCTGTCCCACGGGGCCTTGATCCGGCGATCGGATGAAGCACTGCTGAACCTGCCTTTACTCGAACCAATGCCTCAGGTGACGAACCAACCACGGAAAAAGGTCCATCCTCATCAAAGAAATTGAGTAGGTACATGTATGGACTTGGATTTATTGCTCTAAGCATTCGGTACACGTCCAACGGTGATGCGGAAACCTTGGTATCAAAGCGCTGAGAAATCACAACTTGGAAAACATCCCCAGCAACTACATGCTGTTTGGCTTTGTTTACAAGTTCGAAGAACTCAAGATCACTTGTCCGGCGAGAAAAGTCAGGTTCAATCTGTAAGTTCACATCTGCGATGAATGGCACAGTTGGTTTCAACAACTGGTTCTTCATCTCCCTAATTCGTTCAATAGCAAGCTCATATTCGGATTCAGGGTTTCGACCTTGCCCCAAGTAGACGTTTGAAACCAGCTTGAGAGAAGATTCCTGGTGATCAACAACAACCAAGTCTCTGATGACGGCCATAGCCATATCAGGGACTTTAAGCTCCTTGGATTTACGAGACCCAAGTCGCTCAATCTGATGGACTGTGTCCCAACCTAAAAGTCCGACTAAGCCAGAAACTAGCGGTGGAAGTCCGGCAACAGTAGCCGCTTTCCAGCTGTCTTGCATAAGCTCCAATGCTTCAAGCTCCGACAAGCCGTCGAGGCTTTTCCCATCAAAAGGCACAGGCGAGTTGCCTTCAAGGGCTTTCCATTTCACTGCGCTATCTGAAGAAACCAGGAATCCATAGTTTTCTACCCCGATGAAGCTATACCTTGACCAAACTCCTGCTTCGGCAGATTCCAACAAGAAACTACCGGGCTTCGAAGATGCCAGCTTTTCAAAGATTGTCAATGGTGTTTCTGTGCCAGAAAACACCGAGTCCACAATCGGGATTATCTGATAGGACTTGGCAAGCTCTAAGAACTCACTCTTCGAGATCACTTTTGCTCCAGTGGTTCGTAATTGTCAAAACAACTGCGCTCACCCGTGTGGCAAGCGGCACCATCCGCTTCAACAAGCACGAGAAGCGAATCGCCGTCGCAGTCCGAGAGTATAGAAACTATTCTCTGAGTGTTTCCTGAAGTTGCCCCCTTGTGCCACAGCTGTCCTCGAGAACGCGAGAAAAAATGTGTCTGCCCTAAAGCTAGGGAAAGCTCGAGACTTTCGAGTGACATGTAGGCAACCATCAGTACTTTGTTATCTGAAGCACTCTGTACTATCGCCGGAATCAATCCGGCACTGTCAAACTTCAAATCCGCGATCTTCATACCAATGCCCTAACCAAGACTCCAGCACTAGCCAGGTATGTCTTGACTTGGGCAATCGAGACAATCTCGCGATGAAAAACTGAGGCGGCCAGTATTGCATCGACTCCGCTTTCAGCCGCTTCCAGAAAATCTTCCATGGACCCTGCTCCGCCTGATGCAACTACAGGAACACGTGCGATGGATAAAACCTTCTCTAGGAGAAGTAGGTCAAAACCTTCGCCAGTTCCATCGGCATCGATACTGTTGACCAACAACTCCCCAGCGCCTAGATCCTGAACTTGATTAATCCAACTGACTGCATCAATATTTTCGTCAACGCTACCTCCGTGACTTGTGACAGTGTAACCGCTTGCCATGGAATCTTTTCGCTTCAGATCAAGCGAAACCACAAGTACTTGTGATCCAAACTGATTCGATACCTCAGAGATAAGATTTGGCCTTGAAACTGCGGCTGAGGCGATGGAGACTTTATCGGCACCTGCCTCTAAAGCTGCTGATACGTCATCGACTGAGCGGATACCTCCGCCCACTGTTAGAGGGATGAAGACTTTTTCTGCAGTTCTTCGAACCAGGTCAAGAACTGCTCCCCTGCCCTCTTTCGACGCATTGACATCCAGAAACGTTATCTCGTCAGCACCTTCTAGGTAGTATCTGTATGCAAGATCGACTGGATCTCCCGCATCAACAAGATTCTCGAAGTTGACCCCTTTTACTACGCGACCTCCGGCAACGTCAAGACAGGGAATTATCCTCGTTCTTAAAGGCATTAGATTCTCGCGGCATGGATAGCGCTAACCAAAATAGCCCTAGCTCCGAGTTTGTAAAGCTCGTCCATCTTTTCGTTGGTTTCGGCTGCCTTGACTAGAGAGCGTATTGCCACCCAGTTTTGATCTCTTAGTGGAGAAATAGTTGGAGACTCGATACCAGGGGTCACCTTTGAAGCCGATTCGACTAAATCAATTGGGCAGTCGTAATCAAAAATCACGTACTCCCTCGCTACTCGAACGCCTTCAAGTCTTTGAAGTAAGCCTTCGCAATGGGAGTCCTTGCCAAGCGCGACAATCAACTGGGCTTCGCTTTCCAAGATAACCGGGCCGAAAACCTCTAGTCCTGCTTGTCTCAATGTGCTTCCGGTAGAGACAACATCGGCTACAGCTTCCGCGACACCAAGACGAACCGCGACCTCAACAGCTCCGTCAAGAGTTATGACTTTCGCATTGACGCCTTTTGTCTGAAGGTAGTTCTTGACAAGATTTGGATATGCGGTAGCTACCGAACGCCCTTCTAGCTCGGCGACGTCTAGAAATCTTCCTATGGGACCTGCAAATCGAAGTGTTGACGCTCCAAAACCTAGAGATGCAATTGACTTCGCACTCGATTCAGAGTCAACCAGTAGATCCATTCCGGTAAATCCAGCATCTAACGAACCAGAACCGACGTAAGTGGCTATATCTCTTGGTCTTAGGTAGAAAAACTCAATACCTGCAGTTTTATCAATAACATGCAGATCTTTTGGGTCTCTGCGAACAACATAGCCAGCCTCTTTAAGCATGCTGATTGCGGCCTCTGAAAGCACTCCCTTATTCGGTACTGCTACCCGTAGCATCTAAAGTTCCCCTTCAAGCTCTTCCATAGAAATGCCCCTATCGATCATGAGCACCTGTAAGTGGTAAATCAACTGAGCAATCTCGGCAGTTGTAGCTTGCTTACTCTCGTGCTCAGCAGCCATCCAAACCTCTGAAGCTTCCTCGACAATCTTCTTACCAATAGCGTGGGTGCCCATAGCTAAAAGCTCAGCTGTGCGGGAACCTTCAGGCATCGAAGCAGAACGGTCGCTAAGGGTTTCAAAAAGTTGGTAAAAAGTGGCCATGCCTTAAAGCGTAATGGCAAGGGACCTGAGCCGGTCAATCTCAAAGTTTCGATTAGGCGCTTGAAACACTGCAGTTCCAGCGACAAATGTATCCGCTCCAGCACTAGCAAGTTCTGCGATGTTGTGCGTAGTGACTCCCCCGTCGACCTGAATTGAAAGTTTAAGGCCCTTACTGGTGGCGTAATCAAAAGCCTCCGTGACCTTAGGCACTGTGCTTTGAATTAGCGACTGACCCCCAAAGCCAGGCTCAACAGTCATTATCAACAGCATGTCAAGCTCCTTCGTAAGTTCAGATACCTCAGAAAATGCCGTGCCGGGCTTAATGGACATGGCTGCTTTTGCTCCGGCCTTGCGAATCTCCGAGATCGCCAATCTAGGATCAGTGGCTGCCTCATAGTGGAAAGTCACCGAACCTGCGTACTGCGCATACTGACTGACCCACTTCTCGGGTGCCTCAATCATCAAGTGAACATCCAGTGGAACACTAGTGACCTCTGAGATTCTCTTGACTATGGGAACTCCAAGTGTCAGGTTCGGCACGAAATGCCCGTCCATGACGTCAACGTGAATCAGGTCTGCATGGCTAATTGTTGCAAGTTCGGCTTCGAGATTCGCAAAATCAGCACTCAGAATACTAGGAGCTATTCGGGCCTTCATTAGTTCAGTTTATCGACTTACGCAATAAAGCAAGAAACATGGCATCTGTGCCATGAACATGAGGCCAAAGTTGTGTGGTGCGAAGAGACTCGTCCAAATTAAGAGAGGGGCTTATTGAATTCAGGATTGCGTTTGCATTGATTAACTCAAGTTCTCCCTTGAATCTTCCCTCGGCCCAAGCTACTTGACCGGTGGTTTCAGAAAGATGGGGAGAGCAAGTCACGTACCCCAACACCCCTCC
This sequence comes from Rhodoluna miladensis (SeqCode), assembly GCF_965234705.1. Lineage (GTDB taxonomy): Bacteria > Actinomycetota > Actinomycetes > Actinomycetales > Microbacteriaceae > Rhodoluna > Rhodoluna miladensis. The sequence continues at coordinate 699,181 of NZ_OZ248465.1, forward strand.
AGGCTTAAGCGCGTCCCAGGCGCTTTGAATCAATTCACGTTGCAGCTTCAATAGATCAACTAAATCATCGGTACTTCTTCGCCACCTCGATTCAGGCCTACGTCTTAGAGCCCCAAGTCCTGTGCAGGGTGCATCAAGCAAAATTCTTGAGAACTTTTGTGCCCCTTGTCCAAGACTTCGTCCGTCTGAAGTCAATACTTCAAAATCACCCAGGGGCTTAAGTGCGTTGCTCACAAGCTTCGCCCTGTGATCCGAAACTTCATTAGAGACAAATCTCTGACCTGACTCTAAAGACAAGGCGGCAAGGATTGCTGCTTTGCCGCCTGGCCCAGCGCACATGTCAAGCCAGTTATCGTCAGCTACTTCAACTGGGGCTGCAACTAGAGCAAGCGTGACCAACTGAGAGCCTTGATCTTGGACTCGAGCAAATCCCCTATTCACCAGTTCAATGTTTGCGGGATTCCCGGAAATCTCCACTCCAATTGGTGATCTATTTTGAGCTTGTTGCTCTTTGTCAAAGTCATCGGGGGTGCAAAAGCCAGGTAAAGCAGCAAGTGAAACCTTGGGCGCCAAATTATTGCTAGCCAACAGATCCTCCAACTGTCCCTCCATACCACGGGAAGCAAGAGCGGCTTTGAACGCCTGCACAATCCAAATTGGGTGAGAATGCTGAATTGAAAGAGAATCCAATTCAGACAGACCCTTCGTCACAGAGTCGATCCAATCGTCTATATCCTTTAGGGCGATCTTCCGAAGCACTGCATTTACGAACCCTACAGAGCCCTTACTCGCTTTTGCTTTGGCTAGATTGACGCTCTCATTAATTGCAGCATGCGTAGGCACCCTCATTTCTAGAAGCTGATGCACTCCTAGCACCATGACAATTTGAGCATCTGTCTCGATGTCATCGATCTTTCTTGAAGAAGCTGCTTCGATGATCTTCTCGTATAACAACCAGTTCCGAATTGTTCCAAATGCTAGCTCTTGGACAAACGCCGCGTCGCGAGAGTCGAGCTTCGCCCTGGAGATGAGCGTTGGCAATAGCAGGTTTGCATAGGCGTCATCGGATTGAACTCTGTTGAGAAGATCAAAAGCAACTTCTCTACTCACGTTAGCGTCAACGAATCTCGACGCAGTCCTCTGAACCAATCGGCTCCCGCCATCGGCTTCTTGCCAGCAGGTTGTACTGTTCTTAGAACGACTGCCATATCTAACGAACCAACGAGAAGTTCGCCCTCAACTAAGGAAGCCACACCCACTGGCAAACCTGCGATCTCCGAGATGGCAGATTCCAAGACACGAATGGGTTGCGATTCAAATTCGAACCAAGCAACTGGCTCAGGGTTCATGGCCCGAACCAAGTTCACAATCTTTGAAGCTGGAGTACCGAACTCGATTTTCGCCATTGCGCGCGAAATTTTGCGAGTCACGGGATGCTTTGAAACTCTGTCCTGTGTGATTTTTGCCCCGAGATGGCTCTCAAGGTTTGCCAATGTGTCTATCAAAAGATCTGAACCCACAAGAGTTAAGCCCTCAAGAACTGAACCCGCAGTCGCATCAGGCGCGATTTCAACTGTTGCCTGCGCAACAATAGGTCCACTGTCCACCCCTTCATCGAGTTGGAAAACCGTGACGCCAGTTGTTGATTCTCCTTCCAGCAGCGCTTGCTGCACCGGAGATGCCCCTGGGTGTTTTGGCAGTAGTGAGTAGTGAACGTTTAGCCAACCATGAGCTGGTATCTCTAGCAGATTCCGTTTGAGAATAGAGCCGTAGGCAACAATGATTCCTAGATCTGGTTCCAAACCAGCAAGCCATTCGCTTGTACGTGAGTCAGGAAGATTTGACTTGTGTAAAGGCAATCCGTGTTCGCTAGCAACGAGCGCTACATCAGATTCGGTCAGCGTTCCACTTCTCCCAGTAGGTGCATCAATTCGTGTCAGCACACCAACCACTTCATGATTGGCTTCCAGAAGTGCTTCTAAGGTTTTGGCCGCATTGGCTGGCGTACCCGCAAAAATAATTCTCAAGTGATCTCCAAAATCAGACTACTTCAGAGTCGTTCATCTTCACGGTAATAGCCCTGGCGCTTCTGCCTGAACTTGAGGTTCGAAGCTTTCCTGCGCTGATTAGCGCCACTTCAACCTTGAGCAACTTCGCGAGTTGTAGACCGAGCGAATATGGGTATTTGAATATCAATCTCCATTGCTGTCCAGTAGAACTAACCTCCAACGGAGCCGGCCCAATTCTTACAACGGTAGGTTCCTTAGCGAGAATGTCGGAAAGCTCCGAAAGAAGTGAAATCTCTGCAGTTATACTTCCCAGCCGAAGAGCTGGAGGAAGACTGAGTTCCTGTCGGGACTTGTACTCTTTCTCGGCAATCTTCTGGTGGTTCCAAAGTGAAAACAGTTGAGATAACTCTCCTGACACTCCAACAAGAACACTCGGGGCTTTAGGCCCGGATTTTGCAACCGCGTTAGACCAAGCGCGCACTGCTTCTTCCTGAGCACGGAGGTTCTGTTTCGAAAGAGCCACCTTGGCATCGAGAAGCACGACGGCGCTGTAACCACCTGCTACATAAGGTTCGGCACCAGCTGTTGCAACCACGAGAGTGCGGCCTCGAGCAATGCTGGTGGTACGAACTTGACCCGTTGATTCAATTACCCGCGCAGAAGGGAAAGCACGGCCAAGCTCCGCGGCAGTTCGAGTAGCTCCAGCCCTTCCAAGGGTGAGATCTGAACCGCCGCAAGAACACCTGTAGTTGATTTGGAATGCATTGCACCACCGACACTTCTTAGCTCCTGAAGAATCGATCCATAGCGGCCCCTGGCACTCACCACACCTAGCCGGTTCATCGCAAGACTTGCAGTACATCGCAGTGCTATCACCTAATGAAGAAACTTGCACCAGAACTGGGCCAAGTTCTAAACCAGCCTTGATTGCTGAATAGGCGTGTGAATCAACTCTCAGTCCTGGTTCAGAATTGGAAATTCGCGGGGTGGCAAATGGCCTAGTTCTATCCGTGAGAAATCCAGAGTCAATTAGCCGTTTCATGTCACTTGAGATTGAGTGTGAAGCAAAGACCAGGGAGCAGTGTTCGATCGATTGACGCACCAGTGCAACATCGCGTGTGTTAAGATAGGGCGACGAGGGATCAGAAAAACTTCGGTCAGCTTCATCAAAAACCAGAATGCTGCCAAGGTTGTGAGCCGGGGCAAACGCCGCGGCCCGAGACCCGACTACAATTCGAGGCTCTTCCGCAAGTGCACTTAGGAAGCCTAAGTACTGCTTTGATTTAACTTGTTCCTGTGAATAGTTGGCAACGTAATCCGATAGTCCCGAGATAGCCAGTCCCTGCATGATTACTTCATGCTCCCGGTAATCAGGTACGAGAATCAAAGTTGACTTGCCTAGCTGCAGATTCGCACCCGCAAGCAAAACGAAGGTTCGAACCCAAGCCGGAGTTTCGGGATCACCTTGACCGAGGACAAGCTCTACTTGACGGGGCTCTGCCAGAACAAAAGATCTTTGCCCGGCGGCAAGAAGTGCCTCCGTCTCATCACCAAGAGAACCAGCAGGGAACGAATTGGGCATCTCACCTTTGGCAACAGCCTGAAGATGTTGTGCGAAAGCCTTAGGCATATGAGGTGGAATCGCGAGTTTTAGAACATCACCAAGAGTAGAAGCTGATCGCTCTGCTAACTGCTGGCATAATTTAAAAACGTTTGCTGTGAGTGTTTTCGAAGGACCAACAACATCAAGAACCTCACTGAGCCGGCCTGAAAACTCCGACTCTTTTGGGAATTCAACTATGAATGCATCAAGAGGTTTTTTAGATCTTCCAAATATGACTTTGACTCGAGAACCAATTTCCGCTTGCTGAGCGAGATTGTCTGGCACAAGGTAGTCGAACAGCCGGTCAAGCTGTGGAAGATTTGACTGGATAGCCAGCTTCGCTATCTTTGGCATTTAGAGCTTCAGTGCGGATCGCAACGCATCGACGCGATCGAGTTTCTCCCAGCCGAATTCCGGCAGTTCCCTTCCGAAATGACCATATGCGGCGGTTTTTGAGTAGATAGGTCGTAATAGGTCTAACTGTTCAACGATTGCACGGGGTCTGAGGTCAAAAATGTCTCTAATTGCTTTTTCAATCAGTGAAGTTTCAACCTTTTCGGTGCCAAAAGTTTCAAGATAGATTCCCACCGGGTTCGCCACGCCAATTGCATAGGCAACTTGAACTTCTGCTCTATCGGCAGCTCCAGATGCAACCACGTTCTTGGCAACCCACCGCATCGCATAGGCGGCAGAGCGGTCAACTTTGGATGGATCTTTCCCACTGAAAGCGCCCCCTCCGTGTCTTGCAGCTCCACCGTAGGTGTCAACAATAATCTTTCTTCCCGTTAGGCCGGCATCTCCCTGAGGTCCACCGACCACAAACTTTCCCGTTGGGTTTATGAAGAACTTTGCCTTTGAGAAATCAAGACCAGATTGCTCAAGAATCGGATTAATCACATGAGTCCTAATGGCCTCGTGAATATCGTCTTGGGAAACACCATCATCGTGCTGACTTGAGACAACAACGGCTTCAATAGTCTTTGGCGTTGAACCATCGAAACCTACTGTGACTTGAGTTTTCCCATCTGGACGAAGAAATGCCACTTCACCGGATTTTCGAACACTGGCGAGTTTTTCCGCTAGGCGGTGCGAAAGAGCGATTGCTGTTGGCATGTACGTAGGAGTCTCGTTGCTGGCGTATCCGAACATGATGCCTTGATCCCCAGCCCCCTGAGCTTCAAACCGATCTGTAGAGCCTTGTGAGCGTACCTCAAATCCAGAGTCAACCCCCTGGGCAATATCAGGTGACTGTTGACCTATCGAAACAGATACTCCGCAACTTTTTCCATCGAAGCCAATCTTTGAAGAGTTGTATCCGATAGCTAGAACAGTTTCTCTAACAATTGAGGGGATCTCCACGTAGCCGGATGTTGAGACTTCACCTGCGACATGCACTAAACCGGTAGTCACCATTGTTTCTACAGCAACGCGAGCGTCCTTGTCTTGGGCCAGCATTGCATCAAGAATTGCGTCCGAAATTTGGTCACAAATCTTGTCAGGGTGACCTTCCGTGACGGACTCGGAGGTGAACTGTCTCAGTGTGCTCATAATTATTCCATGTTACTTGCTATCAAGGACAAAACATCCTTAGCAACTGACTGCTTTGAACCCTGGAAGCTTTTTGACCCTAATTGTGAAACCAGCACAAGCTCCGTGTGATCCTTGCCAAAGACCTTGCCATCGCTAATGTCGTTTGCTAGCAAGTAATCGCATCCTTTAGCGGTGAGCTTGATTTTTGCAAATGACTCCAGATCGTCACTTGCTTCTGCTGCGAAACCAACAACTACAGCCTTTGTAGCTGAGATTCTTAATTTCTTGACGGTCTCAGCGAGAATGTCAGGATTTGCAACCAGCGAAAGATTAAGCTCCTCCCCCAGCTCGGAGCGCTTTAGTTTTGTGGCAGTTGATTCAATTGGTTTGTAATCGGCAACTGCTGCTGCCATAACCAAGATGTCATAGCTTCCAAACTTTGCCTCCAGGGCTTGGGATAGCTCCAAGGCTGAACCCACATTGATTGTTTTTAGTCCAGAAGTAAGGGAATCGTCGATGTTGGCTGCTATTAGTTCAACATCGGCACCGAGCAGTTTCGCCGCACGAGCAAAAGCTACTCCCTGCTTACCAGACGAGAAGTTTCCGATAAACCTTGCCGCATCAATTGGTTCCCTAGTTCCACCAGCGGTGACAAGTACACGTTTTCCACTCAGCGGTCCACCAAGTGCAGCCAATGATGTTTCAAAAATCTCTTCTGGTTCTGCGAGTCTTCCTGCTCCGGAATCTTCACCCGTGAGTCTTCCAACCGCAGGCCACACGATGGTAATGCCTCGAAGTGTAAGCGTTTCGATGTTCGCTGTGGTTGCTTTGTTCTCCCACATCTCCGTGTGCATGGCCGGGGCCACTACCACTGGGCAAGTAGCTGCTAGCACAGTGGTAGTAAGAAGATCATCTGCAATTCCGGAAGTCATCTTTGCAATAAATGACGCCGTCGCAGGAGCTATAACTATAAGTTCGGCAGATTTTGCCAAAGCAATATGCTTTACCTGGTCGACGTCGGTGAAAAGATCTGGATCAACAATCGAAACTGGATTTCCCGATAGCGCCTCAAGGGTAGTTTTACCGATGAACTTGAAGGCGTTGTTAGTGGCTACAACTTGGACTGAATGGCCAGCTTCAGAGAACAGACGTATCAAAGGAGCGGACTTATATGCAGCTATTCCGCCGGTCACACCGACCACTACATTGGCCACCTGTTGGTGTCGCTTAGTCTAGGTTGCGCTTTGTAAGAAGACCCTGGTCAACCTCATTTAGGGCAATGGTGAGAGGCTTCTCGTCGATGGTCACGTCAACTAGCGGACCTACGTTGTTGAAAAGACTTCCCTCGTGCAAAGAAGAGTAGTAATCGTTAATTTGACGTGCTCTCTTGGCAGCAAACATCACAAGCTCGTACTTCGAGTCCACTCGGTCCATCAACTTATCGATGGAGGGAGAAACGATTCCTTCTAGCTTTTCAAACATGGCAACTTTCCTGTGATTATGTTGTTTGCACTAAGTCTACGACTTCTTGGGCGCATCTGGCCACCTCGTCATTGACGACTGAATAATCAAACTCGGAAGCCTGATCAAGCTCGGTTCTAGCCGTTTCAAGGCGAATTTGCTTGTCCTGTTCAGACTCGGTCCCCCTTTTGTCAAGCCTTGCCCGCAGCTCTTCGAAGCTTGGAGGCTTTACGAAAACCAGTAAAGCCTCCGGGAAACTCTCTCTGACCTGAAAAGCCCCCTGGACGTCAATCTCAAGGATCACATTGAATCCGTTAGCTAATCCCTGCTCTACAGGTTCCCGTGGAGTGCCATAGTAGTGTCTGCCATGAACAGTTGCCCACTCAAGCATTTGACCAGAATCTGCGCGAATCTTGAATGCCTCCTCGGTTAGAAAGACATAGGAGATGCCATCAACTTCTCCCTCGCGTGGAGACCTAGTGGTTGCAGAAACAGAGAGCATAAAACCTTCAAAGTTTGTGACTATGTGCGATGCGAGAGTGCCCTTTCCAACCGCGGAGGGACCTGCCATAACAATTAGCTTGCCAGCTGGTTTCATGCCCGCAACCCTACCTCAAGATCAGCTTTGGCTTTCGAAACTCTAGAAGAAAGACCATCAAGCGAAGAACCCGCAACCAAACGAGAGACATTGCAGATCGCCGTATCTGCGTAGCCAGAAAGCAAAGAACGTGCCTCCATCAGAGAAGCTCCTTGTGCTCCAAAGCCAGGAACTAGAACCGGAATTTTCAAGCTGTCTGAAAAATCCAACCCAAGATCCACATCGTTCACTGTTGCACCAACAACTACCCCAATTGAACCAAGGCCCGCACCACTGTACTGATCCGCAAAATCCAACACACTTCTTGCAACAGTTCTACCGTCGCGCATAGCTGACTGAAGTGTCGGGGCTTCAGGATTTGAGGTTGCTGCTAGCAGAAACAATCCACGATCATTCTCAAGAGCGACAATTGCTGTTTCGGCAAGAGAATCAGAACCCAGGTATGGCGAAACAGTCAGTGCATCACAAGCAAACGCAGCTTCACGTGATAACCACGCTGTTGCGTAGCCAGACATTGTTGATCCAATGTCTCCCCGTTTAGCATCCGCTATCACAACAAGGTCGCGGGTTTTGGCATCGGCAATTAGATCCGAAAGGTGACTAAAACCTTCTGGTCCAAATTGTTCAAAGAATCCAACCTGGAATTTCACTATTCCTACATTGTCTTGAGCCGCATCAAGCATCGAAAAACTGAAGGACTTGGCGCCTTCGGCCGAAGTCGGTAATCCCCATGAACGCAGCTGATCAATACTTGGATCGATCCCGATGCACAGTTGACCCTTCTGCTCAAAGGTTTTCAACAATCTTTGACCGAAGCTAGACACCGAGTGCCGCTTTCCGGTCGGCTGCGTGTTCTTGAAGTGATTTGACTTCAAAGGGGCCAGCGATGACCACTTCGAAAGAACCAATCGCGCAGCTTAGTTGGGCCAAGGTTGTAAAAATTGGTTTGTCGGCTGCAGTTGTAGCTGCACGGATTTCGTAACCATCCTTACGTGCTGAAGACCCGGTGGGTGTGTTCACAACCACATCAACTTCTCCGGCCGTTATAAGTTCAACGATTGTTGGACCTTCCGTTGCCGATGAACCTTGGCTGTGCTTACGGACCTCTTTAGCCTTGATGCCGTGGCGCTGAAGAATTTGAGCGGTTCCAGCAGTTGCAAGGATTTCATAGCCCAATTGCTCCAGTCTTCGTACCGGAAGCAACATTTGAGGTTTATCCCTGTCTGCCACTGAAATAAAAATGCGCCCGCTGGTTGGAAGAGAACTTCCTGCCGCCGCCTGAGATTTAGCAAACGCTTTCGGGAAGTTGACATCAATCCCCATTACCTCACCGGTGGAGCGCATCTCCGGACCAAGTAATGAATCAACGTATCTTCCGTCGGGGGTAGCGAACCTCTTGAACGGCAACACTGCCTCCTTGACTGCAATTGGAGAATTGGCCGGGATGTAAGTTCCATCAAGCGCAGGCAAATGCCCCTCCACTCTCAGCTGTGCAATTGAATTCCCAACCATGACTAGAGCAGCCGCTTTAGCAAGAGTGATTCCAAGAGCTTTCGATACAAATGGAACTGTTCTTGACGCCCGGGGATTTGCCTCGAGAACGTAAAGCACATCCGCGGCGATTGCAAATTGCACGTTGAGTAGGCCTACTACCCCAAGGCCCTTGGCAATCTTCTCAGTAGCGTCTCTTACTCGAGCAATCTGAGATTCACTAAGGGTGATTGGTGGCAACGTACAACTCGAGTCACCAGAATGAATTCCAGCTTCTTCGATGTGTTCCATTACACCGCCAACATAAAGCTCTAGTCCGTCATAAAGGGCATCGATGTCGATCTCTATGGCATCGTCGAGGAATCGGTCAACCAGCAAAGGATGTTCAGGGCCAACTATCGCCTGGTCTTCTATTCTGCGGAAGTAGTCGTCCATTCCTTCGGATTCATAGACAATCTCCATTCCCCTACCGCCAAGGACGAACGAAGGGCGAACGAGAACTGGGAAGCCGATTCGCTCGGCAATTACTTTTGCGTCAATCAAGTTGGTAGCTGTACCGTTTGCAGGTGCTAAGAGATTCGCCTGATCCAGAATCTTCGTGAAAGAACCTCTCTCCTCTGCTAAGTCGATTGCGTCCGGTGTGGTGCCAAGAATTGGCACACCAGCTTTGGAAAGTCCTTGAGCTAGCCCAAGGGCCGTCTGACCGCCAAGTTGAACAATCACACCGACAATCTCGCCTGAGGCAGACTCGGCGTGAATAACTTCAAGCACGTCCTCCAAAGTCAGCGGTTCGAAATAAAGCCTGTCGGAGGTGTCGTAGTCGGTTGACACTGTTTCAGGGTTGCAGTTGATCATGATGGTTTCGTAGCCGGCGTCGGAGAGTGCAAATGAGGCGTGCACGCAGGAGTAATCAAATTCGACACCCTGTCCAATTCGGTTTGGGCCTGAGCCTAGGATGATCACCTTCTTGCGGTCTGAAGGAACTACCTCTGTCTCGGTTTCATAGGTCGAGTAGTGATATGGCGTGAGTGCTGGAAACTCCCCTGCACAGGTATCGACGGTCTTGAAGACGGGCCGCAATCCAAGTTTGTGGCGGAGGGAACGAACATCAGTTTCTGCTAGGTGTCGCAACTCACCAATCTGGTGGTCACTAAACCCATGCATTTTCGCAAGCTTTAGTACTTCGGGCGTTAAATCCCCTGCTTCTCGAATAGTGATGGCGACTTCGTTGATAAGGACTATCTGGTCAATAAACCATGGATCGATCATGGTTGCTTCAAACACCTGCTTTGGAGTAGCTCCTCGTAAAAGCGCCTGTTGAACATTGACAATTCGGCCGTCGGTGGGCTTCTTAATGATTTCAAGCAGATCACCGACCGGAGTGACGTTAGTGTTCCAGTGAAAAGACGAGCCCCGTTTTTCTAAAGATCTAAGTGATTTCTGAAGCGCCTGCGAGAAGGTTCTTCCGATGGCCATCGCCTCTCCAACGGATTTCATAGTGGTAGTAAGGGTGGAATCAGCTGCCGGGAATTTCTCGAAAGCAAATCTTGGAACCTTAACCACTACATAGTCCAGGGTTGGCTCGAAACTTGCGGGTGTCACCTTTGTGATGTCATTAGGAATCTCATCCAAGGTGTATCCAATAGCTAGCTTGGCGGCAATTTTTGCAATTGGGAAACCTGTTGCTTTAGAAGCCAAAGCTGATGATCTGCTTACTCGAGGGTTCATCTCGATAACAATCACTCGTCCAGTTACCGGATCAACGGCAAACTGAATGTTGCAACCGCCGGTGTCAACACCTACGTCCCTAATAATCTGAATAGAAATATCCCTCAGGTTCTGGTACTCGCGGTCGGTCAGTGTCAGAGCAGGCGCTACGGTAATCGAATCTCCGGTGTGGACGCCTACAGGGTCAAAGTTCTCAATCGAACAAACAACAACGGCGTTGTCGTTTCGATCCCTCATGAGCTCAAGCTCATATTCCTTCCAACCTAAAATTGACTCCTCAAGAAGTACCTCCGTTGTAGGTGAGGCTTGGAGCCCAGCGCCAGCTATCCGAATCAACTGCTTCTCGTCGTAAGCAAAACCGGAACCAAGGCCTCCCATTGTGAAACTAGGACGAACCACAACCGGGTAGCCGAGCTTCTTGGCGCCAGCCAGAACATCGTCCATGTTGTGAGCGATCACGGATTTTGCGACATCGGCCCCGGCATCAAGAACTAACTGCTTGAACGACTGTCTATCCTCGCCGGCCCTGATTGCAGCAATGTTTGCTCCGATTAGTTCGACGTTGTACTTCTCAAGGATCCCAAGCTCATGCAATTCCATTGCAGCATTGAGTGCGGTCTGACCTCCGAGAGTTGGCAAGATTGCGTCTGGCTTTTCCTTGGCAATGATTGCTTCGATAACTTGAGCGGTGATCGGTTCAACGTAAGTAGCATCTGCAAAATCAGGGTCAGTCATGATGGTGGCTGGATTTGAGTTCACGAGGATAACTCGAATTCCTTCGGCACGAAGTACGCGACAAGCTTGGGTGCCTGAGTAATCAAACTCACAAGCTTGACCAATGACAATCGGACCTGAACCAATAACCAGGACGCTCTTTAGGTCTTCTCTGCGCGGCATTAGTTGTCCCCGCGAGACTTGATCATTTCAACTAAGCGATCAAACAAATAGGAGGAATCGTGAGGCCCGGCAGCGGCCTCCGGGTGGTACTGCACAGAAAATGCGGGCACATCAATGCACTCCAGGCCTTCAACACAGTCATCGTTTAGGTTTACATGCGAGACTCGAACCTTTCCAAACCCGGCAGGGGAACTAACTATTTCGCCAGCTTCTCCCCCCGGAACACTAACGGCAAAACCGTGATTGTGTGCGGTTACCTCAACTCGACCAGTTGTGCGATCAAGAATGGGTTGATTTATACCACGATGCCCAAAAGCTAGCTTGTAGGTATCAAAACCCAGGGCTCTTCCAAGCAATTGATTGCCAAAGCAGATTCCAAAAAATGGAATACGCCTTTCAAGTACTTCTTTGAGAAGTTTCACTTGATCGGCCGAAGCGCTAGGGTCTCCTGGTCCATTTGAGAAAAACACCGCATCCGGTTTTGTGGCAAGCAGAGTTTCTAGACTTGTAAGTGCAGGCAAAACTGTGACAACCAGACCTCTTTTAATCATGTGTTCGATTGTCGAGCGCTTTATACCAAGATCAAGAATCGAGACTCGGCCCACGAACTGTCCCATGTGTGGGACTTCATAGGCATCAGGTGTAGTGACAACCGAACTTAGAGATTGCCCCTTCATCTCCGGCGCCTCACAGACAATCTCAACAAGTCTTTCCACAGTTTGCTCGGACCTTGGGCCGGAGAAAATACCAGCCCGCATTGCCCCACGTGAGCGAATGTGTCGAGTCAGTGCTCTGGTGTCGATACCTGAAATACCAACGACGAAGTTATCTTCAAGTTCTTCATCTAGAGATCTCTCGGACCGGTGGTTGGAAACTACCCTCGAAGGTTCCCTCACTACATAACCGCTAACCCAAATACGGTTAGATTCCTCGTCTCGAGTGTTTACTCCCGTGATTCCAATGTGTGGTGCGGTCTGCACAACTATCTGTCCGGCGTAGCTTGGATCGGTAATTGTCTCCTGGTACCCAGTCATTCCGGTTGCGAAGACAATTTCACCTAGGGTTTGCCCTTCGGCACCATAGGCAAACCCCTCGAAAATCATGCCGTCTTCCAAAACCAGCTTCGCTGTAGTGGTAGTCATCACGCTCCCACTAAGGGCTTAAGGGCTTCAAGTGCTTCCGAACGAAGTTCAGAGCTTACAAATCTAAAGTGAGTTTGCAGTTCCACTGCTCCGAGCCTCCATTTGATTACAACCAGGCCTTCTTTTTCTACAGCCCGGTCGATAACGGCAGAACCCAGCGAAACTTCAATTACGTCTGCTGTTGGAATTAGGAATCCAAACTCACCAACTCTTGAAACTTCCACTCCGGCTCCGGTCACCGCTAGACGTGCATGCCCGCGATGGGCTAGCCTATGCGCAATCACCCGTTCAAGCGGTCGCTCTGAGAAAGTTGTTGCTACATAAAAACAATTGGTGGCAGCAAAGGAGCTTTCAATTCCTACCGGCACTTCCAGCAAAAGCGCTTGAACAGCCGTGCGACGCCGCCAGGTAATGAGCGCGGTAATGGCGAAAAGGCTAAAGAGTCCTAGAGCAATCAGGCCCACTTGGTATGTCTCCATTAGATCCCTGCCCTCTGAACAATCGAAAAATCCCTGTAGCTAAATTCTCCGTTATAAATCGTGTGCCGAACTCTCCCCTGCATCTTGAGGCCCGCGAACGGGTTATTCTCGCTCATGCTGAGTGTTTGCGGTTTAGGATCCCAAGAGTCTTTCGGGTCTACAAGAGTCAGGTTAGCTGCACTACCCGGGGAAAGATATTTGCCTTGCTGATCCAAACCGCTAATGGTTGCGGCGTTTGAAGACATCACCGCTCCAAGTCGCTCGAAGTTTGACTTTCCTGAGTCAATCAGAACCTGTTGAGCCACCGAGTAAGCCGTTTCCAATCCAACCATTCCAAAAGCAGCACTAGCCCAATCGGTATCCTTGGATTCCTTTGGATGGGGTGCATGGTCAGTTGCAATGACATCGATGGTTCCGTCAATGAGACCTTCTCTGAGTGCTTCAACGTCGGCAGTTGTTCTGAGAGGCGGATTGACCTTGTAAAGAGGGTCATAGCCAGAAGCTAGATCCTCCGTTAGCAACAGGTGATGGGGTGTGACTTCGGCGCTTACGTTTATCCCACGCGCTTTGGCCTGGCGAATCAATTCAACTGAGCCCGCGGTCGAAACATGACAAACGTGCAGCCTTGATGAAGTGAGTTCGGTGAGCATCAAATCGCGAGCAATGATTGCTTCTTCTGCAACCTTGGGCCAGCCACCGAGGCCGAGTTTTGTAGCCAAGGGTCCCTCATTCATCTGGGCGTTTACAGTCAGTCTCGGTTCCTGAGCATGCTGTGCAACAACTCCGTCGAAGGCCTTGACGTACTCCAGAGCCCTTCTCATAAGTGCAGGATCGTGAACACAGTTTCCATCATCGCTAAACATTCTCACGCGTGCTTTTGATTGGGCCATCGCTCCAAGCTCCGCTAACTGCTCACCTTTGAGTCCCACAGTCACGGCACCGATTGGCTGAACAAAAACCAGCCCGGCATCTTCACCGAGTCTTGCTATCTGCTCGACAACTCCGGCGGTGTCTGCCACCGGAAAAGTGTTCGCCATTGCGTGAATTGCTGTGTATCCACCAGCTGCTGCAGAACGAGAACCAGAAGCAACAGTCTCACTCTGTTCAAAGCCTGGCTCCCTTAGATGCGTGTGTAGGTCCACAAAGCCTGGCAAAACTACCAATCCCTTGCAGTCGATTTCTTCATGCTTAATCCCGGTGGATACTTTACCCACAACAAGACCACCTTCGATGACAACATCACGCACTTCACCATTTGTGGTTGTTGCGTTTTGCAGCAGATAGTTCCCGCTCATCAGTTCACCTCTCCAGAAAGTAGCGTAAAGAGAACAGCCATGCGCACAGCTACTCCATTTCGAACTTGATTTAACACCATTGAGTTCTTGCTATCGGCACTCGCCGCATCAATCTCAAGACCCCGATTCATGGGCCCAGGATGAAGGATCTGGGTTTTCTCACCGAGCTTAGAAAGCCGAGATTTGTTCAATCCCCAGATTCTTGCGTATTCACGCTCAGTTGGGAAAAATGAGGCGCTCATTCTTTCCTGCTGAACTCGCAACATCATTACTACATCCGGATTTACCGACTTGATTGCATCGTCGAGTAAGAAGTGAACTCGGTCACTTGCCACAAGTGAAGCTGGCGCAAGAGTTGCAGGACCACAGACGTGTACCTCTGCACCCAAAGTTGCTAGCAGTATTAGGTTGGACCTGGCTACTCTGGAGTGCGAAAGATCGCCAACTATCAATACTTTGATTCCTGCTAGATCTGCACCCCTTGAATTTTCAAATGCTCCTTGACGGATAGTCATGGCATCGAGCAGAGCCTGTGTTGGGTGTTCGTGGGATCCATCGCCAGCGTTCACAATTGCAGAGCCCACCCAATCCGTGTGCGCAAGCCTATGTGCGGAACCGCTTGAGGAATGACGAAGAACTATCGCATCAGCAGCCATAGCCTCGAGAGTCTGGGCAGTGTCTTTTAGGGATTCTCCTTTGGAAACCGATGAACCTTTCGCAGCAAAATTGATTACATCTGCCGAGAGCCTCTTGGCTGCCAGCTCGAAAGAAATTCGAGTCCTGGTTGAATCCTCAAAAAAGAGATTCACTACGGTCTTTCCCCGCAGGGTTGGTAATTTCTTTATTTCTCGTTCGTTGACATCCGACATATCTTCAGCGAGGTCAAGCAATTTGATTGCCTGGTCCTTGTCTAGGTCGGCGGCAGAAAGCAGGTGTCTCATGATTCGATCACCACTTCGTCCACACCGTCTGATTCTGAGAGTTTGACTGAAATGTGTTCCTTAGAAGAAGTTGGAAGATTCTTACCGACGAAATCAGCCCTTATGGGAAGTTGTCTGTGTCCGCGATCCACCAGCACCGCCAGCATGACTGCTTTGGGTCTGCCGTGATCATTCAAGGCGTCGAGTGCGGCTCGCACAGTGCGACCACTGAAAAGAACGTCGTCAACTAAGACAATTGACTTGCCAGAAACTCCTCCTGCGGGAACAGAAGTGATCCCAGGTCCACGAGTTGGCTGTTTTGCAAGGTCGTCTCTGTAGAGAGTGATATCTAGAGAACCAAGTTCGATCTCAACACCGGAGTGCTTCTTGATTACCTCAACGAGACGGTTTGCGATAAACACACCGCGGGTTGGTATTCCGAGCAAGACTAAATTCTCAAGACCTTGATTTGCCTCGACTATTTCATGAGATATGCGGGTAATGGCCCGAGAGATGTCATCGGCGCTCAAGACGGTGCGTTTTGTCAACGCCCACCTCCTTCTCCGCCTCACAGGACGGTAGTTAAAGGATGATTCTTGGAAAGCTTAGCAGTATCCGGCTATTTTGCGGTCTTGGTTCCGGAAATTGCGGCAAGTAATCCATTCACAAAAAGACCCGACTCCTCAGTGGAGTACTCCTTGGCAAGCTCAACGGCTTCAGCAATGGCAACGGGGTCAGGGACCTCATCGTTGAACAGTATTTCCCAAACAGCAACCCTAAGAATGGCCCTATCCACAGCTGGCATGCGATCAATTGACCACTTGTGTGAAAAAGAGGCAATTCGATCATCGATGTCGGCGTGGGAGCTGATGATGCCTTCCACAATCTGGCGGGCGTAACCGACAATCTCACCTTGATTCTGTCTGTCCTCTTGTGTGCTAGCCGTGACATCAAGAAGCTCAAGCGGATTCTGCTTACGCATGTCAGCGGCGAAGATGGCATCTAGTGCCATCTTTCGGGATTTAGTTCTGGAACTCACAAGCTAGTCGGTGACGCGGCCGAGATACTCGCCGGTTCTAGTGTCGACTCGGACCTTGACGTTTTGCTCAATAAACAATGGAACCTGAATTTGAAGACCGGTTTCAACCGTTGCTGGCTTGGTTCCGCCGCTTGATCGATCCCCTTGAAGACCAGGCTCGGTGTAAGTGATCTCTAAGACAACAGATGCCGGCAGTTCAACGTAGATTGGGTTGCCTTCATATACAGCTACAACGGCTCCCTGGTTTTCTAAAAGGTAATCCTTGGCATCGCCTACTACTTCTTGCGACAAAGTCATCTGTTCGTAGTTTTGGTTGTCCATGAAGACGAATCCGGAGCCATCGTTATAGAGGTAGTTCATTTCGCGCTTGTCTACGCTGGCGGTTTCAACTTTCACACCCGCATTGAATGTACGCTCAACAACCTTGCCAGTGAGGACGTTCTTTAGCTTTGAACGGACAAAAGCTGGGCCTTTACCTGGCTTTACGTGCTGAAACTCGATTACAGTCCAAAGTTGTCCATCAATGTTGAGGACCAGTCCGTTTTTTAGATCGTTTGAGGTTGCCATAAGTCGTGCTTACTCTGATTTCTTTTGTCTCGTTTATTGGAATTACTTGATTCTAGCGTCTTAGCCTGCAAGCTGCCGAAGAGCAAGCTTGTAAGAGTCGAACCCAAAACCAGCAATAACGCCGGTTGCTGAAGCTGAAATGACACTCTTGTGTCGGAATTCTTCTCTGGCGTGTGGGTTTGAGATGTGCACTTCAATCAGTTTTGCGCCGGTGGAGGTATGAGCCTTGCAGGCATCAGCCAATGCGTACGAGTAGTGAGTGAAAGCAGCTGGGTTGATAACAATGTCATGCTTGGCATCGGTAGCTTTATGAACAGCCGCGATAAGTTCGGATTCTGAATCGCTTTGCAAAAACTCCAGGGAAATAGATAGCGTCTCAGCTAGCTTGGTAAGCTCCTTGGTCAGAGAATCCAAATTCATCTCACCGTAGATTTCAGGCTCTCTGGAACCCAGCCTTTGCAGGTTTGGGCCGTTTAGGACAACTACGCTTTTCATTTCTCTAGCCTACTGAGCTATCTCTTGAAAAGCAGCGAAGAGAATTTCCTCGGTTGGGGCATGCATGATTGTTGGCTTAGCAATCTCATCGAGCACGACAAAGCGCAGGTTTCCACCCCGAGATTTCTTGTCAATTTGCATGTTTGCAAGCAGCTGAGGCCACTTCTCTGCTGGGTAGCTAACCGGAAGCCCCAGCTTTACCAAAAGGTCTCTATGGCGCGCGACCGCTTCGATAGAAAGCCTCCCATTCAGGTGAGCAAGTTCTGCGACGAACACCATTCCGATTGAAATTGCTGCCCCATGTCTCCACTTATACCGCTCGGCTAGTTCGATGGCATGTCCTAACGTGTGGCCGTAGTTCAAGATCTCCCGTAAACCAGATTCCTTGAAATCAACCGCCACTACGTCGGCCTTGACCTGAATGCTGCGCCGCACAAGTTCCTCAAACGCTCCAGTGGCTGGGTCAACGGCCTGTTCAAAGTTCGACTCAATAAGGTTCAGAATTTCTGGATCGCTTATGAATCCGCACTTAACAACTTCGGCGAAGCCTGCAAGCAATTCGTTCTTTGGCAACGTGTTCAATGTTTCTAAATCAACAATCACGGCAGTCGGGGAATGAAAAACTCCAACTAGGTTCTTACCCTCAGTGGTATTGACGCCGGTCTTTCCGCCAACAGCCGCATCAACCATTGCCAGCAGGGTTGTTGGTATTTGGACGATACCTACTCCCCGCAGCCAAGTTGCTGCGACAAACCCTGCGAGATCGGTAATGGTTCCGCCACCGAAACCAATAACCATGTCGGTTCTGGAGAATTCGGATTTTCCTAAGATGCCCCAACAAAATGCTGCGACCTCGATGCGTTTAGCCTCTTCGTTGTCCGGGACTCCCGCCAACAACACTTCGAAGCCCGCAGCTATCAAGAAATCTCTTAGTTCCTCCGCACTTACGGCAAGTCCAACCGGATGCACAACAAGTACCTTCTTTGCTCCCTTTAGGTGCTCTGGTACTTGATCCAAAAGTGAGCGACCCATGACAACCGGGTAAGGTTTCTCGGCTCCGACAACAATTCTCGATATTTCAGGCACGAGCTTTCACCAACTCAACAATTTCTGACACCACTGTGTTCAAGGACTTTGAACTGGTCTCGATCTCTACAGAAGCAACTTGTTCGTAAAGCGGCTTGCGTTCTTGATAGATGCGCTTCCAATCAGCAATTCCGTTTTTGAGCAAAGGGCGTCGCCCGGCCAAAAGTCGCGATGCCATGTGACGCCCATTAGTTGAAAGGTAAATCACGAAAGAATCCCTGAGTGCTAAACGGTTACTTTCTTGGGTGACCACTCCACCTCCGGTAGCCACAACAGAACCAGTTGATAGAGCTGCCAGCAGAAATTCGTGCTCAAGGGCTCTAAAGTGCTGTTCACCGGATTTTTCAAAGATCTTGGCAATTGAGCCGTGCTGCTTCACTATTTCTTTGTCAGTATCGACGAACGAGAGTCCAAGCTGCTTAGCGAGCTTTTTACCTATTGTGGTTTTCCCAACACCCATGGGACCTACCAATACCACTGGGGTATTCATCAGCTCTCAAATGACTTAAGAACAGCAGGGATGCTATCCAAGAAAGACTGCATGTTGCGCTTAGTTTCAGCAACTGAGTCTCCCCCGAACTTTTCAAGAACTGCATTCGCAATAACCAAGGACACCATGGCCTCGGCAACAATTCCCGCAGCAGGCACTGCACAAACATCTGATCTTTGGTGATGAGCCTTGGTGGCTTCGCCAGTTGAAACATCTATGGTTGCAAGAGCTTTAGGCACCGTAGAGATTGGTTTCATCCCGGTTCGAACGCGAAGTATTTCTCCGGTAGACATTCCACCTTCGATTCCACCTGCACGTCCAGATGTGCGATGGACAACTCCTGAAGCATCCTTTTCGATTTCGTCGTGCGCTAAAGAACCACGTCGACGGGTGGTTTCAAAACCATCCCCAACTTCAACGCCCTTGATTGCCTGAATACCCATCAAGGCGCCAGCAAGTTGAGAGTCCAACCTTCGGTCCCAGTGAACATAAGACCCGATGCCAGGAGGTAATCCGTAGACCAAAGTCTCAACTACTCCCCCAAGAGTGTCGCCGGCTTTATGACAATCCTCGATCTCGGCGACCATGGCCGCAGAGACCGAACTGGAATAGCAACGAACAGGATCCTCGTCCAAAGCGTTAACGTCACTTGGTTTCGGCAAAGAAAGCTCAGTGTTTGAAATCGGACCGATGGCAACAGTGTGGGTGACTAACTCGATACCCAGTGATTTCAAGAATCTAGCCGCTACTTCACCTAGAGCAACACGGGCCGCCGTCTCCCTTGCACTGGCTCTCTCGAGTACGGGACGAGCATCTAAGAACCCATACTTTTGCATACCGGTGAAATCGGCATGTCCAGGTCTTGGTCTAGTGAGTGCTTCGGCCCTGGCGCCTTCAAGTTCCGATTCGTTCACTGGGTCGGCGGACATGATTTTCTCCCATTTCGGCCACTCCGTGTTCTGGATGGTAATGGCTACAGGGCCGCCCTGGGTAATTCCGTGACGAACACCGCCTGAGAGATTTACCTCATCGAGTTCAAATTTCATTCTTGCGCCGCGACCGAATCCAAGACGCCGTCTAGCAAGCGCATTCTGGACATCACTGGTTGTGACAGGAACTCCGGCAGGCAAACCTTCTAAAATCGCGACAAGTTCAGGTCCATGGGACTCTCCAGCGGTTAACCAGCGCAACATAACTCAATTCTGGCATAGACCGCCATTAGAGTGCCCTATTTTGAAGAAACAGCTGCCTTCATCACTGAATAAAGAGCACTTCGGTCAATTTCGCCAATACTTCCATTAGCTGAAGCAAAGAGCTGAACTTGCTCAATTGCCTGCCAGATAAGCATTTCAATTCCAGAAATAACAGTCGAAGGGTTCCAGGCCAATCCTGCCTTCGACGGCCACGGGTTGTATGCCACGTCAAAAAGCGTGCCTGATCTTGAATTGCCGCTGCGCTGAATCTCTTCCCAAAGTTCTGCATAAGAACCTGCTGGCACCAAAGACATGACTAAATCGGCGGACATGAGAGCCTGCACTGTTGCAGGCTTTATTGAAACGTTTAGTCCCAATGTCTGTCCAAATACTTCCAGTGCAACTCCGGCATCTTGATTACGGCTGATTAGATGCACTTGCGTTTTTGGAAAGAGTTTAGAAAGAGCCACCATTCCGGATCGAGCTGTTGCTCCAGATCCGATTACTACTGTGACTCTGGGTTCGGAAACAATGGATAAAGCCTCGCAAATACCGTAGACGTCGGTGTTAAACCCGCGCCATCCACTGGCAGATCTCACAAGAGTGTTTGATACACCGGTAGTCAGAGAATCTTCATCGTGGCTTACGGCAAGATCGAATGCCTCATGTTTGAGTGGCATAGTCACGGATACACCGCCTAGATCGGATGAACTGAGAAAGTTTCTTAGTCCCCCGGCAGGAACTTCATTTTTCCCGTAGGCAAAATCAAGCCCCAGGTGTTTATTGGCAGCCGTGTGCAAAACGGGTGACAAAGATTGCTCAATTGGTGAGCCAACCACACAGAAACTAGTTGTCATACCAACCTGGGTTTTCTTTTTCCCATTGCCGCAGCAACACAACATAACCCTCATGCTCAGCAAGCGTTCTTGAAAACTTTGTCTCGCCGGATTCGAGATTAATTGTTACGAAGAATAACCAATCTCCATCAGCAGGTGACAGGGTTGCTTCCAGAGCAAGAGCACCGGGAGATGCAATTGGTCCAGGAGGTAGTCCCTTTATTAGGTATGTGTTGTATCCATGCTCTAACTGTTCCGCCTTGGAAGCCTCCGACATGTCTTTACCGCTGTAGCTGTAGCTGATTGTCGGATCTGTTTCTAGCCGCATGTCGATCTCGAGTCGATTGGCAAACACGCGAGACACTTTGAAGAAATCTGGTTCAAGTTTGGCCTCGCGCTGAACTATCGACGCTAATGTCACGACCGAATGCCAATCCTTTTCGGCCACTCCAAGGCGTTCGAGCTCCTCCTTCATACGCGAAACCATTGTTTGAAGGATGTCGGTTGCACTGGCTTCAGTGTCGAAACTATAGGTAGCTGGAAATAGATAACCTTCGATCGTTAGTGCTTCCGACGGGATACCAAAGCTAGCTAAGTCTTTTGCAACCGATCGAAACTCATCGGCTGGAATACCTGAGATACTTGCTAGTTCGTCAAAGATCTGCACCGCTCGATAACCCTCTGGGATAGTCACTTTGTAGGTCATGGCATTAGAAGAATTATAAAGAACGCTTAGCGCAGCTTCATTGCTCATCTCGAATCGCATCATGAAGCTACCGGGATAGAAAACTGCGTTGTTCTCAATGAGGTGTCTATAGAAGCTGTCAAAGTCTCTGATTACTCCCGCATCAAGAAGTTTCTGAGTGATGATTAATCCATCCTCGCCAGCTTCGATGCGGACAACAACTTCACCTTCTCCGGGGCCTTCAAAATCTAGAGTCGTGAGCTTTAGGTACTGGGCTCTAAGCGTGTCGTAGTTCAATGCGACAACGGTTGCTCCAACCAAACCAACACTTAGGACTAGTGCCGAAAGAGTGAAGAACAACCTTCGCCGCCTTGGGACATAAGCCCTAGTCATTTAGTCCCCGGACTCTCAAACCGGCAGGTTTCCCGGACTTTTTGGAAACATTCAAAGCTTGCTCCAAAATCTCAACTGCGCTTGCACTGTCTATCAAGTCCTTGGCAGCTTTAGCATTCAAGCCGTTGAGTCGAAGCTTGGAGGATGCGGTCACAGTAGTAAGTCTCTCATCCACTAAGCGCACAGGCACGGAAGTCAGTTCCGCTAGTTGCAAAGCGAACTGCCTTGCATCTTGTGTGGATGCAGTTTCTTCGCCAGAAAGAGAAAGCGGATCGCCAACATAGACCTCAATAACTCCATTGTCGGAAATCAAGCTGAGAATCTCCTGGAGTGTTTCTGTCAGCAGTTTCGATCGGATTAGCGCTGGTAGCGGAGTCGAAAGGATGGAGTCCGGGTCGCTAACTGCTAACCCGATTCGCACTGTCCCAACATCAATGGCTAGGCGAGAACCTCTGTCCATTTAGTTTTTGATGGAATTCTCAATTGCAGCAAAAGCGTCAGCAAGCTTGCTTACCTCTGGACCGCCACCTTGCGCGATGTCATCTTTGCCACCACCACCGCCACCTAGAATCGCTGAGGCCACTTTCACAAGATTGCCGCTGCTGATTCCAGCTTCACGAGCCTTCTTGGTAGTTGCAACAATCAGAATGATCTTGTCTCCCGAAATACCAGCAATCGCAGCGACCGCGGAGTCAGATTCCAGCTTGTCCCTCAGCGCTGAAGCAAGTTCTCTAACCTGGTCAGCTGAATCAACTGCTCCGATGTTTTCAAGTATTACTTTTGCTCCACCAATTTGCTTGGCAGATTGGGCAAGCTCCGGAAGTTTGCTCTTTAGTTGTTCCATCGAAAGTGAAGCCAATTTGCGTTGGGCGGCGCGAAGCTCGTCAACTGTGGTTTGAATCTTCTCGGCCAGCTGTTCGCGAGGCACTTTGAGAGATTCGGTCAAAGCTGCTACCAGTGCGCGCTCGGCAGCAAGTGCTTGAAACGCTTCGAAGCCCACATATGCTTCTAGCCTTCGAGAGCCGGACCCTACGGAAGCTTCACCGATGATGGAAACTAAGCCAACTTGTGAGCTTCTAGAAACGTGAGTTCCACCACATAGCTCTCTTGACCAAGGTCCGCCAATCTGGATTACTCGAACACTCTCGTCGTAGGTTTCACCAAATAGAGCTACTGCTCCGAAATCTTTTGCCTCTTTCACGCTCATGAATTGGGCGCTAACAGCAAGATCCTGACGGATAGCTAGGTTCGTCACTTCTTCGATTTCTGTTCTTGTCGCCTGAGACAAAGCCTCACTCCAAGAAAAATCCAAACGCATGTAGCCAGGCTTGTTATAAGAACCTGATTGCAAAGCTTGTGGGCCAAGTACTTGACGAAGTGCGGCATGTACAACGTGGGTGGCTGAGTGTGCTTGAGCTGCGCCGAGTCTCCACTCAGGTGAAACTTCGGTTGAAACCTTTGAGCCGACTGCGACCGAGCCGCGCTTAACAACGACGGAATGTGAAACAAGTCCTTTGACAGGCTTTTGCACATCAAGAACTTCTAGAGACAGACCATCTCCAGTAATAAAGCCAGAGTCACTGTCCTGACCACCGGACTCGGCATAGAAGCTTGTCTCATCCAGCAATACTTCAGCGACGTCGCCTTCTTTGAGCTCCTTGACAACAAGCCCATCACGAATAAGACCAATGACCTTTGCTCCAGATACAAGCTCCTCGTAACCGGTGAACTTTGTGACTCCAAGAGAGCGGAACTCACCATAGACAGAAAGATCAGCGTTGGTGGATCGTTTCTGCTTGGCATCGTCCTTGGCGCGTTGGCGCTGAACATTCATCAAAGACGTGAACTTGTCTCTGTCAATTTCTAAACCAGCTTCTTGAGCGATCTCGAAGGTTAGATCTACTGGAAAACCATATGTGTCATGCAACAAAAACACGCTGTCGCCTGTGAGAGCTGAGGCCTTTGAGGCTTTGGCCTTGGCGATTTCCTCATCCAGAACCAAGAGGCCGGAGTTTAGGGTTCGTAGGAAAGCTTCTTCTTCGTTTACAGCAGTTCGAAGTATCCGCTCGAAATCTGTCTCCAGCTCGGGATAGCTTGCTTTCATAGCGTCTTTAGATGCGGTAAACAATTCTTTGAAAACCGGAGTCTCTACGCCAAGCAATCGCATAGCTCGGACAGCTCTTCTCAAAAGGCGTCTTACAACGTAGCCACGAGCATCATTAGCAGGCGTGACACCATCGCCAATAAGCATTAGTGCAGAACGAACGTGATCAGCTACAACACGAAGGCGAACATCATCATCTGAATCAGCGCCGTAAGTCTTGCCCGAGAGTTTCGCCGCCAAATCAAGCACTGGTCGCACTTCATCGATTTCATATAAGTTGTCAACGCCTTGCATTAAAAATGCAACACGCTCAAGTCCCATGCCCGTGTCAATGTTCTTTGAAGGCAGTTCACCCAGAATTTCAAAGCTGTCTTTACCGGTTCCCTGTCCACGCTCAAACTGCATGAACACCAGGTTCCAAATCTCGATGTATCGGTTCTCGTCGGCTTCAGGGCCACCTTCTGAACCGTAGGCCGGGCCGCGGTCGTAGTAGATCTCTGAGCAAGGACCTGCAGGTCCCGGCTGACCAGTTGACCAGTAGTTGTCCGCCATGCCGCGCTTTTGAATACGCTCGATCGGAACATTTGCCACATCGCGCCAAATCTTGATTGATTCGTCATCGTCCTGGTAAACGGTTACCCAAAGCAATTCAGGATCTAGCTCTAGTCCACCCTTTGCTTTGCTGGATGTTAGAAACTCCCACGCGTAGGCGATTGCTTCTTTCTTGAAGTAATCACCGAATGAGAAATTGCCATTCATCTGGAAGAAGGTTCCGTGACGGGTGGTCTTACCTACTTCTTCAATGTCCAGTGTGCGAACACATTTTTGAACACTGGTTGCTCTCTTGTAGGGAGCTGGCACGAGACCGGTCATGTAGGGAATGAATGGAACCATTCCTGCCACAGTGAACATCAGAGTTGGATCTTCAGAGATTAGAGACGCGGAGGGCACAATCTCGTGATCCTTGCTGGCGAAATAGTCGAGCCAGCGCCGACGAATCTCGGCGGTCTTCAATTTAAACCCTTACTTACCAGCAGGCTTGGATTTTGGTCCGGTCTTCTTTGAAGCAGCGGACTTAGATCTGGCAGCGGTGGTCTTTGCAGCTGCCGGCTTGCGCTTCGGCTTCGAAAGTTCTGCCTCACGCTCCTGGAATCCCTCAAGTACTGCATCGCGAAACTCAGAAACAGAAGCCTTGGCTTCCTCGTAGGCCTTACGAGCAGCAGGGTTCTCTTCAATCTGTCGCGCAGCAACAGCACCAATAGCTATGCCAGCAATGAACCAAACTAGTTTCTTCATATCTCTACTTCTTCTTCTTTCCGAGTAGGTTGCTTAATACTCCACCGTATCCAGCAAGCTTGGCAAGAGTTCCGCCCATGGATGCAGTGAAGGAACTAACAAGAGATGACAGGTTTGTTGTGACTGATGAGACATCTGTCGTGATCGAATCAATCTTCTTGAGCTGACGGTTAGTCTCCTCAAGGGTTACAGTCAGTTCAGAAACCAACGGAGTGAGCTCTTCAGTCATCAAAGAAACTGAATCTGCACTCTTGTCGAGTAGCTTTCCAAGCTTCAGGATAGGAACTGCAAGGAAGAGCACCAGCAAGACGAATCCACCCGCAGCAATTAAGCTTGCGATTTCAGATCCTGACATGGTGCCCTCCTTGTCTAATTCTTTAACTATCGAGCCGCGTAGTACTCAACCACAAGCTGAACTTCACAAGTGACTGGGACTTCGGCTCGAAGTGGACGGCGCTCTAGAGTGACGTGAAGCTTCTCGAGCTCAACGCTCAAGTAGCCAGGAAGTGGAGGAAGCACGTCAACGTGTCCACCAGCTGCTGCTACCTGGAACGGCTCAGTCTTCTCGCTCTTCGCGTGCACGTGAACCAGCTGACCTGGCTTTACGCGGAACGAAGGGCGGTCCACTCGCTGTCCATCAACCAAAATGTGGCGGTGAACAACTAGCTGACGGGACTGCGCGATTGTGCGAGCAAATCCAGCACGCAAGATGATTGCGTCAAGACGCATCTCTAGAAGCTCTACTAGGTTCTCACCGGTTAGACCAGGTGCGCGCTTAGCTTCTTCGAAGGTCTTTTTCAGCTGAGCTTCGCGAATTCCGTACTGCGCCCTTAGACGCTGCTTCTCACGAAGACGAACGGCGAAGTCGCTGTCTGCCTTGCGCTTGGTGCGACCGTGCTCACCTGGAGCATAGGGACGCTTTTCTAAATACTTGGCTGCTTTTGGGGTTAGTGCGATCCCGAGTGCGCGTGACAGACGGGTCTTACTGCGAGTACGCGATGTCTTAGACACTGCTTCCTTTCAAGTTATTCCAACAAAAAGTAAAAGCAATAGAGGAATGCCTTCTTGTTGCCGAGAAAGGTCTGCTAAATGACACTCGCTATTTGGACAACCCCTCGCAGCCGCGCTAAGGGTTCAAATTGGCAACCTTGAAAGTTTAGCACCGGCTAGTTGGCCTCATCAAGCCTTTTTGCCCCGAATAATGGCTCGAAGAGCTTCCAGTCGCTCAGCAAATGGGCGTTCCTGGCCAAAAGGCTTTGGTTTGTAATACTCCCTGGTCTCGGCGAGGTACTGCTGCTGCACAACCGCGTTTACGTCATCATGGGGATACACATAGCTCTTATCGGAACCTACTCTGGCCGAGGCAGAGCTTCGAAGATACAAAGGAATGGCAGGGGTGAACCCAGCTCGAACATCTTCTATTGCTGAATTGATCGCCAAATAGGCTGAATTGGACTTTGGCGCAAGCGCTAAGTAAATGCTCACTTGGCTAAGTGCAATCCTTGCTTCCGGCATTCCAATTGCTGCAACTGTGTCAAAAGCAGCAACCGCTAAAGTAAGGGCACCCGAGTCTGCCAGGCCAATATCTTCTGAGGCCAAGATCATCAAGCGCCTAGCGATGAATCTTGGGTCCTCTCCCCCTTCAAGCATCCGAGCCAGATAATGCAGCGCAGCGTCAGGGTCCGAGCCTCGAATGGATTTTATGAATGCGCTAATAGTGTCGTAGTGCTGCTCGCCCTCCCTGTCGTATCTCACCAGGGCGGTTTCCAGAGCAGCTAAAACATCCTCAAGTGAAATCTCTGCCGGTTCGACACTTGTAAATTCAAGAGCTCTTGAGGCTGAAGCGTCAAGCACCGTCAGCGCTCTTCTTGCGTCGCCTCCTGCGATCTGGCAAATGCGATCGACTGCATCAGCTGAAACCGTCACCTTGCCGCTGAGCCCTGCCGGGTCCAGAAGAGCTTTCCTCACCAGATTCTCAATATCCGATTCATCAAGCGGTTCAAGTTTGACTACCAGTGAGCGTGATAAAAGAGGCGCATTCACGGAAAACGAAGGATTTTCCGTAGTGGCAGCAATCAGAATTATCCAACCTGCTTCTACTGCCGGTAACAACGCATCCTGCTGGGCTTTTGAGAACCGGTGAATCTCATCGAGAAAAACAATGGTTGCCACCGAGTAAAGCTCCTGGTCGAGTCGAGCTTTTTCTATTACTTCGCGAAGTTCTTTGACCCCGGTGGAAACTGCCGAAAGCTCAACGAATCTTCGCCCCGAAGTGTTTGCAACCGCCTTAGCAATCGTTGTTTTCCCAGTACCCGGCGGTCCCCAAATAACCACCGAAGTGCTTGGAGGAGTTTGACCCTCAGGTTTTCTGGCCAGCATCGAAAGTGGAGACCCCTGAGCAAGGGCTTTGTTCTGCCCCACAACCTCTTCAAGCGTTCGTGGCCTCATTCGAGCAGCCAAGGGCCCACTAGCGCTGAAGAGGGAATCGTTCATTTCTCAAGAGTATAAGAAGGTCCAACAAAAGCTTTGTAAACTCTCTATGGACCATAAAGCTAGGGAGAAACCACCGTGAGTACGCAGAAGAAAATTGCGAACGCAGCCGCTGAGAGACTGGAATCATTTCAGGCTAAGCAAACACTAGAAACCGCAAAAGCCTCAAGACGCAAATCTGACAATAGGCTCGCGGTCATGTTTGGAGTTGGCGCAGTAGCACTAGCTCTTGTTGGACAGTTTGCTTACTTTAGTTTTGGTCCTGGCGTAGTGACTGAAACCGCCGAAGCCCCACCGGTTGAAAACTCCGAGCTTGTCCCAGACGTAGCTATTGCAGAATCTCGCGTTTGGACCGGCTCGATGAATGTTGGAGACGCAACTCTCGAGCTCGAGCTCGATGGAGTAAATGCTCCGCAGGCGGTAGCAAACTTTATTTCACTTAGCCAATCTGGATTTTACGAGGGAGTTTCGTGTCACCGACTAGTCACTGACGGTATTTTCGTTCTTCAGTGTGGAGATCCAGATGGAACCGGTGGCGGCGGACCGGGCTATAACTTCGGACCAATTGAGAATGCCCCGGCAGATGACTCTTACGTCACCGGATCTCTTGCCATGGCGCGAGTTGGCGGCAACGGTAGCAGCATGGGTTCGCAGTTCTTCATCGTCTACCAAGACTCGAGGATTCCTTCCGATGACGCGGGTGGCTACACGATTTTTGGCAAGATCACCGCGGGTCTTGATGGGCTAGAGCCAGTTATTAGTGCAGGAGTTGAAGGTGGAGCATCAGATGGCCCGCCAGCTCTCGAAACTCGCCTAAGCACTATCGAACTAAGATAAAGACCGAACGAAAAGCCACCAGGAGAGAACTGTGCCACCTATTTCTGCCAATCATGGAAGAGTCGATAGCGACAACAACGTTTTCGTGCTCGATGGCGGAACAGAACGCAAGGTAGGACAGTATCCGGGCGTCACCGAAGCAGAGGCACTGACATACTTCGAACGCAAGTTCTCAGAGCTGGAAGCAAATGTTCGCATTCTTGAACAGCGTCTAAAAACTGGCGCTAATCCAGCCAGCATCGCTGCAGCTGCTCAAAAGTTGGTCAAGGACCTCGTAGAACCTGCTGCCGTGGGCAACATTCAAGAACTCCGTAATCGAGTTGCAGCTATCACTCCGAACATTGAAAAAGTCCGTGCAGAAAAATCTGAGGCCACAGTTGCGGCTATAGCAGCAACGCTAAAGACCAGGACCGACATTGCGCAGAAAGCAGCTGCGCTTGCCGATAAGGACCCGAAAAAGACCCAGTGGAAAGTTGCCTCGAAAGAGATGACTGAGCTGTTTGAAGCATGGCAGGCATCCCAAAAGTCGGGGCCCAAAGTTCCTAGAAAAGAAGCCGACCTAATCTGGAAGAGCTTTTCCCAGGCAAGAACAAAGTTTGAAGCTAACAAAAGGGCTTTCTTTGCCGAACTAACTGCCGTGACTAAGACCGCGCGCGCGAAGAAGTCAGACTTGGCTGCTAAGGCTGAGGCGCTTGTAGCAAAAGGTTCGGATGCCGCTGGCGAGTACCGAAAACTGCTTGATGAATGGAAGCTCACTGGTCGGTCTCAGGGCAAGCAAGACGACGCTCTCTGGGATCGTTTCAAAGCGGCTGGCGACGCTATCTACTCGCTCCGCAAAGAGACCATTGCTAAAGAGACCATGGCTTTCTCGGCTAACTACGAAACAAAACTCGCTCTGATTGTTGAGGCTGAAAAGCTAGATCCATCTAAGGACCTTGCCGAAGCCAAGAAGCAACTTCTATCAATCCAACAGCGCTACGAGAAGGCTGGAAAAGTTCCAAAAGACAAGATTCGCGAAACCGACGACCGGATGCGCGCTGTCGAGAAGAAATTCAAGGAACTTGAGCAGGAGCAGTGGAGAAAATCTGACCCAGCAGCGATTGAGCGCACCAACGGTGTGCTGTCGCAGCTCGAGCAGTCGATTGCCAACCTTGAGTCGGATCTTTCAGCCGCAACCGCCGCAAATGATTCAAAGAAGAGCAAGGAACTTACTGAGGCGCTTTCAGCTAGAAAATCTTGGCTCGAAGTAGTGAAGCAAAACGCCAGCTAACTACTGAGACACTCGATACACGTCGTAAACCGCTTCAATTCTCTTTACTGCATTTAGCAGGTGCTCCAAAGTACCCGGATCCCCCATCTCAAATACGAATCGGCTTAGCGCTACCCGGTCATTTCTAGTCGATACAGACGCCGAGAGAATGTTGACATGGTGTTCGCTCAACACTCTGGTCACATCACTAAGTAATCCAGATCTATCTAGTGCCTCGACCTGAATCTGCACCAGGAATAATCTCTTGGATGAAGGTGCCCAACTTACTTCGAGAATTCGTTCAGGCTCAAGTTGCAATTGACCCACGTTCTTGCAATCTGTTCTATGGACTGAGACTCCAGTGCCTCTTGTCACGAATCCCATAATCTGATCGCCAGGAACTGGTGTGCAGCATCGAGCAAGTTTGACCATTACGTCCGCGTCACCCTTTACTAGAACTCCGGAATCGCTGCCACCTATGTGTCTGAATGATTTCGGTGCTTGGGGCAGTTCAAATTCAACATCGTTATCTTCCTCAATGCCTACCGGTTGGGTCAATTTCTCAATGATGGACTGAGCAGACACCTGTCCTTCGCCAATAGCTGCAAACAAGGCGCTTACATCAGACAAGCGCAAGTCAGCGACGATTTTGGCCAGTGATTCGGCAGACATCAATTGTTGCAGCGGAAGGTTTTGCTTGCGCATCGCCTTGGTTAGTGAATCCTTGCCTTGTTCGATGGCATCCTCGCGACGCTCTTGCGAGAAATGGTGCTTGATTTTCGCTCTAGCTCTTGGGGATCGAACAAAGTTCAACCAGTCCTTGCTAGGGGCAGCGTCGAGAGATTTTGAAGTAAACACCTCAACCACGTCACCGGAATTCAAGGTGCTCTCGAGTGGAACAAGCCTTCCGTTAACCTTTGCACCAATTGTTCGATGGCCAACTTCGGTGTGAACCGTATAGGCAAAATCAACTGGGGTCGCTCCAGAAGGAAGCCCAATAACTTTGCCTTTGGGGGTAAATACGTAAACCTCTTTAGCGCCGATTTCAAATCTCAAGGCATCAAGGAACTCCCCTGGGTCTTGAGTTTCCGCCTGCCAATCCGAAAGGTGCTTAAGCCAGACCATGTCATCTTCTGTGGTGGTCTGCGATGTGCCGGCCTGCTCCTTGTACTTCCAATGGGCAGCGACACCAAATTCCGCACGATTGTGCATTTCAGTTGTTCGAATCTGAATCTCAACCGCACGACCTGCAGGCCCTATCACTGTGGTGTGGAGAGACTGATACAAATTGAACTTAGGCATTGCAATGTAATCCTTGAATCTGCCAGGTACCGGATTCCAATGGGAATGAATAGAACCCAAGATCGCGTAGCAATCTCTAACAGTTGGAACTAGAACCCTTACTCCTACCAGGTCGTAGATGTCGTCGAATTCTCTGCCTCGAACCACCATCTTCTGGTAGATGCTGTAATACTGCTTTGGTCTACCGGCAACCTTGCCCTTGATCTTCGAGTCCTTTAGGTCCTCTTCAATCGAACTAATAACGGAATCAATGTACTCCTCACGCTTTGGTGTGCGCTGAGTGACCAGGTTGACAATTTCTTCATAAACCTTTGGGTAGAGAATTTCAAAAGACAAATCTTCAAGCTCCAGCTTGATCGTGCTGATTCCAAGTCGATGAGCCAATGGAGCATAAATCTCAAGGGTTTCCTGAGCCTTGCGCTTAGCGCTTTCTTCTGGAACAAACTTCCAAGTTCGTGCGTTATGTAGTCGGTCGGCCAGCTTGATTACTAGGACTCGTATGTCCTTAGACATCGCAACAACCATCTTGCGGACTGTCTCAGCCTGGGTGTTATCTCCGAACTTGAGCTTGTCAAGCTTGGTGACTCCATCGACCAACATCGCCACTTCATCACCAAAATCACGCCTTACAAAATCAAGAGTGTAATCGGTGTCCTCAACTGTGTCGTGAAGCAAAGCCGCCGCGATGGTTGTGGCGCCAATTCCAAGATCAGCAAGAATTTGAGCAACAGCCAAGGGGTGAGTGATGTAAGGCTCGCCAGATTTTCGAAGCTGTGTGGCATGTGCTTTTTCGGCCGCTACGAAAGATTTCTCAATGACGGATACATCCGCTTTGGGGTGATTTGCCTTGACAGAACGTATAACGGCCTGAAGCTCTGAGTTATATGCTCCAGCTTTGGCAAAGATCCTCGGAAGTCTCGAACGCAGGGAGTTAGAGGTGGTATCGGTCACGACGCTCCTCCCTATTTGTTGGCTATGAAGCAAGCCTAATGGGAGGAAAGTTCAAGCAGTTATAGCTTTGCGGAAGCGGTCTTGTCCTTGAATCTACCCTCGCGCGATCTAAGGTCAACATAAAGCGGACCAGCGAGGAAGACAGAGGAGTAAGTTCCGGCGATGATTCCGATAAACAATGCAAGTGAAATATCCCTTAGTGTTCCAGCGCCTAGGGCTGTTGCTCCAACAAAGAGAATGGCTGCCACTGGCAATACAGCGACCACAGAAGTGTTCACTGAGCGAACCAGAGTCTGGTTGATTGCAAGGTTCACTTGAGAGGCAAATGTCGTGGTCTCCGAGAATTCAACATCGAGGGTGTTCTCGCGCACCTTGTCGAAAACCACCACGGTGTCATAAAGCGAGTAACCCAAGATGGTCAAGAAACCAATAACCGCTGCGGGAGTGATTTCAAACCCAACTAGTGCGTAAATTCCCAGGGTTATCACTACGTCGTGAAATAGCGCCACAAGTGCCGCCACGGACATCTTTAAGGTTCTGAAGTACAGTGCCATCAACAAGCTGACCACAATAAGGAAAACGACAAGAGCAATTAATGCCTTCTCTGTTACATCTGCTCCCCAGTTAGCTCCGATAAACGAGGATGTGACAGCTCCAGACTCAACCCCATATGCACTCGCTAAAGCAATTCGCACTTCTTCTGAAGCGGTGTCATCAAGCTGTTCGGTCTGAATTCTGACTGAATCAAGACCTACCGTGGTCACAAGCGGCTGACTGCCTGGTTCAACGGACTGAACTGCGTCAATAGCAAGCTGCTGCGAAGAGCTCGCCACTCCCTCAATCCTGAATTCGCTACCACCGCGGAACTCAATTCCGAAGTTAAATCCACCTTTGAGCACCGGAATAAGAATCGAAGCAATAACGACTGCGATTCCAATTAGGTAGAACACCTTGCGACGACCAACGATGTCTATCGACTTGGTACCACTGTATAGATCGTTTCCAAGATCTTTAATCCTTGACACTAGTTGTCACCTGTCTTCTTGGCTGCTGCAATTGCCGCCTGCGCCTTGCGCTCAGCAATGCTCTGGCGTTTCTCAGCTTCCTTTGAAGCCTTCTCGATTTTCCCTGAAGCCAAAGTCTCCGAGACTCGGAATTTTCCTCGTCCGACATATCCAGATGCTTCTAGGGCTTTAGAGTCAAAGCCCGACCACGGATGACCAGAACTGAAGAACTTGGTTCGAGCCAGCAGGCGAAGCAGTGGATGGGTAAACATCAATACGACAATTAGATCGACGATGGTTGTCAATCCCAGTGTGAAAGCAAAGCCTCTCACGTTTCCAACTGTCAAAAGGAACAGAGTTAGTGCCGCGGTAAAGCTCACTCCGTCAGAGGCAAGAATTGTTCTAAGTGCTCTCGTCCACGCGTTCTCAACGGCTACTTCAAGGGTTCGGCCCTCGCGAATCTCGTCTCGGACTCGCTCGAAGTAGACGATAAATGAGTCAACGGTAATTCCAATGGCCACAATCAAACCGGCCACTCCCGCCAAAGAAAGTCTGTATCCCTGTCTCCAGGAAAGAACTGCAATAAACAAGTAGACCAGGACTGCCGCCACAATCAAGGAACCTATAGTCACAATTGCCAATCCGCGGTACTGGAAGGCCGAGTAGACAACCACCAATAGAAGTCCAATTAGACCCGCGATAAGACCGTTAGTCAGCTGCTCGGAGCCAAGAGAAGCTGAAATGTTTTCCTGGCTTTCAACTTCGAATCCAATTGGCAGGGAACCATACTTGAGCTGATCCGCTAGAACCTTCGATGAATCTTTATCAAAGTTTCCAGTGATTTGAGCAGATCCGCCGGTGATAACGGCTTGAGTGGCTGGAGCGGTAATCACGTAGCCGTCAAGGGTGATAGCAAATTGATTTCTTGGGCTGGTCAGAGGGAACAGTCTTTGCGTCACATCGGCGAAGGCCTGAGAACCGGCGTCATTAAAATCTAGGTTTACAGCCCAAGTGTTGGTCGAGGCACCAGTGGAACTTTGCACGGTTCCATTCGAGGCATCGGAAATGTTGGCACCCTCAACCTCAACTGGGCCAAGAATGAACTTCTGGGTTCCAGTTACATCACAGGTGATGAGTGGAATTTTCGGGTCATCAACCTGACCTGGTTCGCGGAAGGAAGATGCGCAATCAAGAGCATCGAATTGCTTCTGAAGATCAAGTGAAACCCAATTCAGATCGCTTGCGTCGGTAGGGGTGGCAGTTGGAACGTTTGGAGCAGGTGCTTCGGCAGCTGGATCCTCTGCTGGCGCATCACCTTCTGTGGTCTCCCCCTCAACAGCAGTTTCTGGCTGATCAACGCTCGAGGATGGTGCACCAGTACTTGTGACTAGAACGGCTCGAAACTCGAGTTTCGCAGAAGCCTTGATCAGCGCAAGCGTGTTTTCGTCCGGAACTCCAGGGATGGAAACAATGATGTTTCGATCTCCTTGGGTTATGACCTGAGATTCGCTAACACCACTGGCGTCTACACGCTGACGGATGATCGAAACTGCCTGGTCAAGCTGCTCGGGAGTCACGGCCTCGCCATCTAGAACGAGAGGCGAAAGAATTACCTGGGTACCACCCTGAAGATCAAGAGCTAGCTTTGGAGTGAAGCTGGCATTCTCATCCGATAGTGAGCCAACTGCGATAAGACCAGCTAGGCCGACAATAATCGCAAGCAGCCATGCAAGCGATTTGCGCGCAGACTTAACGGAGTTTGAAGCTGACAAGATGACTGACCTTACTTCTTCTTCGCCGAAGACTTAGCTGGGGTTTTAGCTACTGAACGTGATTTGGCCTTAGGAGCCGACTTTGCAGCAGGTTTACCTGCGGAGGCTGGCTTTGACTTCTCTAGCTCTTGCTCGATGCTTCTAACAGCTCCAGTTGCCACGAGCAATTTCTGACCAGGAGCAGTTTCTAGTTCAATACGGTTTTCTAGCACTGCTGTGATTTTTCCGTAGATTCCGCTGGTTAGCATCACGTAAGCGCCTTTTACGACCTGAGCCTGCAGAGTCTTAGCTGCCTTCTTGCGCTTATTGCTTGAGTAAAACAGCATTGCGCCTAGAAAAGCCAAGGCCAGAAACAGGAAAAGACTGTCGTCCATGAAAAAGTACCTATCTAGTGGGATTACTGGAAGCCGTTGAACGAATTTGCGTTCTATTGATTATAACGGCAGGCCAAGGTGCCGGTGGGCAAGGGCTGTAGCCTGCCTACCCTTTGGGGTCCGTTCGATAAGGCCCTCACGAAGCAGGTAAGGCTCAACCACCGACTCGATGGTGTCAGGCTCCTCCCCGAGCGCTATCGCCAACGTGGAAAGGCCAACAGGCCTACCTTCAAATTTCTGAATCAGAGTCAAGAGAACTTGTTTGTCTAATCGGTCGAGTCCTAAAGAATCAACCTCGTAAAGATCTAAAGCTGCGGCGGCGAGATCCTGACTAATCTTTTCTCGTTTTTCGACCAAAGCGTAATCTCTGACTCTGCGAAGCAGCCGGTTTGCAATTCTCGGGGTTCCACGAGAACGAGAGGCAATCAAGGAAATAGCCTCAGCTTCAGTATCCAGCTCCAACTTTTTAGCAGCTCTCTCAAGAACCAAACGCAACTCCTCTGAAACATAGAACTCTAGATTCGCGGTGTATCCAAAGCGATCGCGCAAGGGGTTGGGAAGCATTCCAGATCTTGTTGTAGCTCCAACCAGAGTAAAAGGCTCCAGCTCCAGCGAAATTGAACTTGCGCCGGGTCCTTTACCCACCATTACATCAACTCGGAAATCCTCCATCGCCATGTATAGAAGTTCTTCAGCAGGTCTAGCCATGCGGTGTATCTCATCGATGAACAAAACTTCCCCGGCACTCAAGGAGGACAGCACTGCCGCTAAATCTCCTGCGTGTTGAATTGTTGGACCGCTAGTCATTCTTAGACCCGATCCAATTTCGTTTGAAACAATCATGGCGAGCGTGGTTTTCCCGAGTCCAGGAGGCCCGGCAAGAAGGATGTGATCTGGTGATCGCTTCTGCAACGCTGCTGCTTTTAGAAGAAGGTCTAGTTGCTGCTTCACCTTTGACTGTCCAATGAACTCCGACAGACTTGTTGGCCTAAGTGCACTCTCGAAGGCAAGATCACTCTCGGTGGCTGCCCCGTCTAGAAGTTCACTCACGCTTTTCTTGCCTTTGAAAGTGTTTTCAATGCCGCTTTCAGTAGATCCTTATCGGTCATTCCAGGATCACCGACATCATGTACGGCATCTCTGGCTTGACGCTCACTCCAACCAAGCCCCATTAGAGCGTTGACCGCCTTCTCGCTTTGATTGGACGAGGCACCCTTGTTCGAAGGCGCCGACATCTTTCCGGAGAGAGTGAGTGTGATCAATTTCGCAGTTTTCGCTCCAACGCCAGAAACGGCCTTGAAGGCAGCATCGGATTCTTCGGCGACTGCTTGAGCAATTTGTTCAACGCTCATTTGGTTCAGGATAGAAAGGGCAGACTTTGGGCCAACACCGTTGACGCTCCTAAGCAATTCGAACACCTCAAGCTCAGACCGGGAAACAAATCCAAACAAAGTTAGGGCATCTTCGCGGACCACAAGGCTGGTATGGAAACTTGTCTTTGCCCCATCTGAAAGCGAAGCAACTGTGGAAGATGTGGTGTGAACTAAATAGCCGACTCCGGCAACATCAATCACAACTTGCCCATTAGAGCTAGAAAGGACCATTCCGGTCAATGAGGCAATCACGCCATTAGCCTACTTAGCGTTTGCTTTTTGTACTGGCTGATTTCGCAGCCTCATTCCACTTCAGCTGTGCTTTGGTGTAACTGGTGGATGTGTTAACACCCCGAAATCCTTGGCAGATGGCGATGGCCAATGCGTCGGCGGCATCAGCTGGTTTAGGGATCTGTTTCAGACCAAGAAGTTGCGCGACCATCTGACCCACCTGAGCCTTTCCAGCTCGTCCAGAACCAGTCACCGCCGCCTTAACTTCTGTTGGGGTATGCATTGCAATTGGAATCGAATACTTATTTGCCAGGAAGATTGCGACACCAGATATTTGAGCCGTTCCCATTACGGAGGTGAGGTTCTGCTGAGAAAACACCCGCTCGATTGCCACTACATCAGGGCGGTGTTTCTTGAAAAGAGCTTCAAGTTCTTTTCCAATGGAACCTATTCGAGCATCTAGCGCTTCGTCTTTTGGAGACACTAGAACGCGAACATCAACCAAGGAAAGTTTTCGACCTCTGGAAAGTTCAATGATCCCAACTCCGCATCGGGTAAGACCCGGATCGATGCCAAGAATCTTGGTCACAACTAAGCCTCGAGCTCGGCTAGAACTTCCGGACTGATATCAAAATTGGCGTAGACACTCTGAACTTCATCTGAGTCCTCCAATGCCTCTATTAGCTTGAAGACCGTGCGAGCAGTATCAGCATCAACCGGCAAGCTAGCGGCCGGAACAAACTCAACATCTGCGCTTTCATAATCAAGACCTGCCGACTGCAATGCCGTTCTAACTGCAACCATGGCAGACGGATCGGTAATCACCACAAAGCTAGATTCTCGAACCTCAACGTCTTCTATACCTGCATCAAGACCTACCTCAAGCAATCTATCTTCGGTGACACCGTCGGCGTTTTCGATTGTGATTACGCCTTTGCGACTAAACAGATAGGAAACGCTTCCTGGATCAGCCATCGTGCCGCCATTTCTGGTGACTGCGAGACGCACATCAGCTGCAGCGCGATTCTTGTTGTCCGTTAGACACTCAATTAGTAAAGCGATTCCATTGGGTCCATAACCCTCGTAGAAAATTGTCTGATACTCGATGGCATCCGCGTCCTGACCGGAGCCGCGCTTAACCGCTCTTTCAATGTTGTCGTTTGGTAGTGAGCTCTTTCGCCCTTTTTGAATGGCATCGTAAAGCGTTGGATTGCCATCAATATCTGGCCCGCCAATGCGTGCGGCAACCTCAATGTTCTTAATCAGCTTGGCAAAAAGCTTGGCGCGACGGGAGTCGATAATTGCTTTTTTGTGCTTGGTAGTGGCCCACTTGGAATGACCAGACATGACTCTCCTTGATTGGCTTCGCTTTGAATTCTAGGTGAGAACCTAATGGGTTTTTGAAATCATCCCAAGGAAGTACTCATGGACAGCGCTATCCCCCGTAAGTTCTGGATGAAACGAGGTAGCTAGCAAATTGCCTTCTCTTACGGCAACTATTGCCCCAGTGGAAAGTTTAGAAAGAACTTGCACATTCTCGCCGACACGTTCAACAATCGGGGCCCTGATGAAGGCAACCTCGACCGGGCTACCTGCAAACTCAACCGATGCTTCGAATGAGTCGAGCTGAGAGCCGAAGGCATTGCGTCTTACGGAAATGTCCATTGCCTTTAGGCTTTGCTGACCTGATGCTTCATCTAGCACCTCAGTTGCGAGCATGATCATCCCGGCACAGGTTCCATAAACAGGAATGCCCTGGGCAATATATGCAAGAAGATCATCCCGCAGCCCAAAAATGTCAATCAACTTTGAAATGGTGGTTGATTCACCACCGGGAATGATTAATCCATCACAACTAGCGAGCTGTTCCGTATTTCGAACCTCGATGGATTCAACTCCAAGCGATGTCAGTAGCTGCAGGTGTTCGCGAACATCACCTTGTAAAGCAAATACGCCGACGCGCAATTACCAGCCGCGCTCCGAGAGCCGGTGTGGTGCCGGAAGGTCTTTGACGTTGATGCCGACCATAGCTTCACCCAATCCTCTGGATGAATCAGCCACAACGCTCGCATCGTTGTATGCGGCAACTGCCTTTACGATTGCAGCTGCACGCTTGACCGGATCTCCGGACTTGAAGATTCCAGAGCCTACGAACACGCCATCTGCTCCGAGCTGCATCATCATCGCAGCATCCGCTGGTGTGGCAACACCTCCGGCAACAAATAGCACAACTGGAAGCTTCTTGGTGCGGGCAACTTCGCGAACTAAATCGTAAGGAGCCTGAAGTTCCTTTGCAGCGACGTATAGCTCATCTTCACTTTTTGCTGAGAGCGCGTTAATTTCTCCAAGGATTGTTCTGATGTGCTTGGTTGCCTCGGAAACGTCACCGGTTCCAGCTTCGCCCTTAGAGCGAATCATCGCTGCGCCTTCGGTGATGCGCCTTAGCGCCTCGCCAAGATTGGTTGCACCGCAAACAAATGGAACATCAAATTTCCACTTATCAATGTGGTTCACGTAATCTGCAGGCGATAGAACTTCTGACTCGTCGATGTAGTCAACCTTCAAGCTCTGAAGAACCTGAGCCTCGACAAAGTGACCAATGCGCGCCTTTGCCATAACTGGAATCGACACAGCCTTCATGATTTCGTCAATCATGTCTGGGTCACTCATTCTTGCAACGCCACCTTGAGCGCGAATGTCTGCAGGAACTCTTTCGAGTGCCATAACTGCTACTGCTCCAGAGTCTTCGGCAATCTTGGCCTGCTCTACATTGACAACGTCCATGATGACGCCGCCCTTGAGCATCTCGGCCAGGCCGCGCTTTACAAGAGGTGTCGATTCATTCTTTGAGGGGTTCATGATGCCAATTCTAACCCGACAATTTGGGGGTTATCGAACCGGTTAGTCCCAGGCTGCCTGTATCTCAGCCCTGATCTCACCCAAAAGCCTTGGCATGGCTTTGGTCTTGGCGATGATTGGAAAAAAGTTGGAGTCGTTGGCCCAGCGAGGAACAATGTGCTGATGCAGATGCTCCGCGATTCCAGCCCCTGCCTGAACGCCCTGATTCATGCCGATGTTAAAGCCCTGGGCTTGGGCAACACTCCGGAGCACTTCCATAGCCCGTTTTGTCAGAAGCGCCATCTCAGCTGCTTCTTCTGGAGTGGTCTGGTCGTAATCGGGAACGTGGCGATAGGTGCAAACCAAAAGATGTCCTGAGTTGTAAGGGAACAAATTCAACAAAACAAAGCAGGTTGTACCTCTATACACAATGAGGCCATCCTCATCGCTACCGGCTGGGGCTAGGCAAAAAGGGCACTCATCTGCTGGCGGCTGCTGGCCATTTTGAATGTAAACCAAACGGTGCGGAGTCCATAGGCGCTGAAAATTATCAGGTACCCCTGGTAGGAACTCCGGCTTGTCCAACTAGACCTGCTCCTTAGTTGCGATTGCGGAAACTATCTGCTCGATAGCGTCAGCAATCAATACTCCATTTACTTGAGTGCCATCACGATAACGGAAACTTACCGATCCCCCGTCTCGGTCGTCGCCTCCAGCGATCAACTGGAATGGAACCTTGTCTTTGGTGTGGTTACGAATCTTTTTTTGCATCCGGTCATCGCTTAGATCAACAGTTGCTCTAACGCCCTTGGCCTTTAGTTGGGCGATGATGTCCGAAAGATAAGGTGCAAATTCATCAGCAACCGGAATGCCAACCACCTGCACTGGAGCAAGCCACGGTGGGAAATGGCCGGCATAGTGCTCGGTGAGTACTGCAAAAAAGCGCTCGATCGAACCAAACAGCGCGCGGTGAATCATTACTGGACGCTTCTTTGTTCCATCACTTGCTGTGTACTCAATGTCAAAGCGATCAGGAAGATTGAAATCAAGCTGAATAGTGGACATCTGCCAAGTTCTGCCAATTGCATCGCGTGCTTGTACCGAAATCTTAGGGCCGTAGAAGGCAGCGCCTCCAGGATCTGGAACAAGTTCGAGGCCGGAATCGGTAGCCACTTTCTCGAGTGTTGAGGTAGCAGCCTCCCAGATGGCATCAGAACCAACAAACTTTTCATTCTCAGGGTCCCTGGTTGAAAGCTCTAAATAGAAATCCGTAAGCCCGTAATCCCTCAATAAATCAAGCACGAAGTTCAAAACTGAAGTTAGCTCTGATTCCATGTCCTCTTGGGTGACAAACAAATGAGCATCGTCCTGGGTCATACCGCGCACTCGAGTAAGGCCGTGAACTACGCCAGATTTCTCATAGCGATACACCGACCCGAACTCAAACATTCTCAATGGAAGATCACGGTAGGACCTGGCCTGGGATTTGTAGATCAGAATGTGGAACGGACAGTTCATCGGCTTTAGGTAGTAGTCCTGGCCTGCTTTGCGGACTACCCCATCCGCGTCCACTTCCTCATCGAGTTTCATAGGCGGGAACATTCCCTCGGAGTACCAAGCAAGATGCCCAGAAGTTTCAAACAAGTTCGATTTAGTTATGTGCGGGCTGTAGACAAATTCGTAGCCGGCCTTCTCGTGCTGAGCGCGAGAGTAATCTTCCATCGCCTTGCGAATAATTCCACCCTTGGGGTGAAACACTGCAAGCCCTGATCCAATTTCTTCAGGGAAGGAGAACAAATCAAGCTCTGCGCCGAGGCGACGATGATCTCGCTTAGCTGCTTCTTCTAGTCGTTCGAGATGTGCCTTGAGCTCATCCTTGGAAGGCCAGGCGGTTCCGTAAATTCTTTGGAGCTGTTTGTTGTTTTCGTTGCCTCGCCAATAAGCAGCCGCTAAACGAGTCAGCGCATAGCCATTTCCAATCATTCGGGTATTTGGCAAGTGCGGACCTCGACAAAGATCTTTCCAAATTACTTCCCCTGATTGCGGGTCAACGTTGTCGTAAATTGTTAGTTCTCCAGAACCAACTTCAGCCGCCCCCTCAGCCAAATTCTCAGATGACTTCAGGGAGATCAATTCAAGTTTGTTCGCCTCACTCGAAAGCTCCTTGGCCGCATCGGAGTCAGAGACGACCCTTCGAACAAAACGTTGGCCGGATCGAATGATTCGATCCATCTCTTTTTCTAGCGCCTTAAGGGACTCCGGTGTAAAGGGTTCAGCTACATCAAAGTCATAGTAAAAACCATCAGTGATTGGCGGGCCAATTCCCAAACGCGCATCTGGGTTAATCTTCTGGACTGCCTGTGCAAGAACGTGAGCGGTTGAATGTCTGAGGATGCTC
Organism: Rhodoluna miladensis (SeqCode); assembly: GCF_965234705.1. Taxonomy (GTDB): domain Bacteria; phylum Actinomycetota; class Actinomycetes; order Actinomycetales; family Microbacteriaceae; genus Rhodoluna; species Rhodoluna miladensis. Next base: position 741,337 of record NZ_OZ248465.1, read on the forward strand.
AAGCCATCGGCCGAATCAATCAGGACCGCTTCAACTTTGTCACCGGCAGAAAGCACGTGAGCTAAGTCTTTTAGTTCCCCGTTTACTCGCTGAGCGACAACCTTCTTGTCCTGAAACACCTCAAAACCAGTCGAGCCGCTAGCAACTGCTGTTGGCGCACCTTCAAGGGTCAGCTCGATGGTCTCTGGCAAAATTGTTCCAATCGGTCAAGGCTTTACTATCCTAACCAGCTACTAACTCAGGCTTTGGTAGCCTGTAGCCTGAAACCAAACCTCAAGGATCAACAACACATGACTAGCCCAATAGACACTCGCGCCGAAGAGCGTAAGGCACTTGCCCGCAGACTTAACTGGCTGCGAGCTGGAGTGTTGGGTGCCAATGATGGAATCGTTTCGACCGCCGGAATAGTTATGGGTGTTGCGGGAGCAACAGTTGAAAGTGGTCCTATCTTGATCGCGGGTATTGCCGCTTTGGTTGCCGGTTCAATTTCTATGGCCGGAGGTGAGTATGCCTCTGTGAGCGCTCAGCGCGATAGTGAAATTGCGGCCCTGGAAAAAGTGCGCAATGAACTAGATAACAATCCAGACGGTGAACTCCGCGAATTGGCTAGCTACTATCAGAACCGGGGAATATCGGAAAAACTCTCAATCGATATTGCCCAAGAACTCACAGCAACCGACCCGATCAGAGCTCATGCCGAAGCGGAGCTGGGTATTTCATCGGACGAGCACGTTTCTCCAAAAGCCGCCGCCATTGCATCGTTTATTGCATTTGCTTTGGGATCAGTCTTGCCGATTGTCGCTATTTCTGGACCTTGGGTTGAATACCGCGAGATCGCAACAGTTGTTTCAGTAGTAGTCGCTCTTGCCTTGACTGGATACTTTGGAGCCAAGATTGGAAGAGCAAAACCCCTCCGCGCAGTTACTCGAAACGTTGTTGTGTCACTGCTAACTATGGGAATTGCCTATGCCATCGGAACGGCACTTGGAGTTGCAGTCGGCTAAGCCTTGAGCTTTAACGCTCTGGCGGTTCGCACCAGAGAAGCCGCCGCAAGATGTGCGTCATCGTTTAGCTCAAGCCCGTAACTTGGCACCAAGGCCTTAATTCCCGGTTGCCACTTCTGAAACTCAGCAGGGTAAATCTTCTGCACAACATCCAGCATCACTCGCACGGCTACCGATGCACCAGGCGATGCTCCAAGCAATCCAGCAATCGATCCATCGGATGAGCTGATCACTTCCGTTCCGAACTGCAGTGAGCCGGATAGTCCTTTGGGTTTGATAACTTGGGCGCGCTGTCCAGCTTCATACAGCTCCCAATCCCCTGATTTTGCGTTTGGCACGAATTCGCGAAGGCTAGCTATTTTCTGCTTTCGGGATTTTGCAATCTCTTTGATCAAATAGACCACCAGTGGGAGATTTGTGAGAGCCACAGAAAGATATGGGAGCAGATTTGCAAAGCGCAAAGACTTTGGTAGATCAAGAATCGAACCGTGTTTGAGAAACTTAAAGTTCAATCCCGCAAACGGTCCAAACAAAAGAGAAGATTTTCCATCAATGATGCGGGTGTCCAAATGAGGCACCGACATCGGAGGTGCGCCAACAGCTGCTTGTGAGTAGACCTTGGCTTGATGTTTGGCAACCAGTTCTGGATTCTCAGTTTTTAGGAAGTGACCACTTACCGGGAACGTGCCGAAACCAGAGATTTCCTTGATTCCAGAATTCTGAAGCAACTTCAACGCCCAACCGCCGGCGCCAACAAAAACTTTTGGAGCGTTTACTGTAAATTTCTGGCTTTCGTGCTTTCCGCGAATCGTCCAGCCGGTCTTACTTCTTTTGACTTTAGAAACTTCGTGCGAGGTCAACACCTCAACTCCCGACTGAACAAGCCAGTCAAATAGTTGCCTGGTGATCGCTCCATAATCAACATCGGTACCTTGTTCAATTCGAGTAGCTGCCATGGCCTGTTCGCGGCGACCTTCAAGCATCAGAGGAACCCACTTTGCGATTTGCTCGGGATCGTCCGAAAACTCCATGCCTGCAAAAAGTGGTTGGTTCTTTAGTGCTTCAAAACGGCGCTTGAGGTAGTCAACATCTTTTGACCCTTGAACAAATGTCATGTGGGGAATCGAGTGAATGAAAGTCTCTGGCGATTTCATAACGCCGGATTGAACCAGATTTGCCCAGAATTCTCTTGATTCCTGGAATTGCTGGTTGATTGCAATTGCCTTGGTTGCTGAGGGAATGCTTCCATCGGAACTATCCGGCATGTAGTTCAATTCACAAAGAGCAGCATGGCCAGTCCCGGCGTTGTTCCAGGCGTTTGAGGATTCCTCTGCAATTTTTGGAAGCCGCTCCAGTACCACTAGCTTTAGATCTGGCTTTAGGTGCTTCAGGATTACAGCTAGGGTGGCGCTCATGATTCCGCCACCAATTAGAACGAGGTCGTAGTCGCTTCGCTGTGGCAAGCTCTTCCTCGAATCAATTCTTGGGCCAGTTGTGTGTGCGTGGGCGATACTGGGTTCGAACCAGTGACCTCTTCCGTGTCAGGGAAGCGCGCTACCACTGCGCCAATCGCCCATTTCCTTTTTTACTCGGAGGTGAAGACGGGATTCGAACCCGTGTAGACGGCTTTGCAGGCCGCTGCCTAGCCTCTCGGCCACTCCACCGATGCGTGGGGTTTCACCACTGCGAGCGGATGACGAGATTCGAACTCGCGACCCTCACCTTGGCAAGGTGATGCTCTACCACTGAGCCACATCCGCTAACAACCTAAGTTGCTTGGCTACTCTAACTCAAATCGCACTTCCCTGCCACATCCCCAGGGGCGTGCCTAGTCGTTAAGCGCCAAAGCGGGGACCAGATCAGGCCCCCGCTTTGGTTTGTACTTACTTAGTCCTTGCCGCGAGCGAAGGCGTATGCCTCTTCTCCGTGGACCACGGTATCGATTCCGGCAATCTCGTCTTCTGCTCTAACCCTGAAGCCCATAGTTTTCTCGATGGCGAATCCAATTACCAGTGCCATCACGAAGCTATAAATAAGTACCGCTCCAGCACCGATTAGCTGCGCCCATAATTGACCAAAGCCGAAGCCAAATAGCGCTCCTACGCCAGTACCAAAGACACCGATAGCTAGTGTTCCGATCACTCCTCCAACTAAGTGGATTCCAACTACATCCAGAGAGTCATCAAAACCGAAGCTGAACTTCATATCGATTGCCAAGGCACAGATCACTCCAGAAATTAGTCCAAGTACGATCGCCCAAACCGGCTCGACGGATGCAACCGCGGGTGTGATGGCCACTAAGCCAGCAATAACGCCTGAGGCTGCACCAATGGAAGTTCCTTTGCCGTGACGAATCTTTTCAACGGTGATCCAGCCCAGCATGGCTGCAGCTGGAGCAGCAATGGTGTTCACAACAGCCAAAGCGGCAACACCGTCAGCTGCTAGTTGGCTTCCGGCGTTGAAGCCGAACCAGCCGAACCAAAGAAGTGAAGCACCAATAAGAGTCAATGGGACGTTGTGAGGCTGCATGATTCCCTTTGAGAATCCAAATCTCTTACCCAACACAATTGCCAGTGCTAGTGCAGCAGCTCCAGCATTGATGTGGACAGCGGTACCACCGGCGAAGTCAATAGCGCCAAGCTTGTCTACGATCCAACCGCCATCGTCTTCTGGAGTGAAGTTGAAAACCCATCCCGCAACTGGGAAGTAGACCAATGTTGCCCACAAGCCAGCAAACACCATCCAAGCGCCAAACTTAGCTCGGTCTGCGATTGCTCCCGAGATCAAAGCGACAGTAATGATCGCGAACGTAGCCTGGAAGGCAACGAAAGCTAGTTCTGGAATGCTTCCTGCCGGAGCTGCGGCGTCCGCAACTTGAGCGGCTAGTCCAAGGGCAGTGGTGTCAATTCCAATAATGTGTGGGATACCAATCCATCCAACATCGCCTACATCGGCGAACGTAATGGCGTATCCGTAAAGCACCCAGAGCACAGCAATCAGCGCTAGCGAGCCGAAGGAGAGCATCATCATGCTAACTACGGATTTAGCCTTTACAAGGCCTCCATAGAAGAAGGCTAAGCCAGGTGTCATCAAAAGCACCAGAGCGGCGGAGAAGAGCACGAACGCAGTATTTCCCTGTTCCATTCGAGTTCCTTTCAAATTCTGAACCACACCGCTTTGGTGCTTGGGGCCATTCTGGCCCTGGTGTGTTTCAGGAATGAGTGTTGTAGGTTTCCGAATTGTTTCAAGATCGCCTTCGAGGTGAATTCTTTGTTTCCAGTTTCAGGGTATTTTGGGACTATGAAATCAGAAAGAAACGCCGCTTTAGTGATGATGTTTGCCGCGATGGTTGGACTGCTATTGGCAAATTCACCTTTCGGTCAGCCGGTGCTAAACGCCATCGATTTCAAGCTCAATCTTGATCTGATCAACATAAACATCACCCTTGGCCACGTGGTTTCGGATCTGTTCCTAGCAGTGTTTTTCTTTGTGGCGGGCCTTGAGCTCAAATATGAACTGACTACTGGAACTCTTTCTAGTCCAAAGCGGGCGCTGGTTCCTGTGGTTGCCGCGATCGCAGGTGTTGCGGTTCCTTCATCGATTTATGCCTACTTGAATTGGGGAACAGGGGCAATTGTGGGCTGGCCGATTCCTGCCGCTACTGACATCGCCTTTGTACTTGGACTATTGGCAATCTTCGGAAGAGGAATGCCGAAAGAGGCTCGCATTTTCCTTTTGGCGCTGGCTATTTTTGATGACCTGGTCGCAATCGCCATCATCGCAATCTTCTACACTGCTGATGCCCAGCCGACCTGGCTCCTGGCCTGCATTGCTGTCGCTATTGCCTTTAGATTTGCTGAGATGTCCCGCTCCAAAGATAAGTGGCTTATCAGAGCAGGTTTCGGAATCGTTCTTTGGTACACCGTTTACCAATCAGGTGTCCACGCCACCATCGCAGGAGTCTTGCTGGGGATTCTGATCCCCGCAACTCGTGCTCACGGTGTGATTGCTAAGGTGCAACCAGCAACTAACTTTGTGATTCTTCCGCTATTTGCTTTCACTGCTGTTGCGGTTGTGATACCTACCATGACCGGCGATTCAAACAACGTCTTTACAGGAATTTTCTTTGGGCTTGCGGTTGGAAAAGTTGTTGGCATTTCGATCGCAGCTGTGATTGCCAACCAACTTCTCAAACCCAAGGACCGACTCCCGCTTGGAATATTTGACTTGATTCCGTTGGGTTTGTTAGCCGGGGTTGGATTCACCGTCTCGCTTTTGATGGCTCACCTGGCATTTTTAGGCAATCAAGAACTTTACGCACAAGCCGTTCTTGGAGTCTTGCTGGGATCATTTGTGGCAATGGGTGCCGGCGGAGCTTTACTCTGGCTGCGTGCTCGCTGGCATCTAAAGAACAAGCCCAAGACTAAAAAGACGAAGTCAAAGAGCCGATCCGCGAAATAGCTCTTAGATACTTCTTTTTGTATCCGCCTGACAAATACTCTGGCGAGAATACTTCTGTTAGCCCGACCCCTGTTGAACCAATGCTGACTTGAGATTCGTAGAGCCTGTCGACAAACGAGACGAACCTCAGGGCTGCCGATTGATCGGTCAGAACGTGAGCGTTGGTTAGAACGACAGAATCGACCCCATCAATAAGTTTTAGAAACTTTGATGGGTGAACTTTCGCCAGGTGAGCAAGCAACTGATCGAACTCATCAACTGCAACAAGCTGACCCTCGGAAACCTTATGTTCAACTTGACTCATGTAATCACCGGCGCCAAGGGCCTGGGTGTGTCCGTCGACGGGGCGATGTCGGTAGTCTTCGCCATCAACGCTGACAATCAAGAAGCGATCCGACATCGCCGCAATCTCTCTTGCAAAATCCTTGGCAGCGAATCGACCCTGCCCTAGAGCGTTTGGAGGTGTGTTGGAAGTAGCTGCAAACCTGATGCCCTTAGCTCCGAGTTCGCTAAGTAGCCTAGACATTAACATGGTGTCCCCTGGATCGTCCAGCTCAAACTCATCGATACACAAAAGTTCATAGTTGGAAAGCTGCTTGAGGGCATCGGCGAACCCAAGAAGCCCAATCAGGCTGGTGTAAGCAAGAAAACTACCGAATGCCTTGGTCCCCTTGAAATCGTGCCAAATCGAAGCAAGCAAATGTGTTTTGCCAACGCCGAAGCCACCGTCGAGGTAGATTCCTGTGCTTTGCGTCGTTTTTGATCTAGAGAAAAATCCCTTGAGGCTAGATGGTCTAACAAACTCTCTTGCAGAGGCAACCGCTGCGGCTTGAGAGGGAAAGGATGAATCTGGCAGGTAGTTATCGAAGCGGGCTTTGGTAAACTCTCTAGGAGGTACCAGTTGACTGAGTACCTCTGACAAACTGGGATTGGGTTGAATTTCAACCAGGGAACAAATAGCCCCTGAAGTGGTTGACAATGACACCGCCTAGTGTGGTCCCGAACAAGCCCTCAGTCTACAAGGAGAACAAGTTGCCAATCAGCATAGACAACAGTCCAAAGTTTGCCGCGTACGCGAATCCGCGTGCACTGGTTAGCACCGAATGGCTTTCCCAGAACTTGGGTTCCGAAGGTCTAGTGGTCTTGGAATCCGACGAGGATGTTCTGCTTTACCAAACCGGCCACATTCCTACCGCCCGCAAGATTGACTGGCACACAGATTTGAACGACAAAGACACCCGTGACTACATCGACGGTGAAGGCTTTGCAGCAGTTATGTCGCGTCTGGGAATTAAGCGTGAAGACACAATCGTGCTGTACGGCGACAAGAGTAACTGGTGGGCTGCATATGCCCTCTGGGTGTTCAAGCTTTTCGGCCACGAAGATGTTCGCTTACTAGATGGCGGCAGAGATAAATGGACCAGCGAAGGCCGAGAGCTAACTAAAGACGTTCCTGCAGTCCAGCCTTCAAGCTACCCGGTGGTGGAGCGAAACGATTCGACTCTGCGTGCATTCAGAGATGACGTCTTTACCCACTTTGGCAAGCCAATGATTGATGTTCGCTCGCCTGAGGAGTACTCGGGAGAACGCCTAACGGCTCCGGGCTACGCAGACGAGGGTGCAACCAGAGCAGGTCACATTCCAACCGCGGCTTCGGTGCCCTGGTCAAAAGCCTGCAACGAAGACCAAAGCTTCAAAGACCGCGCAGGACTAGAAGAGATTTACCTCAAGGGAGCATCTCTAGCTGGCCATTCCGATGTGATTGCATACTGCCGAATTGGTGAGCGCTCATCACACACCTGGTTCGTTTTGAAGTACCTAATCGGAATTGAAAAGGTAAGAAACTACGACGGTTCCTGGAGCGAGTGGGGCTCTCTAGTGAAGGCTCCAATCACCGTTGGTAGCGAACCTGGTCCCATTCCTCAGCTGGTCTAAATGCCGACACTTGAGACAGCTGAACAGCTGATCAAAGATTTCGAGATTCTTAGGGATTCCGAGCGACTTGATCTGTTACTGGAATTTTCAGATGCTCTTCCGGAGCTGCCCCAGAGATATGCAGATCATCCAGAGCTGTTAGAACGAGTCGAAGAATGCCAATCCCCCATATTTCTATTTGTTGAAATAGATGATCAAGGACTAACACGGTTGTTTTTCAGTGCACCAGCCGAATCCCCAACAACTCGAGGCTTTGCCAGTGTGTTATTCAGTGTTATCGATGGCTTACCAGTCAATGAAGCCTTGGAATTCGACCAGGACTTTCCCTTCAAGCTCTCGCTATCATCAGCTGTCTCTCTTCTTCGACTCAGAGGGATGCTCGGAATTCTTTCGCGCATCAAGCGCCAGCTTCGGGAAAAATCTCAACAGTGATCAAGCCAATTTTTGGTCTTGCTAAAGCTTCAGGTGCATCAGAACCAAAATCCTTGGCAGCCGCCTATGGCAATTGGTCTGGCATTCGCTCGAATCACGTAATCACCGAGTCCGGCAAGTTTTCGGGAAGCGATGGATCCTCGCGCTCGATCTCGAGTAAAGAAGATCGGGAACTTCTCTTGGAGATTCGCTCACGCACTGACCTGATTGTTGTCGACGCCGCTACGGCAAGGCTCGAGCAGTATCGAACCCCGCGTTCTGGGGCGCACCTGGCAATTTTTTCTTCAACCGGAGATTTTGACGGTATCCCGGCAATTGAAGATCAATCGCATCCCGTCTTTCTTTTTTCAAGTGCTGCGGTCAGAACCGAGCAGACAAGTTCCAAGAATGTGCCTGTCCAAATTGGTAGCAAGCCCTTTGATGGATTTCTAAACTGGGCAAATTCGAACGGGTTTAGCTCTATCTTGCTTGAGGCTGGGCCGACACTGACAACCCTTGCCTTCGAGGCAGGCGTAGTTGGGCAATCGGCAATTACTAGAACGCCAATTGCCGCTAGCGAAACTGCCGAGAAGCAGCGCAATCCATTTGATGGAGAAGCTATGCTCGTATCTTTTGCACAGTCCGAGGATCACAGCTTTTCGCTCTGGACTCACTAACGGCGTGGCAGAAGCCCAAGACCAAGAGCGCCTCGTAGTGTTATTCAAATGCTCGAGATTTCTGATAAAACCGACACGACTGCTGACTTTCAGCTTGCGGTGATGTCCCTGCGCCAGGCGACTATTCGCGAAGGCGTCAACATTACAGAGATCCCATCTCCTGACAAGATTGCAAAATACTCGGTTTCCTTGGCCGCCAACATCGGAATTGATGCTCACGAGAATAGATCCGATCAGGGAACCGGCCGCTTTGTTCTTCTAAACTCCGACGAAGCCCAAGAAGGTTGGGGTGGCAACTACCGAATTATCTGTTTTGCAAAATCACCCCTGGAAACCGACATCGGACAAGACGAACTAATCACAGACGTTTGTTGGGCGTGGCTTGAAGATGCGCTACGCAGTCGTTCAGCCGGGTACGCTTCCGAGGCTGGAACAATTACCAGAATCATTTCGCAAGGGTACGGGTCTATTTCTGGCCACAGCGACCATGCCGAGCTTGAGTTACGTGCTTCCTGGTCGCCTACTGATAACAACTTCTCTGCTCACCTTGAAGCCTGGCAAGACCTGCTGTGCATGATGTCTGGCCTTCCACCTGAATCTGGAATCAGCAGAATCTAATTGTCTGAATCACCTGAAGCACCCGAGCTTCCAGAACTTCCAATGCTTCAACACCCTCGCGCAGCAACCAGGCTAATCACCGATGAGAGTGCACTCCAAGAAGCTGTTGCAGTCCTGAAGGCCACAACTGGCCCAATAGCGATTGATGCTGAACGCGCCTCAGGATTCAAATATTCTCAGCGGGCCTACCTGATTCAAATTCGAGCAGTAGATTCAGAGATTTTCCTGATTGATCCAGTGGCTACTCCAGACATGGCAGCCTCAAAGGCGTTTCAGCAGTTAGCAGCCGTGCTAAAAGATCGCGAGTGGATTTTGCATGCCGCCACTCAAGATCTTCCCTGCCTCAATGAAATAGGACTCTACCCGGGTTCAATCTTTGACACTGAACTTGCAGGGCGCCTTGCAGGAGCACCACGTGTTGGACTTGGCTCACTAACCGAATCACTATTGCAGTTCCGACTTGCAAAGGAGCACTCCGCTGCGGACTGGAGTACTAGACCACTACCTGAGTCCTGGTTGAATTACGCAGCCCTTGACGTCGATGTTCTCCATGAACTGGCAAGTGCAGTGCAGGAGCTGCTGAACCAACAAGGCAAGCTTGATTGGGCCACTCAAGAATTTGTGTATCTAATGAGCTTTAAGCCAAAGCCTCAAAGAATTGACAAATGGCGCGGCATCACTGGCTTACATAAGGTCCAGGACAGACTTTCCCACGAAATTGCTAGGCAGCTCTGGACTGCTCGAGAATCACTAGCTCAGAAGATGGATGTTGCTCCGGGAAGGTTGATTCCTGATTCCTCAATTTTGGCAGCCGCAACCCAAAAGCCTAAGGCGCGACCAGAGCTTGCGGCTATGAAATCATTTTCGGGTAGAGCAAGCCGCTCTTACCTAGACCTCTGGTGGGATGCTATCCAATCTGCGCTGAAAGCAACTGAACTACCGAGTCTGAAGCCAGAGAAAACTGATGTCATCCCAAATCACCGCAACTGGATTACAAAGTTTCCTGAAGCCGATCGTCGACTCAAATACGCGAAAGCTTCCCTGATTGAACTATCTGAGAAAAAATCAGTTCCATTAGAGAACTTACTTACGCCGGAGATTTTGCGTCAGGTTAGCTTCACTCCCCCGGAAAACTTAAGTTACGAAACTCTTTCAGGGAAGTTGGATGAACTAGGCGCCAGAACCTGGCAGGTTGAGCTAACTGCTCAGTTGATTGTTGACGCGTTTACTCTTGCGAAGACAGCTCCGGTCGATCAGACAGCGGCTGATCTCCCGGCATTGGACGAGCATGAGGAACTCTAGAGCCTAGAACCTGGGCAACGATTTCTCTGGAAATACTCTGAGCAGTTAGGCCCACTCGTTCCAAAATTTCATTTCGGGAAGCGTGCTCCAAGAATTCATCTGGCAGACCAATTTCACTCAAAGCAGTGTCAATCTGCGCGGCTCGAAGATCTTGACGAACTCTGGTTCCAATACCGCCGACACGAATACCATCTTCGATTGTGACAACTAGTCGATGATCAGCTGCCATCTTGACAATCGATTTTGGAACTGGGATTACCCAGCGAGGATCAACCACGGTTGAGCCAATTCCTTGGTCTGAAAGCATCTTGGCAACCTGAATTCCAGTTTCGGCCATTGCACCGACAGTAAGAATCAGAACGTCCTTTGCCGAAGATTCGTGAAGAACATCCACCCCATCTTCGAGTCTTCTAATTGCCGGCAACTCGTTGGCAACAGTGCCCTTCGAAAAGCGAATCACTGTTGGAGCATCGCTGATAGCAACAGCTTCGGCCAACTGTTCTCTGAGGCGAGTTTCGTCGCGGGGGGAAGCAATGCGAATCCCTGGAACAATCTGGAGCATCGCAAGATCCCACATTCCGTGATGGCTAGCGCCATCTGGACCGGTGACTCCAGCGCGATCAAGCACAAAGGTGACTCCCGCCTTGTGAAGGGCTACATCCATCAAGACCTGGTCAAATGCCCTATTCATAAACGTTGCATAAACCGCAACCACAGGGTGCAGGCCACCGAAAGCCATTCCAGCGGAGGATGTCACGGCGTGCTGTTCAGCAATTCCAACATCGAACACTCGGTCTGGATATTTGGCTGCAAATTTGTGCATACCGACAGGAATTAGCATCGCTGCAGTGATGCCAACTACCGACTTGTTGTTATCGGCAATAGTGACCAGCTCATCAGCAAATACTGAAGTCCAGCTCTTTTTCCCTGAGGACTCGATCGAAACACCAGTATCCGGGTCAATCTGTCCAACTGCGTGGAACTGATCAGCTTCGTCACTGACGGCTGGATCGTAACCTTTACCCTTTTGAGTAATGGCGTGAACAATAACTGGGTTGGCGTACTTCTTAGCTTGCTTTAGGGCAGCTTCCATCGCGTGTAGGTCGTGACCATCAACTGGACCGATGTACTTCAGGTCTAGGTTTGGGAACATTCCCTTAGGTGCGAAAGAGCCAAGAAGTCCTTTACCTGCACCTCGCAAAGTTGAGTAAGCCATTCGGCCAATAGTTCCAAACTTGAAGAAAACTTTTTTGCTCAATCGATACAAACGACGGTAGAACTTCTCGGTTCTAATGCCATTGAGATACCTTGCGAGTCCACCAATTGTTGGTGCGTATGAGCGACCGTTGTCGTTTACAACAATCACAAGCTTGCGGTCATTGTCATCTGAAATGTTGTTTAGTGCTTCCCAGGTCATTCCCCCCGTGAGCGCACCATCGCCAACAACCGCGATTACGTAGCGGTCGTTTTGCTCAGTAAGTTTGTATGCTTTCGCAATTCCATCTGCCCACGAAAGAGATGATGAGGCGTGGGAGCTTTCAACGATGTCGTGGACGGACTCGGATCGCTGCGGGTATCCGGCAAGACCGTCTTTTTGGCGAAGGGTGTCAAAATCTTTTCGCCCAGTTAGCATTTTGTGCACGTAGGACTGGTGACCAGTATCGAAAACAATGCTGTCATTTGGAGAATCAAAAACTTTGTGAATAGCAATCGTGGTTTCAACAACACCTAAGTTTGGACCGAGGTGACCTCCAGTTTTTGCAACCTTGGCAATTAGAAAATCACGAATCTCTTGAGCTAGCTCAAGAAGCTGCTTGTGGGTAAGCGACTTTAGGTCCTCGGGACCGTTCACTGAATCTAGTATCGCCATCTTTATTCCAACTTCTTTGTCGGTACTTGTATTCCTAAGCCGATACTAAGGATCGCAGTACGTATTGCAAAATACCACCATGCCTGAAGTAATCGGCCTCTCCCGGGGTATCAATGCGAAGTACCGCATCAAAACGCACCTCAGCCTTACCTGGTGTCGAGTGCGCGGAAGGCTTAGCTGTGACCTTCAGGGTCTTGGGAGTCACTCCATTGTTGAGCTGTTCGACGCCTTCGATTTCGAAGATTTCAGTGCCATCTAGTCCCAAACTCTCTGCCGAACTTCCGGCAGGGAACTGAAGAGGCAAAACACCCATTCCAATCAAGTTGCTTCTGTGAATGCGCTCAAAGCTTTCGGTGATTACTGCTCTAACCCCCAGCAAAGAAGTTCCTTTGGCAGCCCAGTCTCTGGATGAACCAGAGCCGTATTCTTTGCCAGCCAAAATTACAAGTGGCGTTCCTTCAGCCTGGTAGTTCTCACTCGCGTCGTAGATAAATGACTGGGCACCATCTGCCTTTGTGAAATCTCTGGTGTATCCGCCTTCTACGTTGTCCAAAAGCTGGTTGCGAAGGCGAATGTTTGCAAAGGTTCCGCGAATCATGACTTCGTGGTTTCCACGGCGGGATCCATAGCTATTGAAATCGACTCTTGATACTCCGTGGTCGGTTAGGTATTTTCCAGCAGGAGAATCGGCCTTGATGGAACCGGCCGGACTGATGTGATCGGTAGTGACTGAATCGCCGAGTTTTGCAAGAACTCTGGCACCTGAAATGTTTGTCACAGGTGCCGGGTTCATTGTCATGCCATCAAAGTAAGGCGGCTTTCTTACGTAGGTGGACTTCGCATCCCATGCGAAAGTGTCTCCGGTTGGAGTCTTGAGTGACTGCCAGCGCTTGTCTCCCTCGAATACACCGGCGTACTGCTTTGTAAACATTCCGGAGTTAATTGAAGAATCGATGGTGTCCTGGACTTCAGTTGGAGTTGGCCAGATGTCCTTTAAGTAGACCTCAGAGCCATCTGAGCCAGTGCCTAGAGAATCCTTTTCAAAGTCAAAATCCATTGTTCCAGCAAGCGCGTAGGCAATAACTAGAGGAGGTGAAGCCAAGTAGTTCATCTTCACGTCTGGATTGATTCGACCTTCAAAGTTTCTGTTTCCAGAAAGAACAGCGGTTACTGCCAAGTCATTTGCATTTACGGCATCAGAGATTTCCTGATCCAACGGGCCGGAGTTTCCAATACAAGTGGTGCAACCATATCCAACTAGCTGGAAACCAAGAGCGTCGAGATCCTTTGTAAGACCTGACTTGTCGTAATAATCTGTGACAACTTTTGAACCCGGTGCCAGTGAGGTCTTCACCCATGGCTTAGCCGTTAGCCCCTTGGCTACTGCTTTTCTTGCCAATAGACCCGCGGCCAGCATTACCGAAGGGTTTGAAGTATTAGTACAAGAAGTAATGGATGCAATGCTCACGTGACCGTGATCCATTGCAAAATCCTTACCCTTTACCTGCGATGGGTTAGAGGCCACGGCGGAGTACGCCTTGATGTCCTCTGAGAACTTGCGCTTGGATGCAGAAAGTTCGATACGGTCCTGTGGGCGCTTTGGTCCGGCGATCGAAGGAACAACGGTTGACAGATCTAGTTCTAGGTACTCGCTGTATCGCGGTTCAATAGCTGGATCGTGCCATAGACCTTGGGCCTTGCTGTAAGCCTCAACCAGAGCAATTTCTTGTTCTGAACGACCAGTGAAACGAAGGTAATCCAAATTCACTGAGTCGATTGGGAAAATTGCAACGGTGGAGCCAAACTCCGGGCTCATGTTTCCAATTGTTGCGCGGTTGGCTAGTGGAACAGATGCCACACCGGCTCCATAGAACTCCACGAATTTTCCAACCACACCGTGCTTACGAAGCTGTTCGGTGATGGTTAGAACTACGTCGGTAGCGGTTGCCCCCATTGGAATCTGACCGGTGAGCTTGAAGCCAACAACTTTAGGAATAAGCATTGAAACAGGTTGGCCAAGCATCGCAGCCTCGGCTTCGATTCCTCCAACTCCCCAACCGAGCACGCCAAGACCGTTGACCATGGTGGTGTGAGAATCGGTTCCAACGCAAGAATCAGGGTAAGCCTGCAAAACCCCATCAACTTCGCGGGTCATCACTGTGCGGGCTAGGTATTCAATGTTTACCTGGTGGACAATTCCAGTGCCCGGAGGAACCACCTTGAAATCATCAAAGGCCATCTGTCCCCAACGCAGGAACTGGTAGCGCTCTTCGTTTCTCTGGTACTCATATTCAACGTTGCGCTCAAAGGCATCGGCTGATCCAGCCACATCGATAACAACCGAGTGGTCGATGACTAGTTCTGCAGGTGCAAGCGGGTTGATTTTCTTTGGGTCTCCCCCAAGCTCGACCATCGCCTCGCGCATGGTGGCAAGGTCAACTACACATGGCACTCCAGTAAAGTCCTGCATGATCACTCGAGCCGGAGTGAACTGAATTTCGGTATCTGGCTCGGCCTTTGGATCCCAATCGATAATGGATTGGATGTGTGAAGAAGTCACGTTGGCGCCATCTTCGGTTCGAAGCAGGTTCTCTAGCAAAATCTTGAGGCTGTAAGGAAGAGTCTTGGCATCTAATTTGGACATGTCAAAGATTCGATACTTCTTACCCGAAACTTCTAGCTCGCGCGCGACGCCGAAACTATCTACCTTGGACACTATTTACTCCCTATTTCCCATGGACCCGCTGGGCCCTTAGCTCTAAAAATACCATCCCTAGCGGGGCTTTAAAACGGTGGCCCTAAGCATCAGCCAAGTGCACACGATCACTAGGGCGTATAACGGTGGACCCATTGCAACTCGCGCCGTTGCTAGTAGCTCTGTATTGCCAGCAAAGTAGAGGGGAAGCTGAATAGCCAGTCGCAGACTAAAGAACCCAACCCAAAAGGCAGTCACCCCTGAGTAAATGGCCAACACCTTCTTATTCTTCCGCCAGCTCGTATCGTGGCCTCGAAGGATTTCTACCAGCACACCGATTATTGGCCATCTCACCAGAATTGATAGCAACAGAACAGATCCGTAGACGGCGTTAGTGATAAATCCAGGTATAAAGTAGTCAACTGCTTGACCGCCTTCACGCAGAGCTAACCAAGCTGCAAATCCAACAGCCAAAGCTCCAATCAAAGCACTGGAAGCTGACTTGCGCGTAATCAACCGATAAAGAATGAACAAGGCTGAGGTGCCGCCAGCCAGCGATACCGAAATCAGTGCCTCGCCGGTTATGGCAAAGCTAGTTCCAAACAAAACGCTCGGCAGGATGGTCTCAACTACGCCGAGCCAGCCACCCATTCCTGCAAGTAAAGACTTTTTGTCAAACTGAAGATTTCCATTTTCAGCACTAACACCGAGTCGCTTTGCGGCAGAATCGCGCAGTTCATCATTGGACATCAGGAAAGAGCCTTTTTAGCTGCAGCGGGAGCAACGAGTGGAAGCAGTTCCTTTGGAGGCATCGGGCTAGTACCTCTCATAACCACCACGGAGCGAAAGATATCAATCATGTAAGTCATGGCAAGAGTGTCAGCCAGAGCTAAACCTGAAATAACACCGCGAAGAAACCACTTCGGTCCATCAACACCAATGAACTTTGCAAGTCTGAAACCTCCGTCACGGGTTGGTAATTGAGCGTTGAGCTCCGGACCCAATGGACCAATGACCGTTTCAGTTTTGCCGTTTTGGGACTGAATTGATTGTTCGAGCGCTGCTCGAATTTCGTGCCAGATACCTTCGCTGCCAGGGGCACTAAAAGCCTGCAGTTGCAAAGACGATCCCTGGTGATCAACAGTTAGAGCAACTATCCGACTAGATGCCTCTTCGACCTCAAGTTTCAGCGTGACATCTTCACGAATTGGGATCTGAACCGCACCAAAGTCAACTAATGGCTTAATTTCAATTACTTCGCTGGAGTCAAATGGGCCAGCGGAAACCCGGTCGATGGGTGCTGACTTTGAATTTCCGTATGCGAGCATCTAGGCTCGACCACTCGAACCGAAACCAGTTTCGCCGCGTTCACTATCAGGAAGTTTGTCAACTGCGGTAAAAACAGCCTTCTCGACAGACTGGATAAGAAGCTGAGCAATTCGATCCCCTGCGGCAATTTCAAAATCAGTATCAGAACTGTTATACAAAATCACCATAATCTCACCGCGGTAACCAGCATCGATGGTTCCAGGTGTATTCAAGACTGTGATGCCGTGCTTTGCCGCCAAACCTGATCTTGGGTGAACTAACCCTACATACCCATTAGGGAGTGCAATCGAAACACCGGTAGGCACCAATACTCGAGACCGGGCCGGAACAGTGGTTGCAACAAAAGAGCGCAAGTCAGCACCCGCATCTCCTGGTTTGGCGTAGACCGGTGCAAAACCCTCTGGGGCGCTTATCAATACTCGAACTTCACTCATCAGATGACAGCGTAATCTAGAAACTGTGCCCAACCCAGAACCGACAGAGCCAATTGTCTATAGGGAGCGAGTTCGCCCAAATTTAGGAACCTTTATAGCGGTGGCAACGCTGTTGCCGGCTGTGACACTGGTTTCTGAGCCGTTTGATTATCGAATTGGAATAGCTGTTGGGCTAATTCTGGTGATATCAATTTGGGCAGCGCTATTTTTCTTGGCCCCAGTTATTCAGGTGGGAAGTTCTCATCTAACAGTAGCCCGTGCAAGGATTCCGAGGAATTTAATTGGGAAAATCGAAGAGATCGCTAAAGATCAGATTTTTTCTGAACGCGGACCGAAACTAGACCCGGCCGCCTACAAAGTTTTCCAGGGAACTGTAAAAACCGCCATAAAGATCTCTTTGAATGATCCAAATGATCCGACCCCCTACTGGATCATCTCAACTCGAAAGCCAGCACAACTAGCCGAAGTGCTCAGGGCAAAAAACTAAGCGTCACACTCTGAACAGATTGGGCCGTTCTTGGTCTTTCTTGCAACCAGTGAGCGGTGCTTCACAATAAAGCAATTTGAACAGGTGAATTCGTCATCTTGTGGAGGCAAAACCACAACATCTAGATCTTCTGAGACAACGTCCGGGATTGAAAACGAGTCGCCGGAGTCATCAACTTCAGTATCCGAAGCTCCTGTGGTAGCAGGAACGCGCTCTTTTATAGCCTCGATGGACTCGGTGTCATCGTCAGCTTTTCTAGGGGCGTCGTAATCGGTTGCCATTGTGGGACCCTTCAGTTCTTCGGTAAGCGCTAGTAGTGTCCAACAAAAACCACCCAATAGCAAACCGACACAGCGACAATTTCCTTGGAAACTCCCGTGTTTTGGCTAGGCCCACGGGGCCCTTGCTGGCACACTTCTTGTTAGGAGAAGACAAGCCATGAAAGACATAAAGTTCCTGGGCGCAGATGGTGACTTTCTATTGCTCGAAACCGCCGAAGGGGTGCGTTACCGACTCTTAGTTGACGAAACTGTCAGGCGCGCCAGCCGAGGCGAAACGCAGTCGCAGCTCGACGCTCCAACCCTAAGTCCTAGGGAGATTCAAGAAGAGATCCGAGTTGGCAGAAGTATCGAAGACATCATCGCCGCCAGCGGAGCTCCGGAAGAGTACATTCGCAAGTTTGCCCAACCGGTTCTGGATGAACTAAATCATGCAGTTCTAAACGCCCTAACCGTGAGGCTGGAAATCGCGGGTGATCGATTCAATGAACCAACCGCTCGAGAGTTTGGCGACATCATCAAATCAAGATTGGCTGCCAGCGGCGCAGGCATAGAGCTCTGGTCTGCTCTCAAGGCTCCTGATCAAGGCTTTTTTATCTTCTGTGAATTCGAGCTCAACGGCGAAACAAAAAAAGCTACCTGGAGTTATAACCCGAAACGTCTTGCCCTGTCTCCGGAAAACGATGTGGCAATCAACCTCTCGTCTCAGGACAGACTTGCAAGCCAAGCACCAAGACTTCGACCGGTTGCAACAGAGCCAACTTCGATTACCGAGAGCCTGGGTGAAACTGTTGATCTTGTGAGGTCAATCCCTACCTCCGCAGCACCGCTGAATACAACTGCTTCCGAACCAGATGAAACAGCAATTTCTGAAACTGCAGATCTGCTAGACGCTCTGCGAAAGAAAAGAAGTGAACGCGAAAGCGTTGAGCAGCTAGATCCACACCCTTCCACTGAAGGCTTGAGGATTGTTGAGTATGTGCCAGAGCCAGTTATTCTCGAGGAAGAGCCAGAGCCTACGCCTGCTCCAGTAAATCCTGACTCATCAAATTCACCCAAGCGTGGGCGTGCATCTATCCCAAGCTGGGATCAAATTGTTTTTGGAACAAAGACTGAAGACTAAGGCTTCTTAGAAAACCAGTAGCGGAACTTCCCACTCGGCTTTGCTCATTCCACCGTGTTGGCCAATCATCGACATCGATTTCACTTTTGCAAATTCTCGATGGTAAACAACTCGATCGCCCTTAGGTAAAACCACCAAATCAGGGGCAACTTTCTTAGCCGATTCACTTAGTGGCCGGTACCAACCAGCATCAACCAGTTCTTGCATTGTCGCAACTTCAGCTTGTGCGCCTAAATCAGCCTGGAGTGCTTCGCGCTTTGCGACTAGATCGATTCCAGTTTCAAAGTACAAGAATCCAACTCTGGGATCTCCCCCAATCATGGCAAGGTCCTTCATTGACTCGTAGTGCTCAAGATAGACGTGTGATGTTTGAGGAACATCAATCACACCGTGATCTGCTGTCAGAATTGCGCCTGCTGTTTTTGGGAGAGATTTCATGAAGATAGCAAGAACCGAATCAAGATCTTCTACGGTGTTTAGCCAGTTTTGAGATTGAGACCCGAATCGATGTGCGAGTTGGTCAAGTTCGGGTATGTAGAGATAAACCAGCGTGCCTGGCTTTGTAATCTCGCCTCTTGCAATGTCAAAACGTTCCTGCAATGTCTTTGCGGCCAAGTATTTTGAAGCCGGCATCGTGGCTTGGGTAAAACCACTTCCCTCATACTCCCCCGGTCCAACCGTAACGACATTCTTGCCAGCCTGTACCGCCTGCTCACTGATGGTCTGCAAATCTTGATACTTCTGAGGCGGGAACTCAGTGCCTAAGTCATTGAGTAAATTGATTGGCTTGGATATTTCTCGGTCAAATACGCGGTAGCCAATAAATGCGTGTTCACCGCTTTGCTTACCAGTTGCAAAACTTGCCAGGCTTGTGGCGGTTGTTGTGGGAAAGCCCGAATAAAGAGACTTAGAAGTACTTAGCTTCTGATTAAGAAATCCGGCGTGACCTCCGGCTGCTTTGATGTTTGCAACCCCTAGTCCATCGACGAGGATAACCAGATAGCTTTGCTTGGCTGGAAGTGAGAGTGGGTTTGGTTTGCCGTCGAGCGCAAGGAATGCACTGAGATAAGCCTCGGAAAGCCTCCCAAATGAATTTGGTACAGAAGGTAGCATCGAAGCTAAGTTTGCCACAGCAGCAGGAAGATCATGGCCAAAGAACAAATCGATAAAGTTCCGGAACGAATCTTTGACATCGACCTATCCAAGGAGATGCAGGACTCGTTCCTGGAGTACTCGTACTCAGTTATCTACTCCCGTGCCCTTCCAGATGCCAGAGATGGCCTGAAGCCAGTCCACCGTCGAATTGTTTATCAAATGGGCGAGATGGGACTTCGCCCAGACCGCGGTCATGTGAAATCAGCTCGAGTGACCGGTGAGGTAATGGGAAAGCTTCACCCTCACGGTGACAGCGCCATCTATGA
Organism: Rhodoluna miladensis (SeqCode); assembly: GCF_965234705.1. Classification (GTDB taxonomy): domain Bacteria; phylum Actinomycetota; class Actinomycetes; order Actinomycetales; family Microbacteriaceae; genus Rhodoluna; species Rhodoluna miladensis. The sequence continues at coordinate 761,382 of NZ_OZ248465.1, forward strand.
CGCTCTAGTTCGAATGGCTCAACCGTTTTCCTTGCGTGTTCCACTTATCGACGGTCATGGAAACTTCGGTTCCCTAGATGATGGTCCAGCGGCAGCTAGGTATACGGAGGTTCGCCTTTCGTCAGCAGCTTTGGTGATGAACGAAGGGCTCAGCGAGAACGTCGTTGATTTCAAGCCCAACTACGACGCACAACTTTCCGAGCCAGAAGTGTTGCCAGCGGCATTTCCAAACCTGTTGGTTAACGGTGCTTCGGGTATTGCCGTGGGTATGGCAACAAACATGCCCCCGCACAACATGCGCGAAGTTGTGAAGGCGGCAATTTATCTTCTAAGGAATCCGAAGGCATCTCTCGATGACCTAATGGCTATTGTTCCGGCACCTGATTTTCCCAACGGTGGAATCATCATGGTCGGGGAAGGAATCAAGGAAGCCTACGAAACCGGTCGCGGCAGCTTCAAAACAAGGGCACGAGTGAGCGTTGAGTCGGTAGCGCCGAGAAAGATGGGGCTAGTTGTCACTGAGCTTCCATACCTCGTGGGTCCCGAAAAGGTCATTGAAAAGATCAAAGAGGGAGTAAATGCCAAGAAGCTCCAGGGCATTTCAGATGTGATTGACCTAACCGACAGAACCAATCGCCTAAAGCTGATCATCGAACTCAAAACCGGCTTTGATCCACAAGTTGTTCTTGACCTGCTCTACCGCTACACACCGATGGAAGACAGCTTCGGAATCAACAACGTAGCTTTGGTCGAAGGCCAACCCCAGACTCTTGGACTGCGTGATTTGCTGGGCGTATACCTTGCTCACCGCATCATCGTCATCAGAAGAAGAAGCGAAAACCGACTTGGAAAACGCCAGGCTAGATTGCATCTGGTCGAGGGAATGCTGCTTGCCATCGTTGGCATAGATGAAGTAATCAAGATCATCAGAGGGTCAGAGGAAGTCCAGGAAGCTAAGACCAAGCTGATGAAGAAGTTCAAGCTCAGCGACATTCAAGCTGAGTACATTCTCGAACTGAGGCTTCGCCGCCTCACAAAGTTTTCAAAGCTTGAGCTCGAAACTGAGAAAAAGCAGCTGCTCCTTGAAATCGCTGAGTTAGAGAAGATCCTCAAAAGCGATAAAGCCCTAAAGGATCTGGTCGCCTCAGAAATGGAAGAAGTAGCCAAAAATTACGGCGACGATCGTAGAACCTCGTTGCAAGCAGAAGGCGAGGTAGTCACTGAATCTGCAGCTACCAAGAAACTTGTCAACGCTGAGCTGACAGACTCCCCCTCGGCTATCACCCTCACCGCTGCTGGGCGGGTATTTAGATCAGAGGATGCCAAAGAGCCCACAGTGAGAAAAAACGGCTACCGAAACTGGTTTGCTTCCACAACCAGAAGTGATGTGGTCTTTGTCACAGATGCCGGACGTATGCTTCGCACCCACGTTGGAGACATCCCAATTGGCGACAGCGCAACCCATAACTCAGGAACCCCGACTGCAGAGTTTCTTGGCCTTGGTAAAAAAGAGAAGGTCTTAGCTCTATTCCCAGTCGATGAGAAGACCATCATTGCTCTCGGAACCAAAAATGGAATAGTCAAGCGGATCACCCCAGATTTCCCAGCCAAGTCGGATTTTTCCTGCATAAACCTCAAGGGATCCGACAAAGTAGTCGGTGCAGCCGCCTCGCTTGAAACTGACGAAGTGGTGTTCATTACTCAGGACGCTCAGCTACTGCGCTTTGATGCAAAGGCAGTCAAACCTCAAAGCATCAATGGCGCAGGCATGGCTGGCATCAAGACAGACTCAGAAGTTGTCTATTTCGGCGTTCTAAAACCTAAGGAGAAAAACGTCGTGCTGACAGTTGCAAATAGCAATGCTTCACTTCCAGGAACCGACGGTGGTGGAATGAAGGTTTCAAAGATCGACGAGTTCCCTAAGAAGGGTCGGGCAACTGGAGGCGTGCGCTGCCAGAAGTTCATCCGCGGGCAGAATCAAATCGTTTTTGGATACGTCGGTCCTGAAGGCTTCCAGCTAATTGACGGCAAGGGTAAAGCAATTGGTGTTGAATACGAGCTTCAAAAACGTGACGCTTCGGGAGATCCTGCTCCAGCGATCAGCTTTGTTGGAAGAACCTAAGCGTCGATTCTTTCCCGCTCCAGCGAATCCGCTGAGTCAATAATGAAATCTCTTCGAGGACCAACTTCATTTCCCATTAGAAGTTCAAACATCTTCTCGGCAGCTTCTGCGTCTTTTACTGTGACTCGCCTAAGCGCTCTCTTGGAGCGGTCCATAGTAGTTTCCGCGAGCTGCTCGGCATCCATTTCTCCAAGACCCTTGTAGCGCTGGATTGGCTCTTGGTAGCTCTTCTTGGCAGTTTTGAGTTTTGCTAAAAGCTTTTCTAGCTCAGCTTGCGAGTAGGTGTAGATGTGCTCATTGGATTTTGATCCGGCGTTAACAACAGTCACACGGTGTAGCGGTGGCACCGCTGCAAAGACTCGTCCTGCTTCAACCAATGGGCGCATGTAGCGGAAAAACAGTGTCAAAAGCAAAGTACGGATGTGAGCGCCATCAACATCCGCATCGCTCATTAGGATTACTTTTCCGTACCTTGCAGCATCTAACTCAAAACTGCGGCCAGAGCCTGCACCAAGAACCTGAATGATCGAAGCGCATTCGGTGTTGGAAAGCATGTCTGCAACTGAAGCTTTCTGAACGTTCAGAATCTTTCCGCGGATTGGCAAAAGCGCCTGGTACTCACTGTTTCGAGCCAGCTTTGCTGTTCCAAGAGCCGAGTCACCCTCAACGATGAACAACTCCGAAACTTCAGTTTCTGATGTCCTGCAATCAACTAGCTTGCTTGGCAACGAAGAGCTCTCGAGAGCGTTCTTACGACGCTGTGTTTCTTTGTGAGTTCGGGCCGATACTCGAGCCTTTGTCTCGGCCACGATTTTTTCGAGAACTAGAGCAGATTGAGTCTTGTCATCGCGTTTGGTGGATTTCAATCGTTCGTTCAATCGTTTTGCAACAATTGCAGAAACTATGTTCTTGACCGCTGGAGTTCCAAGGATCTCCTTAGTCTGACCTTCAAACTGCGGCTCGGCTAACCGGACAGCAACTACTGCAGTAAGGCCTGCAAGAATGTCCTCTTTTTCGACCTTGTCGCTTCCAAGTTTGAGCTTTCTCGAATTTGCATCAATCTCGGCACGAATTGCCTTTACTGCACCCTGTTCAAATCCGGCAACATGAGTTCCGCCTTTGGGGGTTGCAATCACGTTCACAAAGGAACGGAAGTTTGTCTCGTATCCAGTTCCCCACCGGAGGGCGATGTCCACTTCACAGTTGCGTGTGACCTCGGTTGAGACCATGTTGCCCTTTTTATCTAGGACTGGAACGGTCTCGGTGAACTCCGCGTCTCCGCGCAGACGCCACACCGAGGTTAGTGCTGTATCCGGGGCGAGGAAGTTGACGAACTCTGAGATACCACCCTCGAATTTGAACTCTTGTTTGATTCCCTTAGCTGTGCGCTTATCGCTCAAACTGATTACGAGTCCAGGCACTAGAAAGGCGGTTTGGCGTGCCCTGTCTTCAACTTCCTTTAAATCAAAGGCAGTTTCCTTAACGAAAATTTGCGGATCTGGCCAGTAGCGAACCCGAGTTCCAGTTTTTGTCTTTGCGACCTTGCCAGAAATCTGAAGCTCGCTTTTTTTGACGAAAGGCTTGAAAGGGTTGGTTGGAGAAATGCCCTTTTTGTCATCAAATACCCCAGGCTCCCCGCGCCTGAAAGACATCGAATAGGTTTGCCCGTTTCTATCTACTTCAACATCTAAACGCTCTGAAAGAGCATTGACTACAGATGCGCCTACTCCGTGGAGTCCACCGGATGCTGCGTAGGAACCCGATCCGAATTTTCCACCTGCGTGAAGTTTGGTGAAAACCACCTCAACACCAGAAAGTCCAGTTTTGGGCTCGATGTCCACCGGGACTCCTCGGCCGTTATCTTCAACAGTTACGCTGCCGTCTTTTTGCAGCTCAATAAGTACTTTCTTGCCGTGTCCAGCCAGAGCCTCATCGACGCTGTTGTCGATGATCTCCCATAGGCAATGCATCAGACCGCGCCCATCGGTGGAGCCGATATACATTCCTGGGCGTTTGCGAACCGCCTCTAGGCCTTCTAGGACCGAGAGGTGCCTTGCTGAGTAGTCTTCGCTTGCCACTTGAGAATCTTAAGCTTGTGGGCGGGTGGGCCTTGAAACCAACACCCATGAGAAGGAAAATACTTCGCTTTTAGCGAAAAGAGGCTCTAAATGGACTAAAAAGTCCGATGTGTGTGTTGAGATTAGCTCAGAAGGGATACACACATGCAACCAGTTGAAGCAACAGCAACGAACCCAGGCTCCACCCTCAACGCAGCGGATCGCTGCGACGTTTGCGGTGCTCAGGCCTACATAAGGGTCTCTCTTGCAACTGGAGAACTGTTGTTTTGTGCCCACCACGGCAAGGCCAACAAGGAAAAACTTGAGCCAATCGCAAAAGGTTGGCTTGACGAAACCGACAAACTTCTAGCGCGTTAGTCGCTGCTTTAGTTCAGACCTGGCCATACCGGCGTAGTCATCGGCAATTTTTGCCTCTGCACTCAACTGTTCATAATTGAAGCCAGATTTTTTCGCCACAATCGCTAAAAACTGATCCGCGAGGTTTGGGTTCATTGGTAGCAGCGGGCCATTCAATCTTGCAGCCATCAAATTGCCATCCACGAGGCCCTCGCCTGGTACTTTTTTAGCAGACTTACTCGAGCTGTTTCCAAACCCTGTCTTCAGTAAGACAAGCGGCTGAGCTGTACCCAACAGTTCGATTTCTGAGGAATGGTTGGAGTACCCGGTTGTTAGATTTCCAGCCTGGTCAAAACCGTAGCTTTCACTAGAAGCGCGATTAGCCACTCGCTGGCTTCGGGAAGGAAATATCCCAGCTCCTGCAACAGTTCTGCCATCTAATAGCTCGATACTCTCGCCCAATATTTCCCAGCCCAAGCCTAGAGCCAAAAAAGGAACTCCATCAGCGGCAAGTTCCCTTAGCTTCGCGGCTTGCCCCTGAACTAGTTCGAGTGCTTCAAGTGCTCCGGCCAGTGTGCCGGAACCGATGAACACTGCGTCGATGTTTGATGCAATTGATTCCGAACCGTCAAATTCTTGAACAGTCGAATCGATACCCGACCATTTGAGCCTTGCAACCAAAGCGTCGAGATTTCCTCTTTCGCCATTTAGGCCAAGCTGGGAAGGAAATAGGTGCAGGAATTTGACTGTCATTTTCCACTCTCCAGATCCAAAAAGCCCATTAGTTTGCGGATAGCCATCATTTGCTCGTAGTTAGTCAATAGAGTCCCGCGTTTGCCACTGGTTTTCAGAAATGAAACATACTCAGCAAGCGCCTGCTTGCTATCGGGCTGAACTTTTTCAATGGATTTGCCTAGGTAGCTAAGGCGTGTTGCCCAGTGCCAGGCGCGCGAGCCAGAAATCATTCTGACCTCACCAATTCGAGCCAGGTCAATATCGAAAATCCACGATGGGTCAGGGGTTCCCTCGTCCATCGCAATCCAAATCGCTGTTTCTGGATCCTCCATCGCAACCAATGTGGCTCTCATGCTTGATGGGTTTTTCATCATAAGAATCTGAATCTCAACACCCTGATAGCTGGTTATTTCGCCACGCCCGTAAACAGTCTGTTGACTTGAAATAGCTGCTGAAGCAGCCTGCATATCAAAGGAGCTGCCAAGAATTCGCTCTGCCACCGAAAAAGCTAAAGCCGTATCGATGGCAAAGTGCAAACCTTTGCCTGGAAGCTGCACGGATGTCATTACTCCCCCCAGCGAAAGCGTTGCAACACCATCTACTTCGTCAACAACTGAAACTGAAACTGGGATGTCATTTACAACGTTCCCCTTGCCAAACCTTGGAGCGGCTAATGCTCCAGCGGGCCATTTCGAAAGAGCTTTTTCTGACACCTGAACCTGAGTTACCGATACATCGGCAAGCATTGCTCCGATGTCAACAAGATTGGCATCTGAGCCGTTGATCACAACACCTTTTGTTGCACTGCTTGCTGCAGCCAGCAGCATTCCAACCACGCGATCTGGTTCAAAGAATCTGTTGAGCTGGTCAATTTGAACGTTGGTGAGCACAACCCAGCTGGGTGCAATAAATGGAGCCAAAACTTCACCGTAAGCTTCATCAACTTCAAGTACAGCTACGTCTGCATCGAGTGACCCAGAAAGGGATGCTTGGCCGATCACGGCTGAGCCGATGCCCTGTGGCATGTTTCCACCGGATGGATTGCTAAAAACCTTGAGTCCTTGAGAGGCGAGGGTTCCGGCGACCAAAGAGGTGGTGGTGCTCTTACCGTTTGAGCCAGAAACGAAGATAACTCCGTACTTTAGGGCACCAAGAGTTTTGCTGAGAAGTTTTGGTTCGATCAGCATTGCGATGCGACCGGGAATTGCCGATCCCCCGCCTCGCAGTTTGGCGACAATACGAATTAGTTTGCCGACTAAAACTGCAAGAGAGAGCCTCAAGGTTATCTAGTTGTCTAAGTAGTCACGCAGCATTTGGGAGCGTGAGGGGTGCCTTAGCTTCGACATGGTCTTGGACTCTATCTGTCGGATTCGCTCTCGTGTGACACCGAATTCTTCGCCGATCTGGTCAAGAGTTTTCTGAACTCCATCTCCAAGTCCGAAGCGTGATTTGATGACTCCGGCTTCTCTCGGGTGAAGTGACTGGAGGATTCTTTCCAGCTCACGTTGCAGCATGGTGAAACCAACGGCATCCGCTGGGACGACGGCCTCGGTGTCTTCGATAAGGTCACCGAATTCGCTGTCACCGTCTTCTCCAAGTGGAGTAGAAAGTGAAATTGGCTCGCGTCCATACTTCTGGACCTCTACGACCTTTTCAGGCGTCATATCGAGCTCTCTTGCGAGTTCTTCAGGGGTTGGTTCACGGCCGAGATCCTGAAGTAGCTGGCGCTGCACGCGAGCTAGTTTGTTGATTACTTCAACCATGTGAACTGGAATACGAATGGTTCGAGCCTGGTCCGCCATAGCACGTGTGATGGCCTGTCTAATCCACCAGGTTGCATATGTTGAGAACTTGTAACCCTTGGTGTAGTCAAACTTCTCTACTGCACGAATAAGGCCTAGGTTTCCTTCTTGAATTAGGTCAAGAAACTGCATTCCTCTTCCGGTGTATCGCTTTGCAAGCGAAACAACCAAACGAAGGTTTGCCTCAAGTAGGTGGGATTTTGCCTTTTGGCCATCTTTCACAACCCACTTCAAATCGCGTTCCATGTCTCTTGCGAGCTTGCGCTTACCCGCGAGTTTTTCTTCGGCAAACAAACCAGCTTCGATTCTCTTTGCAAGCTCTACTTCAAGCTCTGCATTAAGGAGGGCGACTTTACCAATCTGCTTTAGGTAATCCTTAACCGGATCAGCAGTTGCACCAGTGATTGTGGTGCTCTGAGTTGGAATATCATCTTCTTCGGTGTGTGAAAGAACAAATCCACCACCGGGAACAACGACTTCTTCCACCTCATCAGCTGCAGGAAGCTCTGGCTCGACAGCGGTGATGTCTACAGCTTCGGCGACGTCTGCGACGATGTCTTCGACAGATTCAAGTTCAATTTCTTCGTCGTCTTCAAGTTCGTCATCGAGAAGAGCTTTACCCTTAGAGCTAAGTTTTCCTGCCTTGCCCTTTAATTCTTTTTTGGAAGCTTTAGATGCCGGACCAGTAGATCCCTTAACTGCCTTGGTGTTTTTCGAAACAGCGCTGCCTTTAGCGGACTTTGATGCAGGAGTAGCTTTAGAAGTTTTTGCAGACGTCTTGGCTGCAGGCTTGACTGATTTAGCAGTTGCCTTAGCCTTGGCTGAAGGCTTGGCGGCAGCTTTTGCTGGTTTGGAAGTTTTTGAAACTGGTTTAGAAGTTTTCGAGGTAGTGGTTGCCTTTTTGGTCTTGAGCGCGCTCTTAGAACCCGCTGTGCGGGCTTCTTTTTTTGGAGCTGCAGGAGCTTTTGCCAATTGGTCCTCTCACCGGAAGGCTTTTCCAGGCATTACTAAGACCCATGTCAAGTCGGATAAATCCGTCTGACTGGGTCTTCTCTTATTATGCCACGGTATCCCGAGCTCTTTTGACCCCAAACACCGTGCCTCTAGGTAAACAACGATTCGGCTTTTGCTATTCCTGACCTAGCCTTGAGCCATGCCGCTAGCGATTATCACGGGAGCCAACACTGGCCTGGGCTTCGAAACGGCCCGCGGATTGCTTCAAGTTGGCTTTGAGGTTGTTATCACGAGCCGTGACCTTGAGCGGGGTGAAAAGGCAGTGGCTCGATTAAAGTCCGAGTACCCAAATGGTCAGATCTCGGCTCTGGCTTTGGACCTATCTAATCAATCGAGCGTAAAAGCATTCGCGCCAAGGTTTGCCCAGGCACACAAGAAGTGGGACGTGCTGGTTCTAAATGCGGGAGCCAAAGTCCTATCCAGCTATCAGGAAACAGATTCTGGAATCGAGTATCACTTCGGGGTAAACGCGGTTGGACACTTTGCACTAGTTGCTGACTTACTTGCGCTTCGTGCTGCAGTTGCAAGAGTGGTTTCCGTCTCGTCAATAGTTGCAAGGTTCGCACCAAGTGCGCTTGGTCCTGCAGGATCACCCAAGTCCTATTTCGCAGGAGCAAGCTACTCCGCAAGCAAACTTTCTAACTACTTATTCGCAATCGAGCTACAAAACAGATTCGGGTCAGAGTCATTTAGTTCTTTAGCTGCTCACCCTGGTTTTGCAAGGGCGGAACCATATGGACCAAAGAGCACACGATTTTTTGAATCGTTTATGGCTCAGTCAGCGGCCAAAGGTGCTCTTCCAATTATCGAGGCGGCAACAGATAGCTCATTGCCAGGTGGTAGCTATCGAGTTCCGAAAATACTCGAGCTCTGGGGTGAGCCCAGTGAAGGAATTGTTCCAAAGATCACTAACCGTGAATCACTGATAAAGAATTGGGAAATACTAGAGACCCTGTCGGGTGAAACTTTAGCTCTGTGACTCGTCAGGATTGTTTCGCTGCCTAGAGGCTAGATAGCTTTCAAGTTCAGCAGCTATTTCATCAGCGTTTGGAAGTTTCACAAAAGGCTTCCTGATTGGTGCGCGAGAAGGACCGGTCACTTCGTTTTGGTATCCCTGTTCAAGAGTTGAGATCATCTTTTGAAGCTCTGGGTTCTCTGTGATTTGTTCAGAAAGCTTTGCAAGGAACTGCACACCATCCTCACGAAGATCATCTGTCGGGAACACCAACCCGGTTGAAGAGGACACCAACTCAAAAGCGGCAACCGCTGCTTGAGGGAAATCGTTGTCGGCTAGATAGTGAGGGCAAAGCAAAACATAACCAACGATCGGCATGCTGGTCTGCGCAACCTTGAACTCAAGAAGGTGCAGCACATTTCCAGGAACCTGGGTTTGTGGTTTCCATTCCGAAAGCTCATTGACAATGTCTTTTCTGTTCCCCGAGACAGTGACACCGATGTCTCGAGTGTGTGGAATAGGAAAAGGAATGGCGTGAAGCCAGGTGACGTCTTTTACTTGCAGTCTTTTGATTAGGCGAAGGATTGCATTTGTGAATGCTTCCCACCTGAAATCCGGCTCATATCCGTGAAGGAATAAAAATGGTTGATTCGCTTCGTCATGCACTAGGTATAGTCCAAGGCTTGCTGGTTCGTAATCCTCGATGTGGTCTTTTTCGAAATACATCACAGGACGTCTGGAGCGGTAATCGAGTAACTCGTCGTTATTAAAGGTCAGAATCTGCGATGTCGAAAGATTCGCAAAGATGTTCTCAGAGAACTGGTTAAGCACTCCCCCGGCATCAGTAAAGCCAGTCAGGCCCGCAATCAGGTGAAGACCTGCGGGGACCTCGACCTGATCAAACTCGAACTCGTATAGCGGCTCATTGGACATGCTCCAAGTCTAAGCACAAGCTGGAATAGCATGGACGCTATGACAAAGCTGAAGATAACCCTGACCCAAACCTCGCCTGCCACCTCGCGCCTAACCGCTACGGTTATTGGCGTCCAATCCAGCGCTAAGGACTTGAAGCTATCGAAGAACAATCTCGATTCGAAGCTAACGGCGGCAATCAACCTTGAATCCCTCGGAGTTTCCTCCGAGGTCGGATCCATCAAGAAACTTTCCGGCCCTAGTTCTTCGGTTATCGCTGTGGTTGGACTTGGAATAACGCTTGAGATTGATTCGATTCGACAGGCAATGGGGGCTGCAGCCAGAGAGCTTGGCAACTTCGAACACGTTGTTATTGACATTCCAATAACAACTAAAGAGCAGGTCCTGGCTGCAATTGAAGGGTTCCAGTTAGGAAACTACGAGTATCTGACATACAAACCAAAAGCGACCAAGAAGGTATTGAGTAAGCTCACACTTCTTACCTCTCTAAAGCCAACCGCCAGCGAGCTTGCGCAGCTAGAAGTCGTGGCCGCTGCGGTTCACCGAACTAGAGACATGGTCAACGCACCAGCAAATGATCTATACCCAGAGGTGATGGTGGCAGCTGCAAAGAAGTTGGTAAAGGGTTTACCGGTAAAGATCAAGGTTTGGGAAGAAAAGGACCTACTGGCCGATGGGCTTGGAGGAATTCACGCAGTTGGAAAAGGCTCTAACCGCCCACCTCGATTAGTAAAACTTGAATACAAGCCAACCGGTGCCAAAACCTCAATCGCGCTAGTTGGCAAGGGCATCACCTTCGACACCGGAGGGCTGTCCCTAAAGCCTGCCGAATCAATGGTCGGTATGAAATACGACATGACTGGCGCAGCTTCTTGTCTTCAGGCATTGATTGCTATTGCGGAGCTGGGGCTTCCAATCAAGGCGACCGCGTGGCTGTGTCTAGCTGAGAACATGCCCTCGGGCGGTGCCACCAGACCAAACGATGTCATCAAGATTCGAAATGGAAAGACCGTCGAGGTTCTAAACACCGACGCTGAAGGTCGACTAGTTCTGGCCGATGGTCTATCGATGGCTTCGGAAGAATCCCCAGATTACATAGTTGATGTTGCAACTCTTACCGGAGCTGCCACCGTTGCCTTGGGTAATAGGTATGCGGGACTCATGGGAGATGAAAAGGCAATAAAAAAGGTGCAGGATGCTGCAGCTACCAGCGGTGAGCTGGTTTGGCACATGCCACTGCCTGATGAGCTTCGACCGCTTCTGAACTCAGATATCGCCGACATCGCCAACGTGAAGATTGGAAATCGCGCCGGTGGAATGCTGATTGCTGGTTTGTTCCTAAAGGAGTTCATTGGAACTGAGGGCAAGAAGGCTCCTTCGTGGGCCCATTTGGATATTGCAGGACCTGCAAACAATGACGGCGCTGCCTATGGACACACACCCAAGGGGGCCACTGGAGTCACGGTTCGCACCCTGGTTCAGCTAGCCCGCGACCTAGCTTGATAACGGTAGTAAACTTAGCCCGCATCCAAAAATCCCTGCTCTAAGGAGAAATTCGCGTGGCCGATCACTCATTTGATGTTGTAATCCTCGGTGGAGGAAGCGGTGGCTACGCAGCTGCACTTCGCTCAGCCCAACTTGGCAAAAGCGTTGCGCTGGTTGAAAAGGACAAACTCGGAGGAACCTGTTTGCACCGCGGTTGTATCCCAACCAAGGCCCTGTTGCACTCAGCTGAAATCGCGGACAACACACGCGAAGCAGAAAACTTTGGAATCAATGCCACCCTTAACTCAATCGACATGCCAAAAGTCAACAGCTACCGCGATGGCATTATCGACAAACTTTTCAAAGGCCTAACCGGTCTGGTCAATTCCAAAAACATCACCGTTGTTGCAGGAGAAGGTCGCCTAACCGGGCCTAAGACCGTGACCGTAAATGGCGATAACTACACCGGAACCAATGTTGTTTTGGCAACTGGCTCTTACTCAAAGTCTCTTCCTGGTCTTGAAATTGGTGGACGGGTAATCACCTCAGACCACGCCCTCAAATTGGATTTTGTTCCAAAGAGCGTGATAGTTCTTGGTGGTGGAGTCATCGGTGTTGAGTTTGCTTCTATCTGGCGCTCTTTCGGATCTGAAGTGACCATCATCGAAGGCTTGCCTCACCTAGTTCCAAATGAGGACGAAGTAATCTCCAAGGCACTTGAGCGTGCTTACCGTAAGCGCGGAATCGATTTCAAGCTTGGAGTTCGCTTCAGTGGAGTAGAACAGACTGCTTCTTCAGTGACTGCCGTCCTAGAAGATGGGACGCGTGTGGAAGCAGAGCTAATGCTGGTTGCCGTTGGACGGGGTCCAAACACCGCTGGCTTTGGCTACGAGGAACAAGGCCTGACTATGGATCGTGGATGGGTAATCACCAACGACCGCCTAAACACCAACCTTCCCGGCGTCTATGCCGCGGGCGACATAGTTCCAGGAGTTCAACTAGCCCACCGCGGCTTCCAGCAGGGAATCTTTATCGCTGAAGACATCGCGGGACTAAACCCGGTAGCTATCGACGAAGACGGAATTCCAAAGGTCACCTACTGCGAACCTGAAATTGCATCAGTTGGTCTTTCTGAGGCCAAGGCTATTCAGAAGTTTGGTGCTGAGAACGTTTCAACGTACGAGTACAACCTAGCTGGCAACGGAAAATCCCAGATTCTTGGCACAGCAGGATTTATCAAACTGGTTCGCAGGAACAATGGTCCAGTTCTTGGAGTCCACATGATCGGCTCTCGCGTTGGCGAGCAAATCGGTGAAGCTCAGTTGATTGTGAACTGGGAAGCCTATCCGGAGGATGTTGCGACCTTGATTCACGCTCATCCAACCATGAACGAAGCCATGGGTGAGGCGCACTTAGCCCTCGCCGGCAAGCCTTTACACGCCCACGCCTAGACTTTAGATAGATAAACAAGGAGTTAGAAACAATGAGCGAATCCGTAGTGCTACCAGCCCTAGGTGAATCAGTCACCGAAGGAACGGTCACCCGCTGGCTAAAGAAAGTTGGCGACAGCGTCAACGTTGATGAGCCCCTTGTAGAAGTATCGACAGACAAAGTAGACACCGAGATCCCATCACCAGTAGCTGGGGTTATTGAGCAGATTCTTGTTCAAGAAGACGAGACCGTTCAAGTTGGAGCGGTTTTGGTCATCATCGGTTCAGGTTCGGGTTCAGCTGCACCAGCCGCGCCAGCCGCCGCAGCGCCTGTTGCCCCACCAGTAGTGCAGGCTCCCCCAGCACCAGTAGCACCTCCGGTTGTTGCAGCACCTGTTGCTCCTCCGGTTATCGCAACGCCACCAGTTGTTGTAGCTGCTCCAGTTGTTGCACCTCCCGTTGCACCTCCAGTAGTTGCAGCGCCGGTAATTTCTGTTCCTGCCGCTTCATCAACTGATGCCGGATACGTCACACCACTGGTTAGAAAGTTTGCTCAAGATTCAGGTGTAGATCTTTCTCGAGTTTCTGGAACTGGAGTTGGCGGTCGTATCCGTAAAGAAGATGTGATGGCGGCAACTTCTGCTCCAGTTGGATCTTCTGCTGCGCCAGCCGCAGCACACGTACCAGCGCCTATAAGCGCACTGCGCGGAACTAGCGAACCGATGTCTAGACTGCGCAAGGTACTTGCCGAGCGTGCGGTTGCATCAATGGTTTCATCAGCTCAGCTAACAACCGTGGTGGAAGTAGACGTGACTCGAATCGCTGAGATGCGAAAGAGTATCCAAGCTCGCTTCACTGCAGCTACCGGTACCAAGTTGAATTTCATGCCCTTTTTCTTCCTGGCTAGTGCCGAGGCTCTGCGCTCTCACCCAAAGCTAAACGCTTCAATCGAAGGCGAAACCATCAACTACCACCCGAGCGAGAACATCAGCTTTGCTGTTGACACCGAGCGTGGTTTGCTAACTCCGGTTATCCGTGATGCTGCATCCCTCAGCTTGGCTCAGATTGCGCAGCAGATTGCAGACCTAGCTTCACGCACTCGTGAGAACAAGCTAAAGCCAGACGAGATGATGGGTGGAACCTTTACCCTTACCAACACTGGATCCCGCGGAGCTTTGTTTGACACCCCAGTTGTGTTCTTGCCTCAGGTAGCCATCTTGGGAACTGGTGTCGTCCAAAAGCGCCCGGTAGTTATCACCAGCAGCGACGGTCAAGAGTCAATTGCTATTCGTTCGATGGTTTACCTGGCATTGAGCTACGACCACCGACTAGTTGACGGTGCTGACGCTTCTAGATATCTAGTTGACGTAAAAGCTCGTCTTGAAGAAGCGAACTTCCAAAACAACCTAGGGATTTAGTTCCTGCCCAATCTCGACTAGGTTTCCGTTCGCGGAAGCGTCAAGGCGATAGTGCAACCTTTTTGAACGGCCATCCTCGCAGTGGATTTGGCCCGTTACACTTTGAGTCGATCCAAGTGTTTGTTGGATCTCAAGGGTGAGTGTTCCAAGTTCTGATTGCACCAGCACTTCCGCTGAGCTAGTTGGTCCACGTCCTTCGAGACTTGCTGCTACCCAATCTCTAAGTTCACCAGCGGAAAGATCCAATGCACAGGAAACCTCTGGTTGCTTTGCATGATCCAAGATTTCTTGCTCTGGAACCAGATTCGGTACTAAAAACAGCCCCATGCTCAGCAGTGCTATCAACACCGGCCCTACCAAGGTGCGAAGTTCGAACCGCTTTTTGATTCCCGCAGACACAAAGCCAACCTCAGGTAGATGTACCTCTTCGCTAGCGCTCTGTTTGGCTAGTTTGTTGAGGCCCGAAAGAATCTTTCGAGTCCTTTGACTATCAGGCGCAACTAGCCAGATACTTCCAACTTCAATAAGTGAATATTCAATTTGTGCTTCGTCAAACACTTTGGCAATAGTTGGCCAACTGGGGCCAAGTGTTTTTCCACGCGTGAGTAGATATTCAGTGCCGAGTTGGTCGTGAGCTTGGTAGCTGCGGATACTGGGAGCGGAAATGGGTTTTCCCAGGTAGTACCCTCGGGCAACCAGTAAACGAGCATGTATCTGCCTCATAGCTTTAAGCATCCCAAGGCACCCCAACCTCTAGTAGGTGGGATTTGCTTCTTGGGATAACTCTTAGACTTGAGAAGTGCCGGAATTTCTAACCGCAGGACTTGATCCCGATTTCGTGCCATACCTTGATGGTCTAGCTCTGCAGCGAACCATTCATAAAGAAGTAGTCCAAGGCACTAGGCCAGATACCTGCATTTTGCTTGAGCATGAGGGTGTTTACACCGCCGGCAAGCGCACTGAGGATTCCGAACGACCAGACGACGGCACCGAGGTTATTGACGTTGACCGCGGCGGAAAGATTACTTGGCACGGTCCAGGTCAGCTGGTTGGCTACCCGATCATGAGACTTCCTAACCCAATCGATGTGGTCGGATACGTTCGCTGGCTCGAGCAAATACTTATCGATGTTTGTGCTGACTTCGGTCTTGAAACCGAAAGAGTTGAGGGTCGATCAGGAGTTTGGGCGCCGGTTGGCGGAACGCACCTAAAGATTGCCGCAATTGGCATAAGGGTTGCCGATCACACCACAATGCACGGCTTTGCTCTGAATTGTTCAAACTCACTCGATCCCTACGAGACCATCATTGCCTGCGGGATCAAAGATGCTGGTACCAGCACAATTTCTGCCCTAACCGGCAAGCTAGTCACCCCAGCTATGGCAGCCGAGCGGGTAAAGGTGCGTCTTCAAGACATTGCTAAAGTTGAGATATGACCCAGACCGATCCTGGAACTAAGCCTGCTAAGAAGATGCTTCGCATCGAGGCAAGAAACTCTGCCGTTCCGATCGAACGCAAACCAGAGTGGATCAAGACAGTCGCGAAAATGGGCCCGGAGTACCAGGCCATGCACAAACTGGTCAAATCAGAGAACTTACACACCGTCTGCCAAGAGGCGGGTTGCCCAAACATCTATGAGTGCTGGGAAGATCGCGAAGCCACATTTTTGATTGGCGGATCTCAGTGCACCAGACGGTGCGACTTCTGCCAGATTGATACCGGCAAGCCAGTGGCTTTCGATCCAGACGAGCCAAGAAGAGTCGCGGTGTCTGTTCGTCAAATGGAGCTTCGCTACGCAACCGTCACCGGCGTTGCAAGGGATGATCTTCCAGACGAAGGCGCTTGGCTGTATGCCCAAACCATCAAGCAAATTCACAAAAAGTCCCCCGGGACCGGAGTTGAGATCTTGGTTCCAGACTTTTCCGGAAAGCCGGAACTCCTCCAGAAGATCTTCGATGCTAAGCCAGAAGTTTTTGCACACAACGTTGAAACAGTTCCAAGGATATTCAAGGAGATCAGACCAGCATTTAGTTACGAGCGCTCCCTAGATGTATTGACTCAGGCCCGCAACGCAGGGATGGTCACAAAGTCGAACCTGATCCTTGGAATGGGCGAGACTCGCGAAGAGATCTCGCAGGCCATGATTGATGTGTTTAACGCCGGCACTGACATCTTGACTATTACTCAGTACCTAAGGCCAACACCAAAGCACCACCCAGTTAACCGCTGGGTAAAGCCACAAGAGTTTGTTGAGCTGAAGGAAGAAGCCGAAGCACTTGGCTACCTAGGGGTACTAAGCGGTCCCCTGGTTCGCTCTTCTTATAGAGCCGGCCGACTATGGGCTCAGTCCATGAACAAAAAAAGTCTTCCCGTTCCCGCAAACCTCCAGCATCTGGCCGACGCAGCAGCCAAAGATGGCTTCGCGCAGGCCGTCGCTTAAATAAAATAAGGAAATCATGGCAGAAAAAGCACCGAAGGTTCAAAAAGAGCCGGGCAGAATTAAGCAGCTATGGCAGGTCTATAAGCTCACCGCTAAATCCGACAAGAACTTTGTACTGGCCGGCACCCTTGGTTTTATTGCTCCACTAGCAATTGGTGTTCTGGCTATCGTCTTGTTCTTCAGAGATTCTGCCCTGACTGTTTTTCTCTGGTCAATAACCACACTTTTGTTTAGCTTCCTAAGTGCCCTAACTGTTTTGTCACGCCGAGCTGAGAAAGCTGCCTTCATGCGCATAGCAGGCCAGCCAGGAGCAGTCGCAGCCGTTATCAGCTCAACTCTCAAGCGTGGATATTCAACCAGTGACATGCCAGTAGCGGTTGATCCAAAATCCAGAGACGCCGTCTATAGGGCCGTTGGCAAGGCAGGAGTGGTCCTGATTGGCGAGGGCAACTCAGCTCGGGTTAGACAGCTCATCGAGGATGAAAAACGCAAGGTCTCAAGGGCGATTCCAGGAGTGACAATTCCAGTGGTCTGGGTCAATCAAGATCCTTCTTCGACCCCGCTTCACGCTCTAACTAAGACCATTTACAAGCTCAAAAAGGCCCTGAATCGCAGCGAGATTTCGATTGTGAACAAGCGTTTGGCGGGTCTTGGCCTGAACATACCTATCCCTAAGGGCATTGATCCAAACCGGATGCGCCCTGGCCGCCGGATGTAAGTTTTACATTCCTGAAACATTTCAAGAACTTTCTGAAACATCCTTCTAGCTAGAGTTAGGGCTAATCGGAGCTTTCAGCAACCGCCAAGACATAACCGAAGGGAACCAATCATGTTCAAGACCGCCTCAGAAGTCGTGAAGTTCATCAAGGATAACGACGTCAAATTCCTAGATGTTCGATTCACCGACCTGCCTGGAGTTCAGCAGCACTTCAACCTGCCTGCCGCAATGATCGATGAGCAGTTCTTTATCGATGGTCAGCTGTTCGACGGATCTTCAATCCGCGGTTTCGCTTCGATTCATGAATCAGACATGCAGCTTATTCCTGATGTCACAACTGCTTACCTCGACGCGTTCCGCGTTGAGAAAACCCTGATTATGGTTTTCGACATTTACAACCCAAGAAACGGTGAGATCTACGGTCGCGACCCACGACAGGTTGCTAAGAAGGCGCAGGCCTACTTGAACACGACAGGTCTAGCAGACACTGCTTATTTTGCTCCTGAAGCAGAGTTTTTCATCTTCGATGATGTTCGCTACGAGAACAAGCAGAACACCGCCTACCATTTCATCGACAGCTCAGAAGCTGCTTGGAACTCCGGCCGCCAGGAAGAAGGCGGAAACCTCGCCAACAAGACCCCTTACAAAGGTGGTTACTTTCCTGTTTCCCCAGTTGACCAACATGTAGACATGAGAGACCAGATCGTTCTAGAGCTTGAAGCAGCCGGTCTTTCAGTTGAGCGCAGCCATCACGAAGTTGGAACTGCAGGTCAAGGAGAAATCAACTACCGCTTCGACACTTTGCTAAATGCAGGCGATGACATTCTGAAGTTTAAGTACATCGTGAAAAACGTTGCTCACTCATTTGGCAAGACCGCAACATTCATGCCTAAGCCACTATTTGGCGACAACGGTTCTGGAATGCACGTTCACCAGTCACTTTGGAAAGACGGAAAGCCTCTGTTCTATGACGAGTCTGGTTACGGCGGCCTAAGCGACATGGCACGCTGGTACATCGGTGGAATTCTTAAGCACGCTCCAAGCTTGCTAGCTTTCACTAACCCAAGCGTGAACTCATACCACCGTCTAGTGCCTGGCTTCGAAGCACCAGTGAACCTGGTTTACTCGGCTGGAAACCGCTCCGCTGCAATTCGAATTCCGATGACCGGAACTAACCCGAAGGCAAAGCGAATTGAGTTCCGTGCTCCAGATGCATCTTCAAACCCATACCTGGCATTCGCAGCAATGCTGATGGCAGGACTTGATGGAATCAAGAACCGCATCGAGCCACACGAGCCAGTGGACAAGGACCTCTACGAACTGCCACCAGAGGAAGCCAAGCTAATCCCTCAGGTTCCAGGAACTCTAGAAGAAGTACTTCAGGCTCTCGAGAAGGACCACGACTACCTGCTTGCAGGAGATGTGTTCACCAAGGACCTAATCGAAACCTGGATCGACTACAAGCGTGAGAAGGAAATTGCGCCTCTTGCAATGAGACCTCACCCTTACGAGTTCGAGCTTTACTACGGCGTTTAGTCGAAAAACAGCTTCTCAAAAACAGCGCGTCCGCGACGGGTGGCAGCTAGATAGTCTTGCTCAAGACTGCTAGCTCCCCCTCGCGGATAGCCATTTAACCTAGCAATTCCCTCAAGCTGCTGCCTATCCAATGGAAGAACATCTGTTCTTTTGTTCAGGTACAACATCGCATTTGAGCGAATTGAAGAAGATAGCACCCAAGCCTCTTTCAATACTCTGGCATCGGAATTATTGATCAAGCCACAAGCTTCCATTTGCTCAAGTGCCGGAAGGGTGTGAGGGGTTTGGATTTGTGGGTTTGCGCTGGCGTACTTCAATTGAAACAGCTGCACAAGCCATTCGACATCACTAATCGAGCCTCTACCAAGTTTCAGGTGCCGCTTGGGGTCAGCTCCCTGCGGAAGTCTTTCAACTTCAACTCGCGCTTTGATTCGGCGAATTTCAACAACGGCGGCCTGCTCAATTACTTCCGGGTAGCGATACTGGTCAATCAACTCTACGAACGCCGACGCAATTGCCTGCTCACCAGAAATCAGTCTTGCTCGAAGAAGTGCTTGGGACTCCCAGGTACCTGCCCAACGCTGGTAGTAGGCCGCGTAGGAATCAATCGAGCGCACGATCGGGCCATTCTTGCCTTCTGGTCGAAGATCCAAATCAAGCTCGAACTCCAAGCTTTGATCTGCCGAGAGTCTTCTAATTTCCGAAACAAGAATCTCGGCTTCAGCTTGAGCTTTGTTGACATCTTCCTCAAGAACTCGATACACGAACATCACATCGGCGTCAGAGCCAAAACCAAGTTCGGCTCCCCCGAAGCGCCCCATGGCAACTATTGCCAGTTCGTGACACAGGGGGCCCTGTTTTTCAATCAGGAACTTGGTTGCAATTTCCTGAATTGCGATCAGGTAGCTTTCGGTTAGATCGGTCAGGCCCTGTGAGGTGCGCTCAAGGTCAATGATTCCAAGAGCTGCACCCATAGCCACTCTCAGAGTTTCCTTGCGTCTGATGGCTCGAATGCTGGCTGCTGCTAGTTCAGCATCCTCGTGTCTGGAAACAATTGCTTCGAACTGTGCATTGAGGGATTCAAGGGTGTCTGGTTCAAGTTCGTCTTCCCGATCGAACCAGGCTGCCGCCTCCGGCATCTTTTCAAAAAGACTTGTGGCTAAACGACTAGTTGAGAAAACCTGAGTCATTCGCTTGGCTGCTCCGGAAGAATCTCGAAGCATACGAAGGTACCAGTGCGAATCCCCTAGGTCTTCGCTGAGTCTTCTAAATGCCAACAGCGCTGCGTCTGGATCGGTACCCTCTGCAAACCACTGAAGTAGGACTGGCAAAAGTTGTCTTTGGATTGCCGCTCTTCTTGATAAACCAGTTGTTAGTGCACTGATGTGAGACAGTGCCCCTTTGGTATCGCCGAATCCAATTGCAGCCAGGCGGTCCTGAGCCTGTGCACTAGTGAGCTCAAGATCTTCTTGGCTAAGTCCTGAAACTGCGCTTAGAAGTGGTCTATAGAACAGTTGCTGATGAAGATCTCTAACTTCAAGTTTGACTTTCTCCCAGCGGCTGATCAATTGCTCGGCAGTTAGCTCGACAGATACCGCTCGTGCGATGCTGCGCCTAGCGCGCTCGTCAGTTGGCATCAGGTGGGTTCGACGCATTGCCGAGAGCTGAATGCGATGCTCCAGGAGTCTTAGGAAGCGGTAGTGAGAACTAAAGCGCTCGGCATCGTCGCGACCGATGTAGCTTCCGTTTGATAGTGCCTCCAGGGCACCGAGGGTGTCCCTGACTCTGATCGACTGATCACTTCGACCATGCACCAACTGCAGCAGCTGAACTGTGAACTCAATGTCCCTAAGTCCCCCAGGGCCAAGCTTGATTTGTGCATCGACTTCGCTTGTCGGAATGTTATCGGTTACTCGCTGTCGCATCTTTTGCACAGACTCGACGAAGTTCTCCCGAACCGTGCTTTCCCAAACCTTCGGCCAGATTCGAGCTATGTAATCAGCGCCAAGGGTCTGATCGCCAGCAATTGGCCTGGCCTTTAGTAGCGCTTGGAATTCCCAGCTCTCAGCCCAACGTTCGTAGTAGCTCTGATGTGAATCTAAAGATCTAACCAGTGCCCCAGATTTTCCCTCCGGACGCAGATTTGCATCCACTTGCCAAAGCGGAGGTTCGGTAGCAACCTCGTCCATGATTCTCATCATTCGCGTGACAAGTTTTGTTGCAATCTCCATGGCTCTGGAGGATTCGATATCTCCGGAGGGTTCGGCAACAAATATCACATCCACGTCAGAGATATAGTTCAGCTCGCGCGCTCCACACTTTCCCATGCCAATAACGGCTACCCTTGTCGCTGAAACTTCTGATTCCGGGAAACTAACCGAGTTTTCTGGATTGGAGATTTCTTGACGAGCCAGCACAAGTCCAGCATCGAGTGTTGCCCCGGCAAGATCAGCCAAGCTTGCAGCAACTTGGCCTACCCCTGCAACGGGATCAAGCTGCTCAATATCAAAGCTCGCAATTTTTGTTAGCTGTTTGCGATATCCAATGCGGATCTGGGCAACCGAACCAGCCTGAGCCATAAGTTCTCTGGAGTGATCCTCTAGAGTCGGAAGGCTTGGTTTGCCTTCAAGTAAACTTAAGTTCTCGATGTGGCGATCTAAGAATTCAAATAGCGCACTTGATGCACCGAGAATCAAACAGAGGCTTTCGAGGTGGCTAGCCTTTGCTCCGAAGGATTTGAGTTGGCTGGTGTGGTTTCTGGAGAGTCGAAGCAACAACTCAAGTGATTGATCTGGGTTTTGCGCCTTGGCAACAAAAGCCAGTGCCGGTCTAGCACGATCTCCGATTAGCGCAACAAGTTCTTCGAGGTTTTTCAGGGCCGGTTCTAGATTTATGAAACCGTAGCCTGCAAGCTCAGAGAGCGAGGTGGTGCGCTCGAGAGCCATGAGTTTCTAGAGGGTCTCGAAGTTCTGCTTGAGCTCGAAAGGAGTCACCTGGGATCGGAAAGCGGACCACTCGGCCTGCTTGTTTGCAAGAACGTAGCTAAAGACTTGCTCACCAAGAGTCTCGGCTGCAAGTTCTGACTCTTCAAGCTTTCTGATTGCGTGATCTAGAGACTGTGGCAGAGGCTGAATTCCCATCGCACGGC
Source organism: Rhodoluna miladensis (SeqCode) (assembly GCF_965234705.1). Classification (GTDB taxonomy): domain Bacteria; phylum Actinomycetota; class Actinomycetes; order Actinomycetales; family Microbacteriaceae; genus Rhodoluna; species Rhodoluna miladensis. The sequence continues at coordinate 783,531 of NZ_OZ248465.1, forward strand.
GCTCGGAGTCAGTTAGATCCCAAACGTTATCTTCAGTTTCAGCTGGAAGCTCGTACTCGTTCTCGATTCCCTTGAGACCTGCTGCAAGCAAAAGAGAGTAAGCCAAGTAAGGGTTAGCAGCGGAGTCGATTGCGCGGTACTCGATTCTTGAGGACTGTCCCTTGTCTGGCTTGTATAGCGGAACACGAATCAACGCAGAACGGTTGTTGTGACCCCAGCAAACAAAGCTTGGTGCCTCACCGCCACCCCAAAGTCGTTTGTAGGAGTTCACGTACTGGTTTGTGACCGCGGTGATTTCAGGAGCGTGACGCAACAGACCTGCAATGAACTGTCTTCCGACCTTAGAGAGGTGGTATTGACCGCTTGAGTCGTAGAACGCATTCGTGTCACCCTCGAAAAGCGACATGTGAGTGTGCATGCCAGAACCAGGGTGCTCGGTGAAAGGTTTTGGCATAAAGGTCGCGTAAACGCCCTGCTCGATTGCAACTTCCTTGATTACGGTTCTAAAAGTCATGATGTTATCGGCCATGGTCAAAGCGTCAGCGTAACGAAGGTCAATCTCGTTTTGACCGGGACCGCCTTCATGGTGACTGTACTCAACAGAAATACCGAGCTGCTCGAGCATGAATACAGCCCGACGCCTAAAGTCGTTAGCAGTTCCACCTGGAACATTGTCGAAGTAACCTGCCTTATCAACCGGAATTGGCCCCTCTGGACCAAGTTCGGAAGATTTCAAAAGATAGAACTCAATCTCGGGGTGAATGTAGAAGGAGAATCCAAGATCACTCGCTTTGGCCAGTGCGCGACGAAGAACGTTTCTAGGGTCAGCTGCTGCCGGTTGACCATCGGGGGTCGTGATGTCGCAGAACATCCTGGCGGTTGGGTTAATCTCTCCGCGCCAAGGGAGTATCTGGAAAGTTGAAGGATCTGGCTGAGCGAGCATATCCGCTTCATAGCTTCTTGAAAGGCCCTCGATGGCGGAGCCGTCGAAACCCAAGCCTTCAGCGAAGGCACCCTCGACTTCAGCCGGCGCAATCGCAACCGACTTTAAGGTGCCAGCCACGTCAGTGAACCAAAGTCGCACGAACTTAACGCCGCGCTCTTCGATGGTTCTAAGCACAAAATCGCGCTGCTTATCCATGAAAATCCTCTTCCTTGCCTGCTACTAGGCTAATACTTATGCCCGCCGTTCGCGTAGCCATGGCCCAGATAAACCCTACAGTTGGGGATCTTTCGGGCAACAGCGCAAAAATCCTCGAGATCGCTAAACGCGCTCAACAAGCCGGTGCCCAGATTGTGCTTTTCCCAGAGCTTGCCCTAACCGGATACCCCATCGAAGACCTTGCCCTAAGCCGCGATTTTCTCAATGCCAGCGAGCAAGCCCTCAAGGACTTGGCAAAAGCAAGTGATAAGGCTGGCCTTGGCCAGATGACTCTGGTGGTTGGTTATCCAGGTTTTGCCGAAAACCCATCGAGCTGGGCAATCGGGGCCAATAAGGCTGCGCTTATTTCTAGTGGCAAGATTTCTGGCAACTACGCAAAGCACCACTTGCCAAACTATTCGGTGTTCGACGAGTATCGCGTTTTTGTACCAGGCCAAGACTTACTCACCTTTGAAACTAACGGGATGAAGTTTGCCACAGTTATCTGCGAAGACATTTGGCAATCTGGTGGACCAGTTGGACAGATCAGCGCATCGAATGTTGATCTAACCCTCGTTCTAAACGGCTCACCATTTGAAACTAGCAAGACGGACTCACGTCTTGAACTTGTGAGGTCTTTGGCAAAAGCCCAAAACACAGCCGTTGCCTATGTGAATCTCGTCGGTGGGCAAGATGATTTGGTCTTTGACGGAAACAGCTTTGTAGTAGATAGCTCTGGCGCAGAGATTGTGCGGGCCAGCCAATTTAGCGAAGACCTCTGTGTTTTTGATGTTGACTCAAAATCCAAGATTGCTCCGGTATCTGAAACTGCTGAGCCGCTGACGAAGCACCAGCAAATTTGGGAAGCTCTTGTTCTTGGGCTCAGGGATTATGTTGCCAAAAATGGATTCAAGTCAGTTGTTCTTGGTCTATCCGGTGGAATCGACTCCGCGGTTTGCGCTAGCATCGCCGTTGACGCACTAGGTGCAAAGAATGTCTTTGGTGTTGGCATGCCAAGCAAATACTCTTCTGAGCATTCATTAGTTGACGCGCGAGCACTCGCGCAGAACACCGGTCTTGTTTATTCAGAGCAGCCAATTGAAGCAATGGTTGATACCGCAATGAGTCAACTAAATCTTGATGGCCTTGCTGCAGAAAATCTTCAAGCGCGAGTCCGAGCAGTTATCCTGATGGGGCTATCCAATCAAAATGGTCACCTGGTGCTCACAACCGGAAACAAATCTGAGTTAGCGGTTGGCTACTCGACAATCTACGGCGACTCGGTCGGCGGATTCGCACCAATCAAAGACGTCGAAAAAAGTTTGGTTTGGGAACTAGCCAAGCACCGTAATGAAATTGCCAGCAAGGCTGGATTGACTCCCCCAATTCCCGAGTCTTCCATCACCAAAGCGCCTTCGGCTGAGCTTCGTCCAGGGCAAACAGATCAAGATTCGCTTCCTGATTATGCGGTTCTTGATCAGATTCTCGAGCTTCACATCGAGCAGCGACTTTCGGCATCCGAGATAACGGCAAAAGGCTTTGATGGTGCACTAGTTGATTCTGTTCTAAAACTTGTCAAGAATTCTGAGTGGAAAAGACGTCAGGGCGCAATTGGCCCAAGGATTACTAAGCTGGCCTTTGGCCGTGAGCGCCGAATGCCAATTTCAAATGGGTGGAGCTAAGAAAAGATGAGCACCTCGCAAAAGAAGATTCGAACCAGCACGCTAACTGCCATGAAGCAGGCCGGCGAGAAATTTGCCTGCCTTACCAGCTATGACGCTTTGACTGCAGAGATTTTCGATGAGGCGGGCATTGAAGTGATTCTCGTTGGTGACTCAGCCGGTAACACCGTTCTTGGTCATGAGAACACCCTGGAAATAACGCTGGATGAAATGGTGAGTTTCGGTAAAGCGGTTGCTACCGACGCCAAGCATTCATTAGTTGTTGTGGATATGCCTTTTGGCTCGTACGAGATAAATGCGCAGCAAGCAGTTGAGAGCGCAATAAAACTGATGAAGCAAACCGGATCTTCCGCCGTCAAGCTCGAAGGCGGCAGTTCCCGCATTGCCCAAATTGAAGCGATAGTCGCAGCGGGTATTCCAGTGATGGGTCACTTAGGGTTCACTCCGCAGTCAGTCCACGCAATCGGCGGATTCAAAGTTCAAGGTCGCGGCGATTCCGCCGCAGATTTGATTGAGGAAGCAACAAAGCTCCAGAAAGCCGGAGTCTTTGCGATTGTGCTTGAGATGGTTCCAGCATCAGTTGCAGCCACCATCACAAAGCAACTGAGTATTCCAACAATCGGTATCGGAGCCGGCAACCAAACTGATGGTCAGATTCTGGTTTGGCAGGACTTTGCAGGTCTTTCCACTGGTTCAAGAAAATTCGTGAAGCAGTACGCATCGCTAAGAACGGAACTAACCGCGGCGGCAAAGGCCTATCGAGCAGATGTTCAATCAGCTAGTTTTCCGAGTAAAGAACAGTCCTTCGAGGACTAGTCTTCTTCCCTTTCTTGCTCTGCCCAGGCTTGGGAACGAGCTTTCACAATAGCCTCAGCATTTTCGGCTTCTGCAGCTGACTCAAAGGGTCCAATGCGATCTTCCGATGAACTTTTTAGCCCGTGTTCAACCTGCTTTGTTCTTATGTTGAACCAGTACTTGGGTGCATCTGACACTTATTTACCTCCGACCTATAGCAAGAGCCTAACGCCGATCTCAAAATAGACTGGAGCAATGCCCAGAGATAGCCAAACAGGATTTCTAACGCCTGGAGTAATCTCTAAACCGCTTTCTGTTCCAAGTGCCATTGCGCGACCAGAATACGTTGGCAAGCCCTCCCCGGCCGAATGGACCGGGAGCCATATCAAGAGTGCGGACCAGGTAGAAAAAATCAGGGCGGCTGGAAAAATCGCAGCCGAGGCAATCGCTCTGGTGGGAGCCAATGCTAAAGCAGGTGTGACTACCGATGAGCTAGATAAGTTAGCCCACGAATACATGGTTTCTCAGGGTGCTTACCCTTCGACGCTGGGTTATAGAGGTTTTCCTAAATCCTGCTGCACTTCGATCAATGAAGTTATCTGCCACGGAATTCCCGATGACACTGTTTTGCAAGACGGTGACATCATGAATGTTGATATCACGGCATTCAAAGATGGCTTTCACGGCGACAGCAACGCAACTTTCTTGATCGGCGATGTTTCTAAGGATGTCGCTGATCTAGTTGAAAGAACCAAGGAAGCTCTTGATCGAGCAATTGCTGTTGTGATGCCAGGGCGGCCAATCAACGTAATTGGTCGAACTATCGAGTCTTATGCCAAGAGGTTCAACTACGGAGTAGTGAGGGACTTCACAGGCCACGGTATTGGTGAAGCTTTTCATTCTGGTCTAGTGATTCCCCATTTCGATGCGGCTCCAAACTATTCCAACACCATGGAGGTCGGAATGGTTTTCACAATTGAACCGATGCTTACCCTCGGTACCCACGAGTGGGATATCTGGAGTGATAACTGGACCGTTACAACTAAGGACAAATCAATCACTGCGCAATTTGAACACACTCTGGTGGTGACCGAGTCTGGGGCCAGGGTACTAACCCTGCCCTAGACTGAAATTTCTATGAGCAAAGCAATTGGAATCGACATCGGTGGAACCGGCATCAAAGGCGCACTGGTAAACACCAAAAGAGGCGAATTAGTAGGCGAGCGAATTCGTTTCGATACCCCGGAAGGTGCTTCCCCGGAAGAGGTGATCTCTAGAGTCTCCGAAATAGTAGATCAGCTCGATAGTGACAAAGACACCCCCATTGGCATCTGTTTTCCAGCAATCATCAAAGATGGCGTGACACTCTCAGCAGCCAATGTCTCAAAAGAGTGGGTGGGTCTCAAAGCCGAGAAGCTTTTTTCCAAGGCGCTAAATCGCAAAGTTGTTTTGCTTAACGACGCCGACGCCGCTGGCGTAGCCGAGATCAAGTATGGCGCCGGCCAGGAACGAAAAGGGCTGGTTCTAATGGTCACACTTGGAACCGGAATTGGAACGGCCCTTTTTATGAACGGCAAACTAATTCCAAACAGTGAGCTTGGTCACTTGGAGATAGATGGGGTCGACTACGAAAGCATGGGGTCTTTTTCTGCCAAAGAGCGCGAGGGCTTGAGCTTTGCGGATTGGGCCAAGCGACTCACCAAGTACTTCAACATGGTTGATCGCCTGCTTAGCCCTGATTTGATAATTATCGGCGGCGGTGTTTCGAAGCAGCACGAAGAGTTTTTGCCGCTGATTGAAACCAAAATCAAGATAGTTCCAGCAGAGTCGAAGAATAATGCGGGCATCATTGGCGCTGCATTTATTGCTCGCAGGCGGCTAAAGCCGGAATAAGTGGATGGGCCGGCTATTACGCCGGGTTTTGTCCTTCTTTCGAAGTGACGGTCATCTATCTAGGACACTGGTTGCCCAGTGCCTCGAGCGACCTACCCGTGAGCTTGAACGAGCAGCCCTCAAGCGCTCACTGTTTGGTCTTGCTCCAAATGAGGTTTACATAGCCGATCTGATCACTCAGTTCGCTGGTGGTCTCTTACACCACCGTTTCACCCTTACCGATTGCTCGGCGGTTTACTTTCTGTTGCACTATCTCTCGGGTTACCCCGGGTGGGTGTTACCCACCATTTTGCTCTTTGGAGCCCGGACGTTCCTCGTCAGTAAACTGCCGCGACCGCCTTGCCGACCCATCCAGGCTCAAGTCTAGCTGCGGGCTCTAAGAAGATAAATGGGCTGTGGAGTTAGTGCAGATGACCTCTGCTGCTTCAAGGCCCCAGTAGCGGGCGATAGAAATAGATGCCGGTCCAATGGTGGTTCGCCAAAACCCAGCTACGGAAGCATCATTAGCAAGGCGAAGTAGTGCTCGAATTGGCATCACGTGAGCGACCACAACTACTGTTTGGCCAGAGTAGTTGGCAAGAATTGAATCAAAAGCTCTTCTTACTCGAGCGTCAAAGTCCTTTAGCGACTCCCCTCCCGGAGGGGCTACATCAAAGGATCCTCGCCAGGCGCTGTAGTGCTCTTCGTAAGCAGTAAAGACCTCTTCATTGGTCAGCCCGTCCCATTCGCCAAAACCGATTTCGGAAAGATCCCCGTTTGAAACGATGGGTAGCGAAACGCGATTAGCGATTGCCTGAGCGGTCTGCTGGGCCCTGGCAATTGGCGAATGCACAACCGCAACCGGCGCACTCAAATAGGCAAAATTTCCAGAGTGCCCAAACTTGGCAAGCTCTTCAGCAACTTCCCTGGCGTCTTGTCTACCAAGTGCAGAAAGATCAGGATTCTCGCCATCACCGCCAGAGATTTTTCTGGACTCGGTAAGTTCTGTCCGACCATGCCTGACAAGAATCAGTGTGGTCGTGGAATCAGTACTCGGACGTGGAGCGCGTATAGAGGAGGGTTCTGCCAGATTGAACTCAACAGCGGAAGCGATAGGGTCACCGGAGTAATCCATTGCTTTGTTGGCAAGTGCGTCGGCTAGCCCGTTTTGCTCACGCGGAATCCAAACAAACTCAACGTCTTTGGATGAAATCAATTTCTGGACTTTTGAACCCAGGGCCATCATGTCTGGGTGCTTTATCTTCCAGCGTCCAGACATCTGCTCGACTACCAGCTTTGAATCCATCCGCACCAGGATGCTTGCCGCTGGGTCAATCCCGAAGGCCGCCTCGAGAGCCAGAACAAGCGCGGTGTACTCCGCGACATTGTTGGTTGCTATTCCTACCGATTCGGAAATTTCTTGGAGGATTTTTCCGGTATCGGCATCGATAACAACTGCACCCGCTCCAGAAATTCCTGGATTTCCACGAGAACCGCCATCTGCCTCGATAATCAGTTTCATGATCGCACCAAATAGGCCTGACAGTTGGGGCACTCTGCAATCTCGTCCGCTGGTAAAGCGAGAATCTCTTCGAGGTTTGTTGCAGTTATCGATAGACGGCATGCTCCGCATTCGCGCCCAACGAGCCTGCCTGCGGCGACGTTGCGATCAGCTTTTCTTTGGTAAGCCGAAGCTAGCTCTGGTTCGATTAGGCCAACCAGGGCACTGCGCTTGGAGGATAGCTCCGCCCGCGCAGAATCTAGTTCCGCCGTATTAGTGGCAAGAGCTGATCTAAGTTGAGTCAGTTCGTTTTCAGCTGACGCCTTGGCTTTCTCGGCTGCAGATAGTTCGGCACGAACTGTTTCAAGATCTTCCATGATTCCAAGCTCGGTATCTTCCAGTTCACTTTTTCGCTTAGACAATGTGGTTAGTTCATGCTCGATTCCTTGGGCGTCTTTTGCTGAAGAAGTGGAGGAAAGTCGTTGGTTATCTTTAGCAATCCTGTTTTCAACAAGTTCAAGGTCGTTCTCTGAGCGCTTTAGCTCTAGCTCAAGGTCACCGACTCTGTTTCGAGCGTCAATTAGATGATCTGATAGCGCCAGAGCTTTTTCGCTTGCCTCCGAGATAGCTGCTGCAGAAAGTAGCTTGGCTTTATCGCCTGCGTTTCGTACCAGAGTCAGATCAATCTCAACAAGCTCCAATAGCCGCTTTTGATCCTGAAGGTTAGCCTTCACTGCTTCTTCTTCCCTGAACACTCATGGACCACGGGTCTGTTGAAATTTGACTGACAACAAAGCTGACCTCTGGAATCAGTTTGGAAAGAGTTATCCGGGTTGGCTGTAGCCAAAGACTTTCTGCCGCGAAATGTGAGATGTCAATTAGTGCCAGCGGATTGGCTGGGTCCGAGACTGCATCCAAAACAACGTGATGCCTTAGATCACTTGTGATAAATAGATCGGCTCCGGATTGCGCGGCAGCAGGGATAAAACTATCTCCGGCTCCTCCAACAACGGCAACAGTTTGAATGGTCTTGTTTAGATCCCCAGCTACCCGAACAGGAGCATGTGTGGCGGGAAGGCAAGAGGCAACAAATCTCGCATATTCAGAAAGTGACTGAGGGCTCTTGAGTTTTCCGATGCGGCCATGGCCAATTCCATCCCCGGTAGCAATCAGTGGCTTGGTGTTAGCTAGCCCTAGCTGTTGAGCCAAGACGTCAGAGACTCCATCGATGACGATATCAGCGTTAGTGTGGGCCGAATAAACGGCAATCGAGTTTTTGACGGCGAAAGAAACGAGTTCTCCCTTTAGCTGATCTTCGCTTAGGAAGTTCACGCCTTTTAGTAATAGCGGGTGGTGAGAAATAACAAGTTCGCAGGCGAGTTGTTTTGCTTCTGAAAGAACCTCAAGGGACACATCAACGCAGAGTAAAGCCTTTGTGATGGTCTGGTTTGAGTTTCCCGTTGTAAGGCCCGGGCGGTCCCACTCTTCGGCTCCAGCAAGCGGCCAGAGCGTCTCAAAGGTTCCAAGCAGGTTCGATAGCGGTAGCGGCATCGGTTTACGCCGTAGCGTCAAGGAATTCCTTGAGCTCCTGGCGTCTCTGATCTAGCTCGGCGAGGTTTCGCTCTTGCTTCTTAATTCTTGGGATTCCCATAACTATCGGTAGCAGCGCAGCTAAGCCAAAGGCCATCGCGATACCAATGCTTGATCCGGCAAGATCAAAGATTTCAGGAGTGAAATCTCCTAGGTATCCAGTCCAGCTAGAAAGCTGCGGACCACCGTTTAGGTAACCAAAACCAAGTGCGACTGCAAGTAAGAATCCAAGGGCATTTACGAAGTTGAATTTTCCGTAGAAACCATATTCGCGTGTCAGTGAAACTTCGTGATATCCGCGAGTTCGAGCAAGTGCATCAGAGACAAAAATTCCAGCCCAAGCTGCAGCTACTACCCCGGTAAGAAGCACCAGTTCAATCACTGACTCATGCAGAGTCGATGCTGCCACGAAATAACTAGGAACCAGCACGGAAGCGATTACCAGCACTGAAACTAGAAGAGCTGCCACCCAACCTGGAATCTTCACGATTCCGATTAGGTTCCCCGATAGCGAGTAAAGCGAGGCGGTAATCAGGTGAAGAATCGATAGCCCAACTGCCACTACAAAGATCACAAAGACCCAAACTGGGGCAGAGACTGCGACAGTTGCCAACACCTCAGCGCTGAATGAAGAGCTAATGCTTTCTTCGGTCATGAATAGCCAAAGCAAACCAAGAGCACCTGTAATCAGTGGAAGAAAAAAGGTTGAAACAAAGCTTAAGAAAAAGACCTTGGACCCTGGGGTTTGCGCCGGCAGCTTCCTAGCAAAATCTCCAGAGAGAGACAGCACCGCAAACCCGAGAAGGGCAATTGCAAAAAGACCAAGGTCAATTAGTCCAGGAGTTGAAATGGGATCGAGAGTTGCAAGGTCCTGCAGTGAATAGGTGCTGGCTACAAAGTAGACAAATGTTCCGATTCCAATAACGCCTACAGCTGCAGTGACCTGCTGAAGGCGCAAAAGACCCTGGCCTCCAAATGCGGAAACTATTGCCGCGATAACAATCATTGGGATTAGAACGAACAAAGAAGCGGTGAATTCACCCGGGAAGATTAACTGCTCGGCAACACCGGAAAACCACGGTTGGTTGAAAATCAGCGGTGAGACAATTCGTGCAGCAAAGTACACAAAAGCAGCGGCCCAGAACAGTTTTGCAAAAAGCATAAGTGTTGCAGGCAACGAATTACCCCAGACTCCAAAGGCGGCTCTTGAAACAATCGTTAGTGAACTAGATGCGCGAACCGCAGCCATGGAACCAACCGCTGCCATAAATGAAGTGATAACCAGGACAGCAGCTAGCAATACAACTGACTGAGCCAGCGATGCTCCAGCGTCTTTAATCACAGCTGCAACAACCAGTGCCAGCGGTGATGCAGCAATCGCAAGCCAGGACCAGCTAAGCGCTAAAGCAGTTCGAGTTGGGCCGGTGTGGTCTTCGTTATCGCCGTCAAGGTCATTTTCGCTCTGCTCTATGAAATCTTCTTCAACAGGAGCAGAAACTGGTGCTGGTTCAGCACTGCTGGATCTATTCGAGGAAAGTTCAGAAGTAGAGTCAACCTTGGCAATTGGGGTTTGTTCGATTTCAGGTTCCGTCGCAACTTCTGCGTAGCTGGCATTTAACGCAGCCACAATGTCTTCGATTCGTTCTGGCGAAGAAACCGGCTCTGAAGAAACAGCGGGTGCAACCGCGACAGGCTCACTAATAGTTGGCTCTGGAGTAAGGGGCGCAACAGACGCAAATATGTCTACCGATGGCGTTTGTGCAACCGGCTCGGCAGGAGTTATCGGTGTTGCTGGATCTTGGAATGAGAATGAATCAACAGGAGCTGGTTCAGTTGCAGCATGCATCTGAGCTTCAAGTTTCCACTTCGAAAGCTCCAGAGCGTCTTCTTGACGAAGCTTCGACTGTTCTTCGATTAGTGTCATTGCCGCCATCAGGCCATTGGGCTGAAGCTGTAGCTCGGCAATTTTTGCATTCAGCTCAGCATCTGGCATGGCCTTGGGAACCGGGGGGTTTTGTTGAAACATAGCCAAATCCTATCCCCGCTAATTCAAATGGTCGCTATCTGTGGGCCCTACCGGGCTCGAACCGATGACATCCACGGTGTAAACGTGGCGCTCTACCAACTGAGCTAAAGGCCCTCAAACATGCGCCATAAGGCAACTACAAAACTCTACTACAAAGCCGCTAGAGCCTGGTGGTAGCTAGCAAGGTCACGAGCTTCGCCTGGACCGTTGACAAACTTGGCTCGAATAATGCCGTCGGTATCAATCAAAAAGGTTCCACGAATCGCAAAGCCTAGATCTTCCTTGAAGACGCCATATTTCTGTGCCACACCACCGTGCGGCCAGAAATCTGCCAGCACCTGGAATTCATAGCCTTCTTTTTCAGCAAACTGCTTCTGGGTGTACTTGGAGTCAACGGAGATGGCCATTAATTCCACGTCCTTGGACTCAAAGGCAGCAAAGTTATCGCGTAGCTCACAAAGTTCGCCTGTGCAGGTGCCGGAGAACGAGAGCGGGTAGAAAACCAGCACTACAGGCTTCTTGCCCGCAAACGAAGAAAGCTTTATGGCTTCCCCGTGCTGGTTGGTGAGTTCAAAATCTGGGGCCTTGTCGCCAATTTCTAGTGCCATGACTCTCCTTGTGGTTTGTGGTTTCTAGAGTACTTTCCCAGCGTCCAAAACCCCAAATGGAGCCTCTGACCAAACGTAGCTAAACTGCTAGAAGCCTAAACAAATAGGCCTCCCTGGCTAGCTCACAAAATCGAGACTTGCCGCCTGCTTTAGAAGAGAGGACCCGCGTTGTCCATTAACAACAATGACGCCTACGCAGTCTCAAACCCAGATATCGACCCACAGGAAACTTCCGAGTGGATGGAGTCGCTAGACCAAGCTGCTAAAACTCATGGCCGCGGTCGGGCACGCGAAATCATGCTCAATCTTCTAAGAAGATCTCACGAGCTTCAGCTAAACGTTCCTCTTGTTCCGACAACCGACTACATAAACACAATTTCTCCTGAAGACGAACCAACTTTCCCAGGTAACGAGCAAATCGAGCGCACCTATCGCGCGTGGATGCGTTGGAACGCAGCAATGCTGGTTCACCGAGCACAGCGTCCTGGAATTGCCGTCGGTGGACACATCTCAACTTTTGCCTCATCGGCGTCTTTGTATGAAGTTGGCTTCAATCACTTCTTCAAGGGTCAAGACCACCCTTCCGGTGGTGACCAGATTTTCATTCAGGGTCACGCCTCCCCCGGTCCTTACGCTCGAGCATTCCTGGAAGGACGTCTGACCGAAGATCAGCTAAACGGATTCCGTCAAGAAAAATCTCACGCTGGTGGCGGACTATCTTCTTACCCACACCCAAGATTGATGCCAGAGTTTTGGCAGTTCCCTACTGTTTCCATGGGTCTTGGTCCAATCAACGCCATTTACCAAGCACAGCTAAACCGTTATGTTCACAACCGCGGCTTCCGCGACACTTCAGAACAGCACGTTTGGGCATTTTTGGGTGATGGTGAGCTAGACGAAGTCGAAAGCCGTGGAGCACTCCAGCTGGCTGCCAATGATGGCCTAGATAATTTGACCTTTGTTGTGAACGCCAACCTGCAGCGCCTTGATGGCCCAGTAAGAGGTAACGGCAAGATCATCCAGGAACTTGAGTCCTTCTTTAGAGGAGCCGGTTGGAACGTCATCAAAGTTATCTGGGGACGTGAGTGGGATCAGCTTCTTTCCAAGGATCACGATGGTGCACTTGTAGATTTGATGAACAGAACCCCCGATGGTGACTACCAAACCTACAAAACCGAGTCCGGTGCATTCGTGCGCGAGAACTTCTTCGGTCGCGATCCAAGAACCCTTGAGCTTGTGTCGGGAATGACCGACGAGCAGATTTGGGGTCTAAGACGTGGTGGACATGACTATAAGAAGGTGTACGCCGCCTACAAGGCCGCTACCGAGCAAAAAGGTAAGCCAACGGTCATCATCGCCAAGACCATCAAGGGCTACAACCTAGGCAAGACTTTCGAAGGTCGAAACGCAACTCACCAGATGAAAAAGCTGACCCTCGCTGATCTAAAGCAGTTCCGCGATGAAATGCGGGTGCCGATTAGCGATGCCGAGCTAGAGCGCGATCCGTACCAGCCTCCTTACTACCACCCTGGAGAATCAGCTCCGGAGATTCAGTACATGCACGCTCGAAGAAAAGAACTTGGCGGATACCTGCCAGAGCGTCGAAGCAAGTACGTGAACTTCAACCTTCCAGAAACTTCCACCTACGACATTTCCAAAGGCGGATCAGGAAATCAAGAAGTAGCCACCACTATGGCTTTTGTTCGCCTCTTGAAGGACTTACTTCGCTCAAGTGAACTTGGACCAAGACTGGTTCCAATCATTCCTGACGAGGCAAGAACGTTCGGTATGGACGCTTTTTTCCCAACCGCAAAGATCTACAACCCGAACGGTCAGCACTACCTTTCGGTAGATCGAGACCTACTTCTGAACTACAAAGAGTCAGAGACCGGTCAGATTCTACACACCGGAATCAACGAAGCCGGATCTCTAGCTGCGTTTACAGCAGTTGGAACTAGCTACTCGACTCAAGGTCAGCCGCTTATCCCAATCTACGTTTTCTACTCCATGTTTGGATTCCAGAGAACTGCCGATGCAATTTGGGCCGCAACCGACCAGATGACTCGTGGGTTCATGATTGGAGCAACCGCTGGTCGCACTACCCTAACTGGCGAAGGACTGCAGCACGCCGATGGCCACTCCCCACTACTTGCATCCACCAACACTGGAGTAATCAGCTACGACCCGGCATACGGCTACGAAATAGGTCACATCATGCGCGCCGGACTCGAAAGAATGTATGGCGGTAATCACAAAGATCCAAACGTGATTTACTACATCACTGTTTACAACGAGCCTTACATTCAGCCGGCCGAACCTGAGAACGTTGACGTCGAAGGTTTGCTCAAAGGTATTCACCGAGTCAGTGAAAACTTCTCAGGCGGACGAAAAGTGCAGCTTCTTGCATCAGGTGTTGCTCTGCCTTGGGCATTTGAAGCTCAGGGACTTTTGCAAAATGACTGGGGTGTTTCAGCTGACATTTGGTCAGTCACTAGCTGGACCGAGCTTCGCCGCGACGGATTAGCTAAAGACCGCGAGAAGTTCCTGAACCCTAACTCACCCGTTGAGGCTAGCTACCTAACCAAGAAGCTCTCCGGATTGTCAGGACCATTCCTTGGCGTCAGCGACTACATGCACGCTGTTCCTGACCAGATCAGGGCTTGGGTTCCAGGCGACTACGCGACTTTGGGTGCCGATGGCTTTGGATTCTCAGACACCAGGCCTGCCGCACGCCGCGAGTTCAAGATTGACGGACCGTCAATCGCAGTTCGCGCACTGCAGCAGTTGGTTGAACGAGGCGAACTAGATCACTCAGTACTTCAGATGGCAATTGATCGTTATCAGTTGCACGACGTTCGTGCCGGAACAAGCGGAACTGCTGGTGGCGAAGCCTAAGGATGAAACTCTCGAGTGGTTGCACTCCATCGCCGGAGAACTAGCAACCACCACGCTGGCTCGCCTTGACCAAACTCTGCCCTGGTATCGGCAAATGCCCGCTTCCAGGCGATCAGCGGTTGGACTGGTTGCTCAAGCCGGTATTACCTCGTTTTTGTCCTGGTACGAAAACCCCAAATCACAACCCTGGGTGGCTGCCGATGTGTTCTCAACCGCTCCCCGTGAACTGCTTCGCTCGATTTCTCTGCAAGAAACTCTGCAGCTTATTCGTGTTGTAGTGCAGGTAGTTGAAGACCGCGTCATTGAAGAGCACAGCGAATTGCGTGAAGCCGTGCTTTTGTACTCACGTGAAATTGCCTTTAGTGCAGCTGATGTTTATGCAAAGGCTGCCGAGGCACGCGGACTCTGGGACGCCCGACTAGAAGCTCTGGTAGTTGACACCATCTTGAGTGGGGAAAGCGAAGAAGAGTTATCTTCTCGCATTTCAGCCCTCGGCTGGAAAGCTCGCGGAGCGGTAACAGTAATGATCGGTGGCTTCGATGATGCAACAGACATTGATGGTCTCAGGCGCAATGCCCGCAGACACTCTGCGGATGTTCTAGTTGGAATTCACGGTGATCGACTAATCGTGGTGGTTGGAACTATTCCAAACGAGAATGAAACCGCCCCTGCAGCTGCTTCACTGTTTGAGCTTTGTTCAGTGTTCCTCGACAGTTTTGGTCCAGGTCCAATTGTGGTGGGGACGGAAGTGCCATCTATCAGCGAAGCAAACCGCTCTGCCAAATCAGCTCTTGCTGGTATCGCAGTAGTTGGCGCATGGGCGAAGGCGCCAAGACCGATTTCTGCTGATGATTTACTTGCAGAGCGAGCCCTTGCCGGAGACATGCTCGCAAAGAACACTCTGCTTAACAAGATCTACCGTCCGCTTGCAAAAAACTCGCCTGATCTTTTGGAGACGCTGGTTTCGTACCTTGAATCAGGTCGCTCACTTGAGGTCACGGCCAGGGAGCTATTCGTACACAGCAACACCGTTAGGTATCGCCTAAAGAGAATTGCAGAACTTATTGGCTGGGATGCCACCGGCTCTAGAGAGTCGTTCGTGCTTCAAGTAGCAACAGTTCTAGGAGCTATGACAGAACATGAACAAGGCACAAGTAAGAGGTGGAAATGATCTGCATCGCGTGCCCTGGCCAAGGCTCGCAAGCACCGGGATTTCTAAATCCCTGGCTTGAGATTCCAGTATTCAAAGAGCAAATTGAAAAAGCGTCGGCTGTGCTTGGAATCGATCTTGTCCACTACGGCACAGTTGCTGACGCCGATGCAATCAGGGATACCAAAATCGCGCAACCTCTAATTGTTGCGGCAGGAATCGCAAGCTACCTAACACTCAAAGATTCACTCGGTCAGAGGTTGGTTGTTTCCGCTACCGCCGGACACTCAGTTGGGGAGATCACTGCGGCATACGTGTCGGGGATCTTTGATGCAGAAAACGCTCTGAGGTTTGTTCAGCGGCGTGGAAACGAAATGGCGGATGCAGCAGCGCTCGAGCAAAGCTCGATGGCGGCAGTTGTTGGAGGCGAAATTGATGCAGTACTTGCGCACTTGGAATCAGTTGGACTGTTTGCAGCAAACTACAACGGAGCTGGCCAAGTTGTTGCAGCTGGATCAAAGGACCTTATTGACGCTCTGGTAGCTTCTCCCCCAGTTGGAAGTCGAGTTATTGCTCTGCAGGTTGCTGGAGCATTCCACACGTCGTACATGGAACCAGCTAGATTGCCGCTGGCAACATTCGCCAAAGAATTTAGCGTCCAGGACCCTCAAATCTCTCTCTGGACCAACAACGATGGCTCGCTAGTTCAGTCAGGCCAAAAGTACTTAGATTTGATGGTGAACCAGGTTTCAAATCCGGTTCGTTGGGATAAGACCATGGAATCAATGGAGGGCGCAAATATTTCAGTGATGGTTGAGCTACTTCCTGCAGGGGCACTGTCGGGAATCGCCAAAAGAGCGATGCCAAACACTGTGGCTATCGCACTAAAAACTCCTGCTGACTTGGATAAAGTTGCCGAAGCGATAGGAAAGTAGAGCCCACCCCATGGCAAAGCTGAATCAATCAACTGCGGTTGCGTTTTCAAAGATTTACTCCATTGGCGCAGCGCGCGGCGACATAACCGTCACCAATGACGACATTGCAGGTCCTATTAATTCCTCTGACGAGTGGATTACCCAGCGAACAGGCATCATCACCCGCAAGCGAGCCAGTAAAGACCGATCGCTGATGGACATGGCCGTTGAGGCCAGCAACGAAGCCATCAATAAAGCCGGCATTAATCCTTCTGAGATTGAAGCAGTAATTTTCTCCACCATCACCCACCCCTACCAGACGCCATCTGCAGCAGCTCTGCTTGCCGAACTGGTTGGTGCTAATCCAGCCCCGGCTTTTGATATTTCTGCTGCCTGCGCCGGCTACTGCTACGGCATAGCCCAGGCAGATTCGTTGGTTCGATCCGGAACAGCAAAGTATGTTTTGGTTGTTGGAGGAGAAAAGCTAACCGACTTTATTGACCCAACTGATCGTTCAATTTCATTTTTGTTGGGCGATGGTGCAGGAGCTGCGATTGTTGGACCATCCGACACTCCTGGAATATCAAAGAGCGTTTGGGGAAGCGATGGAAGTAAGTGGGAAGCAGTTGGAATGACTGGTTCGCTGCTTGATTTCCGCGATGGCACCGGTGCGTGGCCAACACTGGTTCAAGAAGGTCAAACAGTTTTCCGCTGGGCAGTTTGGGAGATGGTGAAAGTTGCCAAAGAAGCTCTCGAGGTAGCAGGAGTGAAAGCCGAAGATCTAAACGCAATTGTTATGCATCAAGCTAACGAGAGAATCATCGACGAAATGGCGAAACAACTAGCGCTTCCGGAGCACGTGGTGGTGGCCAAGGACATCAAGACAACCGGCAACACGTCGGCAGCTAGCATCCCATTAGCTATGCACGCCCTTTTGGAGCAAGGGCAAATAAAGTCGGGCGATTTGGCTCTACAGATAGGCTTCGGGGCTGGTTTGGCCTTCGGTGCCCAGGTAGTGGTTGTGCCCTAAACTTGGGGCTGGTTCAAATAAAGAGTTCATAAGGAGAAATCAGAATGGCACTATCAGCAGCAGAAGTACTTGCAGGACTAGCGGAGATCGTAACCGACGAGACCGGCATCGCAACCGACGTCATTGCACTAGATAAGTCCTTCACCGACGACCTAGACATTGACTCAATTTCGATGATGACCATTGTGGTAAACGCCGAAGACAAATTCAATGTGAAGATTCCAGACGAAGAAGTGAAGAACCTTCTTACTGTTGGAGACGCCGTGAACTACATCACTAAGGCCCAAGGCTAAAAACCTTGTTCAAAAAAGTTGTTGTCACCGGAATTGGCGCAACCACGCCACTGGGTGGCGACAGCAAAGCAACTTGGCAAAACCTTTTAGCCGGCAAATCGGGTATTTCAACACTGACCCAAGAATGGGTTGCTAAACACGAGCTACCAGTGACCTTCGCCGGCCAGGCCAAAACCCCTGCCACTGAGGTTCTAACTCTCCAGGAAGCCAAGCGTCTAGATCCTTCCAGCCAGTTTGCTCTTATAGCCGCGCGCGAAGCATGGGCTGATGCCGGATCTCCTGAAGTAAACCCGGAGCGACTAGCCGTAGATTACGCAACCGGCATCGGTGGGGTTTGGACGCTTTTGGATGCCTATGACACTTTGAAAGAGCGCGGCCCAAGACGAGTGCTACCGATGACCGTCCCTATGCTGATGCCCAACGGTCCAGCTGCAGCCATCGGTATGGACATTTCAGCCCGTGCCGGAGTTCGAACAGCGGTGTCGGCATGTGCTTCGGGAACTGAAGCCATCGCCAATGCATTTAATCGCATCCGAAATGGTGAAGTTGACGTAGTTGTGGCCGGTGGGTCAGAAGCTGCTATTCACCCACTGCCGATTGCTGCCTTTGCTGCGATGCAGGCTCTTTCCAAGCGCAATGACGCACCAGAAAAGGCATCAAGACCTTACGACATAGATCGTGACGGATTTGTCATGGGCGAAGGCGGTGGCGCACTAGTTCTCGAAA
Organism: Rhodoluna miladensis (SeqCode); assembly: GCF_965234705.1. Classification (GTDB taxonomy): domain Bacteria; phylum Actinomycetota; class Actinomycetes; order Actinomycetales; family Microbacteriaceae; genus Rhodoluna; species Rhodoluna miladensis. The sequence continues at coordinate 801,754 of NZ_OZ248465.1, forward strand.
GCGAAGAGCACGCATTAGCTCGAGGAGCCAAGATTTATGCCGAGGTTGTTGGCGCATCTGTAACTTCTGACGCGTATCACATCACAGCTCCAGACCCTGAAGGATCCGCTGCAGCCAGAGCAATGATTGGTGCAATAGAACAAAGCGGATCGACTATCTCCGATGTTGTACACATCAACGCCCACGCAACCAGCACCCCGGTTGGCGATATCGCCGAATACAACGCGCTCAAGAGAGTCTTTGGCGATCACCTGCCCAAGATTGCTGTCTCAGCTACAAAGAGCTCAACTGGCCATTTGCTCGGCGGCGCGGGAGCTATCGAGGCGATTTTTACAGTTCTTGCTCTTCACGAGCGAACTGCTCCCCCAACTATCAACCTGGACAACCCAGATCCAGCAATCGATCTGGATGTTGTCACAAGTCCTCGAAAACTAGAGGGGTCGAATATTCTGGCCATAACTAACTCGTTCGGCTTCGGCGGACACAACGCCGTGGTTGCTTTCCGATCCACCAATTAGTTCTCGGTAAGGCTCTAGCTCGTCGTCCCACCCCTGACCCAAAAGTCTTCTGAGCTCAGCCTGAAGTTTAAGAATGTTGGAGCCAGCTTTTTCAATAGAGGCTCGAAGCTGATTCTCACCCACAACAAGATTTCCGGCTTCATCGGTTGCGCAATGGAACATTCCAAGACTCGGTGTGAAGGACCATCTGGCACCAGAAAGTGCTGATTGATGAATTACTTCAAAGCTCAACTGTTTTAGATTCATAAATGCCGATGCCAGCGTGGCACAGTCATTTAGGCTGCAGTCAATGGCTACCGACCCGCGAAAAATAGAATCTGAAGAGTCTTCTTTGCTCCAGCTGATTTTGGTGGGGTTGCCAGTGATACCCGAAATGGTCCATTCGACATGGGTAAGCAAAGCACTTGGCGCGCGGTGTATTAACACCAGGCCTTCAGACATACAATCACCTCCAAACCTAGGTACGTCTTCCCCTACGACCTGTATTTGGTGGTGCTCTAAGGCTAGAGCAGATGGGGCTCGATGTCAAAAAACCCAACTAGCATATAGGGGCTATGAGCAAACTATATTTCCGTCACGGAGCCATGAACAGCGGTAAATCTACCGCCCTACTTCAAGCCGCCCACAACTATGAAGAGCGCGGCCAAGCAGTTCTACTGGCCAAACCCGCCGTTGATACCAAGGGCGACACCGCCATCTTGTCGAGGCTCGGCGTTGATCGCCACGTTGATTTCCTAGTGACGCCAGAGATAAACCTGCGTACCGAGTTTCAGAAAAGATCTAGTTTGCAGCGCGAGTCAACTGGAAAGCGCGTGGCTTGCCTTCTGCTAGATGAAGCCCAGTTCCTAACTCGGGACCAAGTTGATCAAGCACTGGAAATTGCAGTGCTGGATGACGTGCCAGTTCTTGCCTTCGGTATTCGAACCGATTTTCTGACTAATGGTTTTCCTGGCTCACTTCGCCTTCTGGAGATTGCTCACAGCCTAGAAGAGCTAAAGACCATTTGTCGCTGTGGCAAAAAGGCCATGTTTAACGGCCGAAAGGTAAACAACGAATTTGTCTTTGATGGCGCACAGGTAGCCATAGATGGCGATCAAGTCACCTACGAATCGCTTTGCCCTTCTTGCTATTACCGCGAAAAGTCGGCGTCGAAGGCTTGAAACTCAAGTTCACCGGTGCGAGCTTTTATAACCCAGCCGCCAAGACTTTTGATAATGAACTATTTGCCGAAGATGGCTTCGTCATCTCTCCTGGCTCATTTGACCAAGAAATAGCGCTTGCCCCAGGTTTTGTGTTTCCAGCCTTCCGTGACGGCCACGCTCATCCGGTGTTTGCGGGACGAGAGGCCTCAGGTCCGGTAGTTTCAAAAGCTACCTCTATAGTTGAAATTCAAGCGATTCTTTCTAGCTACCGCAAAGCCAATCCCGAACAAACCTGGATTGAAGGCGGAGCCTACGACCGCTCTATCGTTGAGGGTGGAATATTCCAAGCGACTTGGCTTGATGAAGCTGTATCGGATGTTCCGGTGGTACTCCATGCAAGCGATCACCACACAATTTGGGTAAATAGCAAAGCACTTGGTCTAATCCCCTCACCACTTCCTCAACTAATTTCTGGATCAATCGACGATGATGCAAACGGTGTCCCAACGGGTGTGCTCCGAGAGCCACAAGCCATGGCGCTTGTGCTGGATAAGGCACCAGCAAGAACAATCGAACAAGAAGTGACGGTATTGGCCTGGGCCGATCAAGTTCTAGCCAAACAGGGAATCGTTGAGGCCCAGGACGCTTGGATAACACCCGGCATGACTGAAATCTATTTGGCTGCCATTTCCACAGGCGCGCTGCAATTGGATTACAACTTGGCCTTCAAGATAGAGCCACACGAGTGGGTCAAGTCACTCGAGTTTGCAAAAGCCGATCGCGACAAAGTTATTGCCCTTGGCAGCTCACAGCTAAGCGCCAAAACATGCAAGTTCTTCGCCGACGGAGTATTTGGAAGTGGAACAGCGTCAGTGCTTGAGCCTTACCTCGATGATGTTCACAATCACGGTGAACCACTTTGGAGCAAGAGCGAGCTCGAGGATGCCTGCCTAGAGGCTGCGAAAGTTGGCTTTCAATTGCACATTCATGCCATCGGAGATGCCGGGGTTAGACAAGCACTAGATGCTATTGAGTTTGTGCAAGAGCGCCTCGGAATGGCACAACTACCAAATGTGATCGCCCACGCTGAGCTGGTCTCTGATTCCGACATTGCTCGATTCGCAAGGCTCAATGTGATTGCCAACATGCAGCCGCTTTGGGCTCAGGCCGATGGAATGCTGATGAGTTGTGTGCCAAGGCTTGGAATCGAACGCCTCGACCAGATGTATCGGATGCGGGATCTAATCGATAGCGGTGCCACCATAGCTTTTGGTTCTGACTGGCCAGTATCAAGTTCAAATCCAATTCTGGGAATTGCCACAGCTGTCACAAGGCAAACTGCTGATGCTAAGCCCGAAGGTGGATGGACAATTGAGCAAGCCATTACATCCGATGAAGCATTCGCCAGCTACAGCTCAGCGGTGTCATATCAGATCACTGGGAACAAGTCAGTTCCACTTAGTGTGGGTCAGCCATGCGATTTTATAGTCCTTGACAAAAACCCGTTAGAGATTGTCTCAAGTGCACTGCGAGAGATAAAAGTCTTAGCCACTTTCAAGGCTGGTAAAGATCTAGCCAAGCACTAGCAAAGCCACGTTTACAAACGCAGCTGCAATTAGTAGATGAAAAATCACTCTAGGTGGTTTAGGCCTAAGTGCTAAGACGCTAGCGGTTATAACCAGCCCCATAGTCAAACCAAAGCCCATCCAAGCAACAACCAGATTCAAACTGGTTGATTGGGTCACAACCAGAAGCGATGCTAAAGCAGCAGCTCCCGAAATTGCTAGAGCAGAAACTCTTTGGCCAAGCATATGCGGCAAGGCTCGCACTCTGGTTTCTCGGTCATCCATTAGATCAGGTAAGGCATTGGCAAAGTGGGCAGCAACGCCCAACAAACCCGCTGCAAGCATGACCCACCACATCGGAAGCTGCGGGTTCGAAAGCGACAAAGTCACAAATACTGGGACTATCCCAAAACCTACCGCGTATGGCAACGCGGATAAGGCGTTTGACTTGAGCCCTAGATTGTATGACCAGCCAACTACCAGCATTGCAACCATGGTCAGTAAAACCTCCCAACCAAGGCTTGTTGCTACAGCCAGAGCAATAACCGCCGACACGAGAGAGGCATTTCGAACCAGCTTGGCGGATACTTCGAATCGTACGGTTGGCTTGTCGTTTCGACCAACAGTCTTGTCTCGCTCATAATCAAGCCAGTCATTGGACAAACCAACAGAGAACTGCTGAAAGAGTATGCCTAAGCCAACAAGAACAAATTTCTCAAGTGGCATGCCATACCCAATAGCCAACAAAACAGTAAAGCCGGTGACAGCAAATGATGGAATTGGGTGTGTGGACTTTAGTAGTCCTATCGCGCGAGCAAAGAGTTTAGAAATCAATGGCAGCTCGATACGAGACTTGATCTAAGTCTTTCTGCCAATTGGTCTCCCGGTTCTTGGGGCATTTGTGGGGAGTACGGGACTTGAACCCGTGACCGACGGATTATGAGTCCGCTGCTCTAACCAGCTGAGCTAACTCCCCTCTGGCCAATTCCAAGCCTACTGCTCCTCGCGTCGGAGCCTCTCGGCGGCTTTCTTAACGCTTTTTCGAACCCGGATCTCTATTCGTCTTGCTGCGAACACAACATCGTCTCGCACTTCTTCGAATTTCTCGATGACGTCCTCACGAGCTTCCCCGGCTCTTTCGCGTAGCTCAGCACCGGCTTCTTCGGCGCGGGCTCGAAGCTCAGCAGAACGCTTTCGGGCGAGCATGATTGATCTACTCAAACGCTTGCTCAGCCGTCCAATTGGAAGGCTGTAGGTAGCGAGGTTGTCAGCTGACTCCTCAGGTTCTGCAACATCTCCGCGGTAAAGACCTTCAAAAATCTTGATGGTGGTTTCTATATCGTGCGACTGAATCAAGTGAAGTGAGTTCTCTGAAAGACGATCCAGCTCTTCTTGGCCGGCAGTAAGAACCTTCAGCAGCCGGTCAGCAAATGCTGCAACGTCATCCGGTGGGAACAAGTAGCCGTTATCGCCATCGTGCACCAGATGAGGAAGCGCCATAGCGTCAGCCGCCACTACCGGGCGCCCAGAGGCCATGGCTTCCATGGTGGCGATGGACTGAAGCTCGGCAACAGAGGGCATCGCAAACAATGTTGCTCTCTCATAGGCCTGAGGCAGTTCCTGGTCTGTGATGTGGCCACGGAACTCAACGTTGTGATCAATGGCAAGATCTTTAGCTAACTTCTCGAGGTACTCGCGCTCACCCCCGTCGCCGACGATCTCAACTTTCGCATTCAGACTCTTTGGCAGCAAGGCGACTGCCTTTAGGAGGTTATGGATGTGCTTTTCATAGTCCAGTCTGCCTAAAAACAGAATCCTTGGCTCCTTGTTGGATGTAGGCGTACGGTTTGCAAACTTGGATGCCTCAATTCCGCAGGAGATGGCCAGCACACCGGTTAGTCCTGAAGCTTCTTCCAAAAGAGTCGCTGCGCGTCTGGTGGGGGTTGTGACAACGTCTGCTTTTTTAAGGACTCGTCCAGCATCCTTCCAAGCCAGATCCATAACCCACTTCTCCGCCCAGCGTGGAATCACAAGTGAATACTTGATTAGGTTCTCAGGCATGATGTGGTTGGTGGCAATAACGCGAATGCCAAGCTCCTGGGCTGATTTGAGCACAAATCTTCCAACAATCATGTGGGAGTTAATGTGGACAGCTTGAGGCTTGATGGCGCGAAGTAGCCGGTCAGCTTTTTTCTTTAAAGTGAAGGGCCAGACATACCTAAGGGTCTTGTGTTGAATCACTCGGTAACTTTTGATGCGGTGAACAGTCATCGAGCTTCCATCGTGAACCTCGGTGAAAGAGCCAAAGGTCTTGTTGTGGGCTGGGGCAATCACGTGCACCTCGTGGCCATCCCTGACCAGCCCAGAAGCTAGCCGTTCCGCGAAGCGTGAGGCTCCATTAATGTCCGGCGGAAAGGTATCGCAAGCAATCACCACTCGAAGTGGCGTTGAAGTACTCAAAATCTCAGTCAATTGTTTGCCTTGCGAAGCAGGTAGAAAGTTTGCTTAGCTCAAGTTTACTTGACTCGCCTTTTTCCTAGGACGCAGCTCAGGATGCACCCTAGATAGCAGGTAAACACCAGAAACCGCTACGAGCCCGCTGAGGATAAAGGCCGCAATAGAGAACCCACTTGCCTGCTGAGCCTCTCCCAGCACTCCGATGGCTATTCCAACCGCAACTAGCGGATCGATAACTGTAAGGCCCGCGATCACTAGATCCGGTGGACCTGAAGAGTATGCATTTTGAACAAACCAGCCACCCAAAAACACTGCTCCGACCATGCTCACTAGTGCAAGAGCTGTGAGGGCGTCGTAGTCCATCTGATACAGCCTTTGAATAACAACCTTGGCCAAAGTTGCAACAAATCCGTAGAGCACACCAGCGCCCAGGATGTAAGTGAGAGCTTTGGCCTTTTTGCCGAAAGTGAAAAAAAGCACTGCGAAAGCAATCAGAATAATCACTAGCAGACCCAACACCCGAAGCAAGTTTGCATCGGTTAGCTCCACCTGGGAGGCCACCTGAGATGCGGTGATCACGAACCCGCCCACCCCGAAGGTTGAAAGCCCAATGGCCAAAATAGTTCCGCGGTTGAGTTTGGTTTTGGTTGATCTGGCATTTAGTAGCGAGGTAATAACTAAAGCGATGGCTCCGATTGGTTGCACCACGATAAGTGGAGCCAGCGTTAGAGCTGCGACCTGCAAAACCATTCCCACACCCATCAGGCCAAGACCTGTCATCCAACGCGGACGGACAAACAGTCGCCCTAGCTCCTTTAGTGAAAGTGAACCTCGACGCCTAGGAGTCTTCTCGGTAGATTTGCCAACTGCTTGATTTTGAAACTGTGCGCCAAAGGCCAGTGCTACTGCAGCGAGTATTGCGAGCACGATTGCGAGTTCTCTTAGTTCTGGTCCCAAATCAATACCTCAATCAACAAATTCGAGCCTAACCCCGTTTCTGCCCGAAGTTCTGAGCTAAACAGCTAGATTTATGGGGTGATTAGGCCAGTTCTCATCTACGGAGACCCCGCATTGCACCAATTGGCTTCTGAAGTGACCGTTTTTGATCAGCAGCTCGAGCAGTTGGTCCAGGACCTGTTTGACACTATGGACAAGGCCCCTGGAGTAGGGTTGGCGGCACCGCAGATCGGTGTTAACTTGCGCGTGTTCGTATACAGCTATCCCGACGATGACGATAACCCTAGGCGTGGTGTTGTTATAAACCCCACTCTCACCCACACATCTATCGAAGCCGGTCCAGCGGATGATGAACTTGAGAGCGAAGGCTGCCTTTCTTTCCCAGGTGAAAGATTCGCCCTCAAACGAGGCGAAAACGTAATCGTTGAGGGAGTCGATCTAGAAAACAAACCAGTACGTATTGAAGCAGAGGGTTGGTTTGCCAGAGTGTTCCAGCATGAGTTTGATCACCTCAATGGAATCATCTACGTAGACAAGCTGGAGTTCGAATCCAGAAAAGAAGCTTTTGAAGTTATGGAGCAACTGGGCTGGAACAAACCTGGGGTTTCCTGGTTGCCCGGCACTGACAATCTAGAAGACTAGAACAAAAGTCTAAGTAACGCTGCAATAGCGGCCGCAACAACCACAACCACGACAAAAGGGACCCGTAGGTAAAAAAGCAATCCCGCAAGTGCCAAAGCAGGAACTCTCGCATCAATTGAAATTCCTGAAGCAGAGACAAAGGTCTGAATACCAACCAAACCAGCCAGTAACGCAACCGTCAGTAGTGCCGCCAGCTCTTTGATTCTTGGGTTGGAGACAAATCTTTCCGGAACCAAATAGCCAAACAACTTCCAGGAGTAAACCAACGCGCTGGATAACAAAACTGCTGACCAAAGAGTCACTTTTTGCCACCCCGCATGCCATACAGCCAAAAACCAACGGCCAAGAGTGCTGTAAGCAGTACCGGTACCCCTGCTGGCAGAACTGAGGAAAGCGAAATTGCAACAAACGCTGAAGCTATGGCTAAAGTCAAGAACTTGGACTGGCTTAGGCGTGGCCAAATCAGTCCTAGAAAAGCTGCACCGGCAGCTGCGTCAAGACCCCAGTCGGTTGGATTACCAATCTGGGAACCAAGCACTGCTCCAAGAAAAGTAAAGAAGTTCCAGAACACAAAAACAGCGATACCGGTGAGCCAAAAACCCAAACGCTCCTGCTTGCGATCTGGTTCTCCAAGCAAGGAAACGGCATTCGACTCGTCGATAGTTAACTGGGCTGCCACCGGCATCATCAAACCGCGCACAGACAAAACTGGATTCATCCGGATCGCATAGAAACCGTTCCTAACACCCAGTAGCCAAGCAGACAAAATTGCAGGAACAACCCCCGCTCCCGTGGCTATAACACCAATGAACGCGAACTGACTACCCCCGCTAAACATCAAAAGACTAAGTGCCATGGTTTGCCAAAGATCTAGCCCGGCAGCAACCGAGAGCGCTCCGAAAGATATTGCATAGACGCCGGTTGCGAAACCCACCCCAAGGGACACTGCAGTGATCGACTGCTGCTTACTCGACATCTAGTAACCCCGATCGATTCATAGCCACTACTAACTCAACCGAACTAGATACCGGTAAGCGTGGAACTAGTGCATTCAAAGAATCTATATCGAACTTTTTGATCTTTGCTAAATCCGATGACTGCCAAACAGTCTTTAGCTTTTTTACGCTACTGGATAGCTTCTGGGGCAATTCGTCCACTAATCTCACAAAGTTCAAATCGACCGCTCGATAAGTAGGCTGCGAAGAAACAAGGTCCCAAATAGCACTAAGCGAATAAGCAGTTACTCCAGTAGTGGCTTTGGATACAGCGGTCACTAAACCCTGGGCGCCTTGGTCGACTGAAACAACATCAAAGATTCCCTCCTGCAGAGCATCAAGCAGCAAATCTGGTTGCGTAAATGAGGCAGTCAAAACCGCCGGTGGGGCCTGCTTTGGGCCACCCAAATTTCTAAGACTCGAGTAGAAACTTACCCCTGCACCAGAAAAGAGCCTTTGATCTAACACTAAAACGTCAATTAGAGATTGCTCGATTGCCTCAAGGTCATCTTGTGATCCATCGGAATCAAACACAACTTCAAACTTAGGTTCTGAGGATAGGACCAACTTTCGGCCAAAGCGAACATCAGAGTCCGTGTCAAGCAAGCCAATGCGAATAGTGGAAGGCATTTAGGATGCAGAGTCCAAATTGACGCCAATTCCGGTTGCAGGAAACATTGCAGAGACCGTGAATCCAATTCCAACCACACGCTGCACCTCTAGCGATCCGCCAAAGCTCTCAGCTCGTTCACGCATAGCTGTGAGTCCAGGCCCTGTGACTTTTTCTAGAAGTGTGTCTAGGTCGTCCTGCGCCTCGTAAGGAACTGGCAATCCATTAGGTCCCAAGGTCGCACGTCTGACTATTTCAACACCATTGTCCTTCACGATTACTTGCAAACCATTTTCAAGCCAGGAAATCTCAACTGCAGCCCTGGTGCCTTTTGGGTTGTGCTGTCTAGCATTTTTTAGAGCTTCGAAGATTATTCTGTAAATAGCTAGCTCAGCCGACTGATCTAGTGCAAACCGCTGTCCGAAGTGCGAGATGGAAACATCAAGTCCGGTTTCCCTCATTCTTATGGCCAGGGATTCAAGGTCTTCAAGCGTTGGAGGCTTGGTTGAAACTGCTGTGCCGCGGTTGATCATGTCGAAAAGTCTTCGCAGCTCGGTATGGGCGCCTCGGGCGCTATCCAGCACCTTCTCTAAAGCTCTAAGTCCAGCTTCTGGATTTGCCTTGGCCGAGTAAATGCCTCCCTCGGCATTGGTGATCACTGAGGACAGCTTCTGAACTACCGTCTCATTGATATCTCTTGCAATTTCAAATCTCTTGGCCTGTTCGGCTAGTTCAATTGAAAGTTTTAGCTGCTTTTCTTCGTAGACAAGTCGATCGATTTCTGTACCAACATGAACCATGCGTGTCATAAGAAGCTGGCCCAGAATCCAAGAAAGCGATACCAAGCTAAGCGCCAGCAAGGCCAGCGTTAGGAAGATCACGACTCGACCGATTTCATCGAGTTGGATTGCTCCACCAAATACTTCCAAGTTAATCGTCGGGTTAAACCCAACGTTGGCTGCAAAAACCAACCCTCCAAAAATGGCAACCACGAAGTTGATTTCGCGCCAGGGCTTGGGACTGAATGCTCCAACTACAAAAGCCAAAAGCGCAATACCAATTGAGCCAAAAATTGGAAGCAAGGAAAAGCTGACCTGAATAAGGCTCGCTATAAGAACGAGTGCGGAGGCTAGATAACTGAGCTTTCGAACAAATAGAAAACTTGCCGCTATCGCAAGTGAGCCAAGCATCGCCATGATGCCTTGGGTGGCAAGATCAAGCCCACCGAGGGTGAGAAAGACGAATGCCGCGAGAGCTATTTCTGGAAGCCAGTTTCTGTTTTGGATCCACCGAATCACCGGCACCTCCTGAAAGTGGCCATTTTGTCGCTAAAAATCAGAAGCTCCCCGGCTTGGACTCGAACCAAGAACCTATCGGTTAACAGCCGATTGCTCTGCCAATTGAGCTACCGAGGAATGCTTTCGCAGAAACCAACACTACCAAAATTTAGGGCTTCCAGAGCCTTCAGTAGCCCTGCTCTGGGTCTACTTGGCCAATCCAGGGGCCCTGACCCAAAAAGGCTTTCACGTTGTGCTGAACCCTGATGGCAAAGTGTCTTTCGACTATTTCCTTGGTGTCAGCAGTATGAGGAGTGACAATCAGGTCATCTCTGCCAAACATCGGATCTCCATCAGGAAGTGGTTCAGGGTCTGTAACATCCACAGCAGCCCCAGCTAGCAGTCCTTGATCCAAAGCAGTGAGCAGATCGGCTGTGTTTACGATTGGGCCTCTTGCTACGTTCACCAAAAATGCAGTTGATTTCATCTTGGAGAAAAGCTCCAAGTCAAATAGCCCTCGGGTCTTCTCAGTCAAAGCACACGCAACAACTACTAGGTCTGCATCAGAAATCTTTTGACCTAAATTGGCAAGTCCAAACACTTCGTCTGCTCCAGGTACTTTGACCTCTTCTTGATTTCTACAAACCGAAACCTTTGCCCTAAAAGGCTTTAGCATCCCAATTAGTTCATCTGTGATTCCACCTGCGCCAATCAGCAAAACGTTTGCATCGTAGAAGCTAACCGCCTCGCGCTTGCCCCAGCTGGTTGCCTTTACTCGAACAGGAAGTTTTCTTCCCAGTGCTAAAGCCAAAGCAAGTGCGTGCTCGGCAACTGGTTCTTTGTATGAACCCTTTGCACTAGTGAACCTAACTGGAGCAGAGAGAATTTTGGCAAAGGCGTCTACGCCCGCAAAAGGAAGCTGCACCCATTCGATTTGCGGATTCTCCGCCAAAGTAGTTGAGAGTAATTCTGGTGCTGAGTAATCGGTCCAAATCAGCGCTTTCACTTCTTTTGAAAGCGGTGCTACCTGTCCCCCGCCTGAAACCACAGCATCTTCATAAGAAGCAAAACTTTTAGGCTCAATGGCAATTAGATTGTTAGCCACCTTGAAGCTTCCTTCTGCGCTCTTCAATGGAAACTAGTTCACGCTGAATTTGTTCGATCTTGGCCGTCTCGGCAGGATCTAGTTGCCTAAGCACTGCCTGCATCGATAGCTTCTGCCTAGTAAGCAAGGCGATGAAGCCAGCGTTTACAACACCGGAGACATACTTTTCCAGCTCCTGGTCGTTTCTGGCAGGCAGTTCAGTTGCAGCCAAAGAGCGAAGGGCCGAGTGAAGAGTTGGTTCAAGTGCTTCAGAAATCATTGGCAGCCAGTTATTGTCACTTCGATGCTCCAGAGCTGAGTAAATAGCCTTTGCAATTGCGCCGTGTGCTCCAGCAAGGAAATCCCCCGACGAAAGCTGCTTTAGATCTTCGGCTGCGACCATCGCGGGTTGCTGAACAAGAACTTCAAGTAATTGACGTTCAAAACGCACAGCTGGATCCTTTAGGTCAGGTGCTTGAAAAGCAATTTCGACAGGAGCTTCTGGAACCGAATCTTGGCGAAGCGGTGCAACCGCTGAGACAACCTTTTCTTTGATGGCTCTATCAACCAGGGCGCTTACTTCAGATAAGTCAAGGTTCACCCAGTTAGCTAGTTCTCGGATGTAAACCGATCGCAAAGCAGAATCTCGAATTGTTGCTATGACGGAGGCAGATGCTCTTGCGGCACCGACTCGACCCTCAACAGAATCTAGGTTGAAGTTCTTCATTTTCTGTTTGATTGCGAACTCATAGATTGGCTTCTTGTTCTCAATCATCAGAGCAACTGCTTCGTCGCCTTTTTGGACTCGAAGATCTGATGGGTCAAGCCCGTCGGGACCGACTGCTATAAAACTATTGGCGTGGAACTTGTCGGCGTCGGCAAAGGCTCGCATAGCTGCCTTCTGGCCGGCTTCGTCGGGATCGAATGTGAATATGACCTCGGCTGGATTATCAACGTTTGCTGAAAGCATCCGATTCAGGATACGTATATGCTCATCGCCAAACGCAGTGCCGCAGGTAGCAACCGCAGTAGTAATTCCCGCCAAATGGCAAGCCATGACATCTGTATACCCCTCAACGACAACAACTTTTTGTGACTTAGAGATTTCCTTCTTGGCTAAATCGATTCCATAGAGCACAGCTGACTTGTGATATACCGGTGTCTCAGAAGTGTTCAGATACTTCGGGCCCTGATCGTCATCAAAGAGTTTTCTAGCTCCAAATCCAATCACCTGATTAGAGGTATCTCGAATCGGCCAGATCAGTCTGCCGCGAAACTTGTCATAGAGCCCACGCTCGCCCTTGGAAGAAAGGGATGCGGCGATTAGCTCTTCTTCTGTAAAGCCAATGGCCTTTAGGTGATCCGTCAGGTTGTTCCAACCCTTTGGAGCAAAGCCAACCCCAAACATTTCTGCAGCTGCTTTGTCAAAGCCGCGAGATTTCAAGAAGTCTCGCCCTGGAATTGCCGGGTCAGTCATCAGTTGATCTTGGAAATACTTAGCCGCTGCCGCATTGGCTTCGTAGATTCGTGCCTTCTGGCCTTGATCTGGACCCTTTGCGCCAGCTTCATAAGTGAGGGTGTAGCCGACCTTGCCTGCTAAGTTTTCAACCGCTTCATAGAAACTAAGCGATTCCATTTCCTGCAGAAACTTATAGACATCCCCTCCTGCTCCGCAGCCAAAGCAGTGGTAAAAACCCTGCAGCGGTCTTACGTTGAACGATGGCGATTTTTCTTGGTGAAAAGGGCAAAGACCCTTAAGGCTTCCAGCACTTGCAGGCTTTAAGGCAACGTAGGAGCCGACAACATCAGCGATGTTTACTCGAGCTTTGACTTCCTCGATGTCCCTAGGGCTAATCTTTCCCGCCATCAGCTAATCCTATTTACCCTTGAGTTCAGCGTGCAGGTTCAAAGCTGAAACGTCAGTTAGTGAAGCGACCTGGTCAACTACCACTCGGTACTTCTGGCTCTCCGTCTTAGCTTCAGTCCAGACGCTCTGGCAATAGTGATCCAAGTGCTTTCCATTTGATGCCAGTAACGCCTCAGTCAACTCGGTAAGAACTTCGCGTTGCCAGGTGTAGTAAGGCTGACGCTTTTCGTCCGTCATCAAAAATACCGACACAATTCCCTTGAGAACTGCAATTTCGCCCCTGACATCGCTCGGCACGACAAGCGAGCCGTTATAGCGAACTAGGTGGGCTGAGGCATTCGACTCAAGAGTGCTCTTTGTCGATCTGCCAACGAAAGAGCCAATTAGGTAGCTCGTTAAGTTCTTCAAGGTTGCTTGGTCGGCCATAGAAGATGAGTAGCTGTTTAGCCAGTAAAGATTCTCGCTAAGCCTTTCAAAGGCAGCCTGAATTTCATCGATCGATAGTTCTGGTGCCGCCCAGCTTTGAATCTTTGAAAATAGATCTTTGTGGTTTGATGCTGATGCAAGCTCTGCAAGATCAACGTATCCGGAAACAACGGCGTCTTCAAAGTCGTGCACGGAGTAAGCAACGTCGTCGGCAAAGTCCATTACCTCTGCTTCGATGCACTTTCGATTTGAGGTAGAGCCTTTACGCAAAAACTCAAACACCTCTGCATCGTCTTCGTAGTAACCAAACTTCACAGACTGATTACCGCCGGCTTCAGCAACACCTTCGGAGCGAGCCCAAGGGTACTTGCACGTGGCATCAAGGCTCGCTCTAGTTAGATTCAGACCACGAGTTTGACCATTTGAATCGATGACCTTGGGCTCAATTCGAGACAGCAGCCTGAGTGTTTGGGCGTTACCTTCGAAGCCACCAAAGTCCTCTGCCCAGACGCTAAGTGCTTTTTCTCCGTTGTGTCCAAATGGCGGGTGCCCTAGATCATGCGCCAAGCAAGCGGTGTCGACAACATCTGGATCGACTCCAATGGCCTGAGCCATTTCGCGGCCAACTTGAGCTACCTCTAGAGAGTGAGTAAGCCTAGTTCTTGCAAAATCCCCATTGGTTGGCGAAAGAACTTGAGTCTTTGCTCCCAGGCGACGAAGTGCAGATGAGTGAAGCACGCGTGCGCGGTCTCTGGCAAATTCACCGCGCTTAGCTGAATTAGTTCTATCCTCAGGAACAAATCTCTCGGTGTCAGCTGAAGAGTATCCGGGGGTATTCACTTAGCCCCCCGATACATTTAGCTCGGCTTCGAGAAGGGTTGCTTTGGCGGATTCGCCAAGTTCTCTCGAGTCCAACCAGTGCTCAGGTAAGGCACAGGTCTTTACCGAACCGGCGCGACCGCGAGGTCCTTCAGCTTCTTCGCCAGGGTATGGCATGGAGCGATCGAGTGTCCCAAGAAGCTGATCCATGTGATCAAGATTCTCAACGCTTGCCAGTGCCGCCCTGAATTCTCCACCTACCGGGTAGCCCTTGAAGTACCAGGCCACGTGCTTTCGAATATCTCTGCAGGCACGAAGTTCGTCTTCAAAAAACTCGACTAACAAAACTGCGTGCTTCTTGAATGCGTCAGCGACTTCGCCCAAATTTGGCTGGATCTGCGAATAGTCAATCTCGGCATTGGGATTTGCCATATAGGAACGAAAAGCCTTTTCCAAGTCCGCAAAAAGCCATGGGCGTCCTAGGCAGCCACGTCCAACAACTACTCCGTCAACGCCAGTTTGCTTCATCATGTTTACCGCGTCCTGAGCGCTCCAGATATCGCCATTACCAAGTACCTGAACATCTGGCAGAGCCGAGCGAAGCTGAGCGATGGCATCCCAGTCAGCTGTGCCTGAGTAGTAATCGGCAGCAGTTCTTCCGTGAAGTGCGACGGCTGCAACCCCGGCGTCACGAGCGGCTTTTCCTGCATCAAGAAAAGTTAGATGATCGGAATCAATGCCCTTTCGCATCTTCACAGTGACAGGAATACTTCCTGCAGCCTTCACAGCCGATTGAACAATTGCTTCGAAAAGGTCTTTCTTCCAAGGTAGAGCTGCTCCCCCGCCCTTGCGAGTGACTTTTGGAACTGGGCAGCCAAAGTTTAGATCGATGTGATCGGCACGATCTTCAGCAACCAGCATGGTAACTGCGTCAGCAATCGTCTTTGGGTCAACTCCATAAAGCTGAACCGAGCGCACCTTCTCAGATTGGTGGTGACCGATAAGTCGCATGGATTCTTCGGTGCGCTCAACAAGCGCGCGGGAAGTGACCATTTCAGAAACGTATAGTCCGCCACCAAACTCTTGGCAGAGCCTGCGGTAGGCGGTGTTTGTGATTCCAGCCATTGGTGCAAGCACAACAGGCACATCAATGGCGATGTTGCCATAAGTTAGTGCGGGTTTCTGTGTTGCCTGCATGAGAGAAAAGTTAGACCAACTTCTCGGCTAGATAGCCCTTGAGCTTGTCTAGCGAAACGCGTGACTGCGCCATGCTGTCGCGCTCACGGACTGTGACGGCTTGGTCCTCAAGAGATTCAAAGTCCACAGTGATACAGAACGGGGTTCCAATCTCATCTTGTCTGCGGTAGCGACGTCCAATTGCTCCAGAATCATCAAAGTCAATATTCCAAGAACCACGAAGATCCTGTGCCAGGTTCCGCGCCACCGGAGACAGATCTTCGTTTCGAGAAAGAGGAAGAACTGCAGCTTTGACTGGAGCTAGTCGATAGTCAAGGCGAAGCACTGTTCTAATATCTACGCCGCCCTTGGTGTTTGGGGCCTCGTCTTCAGCGTAGGAATCAACCAGAAACGCCATCAGCGATCTTGTCAAACCAGCAGCTGGTTCGATGACAAACGGAGTCCATCTCTCGCCCTTGTTCTGGTCGAAGTAGCTTAGGTCAACGCCGGATTCACGAGCATGGGTTGCTAGATCAAAATCAGTGCGGTTGGCAACACCTTCAAGCTCACCGAACTCACTGCCCGGGAAACCAAATCGGTATTCGATGTCTACGGTGCGCTTTGAGTAGTGTGAAAGCTTTTCCTTCGGGTGCTCAAACAGGCGAAGATTCTCGGGGTTGATACCAAGGTCGGTGTACCAGTTGTAACGCTCCTGAATCCAGTACTCGTGCCAAGTTTCATCGGTTCCTGGCTCAACGAAGAACTCCATCTCCATCTGCTCAAACTCGCGTGTTCTAAACACAAAGTTTCCAGGAGTGATCTCGTTTCTGAAGCTCTTACCAATTTGACCAATACCAAACGGGGGCTTCATTCGAGCCGCGTTTAGTACGTTTGCGAAGTTAACGAAAATTCCCTGAGCGGTTTCAGGACGCAGGTAATGCATTCCCGATTCGTCTTCAACAGGACCTAGGTAAGTCTTTAGAAGACCGTTGAAAAGCTTTGGCTCTGTCCAGGCATCTCGAGTACCACAGTTGGGGCAAGCGATGTCCTTCATCGATTCTGGAGCGCGACCCTTTTTCTCTTCGAAGGCTTCCTCGAGGTGATCCGCCCTAAATCTCTTGTGGCAGCTGGTGCACTCAATAAGTGGGTCAACGAACTCTTTAACGTGTCCGGAGGCTTCCCAAACTCTTCTTGGAAGAATTACAGAAGAATCAAGACCGACAACATCCTCACGGCTGTTTACAACCGAGCGCCACCACTGGCGCTTGATGTTTTCTTTTAGCTCCACACCCAATGGTCCGTAGTCCCAAGCCGAGCGGGTTCCACCGTAGATTTCTCCAGCAGGAAAAACAAAGCCCCTGCGCTTGGCAAGCGCGATAGCTGAATCTAGGCGATTGGTTATTGCCACGATGAACTCCAAATTGGGACTAGAAAAAGGCCCGAAACCGAACCGACGCCCAGTTTACTTGACTGGCTTTGGCTTGGGGCTGTCGATTGCACCGCCGAAACGGCGCTGCCTGGTTGAATACTCAGCGATTGACTCCCAGAGCGCTTTGCGGTCAAAATCGGGCCAGAGCACCTCGCTGAAGACCAGCTCGGCGTAGGCGCTTTGCCAAAGCAAGAAGTTGGAAATTCGCTTCTCCCCAGATGATCGAATGAATAGGTCAACATCCCCAAGTGGGTTGGTCGAAAGCATCTTTCCGAAACTTTTCTCTGTGACTGAACCTGGCTTGATCTTCTTTTTCGAAGCAAGTAAAGCAATCTCATTGACTGCATCAACAATTTCAATTCGAGAGCCGTAGTTGACGCACATCGTTAGAGTAAGAACCTTGTTGCGTGTAGTGAGCTCCTGAGCAGTTTCCAGTTCGTCAATTACGCTCGCCCAAAGTTTTGGTCTTCGACCGACCCAACGAACTTTCACACCCCAGTGATTAAGTTGATCACGACGTGCACGCAAGACATCTTTATTGAAGCCCATTAGAAAACGGACTTCTTCGGGAGAGCGTTTCCAGTTCTCGGTTGAGAAAGCAAAAACAGTAAGCTCGCTAACCCCAGCTTCAATAGCCCCTGCGACAACATCGAGCAAAGCGGCTTCGCCGGCTTTATGCCCTTCGATGCGAGTCAAGCCTCGCTTGTTTGCCCATCGACCGTTACCGTCCATGACAATAGCAACATGCTTTGGGACTTTTTCAAACTTGGGTGCTTTGATTCCTTTTTTTGAAACTTCAAGAAAATCCATCATGCTCTTTCTACATGCGGCATGGACTTTAGCCCCCGCTCGATGTGCCACTGACTGTACGCAGCAACAATACCCGAAGCGCTAGAGCGAGCAGAATCTGATGCTTTTTCAGCTTGATCCCAATCCCCCGAAAGTAATGCTCCAAGGAGGTCGCTGGTCTGAGTTGAAATAGAGACCGCACCTATTGGTTTGCAGTCTTGGCAGACAACTGATCCGACCTGCATTACGAATGCGCTGTGAGGTCCTGGGGCCTCGCACCTGGCGCAGTTATCAAAACTTGGTGCCCATCCTGCAATTGCTAGGGCTCTAAGCAAATATGAATCCAAAATCAAAGACGAGTCATGCTCTTTGCTGGCAAGAGATCGAAGTGCACCAACAAGCAGTAGGTATTGCTGCGGCGAAGATTCTTCAGAAGTTAGTCGCTCTGCTGCCTCCACCATGGCATTTGCTGAAGTGAAAGCAGCATAGTCGTCAATTATTTGACCGCCATAGGACCCGATTGTTTCCACTTGGTTCACTATGTCGAGAGATTTACCTTCGTAGAACTGAGCATCGACAACCATGAATGGTTCCAGCCGAGATCCAAATTTCGATGCGGTTCTACGAACACCCTTAGCAACCGCGCGAATTTGACCTCGGTAGCGCGAAAGCAGCGTCACAATTCGATCTGCTTCACCCAGCTTCTGGGTGCGCAAAACTACGGCTTCATCTCGGTATAACGGCACCTAACCAGTATCCACTGGCTTAAGCAAAGAAAAGCTCTAGCGGATAGCGCGGTTCACGCCAGAAATTACGGCTTTGAGAGACGAGGTGGCGATATCCGAATCAATACCAACTCCCCAAAGCGTCTTTCCTGCCACATCAAGCTCAATGTAGGAGGCCGCTTGTGCATCTCCACCGGCACTCATGGTGTGCTCGACGTAATCCAGCAGCCTGGTGTCAACCCCTTGGGCTTTGAGGATAGAAAGGAAAGCAGAGATTGGACCGTTTCCAGTTCCAGAAACGGCGATCTCATTAGCGCCATCGCGAAGAACTATATCTAGCTTAACTTCGCCATCCATCTCGCTCTCGGTCTTCATTCGCTTGAGCTCAAAGCGTCCCCACTTTAGTTCGGGCTTGCTGTTTGGAGCTGGCAGATACTCGTCCTGGAAAATCTCCCAGAGTTTTTCACTGCTGACTTCGCCACCTTCGGAATCAGTAAGTCCTTGAACAACCCTTGAAAACTCAATCTGAAGCTTTCTTGGAAGATCAAGCGAGTGATCTGACTTCAATAGGTATGCCACTCCACCCTTACCGGATTGAGAGTTCACTCGAATCACTGCTTCGTAGCTTCTGCCAACATCCAGTGGATCAATAGGAAGGTAAGGAACTGCCCACTCCAGATCGCCAAGACTCTTGCCTTGCGCCTCTGCAGTTTTCTGCATTGCCTCAAAGCCCTTCTTGATTGCATCTTGGTGTGAACCAGAAAATGCGGTGTAGACCAAGTCGCCACCGTAAGGCGATCTTTCTGGAACAGGAAGTTGGTTGCAGTACTCAACGGTTCTCTTGATTTCATCGATATCAGAAAAATCAATTTCCGGATCAATGCCCTGACTGAACAAGTTCAAACCAAGAGTCACAAGATCCACGTTTCCGGTGCGCTCACCGTTTCCGAACAAGCAGCCTTCGATGCGGTCTGCTCCAGCCATGTACCCCTGCTCGGCGGCCGCGATTGCAGTGCCACGGTCATTGTGCGGGTGAAGAGACAAAAGGATTGACTCGCGTCGAGCCAAGTGCCTGCTCATCCATTCGATTGAGTCGGCGTAAATGTTCGGAGTGATCATCTCAACGGTTGCCGGCAGATTGATCACCATCTGGCGCTCAGGTGTTGGGCCGATTTCCTCGATTACAGCGTTGCAAACTTCAACTGCGTACTCAAGTTCGGTTCCGGTATAGCTCTCGGGTGAGTATTCATAGTAAATCTTGGTCCCAGGAAGTAGGTGCTCAAGTGACTTACACTTTTTCGCAGCATCCAGGGCAATCTTCTTGATTCCGTCTTTGTCCTGGTTGAATACAACCTTGCGCTGCAAGACGGAAGTTGAGTTATAGAAGTGCACAATTACGCTCTTTGCGCCCTTTAGTGACTCGTAGGTGCGCTCAATCAAATGATCTCTAGCCTGAGTAAGCACCTGAATAGTCACATCTTCGGGAATGTGGTTTTCTTCGATAAGCACACGAACAAAATCAAAATCTGTCTGACTGGCGGAAGGAAAACCAACTTCTATTTCCTTGTAGCCCATTCGAACAAGCAGCTGGAACATCTTGAGCTTTCGCTCTGGAGACATAGGGTCAATTAGTGCCTGGTTGCCATCACGGAGGTCAACAGCACACCATCTTGGGGCTTTGGTGATTCGCTTGGTTGGCCAGGTGCGATCTGGAAGATCTACAGTGATCTGCTCGTGAAAAGGTTTATAGCGATGAATTGGCATCGCAGAAGGTTTTTGATTGTTCTTCATCTGTGTTCTCCTTGAAGTATGGAAGTGAGCTAGCCGTAGCGGAATTCACCGCGACGAGGAGGGCCTATTTAGGCCTCGTCGCGGCCACTAAGTAGTAGCTCGAAGAACACGCCTTAACGGTAGCACTTAAAAGCCGAGCTTTCCCAGCTGCTTTGGGTCTCGTTGCCATTCGTGGGCAATCTTGACGCGCAGGCTCAGAAAAACCTTCGAGCCCAGCAGGGCTTCGATCTCTTTGCGGGAGCGGGTTCCAACATCCTTGAGACGCTCCCCTCCCTTGCCTAAGACAATTCCCTTTTGGCTATCACGCTCAACAAATATGTTGGCGTGGATATCAATCAAGTCGGAATTCTCGCGCTTTTGCATCTCATCCATGGTGACCGCTAGCGAATGAGGAAGTTCGTGGCGGACACCCTCGAGTGCTGCTTCTCTAATCAGCTCACAAATTCTCGACTCGATTGATTCATCTGTGTTCATATCCTTTGGATACAACTCGGCTGAAACCGGCATCAGATTCAGAAGAACCTGAGTTAGCTCCCCTAACTGCTCACCGGCAATTGCGGAAACTGGAATGATCTCGGCCCAGTCGCGCAGTTTGGAAACTTCCATTAGCTGATTAGCCAAGGCTTCCCTCGAAACTGTTTCGCTTTTGGTGACAATTGCAACGAGTTTGGCTCGTCTGTAGTCGCCGAGCTGTTCGTTTATGAAACGATCTCCCGGGCCAATCTTGTCGCCGGCGGGAAAGCACATACCGATTACATCTACTTCAGAAAGAGTTGAAGCCACTAGGTCATTGAGGCGCTGACCAAGCAGTGTTCGTGGGCGATGAAGTCCTGGGGTGTCAACCATGATTAGCTGACCTTCGGGAAGGTGAACAATTCCTCGGATAGCTCTTCTGGTGGTCTGGGGCTTATCGCTGGTGATTGCGATCTTCTCGCCCACTAGAGCGTTTGTAAGAGTCGACTTTCCGACGTTAGGCCGCCCTACAAAAGAGACAAAGCCCGCGCGGAATTCGTTAGTCATCTTTTTCTGATTCCTCGACCACCGGTTCTACGCGCAATCGCACAACTACAGTAAGTAATCGCTTGCCCCGGCCCTCAACCCTATCGGCAGTTAGCTCAATTGACCGAAGTTGAACAGTGTCTCCCACCTTCGGTAGACGTCCCAGCTCCTTGGTTAGTAATCCGCCGACTGAGTCAACATCTTGATCTTCTAATTCGATTTCTAGCTGTTCCCCAAGTTCAAAAAGCGAAAAACTGGCGTTGACCCTGTAGACACCTTCTTCAATAACTTCAACACCTGGAATCTCACGGTCATATTCGTCAACGATGTCTCCGACCAGTTCCTCGATTACGTCTTCCATTGTCACAAGGCCAGCAACTCCGCCGTACTCATCGATAACCACTGCCACGTGGGTAGAGCTTCTCTGCATGTCCTGCAGTAGGTCCTTTAGGGCCTTTGACTCCGGCACAAACACTGCCTTGCGAGCCAGCTGCTCGGTAGTTTTCTCAAACATCAGCTTTGGAGTTTCGTGAAGCACCTTTGCAACATCCTTCAAATACAAAATTCCAAGGATGTCGTCGGTGGTCTTGCCCGTCACTGGAAGCCTCGAGTATCCACTGGATAAAAAGATCGCCATGGCTTTATCAAGATCTAAATCTGCTGCCACAGTAGCGATGTCAATTCTTGGAACCATTACTTCTCGAGTGATGGTCTCCGAGAACTCTTCAACGGATTCGATTAGGTCTTGCTCGTACTCCTCAGCCTCGGTCGAGTCGTTGGCTTTTTTGCTAAAACGCTTGGTAAGTGCCAATAGTCGCTCGGAGATATTCATCTAAACCTTCTCGCTCTCATAGAAAGACTCAAGAACCGATTTTTGAATGCCAAACATTTCCTTTTCCTCTTCAGGTTCTGTATGGTCAAATCCAAGCAGATGCAAGATTCCGTGGGCGGTAAGAAGCAAAACCTCGTGAATCATTTCGTGCCCGGCAGCTTCCGCTTGCCGCATGGCAACGGCGGGGCAAATCACAATATCTCCCAGCAGTCCTACGGGTGTTGGTTCGTGTTCGGTTCCTGGTCGAAGCTCATCCATCGGAAAGCTCAAGACATCAGTTGGACCAGGCTCATCCATCCACTGGATGTGAAGTGCCTCCATGGCTGGTTCGTCAACGAACATGATGGCAAGTTCTGCTCCAGGATGAATCTTCATTCGATCTAAAGCGAATCCGGCAAGCTTCAAAACCCTAACTTCATCCACCGAGTGTTCGGTTTCATTGCTGATCTCAATACTCACTTCTGAGAATCCCTCTGGGCTTTCTGGGCAGCTGCCTCATCGTAGGCATCAACAATTTTTCCAACGAGAGGATGCCGAATAACATCCTTAGAGCTGAGTTTGGCAAAGTGAACATCGTCCACTCCATCGAGCACCTTGGTCGCAATTGTTAGGCCCGAAGCTCCGCCAGGAAGGTCAATCTGCGTGATGTCTCCTGTGATAACCATCTTTGAGTTAAACCCTAGGCGGGTCAAAAACATTTTCATCTGCTCACCTGTAGTGTTCTGAGCCTCGTCAAGGATGATGAAGGAGTCATTTAGTGTCCGACCGCGCATGTAAGCCAAAGGAGCAACTTCAATGGTGCCGGTGGCAATCAGCTTTGGAACCGAGTCTGGGTCCAGCATTTCATGAAGGGCATCAAACAAAGGTCTAAGGTAAGGATCGATTTTTTCAGAAAGGGTTCCAGGCAAAAAGCCAAGGCGCTCACCCGCCTCAACGGCAGGACGGGTCAGGATGATGCGCGAAACTTCTTTGCGCTGAAGGGCCTGAACGGCTTTGGCCATTGCAAGATATGTCTTACCGGTTCCGGCAGGGCCAATACCAAAGACAATCGTGTTTCTATCGATAGCTTCGACATAGGTTTTTTGACCAGAGGTTTTTGGGCGGATCGACTTACCTCGTGAGCTCAAAATGCTCTGCGATAAAAGATCAGGTTCACTGCGGCGAAGATCAGCTGGAGAAATATCCCTTCCGGTAGTCACCGCCGCAATAATCTGCTGAACGCGCGCTTTGGCAAGGGCAACCTGAACACTAGGGCCGGTAATCTCCACTTGGTTTCCACGAGCGGTAAAACGAACCTCTGGAAAACCTTCTTCTATGGCCTTTAGTAAACGATCTTCAGGTCCGAACACAAATACTGGGTCCACGCCGGAAATCTCAACAGAGACAGTTGTTGAATCTTGGGATTCAGAAGCGGTCAAGAGCCGTCCTTTGCCGAATCGGATAACACATGGGCGTGCGCGTGAAACACAGTCTGCCCTGCTTCTGCTCCAGTGTTGAACTGAAGTTTAAATGACCCAGCCGTGAACTTCTTTGCCAGATCTGTTGCTGTACTTAGTACCTCGGAGAGAATCTCTGGTGCATTGTTTGCTAGCTCAACAACATCGCGGTGGTGCTCTTTAGGAATAACTAGCAGGTGCACTTTTGCCAGAGGGGCAATGTCCCTAAATGCCAGGGTGTTAGTAGTTTCTGCAATGAATTCAGTGTTTATCTCTCGAGAAACGATTTTGCAGAAGATACAGCTAGCTTCAGTCATGCTCATAAGTCTAGTTTTAGCCAGCGCGGCTAATTCCACTCCCCCAATTTTGCCTGCAGAAATGAAACCGCCGCCATACCAGCAGTTGAAGTTCTGAGTACGCCTGACCCCAGACGAACCGAGCTAATTCCGGCGGTTGCAAACGCTTCCAGCTCTGATTCGGACATGCCACCTTCGGGCCCAACTACTAAAGCAACCGAGCCCGCAGCTGGCAATTTCACTTGAGCAATTGACTCTTTTGCCTCGGGGTCCAGAACCAGCACCAAATCAAAGCTTGAGAGCCGGGTGATTAATTCTTGGGAGCTGTGGACCGGTTCAACAATCGGGACAAAAGCGCGCAGTGATTGCTTAGCGGCTTCAGTCACAATCGTCTGCCAGCGGGTTTGACCTTTGGCTTTCTTTTCGTCTTTCCAGATAGAAATTGAGCGATCAGATTGCCAAGGAATAACTCCGTGCGCGCCAAGCTCAGTGCACCCCTGAATTGCCAGTTCGTCACGATCACCTTTGGCCAGAGCCTGCACTAAATGCAGCTGGACTGAAGGGGCAGAAACTGACTCCACACTTTCCACGCTGATTTCCATAGAGTCCTTACCAACTTTAGAAACCTTGCCGCGAATTTTGACTCCAGCTCCGTCGCTAACGGCGATTGCCTCGCCTGGAGTCATTCGCCGAACACTCACTGCGTGCTTAGCTTCTGGGCCACTTAGGACAAATGACGAACCCGCAAGAGTGTCTTTGCCGATTGCTGCAAAAAACATGGGCTCAACCACGGCGTCTGCCCTGGAATGAACCAGACTTCCGAGCAACGAGGCCAGCTGTATCGGATTTTCTAAAACCAGCGAGTGCTCTAAACAGTTCTTTCTGCTTGGAATCTAACTTGCTAGGAATTTTGACTTGGATGGTGACAAGTAGATCACCTCGACCAGATTGACGCAATCTACCAAAACCTTTGCCCTTGACTGGAATTACATCACCGGTTTGACTTCCCGCTGGCACTTGAAGTTCGACCTCACCGTCGAAAGAATCAATCTTGACCATGGTTCCCAACACTGCATCGTGCAGAGGAACTTCTAGCTCACAGATCAACTCGTCACCATTTCTAGAAAAGTACTGGTGAGGTGCAAGAGAGATATCCACATACAAATCCCCGCTCGGGCCTCCGCCAAATCCGACCTCTCCGGAACCGGCGAGCTGCAAGCGCAATCCATCCTCAACTCCGGCAGGAATTTTTAGTTCGATGTCCCGCCTTGCGCGAACTCTTCCCTGGCCGCGGCAAGTAAGGCATGGTTCTGGAATGATGTGCCCGTAGCCGCGGCAGGAGCCACACGGGCTTGATGTAATTACAGATCCAAGCAGGGAACGAACTTGAGTTTGAACCTGGCCAGCACCGCGACAAATGTCACATACCTTCGCACTGGTTCCTGGCTTTGCACAGCTACCGTTGCAAGTTTCACAAAGCACAGCAGTATCAACCGGAATCGATTTCTCAACTCCAAAAACTGCTTCTTCGAACGTTAGCTCTACGCGAAGCAGTGCATCTTGACCTCTTTCAGCGCGGGAGCGTGGACCCCTTGAGCCGCCACCACCAAAGAAAGTTTCAAAGATGTCGCCAAAACCAAAACCAGCTTCTGATCCCCCTGAGTCATAACTTCTTCGTGACTGCTCATCCCCGAGCACTTCATAGGCATGAGTCACAGACTTGAATTTCTCTTGGGCTTGTTCAGACGGGTTCACATCGGGGTGAAGCTCCCGAGCGAGCTTCCTGTAAGCCTTCTTGATTTCATCGGAGGAAGCGTTTCGTTGCACCCCGAGGGTTTCGTAGTGATCTGCCAATTACTGCGGACCTCCGAGCGATTTGGTTAGATACCTAGCGACCGCTCTAACTGCGCCGATGTTCGAGGAATAATCCATGCGGGTAGGTCCGATCACTCCGACCTTGGCAATTTCACTTCCCTGGTTTTCGTAACCCGAGACCACAACCGATGTGGAAGAAAGTGCATCGACGCTGTTTTCTCTACCAATAAGTAGTGAGACACCGTGCTGATCGGCTTGCATCTCTGAAATCAGTTTCAATAGCACAACCTGCTTTTCAATTGCTTCCAGAACCGGTGAGATACTGCCAGGGAAATCATCCTCACGCCTTGCAAGATTTGATGTTCCAGCAAGCAGAATTTTCTCCTGGCTGTTGGCATCTACAAGAGCTAGTAGTTCAGGGGTGACTCGCTCAGCCAAGGGTTTGATTTTTCCGGTTGCCTTCTGGGCAATTGTCTTGGCAATTGCTGAAAATTCGGCAAGGCCTTTACCGGTTAGGGATTCGTTTAGCATGTTGCGAAGCTTTTCAACATCTCCGGATTCGTAGCCACCGGGAATTTCTAGAACGTGCTGCTGGATCCGTCCGGAATCAGTGATCAGCATTAGAAGCAGGCGCTTTTCGTCGATGGAGATGATCTCGATGTGGCGAACCGATGCTCGTCCCAAACTCGGGTACTGAACCAGAGCAACCTGGTTAGTTAGTTGAGACAAGAGCCTTACGGTCTGACCGAGAGTTTCATCCAAGTCGGAGCTTTTAGACAAGAAGCCTTCGATGGCAACTTTCTCGGCGGCAGAGAGAGGCTTAATTTCACTTAGTTGATCGACAAACATGCGATAGCCCTTGTCGGTGGGAACTCTTCCGCTTGAGGTGTGAGGTGCAACAATCAGTTCTTCTTCTTCAAGAATTGCCATGTCGTTTCGGATAGTTGCAGCTGATACGCCAAAGGAATGTCGCTCAACAAGAGATTTTGAACCCACCGGCTCTTTGGATGCGATGTAGTCGCGAACGATTGCCTTTAGGACCTCAAGTGGTCTATCTGGAATCACGCGTTGTTCACCTGCCTGTTAGCACTCAATGGATCTGAGTGCCAATATTACCCGCAACTGGATGAGATTACTTAGTCAGTTAGTTCTCGAACCACAGCATCGGCAAGTAGGCGCCCCTTGAGCGTCAATACCAAGCGCCCCTTGATAGCTAGTTGGCCATCGATGAGCCCATCGGCAATTAGATGTGGGACACGCGATTTCGTTCCAGCTTCTAGTGCTTCGAGGTCGGAAATGCTCATGCCCTTGGAAGTTCTTGACTCGAGCATCACTCTTTCAAGCTTTGCAGTCTGTGCTGAAAGCACTTCACGTCCAACTGCTGGCGAAACTTTCTCCTCTAGTTTCTTTGAATAAGTTAGCGGGTGCTTTTGGTTCCACCATCTAACTGAGCCAAGGTGCGAGTGAGCACCAGGTCCATAACCCCACCAGTCCTGACCCAACCAGTAGGCAAGATTGTGATCGGACTGCAAGTTCTCCGATTTGGACCAGTTGCTAATTTCGTACCAGCCGTAGCCCGCTGCTGAAAGCAGTTTTTCTGTTAGTTCATACTTTTCAGCCTGGAGATCTTCATCTGGCTCGGCTAGCTCTCCTGATTTGATTTGCCTTGCCAACTTTGTGCCGGGCTCAACAATCAATGAGTAGGCCGAGAGGTGATCTGGCTCAAGTGCTATTGCTGCCTCTAGGCTTTCGCGCCACTGATAAAGAGTTTCCCCTGGAGCTCCAAAGATTAGATCTAGCGATGTACCAAAGCCGAGGCTTTTGACTATTTCAAATGCCTTCGAAACGTTCTCGGGGTTGTGACTGCGCTCTAAAGTATCTAGAACACTTTGAACTCCTGACTGCATTCCGATAGAAACCCGATTGAAGCCAGCTTCTCTAAGGGCTGCAAACTTTTCTAAGGTGACAGTATCGGGATTAGCCTCTGTGGTAATTTCGGCATTTTCTGCAAAGCCAAATGTTTTCTCTAGGGAAACAAGTATTTCTATCAAGTCAGCAGCTGGCAGCAACGAAGGGGTTCCGCCACCAAAAAAGACGGTGCTGAACTTTCTTGGGGATACCTTGGATTGCTCTAATATCTGGGCTGAAAAACGTATTTCTGAAATCAGTGAAGCGGCGTAATCACTTTGCTTCAGTGATCCAAGCTGGGTTGCGGTGTAGGTATTGAAATCGCAGTAGCCACAAATATCTTTGCAAAATGGAATGTGGACGTAAGCATGAAAGGTTCTCGCTTCACTGCCTTTGATTTCTTCGAGAGATAAAAGTCCATCTGCTGGAGCTTGATCACCATCTGGTAACGGGCCGGCCAATTACTTGCCCTTCTTTTCGCCCTTTTTTTCACCGTCTGAGGAAAGTGCTGCAATGAAAGCTTCTTGAGGAACCTCAACTCGTCCAACCATCTTCATGCGCTTCTTACCCTCTTTTTGCTTCTCGAGGAGCTTGCGCTTGCGAGAGATGTCTCCTCCGTAGCATTTGGCCAAAACATCTTTTCGAACGGCACGAATTGATTCTCTGGCAATAATGCGAGCACCGATTGCGGCCTGAATTGGAACTTCAAACTGTTGTCTTGGAATTAGCTCTCGCAACTTACCGGTAATCATTACGCCGTAGGCATAGGCCTTGTCTTTGTGAACAATGGCACTAAAGGCATCCACCTGCTCGCCCTGCAACAAAAGATCCACCTTCACAAGGTCTCCCTCGGCAAGACCAGCTTCTTCGTAATCCAACGAAGCGTAGCCCTGGGTTTTGCTTTTTAGCTGATCAAAGAAGTCAAAGACTATTTCGGCAAGGGGAAGTGTGTAGCGCAGCTGCACGCGATCCTCACCCAGGTACTGCATGTCAATCATTACGCCGCGCCTGGTCTGACACAGATCCATGATTGTTCCGACATAATCCTTCGGAGCCAGAATTGTCGAGCGAACCATAGGCTCGAGCACTTTCTTAATTTTTCCGCCTGGGAACTCGCTCGGGTTGGTCACAGTGACTTCTTTACCGTCGTCCAGCGTGACTTGATAAACCACCGAAGGAGCGGTTGCGATTAGCTCGAGACCAAACTCTCGCTCCAGACGCTCTGTCACAATTTCTAAGTGGAGCAAGCCTAGGAAGCCACAACGGAAACCAAACCCTAGAGCTACCGAAGTCTCTGGTTCGTAAACCAAAGCGGCGTCTGAAAGCTTTAGCTTGTCGAGTGCTTCGCGAAGATCTGGATAGTCAGAGCCATCGATTGGGTAGACACCAGAGAAAACCATTGGCAAAGGTTCTGAATAGCCAACTAGAGCCTTGGTTGCGGGTTTGTTGACTGTTGTGACAGTGTCGCCAACTTTTGACTGTCGGACATCCTTTACTCCAGTAATCAAGTAGCCCACTTCGCCAACACCAAGCCCCTGGGTGGGTTCTGGTTCAGGTGAGCTAACGCCAATTTCTAGAAGTTCATGAATTGCGCGAGTGGACATCATCTGAATCTTTTCGCGAGGCGAGAGGCTTCCGTCAATCATTCGCACGTAAGTGACTACCCCCCGGTAGCTGTCATAGACCGAGTCAAAAATCATCGCGCGGGCTGGCGCGTTAGGGTCTCCCTTTGGAGCTGGGACTGTAGCTACGATCTTGTCTAGTAGTTCCCCCACGCCGATGCCGGTCTTTCCAGAAACGCGAAGGCAATCTGCAGGATCTCCCCCAATTAGATTGGCTAGTTCTTCTGCATACTTTTCGGGCTGAGCTGCCGGAAGGTCAATCTTGTTTAGCACTGGAATAATCGTCAGTTCGTTTTCCATTGCGAGATACAAATTGGCAAGCGTCTGGGCCTCAATACCTTGAGCTGCATCAACCAGCAGAACCGCACCTTCACAGGCTGCCAGCGATCTTGAAACCTCATAGGTGAAATCCACGTGACCTGGTGTGTCAATCATGTTCAGTGCAAACACTTCACCATCGACGGCCCAGGGCATGCGAACTGCTTGAGATTTAATGGTGATGCCGCGTTCGCGCTCAATGTCCATTCGGTCCAAATACTGGGCCCTCATCGACCGCTCATCCACCACACCGGTTAGCTGGAGCATGCGGTCAGCTAAGGTCGATTTGCCGTGGTCAATGTGGGCGATGATGCAGAAGTTGCGCAGCTGCCCGGGAGGCGTCTTGGACGGCTCCAGCTTGGATGTTGCGCGTGGCGACAAGGGCTGATCCTTATGGTGGGGGCGTTGGGCTTTCGGTCCCATTCTCGCATAATGCCTGAAGCCCAAGCCCCCAGCGTCAATAAACGGTTGCCTCTAAGCCCTGCCAGCAGGTAAGCTAGAGCGGTTGGGTATCCCCAAAACGAAAGAAAAAAATGGCAAATATCAAGTCCCAGGTCAAGAGAATCTTGACCAACAAGAAGGCAACTGACCGCAACCGCGCTGTCAAGAGCGAGCTCAAGACTGCAATCCGCGTTGCCCGCGAGGCAACCACCGGTGGCGACAAGACCGCAGCTGCTGCTGCAGTGTCCGCAGCTAACCGCAAGCTAGACAAGGCTGTGTCAAAGGGTGTCATTCACAAGAACCAGGCTGCTAACCGCAAGTCAGCACTTGCCAAGAAGGCATCAGTCCTGAAGTAAAGATTTGTTTACGAAAAAACACCGAGGCCATTTAGGTCTCGGTGTTTTTTTGTCCTCTGTTGGAAAGCAGAAGAACCAGTTTCTCAAGTGCAAAAACCGGATCTCTTTCGGCTCCTTTTACCGCAGCGTCAGCGGAGGCTAAAGCCAAAACGGCGTTTGCTAATCCTTCTTCGCTCCAACCGGCCAGGTCCTTACGTGCGCGATCAATCTGCCAAGGCTGCGCGCCAACAGTTGCAGCGGTTGCATATTTGTTTCCATAGACCTTGGCCATAAGCCGCACCTTCATTGCAAAGGCGGCAACCACAGGCACTGGATCCGCTCCGGTAGTCAAAGCGTGGCGAAGTAGCGCTAAGGCTTCAGCGCTTTGCCCAGCAAGTGCTGCGTCAGCGACCTTGAAGGCATTTGTCTCAACTCTTCCGCCGTAGTACTTATCTACTGTTGCTTCGTCGATTGATTCCGATTGATCAACCAACAGTTGGGAGCAGGCTGCAGCAAGCTCCGATAAGTCATCGGCAAATGCGTCAGCCAAAGCTCTTAGGGCGCCAGGAGTAATCTTCCTACCGGCAGCTGCAAACTCAGACTGAATGAAAGCGGCCTTTTCGGAATCCTTTTTGATCTCAGCGCAAGCTATCTCAACTGCAATATCTGAAGCCCTAATTGCATCAATGAGCTTCTTGCCTCGAACACTCGAGGCGTTGTGGCGAAGCACAATTGTGGTATCCGAGCTTGGGTCGATTAGATAACTAAGCCCATCTTCAATCAATGCATCCGAGCACTTCTCAAAGCCCTCAATCAAAACAAGTCTTGGCTCCATAAATAACGAGGGACTTGCAAGAGCAGTTAGTTGCCCTGAGGTGTAATCACTTGCTAGAAGCTCGTGAACCTCAAGACCTGCCTCTGATTTTCTCAGGGAATCTCGAATGGAACGAATGGCGCGATCGGCGGTGTAATCCTCCGGGCCAGATACAAAAACAATCGGCGCCGGTTTAGCCTCGCGCCAACTAACCTGTTTTGCTTTTCCCACGTGCCTAGCCTACTTATCTCTGGGATTCAGCGTGCTTCCTTGGCGCAAAGAATGTGGGGCTTATGGCTAATGCCTATCTTGAGCACTTTTACAAAAGGGGTGTTCTAATCTTGGGACTAATTGATATTCATTTTGCAACCTATACAAGATTGGAGTTTTTGTGAAGAAACTTGACTCCAAACACGCAACTGAAATCATGATTAAGGCTGGCGTTTTACCGCTCGAGGACTACCCAGGATCTGCCAGAAAATGGAAATGCAAATGCCTAAAGTGTGGCCAAATTGTGTGGCCACAACACAGCTCTATAAAGCAGAACCCAGGCAGCGGCGGATGTAATCCGTGTGCCAAAATTCAGACTCAAGTGGTACTGAGAAAGAGAAACTATGAGAACGCGCTTGTTTTTCTTAGAGAGAATCAACTAACACTACTCGGTGCCTATAAGTCGGCCAAGGCGAGAGCGCGGTTTAGGTGTGATAGATGTGGAACGGAGTTCTCCGCAAGCTACACAGATTTTACAAGCCACAGCAGGACTTGCACCTGTAAAAAACTGCCCCGCAAGGCCTTACAAGAGTCAAACCCAGAACTTGCCCAAGAGCTACATCCAACTGCGAATGGACTTCTCACACCTGAGTACATCGGCACAGGTATGAGAACTAACGTGTGGTGGATTTGTCCAAATAAGCATGAATACGATGCCACGCCAGCAAACCGAGTAGCAGGTACTTCATGTCGCTATTGCCTAGGCATGGATGCCTACGAGGGTGAATCAGATTTAGCCACTCTATTCCCTGAACTTTGTAAAGAGTTGGCAACGAAAGTGGAACTAGCAAAAGCTAGGAAACTCCGACCCGGTTCAAATGAGAGACTCCTGTGGCGTTGCTCCAAGAACGACCGACACATTTATCCCATGACTCCAGTTGACCGAATCAATGCAGGCTCAGGGTGCTCTTACTGCGCGGGCAAGCGAGTTCTAACTGGAGACAACGATTTTCTAACCCTTTTCCCGGAACAAGCAGCGGAGTGGGACTACGATGCCAACTTCCCGCAGCGCCCGGAAATGGTGCATGCGGGAAGCAACGACAGATACGCCTGGATTTGTGCATTTGATTCAAGTCATAAGTGGCCTGCTTCTCCAGCTACACGCCAAAAAAGTGGCTGTATGAAATGTTCTCATTTTCAAACTGGGCGAAATGACCTAAGAACAAAAGCACTACAAGCAGGTAAGAAGGAACTGATCAAAGAATGGGACGAGGTGAAGAACAACAGAGCAGCATCGGAGGTTTCCTACGCCTCTAACGACTCGTTCTACTGGATTTGCCCGAAATTCCCAAAGAAACATTCGTATCCAGCAACAGTCGCCAATAGGTGGTTTGGAGGAACTGGGTGTCCAACTTGTTCGCCGAGCTCTTATGATGCAAATTCACCTGGAGTGCTGTATTTCATCGAGAACAGCGCTTTATCAGCAAGGAAGATCGGTATCACCAACAAGAATGCCAAAACTAAGCGTATTGAAAAGTTCCTGAAAGCAGGATGGACCTTGATTCTGAGGCTTGATAACGAAGACGGCTTCCTGATCAGACGAACTGAACAAATTCTTCTTCGTAAAGTTCGGGATGAACATAAATTGCCAGAGTTTTTGGAGAAATCACAAATGCGCGGGATGGGCGGTTCAACCGAAACATTTTCTTCAGAGGGTGTCACGAACGATGTTTTGACCAAGCAAATTATGTACGAGTATGAAAGATCAAAATCCCGTCTGAACGTCGCCAAACTAGAAAAGTTTCAGTTGGCTTAGATTTGACCGGCCCGAAAGCTCACAATCGACTTGCAAATTCGGAACACCCCAGACCAATACCTGACGTTGCGGTACTCTACTTTTGTGTGGACTGGGGTTGAATAGCATGGGGTCAGGAAGGCTTACTGATCAAGAAGTCAACGGCTTGCTTGCGGCCCAATCGCTTCGCCGAATTGGTGACTACAAGGGCGCTGGATCACCTCTGGAATGCCAATGCTTAGAGTGCGGCAGGACAGTCACTCCTAGGATTTCCATGATCAAGTCTGGTCACAGGGGCTGTAGGTTTTGTGCGGCCCAGGCGGGTGCAAAACGTCGAAAGGTTTCGTCGGAAGATGCCTTTCTTCTCATGGTCGAAGCAGGCGCAAGTCCAATAGAGCCCTATAAGGACAGCAAGACTCCATGGATGAGTCAATGCCTAAAATGCGGGGAACGCATTTCCCCCTCGTACGCCAATGTTCGACAGGGGCATTCGGCCTGCAAGTACTGCAGTGGCAAAGCAATTACTAAAGAGAAGGCGATTTCTATTTACCTTGGAAGCGGTGCAAAGCCTGTTTCTGAATTTGTGAGAACAAATCAGAAGTGGCCGGGGAGGTGTTTGGGTTGTGGTGGCGATGTCGCCCCGAGGCTGGATGATCTCAAGCGCGGTCAGGGACCTTGTCCGCCATGTGGGGCAAGGGTCTCTTCGGAGAAGCAAAAGCTTACCGAGGAGGAGGCTACTAGGCGTATGGTCGAGGCTGGTGCAGAGCCTTTGGAGCCCTGGGGAAGCAAAAAAGTTGATGACCCTTGGTTGTGTAGGTGCCTATTATGCGACAGCACCATTACTCCCACTGTTCATTCAGTAAATTCTGGACAAGGACCATGTATTCACTGTGGACGATCTCAATCAGCCCTCAAGCGGACATTTACACACAAGCAAGCAGTGGAACTATTGTCTCTATACCAGTTTCAGGCTTTGCAGGATTACCCGGGAGCTGGAGAGCCATGGCTTACGCGTTGTGAAAACTGTGGATCTGAAGCCAAAAGAAGTTTGGCAAATATTCAAACCGGTCACGGTTGCCGAGACTGCGCTTACGAAAATAACAAGAATTCGGAATTGGAATCAACCGCGGAAATGCTGCGGCGAGGCTGGGAACCATTGGAGCCTTACCCCAAGGCAAGTGAGCCGTGGAAGTGCAAGTGCCTTAATTGTGGCGAGGTGAGTTTCAAACGCCTTTACTCCCTGAACCACAAGGGTTCGATGGGTTGCGTCCATTGCAGCGAGAGAATATTGGGGACTTATTTTTACTTGATCCACAACTCAGAATTGCGGGCTTTCAAAGTGGGCGTTGGTGGGCAAAGGAGACTTGATGACCACAGGTGGCAAGGGTGGGCAGTCGTTGACGTTTGGGACTTAGTCACTCCCGTCGAAGCATATTCTCTAGAGAAGAACGTTCTGACGTTTGTCCGAGAAGAGTGGGGCCTTCCCCAATGGCTCGGACGTGAAGATATGCCCCAAAAAGGTGCTACCGAGACATTTTCGGATGGGGAAAAAACCGCAGAAGACCTGAGGCAGCTCGTAAACAAACTCCGAGTATCGATTTAGATAACCCTTCTCCGGTTTGACTGCTTAAAAATGAAGTAACCTTCACGCTTGACTGCAAGAGGAGAATGGCAATTCACAAAGCTTCCGAAAGACAAAGGTCCTCCCGGCACATTCGGCAAATCCACACCCAAACTTCTGAGAGCATGTACGTTGATAGCCCGTTAGATAGCTCGCAAGTAAAACAGCACATGCGGTAAGGATAGGCTGCAAGCTGAAGTTCTGCTCTAGTTATCCACAGAGTTTTTCGTTTGCACTGTGAACCTTTAGACCGTTGCGATGTTGACAAGCTTAGGAGCGCGAACAATTACGTTCTTGATTTGCTTGCCCGCTAGGGCGTTCTGGACATTCACCGATGCCATGGCCAATGCCTCAAGCTCAGCTTCGGTAATAGAGGAGGAGACTTCAAACTTGTCACGCAATTTGCCATCCACCTGAACCACGGCAGTCAAAGTGTCTCTGACCAAAAGCTCGGCGATGGGCTCGGCAAAGCCAGCCAAGGCAACTGCTGGCTTATGACCAAGTAGTTGCCACATGTCTTCAGCTGTGTATGGGGCAAACAAGCTCAGCGCTTTGGCTACGGCTTCGGTTGCTTCACGTACAGCAGGGTCTTTGCCTCCGGCTGGTCCATCGATGGTCTTTCTCAGGGCATTTACTAGTTCCATTATCTTTGCAACGCCAACGTTGAATTTGAAGGACTCGATCTGCTCTGGGAACTCTTTCAGGAACAGATGAGTTGCTCGTCGAAGATCTGCATCTCCAGTTGCAAAATCAATACCCGGTTCACTGCTCACATCTTGAGCACATCTCCAGGCACGAGCTAGAAATTTGGCGCTGGCAGCAGGTGAAACATCAGCCCAGTCAATGTCGTCTTCCGGGGGACCAGCAAAGGCCATGGTTAGACGAACCGCATCCACGCCGTGCTCATCCAACTGCTCTGAAAGTCGAACTAGGTTTCCGCGCGATTTACTCATCGCGGAACCATTCATCAAAACCATGCCTTGGTTCAATAATCTGGTGAAGGGCTCTTCGAAATCAACGTAGCCCAGATCATGTAGCACCTTGGTGAAAAAGCGGGCATAAAGAAGGTGCAAGATTGCGTGCGTGACTCCACCGACATACTGATCAACCGGTGCCCACTTCTTCGCCTCATCCTTAGGGAATGCTTCGGTGTCTGAGTTTGGAGAAAGGAATCTCAAGAAATACCAAGAGGAGTCCACAAAAGTGTCCATGGTGTCGGTATCGCGCTTGGCTGGCTTGCCACACTTTGGACAGGAAACATTCACCCATTCGCTTGCTCCCCCAAGAGGAGAAGTTCCCTTCGGGGATAGATCAAGTCCCTTGGCATCAGGAAGCTTGATTGGTAGGTCTTGGGCTGGAACCGGAACCTCGCCACAGGATTCGCAGTGCACGATAGGAATCGGAGTGCCCCAGTAGCGCTGGCGAGAAATTAGCCAATCACGAAGCCTAAAGTTTTTGGCTTTTTTGCCCAAACCTTTGGATGAAAGCACCTCGGTGATCTTGGTAATGGCTTCAGCTTTTTTGAGTCCATTCAGCTCAGCTGAATTGACCATAACGCCATCGCCGGTTGTTGCAATGCCTGATTTAGTCGGATCATCTTCGCCGGTGTCGACAACCACCTGCACTGGCAAGTTGTTCTGTCTTGCAAAATCTAAATCGCGCTGGTCGTGAGCTGGAACGGCCATGATGGCACCGGTTCCGTAATCAGCAAGCACATAATCAGCAGCCCATATCGGCAGCTTCTCTCCGTTGACAGGGTTGATTGCAAATCTGCCAAGATCGATACCGCGCTTAGGTCTATCGGTTGCAAGTCGCTCGATGTCATTTGTCTTTTTGGTCTCTTCCAAAAAGTCTTGGAACTTTATGCGAACTTCAGGCGAAGCCTCGGAGGCAAGCTCGGCAGCTAAATCGGAATCTGCTGCAACCACCATGAATGTTGCTCCATACAAAGTGTCGGGGCGTGTGGTGTAAACCTCGATTGGGTTTTTTCTTCCCTGTATCTCAAACTTGACCTCTGCACCGTAGGATCTTCCAATCCAATTGCGCTGCATGGATAGCACTTTTGCAGGCCATGCTCCCTCAAGAGTGTCCAGGTCATCTAGCAATCTGTCGGCATAATCGGTGACCTTGAAATACCACTGAGTCAGGGCCTTTTTAGTGACGGCTGTGTCGCATCTTTCACAAAGCCCCTGAACGACCTGCTCGTTGGCGAGCACAGTTTGGCAAGAAGGGCACCAGTTTACGTTCGAGTTTTTGCGGTAGGCCAAACCTTTGTTGTAAAACTCAAGGAATAACCACTGGTTCCATTTGTAATACTCAGGGTCAGAAGTGATAAGCACTCGGTCCCAGTCAAAGCTGCAGGCGTAGCGCCTCATTGAAGCTTTTTGCTGAGCGATGTTGTCGTAGGTCCAGCCTCTTGGGTCAAGCCCGCGCTTGATTGCAGCGTTCTCCGCAGGTAAACCGAAAGAGTCCCAACCGATTGGGTGCATTACGTTGAAGCCCTTTTGAATCCAGTACCTGGCGATTACATCGCCCAGTGCATAAGCTTCGGCGTGGCCCATGTGCAGATCGCCTGATGGATAAGGGAACATATCCAACACGTACTTCGTAGGTCTGTTATCCCCTGGCTTGCCAGAGTCAAATGGCTTTATTTCATCCCAAACCGGAAGCCACTTATCCGCTAACGCCTTGGCGTCAAACTGAGCTGGCTCGGTAGACAAAGTAAAACTCCTAAAGATTGCAGGCTTTCCTTTGGCAAGGTTACCAAGGCTAGGGCTTCGGGCTTACTTCTTCGAAGCAGGCCATAACGTGATTACGGCCGTCAATATCGCCCAAGCAAGGGGAATCATGCCCAAACGGTCAGAACCCTGCCAAGCCACAATGGCCAGCACACTTAGTGCGATTGCGGCACCTAAGGGCCAGTAGCGAGAGATCTTGTTTTTACGAGCAAGGACGGCAAGCACAACCGAAGCTGCACCGATAAAGATCAGGCCAAAAAGTATTCCTGTTACAAGAAGTGCTAAACTTTCTATTTTCTCTAACCTCCTAGCGCCCTAAGTAGCGCCTTTGATTTGAGCATAGTTTCTTCAAACTCGCTCTCAGGGTCAGAATCAATTGTGATTCCACCGCCAACTCCTAAGGTTGCCGAAGTTCCCTCAAAAACCAATGTTCTGATGGTCATTCCAAAATCCGCCGAGCCATCAAATCCGAGGTATCCAAAAGCTCCCGAGTAGATATTTCTTGGCCCACTCTCAAGCGATTGCAAAATCTCCACGGCTTTAATCTTTGGCGCACCCGTCATTGATCCTCCAGGAAAACAAGCCGCCAGAGCACTGGTTGCGCTTTCGCCAGGCTTGAGCTCTCCCGTGACAGTGCTGACTAGTTGATGAACAGTTGCGTAGCTTTCAATCTCAAAGAGTTTTTCAACGGTCACCGAATCTATTTGGCAGACTCGACCAAGATCGTTTCTCATCAGATCCACAATCATCAAGTTCTCGGCGCGCTCTTTTTCGTTGTTAGCTAATTCGTTGGCGATCTTGGCATCCTCTTCCGGGTCTTTAGATCTAGGCCTAGTTCCCTTGATTGGTTTTGAAGATGCTTTTCCGCTAGCTGAAACTTTTAGGAACTGCTCGGGAGATGAGCTAACAATTTCTACTTCCCCAAGCTTTAGATAGCCACCGTAAGGTGCTGGGTTTGATTCACAGAGAGTGATGAATGTTCTGAGTGCATCGGCTTCGTGCTCTATGTGAATCTGGTTCGTGAGGCACAGCTGAAATACGTCTCCAGTTTTGATATGTTCCTTGGCTTTTTGGATTAGCTCAAGGTAGTTTTCCTTGGAGTGACGAAGTTTGGTAGAAACCAAGGTTGGTGCCTTGGTTTTTTGCATGAAGGATCCTGACTCTCCTCCAACTAGGGTGAGCCTCAACAAAGCAGCCCTATGCCAGTTGTCAAATTCTTCGCGTGTTTCAAAAAGACCTATGAAATACATCGTCTTGTGCTTGTGATCAAAGACCATGGCTCGATCAACAATCATGAACTGGGCTTTGGGGTGGGTTCCTGATTCTTTCGCACTTCCTAATTCATAGCCAAAATATCCAACCAGTCCTGGTCTAAAGCTAAATGGAATCTCGATTTCAGGGAAAGACTCAATCGAAGCATTGATCGCCTTTAGGTGCTCGCTTGCGAGCGCGAAGGCCTCATCACCGGCTTCGATTATTGATCCGGCGGATCCGATGACTGAAACGGGCTCGTCTTGGTTGGTTGACCTATCCAGCCAGAAAGTATTGGTGTCTTTTGAATGCATGGGCAAAAATGCATCGGCCGGGTTTACCCAGCCTCGAAGCTTTTCTATCTCTAGACGCAATGGAAGTTCACCTAATCAGGGGTTGGGGAAAACGGTCTTGGAATTGCTCGTAATCTATAGATTAGAGCAAGGCCTACCAAGAGGAATTTGATGAGCGTTCTAGGAGATTTCTACCGCCTAGAAGCAGGCGAGCTCAAACCCGTACTCGAGTCCTCAACGGACGTTCAACTAAAGGTTGCCGACTCCTGGCTCGTAGAAGACGGTCGAGTTAGATCTCTCACCGCACACTTCGAACGCTTTGCTAATTGGGTCATCCAAGAAGACCCGGAACAGAGGCAGTACCTGGATGGGTTCTTTGCCGAGATTAGGCGGTTGCTTCCAAGGCAAGGCCGCTGGTTTCCCAGAATGGAGTACCACGGTGAGCAACCTTCGAATCTCAGGCTTTATCTTCGGCTCCGGGAGGCACCTACAAAAATTGATTCTGTTTCACTCTGGAGCTACCCGGAGCCTGATCCGCGCATGAAGCCAATGGTCAAGGGACCGGATCTATCGCTGTGCCAGCAACTTAGGCGTCACGCGAACATGAACGGCGCTGACGAGGCAGTAATCACTAACTCCAAGGGCTTTGTTGCAGAAGGAGCTCTAAGTGCCCTGGTTTGGTGGCGCGGGGATGTGCTTTGTTCTTCTGATGACCAAACCAATTGGCTTCCCTCGATAACCCGTGACGAGGTCGTTTCAATAGCAACTCAAATGGGCTTTGAAGTTCGGGTGGAAAACGTCAAGCCTGAGCAGTTGGCTAAGTTGCCTATTTGGGCCCTTAGCTCACTAAATGGCATCATGCCGGTTCGCTCCTGGGTTGGAATTTCGGATCAGCTTCCTGAATCGGTCAATCTGGACCCGTTTTTGAAGCGCATGAAGCTTCTAGGCACACAGCTGGACTAAAGCCAACCATCAGGG
The DNA here is from genome assembly GCF_965234705.1 of Rhodoluna miladensis (SeqCode). GTDB lineage: Bacteria > Actinomycetota > Actinomycetes > Actinomycetales > Microbacteriaceae > Rhodoluna > Rhodoluna miladensis. The sequence continues at coordinate 841,725 of NZ_OZ248465.1, forward strand.
TTTTCTCACCCAATTCATGGGATGATTTTCATGTGAATGAGATTTTGGATTGGTTGCTTGCTGGGGTATCTGGCATAGACCCGTTCTGGCGTAACTTTTTTGCCGGGCTCGCCATAATGCTCGAAACCTCATTATTTGTCGGGCTTATAGTTCCGGGTGACACCGTGGTACTGGTTGCTTCGACTGGAGTAGTTAACCTTCCTGACTTCTTCTGGTTGGTGGGGGCTGTTCTAGTGGGCTCAATGATTGGTGAAACCATTGGTTTTTCTGTTGGAAGGCTCTTCGGCAAGAAAATTAGATCCTCCAAGTTGGGGCAGCGCTTTGGTGAAGAGAACTGGAAGCGGGCTGACATATTCGTCGAAAAGCGCGGTGGACCAGCGGTTGCAATCTCCAGATTCCTGCCCGTTCTTCACTCGCTAGTTCCGGTGGTGGCTGGAGCCACGACAATGCGCTACAAAACCTTCATCGCATGGACCTTTGGGGCTTGTCTGGTCTGGGCCAGCACCTACGTCGGAATCGGATACATCGCTAAAGCCAGCTACCAAGAAGTTGCCTCAAACTTCAAATTCGGTGCCCTGGTCTTTGTTGGCATCGTGGCCATTTTTGTCCTAGTTATTCACTTCGCCAAGACCAAGATCTCCAAGGTTGCTGACCAGATGATCGACGAAGAGATCCAAAAAACCAATAAATAACTGCCCTCTGGGCTCGATTTTCCTTTGTCGGTCGATAGCCATAAGCTAATGATTATTCGAACACTTGTTCGAATAATCAGCCGTTTATGGGGAAGATTCATGATTGCAGTCGACGAAAACGTCAAGGTTCTGACTAACCAACAAGGCGAGCCAGTTCGCTTCAGCTGGCGAAATGGCAGCTACCAGGTCACCTCCCGCCCTGAGCGTTGGTTTTCTAGAAAGCCCTGGTGGCTAGAAGCCAGCCGCGCCCAGCGCGGCATTGGATCAGAGGTTTTAGAAGTTGAGATGTGGCGAATAACTGCCGCTAAAGGAATCAACTCCCCCAGTCAGTTTGAGCTGCTTCACAGCAATGATCGCTGGCAATTGGTTCGAATCTTTGGCTAAATATGTCCTTTACTCATCTGAACGTCTCGTCGGCCTACTCGTTTCATTTTGGAACAGCTAAGCCTGAGCAGCTAACCCAGGCTGCTGCAAGCTTTGGTCAGGATGCGCTGGCCATAACCGATATGAACGGTCTTTACGGAGCGGTAAAACATATCGGGTCGTGTCTGGATAAAAACATCAGCCCGATAGTTGGTGTTCGACTGGAAGTTCAAAACCGGGGCGTTGTGACAATTCTGGCCAGAGGACACAACAAAGGATCCGGCTGGGCAGCTCTTTGCAAAATAGTTTCAAAGGCCCAAAGCAAATCAAAAAAAGAAATAGCCATCACTGAAAAAGATCTATCGGAACTTATAGCCACCGATGGAAAACCCAACTGCACTATCTTGCTGGGGCCTGACTCTGATTTTGGTAGAGCCGTTATTGATTCCAACGCGACCGCTTCTGCAAAGAAGCTCTTGGCTTGGCAAGAGCTAATTCCGGTTAGCGAATGCTTGAGTGTAGAAATTGTTTCTCACCTAACTGAGCCCGGTACAAACTACTCGACCCTGCAGGCTAAACGAATGCTGCAACTGGCAATTACCTTGGGAGTGAGAGCTGTGATAACAAACGCGGTTCGCTATCTGGAGCCAGATGATGCGCTAACCGGCGATGTTCTAGATGCCGCAAGGCACCTAGAACCACTTGGCATCTTTACCCCTCAACCCAATGCTCAGGCATGGCTCAAGCCCGAATCGCTTATGAAGAAGCTGGCGCTTGAGATAACACAAAGCCAAGAGCTAGCAGCAACCCTTATGAAAAATACCGAGGAATTAGCCAATAGCCTTCGGCTTGACCCGGTTAGTGACTGCGACTGGTCAAGACCGAAAACCCCAGAGAAATCGGCTCTCGGCATCGAAGGAAACCCCTTTGAGGTGCTCTGGCAAAAAGCTCACGCTGGTATCAGCTGGCGCTACCCAAATCTTTCAGACAACAAGCTGCTTCCGGTTAGGCATCGACTACATCAAGAGCTAATAACAATCAACAAACTTGGCTTTGCCACCTACTTTCTAACCGTGGCCGATGTTGCCCAGATGATTCGGGATATGCGAATTCGAACAGCTGCTCGAGGTTCAGGCGCTGGGTCACTGACCAATTACCTACTTGGCATTAGCGGCGTTGATCCGATTGAGCACGATCTGCTGTTTGAGAGATTCCTGAGCACCGAGCGTTCCAGTCTTCCCGATATCGATATCGATGTGGAATCGGCCAGAAGGCATGATATTTATCGAGCGATATTTAAGCGCTACGGCGGCAATCGCGTAACGCTGCTTTCGATGCAGTCCACCTACCGCGGCCGAGGTGCGGTTAGAGATGGCGGCTTGGCACTTGGCTTTGAAGAAGATCAGATCGATGAGATTGCCAAAAGCATCTGGCGCTTTAGTGCTAGAAACTTTCGAGGAATGCTGGGGCAAAAGCCCGAACTTCAAAAACTAGCCCAGCAGGTTGAACACGATCGAAGACTAAACCTGCTTGTCGACGTTACTGAGCGCCTCGATAGATTGCCTAGGCACATCTCGATGCACCCCTGCGGTGTGATTCTAGGAAACCAGGATCTTCTCTCCCTAACTCCAGTTGAGCCAAGCGGTTTAGGGCTTCCGATGAGTCAGTTCGATAAGGACGATATGGATCCGATGGGAATGCTCAAACTAGACATCCTTGGAGTCCGAATGCAATCCAGCATGGCCTACGCAATTAGAGAAATAGAGCGAGTGTCTGGAGAAGTTATTGATCTTGACTCAATCGCTCGCGATGACAAGGAGACCTTCAGGCAAATCAGGACCACCAACACCCTCGGTGTCTTTCAAATCGAGAGCCCAGGACAGCGAGAGCTAACTGGCAAGCACCAACCAACTGAATTCAATGACCTAACAATCCAGATTTCACTGTTTAGGCCAGGTCCGATGAAGGGCAACATGATTGCGCCGTACCTAGATGGCCGACATGGGTTTGTAAAGCCCGACCTGATTCATCCAGATCTTGCTCCAATTCTGAAATCAACTCAGGGTGTTGTGATATTCCACGAGCAGGTGCTGAAGATATTGAACGTGATGACCGGCTGCTCGCTTGCCAAAGCAGATGAGCTTCGAAGAACCCTAGAAAAAGACCGTGGCTTTGTTGAGAAGTTCTTTAGGCAAAACGCCACCAAGCGCGGCTATTCAAAAGCAGTTGTTGATCGAATCTGGAGCGTGCTAGAAGGCTTTGGAAGCTTTGGGTTCTGTAAGGCACACGGTGCCGCATTTGCTCTTCCCACCTACCAAAGCGCCTGGCTCAAAACCCACTACCCCACCGAGTTTCTAGCAGGTCTATTCACGCATGATCCAGGGATGTATCCGAAGCGACTGCTGTTATCTGAAGCTCGAAGACTGGGGGTCAAGATACTGCCGCTTGATGTCAATAAGTCCAAGGATGAGTACTTAGTTGAAAAAACTATAGATGGCACCGGTATCCGAATGGCCCTAACCGATCTGCATGGAATATCAAACTCCGAGATAACAAGAATTATCAAACAGGCACCTTTTGTTGATTTAGCTGATTTCTACCTGCGTGCATCACCCTCTCGGGCAACCATAAAGCGATTAGCCCTGGTAGGGGCACTTGATGAACTAGCTGGTGGCTCGAACGATCACACCAGAGGAGACGTTCTAGAGCGGGTGCGTCAGCTAACAGCCCTGAAGGCCAAACCAAAGCTAGATCAAAATCAGCCGATGTTGGATTTTGAAGCAAAGGAGCAAATGCCCTCCGGTTTTGCCGAAATCTCGGCGGCTGGGCAAATTCAAGCAGAGCTAGATTTACTGGGAATGGATATAACCGATCATCAACTGGCTAAGTATCAGCCCATGCTAGATCAGATGGGTGTTGTTAGAGCAAATGAACTAGTTGGGTTGAGATCAAAAACTGACGTGTTGATAGCGGGAGTTAGGGTTGCGACCCAAAGCCCTCCGATGCGATCTGGCAAGCGAGTGGTATTTATCACTCTCGATGATGGCACCGGCTGCAGCGACGCTACTTTTTTCGATGAAGCCCAGGCCAGATCCAGTGAAGTGCTATTCAATACCAAACTGATTTTGATCTCGGGAAAGACAAGGCGTACCGGAGTAAAAGGTGTTTCGATAATGGCCGAAAACGCCTGGGACCTAAATCAGCTCTGGCAACAGTATCGCCAGAAGAACCAACTAGTTGCGGTTGAAAATTGACAGCAGTCGAAGAATCTCGACGTATAGCCAGATAAGAGTCACTGCAAGACCAAAGGCTGCACGCCACTCCATTTCAACTGGCCACTTGTCACGAGAACCAACCATGATGGTTTCGAAATCCAAGTTCAGAGTGAAGGCAGCAAGGCCAGCACCAACTAGTCCTGCAAGCCAACCGAATGCTGAACCGTAGACACCAGCTCCGCCAGTGATTAGAACAAAACCAATGTTGATCACAGCAAAAATCATGTATCCAACAATTGCGAAAGTCATGATTCTGGTAAATCTTGCATCGACCTTGATCCAGCCAAAGCGGTAGGCAGCGAACATCGCACCTGCGGTGGTAAGGGTAGCCAAAACAGCCGACTGAACAATACCTGGGTACCTTGCCTCAAACATTGCGGAGATTCCACCAAGGAATACTCCCTCAACCGCGGCGTAAGCCACGATTACTGCAGGCATTACCTTCTTTGAAAAAGTGATCCAAAAAGCAAGACCTAGTCCAACCAGCATGGCTGGGAATACTAGTGACTGCAGTGGAGTAAAGAACCAGGTGGCTGCTGCGGTTGCAAGCAGCACAGTGAAGATGGCGATGACCTTGCCAGAAGTTCCCTCAACGGTCATTGGCTCAGACTTAGCAGCAATCTTTGCGAATTCTGCGTCAACTAGTTCCTGAGGAACCTCACGAGCAGCCTGTAGGCCGGTCTGCATTGAGCGATTGAATACTGGGTTGTGGGACACGCTAATCTCCTTCTTTCGTGGGGGTCAACTAGTCAAATTCTAGGCTGGATTTCTTTGAGAATGCTGAATGTTAGCTTCGAAGTTCAGAAGCGATGAAACTAACGTGTTCCCCGCTGATTTGGTGGCCTCCAGGGTGCATAAGCAAAGTCACCTCGGCACCGAAACCCTCAAGCTGAGCAATCATTGCAACCGTTTTTGCCTCAGGCGAGTAGTGATCTTGCTTCCCGTTGGCGATAAAAACCTGCTTGCCGCGAAGATCTGGTTCTTGGTCCAATTCGCTCAAAACTTGAGTGGTGCCAAAAGCTACCAGGGTTTGCATTAGATCTGGCCTCACTAGCAGCAGTGCTCCGCCTGCGTGAGAACCGTTAGAAAAGCCAACTGTGACTACCGACTCCAGAGGGAAGTCATAGCGCGCACTTGCCAGTTCCAAAAAATCAGCAAGTTTTCCAACCTCCCTTAGGAGAGATTCCCGCGATGGTGAGAAATCTGGCTCATATTCAAAAAACCTGGTCATTCCCTGCTGAGTTACGGCTCCCCGGGGAGAAAGAATGTTTGCTCGCGGATCTAGCTCTCGCCCAAGCGAGAGAAGATCGTGCTCATCTGCTCCAGAGCCATGAAGCAAGAGTAAGGTCCTGGATGCGCCTGGCTGGGGAAGCCAAACATGTGGCCGAGAGAGTTTCTGTTTATCCAAAGTATTTCTCCAATAACTTCCAGTCTAGATTTCAATAAAACTGCTCGGAGCTTAAAAGAAAAATAGCCCCGAAGGGCTATTAGTCTTTTGTGGACCTGAGGGGATTTGAACCCCTGACCCCCTGCATGCCATGCAGGTGCGCTACCAGCTGCGCCACAGGCCCATCTTTTTTAGAACTTGGTTAGTTTAGCTCAAACTGCTCTCGGCCGAAACAACTTCGAGAGGTACAACCGGGCAATCACTCCAAATGCGCTCAAGGGAGTAATACATCCGCTCCTCTTCGTGCATAACGTGACAAATTACATGACCGAAATCCAAGAGAATCCAACGACCCGAGGTCTTGCCTTCTCGACGCAACAGCTTGACGCCATTTTCCAGAAGCTTTTCCTCGATACCATCCGAGATCGCCATGACCTGTCGCTCATTGCGTCCAGATGCAATGAGGAAAATATCAGTTAAGGGCATCGGGTTTGTGACATCTAGTGCAACTAGGTTTTCGGCTACTTTGTCGGACGCAGCCTGAGCTGCTATTTGAACAATTCTTAGTGCTTCTTTACTGGCGGTCACAAATACCTAACTATTGGAAGATTCCAAGCATAAAGGCTGCGACAATCAATGCCCCAATCGTAATCATCAATACGGCTGTAGACATGACTGCATAAACCTGACCTTGGCCCTTGCGGGTTACTAGGGTTAGCTCAACTGTTCGGGCTCGAGTCTTTGCAATTCCTGCAGCTCTAATTGGTGCCACCGAGGACACAAATGAGTTCAGGCTGTCTTCAACAACTGCTTCGTCAGCTTGCTGACTTTCAGTAATGACAGCGATGCTGCCGGTGGTTGGATCAATCTGAGGCACTTCAATCGAACCTGTGGTCATCACAACGCCTGAGCCACTAAGGACAATTGGGCTGTTTTCTAAATCCGGAACGGTGTTGATAATGATCGAAGCGGTCACTGGCTCAGCGCCCAAGTTGCTTGTTGAACCAAAGTCAGCGCTTTTGACCGGCTCTAGAAAAATGTCAGGTTCTTTGATTGTTGGTGTTGGGGCAGTCATTGTTGGTTCTGCGAAACTCACCGGATTCGAAACCGGTGAAGAGCCTTTCTTTTCAGCTTCTCTTCGTTCTCTTCTGGACTGGTACATCGTTGAGTCGCTCAAGCAATCCCCCGATACAAACCGTGCTTTCCGATGTATTGAACAACACCATCGGGAACCAAATACCAAATTGGATCTCCGTTGGCAACGCGGTTGCGGCAATCGGTTGAGCTGATCGAAAGTGCAGGCACTTCAACGAAAGTCACAGTTCCCGCTGGAACCTCAGGTATTTCCATAGTGTGGCCAGGTCTACTCACTGCAACGAAGTGAGCCAAATCCCATAGCTTGGCTGCTTCATGCCAAGAAAGGATTTGGGCGATGGCATCGCTTCCGGTTATGAAAAACAACTCAGCGTCAGGGTACTGAGACTTTAGATCCCTAAGTGTGTCGACTGTGTAGGTTGGCTTGTCTCTGTCGATGTCGACTCTAGAAACCATAAATCTTGGATTTGCCGCAGTTGCAATCACGGTCATGAGATACCGGTGTTCTCCTCCGGTGACTTCTTCTTTTTGTGAAGGAGCCCCGGTTGGAACGAAAACTACCTGATCGAGATTGAGTGCGGCTGCGACTTCACTGGCGGCAACTAAGTGTCCATTGTGAATAGGGTCGAAAGTTCCACCCATCACGCCCAGTCGGAATTTTGCCATGCTAGAAGCTTTAGAGGCCTAGTGACCTTGAGAGCTGGAGTTCTTGTGATCGTGGCGGTTGGCTACATCGCGGTAAGAAAAAGTGATGAATGCCAAAAGGATAAAGATTGACATTGCAATTACTCCGAACATCAAAGCGGGAATGGGTAACTCGCTGTGCTGGATGAACGGTCCTTCAGTACCTTCAGTGAGCAATGCAAACAATTTGTTCTCCTTTGGATCTCGTGTTTCCAGAATAACCTAGATGCGGGTTTGACCCGAGCCGCGAACTAGCCATTTCGTTGAAGTTAGTTCGCTAAGGCCCATAGGGCCCCTCGCGTGGAGCTTTTGAGTGGAAATACCGACCTCTGCCCCGAATCCGAATTGACCTCCATCGGTAAAGCGGGTTGCGGCATTGACCATGACCACGGCCGAGTCCACCTCGGCAAGGAATCGCTCAGCATGTGCAGAGCTATCGGTGATGATTACCTCGGTGTGGTGAGTGGAATACTTTGCGATGTGCTCAAGAGCCTGATCTAATCCCGAAACCACCTTGACTGCTAAATCCAGGCTGTAGTACTCGGCACTCCAGTCTTCTTCGGTTGCGGCAAGAGCTTGAGGGAACACTGCGCAAGTTTCCTTATCGCCATGGATTGTGACTCCGGAGTCTGCAAGTCGTTTTAATACCTTCGGAAGAATAGTGGTCGATACTGCTTCATGAACCAAAAGTGTTTCTAGTGCATTACAGGTAGAAGGTCTTTGCACCTTGGAGTTATGAACAATTTCTACTGACCAATCAGGGTTAGCAGAGTCATCGATAAACAGATGGGTTACACCATCGCCAGTTTCGATAACTGGAACTTTGGAATCCTCAACTACGGCTTTGATCAAACCTGCGCTGCCGCGGGGAATCAAAACGTCAATCAAACCTCGAGCAGCCATCATGGCGCTGGCGCCTTCACGACCAAAATCATCAACCGTCTGTACCAAGTCGCTGCTAAGCCCTGCCTTTACTAGACCTTGCTGAAGAATCTTGACTAGTGCGATGTTGGTGTTCTCAGCGGCGGTTCCCCCGCGAAGTACAACAGCATTTCCCGCCTTAAGGGCAAGAGCTGAGATGTCCACGGTTACATTTGGCCGTGCTTCATAAATTGCGCCAACAACTCCAAACGGAACGCGGGTCTCAGAAAGCTTGAGTCCATTAGGAAGAGTCATCCCCCTAACGGCTTCTCCAATCGGATCTGGCAGTGCGATGATTTCACGCATGGAATTGGCAAGCCCGGCAATTCTGTCCGTGTTCAGCATTAGGCGGTCTTGCAAACCAGTCGATAGCCCGTCGGCCTTAGCTCGTTCTAAATCTTTCAGGTTCGCGGCAACGATATCTTTCTCCGAAGCCACCAGGAGTTTGGCGATTTGTTCGAGAGCGTCATTCTTTTGATTAGTCGATGCAATAGCTAATGAGCCACTGGCCTTTTTCGCCAGCTTGATCTTCTCGAGGGCAGACATAATCAAAGCCTACTTACGAGCAATCGTGACGGCAGGATTAGGTTCGAAAAAGGTCCCGAGCGACTCACCGTTGAGGGTCCTTGCCACGTTGTCGGCGTTGGTGATAAAAACTCCAATGCCTGCTTCGGTGCAACTGACTGCCGCCGCAACTTTGGTGATGGCACCGCCAGTACCGACTCCCGTGTTTGTGCCTGCGATCTCTAGATTTCCAAGGTCAGTTCCATAAGGAACTGTTGGAATTAGCTTGGCTTGAGGGTTAGTTGGTGGCATGTCGTACAAGCCATCCACATCGCTTAGTAGCACCAAGGCATCAGCCTGAATTAGAAGGGCAACCATTGCTGCAAGTCTGTCGTTGTCACCAAAACGGATTTCCGTCGTAGCGACAGTGTCATTTTCGTTCACAATCGGCAGAGCACGGAGTTGGAAAAGTCTCTCCAGAGCCTTTTTGGCGTTGTCTCGGCTTTCCGCTTTTTCAATATCGGTAAGAGTCAGCAGCACTTGTCCGGCGATGATGCCATGGCGCTCCAGACTCTTTTGGTACCTGGTGAGCAATCGAAACTGGCCGACAGCAGCAAGCGCTTGAAAAGTCTCTAGGTCTGTTGGTTTTTCATCAAAGTCAAACAGCGGCATTCCCGTAGCGATAGCTCCGGATGAAACGAGAACAACTTCTGCTCCACGGTTCATGACAGTCGCCAAAGCATCAACTAGCTGGTCAATTTTGCCTTCGTTTTCTCCGGTGACGGAGTTCGAGCCGATCTTGACGACAATGCGATTGGCAGAAACTAGCCACTGACCGTGATTCGACACTTACTTGCTCTCCTCTAGGTCATCAGGGGTTGACCAGGCACCAGATTTTCTCTCGGCTTCCATCTTCTCGCGAAATGCTGATCTAGCATCCATCATTTCTAGGTAGCGTTTGCGTCGCTCAACGTTGGTGCGGCGTTCGTTCAATGGACCAAATCTTGGGTCAGTTCCGCGAGGGCTAACCAATAGCTCAGCCGTTGAGGAGATTGTTGGCTCCCAGTCAAAGATGACACCATCGCCAGGGCCAATCACCACAGTCGAACCATTGGATGCTCCGGCTTTGAATAAAGCGGCTTCAATACCAACTTTGGCTAAGCGATCTGCCAGGTAACCAACGGCTTCTTCATTTCCAAAATCGGTTTGAGCAACCCAACGCTCGGGCTTGGCTCCCAAAATTCTAAAGAACTCCTCGACTCCACTGAACTCACGAACAATCTTGAAGCTGTTGTCTTCTTTCTTGGTCTGCATTAGATGAATTCTTGGGCGAGCTGGAATCTTGGCTTTTTCGAAACGATCCGCCTCAACAAGTTTTGCCATCGCAAACTTCAATTCCTTGAGTCCAGTATGTGACGCAGCCGAGACATCAAAGACTTGGTATCCGCGGGCCTCAAGCTCAGGACGAATGAACTCAGCCAGTTCTTTACCGTCTGGAATATCAATCTTGTTCAGTGCAATCAAAGCTGGGCGCTTCGTCAAAGGGGTCTGACCTTCAGGCACCTGGTAAGCATCTAGTTCTTTCAGAACTTTGTCTAGGTCAGATACTGGATCACGATTTGGCTCAAGTGTTGCGCAATCAATTACGTGCATGAGAGCCGAGCAGCGCTCGACGTGTCGAAGAAACTCAAGTCCAAGGCCCTTGCCTTCGCTAGCGCCCTCGATAAGACCTGGAACATCGGCAATCGTGAATCTGGTTTCTCCAGCCTGAACTACTCCAAGGTTTGGATGCAATGTGGTGAAGGGATAGTCGGCAATCTTTGGCCTCGCTGCGGACACTGCAGCAATCAAAGATGATTTGCCTGCGGAAGGGTATCCAACCAGTGCGATGTCGGCCACGGTCTTGAGTTCAAGAATGACGTCGCCGGACCAACCAGGAACTCCAAGAAGTGCAAAACCAGGTGCTTTACGTTTGGTGCTGGATAGTGCAGCGTTTCCTAATCCACCTATTCCACCCTCGGCAACCACCAACTCCATGCCAGCTTCATCTAGATCGGCAATTACTTCACCATTAGATTTTTTGACAATTGTTCCAATTGGGACAGGTAGCTTCAGATCTTCGCCGTGAGCTCCGTTTCTAAAATCTCCAGCTCCAGCGGCACCATCGCCTGCGGCGCGGTGTGGGTGAAAGTGGTAATCCAAAAGTGTGGTGGTGTTTGGGTCAGCGAACAGAGCAATGCTTCCCCCGCCTCCACCGTCGGCACCGTCAGGACCGCCCAGTGGTTTAAACTTTTCGCGCTTTACGGATACGCAGCCTTTGCCGCCATTTCCAGCGCGCAGGTGAAGGGTCACTTGGTCAACGAATGAGACCATGATCTTCCTCCTTCACAAATAACTAAAGGCGAGCCGTTGGCTCGCCTTTAGTAGAAACTTTTGCCGATCTAGACTTATGCAGCCTCGACGATGTTTACTACTCGGCGGCCACCCTTGGTACCGAATTCAACGGCACCGGCAGCGAGAGCAAACAGAGTGTCATCCTTGCCCTTGCCAACGTTCTTTCCCGGGTGAAAGTGAGTTCCGCGCTGGCGAACAATGATTTCTCCTGCGTTAACTTCCTGGCCTGCGTAACGCTTAACGCCAAGGCGCTGAGCATTGGAATCGCGACCGTTCCTGGTGGAGCTAACGCCCTTTTTGGATGCCATTTGTTCTAATCCTTTACTTGATCTCTAGTACTTTGACGCGAGTAAGTTCTGAACGGTGACCCTGACGCTTCTTGTATCCGGTCTTGTTCTTGTACTTCTGAATGATGATCTTTGGTCCGCGAAGGTCATTTAGAACCTCTGCAGTGACCTTTACGGCAGCTAGGGCGCTTGCGTCGGTAGTGACCTTGTCGCCGTCTACTAGCAATAGAGCAGGAAGCTGAATCTTGCCATTGGCATCGGCCTTGATGCGGTCAAGTGTAACAATGGTGCCAACTGACACCTTCTCTTGACGGCCGCCTGCGCGAACTACTGCGAAAACCACTTGATTTACCTTTTTCTAAGTTTGGGAAGTCACCACCTGGGCAACAGCTCCCTAGTCTAATGGGGCCTAGGCTCCTGGGTCAACCTTGGCCGGACTAGTAGCCCGCCTAGGCTTGCGCTTGGCATCGGCCTTGGAATCTACCTTCACTTCGGCCTTGGCTTCGGGCAAAGCGTCCAGGATTCGCTCTAGCGTCGGGTCTTGTTTGCCCTGGTCGCCAGGCTTTTTGGACTCAATCTTTCCTGTGCCCATAGTCGAGGCGGCAATCTTGGCAACCACCGAGTTGATCTCAGAGGCGCGCTCGGGGGTAACGACGTTTGCTACCTCCATGTGTCCTTTGCGCTTTTTCTCTGGCTTTGAATCATTGGAGTTTCTAACTCTCATGATCGGCTCATGGTGAACGATGGCTCCTCTGGCACTGCAGACTTCACATGGCTCACTGAAGGATTCCAAAAGCCCCAAACCGAGCTTCTTGCGAGTCATTTGAACTAGACCAAGCGAAGTCACTTCAGCAACCTGGTGCTTGGTTCGGTCTCTTCCAAGGCATTCGATCAGTCTTCTAGAGACCAGGTCACGGTTAGATTCCAGGACCATATCGATAAAGTCAACAACGATGATTCCACCGATGTCGCGAAGCCTTAGCTGACGAACAATCTCCTCGGCAGCTTCAAGGTTGTTCTTTGTGACAGTTTCCTCAAGGTTTCCACCAGAGCCAACAAACTTTCCGGTGTTTACGTCCACCACGGTCATGGCTTCAGTGCGGTCAATTACGAGAGAACCACCGGATGGCAAATAAACCTTGCGCTCTAGAGCTTTTCCAATCTGCTCCCCTACGCGATGGCGTTCAAACAGATCTTCCTTGCCGTCGTAAATCTCGACACGCTCCAAAAGATCTGGGGCGACAGATTCAAGGTATTCGGTGATTACGGCCTGGGCGTCAGCGCCTGAGATGACCATCTTTTGGAAGTCTTCATTGAAAACATCTCGAACAATCTTGACAAGAAGGTCTGGCTCGGAGTGAAGAAGGGTTGGAGGCGTAGCCTTCTTGATCTTCTTCTGAATTCCATCCCACTGCGCCTGCAATCTGGCAACATCCAAGGTGAGCTGCTCTTCGGTTGCTCCCTCGGCGGCGGTACGAACAATCACGCTGGCTTCCTCAGGAACGATGTCCTTCAGGATCTTCTTTAGTCGAACGCGCTCAGATTCTGGAAGCTTTCTTGAGATTCCATTCATGTTGCCATTCGGGACGTAAACAACATATCGACCAGGAAGTGAAACCTGAGAGGTCAATCTGGCACCTTTTTGGCCAACCGAATCCTTGGTTACCTGGACCAACAAGGTGTCTCCGGATTTCAAGGCAAGTTCAATCTTTCGAGGCTGGCCATCTAGTCCGTCAGCTTCCCAGTTGACTTCACCGGAATACAATACAGCGTTTCGCCCACGACCGATGTCAACGAAGGCTGCTTCCATCGAAGGAAGAACGTTCTGGACTTTACCTAGGTAAACATTCCCTATTAGAGACCCGTCATGAGTTTGAGCAACGTAGTGCTCAACAAGTACTTTGTCCTCAAGTACACAAAGCTGAATCTTGTCATCCTTGGATCTAACCAGCATCATGCGATCGACCGATTCACGGCGAGCTAGGAATTCGGTTTCGGTAATTGTGGTGCGGCGTCTTCCAGAATCTCTGCCATCACGACGGCGCTGTTTTTTCGCCTCTAGTCTTGTGGAGCCCTTTACTCGCTGAGGTTCGTTGCTTGGCTCCTTTGGAGCGCGAGGGGTTCTTACCTTTACAACAACATTTGGAGAATCAGGATTCACATCGATTGGCTCACCGGCACGGCGGCGTGAGCGGCGCCGAAGGTGGGATTCGGATTCCACTTCGTTGGTTTTCTTGGCAGCGCCTTTTTTGCGTGGTTCTACCGGTGGAAGATCTGGCGCCTTAAAAATCAGTGATGTTGCGCTAAGCGCTGGAGACGCTTTTGCAGCTTTGGTCTTACTTGCGTCCTGAGAATCTGATTTGCCCTCAGGCTTTTTTGTAGATTCTTTTTTGTCAGCAACTTTCTTTGAAGTCTTTTCCTGCGCAGGCTTTACGTCCTTGGCGCGAGTATCTTTGACTATCTTTTTACTTGCCTTATCAGCCTTTGCTGATTCGTCTTTTTCCTTCACCATTTAAGGTGCACTCCAAGCCGCCGGTTGGCCAAAGCCCACACACTTGGCCGAAATTCCGGCTCTAAATTCTTATCAGCGACTTTTGCCACCGACTAAACCTTTTAGTTGCGAGTCATTGCTGTCACGTCGCCCTGCCAGCTGCCCGATGGGTCTTATGCCTTGGAGCCAAATGCTCGATAAACCTTTTAAGCGGGAGGATGTGGCTCCCATTTGCTTACCCTTAAGTATTACACCAAATGGGCAAATCGGGCTGAATCGCCGTGGAATACTTGAATTATGAGTGTTGAAACCAGTCAAAAACCCCTAATCGGTGGAAGCATATCGCTGGCCTGGATGCTAATCACCGGCGGTGCAATCGGTTGGATCGGAGCCCTAGCTCTAACAATTGAGCGGCTTAATGTTGCCGCTAACCCGGACGCGGTATTGAGCTGTGACATTAGCCCATTCATTTCTTGCAAGTCCGTGATGCTCACCGAGCAAGCTTCACTTCTGGGTTTTCCAAACTCCTTAATTGGGTTAGCCGTCTTTGTGGTACCTATCCTGATTGGTTTTGCAATCCTTGCCGGTGCCAAATTTGCTAAATGGTTCTGGCTACTTTTCACCCTTGGAATGGTTGGCGGCTTCTTGTTTGTGGCCTGGCTATTTAGTCAAAGTTTGTTTGTAATAGGAGCCTTGTGCCCATATTGCATGGTTGCCTGGACCGGAATGATCCCAATGTTCTGGAAGCAGTTCTTGTTCTCGGCAAGAGAGGGTATTGTCCCTGTTCCGCTAAAGACCGTTGGCTTTTTTGTCGCCGCCTATGACTGGCACTGGTTATTTTCTTTTACAACCTTTGGCGCGATGTTTACTGCCACCATTTGGCGCTTTTGGGATTTGTGGCCAAGCCTGCTTTAGCTAAACCAGATTCCAAGCTCGCGCTGTGCCGACTCGACCGAGTCAGAACCGTGAACTAAGTTCTTCTGAACCTTCTGACCCCAGTCACGTCCAAGATCTCCCCTGATGGTTCCAGGTGCGGCAGTGGTTGGGTCGGTTGTTCCGGCCAATGATCTAAAACCCTCGATAACTCGCTCGCCTTCAACGCGCAAAGCAACTATTGGACCAGAAGACATGAACTCAATTAGCGGCGCGTAAAAAGGCTTACCTTCGTGCTCAGCGTAATGAGCGGCTAGTTGAGCCGGGGTTGGAGTGAGCATCTTCAGGCCGGTCACTTGATAGCCCTTTTGCTCAATCCGACGAATGATCTCTCCGGTCAGGGATCTGGCAACGCCATCGGGCTTTACTAGAACGAGTGTCTGCTCTTTCATTTTGTGCCGCTTTCTGAATCAAGTTTACTTTTTGCTGCTCGAGCTTTATCAATTGTGCCACCGGCAATCATTCCCCAGGCCCACATTGCTAGAAAAACTGCTCCGAGCCCAAACATCAGTGGCACCCAGATACCCAATGAAACTACTACTCCTTGAAGAATCCAGCCAAGAGTGTAAGTCCCTGGCTTTCCCAAAAATGCAGGAAAAATCATCAGGATTACAGCAAGGCCTAAACCAACGCCCCAGATCACAGCTGGTTCGGGATAAACCTGAAGTCCAAAGCCAACCAGGGTTGCAAAGAAGACTACGACGGATTGGAAAACCATTACGAGCGAACCAAGAGTTGCCTTTGTGGTTCTATTCCTCATCGGAATCCTCCTGGATTAGTTTGATGACGTCTCCTACTAAGGTAATCGACCCTGTGACCACAACCATGCCATCAATTTCTAAAGCCCTTTGCTTTGCGCGCTCAAGAGCTAATTTGAAATCCGAAATACTCTCAACTTCTTGACCCAAGCCATCTTTAGCTAGGGATTCCAGCTCTGCTGCCGGCATGGATCTAGGTGACGAAGACTGAGTTATTATCACGCTTTCGAATACTCCAGCCAGATTTGAAAACAGGCCTGAGGCATCCTTGTCGGCTAAAACTGCAATTACTCCAACTAGTGGCTTTTCTGAAAATTCAGCGCGCAAAGCTTGCGCAAGAATCAATGCACCGGCTGGGTTGTGGGCTCCATCGAGCAAAAGATTTGGCTCAGTTCTAATCAACTGGAGCCGCCCAGGAGATGACACATCAGATATTGCCGAGCGCAAAATGTCGTCAGCAATCTGAAGTTGTCCCCCACCCAGGAAAGCTTCGACGGCAGCAACTGCAATAGCTAAATTCTGACCCTGATGAGAACCAAAAACGGGAGCCTGATAAGGGCCGTAAGAACCCGCCAATCCAGAGATCGAAATTGATTGGCCGGTTGAACTAGGTAGAAACTCACTTACTTCAAAATCGCGGCCCTCTAACTTGAAAGCCTCAGCTTTTTGTTTGGCAGCATTTTCTAGAACTGCAAGCACACCGCGTTCTTGAACTGAGCTAACAACGACACTGCCTGGCTTGATGATGCCTGATTTGGTGTCAGCAATTTCTTCCAGGGTGTTGCCCAATCGATCCATGTGATCAAGTCCGATTGGAGTAAAAACGGCAACGTCTCCATCTGCAACATTCGTTGAGTCCCAGGCGCCACCCATTCCAACTTCTAGAACCAGAACATCAACCGGAGCATCGGCAAAGACAGCAAATCCAAGGACTGCTAACGCCTCAAAGAACGTGAGGGGGTTCTCCCCTGAATCAGCTAATTCTTGATCAACAAATTCAAGGATTGGCTCGATGTCGGAGTAGACGCTGATCAGCTGCTCGTCGCTTACAGGCTCCCCATCAAGGGCCATGCGCTCATTAAGTCGGACCAGATGAGGAGAGGTGAAGCGTCCGGTTCTAAGGCCGTGTTCGCGCAGGATGCGCTCAATAAATCTGGTGGTCGAAGTCTTGCCGTTGGTACCGGTGACGTGAATCACTCGGTACGAGCGCTGGGGGTCTCCAAGAAGTTCAACTGCGCGTCTGGTTGGCTCAAGCCTTGGACGAATTTTGTTTTCAGGAATGCGAAGCAGTAGTTTTTCTAAAACTATGTCTGACTGTGATGCCCAGTATTTTTCGTCTCTGGCTTCTTGACTCAAAGCTTGGTCACCGCAATTTGAACCTGCTGTGACTCACCAACTGGTACTGGATTTGACAAGGAAGCTGACTCCAGCAAGGAAAGCTCAAGAGTCAAGGTTTCGCTTTTTACAAGTTCCTCGTGAGCCGAAATTGCAGCCACCACGAAAGCGTCGCCAGACAAAACTGTCTTGATTCGATCAGAGACGTCAAAGTCAGCATCCTTTCGGGCTTGCTGAATTGCACGAATAACATCTCTAGCCAAACCTTCGGCAGCTAGCTCTGGGGTGACAACGCGATTCAAAATCACAAATCCTCCGCCAGGCAAAATTCCAATTAGCTTCTCTTCACTTGACTCGTCCTTGGCAACCAGGCTGATTTCGTATTCGCCTTGTTCAAGAGCTACGCCGTTCACGGAAACGCTCTCGCCGCTTTGCTCCCAGTTTCCAGCTTTGGCCGCTTGGATGATTTCCTGAACTTGCTTTCCAAGTCTTGGACCCAGAGCTCTTGAATTTACGGTGAGCTGCTTCTCAACACCAAATTCCTTAGTTGATTCAACAGCCAATTCAACAAGCTCAACATCTTTCACGTTTAGCTCTTCAGCGATGATTCCTGCAAAGTCGAGAAGTTTTGCTGCACCAGTAGTGACAACGGTTAGCTTTGAAAGCGGCAGACGAACGCGCAAGCCATTGGTCTTTCTGAGTCCAAGAGATACTGAGCTGACGGTTCGAACTTGATCCATTGCAGTGACAAGGTCCTGGTCGTAAGACAGCTTGCTGGCATCCGGCCAGGATTCCAGGTGAACGCTCTTGCCACCAGTAAGGCCACGCCAAATTTCATCTGCGACCATTGGAAGTAGCGGGGCAACAACTCGGGTTACTTGTTCTAGAACTGTATAAAGAGTGTCGAAAGCCTCTTCGTTGCCGGCCCAGAAACGATCCCTTGAACGACGGACATACCAGTTGGTGAGAACATCGCTGAAATCACGAAGTCTCGCCGATGCAGCGTAGGAATCATACTGATTAAGATCAGCTTCAACTTGCGTGATTAGATCGCGCGTTTTGGCGAGTAAGTACCTATCAAGCACGTCCGTGCTTGATACCGAGTATTTGGCCTTGTAGTTCGAAGCGTTGGCATAGAGGGAGAAGAAGTACCAGGTGTTCCAAAGCGGCAGCAGAACTTGCCTTACCCCTTCACGAATACCCTGTTCGGTGACAATCAAGTTTCCGCCGCGAAGAATTGGGCTAGACATCAAGAACCATCGCATAGCGTCGGAACCGTCACGATCGAACACTTCGTATACATCTGGGTAGTTGCGCAGCGACTTTGACATCTTCTGGCCGTCGTTTCCAAGAACGATTCCGTGAGAAATCGCTGACTTGAAAGCTGGGCGATCAAACAGCGCTGTAGCTAGAACGTGAAGAGTGTAGAACCATCCCCTGGTCTGCCCTACGTACTCAACGATGAAATCGCCTGGGTTGTGCGTTTCAAACCAATCACGATTTTCGAATGGGTAGTGCACCTGCGCAAACGGCATAGAACCCGACTCAAACCAGCAATCCAAAACTTCTGGAACACGTCGCATAGTTGATTTACCGGTTGGGTCATCAGGGTTTGGTCTGGTTAGTTGGTCGATAAATGGCCGGTGGAAATCCTCCGGAGCCTTTCCAAAATCTTTCTCTAGCTCTTCAAGCGATCCGTAAACATCAATGCGTGGGTAATTAGGGTCATCAGATTTCCAGACCGGAATCGGCGCACCCCAGAATCGGTTTCGGCTAATGGCCCAATCGCGCACATTTTCGAGCCACTTTCCAAATGACCCGTCTCTAGTGTGCGAAGGAGTCCATTCGATCTGCTGGTTTAGCTCAAGCATGCGGTCTTTGACTTTTGTAGTTTCCACAAACCAAGACGAAACTGCCTTGTAAATCAGGGGGTTCTTGCAGCGGTAGCAGTGTGGGTATGGATGCTCGTAGCTAGCCTGACGCAGCAACCTGCCCTCTGCTTTTAGCTTCTGAGTTATTGGCTTGTTGGCATCAAAAACATGCTGGCCTTCAAAGTCTGAAACCACGGAGTTGAACTGACCGCGCTCATTGACAGAGACATAAACAGGTATGCCGGCTTCCTCACAAAGCCTCTGGTCATCTTCACCGTAGGCCGGGGCTTGGTGAACAATTCCAGTTCCTTCGTTGTCTGCGACGTAGTCGCCAACCAGAACCTGCCAGGCATTTTTGGTATCGAATTTTGTTTCGTCGGCGTAGTAATCAAAGATTCGGGTGTAGCGAATTCCGCCCAGGTCCTTACCTAAAATTGTTTTCTCGGTTGCAGCAATAGCAGACTCGGCATCTTCGTAGCCCAAGTCTTTGGCGTAGGCGCCAAGCAGCGATGCTGCAATTAGATACTTGGTTTTGGAATCCCCGCCGTCGGCTGCGCCGTTAGGTCCAGCTGCAACAACTCCGTAGGAAATCTCGGGTCCTACCGCGAGCGCGAAGTTAGTTGGAAGAGTCCATGGAGTAGTTGTCCAAGCCAACATGCGAACTCCAGCCAGATCGCCGTCGATGATTGGAAAGGTGACGGTGACGGATTGGTCCTGGCGAGTTTTGTAAACCTCGTCGTCCATCCGAAGCTCGTGGTTGGAAAGTGGGGTTTCACATCTCCAGCAGTACGCCAGGACTTTGAAGCCTTCGTAAATCAGGCCCTTTTTGTAAAGCTCCTTGAATGCCCAGATAACGCTCTCGGTGTAATTGGTATCAAGGGTCTTGTAGTCGTTTTCAAAATCAACCCAGCGAGCTTGCCTTGTGACATACGCTCTCCAGTCCTCGGTGTATTTCAGAACCGAGGTCTTGCAGTAAGCGTTGAACTTATCAACCCCGTACTTTTCAATCTCTGGTCTGCCGGAAATACCCAGCTGGCGCTCGGCCTCAACTTCGGCAGGAAGACCATGGGTGTCCCAGCCAAAGCGGCGCTCAACGCGATAGCCCTGCATGGTTTTGAACCTTGGAACTAAGTCCTTGGTGTAACCGGTAAGAAGGTGTCCGTAGTGAGGCAGGCCGTTGGCAAAAGGTGGGCCGTCATAGAAGACGAATTCCTCAGCGCCTTGAGCTTTTCGTTGATCAATGGACTCCTGAAAAGTGCCCTCTTTGTCCCAGTATTCGAGGATTTCCTTCTCAATATCAGGAAAGCTAGGACTCGGGTTCACGCCAACTGCCTTACCGGCCGAGTTCAGGGGATACATTTTTAGCTTTCTGGGCTTATGCGTTAGGGAATCTCTGACAATGTTAACCTGTAACGACCCCCATTTATGGAGACTTTGACCTTTGAATAATCAGCAACTGCCCGGTGTGAGCTTTGTCCGAGCCGCAACCACCCCTGACAAGGTAGGGGTAGAGGGTCTCGAAGCTAAGTGGGGTCCAAGCTGGGATGCTTCAGCCACTTATAGCTTTGATAAATCTGCAGCCAAGGCAAATATCTATTCAATTGACACTCCTCCTCCTACGGTTTCGGGCTCTCTGCACGTAGGTCACGTCTTTAGCTATACCCACACCGATTTGATTGCCAGATACCAGCGCATGCTAGGTAAAGAGGTGTACTACCCGATGGGTTGGGACGACAACGGTTTACCTACCGAGCGTCGCGTTCAAAACTTCTACGGAGTCCGCTGCGATCCAACACTTGCCTACCAAAAAGACTTCGTTCCTCCTTTTGAAGGCGGCGACGGAAAATCTTCCAAGGCAGCCGATCAGATTCCAATTTCGAGAAGAAACTTCATTGAGCTTTGCGAAAAGCTGACCCTCGAAGATGAGAAGCACTTTGAAGCTCTATGGCGTCAGCTTGGTTTGTCCATCGACTGGTCTCAGACCTACCAAACTATTTCCCCGGATGCTCAGGCGGTTTCGCAAAAAGCCTTTCTAAACAACCTCTCACGTGGCGAGGCCTACCAGGCTATGGCGCCGACTCTCTGGGACGTGACCTTTAGAACTGCAGTAGCTCAAGCGGAGTTAGAAGATCGTGATCAGCCAGGTGCTTACCACCGCATTGGTTTTGACGGTCCGGATGGAAAAATCTTTATTGAAACTACTAGACCTGAACTAATCCCTGCCTGTGTAGCACTTGTTGCACACCCCGACGATGAGCGCTACCAGCCGATGTTTGGCAAGACCGTAAAAACTCCACTGTTTGGCGTTGAGGTTCCAGTGCTGGCTCACCACCTTGCTCAGAAAGACAAGGGTTCTGGAATCGCAATGATCTGTACCTTCGGTGACGTGACCGACGTAATCTGGTGGCGCGAACTTGATCTTCCTAACCGTGCAATCCTGGGCTGGGATGGCCGAATTGTTTCCGAGGCACCGGAAGTGATCAGCGATGCCAAAGGTAAAGACATTTTTGCTCAGCTAGCTGGAAAGACTGTCTTCTCGGCAAAGCAGACAATCGTCGAGCTACTGCAGGCCTCCGGTGACATGGTTGGCGAACCAAAGCCAATCACTCACCCGGTAAAGTTTTTTGAAAAAGGCGACAAGCCGCTGGAGATTGTATCGACTCGCCAGTGGTACATCCGAAACGGTGGTCGCGACCAAGTACTGCGGCAAAAGCTAATTGAGCTTGGAAAGACCCTCAAGTTCCACCCTGATTTCATGCGGGTTCGTTTTGAGAACTGGGTCAACGGTCTAACCGGTGACTGGTTGATTTCAAGGCAGCGATTCTTTGGTGTTCCAATTCCAGTTTGGTATCAGCTTGATGCCGACGGAAACCCAGACTTCGAAAAAGTTATTACGCCTGATGTCCAAAGCTTGCCTGTAGACCCCTCCAGCCAATGCCCTTCTGGCTTCACAGAAGATCAGCGCGGGAAGCCAAATGGCTTTATCGGCGAAGTCGACATCATGGACACCTGGGCGACTTCTTCTTTGACTCCTCAACTAGCTGGTGGCTGGATTTCTGATCCTGAAAAGTACGCCAAGGTCTTCCCGTTTGATCTGAGACCTCAAGGTCAAGACATCATTCGTACCTGGTTATTCTCAACCGTGCTGCGCTCATTCCAAGAAGAAGGCGTGCTGCCCTGGTCAGACGCTGCTCTTTCGGGTTGGATTCTCGATCCAGATCGCAAGAAGATGTCTAAATCCAAAGGCAACGTCGTAGTTCCAAACGATCTGCTAGATGAGCACGGCTCCGACGCGGTTCGCTACTGGGCTTCCTCGGCAAGACTTGGTACCGACGCCGCCTTTGACGTAGGGCAAATGAAAGTCGGTAGGCGCCTTGCAATCAAGGTTCTAAACGCTGCAAAGTTTGTTCTTTCATTTGAAGCCACCTCTGACTCAAAAGAAGTTACCGAGCCAATTGACCGCGCAATGCTGAGCGCTTTGTCAGAAGTTGTTATCCAGGCTGGAAAAGCATTCGAATCATACGACCACACCAAGGCTCTGGAGCTGACCGAGACTTTCTTCTGGAACTTCACTGATGACTACCTAGAGCTAGTAAAAGAACGCGCCTACGGTCAAGACACATCGCCAGAGGCTCAGGCCTCGGCAGTGCTAGCTCTTCGTATTTCCCTTCACACTCAACTGCGTTTGCTGGCGCCGTTCATCCCTTTCGCAACTGAAGAGGCTTGGAGCTGGTGGCAAGAAGGAAGTATTCACCGCACCACCTGGCCGCTAGCCTCCGAGCTAGAAGGCTTCACTCAGGGTCAATCAGCTTCCATGCTCAAAACTGCTTCAGATGCTCTGATGGGTGTTCGCAAGGCGAAATCTGACCAGCAGCTTTCGATGAAAGCTGAGATAACTTCTCTAACAATCAGCGCACCAGAAGAGAGGCTCCAGGAGCTCAAACAGCTGGAATCAGACCTGCGTTCGGTCGGAAAGATTGAGAAGATTTCCTTTGTAGCTGGGGACGTACTGGCTATCTCGAACGTTTCATTCAAGCCAGAAAACTAGCTACTACTAGTTTCAGCCGCGACCTAACTTGGGCAGCGGTAAGCGCTGCCAAGCCAGAACCAGCATTCCGGCAACCAGCGCCCAGAATGCACCGCCTATTCCAAACACACTTATTCCTGTAGCGCCAACCACGAACGTAATCGCTGCTGGCAAACGAAGTTCTTTGTCTTCTAGGGAAACTCCAATGGCAGAGACAAAGCTTGGGAGCAACGCGATTCCCACAACCGCTAGCAATAGTTCTGTTGGAACTGCCAACACGAAGGCCGCAAAAAAACCTGCTCCAATGGCAAATAGCCAATAGACGAGTCCACCGACGAAAGATGCTACCCATCTTCGAGCGGGATCTTTCGCTGCTTGCTCGTTCGCGTTAATGGCTGCGGTGATGGCTGCCAGGTTCATTCCGAATCCTCCAAAGAATGAAGCAACCACAGTTGCAATGCCGGTTGATCCAAGAACGGCGCGAACTGGAAGGATGTATCCGAAGCCCTTCATTATGGCTGTGCCAGGCAGATTCTGAGATGCCATGGTTATCAGATACAGCGGAATTCCAATCGAGAACATCGGAACTAATTCGAAGGCAGGTATAACAACATCAAAGCTCGGGAACAAGCTCGCCCCCTCGAGCCAGCTGGTTCCAACCTGAGCGTTGATGAGCCCGAAAGCCAACACAATAGTAATCGGCGTTGCCCAAACTGGCGAAATACGGTTGAGCAAAAACCAAACCAAAACAAATGGCAGGACCAAAAGCGGATAATCAACAGAAGCTCGAACGGTACTTATGACGAAGGTGAACAAGATTCCAGCCAGCATGGCTGATGCAATCGCAGCCGGAATTCGCTGAACCAGCCTTGCAAGAGCCGGCCAAAAACCTGTGATGGTCAGAAGTACTCCTGAGAGAAAGAATCCGCCAATTGCTTGTTCGAATTCCAGTCCCAGGCCAGCCGAGGCTGCGAGAAATGCAGCTCCGGGTGTTGACCAAACAATTGAGATTGGCATTTTGTATCGGTAGCTCAGCACAGTCGATAGAAGTCCATAACCAAACAGCAAAACAAAAATCGCAGTGGAGGTTTGTTCTCTGGTTGCACCCATCGCCAAGAGCCCGGCGATTGCGATTCCGAAAGTGGCTGCGGATCCTGAAACGGATGCAACAAATCCTGCGATTATTGGGGCTTTTAGTTCAGGCTTGCGCGTTGCCGCAGAGCTCATTTACTAAGCGGACTTTTCTTGGGCTGACTTCTTGAAGGCGACAATTTGAGCTTCCTTGTTGCCAAGTACTACATCCTTGGTGATCTTTACAATTCCTTGAGTTTCCATAGTTGGAATCTCGAACATGATTGGACCCAAAATGTTTTCCAGGATTGCTCGCAGTCCTCGAGCTCCGGTTTCTCTCTCGATGGCTAGATCCGCCATCAGCTCAAGAGCCGGTTTGTCAAACTCCAACTCGAAACCATCCAGCTCAAACATTCTCTGGTACTGCTTGGTCAAAGCGTTTTTTGGAACTGTCAAGATATCCATTAAAGCTGCACGGTCAAGTGGCTCAACGGTTGCAATAACCGGCAATCTTCCGATGAATTCAGGAATTAAGCCAAATTTACGTAGGTCTTCTGACTGCACATCATTGAAGATGTCTGGGTCGATGCCGTGAGCACGGACTTCATTTCCAAATCCAATTCCGCGCTTTCCAGACCGGTTAGAAATGATCTCCTCTAGACCTGCAAAGGCACCTGCAACGATAAACAGCACATTTGTGGTGTCAATCTGGATGAATTCCTGTTGAGGGTGCTTTCTTCCGCCCTGCGGTGGAACCGAAGCAATGGTACCCTCAAGAATTTTCAACAGTGCTTGCTGGACACCTTCACCAGAAACATCTCGGGTAATGGAAGGATTCTCGGCTTTGCGAGAGATCTTGTCAATTTCGTCGATGTAGATAATGCCCTGCTCAGCGCGCTTGACGTCAAAGTCAGCTGCCTGCAATAACTTCAGCAAAATGTTCTCTACGTCTTCTCCAACGTAGCCAGCTTCTGTGAGCGCTGTTGCGTCAGCTACTGCAAATGGAACATTTAGGCGCTTAGCCAAAGTCTGAGCCAGGTAGGTCTTACCGCAACCGGTTGGACCAATCATTAAAATATTAGACTTGGCAATCTCAATTGCATCGTGCTCTTTACCGGCAGCAGTTAATGTGCCTACCGAGCGAATTCGTTTGTAGTGGTTATAAACGGCAACCGAGAGAACTTTCTTGGCTTTGTCTTGACCGATAACGTACTCATCCAAATAGCCATAGATTTCTTTTGGCTTTGGAAGTTCGATGTCTTCAAACTCTTTAGTGGCAGCTGCGCCGAGTTCTTCCTCAATGATTTCGTTGCAAAGCTCGATGCACTCGTCGCAGATGTAAACACCTGGACCGGCAATTAGCTTGCGAACCTGCTTCTGGCTCTTTCCGCAGAAAGAACACTTAAGTAGGTCGCCAGACTCACTGAGTTTTGTCATAGATAAAACCCTATTACCAAGCCCCGACAATCAAGGTTAGGTTGCCCCCAGTATTTACTTGGCAGGTAGCGGATTCTTGCGAGAAGTGAGGACCTGGTCAATAAGTCCGTACTCAAGAGCCTCATCGGCGGTCAAAATCTTGTCGCGATCGATGTCCTTGTTCACTTCTGGAATGCTGCGGTTCGAGTGCTTGGACAAAGTTGCCTCAAGCCATTCGCGCAAGCGCATAATCTCTTTGGCCTGAATCTCAATATCCGAAGCTTGTCCCCGACCTGAGTCTCCGGTAGCTGGCTGGTGAATCAAAATTCGAGCATTAGGAAGAGCAAGACGTTTACCAGGAGAACCAGCGGCGAGAAGAACTGCTGCGGCTGATGCAGCTTGACCTAGGCAAACGGTTTGAATGTGCGGACGGATGTACTGCATGGTGTCGTAGATTGCAGTCATCGCAGTAAAGGAGCCACCAGGTGAGTTGATGTACATGGTGATATCGCGATCTGGATCCTGGCTTTCTAGCACCAGTAGCTGCGCCATTACGTCATCGGCTGATGCGTCATCAACTTGAACACCTAGGAAAACAATTCTGTCTTCAAACAGCTTGTTGTAAGGGTCCTGGCGCTTGAAACCATAAGAGGTGCGCTCTTCGAAGCTTGGAAGAATGTAGCGAGCTTCTGGACTCAACTTTGAAAGATCAATAGACAATTGGGAGCTACTTCCTACTTGTTTCCAACACCGGTGGCGACGCCAGCAGATGCCTGAATGTGGTCAATGAATCCGTACTCGAGTGCTTCGGCAGCGGTGAACCAACGGTCGCGGTCGCCATCAGCCATGATCTGCTCGAGAGTCTTTCCAGTCTGGTCAGCGGTGATCTGAGCTAGCTGACGTTTCATGGACATAATCAGTTCGGCTTGAGTCTGAATGTCGGATGCAGTTCCACCGAAGCCACCTAGTGGCTGGTGAAGAAGTACCCGAGTGTTTGGGGTTGCGTAGCGCTTGCCCTTTGTTCCGGAAGATAGCAGGAACTGTCCCATGGAAGCTGCCATACCAATTCCAACGGTCACAATGTCGTTAGGTACGTACTGCATGGTGTCATAAATGGCCATACCGGCAGTGATTGATCCACCAGGTGAGTTGATGTACAGATAAATGTCCTTGGTGGAATCTTCCGCTGCTAGGAAGAGGATCTTTGCACAAATATCATTTGCGTTGTCATCTCTTACTTCGCTTCCAAGCCAGATGATTCTGTCCTTAAGCAACCGCTCAACGGTTGAGAACTTGTCCATAGCTTTTTCTGCCATTTGTAGCTTGCTCCTAGTTTTGGTGGGGCCTATCTGGAACAAAGATACTTCCAAAAATGCCAAGAATCGGCCTTGTTCGCCGAGGGCAATAAAGCGTGTGTCTTAGTCGTGGTCGTGGCCAGCGTGGGACTGCTCTGGAGTAGCTGTGCCCTTTAGAAACTCAGTTAGATCCACGATAGCTCCTGCCTTATCGGTGACTACCGCCTCAGACAAAACCGCGTGCAGGGCCTTGCGTCTTGAGACCTCTCCAACGAATGCCGGCACCTGACCGTTTTTACTTATGGTCTCGATGAATTCGTTCGGGTCCATGCCGTAGTTCTGGCTACTCATAACCAGGTACTGCATTAGCTCCTGCTCGTTGACTTTTACCTTCTCAGCTTCGGCAATTTCATCAAGCAACATCTGAACCTTGAAAGACTTCTCAGATTCCTCAGTGACCTCGGCACGGTGCTTGTCATCTTGCAATCTGCCTTCGCCTTCTAAGTGGCGGTGAACATCAGATTCAATAGTTGCCTTAGAAACTTGAACATCGACAAGCTTTAGAAGGTTGTCTGTCAAAACATTTCTTGCCTGCGCACCTTGAGAGAAAGTCTTGGCTTTGGCAATCTGAGTCTCAATGTCGTCCTTGAGCTCTTTCAAGGTATCGAACTGGCTTGCCATTTTTGCAAAAGCATCATCGGCTGCTGGAAGCTCGCGCTCTTTTACGGCGATCACCTTGACCGTGACTTCAGCCTCAACTCCGGCCATGTCACCGCCAACTAGCTTGGAGCGGAAAATTGTGGT
Source organism: Rhodoluna miladensis (SeqCode) (assembly GCF_965234705.1). Lineage (GTDB taxonomy): Bacteria > Actinomycetota > Actinomycetes > Actinomycetales > Microbacteriaceae > Rhodoluna > Rhodoluna miladensis. The sequence goes on from NZ_OZ248465.1 coordinate 869,328, forward strand.
CTCACCGGCGGTCAAAGTATCAATTGCCTCATCGATACCGTCAAGTAGATTCCCGGAACCAACTTCGTAGGAGATGTTCTCCGCTGAGTCAATTTCTTTGCCTTCGATGGCTGCGCTCAGGTCGATTGCTACAAAATCACCCTTCTTGGCTGCGCGCTCAACTGTCTTTAGAGTTCCAAAGCGAGCGCGAAGAGCATCTAGTTCTTCCTCAACTTCTTTGCCCGCAACTTTAATGGTGTCAACTTCTACCTTTATACCTTTGTAGCTAGGCAACTTGATCTCTGGTCTTACCTCGACCTCAATTTCAACAACTAGGTTTCCCTGGAATGTCTTCTCGTCCGGTGAGGACTTCACGTCGGCTTGTGGCTGGCCAAGAGGGCGCAGTTTGGCTTCTTCTAGGGCCTTTTTGTAGATACTGTCGAGACCGTCGTTGATGGCGTGGGCCAAAATAGCTGGGCGACCAACTCGCTGATCCAAAATCGCGGCTGGGATTTTGCCTTTTCTAAATCCTGGGACATTGACCTGCTCAGCGATGTGCTCGTAGGCATGATCAAGAGAAGGCTTGAACTCTTCTGGAGTGACTTCGATGTTGAGCTTTACGCGAGTTGGATTAATGCGATCGACTTTGGTCTTCAAACTAATCTCCTGGGTGTAAGCCCTTGCATAATGGGCAGAGCGTTTATGTTTTTGTGGTCGGGGTGACAGGACTCGAACCTGCGATATCCTGCTCCCAAAGCAGGCGCGCTAGCCACTACGCTACACCCCGGTGGATTGATGGCTTTTACACCTTCAACAACCTCGGTTAGTCTATCCCATAGAATAGAGGCGCTGCGAACAGCGTTCGCGGGTGTAGCTCAATGGTAGAGCCTCAGTTTTCCAAACTGATGGCGCGGGTTCGATTCCCGTCACCCGCTCCAATCACCTCTGGCACTTAGGGCACCAATAGAGCTTTCTAGCCAAAAACTCCTCCATCGCTACCTTCTTATTGCACACCCTGCATTCCAGACCTTCGCGCTTATATACAAAGTATCGATCTTTCACCAACACCCGGCCACTTTGGTGATCATCGCGGGTGAGCATCATGCCGGTTTTGACTCCGATCCTCATCAGCTTCACCGCGTCATCCCAGATTTCAATAAGTGCGCTCTCTTTGATCTTCTCCCCAGGTGTTGTTGGGTTCAGACCAGCTCGAAACAACAACTCAGCGCGATAAACGTTTCCGATGCCGCTGATAACTGCCTGATTCATAAGCGCTGCGCCAATTGGGACTTTAGAGTTTTTCACCTTTGAAACAAACCTCAGAATCTCCAAACCCTTTGGGTCAGGATTCAATGGGTCTGGGCCAAGCCTTTTTAGAACCAGATTCACGCCATCTTGATCAATGACTTCACATACGGTTGGGCCTCGAAGATCTGCCGAGGCTGTGCTTACTCCAAAGCGAGCCCGAACCTGGCCCCAGATATCTGGCGCCTTGGCAATTGGAACTTGATAGAAGTTCCACTTTCCATAAATCCCGAGATGGATACGAATCGTGAGGTCGTTATCAAACCCCAGAAACAATTGCTTACCAACAGCTGTAGATTCCATGAGCTTTCGTCCCGACACCAGCTTTGCGTCAGATTCAAAGCGTCCCTGGGGTGAAAGTATCTTGACCTTGGAGCCTAAGTATTCGTTTCTAAAGGTATTAGCAACGCGGTGAATGGAATGGCCCTCGGGCACTTTTTAGCCACCAAGCTTTGCTAACGCAAGTTTTGAAACCTCGGATGCTTGTTTGCTTCTGATTGCTATCTTCTCGCCGGTGTGCAAACTGAACACAACACCTTCGCCCTTGCTTGGAATAAAAGCAAGGGTTCTACCCGACACCCGGATGCCAAGCCCTCCAAAATTCCAGGCGTTCATCGAAGCTGTCTCGACAGATTTAACATCCTTCATGGGAATGCTTAAGACCTTTATTCCTCGAAGCCTAACCACCAACTCATTTCCAATTTCAATTGAAGGAAATGCCAGGGAGAACCAAAGGCTCAACGGAATTAGGACCAGTAACAAGACGATCATAGAAACTGGAAAGCTCGATTGGGCTGAATCTAACGTGCCAACTTGAGTAGCAGTTGCAGAGAACATAATCACAAATAGCATCCAATAGATGATTGAAAAAACGGCATTCACGAACTTCCGAATCAAAGGCGATTTTCTCTGTAGCCAATGAAACAAAATCTGTAGAGCTAAAGGAATCAATATTGCTGGCGCTACAACCAACATGTAGGAATCACGAGAGATAAATCCGTCGGCTTGGCCAGTAATTCCCCAATGAATTGCAACTGGGTCAGGAAGCGCACCCGAGGCAATCAGGAAAGAAACCCATCCCAGAAACAGTGCTGCAGATGCCGGTATTAGAAAAACCCTGTTTATTCTCGAAAAGCTCAATAGCATCTAAAGCTGCACTTCTCCGGTTTGTTCGTAAGTTGCAATTTTGCCGATGCGTCTGGAGTGACGTTCATCGCCACTAAAGGGCTCTTGGATAAAAAGTTGAATGAGCTCGAGCACTTCTTCTTTGGAGTGCTGCCTTGCTCCAACCGCAATGACGTTGGCGTCATTGTGTGATCGGGCTAGCTTTGCAGTGTCCTGGTTCCAAACCAGGGCCGCACGGATTCCGGCAACTTTATTGGCAGCCATCTGCTCGCCGTTTCCCGAACCGCCGAGCACAACACCCAGAGCCTGAACACCGGCTTGCTGATCGGCAATCACCGCAAGCGCTGCATTTATACAAAAGCCCGGGTAGTCATCGAGTGGATCAAAAGATTTTGGTCCGTGATCAAAAACGTCATGACCTGCTGCGGTTAGCGAATCAATCAGAAAGTGGCTGGTTTCAAGCCCCGCGTGATCGGTTGCGATGTGAATTCTCATTTGCTCTCCCTGTCGAATCCGCTTCTAATAAAACGTATGACCAAAGAGCCAATAATCGCCGTTAGAAATACGTAGCTCAACGTTATTGCCTGAAGACTAACTGACAGAACCACCGGTCCAGCGATAGCCGCAATGACCATCGAAAACTCCCCGCGAGGGGTCAAAAAAGCTCCGGCCCTAATCCACATGGACTTATCGTTCATGTCTTTAGCAATCCACCAGCCAACGGCAAACTTGCCTGCGACTCCAACCAAAACCAGAACGGCAACAGCAGGGAACACTTCAATCAGGTCTACAAAATCTGTTGAAAGACCGAAGAATAAAAAGAAGATTGCAGCAAACAGATCCCTAAGAGATCCCAGCCGACCTCGAACGGTGTTGGCAACCTCGCCAGTTAGAAGTAGTCCAACCAGAAATGCTGCTACAGCTCCAGAAAAACCTGCCAAGCCTGCAACACCAGCTGCTAGCAGCGCGGAGCCAAAAACAGTAAGCAGAAGAGCGCTTGGAACGTCGGGGTTGAGGATTCTCGACCACTGAGCAGTGCCTCGGTAGGAAATGATCAAAATGATTCCGGTGATAATCAAAGCAAACGATACCGAGATCAAACCTGTCAGTGCCGATAGACCAAGCACTAGCGAGGTAAGAAGTGGCAAGTACGGAGCAAGAGCTAAGTCTTCAAATACCAAAATTGTCACGATACGTTTTGAAAGCTCAGAGCGCCTCCAGCCGGATTCACGTATCAGTTCTGATGCGATTCCAGAAGATGAGACGTAACTGATTCCGCCAAGAGCAAGTGCGGCAAGCGGTCCCCAGCCAAACAAAAGCGCCAGAGCGGCGCCGGGAATAAAGTTCACTGCCACGTCAAAAAAGCCAGCTGATTTTCTTTCCTTGAAGGCTTTGGCTAGATCAGGTGCGGAGTGCTCGAGCCCAAGTAGCAGTAGCAACAAAATTGCGCCAATTTGTGCACCAATATCGAGAAAGTCTTGACTCAAGCTGATAAGTCCAAAGCCCCCCTGGCCAACAACTAAACCAACGAGTAGATAGATAGGTACAACGGAAAAGCGAATCTTGGCTGCTACGAAAGCGATGATTCCAAGCCCCAGCAACAGCGCACCAATCTCAGTTAGCGTCGACGCCGTTTCGGCGGAAGCCCCCAAGGCCATTACTGGTTCAATCACAAGGTCATTGTTTCACACACTCTGGCTCCCAGTTAGGCTTTGAAGCAATACCAGCCAGAAAGGTCACCCCCTCGTGCCCGGAGAAAACCTCACAAGAAAAGAAGCTATCGAGCGTGCAAGCATCGTTAGCGTTCAAAGCTATTCAGTAGAGATTGATCTAACTCAAGGAGCTGAGCTTTTTGGCTCAACCACTAGGGTGCGCTTCAGTGCCAAAGAGGGCTCATCAACATTCATTGATGCCATAACCGGTGCAGTTCACTCGGTGGTACTAAATGGCAAGGTACTTCAGCCAGCCGAAGTTTCAGATGGTATCCGCATTCAGCTTCCAACTTTGGAAAAAGAGAACGAACTAGTTATTGTTGCCCAGGGTAAATACACCAATACCGGTGAAGGTCTGCACCGCTTTGTAGATCCTGTCGATCAAGAAATTTACCTTTATACCCAGTTTGAGGTGCCTGACTCGAGAAGAATGTTTGCGGTCTTCGAGCAGCCAGATCTAAAAGCTACCTTTTCTTTCAATATCACTGCCCCTAGCTACTGGAAGGTTATTTCTAACTCCCCCACCCCAGAACCACATGAGCTTCGCGAGGGAGTCTCGGTTTGGAACTTCGAACCGACGCCACGCATTTCTAGCTACATCACCGCACTTGTGGCAGGACCTTACGTTGAGGTCAACGACGAGCTTGTTTCAAGCTCTGGCAAAGTGGTTCCACTTGGAGTGTTTTGCCGAAAATCACTGTTTGAGCACTTGGATGCCGAATACATTTTTGACAAGACCAAGCAGGGATTCGTTTTCTTTGAGTCTCAGTTTGGGGTTGCCTACCCATTCGAGAAGTACGACCAGCTCTTTGTCCCTGAGTTCAACGCCGGCGCGATGGAAAACGCTGGTGCGGTGACTTTCACCGAAACCTACGTCTTTAGATCCAAGGTCACAGATGCCACCCGTGAGCGTCGAGTGGTGACTATCTTGCACGAACTAGCACACATGTGGTTTGGCGATCTAGTGACAATGCGCTGGTGGAACGATCTTTGGCTAAATGAATCCTTTGCCGAATACGCTTCAACACTGGCAACCCAGGAAGCCACCGAGTGGCACGGAGCCTGGGCTACCTTCGCATCTTTAGAAAAGGCTTGGGCTTACCGCCAGGACCAACTTCCATCGACTCACCCAATCGTTGCAGAGATTAATGACCTAGAAGATGTCCAAGTGAATTTCGATGGAATCACATATGCAAAGGGAGCATCTGTCCTAAAGCAGCTCGTTGCTTGGGTAGGACAAGAGCCTTTCATGCGAGGTGTCTCTGCTTACTTCAAAAAGCACGCGTATCAAAACACTGAGCTTTCAGATCTGCTCAAAGAACTCGAGGCCGAAAGCGGAAGAGAACTATCCGAGTGGTCCAAGCTGTGGTTGGAAACTGCAGGAGTAAATCTGCTTCGGGCCGAAATTGAAGAAAAAGATGGAACAATTTCTTCCTTCTCAATTCAGCAGTCCGCCATTGCCGACTACCCGTACCTAAGACCGCATCGTCTCGCAGTTGGATTTTACAACGAAGTCGGTGGCAAGCTAGTCCGCACTGAAAGAGTGGAACTAGACGTTCAAGGCGCAAAGACCGTAGTTCCTGAACTAGCGGGCAAAAAGCGCCCCGACCTGATCTTGCTCAATGATGATGATCTGACCTACGCGAAAATCAGACTTGACGAAACTTCCTGGGCAACTGCTTTGGCGAAGCTATCCTCCATTGAAGATCCGCTAGCACGGGCCCTGGTTTGGGGATCAGCCTGGGATGCAACTAGGGATGGCGAGAAATCAGGACGCGCATTTATTGATTTAGTTCTAGCGCACATCGCAAATGAGACCGAATCCACCACGATGATGACGTGCCTTAGGCAGCTGCTAACGGTTGCGAATTTGTATGTTGCACCAGAGTACAGACTGGAATCCCAGCTGAAAGTTGCAGACGGGTTATGGAAGCTCGCTCAGAACGCCCAGGCCGGATCCGATGCTCAGCTTCAGTTTGTGAAGTTCTTTGCCCAGTTTGCAAGAAGTGATAAGCAGCTAACAACAGTTGCCGATCTACTAAGTGGCAAAACTCAAATGGATGGCCTGGAAATCGATACCGATCTTCGCTGGGAGCTATTGACCGCCCTTTCAGTTGGAGGAAAGGTCACTAAGGAACGCATCGACGTTGAGCTAGAAGCTGACAATACTGCCAACGGCCAAAAAGCTCACGCCGCAGCTGTGGCTGCAATGCCGGATCTAAAATCCAAGCAAGATATCTTCCACAAACTTGTTGACACCGATCAGATGAGCAACGCACTTGTGAATTCCGCCAGTTTGGCATTTGGTCGAGTTTTGGATACTGCCGTGCTCGAGCCATTTGTGGATCAGTACTTCTCAAAGGTGCTTTCAATCTGGGAAAACAAGAGCTATCACATGGCTGAGTACTTGCTGGTAAATCTCTACCCCCTTGCCATTGTTAACCAGGCCCTGGCCAATCAAACCGAGCAGTTCTTGAAAAATCCTGAGCTTGCTTCCAAGCCGGCGCTGAAGCGAATAATTGTAGAAAACCTCGCGAACGTGCAGCGAGCATTGAGTGCCCAAAGCACTGACAAGAAAAGCTAGCCAAATAAGCAAATGACTGAAGAGTTTGAAGACGCAGCACGGGTAGAGACCGTACGCATTAAGGGTCTTTCCGGTGAACGAGTTGGTGGAAACTTCTTTGAACTAATCGGCGGTAGCGCTACTTTCAAGAAACTAACTGACAAGTTCTATGAAGGTGTAGCAACCGATGATGTTTTGCGACCGATGTATCCAGAAGATGACTTGGGTCCGGCTGCCGAGAGACTAAGGATGTTTCTTGAGCAGTATTGGGGTGGTCCAACCACCTACCAAGAAACTCGTGGCCACCCAAGACTCCGTATGAGGCACTCCCCAATCAAAATCAATCCTTTGGCCAGGGAGCGTTGGCTTTTTCACATGAAGGCCGCGGTTGACTCTCTTGCGCTTGCCCCCATGCACCAAGCTGAGCTCTGGGGATACTTAGATCGTGCTGCTACCGCGATGCTAAACAGCTTCGAAGATTAGAAGTGTTTTGCTTCCTTAGAAAGCACATGACCAAACTCGGTTGAAAGCCTGACCCAACCCTGGGAATGAAAAATTGGCACGTCTTGGTCTTTGACTAAAAACCCAAGTCCTGCCGCAGCAAACGCCGCTCCTGCAGGAACCTTGGATTCAACATCGATAGCCCTGCCCCAAACCTCTGCGCGAATTCGAGCGGCAATCGGTCCCCCTACTGACTCCGGGATTGTTTCGGCAACTTCAGTGATTCCCTTTTTGGCGGTGTTGGTTAGAAGCTCTTCGCGAAGCACTCCAGCTTCAACCCAACCGGTTCTCGGTGGTGATACTCCAGCCCAGGGAACTCGCTCGGTTGAAGCCATGTCAAAAACAAAGCGCTCGTCACTGACTGGCTTCTCGAGTTCAAAGGCGATTCGATCCAAAACAGCCTGGATAGGAACCAGGATGTTGATCTCTGCTTCCGACTTGAGCTCCATTGTGCGAAGCCCTAAGACTGTGGGTCCATCATCCAAAATTGCAGCTGGAAACAGCGGCGCAACGTAGGCGGTCAGCAAAGTTCCAAATGCTCTCAGGCGAACTGTGCCCTTCTGGTCCATCTTCTTAGCCCTGGTTAGGTAGGACTTTAGGTCCAGAGCAGTTTGCTCATCAAGAAGCTGGAAGGTGTTTTTCATTAGAGAACTAAACTTACCCCTGAAAGCTATCCCCTCAAGTTAGGACACCGATTTCAGTGAGCAAGGTGCAGCCACCCGAAGATCCACTAGCCGATTTGATATTCGCGCTGGATATCAAAGATGCCGGCGGAGCAAGAACTAAAGAGGATATCTTTATTGGTCCATCACAGTGGATGCCACACGGACGAGTCTTCGGCGGTCAAGTGCTGGCGCAATGCCACGTGGCTGCAACCAGAACCGTCGACCCAGAGCGAGTACTTCACTCACTACACGGATACTTCTTGCGACCAGGTGATATCGATCTTCCAATTACCTTTTCAGTGGATCGGCTAAGGGACGGAAGATCTTTCTCAACAAGAAGAGTTCAGGCTTACCAAAAAGGTGAGCCGATCTTTTCAATGATTGCCTCTTTTCAGTCTGAGAACCCAGGTCTCACCCACCACGAACAAATGCCGGCAGGAATGACTCAGCCAGAAGATCTTCCCTCGGCTGCAGAAGTTCTTGGAGCAATCCCACATCCAGTTGCACAGTACTGGGCTAAAGCTAGACCGTTCGATTTACGACATGTTCAATCGCCGATCTACTTCGAAGTAAAGGGTGAAGCGGTAGCCCACCAAGCTGTTTGGCTAAAGGCCATTGGAACCTTGCCAGCGTCTCAGACCCTGCACCAAGCAGCACTTGCCTACGCATCAGATTTCACACTTCTAGAAAGCATTTACCGCCGGCACAAAATCTCTTGGGCCAAACCGGGACTGAAAACCGCAAGCCTAGATCACGCGATGTGGTTTCATGCTCCAGCAAAAGTAGATGACTGGATGCTCTACGTTCAAGAATCCCCGGCCGCTCAAAACAGCCGCGGCTTAGCAATTGGAAAGATTTTCAGCAGAGACGGAGTCCTACTGGCAACGGTTGCTCAGGAAGGTATGGTCCGAGTTCCTGATGGACCGATTTCTAGTCTCTTGTCAGTCTTCGGTAGGTAGAACGATGAGGCTTGGCAGCCTCAGGGCCTAGACGCTCAATCTTGTTTGCCTCATAAGAATCGAAGTTTCCTTCGAACCAGTACCAATTATCTGGATCAGCATCGGTGCCTTCGTAAGCCAAGATGTGAGTTGCAACTCGGTCCAAGAACCAACGATCGTGTGTGATCACCACGGCGCAGCCTGGAAATTCCAACAGAGCATTCTCTAAAGAACCAAGAGTTTCAACATCTAGATCGTTAGTTGGCTCATCCAGTAGAAGAAGGTTTCCACCCTGCTTCAATGTCAAAGCAAGATTCAAGCGGTTTCTTTCACCACCGGAAAGCACTCCAGCAGGTTTTTGCTGATCTGGTCCCTTGAAACCAAAGGCTGCAACATACGCCCGAGATGGCATTTCTACTTGACCAACCTGGATGTAATCAAGTCCTCCAGAAACTACTTCCCAAAGACTCTTGTCAGGATCAATTCCGGAGCGGGACTGATCGACGTATGAGATCTTCACGGTCTCACCAATTTTCAGTTCGCCACCGTCAAGCTTTTCTTCATCCATGATCATCTTGAACAAAGTTGACTTACCGACACCGTTGGGTCCGATAACTCCAACAATTCCATTTCTAGGAAGCGTGAAGGAAAGATCAGAAATTAGCGTGCGGTCACCAAATTTCTTGACAAGAGATTTAGCTTCCAAGACAATGCTTCCAAGTCTTGGGCCAGGTGGAATTTGAATCTCTTCAAAATCTAGCTTTCTGGTCTTGTCAGCTTCCGATGCCATCTCTTCATACCTTGCAAGACGAGCCTTCGATTTGGTCTGTCTTGCCTTTGAGGAAGATCTGACCCATTCGAGTTCATCGGAGAGGCGCTTGGCCAACTTGGCATCTTTTTTGCCAGCCACTTCTAAACGTTCTTGTTTTTTCTCAAGATAAGTCGAGTAGTTACCCTCGTATGGGTAAGCCCTGCCTCGATCGAGCTCGAGGATCCACTGCGCCACGTTGTCTAGGAAGTACCTATCGTGTGTTACGGCTAGCACCGCACCTGGATACTTAGCCAAGTGCTGCTCAAGCCAAAGCACGCTCTCTGCGTCCAAATGGTTAGTTGGCTCGTCAAGTAGAAGAAGGTCAGGTTTTTCAAGAAGTAATTTACAAAGTGCAACGCGGCGCTTTTCTCCACCGGAAAGATTAGCTACCGGCGTATCACCTGGAGGACAACGCAATGCATCCATGGCTTGTTCGAGCTGCGAATCTAAATCCCACGCATCAAGGTGATCAATTTGTTCCTGAAGAACACCCATCTCTTCTAAAAGAGTGTCGTAGTCAGCATCCGGGTTGGCAAGCTCCGCGGAGATTTCATTGAATCGATCAAGCTTGGCCTTGGTTTGATGGACTGCTTCTTCAACGTTTCCAAGAACAGTTTTTTCCTCATTTAGTTTTGGCTCCTGCATCAAGATGCCAACTGTGAACCCCTCGCTCAATCGAGCCTCGCCGTTAGATGGAGAATCAAGCCCGGCCATAATCTTGAGCACTGAGGATTTACCAGAACCGTTTGGGCCAACTACACCAATTTTTGCTCCAGGAAGAAACGCCAGTGTCACGTCGTCGAGGATGAGCTTGTCGCCATGTGCCTTGCGGGCTTTAATCATTTGGTAAATAAACTCGGCCATTAGATTTCCTCATTCGTCGGTGTCAAAAAAATGACACCCTCTCTGCTCAAGCGTGCTGTGGATAAGTTTATCCGACAATGATTGGTCCTTCTTAGAAGGCCTCGTCTCATATACACATTGAGCAGAGAGGGTCTCTTACGACTAGGCGCTTAGGGGGAAGATGCCCAGCCGAGTCTTAGTTATCGACTTTTTGCTCCAACAAGTGCGCTTTCAGAATCCAGCTCGTTTTCCTCAGGCTCGTCATCCTCCGGGTCTTCGCGGACTAAGACAGTTCGAGAAAACTCTGAAGTACCCCAAACAAGATCGTGGCCCAGGCAATCGGCTTCGATCTCAACAGAAGTGCCGCTTCGCTCTCCGTTATCCCAATCGCGGACCTTTAGTCGTCCAGAAACCACAATTCGATCTCCCTTGGAGATGGAGGATGCGCTGTTTATTGCTAGCTGCCTGAATGAGTTAATGGTGAACCAGTTGGTTTCCCCGTCTACCCAGATCTTCTTTGTTCTATCGAAGCGACGCTTAGAGGAAGCTAATCGAAATGAGGTGATTGGCAAACCCTCTTGAGTGACTAGGTGCCGGGGTGTGGTTGCCACTAGGCCCGATACCGTGAAGCTTTCTGACATTACTTACCTTCTTTCAACCTGATTGGTCTAATCAGGTAAAAAGAATCTCAGTCAACAAAATGGCTGTGTTGGTTCAAATGAAATCTGTGGAAAAGTCATTTCAGGTAAGAAGTGAAGGCCTTGGCGGTCTTGTCCATCTTGGGCTTGACCACAAAGTTGCAGTAACCCTGATTTGGGTTTTTGGCAAAGAAGTCCTGATGATATTCTTCACCCATCCAAAACTTATCTAGCGGCTGAATTGTTGTAACAATCCCATCCCCCCAAACCTTCTTGGCTCGCTCAATTGCCTCAACAAAGAGGTGTTTCTGATTGTCGTCTTCGAAAAACATGCAGCTGCGGTAGCTGGAGCCCACATCGTTTCCCTGGCGGTTTAGTTGAGTTGGGTCGTGCAGAGTAAAGAAAATATCCAACACAGTCTCGGCTGGGATTTGATCCTCATCAAAGATCACCCTCGCTACTTCAGCATGACCGGTAGCCTCTGAGCAAACGGTTTCATAGTCAGGGTTTCCGGTGTGGCCTCCGGAATAGCCAACTTCAACGTCCTGGATGCCTCGAAACTGCATAAAGCTTGAATCTAGGCACCAGAAGCAGCCACCGCCGAGAACAAAAGAGATCATGACCCTAGCTTAGGCTTGTGTTTATGAATTTCCGAGCCAGCAATGACCGCTACGCACAAATGAAGTATCGACGCACCGGAAAATCAGGCCTGCTACTTCCCGAATTGTCGCTTGGGCTCTGGCACAACTTCGGCGCAGACCACAGCTTTGCAAACCAAAGGAAAGTGCTGCGCCGCGCCTTTGATCTTGGAATTACTCACTTCGATTTAGCAAATAACTACGGGCCTCCCTACGGCGAAGCCGAAGAAAACTTCGGAGATCACCTGCATAAGGACTTTCGTCCCTATCGCGACGAAATGATTATCTCGACCAAAGCCGGGTACGACATGTGGGATGGCCCCTACGGCAATTGGGGTTCTAGAAAGTACCTGCTTGCCTCACTTGATCAATCTCTTGATCGCATGGGCTTGGAATACGTTGACATCTTTTACTCTCACCGGTTTGATCCCGAAACTCCATTGGAAGAAACTATGGGGGCTCTGGCTTCGGCAGTTCGATCCGGCAAAGCGCTTTACGTTGGAATCTCTAACTACGACGCTCAGCAAACCGAGCAAGCCAAGCAAATCCTAGATCGGATGGGTGTGCCGCTACTTATTCATCAGCCCAAGTACTCGATGTTTGTTCGAACCCCAGAAACTTCATTGCTCGATACTCTCGGTCGACTAGGTGTTGGTTCCATTGTTTTCTCTCCCCTGGCACAGGGTCTTCTCACCGATCGTTATCTTGATGGCAAGGTGCCTCGTGGTTCCAGAGCTGCCAAAGGTAAGGCCCTCACAAAGCAGAAAGTGAGCGACGAGTATCTAACTGCGGCAAAGCACCTGAATGAAATTGCTGCAAATCGCGGACAGTCTTTAGCACAGCTAGCCATCGCTTGGGTTCTTAGACAACCTACTATCACCAGTGCTCTGATTGGGGCATCGAGTGTCAAGCAGCTCGAACAAAACCACGCCGCCATCTCAGGAAACCCACTATCTCTTGAGGAACTAGCCGAAATTGATCTCCAGGCCAGAAACGGTCTGGTCTAACTCGATTGCGAACTAGAAATCCCTTTCTTGGAGTTATCTTTGCCCTTTCGAGTGTTGTGCTGTTTGGGTTAAACGCATCAACTTCAAAAGTTGTAATGGCCTCTGGAATCACTCCTGAGCAAATAGTTATCTTCCGCTCTTTTGCCACCGCCTTGGGTGCGGGAATCGCACTGGTACTTACCAACCGTCAGGCGTTTAGAGTTCAAAAGCACGAGTGGCGCGGCCTAATTATTTTTGGCATCTTCGGAGTGGCTCTAATGCAGTGGTCTTACTCGAATGCGGTGAAAAACCTACCAATCGGCATAGCCCTATTGATTGAGTACACCGCTATCGTGATTGTCCCGCTGGTATCTCTATGGCTTTTCAAGGCCAAGGTCCTTCCAAGGCTTTGGTTGTCAATTGTCATGGTGCTCGGTGGCCTAGTTGTGGTCTCAAGGATTTGGGACGGTGGACTAAACCCAGTTGGTGTGATGTTCGCGGTCATGGCTTCACTGTTTTTGAGCTTCTACTTTCTTATGGGCGAACACCTGCTCAAAAAGCGTGACACTCTTTCTACCCTGTTTTACGCGATGACTATATCTGGGGTGTTCTGGCTCATTGCGACTCCGTGGTGGAACTTCCAGACATCAATTCTGTTTGAGCAAATCTCGCTAACAGGCAACCTAGAGCAAGTTCAGCTGCCGCTTTGGGCAACACTTGCCTGGATTGGATTGTTCGGCTCGTTCCTTCCGATGCTGTTTTCCTTCCTGGCATTAGCTCACCTGAGCGCTACCTCGGTCGGGGTTATCTCCACCGGTGAAACAGTTATGGCATTTATTTTTGCTTGGGCTTGGCTCAATGAGATGATAGATGGCATACAGGCACTGGGTGGAGTGCTAGTAATTGCTGGAATTGTGCTGGCGCAAACTTCGAGAGTGAAGCAAAAAGATAAGGAACCAGGAAATGGCTAGCGTTGAACTTACACACTCAACATTTGGCGCTCAGATTGATAAAACCGGTATCACGTTGGTGGATTTCTGGGCTGAATGGTGCGGACCTTGCCGCATGTTTGGGCCCATCTTCGAAGCTGCCAGCGAAAAGTATCCAGAAATTACCTTTGGCAAGGTAGATACCGAAGCACAGCAACAGCTTGCCGACGAGGCCGGCATCAGCTCTATACCCACTCTTATGGTGTTTCGAGACGGCATACTTCTATACAGCAACCCAGGCGCATTAGCCGCCGAGGCCCTGGATGAAATAATTAGTGCAGTTGCGGCCCTAAACATGGATGAAGTTCGATCAGAAGTTGCCAAACAGAATCAACAAGCTAAATAACAAACCCGTCTGTCACAACTAACCTTTCGAAGGCGAACATTGAAGAACAACTCAGCGGCCATGCTCGCAACCGTTGCCCTGGTTGGGCTAGCGGCGTTGTTGCTGAGTTTTTTTGACACCGGAACTTGCGTGGTTCCAGACGCCGACAACTTTATTTCCTGCCAAGAAATTGCAGATCAGCGAGTCTGGGCAGCTTGGATTCTCGGTGCCATTTTTGTTGGCGGTCTATTGGTTTCTATCACCCGCAAAAAGAGGCGCTAGCCATGCATCAAAATAGCGATGAAACAAGGGCCCTTCGGGAAAAAATCTTTGAGTATGTTCGCACTCGCATGGACTACGACCCAATCCCGCTGGACCACCCAAAAACGGAACAAGAACTCTTCGACGAAGCTGGATTGACCCTCACTGAAAAAGGTTTGGGTGGGGACCGCGCACTGAAGCTTTTTGAGGAAGTGCTTGCTCCGGCAACCATCTCCACCGATCACCCAGGATTTGTCTCCTTTATACCTAATGCACCAACCGAAGCTGCCAGCATATTTGACCTGGTCGTTTCGGCAAGCTCCATCTATGGCGGTTCCTGGCTTGAAGGTGCTGGGGCAATCTTTGCTGAAAACCAAGTATTGACTTGGTTCGCCTCCGAAGTGGGATTGCCAAAAAGTTCAGGTGGCGCATTCGTTCAAGGCGGAACCATAGGAAACCTTTCTGCCCTTGTCACCTCTAGGCAGTCGCACAGAGAAAAACTCAAAGCTGCTGGCGTTCAAATCCCAGGCAGACTGTCTTTTGTTGCCTCCAAAGAGGCCCACTCCTCTTTGAAGGCTGCTGCCAAGGTTATGGATGTCGAAATTGTGCTGGCAGAACCTTCAGTTGATGGTCATCTGAGCGCAAAAGCCGTGAGCGACGCTTTAGCAGGCCAGACTGTAAATTCCGTTTTCGCAATCGTTGCAACCGGCGGTACAACAAACTTTGGAATTGTTGATGACCTGCGCGGAATTGGTGAGTTTGCAAACAAGAATGATATTTGGTTCCACATCGATGGCGCCTATGGTTTGGCTGGAATCCTGAGCCCCAAATACCGACACCTGTTTGATGGTTCGGAGCTTGCAGATTCATTTATTGTTGACCCACACAAGTGGCTCTTTGCTCCATACGATGCTTGTGCCTTGGTATATCGGAATCCAGAAATCGCACGAGCCACTCACACTCAACACGGTGAATATCTAGAAACCCTAACCGAGTCTGGACTCTGGAACCCATCTGATTATTCATTTGGCCTAACCAGGAGAACTCGAGGACTACCGCTGTGGTTCTCATTAGCAACTCACGGAGTGGCAAAGTATCGCGAGGCAATTGAATACAACATCGATGTTGCCCACGAGATTGCAGAAGTCATAAGGTCCATGGACCACGTTGAACTAGTTCGGGATCCAGAGCTGTCGGTTGTGGTATTTGAGCGCAAGGGTTGGGGCCTTGACCAGTACAACACTTGGTCTGACAAGTTATTGAAAGATGAAATTGGTTTTGTGGTTCCCTCAAGCCACAAGGGCAAGCCCAACACCCGTTTTGCTATTGTCAATCCCCTAACCAGTGTGAAGCTACTAACCCAGATCCTTGAGAGCATGAAGTAAGGAGCATCCAGATGAAACTAACCATTGCCGAGGCTCCAGCTTCTTTATCTAGAGTAAAAGAGTCGACAAGACCTGCTTTACGAGTTGCTCTAGTACAAACCAAGTGGCACCAAGATGCAGCGGAGCACGAAAAAGTTCTACTGGATGGAATTTCTAAGGCCGCAACAGCCGGAGCCAAGATTGTGTTTTTGCAGGAGTTAACTCTTTCGAGGTACCCGGCCGATGCAAAACCTGAAGGTATCCCTTCAAAGATTGCGGAGCAGTTAGAGGGCGGCAAGACTCATTTGTTTGCAGCCAAAGCTGCAAAAGAATATGGTGTGGTTATCCACGCCTCTTTATACGAGCAAGCTGATCTTCCCGATGGACGAGGACTAAACACCGCCATATTGGTAAACACCGCAGGTGAGATCATTGCTCGGACCCCCAAGCTTCACATTCCAGTCACTGCCGGCTACTACGAAGACAAGTACTTCCAGCCAGGGCCTGCCGAGAATGACCCGTATCCGGTTTACACTCTTGAGCTTGGTGGGGTTTCTGCCAGCTTTGGTCTTCCAACTTGTTGGGATGAGTGGTTTCCGGAGGTAGCAAGAAACTATTCGATACGCGGAGCAGAAATTCTGGCTTACCCAACAGCAATTGGTTCTGAACCAGATCACCCTAATTTTGACACTGAGCCACTATGGCGTCAGGTTATCGTCGGTCACGGAATTGCAAATGGGACTTTCATGGTTGTTCCGAACCGATACGGAAACGAAGGAACACTGAACTTCTATGGAAGCAGTTTCATCAGCGATCCGTTTGGCAGAGTTTTAGCCCGTGCATCAAGAGATGCCGATGAGGTACTGGTTGCCGATCTAGATCTTGACCAAAGACGCGACTGGTTGGATCTGTTTCCATTTCTTGCTACCCGCAGACCTGACACCTACGACAAACTAACTGCACCTGTTCAAAACAAACGTCTTGACTCAGGTGAGAGCGAGCAAGGCGGCATCGCTGGAGTGAGCCAGAAATGAAACTAACCATGCCCGCCGAGTGGGAAGCTCACGAGCGAACCTGGATGGCGTGGCCACCGGCTAACTACCTACTTGGACAAAGCGATGCGGAAGCTGAAGCTGCCAGAAGTTCCTGGGCCAATGTTGCCAATGCCATCGTGCGCTTCGAACCAGTATCAGTGCTTGCTCCAAGCGATCAGTTGGAAATAGCTAGGGCATATTTGCACCCAAGTATTGAATTGATTGAAGCCGAACTTGATGATGCTTGGATGAGAGACACCGGCCCTACTTTCGTGAGAGACGAAACTGGGAATCTGGTGGGCGTGAATTGGATCTTCAACGGCTGGGGAGCGCAAAGCTGGGCCAGCTGGGATAAAGACAAGCTGGTTGCAGGATTTATTGGGAAGCTTGCCGGAAAAGCTGTTGTTGACTCACCGCTGATCAATGAAGGCGGTGGCATCCACGTGAACGGTGCGGGCGCTGTGCTACTTACCGAAACCGTGCAGCTGGGTGAAGGTCGAAACTCCTCCTGGAGCAAACAAGAAGCAGAAGCCGAGATCCACGAAAAGCTTGGCACCAACCAAGCCATTTGGATCAAGCGTGGACTCACTCGTGACTACGATGGCTTCGGAACACGTGGTCACATTGACATAGTTGCTTGCTTTGCGAGCGAAAACGTGATCTTGTATCACGACCAGCAAGACCCCTCACACCCCGACTTTGAAGTATCGAGGGAAGTCAAGGCAACCCTTGAGGCAGCTGGAAATTTTGAGGTTATTGGTGTTCCAGCTCCAACTATTTTGCGAGATGACGAAGACTTCGTCGACTACAGCTATATCAATCACTACATCGTGAACGGTGCCGTGATTTTGTGCTCATTCAACGATCCAAACGACAAAGTTGCCAAGGCAATACTCGAAAAGGTTTACCCCGGTCGAGAGATAGTTCTTGTTGATGCAACGCAGATATTCGCCCGTGGTGGCGGTATTCACTGCATTACCCAGCAGCAACCTGCCTGAGGATTTTCGGGGCTTACTTAGGCTTCCTCTTTGGCACTCGGCAAGCTACAGGACTACTCGGCTAGTTCTTGGTATTAGACTTTTCGAGGTCCGAATTTTGAAGATTCCTGAAAGCAGGTGGGATTGTCCGAACACGCGTTTGGTGCTGCAACACTCCTTGATGTGAAAGACCCGATGGGCCTTAGATCCGATGCTCCGTTACTGGATGCTTGGATTAGGGACATCACCACCGAACGTTCACCGTTTCAGATCCCAGGCCACAAAGGCCGCAATGACCTCACCGGTTCCATCGTGGATGGAGATATTCCGGTACTTCCTGGTAATCACCCGCTTCGCATCTCCCCTTCCTTGATTGTCGAAGCGGAGGCAGTTGCTGCAGAACTATGGAAGGCAGATCTCTGCCGCTTTGGGGTCAATGGCTCATCAGGTTCCAATCACGCAGCCGTTATGGCGGTAGCTGGCCCAGGTGACAAAGTAATCGTCTCTAGAACTCTGCACAAATCAGTTCTGATAGGCATGGTCTACTCGGGAGTAATTCCTATTTGGGTTCGGCCTGAGATTAATCCAGCAACTGGATTGCCGGAGTATCTTCGCTCGACTGTGCTTCGCGAAACACTTGAAGCACACCCCGACGCTAAAGCGGTTCTTATCGGAGAGCCTTCGTATGTAGGCACAATGAGCAACATTCCTAAGCTCGCTGCTGTTTCACACGAGTATGGAATTCCGCTGGTAGTTGATGCAGCCTGGGCTGCCCACTTTGGTTTCCATGAGGAACTTCCCCTGAATCCAATTCTCGAAGGTGCCGACATTGTCGTCACCTCAGCTCACAAGACCCTTCCGAGCTACTCGCAGGCATCGTTTGTGTTGGTGAACAAGGGATATGTGGATCTGGCGCGTTTCAACAAAGCTTTTGACTCCACACAAACCACTTCCATGTCCGGGCGAATACTTGCATCCATCGATGCAGCTCGTGCGCTTATGGCCCGCCACGGAAGAGAACTTTTGAGCCCAGTAATCGAAGCAACCGCTCGCGGTCGCAAAGCGCTTAGGGATGCGGGAATTGGTGTCATTGATGGTGAATACATCGATCCGCTCAAGATGGTTATCTTGCTTCCTGAAACCGGAGCCGATGGAAACATCATCGAGCAGGAACTGCTAAATGCCAACATCGACCTCGAGATGGCCAATAGGGACGTGATTATTCCGATGATCACTCTGGCTGATACTCCAGAGCGCATTGATGACCTAATAAGAAGAATCATCAAGTTGGTTGATGCTAACCGTGGTGCGCCAAGAGCAATTGTCACGGCAGCTGCATTTTCTGTAATTCCGGAAGTTGTTGTTTCCCCAAGGGACGCCTTTTTCAGCAGTTATGAAGTGGTAGCTGCCAAGGATTCAGTTGGCCGGGTTTGTGCTGAGCTAATTTGCCCTTACCCTCCAGGAGTTCCAGTGTTGTCGCCGGGAGAGCGAATTACCCAAGAGGCATTTGATGCCCTTATGGGAGCCAAGGAGTCTGGGGTAAGAATTGCCTTCGTAGCAGACCCAACTCTGGCCACCATCAAAGTACTGCCTGGCTGAATTGCTAGGGTAGCTACTTATGTATAACTTCTCACTTGCAACTCTTCGACTTCTGATCGGAGTAGGGCTGATTTGCAGCGTCATCTGGCAGGTCACTGATCGAATTGCAAATGATCTCTTTAGACCCTTTGAGTACTTTGCCTACTTCTCCATCGTCACCGCAATCGTTGCAGGCTTATTCCTGATAACTACAAGTTTTGGTCTGATGCTAAAAATTGAAGACACTAAGTGGGTCGAGATTGCAAGGCTCAGCATGGCCGTGGCCCTAATTGTTGTTGGTGTGGTGTACCACGCACTTTTGGCAGATGCTGCCAATGATGTTCGTGACGGCGACTACGCCTGGCCGGTTCTTCCAAACGAGATTATTCATACCTACGCCCCAATACTTGCGGCGATCGAGTACCTGATTTCCGTCAAGGCTTTTCGAATCAGACTTCGAGCATTTGTTTGGGTTGCGATTTTCCCGCTGATCTGGCTGGTGTTTTCGATTGTTCGCGGAAGCGCAACTAACTGGTGGCCCTACTGGTTCATCAATCCAAACGGTGAAGCGGGCCTTGGTGGGATGCTCACCTACATTGCGGCAATTACAGGGTTCTTTCTAGTGCTTGGCCTAGCGGTACTTGGGCTCAAGCAAGTGCTTAGAAGGCTTGTGCTGCGCTAGAGACGAGCTGGTCCGCAAGCGCACCTGCGGTGCTACTGTATTGGGATGCGCGCATCAAAGTGGATAGCAATCACAGCTGGAGTTTTGGTTCTGACCGTTTCTGGCGGAGCCTTGGCAGCTGGCAACTACGTCTACACATCAGGAACTGTTGTTCCCTGTGCAATTAATGAAGACGATCTAGCTAACAAACCCGAATCTTTTTTCACACCCGCCAAAGGCAATGGCCCCTTCCCCGGCGAAGGCTGGGACAAGTGGGCAGGTTATGACCTGAGTGCCTGGTGGATGACTGACGCGAGCTACCAAGCTGTTGAAATCCCCGTCAGCGATGAAGTGACTTTATCTGCCTGGTGGATTACTCCAACTAAATCAAACGGAAAGAATGTGATTGTCACTCACGGCATCGGAACCTCCAGGCGCGATTTCAACACACTTTTACCCACATCAATGTTGGTCAAAAATGGCTTCCATGTTCTATTGGTCGACTCGCGCGATACCGGTGAGTCCACTTGTACCGACGGACGGCACTCAGCCGGCCAAGAGGAATCAACTGACTTCGCAGCTGTTGCAGATTGGCTAGTTTCCAACAAGGACGTCAAACCTGAATCGCTTGGAATGTTTGGAGTTTCCGGTGGGGCTGTTGCTACTTCACTACTACCGGCCAAGACGCAGAACGTTTCTGCTTTTGCCATGGAGGGAACAATCTTTGACTTCAATGCTGCGGCAACCCGTGAAGTTGAGTTTCAGGGCTTTCCCGGGTTCTTGTGGCAGCTGGCTTTGATCTCAGCTCAGCTATTCCACGGAGTGAACTTAACTGAGACTTCAGTGGTACAAGGTATCGAGGCTGCTGAAGCAAGGCCAATGCTGATTCTCCACGGGGATATTGATCAGCGGCTGGACTACCAGTCTTCAGTTGATTTCTATAACTACGCAAAGAGCGTCGGAGCTAACATCACCCTAGAAACTTTCGAAGGATCAGACCACACCGAAGGTATGCTCTCTGAGACCAATCGCTACGCAGCGCTGCTGGCTGACTTCTTCGATAAGTCGTTGACAAAATAGTGAAGTACATAAGCGCAGTTAGGCATATTGCTCGCTACCTATTGGGAGCGGCTCTAATCTATGCAGGAGTTGGCCACTTCACCTTTTCAAGACTTGCCTTCCAAGCCCAGGTTCCTCCGTGGTTGCCACTAGAACCGGACTTTGTCGTGTTGGCCTCGGGCGCTGTGGAAATTGCCCTTGGTCTAGGACTTATCTTTGTTGCCCGTTACCGGAAGCAAATTGGCTGGCTAACGGCAGCGTTTTTCCTTGCAGTGTTTCCGGGAAACATATCTCAGTACCTAACTCAAACAGATGCATTTGGTCTCAATACCGATGAGGCAAGGGCAATCAGGTTGCTGTTTCAGCCTTTGCTGATCATTTGGGCGCTATGGGCTACAGCTGCTTGGTCAAAATCCACCCAGCAAAGCAAGAAGTTAGCTACTTCTTAGAGGCACGCCTAATCTCGCTGCTAAAGAATACGAGTGGCGAGGATCTTGTCGATTCGACGACCATCCATGTCAACTACTTCTAGTTTCCAGTCTTCAATTACAACACTGTCACCGGAGACTGGCATCTTGCCGAGCAACAACAATATAAGTCCACTGACGGTGTGATAGCGACCCTTGTCTTGCTCTGGAACATCTTCAATGACTAGGCAGTCCTTTAGTTCGTGAATCGAGGTGTCACCTTCGAATAACCAAGAACCATCGTCGCGTTGAACCGGATCGGTAGCTTCTTCACCTTCGGTCACAATTTCACCGATTAGAGTGTCAAAAATATCCTGGATGGTCACAAGACCCTCAAGGCTTCCATACTCGTCAACTACAAAGGCAATGTGAGTTCGAGACTGCTTGAACTGCTCCAGTAGGTCCATACCGGTGAGCGTTTCTGGCACGTAAAGCGGATCTTCAAGATTGTCCTGAAGGCTGAGCTTTTCTCCCCTAGCAACAGTTGATAGCGCGGTCTTTGCGCTAAGTACTCCAATGATTGAATCCAGGTCACCGTCGCAAACAGGGATACGTGATCTAACTGACTGGGCAATCTGATCAAAGCTTTCAGCTTCTGGGGCGTTGATGTCAACGAAGATGATTTCAGAGCGAGGGACCATAAGTGATCCAAGCTTTCGATCATCCAAACGGAAGACGTTCTTGACGAGCTCGCGTTCCTGATCTTCAATCAATCCAGCTACCGAACCCTCGTCGAGAATTGCTTCAATCTCATCCTCGGTGACGGTGGCTTCCTTGTGTTTACCGACCCCGAAAAGCCTCAAGAGTGCATTGGTTGTAATGCTGAGAATAAGTACAAAAGGCCTGGTCGCAATCGAGAGAATTAGCATCGGCCGAGCCATAACGGCGGCAATGGCCTCAGGGTTTGATTGTCCGATGCGCTTTGGCACTAGTTCGCCCACAGTGATGGCAACGAAAGTCACGATAAGAACCACAGAAACTGTGGCAGTGATGTCAGCAATTCCATCCGGCACTCCAACGCTCTGCAACCAGATAGCTAGAGGTTTAGCAAAGATTGATTCTCCGACAATTCCACTGAGCAAACCTATAGAGGTGATACCTATTTGGATAGCCGAGAGAAACTGGGTTGGATCGGCACTGATACGCAAGGCCGCTTCAGCAGATTTTTTGCCCTTGGCGGACATGGCGGAGAGCTTGGCTCGCTTAGAGGTTAAAAGTGCAACCTCCGACATGGCAAGAACACCATTTACGAGAATTAGAGAAAACAGCAGGATTATTTCCAAAGACCTGTTTAACTCACCCCAATGGCTATGCGAACGTTGAAAGACAATAATCGCAGAAAAATTGTCGGTGTGCGACTATATCTATTCTTTTTTCCACCAACAAGCGTGACTTTGCCTTGAATAGGGGTTTGTTTGGCGCTGCTGGAGGTCAATTCGAGCTTAACTCAAGGCTATTTTGATGACTTTGCTTTGGCAAATGCTGCCTTAGCTTTAGTCTCATCCTTGCGAGTGGCAAGGGCAAATAGGGCGAGTCCTGCAACTAATGCTCCAGCCCCTACACCGTATGCAACAACATCAGCAGCGCGGTTCACATCGACAAAGACACCCACGAAGACTACGGCGATGATGGCAACGACAACACCTATCAACTTGGACTTTAGATCATCTAAGTCACGAACCTCAAGCCATTCGGGAACCTCTAGTTTGGTGTCAACAAAGAGTTCGTATAGACCATATCCAATTACAAGAAGTACTGTTCCAAGCAGAATTGCGTCGACGGCTGTCAACACTTCGACGATTGTGTCTTTCAAGTAGGCGTCGTTCAAAACTGCGTCCCACACGATCATCAGAATTGAGATAGACCCTTGCGCCATCAAAAGCAGGGCTCCAATAACTGAAGCTACAGCTGGAACGAAAACCGCGTAGCGGGTAAGTCCTAGTAATTTACGCATGGCCCAATGCTACTAGCAGGCCCGTGGGTATTAGAAGGTGTATAAAGCCAGCAGGATGGCGATTCCAAACATCACTGCAGCAATCACCAAGTCCAATACTTTCCAGAACACTGGCTTGGCCATGAACCTCGAGGCTGCCCTAGCCCCGAAGCCAATTGAGCTAAACCATAAAATGCTAGCCACCGCACCGCCCAGTGCAAACCACCATTTGTCTGGACCAAATTGATTGCCAATTGATCCAAGCAAAATAACAGTGTCTAGGTAGACGTGTGGGTTTAGAAAGGTAAAGCCAAGCACCGAAAGCACCACTGTCTTAGCGCTGGCACTTTGAACCCCGGATGCATCGAGGGCTTGAGTCTTGAAAGCCGAGCGAATAGACCTGATTCCAAACCAAGTCAGATAGGCGACCCCGAACCAGCGGATTATCTCCAGTAGCCAAGGCAACCCAGAGATGAGTGCCCCTAGGCCCGCCACACCTAACAGGATCAAAAGCGCGTCAGAGAATGCGCAGATTGCAACCACAAGTAGAACGTGTTTTTTTGTTAGGCCTTGCCGTATTACGAAGGCGTTCTGCGCACCTATTGCAATGATCAAGGAAAGGCCTGTAAGCAGCCCTGGCAAGAAAGCAATCACCGGTTGAGTCTAAGGGTTGTGTTTAGTCGTTTGGTGCCCTCGGCAGGAACCTGCGACCAAGAGATTAGAAGGATTTAGACCTTGGGCTTCGAATTATTTTGCAGAAGCGAACAGATAAACAGGGTCGCCAGAAGGAAAAACGCGGGCCAGTTTAGGGCTTCGCCAGGTGGAGTGTGTGCGCTTTCGATTTGGCCCATCATGCCAGCCAAGGCTCTCATGGGTGCGTCTAGTGCAAGAAAGAGAATAATCAGTGGTGTGAAGCCCTTGTAGGCGAAAAACAATGTGAGCATGAGACCAACAAGAAGCAGCTGGATGGCTCCCCACTGGTGGAACAAGGCAATAATGTTGTTTCCGCCCGAGACGCTCGTGTCAATGCCGGCGATAGACTCTGCTCCACCATCTGGTGTGAACAAGTGAATCAAGCTCCGAACAACGACTAACAAAAGGAACGCAAGGGTTATTAGCCGAACAACTCCAAAACCTCGGTACACTCTAGGATTTTCTGGGAGAATCTGATTTCTCATGCTTTGCCTTTCCTTGAAACTAGGATGGTGCCCTCGGCAGGAATCGAACCTGCGACCAAGAGATTAGAAGGCTCTTGCTCTATCCACTGAGCTACGAAGGCAAACGTGCCCGAATTGTAGGCTTCTCCATTCTACACAAGGCGACCAACGCTTCCTCTAGTGATCATTAGCGAGGGGTCCCAGAGGTCCTAACTGGCCCAGTCCGAGCTGATTTTCACGCAATTAGTACTGGAATATCAGTGAGTGAATAGCGGAACTGCAGAATACTTTTGGGATCATTTTGCCGCTCGGAAATTGTCAACGAGAAAATTTTCGGGATGAATTAAGGCCAAAGGTACTTGGCTCGCAGAATCATTCTCGGTCCCAGAACTTCCCCGCGAGCATCGGCTGCTGATCCCGGTACATGCCAAGTGACTAAAAATGCTGGTAAGTGCATAGCAATTCCTCATCTAAGACACTCCCCAGGGGCAAAATGAAGGTTCGCAGGGGACGCAAATCAGTTGGATTCTCGAAGATGAATTTATTGAGAAGGTGGGGTTAACCCCACCTAAGCTGGGATAACCCTTCGTTAAACGACATAAACTTCCCATATTATGCCAATTAGAGCCCTGGTTGTAGAAGACGACCCCTTTTCGAGAATCAGCGTGGTCGCTGCTCTCCAGCAATACGGGTACCAAGTAGTTGTCGAAGAGGCTTCCGCGTCACAAGCCCTACTGAGGGCGAAAACAGCTCGACCAGATGTTGCAGTGTTGGATCTGCATCTAGGCGCTGGTCCAACTGGGCTTGACGTGGCTCAAGCACTTAGAAGAATGAACCCTCGAATTGGGATTGTGCTTTTGACGTCCTTTGAGGACCCCAGACTTCTGTCTTCTGGTCTGCCAGCGGTTCCAAGAGGAACGGTCTATATCACAAAGCAAAGCGTGACAAAGATGAGCCAGCCAAAATCAGCAATCTCAGAATCTCTTGTTTTTGACTCGAACCTGGCAAGAATTCCACTAAACCCAGCCTTTGGATCACTCACAAATGTTCAGGTTGAAACTCTGAAGTTAGTTGCTGAAGGGCTATCAAACTCTGAAATCGCAATACAAAGGTCTGTCAGCCAAAAATCTATCGAGCAAACTATAGCTCGAGTCGCCAAAGCACTAGGAATAACTCCGGATTCGAAATCTAACCAGCGAGTCCACATTGCACGAGTCTATTTTCGATCCATAGGAGCAAAAACCGATGCCTAAAGGCAGTTCGGGGTCTCGCATCTCTAAGTATTTTGGGCCTGGTGCCTTTGATCCAGCGATAGCCCTACCCATAATTTTTGCCAGCGCAATTGC
The DNA here is from genome assembly GCF_965234705.1 of Rhodoluna miladensis (SeqCode). GTDB lineage: Bacteria > Actinomycetota > Actinomycetes > Actinomycetales > Microbacteriaceae > Rhodoluna > Rhodoluna miladensis. The sequence continues at coordinate 895,183 of NZ_OZ248465.1, forward strand.
CCAAATTCTACTAGGACCCGAATTTACCGACATCGAAACCACTTATAAGTTGTACGCGGTCTTTTTCGTGAGTCACACTGCGGTTTTATTGACTTTTTTACTGTTTGGAAAGTTGCTAAAGCCAGGGCTTGCAAGCGGGAGAATCAAGTTTTATTGGGTAATTGTTATTGGGTTGTTCTTAGGGGTAGAGAGAGCAGCGGCGGGATGGGTCACCTCTCAAGCAACAGGGATTTCGCCCAACCTACAGTTTTTCTCCCCAGATAGATTAGTAAGTGGCATCATTTCGTGCGCCATTCTCATTTTTCTAATTACAATTTTGGGAACAGCCAGACAGAAATTTACTCAAACTAGAGAAAATCTCCTCGCAATCAATGTGATTCAGAAATCAGACCTGGGCGTGATCCCGGATGAAGTTCGGCAGTTTGTCGATGCAACTCGAACAACAATCTCCCAACTCCCTAAAGAAACAAATTGGGCTGACATTAAGAAGATCATCCACCAGATAATCTCAAATGATCTGCGTCCCATGAGTCACAAGCTTTGGGAACTTGAAGACAAGAAGCTTCAGAGTTTTAGCCTTAAATCAATTTTTCTCCGTGCCAGCAACGACCATTTTTATAGACCTCACCTAGTAGTTCCAATTTGGTTTCTCACAACTTTGCCACTATACGTGAGTGATTTTGGTCTAGCCACTGGCCTAGAGATGGGGCTAATTCGAGCAGCATTGCTGCTTGGAGTGCTTTTGGTTGCGAGTCAGATAAAGACAAGTTCTCCATCGCTGCAGATTGCCAAGCTTGTCATAACAGTTTTTGTCTTTGACTTTTTGCAAATTGTTGTCGGGAGATCTTTACTGGATTTTGAAGACCAAACTATTGAACTTCGCAATATACTTGCAGCCCTACTTTGGATAACTGAACTCATAATTATGGTGGGAATGTCTTGGGCGCTTTTTGAATCAGGAGCCAATGTTAAGGCACAACTTGATCAAGTGGACAGGGAAGGGGGTTTGCAGCATTCACCTGCTGCAGGCGCAGAAATGCTCCGAAGTCGGAAATTGGCTCGGCACCTTCACGGTCAAGTACACAATCGACTTCTCGCCTTAATCGGAGTGGAAGAACCTCGCGAAAAGGCACATAAGGAAGATTTGCTTTCTAGCATTGACCTTGTTCTTCAGTCCGCACTTGAACCATACGATGTCCCTATAACCTCAGCAAAAGAACTCGAAGATTCGATTCTGACCCAATGGAGCGGACTAGTCGATCTCAATCTCGAATTTCTGCCCAAGGAATTGATGCTCACACAAGATTCCTGGTCCCTGGTTTCAGGTGTAGTCGAAGAAGGTATTGCGAATGCGGTCAGACATGGTTTTGCTTCAAGTGTGAAGATTTCTGTCGTTTACACCGATTCCGAATTGATAGTTTCAATTCGAGATGACGGTACTGGCCCAAGACAGGGCCCTCCCGGAATTGGTTCTGCCTTTTTCAGTGCAATTTCAAATGACTGGGTTCTTAAGGAAACGGGATCAGGCTCTAAGTTGAGGATAGTTCTGCCGATTAGTTAGGACCTTAGGGTAGTTGAGCTGATTTTGATCCTCAAGGACCATCTAAGTTTTTTGCGCGGCACTAATAGGGATACAAAAGGCTGGGATGAGGGCTGTCACGTCTCGAGGGTGTCCACCTACTTCTGACTATTAATGAAGGCTCTGCCAAGGGCAACCTCACCTGGAGAAACTAGCAGGGGAATTGGCTTCTATTTGCCACTGGCCTTTGAGGCATTTTTACTGGTGGCCTTTGAGGCATTTTTACTGGTGGCCTTTGAGGCATTTTTACTGGTGGCCTTTGAGGTCTTTTTATTGTTGGCCTTCGAGGTCTTTTTATTGTTGGCCTTCGAGGTCTTTTTGCCGTTGGCTGTTGAGGTCTTTTTGCCGTTGGCTGTTGAGGTCTTTTTGCGGTTGGCCGATGATGACTTTTTACTACCTTTAGTGGAGCTGCGAATCATTCTGTAGCCAAAAACTAGGGCCCCAAGCGCGACCAAAAACAGCGCCCCACGAAGGAGGGCATCAGGGAGAGTGAGGGCATTGGGGTCATCAAAGACTATTTGCCCTTCAAAAATTTCCGTCTTCCGGACTCCCCCATGCTGGGCTATGACAAAGGAGCGATAGTTTCCATCTTCAATTCCTGGCTGAACCGGAACATCTACGTAACCTTGTTGATTTGTGCGAATCTGGGGAACAAGAAAATCTACGGGATCGTATACGAGCTCAGCAAATGCTGCGTCCGCGAGCTGCAGTCTTCCGCTAAGGCGAAGCGGAACTAGGCCAGTGTTTTCAAAGAACACGCGCACATACTTCGTTCCTTCAAGGAGCACTCCGTCGACACCGATGATCTCAAAATTTGGCATTAGCTCTAAAGCGTCTCCAACACCAAGCCACATACCGGAGTCAATTGCCAGGCTCGTGCCCACAACCGCCTTGACTCCGGTTGAATCATTTTCAATTTCCTCAATGTTCTCTACGGATCCTGCCATCACGCGAAGGGTCGCATCAAACGCTTCGTCAGGCGCGTCGTTCGGAATGTCGATGGTCATTGTGATTCTGACTTCACCGCCCGGGCGCACGATCGGCTGTGTCGGTGAGAAAGTTACCCAGTCAGAAATTCTCGATGGAACGGTGGTATCCGTTGTTATTTGATCGTTGACCAGGATTTGATCATAAATGTTGAAGGATATTGCCTGAGTTACGTCGTCGCTTAGGCTCCGTACCAAAATAGTACGCGTAAGCTTCGAGCCTTGGTCTCCTCCAGCCCAAATGCTGCCAGTCACCTCGGCATCAGTTTGTTCAGCCTTGTCAAAGGAGACGCTGATCCCCAAGCCGGGAGCAGCCATGGCAGGCAACCCTGCACCGAGAACAATAGAAAGCAAGATAGCAAATACAGACTTGCTTTTTCTATTTGTGTAAATTCGCATTAACAATCCAGTTGATAGAACCCGATAGTTGCATTCTCAAGGCATGTCCCGCAAAGCCCTGACGAGATTTCTTGCATGCCTTTTCAAGAAGCCCCTCCATTTCGAGAACACCTAGTGAAAATTGCAACAACCCAAGAGCTAGGCCCCTGGGTTGTTGCAACAGTTGTTTGACCGTCTGAAATGTTCTAGTTAGCCATTCTTGGGAGTTGAGCTAAAAACAAATGCCACTGATCCACCCGAGAACGAGTAAAGCGCTCCAGGAGAAGCAGGCACTCCAGATATTGCTGGAATTGTTAGAGAATAACCCGTTGAGATTGAGCACTTTGGCGCAGCTCCTGCTACATAGTCATTAGTCAAGGTACCGTGGGCTCTGGAAACCATGGTAGTTGCCGGGCCACCAATTAGATCAATCGTTGACGGGGACACGGTAAATGACGCTTCACAATTGCTTGTCGTGTTTATTTTGAATGGCTTCAGTGCCCCCACTGTGAACGAAAGCAAGGGATCTTCAGTTGCTGCTCCGCCTACTCCGGGGTAAGTGGCTCTCACGGATGTTGAGCTCATCGCTACATTAAGTGCAGCAGATGCCTGATTGTTGTAAAAGGTGCATTCTGTGCTAGCGGCATCTGGTGTTGCCCAGGGGTCTACCGAACCGCTCAGGCGTACTTGGACTGTGTCCGTAGCTGCTGAAGAAACAACAAGAGCCTCACCTACATATTTCGATGCTGAACTTAGTGAGATTGTGGTGGGAACTCCCGCCACTTTCCACTGGCATGCATCCATTGCAGTTACTGTTGACTCAACCGAGGCTGCGTTTGCGCTTCCAACAGACATTGAAAGAGCAATCACAGGGAACGATAGAGCGATTAGTGCAGCTCCGATTTTCTTGCGGTTCATTGAATCTCCTTGGCTTGATGAAACTTGTTCTAATTACAGTGTTTTCCAGGCAGTGGGGGCTGAAGTTTCAGTCAAAATAAGGGGTTAGCCCTAGCTCTATGGCCTGAAAAATGTCAGCTTTCAATTTTGCCTGAATCCTTGCGATTGTGACCTGGGCATCTACTTGGCTTGTCTCCAAAGGTCAATTGCTATGCAGGATAAAGCAAAACCCCCTGCACAATGGCCGGGGGTTTTGCTTTTGCCTCACTACAGGCTAATAGCTCTCAATGTGGCGTGTCTGAAAATCAATTTTTTCCATAGTTATGGAAGAAAAAGAAGAAGTTGAGCCGCCGTGAACGCTTGGTATTCCGCGTCGGATGTGTCGCGCGGAGTAGCTGGTGCATCATCTGCTGTGGAGAGAGTGTAGATTAGTTCAGGTCCTGAGAGAGTAAACACTCTTCCAGCGGCGTCCGGCGTCCCTGTGGCTTCAGGAATAAAGAACATGACCAAAGTGCTTATTTCGCATCTTGACTCCGCCACTGAATCATATGTTCCGTTTACATCGGTTGCCCACATAATCATTTTGTTGGTGTTTGCGTGCATAGCGAGAGGGTCGTGGCCTCTCATGATGGACTTGGCAGACCCCATGTGCGAATTGAGGCACTGCCTGTCATCTGCTGTAAGGCCGCTAGGGTCCCCCTGGGTAAGCCCGACAAGACCAGGGCTATACAGGGAAGCAGTGAGGGGGTTACCTGGCATAAGCTGAACTGAGAGCGAAGGGTCAGTCTGAGTCGCCCCAATTGAATCCACGTAGGTTGCTGTAAAAGTTTCGGGCTCATCAGGATCAAGGGTAGCTGTAACTACTGGAAACCTAACGTTGTTGTAGGCGCTGCAGTCAGAACTCTCAGCTAAAACTCCATCGACCAAGTACTTGCCCGTCATGGCCAAGGTGAGGGGTTCAATTCCACCCAGTAACATTTGTTCACCGAAATACTTATCGTCGCCTTCGGGAAGAGCTTGAGCGTTGTTGTCAACTGGAACTAGAGAGAATTCCCCTGGAGCAGAAAGTTCCCAGCTGCATGTACCGACGGTTTCGACAGTCGCAGTTACATCAGAAGCGTATGCGGGGCCGGCACTCAAGGCCAGGACAAGGGTGGGGAGCCCTAGCGAGATTAGGGCAACTCCGGCTGCGACTTTAGCGCTATTCCTCATTTTTGCCCCTTCAAGAAATTGACAAGCAATGACTAAAATCTAAGTTCCTCGGGGGTTTAAGAGCGCTTCTCAAGAGAATATTGTGGGGTTAACCCAACTTCTGTACCTAAAGTAGAAATCCACCTGGCCTGGTTATTGCGTGAATTCAGGACCACAGCTTTGGCAGCACCGACAGAATAGGCCTCTTATCTGGCATGCCAAGGAGCCAGCAGGCTCTAGTTCTATCAAACTAGCTTCGAGGGTACGGCGATATGAAACTTGGCCTAGGCCTACTTCTCGTTCTCGGTTCTTGAGAGCCTTTGAGACACGTAAACCGGGATTAGAGAAAGAGCGATTACCACAGTTGCCACCACGTTCACAACCGATGCTTGATTAGGTCTTGCCATTTCTTTCAAAATCCAAAGCGGCAGGGTGTCAACACCCGGAGGAGCAGTAAAGATCGTCACAACAACCTCGTCAAAGCTAAGGGCAAAGGCAAGAAGGGCACCCGCTGCAAAAGCAGTTCTGAATTGAGGGAAGGTCACAAGCCTGAAAGTTCCCCAGAGCCCCTCTCCTAGATCCATCGAGGCTTCCTGTAAGGATGGGTTCATGCGTTTCAATCTTGCGAATACGTTATTGAAGACCATGACAATACAAAATGTCGCGTGAGCCACAATCATGCCGAAGTATCCAATCTGGAAACCAGCAGGGGTCAAGAAGTTGCTGTAGGTGTTGCTAAATGCAACACCTGTCACAACGCCTGGCAACGCGATTGGCAAAACAACCAGAAGGTTTACTGTGCCTTTACCAAAAAACTCATACCGGCTCAAAGCAAATGCCACCAATGACCCCAGGACCATAGCGATGCACATCGCACCGAATGCCACAATGGCGGAGTTCAATAAAGCAGAGCGAATCTCCTGAGATTCGAATGCCACGACCCACCACTTGAATGACCACTCTGGAATCGGCCAAGCAGAAATCTGACGCTCGTTAAAGGCGTTCAGAATCAGGACAGTTAGCGGTGCGTACATGAAAATCAAAACCACTCCGACGATGGCCATGAGTGACCATCTGGAAGCGCGAGAGAATCTAAGCATCTTGTGCTACATCCTCTCCAGTGAACCGGTGCGCCTTGCAACCATCAAATACATGACGACGAAGGCAATTGGCACCATGGAAAACGCTGCAGCAACCGGAGGGTTCAGGTTAATGTTTGAGGCAATGATTGAACCAATCATTTGAGTTGAACCGCCCACGAACTTGGCAGCTAGGTAGTCCCCGAGGCTCAAGGAAAAAGTGAACACGCTCCCAGCAATAATCGCCGGCGTGATCAAAGGTAGAACCATTCGAAACACTGTTGGCCAACCCTTGGCACCTAGATCCGCCGAGGCGTCGAAAAGGTTCATAGGTAGTTGCCTAATTGCTGTAAACACCGGCAGAGCCATGTAAGGAAACCAAAGGTAGGCCAAAGTCAAAATTGTGACTGGAATTCCAAATCCAGGTCCATTTATTCCGAATGGTTCCATGAGCCAGTTAAACAATCCTTGCTCAGTAAAGGTAAGTCTCATTGCCAGTAGTTTTACTAGGTAACCAGCCCAGAGCGGCAAGGTGATAGCGACTGCAAGCAAGTTTCTAACCCATGGCCTAGCAATCTTTGCCATAAAGATCCCTAGAGGAATCGCAAATGCAATGCAGACAACGGTGACAGCAAGTGCGATAGCCAGTGTCCTAAAAGAAGTTGAAAGATAAGCAGGAACCGAGAAGATGTCTACGAAGTTCTGCAGTGTGAATCCAGGAATCACCTTGGATGTAAATGGATCAATAAACCAAAAAGCCGTCACCAGCAAAAGTGCAAGCGAGATTATGTAAACGCCGACCAGCCAAGTCATCGGCAAAGCCAGAAGGGCCACAAGCCTGGTGGTAGGTCTTTTGTGTAGGTAAGTAGAAAGCGGGCGGTTAGGAACCTTTTGAATTGCGCTCAATTTCTCACCTACTTAGTTGAAGAATTTGTCTTGAAGATTGGTATTGCCGGGTGGGGTTTTACCCCACCCGGCAAAGCTTTGGAATTAACCCTTTACGGTCACCCAAGCATTGGTCCAGTCTTGGAAGCTGGTGCACTTAACGTCAGTGCGTCCATCAACACACTCCTCAATTGGAGTGGTCCAAGGCCATACCTGATCCCAGAACGCCTCGTCTTCAGCTGCGAACTGGTCACAGTGAGCCTGAGTCTCGGCATTGGTTGCACAGAAGGCAATGTTTGCAGGAGCCATACCAAAGTTCATGGCGATTGCTCCGTTAACGCTTGCCTGGCTGGTGTAGTCGATCCATGCGTAAGCACAGTTCGAGTTTGGTGTGGTAGTTGAAACCAACCAAGTGTCATACCATCCAGTTGAACCTTCCTTCGGAAGTGTGGTCTTCAGGTTGTCCTGAGCCGCAAACTTCTTCAAGATTTCCCAGCTAGTTCCAACTACGGTGTTGCCACCAACGAAGGAAGTGATCTGAGCCACTGGGTCGGACCAGTACTCGCCGATGATGCCGTTCTGCTGCTTTAGCAGTTCAACAGCAGCAGCAAGCTGAGTCTCGTCCAGTGCGTAAGGGTTGGTGATGCCAAGCTCTGGCTTGGTTGACATCAAGTACACAGCTGCGTCAGCGATGTAAATTGGTGCGTCATAAGCGGTGATCTTGCCGGCGTATGGGCTGTCAGCTTCCCAAACAACGTCCCAGCTCTCTGGTGCTCCACCAGTTACGGTCTCGTTGTACTGAAGAAGGTTTGCACCACGGCCGATTGGAACACCGTATGGCTTACCGTTTACCACGTCATAGATCTGACCCTTCATACCTTCAGCAATTTCATCGCTGAAGTTAGGGATTAGCTCCATGTTTAGAGGCTGTACGTCTCCACCAACGATTAGGCGAAGTGCTGCGTCACCAGATGCTGAAACGATGTCGTACTCGCCTGTGCGCATCAAGGTAACCATCTCATCGCTGGTACCAGCTACGCGGGAGTTAACAACACAACCAGTTTCAGCTGTGAATGGGTCAACCCACTTTGGATCAACGAAACCAGACCAGTTAACGATGTTCAGTTCACCTTCGAAGGCACCGAGTTCGGCCTTCATTGGTACTTCTGGAACCGTAAGGGTCAGTTCGCCACTTGTTGTTGCACAACCAGATAGCACCAGGGCGCTAGCTGCAAGTAGTGCAGGAAGAGCTAGTTTGCTTCTTCTCATTTGTTTCCTCTCATTTATTGTTTGGAATCTTGGCGACGTGCTCCTTTCGGAATGTGGCCAATACCCTGTCACCCGCTTCAAGACTTAGTTCTTGCCCCGGTAACTCTTCATTTAGTCTGGTCGCCACTAGGCGCAAACCAGCTTCGGATTCCAACACATACAAAGTGTTGGCTCCGGTGTAAGCAACATCAACAATTGTTGCCTTGATACCAATTTCGTCCGACGCGCTTTTCGAGCCATCTTTTTGAAGCTTGATCCGCTCGGGACGTACATTGACCATCTGCTCAGAACCGAACAGTTCCTTTGCCGACGAACCCGAAATCAAATTCGAAACACCTAGGAAACTAGCTACGAAGGCTGAGGACGGGTTCTCGTAAACCTCACGAGGGGTTCCAATTTGCTCAATCTTTCCATGGTTGAATACTGCAATCCGGTCGCTCATGCGCATGGCTTCTTCTTGGTCGTGAGTGACAAAGATAAAGGTGATGCCAGCTTCACGCTGGATTCGCTTGAGCTCAACCTGCATCTCCTCGCGAAGCTGCTTATCTAGTGCACCGAGTGGCTCATCCAACAACAGCACTTTAGGGCGAAGTACTAGAGCACGTGCCAAAGCAATACGTTGTCTTTGACCACCCGAAAGCTGGTGAGGAAGGCGATCCGCCAAGTGAGTGAGCTTTACGGATTCAATTGCCTCTGAAGCTAGCTTGGAACGTTCGGCCTTTGGCATCTTTCTAGCGCGAAGACCGTATTCAACGTTTAGCTGAATCGACATGTGAGGAAAGAGTGCGTAGTCCTGGAAAACGGTGTTTACATCTCGGTCAAAAGGTGCCAGCTCCGTGACGTCAGACCCTTCTAGGAAAACCTTGCCGCTACTTGCTGTTTCGAAGCCAGCGATAATGCGAAGAACAGTTGTCTTGCCCGAGCCCGAGGGGCCCAGCATGGAGAAAAATTCGCCGTGAGGAATCTCTAGGTCAAGATTTGAAACGGCAGTGACATCGCCAAAGCTCTTGTTGAGATTTTTCAAGCTAACAGCAGAAGTCGCTGATTTTGGAGACGAGCTTTGAGCACTATGGGCATAGCTATTGTTCAAAATATCACCTAGTCAGTTTGGACTGCTTTGTCCCTTGAAGCATCCCCACTGCTTCCGAACATCCCCTAGCCTACCCGCGGAGCTAAAAAAGACTCGGCAAATCTGGGCCTCAAAAAAGTTGCGGTTTAATTAAGGTTTTCTTCTAGAGCTGCAGGGGTGCGCCATGAATTACTTGGAAGCTACTTAGTTTCCCCACTCGTTGGGAGGGCCCAGCCACAGCAAGAAACCAAAGAGTGACACCACAAAAACCGCCAGGGACAGAACTAGCAAGACCGGGCGAAAGATAAACCAGCGAAAGAGCTTGTCAAACCATGTGTTGTCTCTCGGGTCCTTAGTGCCCTCAATGCGCCACTCACCCTCGAGGGCGGAGCGCTTGTCGAGGTAGCGATCAAAAGGATAGGTAGCGAAAGGAACAATAGCCAGCACAACTGCCAATGCGGTTTGAGCAACCGGCCAACGCTGATTAACCCCAACCAAAACTGCGGCAACTGAATACCCGATGAAAGCAAAACCGTGAGTTGCACCAGCGATTGTGAATATGTTCGGTGATAACCCAATAGTTTCGCGTGCCACTATTGCGGCAATCAATAGTGCCCAAGTAAGCATTTCAATTCGAGCGAAGCTGCCAAATATGTCTTTAGGTTTTGCGTCCATACTCGAATCTTATTGCGACCGCGGTCCTTAAGACCCGAAGCCTGATGCGGCGCTACCTGTTGAGATCGCCCTCGTTTTGACCTTGATCATCTGATTCACCAGATCCATAGAAAGTATCTGGATACGCAGTGTTTGGTGAATAGCCAACAGGACCCGAATGCATATCTCCCTGGTTCATGGACTCAGGTTTTTTCTTAGCCTCTGGCGGCCTATAGACCGATGGGTCATAGCTGAGAACTCGGTTGAGCCAATTTAGGAATCCCACGTTTAGCTCCTGAATCCCTTTTTTGCCTCGCCCCAAATAAGTGCCACAAACATGGCCCCGACAATAAAAGTCGGAATCACAATCCAGGGCCAGATTTTGTTGAGCCAAAAAAGCATTACTTCGATTGTCTTCATGGGCCCCAAGCTAATTGGAACCTCTGACATCTATTGCTGGTCTTTGGTGACCGCCTTGTGGATTTCGGCAGTTAGCGCCTCTATTTTGAGGCTGAGCTCGTGCACCTGCTTAGTCAAAGCCAGGTTCTCCAGGTCAATTTGGTAGGTGTGGATTGCAAGTTCCGAATTGATTTGGTCTTCGCGCTTGGCAGCAATCAAAAGGATTGCTCCCTGAAGGGCAGCGACGCAGGAAAGAATCAGGTTCAGCAGGATAAATGGAAACGGATCGAATTTGCCATCGGAGTTGAAATACATCCAAACCGCAAGAAATGCTAAAGCGCCAAAGACAAACGGCCAGGACCCCATGGCATTTCTGAGCACATCCGCAGCTCGCTGACCGAAACTGAGTTGCTCTTTCCCAAATTTTGTAGTTGCTGGGTGTTCGTTCCAACGGGCCATGGTGTCTCCTCTTTCTATCGAGTCTGTCTCAAGGCTAACTGAGCGAACAGTTTTGGCCCGCAGGGGGCTATCGCCAGTGTTTTTCGACGTCTGGTTTCACCTCTAGATTAGGTGTCATGAAATCAATTCCACTCAAGAGCAGACACGAGGCACTTGGAGCGAGCTTTACCGACTTTGGCGGCTGGGAGATGCCGGTTCGCTACAGCTCAGACCTAGCTGAACACCACGCTGTTCGAAACGCCGCAGGCCTTTTCGATATTTCTCACATGGGTGAGATCTTCGTTGAAGGTAAGCAAGCTTCTGAACTTCTAGATTTCGCACTTGTCGGTGCTGCTTCGGAGATTGCAATTGGCCGCGCTAAGTATTCGCTTATCTGCAACGAAGCTGGCGGAATCATTGATGATTTGATTGTTTACCGACTTGGTCAAAACGCTTACCTAGTTGTTGCAAATGCCTCCAACCGCGAGGCGGTTGTAGTTGCTATGCAGCAGCGTAGTTCCGGCTTTGATGCAATAGTCAAAGACGAAAGCGATGCTTGGGTACTTTTGGCAATTCAAGGACCAAACTCGGTTTCGATTCTTTCAACACTTACTTCTGACGCACTAGATGATCTGAAGTACTACGCAATCTCTGAATCCGAAATTGCTGGAGTCAAGTGCCTTCTGGCTCGCACCGGATACACCGGAGAAGATGGCTTTGAGATCTACATTCCCGTGGAATCCGCTAGTCAAGTATTTGACGAGCTAGTCTCTGCGGGATCTACCCAGGGCATGCTTCCTACCGGGCTTGCTTGCCGGGATACTTTGAGGTTGGAAGCTGGAATGCCGCTCTACGGTCACGAGATGAATCTGGATATCAATCCCTACCAGGCAGGATTTGGCAAAGTTGTCAGGCTAGATAAGCCTGGGGATTTCGTTGGCAAAGCCGCTCTAACGAAATTGTCTGAAACCCCACCAACAAAGATGCTTGTTGGAATCGCAGGCGAAGGTAAGCGCGCAGCGCGCGCAGACTATGAAGTTTTTGTTGAAGGTTCCACTGCACCGATTGGGGCGGTGACCTCTGGGGCACTGTCGCCAACCCTTGGTTTTCCAGTGGCGATGGCCTACGTTGGTGCCGATTTTGCTCAAATCGACACGCCTATTAGCGTAGACATCAGAGGAGCTGTGACACCGTTTACAGTTGTGAAACTGCCCTTCTATAAAAGAGCTAAGAACTAACTACCCCCTAAAGGAACAATTCAGGATGATCAACCGCGAAGGTCTGAAATACACCAAAGAGCACGAGTGGCTATCAATCGAGGGCGATGTTGCCACCGTTGGTATCACGGAGTACGCAGCCGAGAAGCTAGGTGACATTGTTTTTGTTGACCTACCAAAGGTTGGTTCCTCTACTACTTATATGAAGATCTGCGGTGAGATTGAATCCACCAAGAGCGTCGGCGAGCTCTACGCACCAGTTGATGGCGAAATCGTTGAGGTCAACGATGTCGTCTCTGGAAACCCAGAGCTTGTAAACCATGACCCATTCGGTGCTGGCTGGCTAATCAAGATCAGATTTACTGAATTACCTACCCTGCTTACCCATGAGGAATACGCTGCGCTAACCGGAGAGGGCTAAGTCAAAAATTGCTTCCTGAGCACAAAGACTTCAAATACCGTCACATTGGCCCAACCGCGCAAGAGCAATCAGCCATGCTCAAAGAACTTGGCTACTCTTCCCTAGATCAACTAATGGCCACAGCTCTTCCCAAGGCAATCCAGTTCGAGGGTGAAGGAAAGCTTCCAGACCCACTTACCGAACAAGAAACTTTGAATGCGCTTCGAGAGCACGCTAACAACAACAGAATTACGACATCACTTATCGGCCAGGGCTACTACGGAACCTTTACACCAGGAGTCATTAAGCGAAACGTTCTAGAGAATCCTTCTTGGTACACCGCTTATACGCCTTACCAGCCTGAGATCTCCCAGGGTCGCCTCGAGGCAATTATCAACTTCCAAACAATGGTCAACGACCTAACCAGAATGAAAACAGCCAACGCGTCGATGCTTGATGAGTCAACAGCGGCTGCCGAAGCCATGTTGCTCTCACGCAGGTCTTCAACAAACGAGAGCAATGTTTTTTACGTTGACTCCGACACCATGCCGCAGACCAAATCATTGATTGAGCACAGAGCGCAGCCGGTTGGAATCACAATTGCCTACTTCGACGCAGCAAAGGGTGCAGCCGAATTAGCAGGCGAATACTTTGGTGTGATGGTGCAGTATCCAGGATCCTCTGGAAGATTGACACAACTAAAGCCAATCTTCGACGCAGCGCACGCTGTGAACGCAATGGCCGTTGCCGTAGCTGATCTGCTAGCACTTTGCTTGATCGCTCCTCCAGGAGAAGCCGGTGCCGACATCGTGGTTGGAACTACCCAGCGCTTTGGCGTTCCGATGGGATTCGGTGGTCCTCACGCCGGTTACCTAGCAGTTCGCGAAGATCTAGAAAGATCTATGCCTGGAAGGTTAGTTGGTGTTTCTTTGGATGCCGATGGCGCGCCTGCTTACCGATTAACTCTTCAAACCAGAGAGCAACACATTAGACGCGAGCGAGCAACGTCCAACATTTGTACCGCACAGGTACTTCTTGCCGTGATGGCTGGAATGTTTGCGGTCTACCACGGACCAAAGGGTTTGCGCTCAATTGCTCTAGAAGTCCACCAGAAAGCTCACGCACTGGCTGACGCTCTTCGGGCAGCTGGACTTACGATTTCCGAAACTGACTTCTTTGATACTTTCCAGGTCACCGGGGTCGACGCAAAAGCTATTTTTGAAAAGGGTAGACAGCAGAATCTGACAATGCGAGTTGTCAACGACTCAACAATCGGAATTTCGATTGATGAAACGATTAGTCCAGAAACCCTCAGCCAAATTTCTGAGGTCTTTGGTGCCAAGAAAGTTTCCTACGGGTACCGCCCATCTGGCCTGCTCAGAGTGGCAGGACTCGACCGAAAGTCAGAGTATTTGACCCATAAGGTCTTTAACTCTCACCATTCCGAAACTGCGATGCTTCGCTACCTAAAGCGCCTATCAGATTTTGATTACGCTCTCGATCGCGGAATGATTCCACTGGGCTCGTGCACCATGAAGCTCAACTCCACCACCGAAATGGAAGCTGTCACCTGGCCTGAGTTTTCCAACCTGCACCCGTTCTCGCCTAAGGAAGACATCCAGGGCTACCTATCGTTGATTTCTGAACTTGAAGGCTGGCTCTGCGATGTGACCGGTTATGACGCGATTTCTCTTCAGCCAAATGCCGGAAGCCAAGGCGAGCTAGCGGGCCTTATGGCCATTCGCGGCTATCACCTATCGCGCGGAGATTCTCAGCGAGAGATTTGCCTAATTCCATCGTCCGCCCACGGAACCAACGCAGCATCTGCAGTTCTTGCCGGTATGAAGGTTGTTGTTGTCGCCTGCGACGAGCTTGGCAACGTAGATCTTGAGGACATCAAGACCAAAATTAGTGAAGCCGGTGACAAGCTCTCTGCTCTAATGGTCACCTACCCTTCGACTCACGGAGTTTACGAAGAAGCCATCGCCGACATATGTGAAATGGTTCACCAGGCCGGTGGTCAGGTTTACATCGACGGTGCCAACACCAACGCAGTTGTTGGATATGCAAAGTTTGGGCTTTTGGGTGGAGACGTATCTCACTTGAACCTACACAAGACTTTCTGCATCCCTCACGGTGGTGGCGGTCCTGGTGTTGGTCCAGTTGCAGCAAGATCTCACCTTGCTCCATTCCTTCCTGGCCACTCGCTAGCTCAAATTGAGCTTCCAAACTTTGGACCTATCTCAGGAGCTCCGTTTGGTTCGGCCTCGATTTTGCCAATTTCTTGGGCCTACATTCGCATGATGGGAAACCAAAGTCTGCGCGATGCCACTTCGGTTGCAGTGTTGTCAGCAAACTACATCGCCATGAAACTAAAGGATCACTTCCCGCTTCTTTATACCGGCAACGAAGGACTAATTGCCCACGAATGCATTATCGATATCCGGGGCATGACCAAGGACACCGGAGTATCGGTAGATGACATTGCTAAGAGATTGATTGACTACGGTTTCCACGCCCCAACCATGAGCTTCCCGGTCTCCGGAACGCTAATGATTGAACCAACCGAATCTGAACCAAAGGTTGAAATTGACCGTTTCATTTCGGCGATGATTTCCATCAAGGGCGAAATCAACCAGCTCGGAAACGGTGAATGGAGTGCCGACGATAACCCGTTGAGGCAAGCTCCACACACCGCGAGAATGCTGGCCGAAGATTGGGACCACCCGTACTCGAGAAAGCTTGCCGTTTACCCGGTACCTTCTCAACACCAAGGCAAGTTCTGGCCGAAGGTTAGACGCGTGGATTCAGTGCACGGCGATCGAAATCTGGTTTGCTCGTGCCCGCCAATTGAGGCTTTCGCTTAAATCTTTTTTAGCGCTTCTTCGCAAACATCAGATTTACTAAACCAAGAGCTATCGCTGCGCCAACTATCTGGAATGCAATAAACCCCAGCACGCTTTCAGGAGCGATGCCTGCAAAAGTGTCGCTAAAGATTCTTCCGATGGTGACCGCAGGATTAGCAAACGAAGTTGATGAAGTAAAGAAGTACGCAGCACCAATCACGCCGGGCACTGCCAGGGCAATCAGGTTGGCTCGGTCGGTTCTAAGCAGCGACAAGATCACAAACAGCAACAAGGTTGTGGCCATGACCTCACCGATTGCCGTTCCGGCGTTGAATCTCGCAGTGGTCGAGATCTGAAAGATGGCCTGACCAAACATGGCGTTGGCAATAATGGCGCCGTAGATGCCACCGAGCACTTGAGACAACACGTAGGGAAGAATCTGCTTGGTTGGGAACTGCTTGGTAATCGCCAAAGCGATTGTGACCAGTGGGTTGAAGTGTGCTCCGGAAACCGGACCCAAAGTGAGGATCAGGATCCCTAAGACAAAGATCGTTGAGAGTCCGTTGACCAAAAGGGCAACGAGAGTGTCATCGGAGAGGTTGGTGCCCATGATTCCAGAGCCAACAACAGTTGCCACCAGAACGGTGGTTCCAAGGTATTCACTAAGCAGTGCGCGGTAGTTCACGTTGGTTGCTCCTTTACGCCAGCTGATTGCTTTTCAGTCTAGGAGCGTTAAGGTTTGGGGGTTAGTTGATTGGACCAGAAACTAAGTGAACTTCCGAAGAATATGACCTAAAGCGAAAAAGCCAGAGCTAGCCAACTAGTTGCTCGGCCAAAAGCTCTTTGACCCTTGGAGCAACCTTGGTTCCCAGTAGCTCAATGGACTTCATTAGCTTGGAGTGAGGCATTGGTCCTGTTGAGTATTTCAGGTCAAATCTTTGGGCGCCAACAGCCTTGATTGCGTAGGCCATCTTCTGTGCCACGGTCTCGGGAGAACCGACATACAAACTGCCGTTATGAACTTCATCCAGATAGTGGCCTTTTGTCATTGGACCCCAGCCGCGCTCTTGACCGATGCGACCAAAACTTGCCTGGTAGCTTGGCCAAAGTTCTTCGATGGCCTGCTCGTCAGTTTCTGCGATGTGACCTGGTGAGTGAATAGAGATTGGCCTTAGTGCGTGACCGAATTTTTCCATCGAATCGCGATACAACTTTGCAAATGGTGCAAAGCGTGCCGGGTCGCCTCCGATGATTGCAAGCGCAAGTGCAGCATCTAACCTGGCAGCACGAATCACAGAGTCAGGGGAACCTCCCACCCCCACGCGAAGAGGAATGCGTCCAGATTCAGTTTTTGGGTAAACCTCTTGGTTGACAAGTGGTGCGCGAACGCTTCCCGACCAAGTCACTGGCTTTTCCTTTAGCAGCTCGACCAACAGTTCAAGTTTCTGCTCGAATAGATCTCCGTAGTCTGCGAGTTCATATCCAAACAGTGGGAAAGATTCAATGAATGATCCGCGACCTGCAGTGATTTCTGCTCGCCCATTGGATAAAGCATCTACCGTTGCGAAAGCTTGGTAAACCCTAACTGGGTCTTCTGAGGATAAAACTGTGACTCCGGAGCCAAGTTTGATGCGCTTGGTCTGGGTTGCGATTCCAGCAAGAACGGTGTCAGGGGAAGTAACCGCAAAGTCATCTCTGTGGTGCTCGCCAATATCAAAGCTATCTAGGCCAACGGCCTCAGCGTGAACGGCCTCGGCAACTACGTTTCGAAGCACCTGGCCGGCAGTTTCTGGCGTGCCGTCGTCCTTTAGGGTCATATCCCCAAAGGTGTCTAGACCAAATTTGATCTCCATTTGCTTCACTTTCCTAGAGCTTTCTTGCCATTGAATAACTAAAGCCAACTCTAAAGCTGTCGAGTTTGTTCCCGAACTACCTTGTGAGAATGCTCCAAACCACTTGGATTGCCTTCATGGTGTCTGCTGGGGTTTCTTCCTGAGCTAAGTGTCCGGACTGAGGAATCACGAACAGGACCGAATCCTTGATCATGTTTGCGAGCGCTTCAGTATCAGCGGTTGCAACCACGGTGTCGGCATCTCCTGTTATCAAAAGCGTTGGCACAGTGATCTCATCTAGACGGTCTTTGACATCAAAGGCTCTGGGGGCACGGTTGAATTCCCAGAATCCCTCTTCCCAGCCGATGACACTAAGTGGTTCGCGGTAGCCGGCTTTAACTTCCTCAGTGATCAAGTCTTTGTTGTACCAAGATTCGTTTAGTAGATCCATGCCGCTGGAGGCAATTGATGAAACCAGTAGCGGGCCTAGGTGATCTAGTTGCGGGATGCTAAACACCCAGTTCAACCAACTAGGTGACCCACCAGTTGACAAAATAGCTGGTGATATCAGAATCAATCCTTGGATGGCGTCTTTGTTATCCACCACGTACTGAGCAGCAAGTGTTCCACCTGCGGAATGCCCGACCAAGATCACATCGCGCCCGCTGGCAAACTCAGTGATGAGCTGATCAAGAATCAGATCCTGACCTATCGATCCGTAAGGGTTCTCCCCTTCCCAGCTGGTGGGTCTTTCAGAAAGTCCGAAACCTGGTCTGTCATAGGCGATGACATCGCCTAATTGGCTCAAAGGTTCGGTCACTTCTCTGAATGAGAAGGTGTTGGCACCGAAGCCGTGCATAAGGAAAATGACTGGAGGATTGGAGCAATCCTTGCCCTCCTGGCAAGCAAAATCTGTTTTTTCGTAGTAGATATCGATTCCTTGGGCACTTGCGAAGGTTGCCCCCTCGCCCGCTACCTCTTTATAGGTGGCAGTGCCTGAGGTCTGAACCGGTATCAGAAAGGGAACAACCAGGATCAGCGCCAGCACAACCGCACCAATTACTGCAAGGATTCTTGAAATCTTCATTCCTCTAGCCTAAAGGGCTGACCCTAAAGGCGCGCTTGCCCCAATAGGTCTGGGAACTAGCTGAGAGATTCAATGTTTAGCCTTATGCGAGAAGGCTCTAGGTGGTTGGATTAGATGTTGCACTAAAAATCCGCACTTCATTATTTAGGGGACATCCTTGTTCAGATTAGCCACTGCCTCACTTGCCAACCGCTCCGTTGTCGGTCTATTGACCGTACTGATTGTGGCCTCGGGACTACTGTCCCTGACCTCTTTGAAGCAGGAGCTGCTGCCCTCGTTCGAAGTGCCACAGGCGTCCATAGTCACGCCGTATCCTGGCGCATCCCCTGAAATTGTCGATGCCCAGATTTCTTCCCTTATCGAAGATGAGGTTCGAACCCTAAACAACCTCGTAACGGTTCGCTCCACATCCAGTGCAAACCTTTCGGTTGTAAGGGTCGAGTTTGATTTTGGAACCACTACTGCCACCGTTGAAGAAGAGCTAAACCGAGTAATTGCAAACCTAAAGGACTCACTCCCCTCCGATGTGAGCCCCAGGGTAATCTCGGGCTCGTTTGATAGCGTCCCAATTATTGTTTTGTCAGTTGCCTCCACCACAGGAGATAACAACGAGCTCGCCGAAATCTTGGCAGATGTTGCAACCCCGATTCTTTCTCAGGTCCCAGGTATCCAGGAGATCACCGTTGCCGGAGGCAAGAAAAAAGAAATCACCTTGGATCTCAAGGCCAAAGTATTGCGCGATAACGGACTATCTCAGCAATCCATCGTTGAGGCGCTTCGCGCCAATGGCTTCATCATTCCCGCCGGATCAATCACCGATACCCAAGGTGAGCTACAGATTGAAGTTGGAACAAACGTAAACTCTCTAGAAGATTTCAAGAAGCTTCCGCTGATTTCATCGAACACCCAAAACGCTCAGGCTGCTGCTCAAGCAGCTGCCGCCCAAGCGGCTGCAGCACAAGCCGCTGCTGCGGCTGCCGCTGCAGGACAGGGTGCTCCAGGTATTCCAGCTGCGCCGAGTGTTCCAGCTGCACCTGCTGAGCCAGAGATTTTGACTATCGAAGAGGTTGCCGTTGTCACATACGACTACGAGCCGGTAACTTCCATTTCTCGCACAAACGGTTTGGACTCCCTCGGTATTCAGGTCACCAAGACTCAAGATGGAAACACTGTTGCTATCTCCAACGGCGTGGAAGCCAAGATTGAAGAACTCACCGACAAGCTTGGTGGCAACGTCGAAATCAGCACCGTATTTGACCAGGGACCTTTCGTTGAGAAGCAGCTTGAGAACCTAACCATTGAAGGATCTCTGGGGCTGACCTTTGCGATCCTGATTATCTTGGTGTTCCTAGGTTCGATCAGATCCACTCTGGTCACTGCTATCTCGATTCCTACTTCCCTGCTGGTCACCTTTGCTGGCTTGCTGGTTTCTGATTACAGCCTGAACCTATTCACCCTGAGTGCGCTAACTATTGCAGTTGGTCGAGTGGTGGATGACTCGATTGTTGTTATTGAGAACATCAATAGACACCTCTCATATGGAGAAGAAAAGAAGAGCGCAATTATACAAGCCGTGAAAGAAGTGGCAGGAGCGATTACCTCGGCCACCATCACAACCGTGGCCGTATTCCTGCCAGTAGCCCTAGTTGGCGGAGTGGTCGGAGAGCTGTTTAGGCCATTTAGCCTCAGCTTCACAATCGCACTTCTAGCCTCATTGATTGTTTCTCTAACAATTGTTCCGGTGCTGGCCTACTGGTTCCTGAAGACGCCAAAAAATGTAGTCTCCCTGGAGCAGATGTCCGAAAGCCAGCTTGCTTCACAGATGGAGCAGGCTCGCGAAGTAGAAGAGCAAAAAGAGAAAAAGAGCTGGCTGCAGCGAGGCTACATCCCAGTTTTGAAAACCACTCAGGCTCACCCGGTTATCACCTTGATTGCATCGGCTGCCGTGTTGGGCTTTACCTTCTCGCTAGTTCCTCAACTAAAGACCGACTTCATCGGTGATTTCGGAGGAGACACTTTCTCGGTTCGCCAAGAACTTCCAGCTGGAAGCACTTTTGAGCAGCGCGATGAAGCATCGAATGTTGTTGAATCACTAATCCTCGAACAAGACGGTGTTGAAACAGTTTTGGCAACCTTCGGTGGCCGAGCTGATGGCCGAGTCAACTTTGGTGGCAACGCTAATGCCACAACCATTCAGGTCTCACTTGCTAAGGATGCAGATGGCGATGCCATCAAGGATGCCATTCAAAAAGGCATCGACGCACGCTCTGACATCGGAGAGACTTCGATCTCAGCCGGCGGAGGTCCAGGTGTTGGCGGTTCTGGAACAATCGACATAAAGATTTCAGGAACCAACGACGAGGCACTTTTTGCAGCCGTTGAGAAGGTTCGAAGCGGCATGCTCGAAGTTGAAAACCTTTCCGAGATAACCTCTTCACTTTCAGAACAGCAAAGAACACTGAAAATCACTGTTGACCGAGTCAAGGCAGCCGAGTATGGGCTGACTGAAATCCAGGTGTCTGGACTTGTTTCAACAACTCTTCGCCCATCATCCATTGGTGATGTAAACATTGAGAACGAATCAACTCCGATCTTCCTAGTTCAGGAAGATACTCCTGCGACCTTGGAAGAGATCGAAGAAATTCAGATTCCAACTCGTCGCGGAGTGATTGAGCTAAATAAGATTGCTGACATAAGCGAGGTTCAGGCACCTGTTTCCATCACCAGCGAAAAGGGCGAGCGAGTGGCAACAGTTGCCCTTACCCCAGACACTGATGACTTGGGCGCTGTCACAAGAGACGTCACAGCCAAGCTTGCAGAGATTGAGCTTCCAGTCGGCGCGACCGCGACCATCGGTGGAGTTTCAGCTGAGCAGACCGAGAGCTTCCAGCAGCTGGGCCTAGCCCTGCTGGCTGCCGTAGCGATCGTTTACCTTGTTATGGTTGCGACCTTCTCGAGCCTGGTTCAGCCGCTAATCTTGCTGATCTCAATTCCGTTTGCCGCTACCGGTGCACTTGGTCTTCTATTGATTACTGACACACCCCTTGGTGTTCCAGCACTTATTGGAATGCTGCTGCTGGTTGGTGTTGTGGTGACGAATGCAATCGTTTTGATCGACCTTATAAACCAATACCGCAAGCAAGGTAGAACAATTCAGCAATCAATCATGGATGGTTCCCGTCAGCGCCTTCGTCCAATTTTGATGACCGCTTTGGCAACTATCTTCGCCCTGTCGCCGTTGGCGTTTGGAATTACCGGTGGTGGATTCATTAGCCAACCGCTTGCGATTGTTGTTATCGGTGGACTAGTTTCCTCGACCCTCTTGACTCTGGTGATTGTTCCGGTTCTTTACTGGTTGATCGAAGGACGCAAGGAGCGCAAAGCTCTCAAGGGACCAAAGAAGCCAAGGGGTAAGGCAAAAAGACTGGCCGAAGCCGCCCGCTAAGCTTGCTTAGTTATGAAGTCCTCTGAGAACCTAGTCTGGATCGACTGCGAGATGACCGGTCTCGATGTCGAGAAAGACTGTTTGGTCGAGATTGCAGTTTTAATCACCGACTCCGAGCTAAACATTCTGGATGATGGACTAAGCGTTGTTATCAAGCCTCGGGAAGACTCACTTGCTGGAATGGGTGAATTTGTCACCAACATGCACAAAGAATCGGGCCTGCTAGAACTATTGCCAGAAGGCTTGAATCTTGAAGAAGCGGAGGCACAGATTCTTGAGTACGTCAAGAAATTTGCCCCGGAGGCAAGAACTGCCCCGTTAGCTGGAAACTCCATCGGCACCGATCGGATGTTTATCAATCGCTACATGCCAATTCTCGATGCTCACCTGCACTACAGAAATGTTGATGTTTCATCAATCAAGGAACTTGTCCGCAGGTGGTACCCAAAGGTTTATTTCCAGCTGCCTAAAAAATCGGGCGGACATCGCGCCCTTGCCGACATCAGGGAATCAATCGCCGAGCTGGTCTACTACCGTAAGACCGTGCTGGTGGAAGCCCCTGGTCCAACAAGCGTTGAGGCCAAGACAAGCGCCGATCAAACGCAATAGAATAAAAAGGCTTTGAAGCCAAAAGGCTTCAAGACATGGTGGGTATAGCTCAGCTGGTAGAGCGCCTGGTTGTGGTCCAGGAAGTCGCGGGTTCAAGTCCCGTTACTCACCCCAAGTTGAGACTCAAACACCCTTCCTAAACTAGCTACCCTTATCTAATGACTTCCTTTATCGCCTCCCCCGAGGTCGCCGACGCTCTTGCAACCGGCAAGCCCATTGTTGCCCTCGAGAGCACAATAATTTCGCATGGTTTACCAAGACCAAGAAATCTAGAGGCTGCCAAAGAGTTTGAGGAAATACTTCGCTCCAAGGGGGTTGTCCCAGCAACAATCGCAATTCTCGATGGCGTGCCAAGAATTGGTCTGGATGAAGTTGGCATAAATCGCATCGCTAACGAGGACCTTGCTAAAGCCAGCGTTCGAGACATCCCTATTCTTGCCGCCAGAAAAGAGTCGGGGGCAACCACCGTTGCTGCAACCGCCCACCTAGCCTCGCTAGCCGGAATTAGAGTCTTTGCAACAGGCGGACTGGGCGGAGTTCACAGAGGCGCAATTGAAACATTTGACGAATCCGCTGACCTCTCAACTCTTTCGGTGACTCCAATAACGGTGGTTTCTGCCGGAGTGAAATCGGTTCTAGATATTCCAGCAACTCTTGAGCGACTTGAGACCTTAAGTGTTCCAGTGATTGGCTTCAAAACCAAAGAGTTTCCAGCGTTTTGGCTAACCCGCTCTGGCTACACCCTGGACTGGTCTTTGGATTCTGCGCAGCAGGTTGCTCTCGCCATGAAGGCGCAGGATGATCTTGGCCATGGTCAAGGAATGGTTGTTGCAAACCCAATTCCAATCGAGAAGCAGTGGGATCCGATTGAGCACGATCGCGTGCTCGCAATTGCTTTTGAAGCGGCTAAGAAAGCCGGCGTCACCGGCAAGGCTGTCACCCCATTCCTGCTTGGATTTATCGTCGAAGAGTCAAAGGGTAAATCGCTGGAGGTAAACCTTGATCTAGCTCGCAACAACGTTGCGGTTGCTGCGGATATTGCGAAAGCTTGGGCGGAGCTCAAGTGAGCAAGATTCTGGTAATTGGAGATGTCATCGAAGATGTCATCGTTATTCCAGAATCTGAGATACGCCCCAACACAGACACCAACTCAGCAATCCACAAGTCCATGGGTGGCCAAGCTGCCAACGTTGCATCGTGGCTTGCCTTTTTTGGAATTCAAACGAGATTCGTCGGTTGCGTGGGTTTAACCGATGTTAGAAAACTGGAAGCTGAGCTTGACCAAATCGGAATAGAGGCCGCTCTTCAGTCAAGTGCCAAACCAACCGGTTCACTAGTTGTTCTGGTTCAAGGAGCTTCGCGTTCGATGCTCACTGACCGTGGTGCAAACCTAGGTCTAAATCTTCGATCGATTGATCCAACAGGATTTGCAGCAGTTTATCTCTCGGGGTATTCACTTTTTGGTCGAGCTCTTGGGGAGATCAAGGACTTTGCTGCAAGGGTCAAACAAGCAGGCGCCCTTTTGGCGATTGATCCAGGCTCCTATGGATACATCAAGGACCACGGGTTGGAGGAATTCAAAGATCTAATCTCCGAGGCCGATCTGATTTTTCCAAACCTCGAAGAAGATCAACTCCTTGGACTATCAGGGGCTGTGGCTCTAAGTGTTGTGACCAAGGGTCAAAACGGGGCTGAAGCTCACTGGGCCAGCGGCCAAAGCATTGAAATTGCTGGTCTGGCCACCGAGTCGATTGACCCAACTGGAGCCGGCGATGCCTTCTGCGCTGGGTTCTTGGCTTCCTTGGTCGCTAATGAGCGCTTCCAGGACCTTAGGCCTGAAATAGTCCAAAAGGCCCTGAAATCGGGCGTAGAGGCCGGTTCTAAGGCGGTTTCGCTGGTAGGAGCTAGGCCTTCCTTCAACTCTGGAGTGTAGGTTGAGAGTTTTCCCCAGCCAAAAGCACTAACCTTCAAGGAAAACTTCAAGTTATCCACAGAGTTATACACTTGTATTGTGGTATCACTTTGGTAGCATTATGGTATGGCTATGACACTTAGATTGACACAAGAACTAGATCAAACGCTCGAGGCTACTTCGGAGCGCTTGGGTATTTCAAAGCAGCAGGCAGTCACCAGGGCAGTCGAGATGTACATCGACGCCATGGCCGAGCGCCAGCAGGTACTAGATGCCATGGACGCCCTCATGGTTCAGGACAAGAAGCTGATGGAGCGGCTGGCTGACGCTTGACCAAGTTTGTCAGCTTCGAGGCTGCACAGCAAATAGTTCAGTACCACGGCTTCTACATCAAAGACGCTGGCTTGCTGGGCTCTGCCATTGCGCGTCCTCGTACCAGCTTGTTTGGAGAAGATGCCTACCCGGCATTTGAACTAAAGGCAGCTGCCATGATGCACTCGGTGATCAAGAATCACTCATTGGTCGACGGGAATAAGCGCACAGCTTGGTCGCTATTTTATTACTTCCTCTACATCAACGGCGTTGGCCACACCATGGACGATGACCAGGGATTCGATTTAGTCCTGGGATTGGCCACCGATCGATACAGCATCGAACAAGCTGCCGGAATCATTGCTAGGCACATTGTTCCTCTAAAGAACTAGTTACTTTTCAGTAGCCCTCTGAATAACAAGTTCCCTCACCCTGGCAGCATCAGCCGAGCCGGCCATAGCCTTCATAACCGCACCAATAACAGCTCCGGCAGCCTGAAGCTTTCCTTCACGGATCTTTTCAAGCACATCAGGCTGTTCGGAAAGTACTTTGTCGATAGCGGCAAGAAGTGCACCGTCATCGGAAACAACTTCGAGTCCACGCTTGGCAACAATTTCTTCAGGATCTCCCTCGCCTGCCAATACTCCAGTTAGAACTTCACGAGCTAGGCGGTCGGTGAGTTTTCCACTCTCAACTAGTGCTGCAATCTGTGCGACCTGTGTTGGGGTTATCGCAAGTTCTGCGATGTCTTTATCTTCGCTGTTAGCGATTCGAGCAAGCTCACCGGTCCACCACTTTCTGGCAGCTTGTGGCTTGGCTCCAGCTTTAACGGTGTCGTCGATTTCATCTAGCAAATCTGAATTCACAACATCGCGGAACTCTAGATCGCTAAAGCCCCAAAGCTCTTGAAGTCGCTTGCGTCTAATCGCAGGCTTCTCAGGAAGTGTTGCGCGTAGCTGCTCAATCCACTCCTTCGAAGGCTGGATTGGGACAAGGTCTGGCTCAGGGAAGTAGCGGTAGTCATCTGCATCGGATTTTGGTCGTCCGGAAGAAGTTGCCCCACGGTCTTCGTGCCAGTGACGAGTTTCTTGGATGATTGCAGTGCCCTGAGATAGCAAATGGGCCTGGCGCTGAATTTCGTATTTGACCGCGCGCTCGATGCTGCGCAGTGAGTTCACGTTCTTGGTCTCGGTTCGAGTGCCAAGTTTTTCTTGACCCTTAGGGCGAATAGAAACGTTGGCGTCACAGCGCACGTTTCCTCGCTCCATGCGAGCATCAGACACACCAAGGTTTTTAACAATCTCGCGAATCGAGCGGACATAGGCAGCAGCTAGTTCAGGTGCTTCATCGCCTGCGCCATAGATCGGCTTGGTCACAATTTCCACCAGTGGGACACCGGCGCGGTTGAAATCAACCAGTGAAAATTCCGCTCCTTGGATCCGGCCAGTTGAGCCTCCAACGTGGGTTAGCTTTCCAGCGTCTTCTTCCATGTGTGCTCGCTCAATTGCAACAGTAAAGACCTTGCCCGATGGAACCTCGATGTCGATGGTTCCCTCAAAGGCAATTGGCTCGTCGTACTGGGAGGTCTGGAAGTTTTTGGCCAGATCCGGATAGAAGTAGTTCTTCCTTGCGAAGCGACCGGTTGCGGCTATTTCGCAGTCGAGGGCTAGCCCAATCTTGATTGAATTCTCAATAGCCTTGCCGTTTACAGCAGGCATTGCTCCAGGAAATCCTAAACAGTTTGGGCACACATTGGTGTTTGGCTCATCACCGAACACGTTTGCGCAACCACAGAACATCTTGGTGTTTGTGTTTAGTTCGACGTGTACCTCTAAACCAATAACAACTTCATAAGCTTCTAGTGCCTTCTGGTAATCCATTAGCTGATCTTTGGCCATTAGTTCACCTCAAGCTTCGGTGCAAAATCCAGCATGGATTTTGACCACTTGTTTTCAAGTAGTTTTTCTAAAACCGCGCCGACCTTGTAGAGTCTTGCGTCTTGCCTTGCTGGGGCTAAGAACTGAGCTCCAACTGGAAGGTTGTCTTCGCTTGCAAGACCTACCGGAAGACTCATTCCTGGAATGCCAGCAAGGTTGGCCGGAATTGTTGCGATGTCGTTTAGATACATAGCCAGCGGATCTTCTTGTTTTTCTCCAAGCAGAAAAGCTGTGGTTGGCGCAGTTGGCGAAACTAACACATCGGCTTTTTCAAAGGCCTTGGCAAGATCTGCCTGAATTAGAGTTCTTACCTTTTGAGCGCTTCCGTAATAGGCGTCGTAGTAGCCAGAAGAAAGTGCATAGGTACCAAGGATGATTCTTCGCTTAACTTCTGCACCAAAACCTTCTTCGCGGGTTGCTGCCATTACCTTTTCAACGGTTGCTGCACCTTCTGGCATGACACGTAATCCAAATCGAACCGAGTCGAAGCGAGCCAGGTTTGAAGATGCCTCAGCTGGCTGAATTAAGTAGTAGGCAGCGATGGCGTATTGAAAACTTGGGCAGGAAACTTCAACGATTTCAGCCCCTGCGGCAACCAGCAGATCAAGAGCTTCCTGGAACCGCTCGGATACCCCGGCCTGGAAACCTTCACCGGTAAGTTCCTTGATGATTCCAATTTTTAGTCCCTTGACCGAATCGTTCTTGGCAGCTTCGGTCATTGAACCAAGGGATTCTGGCAGCGAGGTCGCATCCATCTGATCGTGGCCCGCGATGGCATCGTGCAACATGGCCGCATCCATCACGTTTCTTGTGACGGGACCAACTTGATCCAATGAAGAGCCCAGTGCGATAAGTCCGTATCTAGAAACCGCTCCGTAGGTTGGCTTTACCCCAACAGTTCCAGTGACCGCCGCAGGAAAACGAATGGATCCTCCGGTGTCAGAACCCAAGGCAAGTGGTGCCTGCATGGAGGCAACGGCTGAGGAAGATCCTCCTCCTGAACCTCCAGGAGTTCGAGCAAGGTCCCATGGGTTTAGCGATGGACCGTAGGCGGAGTTCTCAGTGGAAGAACCCATAGCAAATTCATCCAGGTTGGTCTTTCCGAGAATTGGCATGCGGTGGGTAAGAACCTTTTCGACCACTGTGGCGTTATAAGGAGGTACCCAGCCCTTCAAGATTTTTGATCCGGCGGTAGTTTCAATTCCGATTGTGGTGAGGTTGTCTTTGACTGCAATTGGCACACCCGCGAGCGCCGAAAGCTTCTCACCCTTGGCACGAAGCTCGTCAACCTCGCGAGCTTGAGCCAGGGCCAGTTCGTGAGTGACGATTAGGTAGCTGTTGAGCTTGGGGTTTAGCTTGTCGATGTTATCTAGCTGGGCTTTGGTTAGCTCGACCGAGGAGATTTCCTTGGAGGCCAGCATCGAAGCTAGTTCATGGGCGGACTTGTTTAGAAGGGACATTATTGTATCTAGTCCTCATCCAGAATGGCTGAGACCTTGAAGCGACCAGATTCGCTGTCAGCGGCTCCGGAAAGAGCCTGGGCTTGAGTGAGCGATGGCTTCACAACATCTTCACGGAAAACATTGGCCATAGGAATGGGGTGGCTGGTGGCGACAATTTCATCACTCACGGCAGCCTTGACAGTGGCAACCGATTCCACGATCAAAGCCAGCTGACTGGCAAATTGGGCCACCTCAGCCTCGCTTACCTCAATGCGGGCAAGGCCGGCTAGGTGCCTAACTAGCTCAGGGGTGATCTCAGACATGGAAACCTTCGGTTTAGAGAAACTGTGGATTGGAGGGGTTTTGGCCCCAGCTGGCCCATTCTAGCAACAAAGAAATTGCTTGATTCTGGGGCAAAAAACCCTACTAAAGTAGGTATCTAGGTAGTAAACCC
Organism: Rhodoluna miladensis (SeqCode); assembly: GCF_965234705.1. Taxonomy (GTDB): domain Bacteria; phylum Actinomycetota; class Actinomycetes; order Actinomycetales; family Microbacteriaceae; genus Rhodoluna; species Rhodoluna miladensis. The sequence goes on from NZ_OZ248465.1 coordinate 923,500, forward strand.
CTATCCCCCTATAAAAAGGTCAATACCCGTGGATAATTCAGAATTTCAGCTCGTCTTTAGAGGCTACGACAAAGGCGAGGTAGACGCAGCTATCTCCGCAATGCGAGAAGAGCTCGATCACGTTCGCGACTACAACTACAAAGCCGCCAGCGAGGTTGAGTTTCTCAAATCTGAGATCGCAAGCCTAAAGCAGCGACTAAAGCGTGATGCCGGTACTGGCTACGCAGAACTTGGTGCTCAGTTCGAGCAGACCCTGCGCGTTGCTGAAGAGCAGGCTAGAAAACTTATGACCGACGCCGGTCAAGACGCACTTCGCGTTCGCGAGACTGCAAAGGCCGAAGCTGAGCAACTGACTCGTAAAGCCGAAGCTGCCGTTCAGAAACTTCTTTCAGATGCGGAATCAAAAGCTAAAGAGATTCGTCTTGATGCAGAGCGAACCAGAGCAGAGATCTTGGCGCAGGCCAAGACTCAGGAAGCAGAAGCTACCGAAAAGATTGTTCACGCTCAGCGCGAAGCATCAGCTATTCGCTCAGAGGGTGAAAGATACGCTGCAGAGCTTCGTGCCTCTGTTCACCGCGAGACTGAAGAAGCGCGTGCTCTAGCTACCGAACTTTCTCAGCGCACAGCACAGTCCCGCGTCGAACTCGAAGCAGAGCTTAAGGCTAAGCGCGACGAGGGTGAGCAGGAAGCTCTAAGAATATACGAATCTGCCGTCAAGCAGGCTCAGCAGGCAACTGAAGATGCCAACAAGGCAGTTGCGGAAGCATCAAGACTTGCTGCCGAACTTAACTCGGAAGCCGAAAGAAATCTTCGCGATGCCAAGGTCACCGCAGCGAATTTGACCGAGGACGCTCAGCGAAACGCTGGAAACTTGATCAACCAGTCACGTCGTCGTGCCGAACTTCTTGCTCGCAAGGCAGAAGCATTTGCAAACGCGGTAATCGTGGATGGACAAGATCGACTAAATCGCTGGGAGTCAGAGGCCAACGAAATTGAAGATTTCCTAAACACCTTGAAGTCCTTGATGTCTACTGAGTCCATGGTGGCAGCCGACGAAACTCTAGCTCAGACCCAGCTCGAGGGATCTTCGCCTTCAATCACCGATGGCTTCGAGACCAATGTTGACTACTCTGAGCCTCGCGCTGAGTCCTACGATGCAATCGAAGTTGAGTCCTACGAGGACAAGAAATACTAGTTCGCTAGCCTCTTAGCAAACTCAGCTTCATCAATCACTTCTACGCCAAGCGCTTCTGCCTTGACTAATTTGGACCCGGCAGCCGCGCCCGCAACAACAAAAGCGGTGTTTTTAGAAACCGAAGAAGCTGCTTTGCCGCCGCGAGAAATTATGGCTTCTTCCGCCTGCTCGCGAGTAAGGTCTACAAGAGTTCCGGTCACGACAATGCTCATTCCTTGGAACGCACCTGTTCCGGAAGCGGAAATGTCCTGAATGAAGTTGACCCCAGCTTTTTTCCAGGCTTGGACAATGTCTTTGTGCCAATCCAGTGAAATCCACTCTTTGATGGTTGCTGCAACTACCGCACCGACTCCATCCACTCTCGCAAGCTCCTGCTCGGAGGCCGCGAAGATTTTCTCAATTGACCCAAAGGAATTCATGAGCGATCTTGCTGCTACTGGACCCACGTGTCGAATGGATAACGAAACTAGCACCCGCCATGCAGGTTGAGATTTGGCTTTTTCTAGTTCCTCTAGAAGTTTGGTTGCAACTGTTGCCGGTGAGCCATCTTTTTTCCTGAAGTATTCAACTACCTTTTGCTTGCCATCGGAATCTAGCTTGACTGCGCCAGTATCGGCATCAACTACCTGCGACTTGATTAGGAGTAAGTCCTCAAGCTTGAGAGTGAAAAGGTCCGCTTCAGATTTGACCGGAGGAACCTTCGGCTCGAGAGGCTGAGTTAGTGCGACTGCCGTGACAAATCCCAATGCTTCGATATCCAGCGCAGAACGAGACCCGATGTAGGCAATTCGCTCGCGTAGTTGCGCCGGGCAAGATTTGGCATTTAGGCATCGAAGGTCAACATCACCATCTTGGGCTGGAGCCAGTTTTGAGCCACAGTCTGGGCAGTTTTTTGGCATGGCGAACTTTTTCTCAGAGCCATCCCGAAGAGCTACCACCGGGCCCAAAATCTCAGGGATTACATCCCCGGCTTTTCTAAGCACCACGGTGTCTCCGATGAGAATTCCCTTGACGGCAACGACCTCTTGATTGTGCAGGGTGGCGAATTCAACTTCACTTCCGGCCACACGAATCGGCTCTAAAACCGCATACGGGGTTGCTCGGCCAGTTCTACCGATAGAAACTTTGATGTCAAGTAGCTTCGTGTTGACCTGTTCTGGCGGATACTTGTAGGCAATTGCCCACCTCGGTGCACGAGAAGTGAACCCGAGTACTTGCTGTCTAGATAATTCGTCAACTTTGACAACAACACCATCTATTTCATGCTCGAGGGTGTGGCGTTTGGCCTCAAAGTCAGCAATGTACTTCTTTACTTGGGCAGCGTTATCCAACACCTGATACCTGCTGGAGGTGGGAAGTCCCCAATCCTTTAGATGTGCATAGAGCTCAGATTGACTTACAACTCTCTTATCGATCCAAGCGCCGATACCGTGAACGATCATCTGCAGAGGTCTTGAAGCTGTGACGCTGGAATCTTTCTGGCGTAGTGAACCAGAGGCAGAATTCCTGGGGTTAGCAAAGGGGGCTTTGCCTGCGTCAATGAGTGACTGATTGAGCTTGGCAAAATCAGCTAGAGAGTAAAAGACCTCGCCACGGATCTCGACTACATCCGGGTGGTTTTTCCCTGAGAGAGTGTGAGGGATTCCCTTCACGGTCATCACATTTCGTGTGACATCCTCGCCAACGGAGCCGTCGCCCCTGGTTGCTGCAGATTCGAGTTTACCTTTTTCGTACCGCAAGTTGATTGCCAGACCGTCAATTTTTAGCTCACACAAGAAAGGACCGCCACCAGTTTTCTCAAGCCAGCTATCTAACTCCTCGCTCGAGAACACATTGTCTAAGCTCATCATGCGCTCAAGGTGCTCAACCGGAGAAAAGGTTTGGCTGGCTTCTCCCCCGACAGTTTGCGTAGGTGAATCACCCGTTATTAGCTCTGGATACTTTGATTCGAGCGCTTCGAGCTCGCGCATCAACTTGTCGTAATCGGCGTCCGAAATCAAAGAGGTGTTTGATTGGTAATAGGCAGCGCGGTGTTTGTTGATCGTATCTACCAGTTCGGCAACTCGTTCAACTATCTTCTTGTCCAAGCTCACACCTGCTCTAAAACTGCGGAGACTGTTTTGTCGATTGTGGTTTGGCCAAGCACTCTAGAGCCCAAGTAAATAACTGCTGTTTGGCCAGGAGAGATTCCGCGAATGGGAACGTTTGGCCGAATCACCATTTGGCCAGCTATCACTCGAAGTTTGCAAGGGTGCGATTCGCCGTGAGCGCGTACTTGAACTTCGGCTTCAAACCAATCACTTGAATTATCTGGCGCCTTGCCACACCAAGAGAATTTTTCACCCGAGAGCTCAGAGATTGTCAGTGCATCTTCTGGACCAACGACCACGACATTTTCTTTTGGCCTAATCTCAAGCACATACCTGGGCTGGCGATCTTTGGCAGGACGGCCAATCTTGAGACCCTTACGCTGTCCCACCGTATATCCGAGGGCTCCATCGTGCTTGCCAAGTTCTGCTCCACTGCTATCAACAATTGATCCGGGTGTTAGCTCGATCTTGTCCGACAGCCAATCTCTGGTGTCCCCTTCTGGGATAAAGCAGATGTCGTAGCTGTCGGGTTTGTTTGCAACTGCAAGCTCTCGATCCTTAGCTTCTTTGCGGATGTCTTCCTTGTTGGCAGCTTTGCCAATTGGAAAGTATGAATGCTTGAGTTGATCTTCAGTCAAAACCCCCAACACATAGGACTGATCCTTGGCCATGGCAAGCGACCGATGAAGTTCCAAGTTTCCCTCAGCGTCTTTTTCGACGCTGGCGTAATGCCCGGTGCAAAGTGCATCAAAACCTAGAGCAACGGCTTTTTCGAGAAGGGCTGCGAATTTGATGCGCTCGTTGCATCTCATGCAGGGATTTGGAGTTCTTCCAGCTGAATATTCCGCGATGAAATCATCCACCACGTCTTGCTTGAAGCGCTCCGAGAAGTCCCACACGTAAAAGGGAATTCCAATTTTGTTGGCAGCCCGCTGAGCGTCCATAGAATCCTCAACCGTGCAGCAGCCCCTGGAACCAGTTCGCAAAGTTCCGGGCATTCGTGACAGGGCAAGGTGGACTCCAACCACTTCGTGGCCGGCCTCAACAGCGCGAGCAGCAGCTACCGCTGAATCAACCCCACCACTCATTGCCGCCAGAATCTTCATCGCCTAGTCAACCCTGCCTTCTTGGCTCCTTCGTAAGCTTTTGGAAAAGCATCAAGGAATGCGTCAACGTCAGCATCAGACGAGTTGTGGCCAAAGGTGATTCTCATTGTGCCCATCGCCTCATCTGAACCGGCTCCAAGGGAAAGCACAACGTGCGAGGGGCTACTCACACCTGCTGCGCAAGCCGAGCCCGTTGAAACAGAAACTCCATTTACATCTAATAGAAAAAGCAAGCTATCCCCCAGACACCCGGGGAATCTAAAGTGAACGTTGTTTGTAAGTCTTGGAGCGTGCTCGGAAGATACCTTTACATCCGGTGCCACTTCCCGAACTCCAGCAACTAATCTTGCCGAAAGCTTCGCGTGCAGGAGTTCTACCTGAGCCTGTTCAGCTACGGCTTCTTTGACTGCAAGGGCCATGGCTGATGCGGCAGCTGCATCCGGTGTTCCAGATCTCAAGTTTCTTTCCTGGCCGCCGCCGTGAGACACGGGAGTTATCTTTTCGGACCTAGCAAGAATAAGTGCTCCGACTCCAACTGGGGAACCCACTTTATGGCCAGTGATAGTCATGGCCGACAAACCAGAAGCTGCAAAGTTCACTGGAATGTGACCAAGAGCTGCGATAGCGTCGGAGTGCACCGGTATTGCATATTTCCGTGCTAGCGCAGTGATTTTTTGAATTGGGTGAACTACACCAATTTCGTTGTTGGCCCACATTAATGAGACAAGGGCGATCTGATCAGATCGCTTTTCCAACACATCAGCAAGCTCTGCTAGATCAAGAACGCCGTCATCGTTCATTGAAACAAAATGTGCCTCAGCGCCCTGCTCGGCAACTAGCCAATTCACGGAGTCAAGCACGGCAGCATGCTCCGCACTGGAAGTTACAATTAGGGTTCGATTGCGATCTTGCGCATGACGTTGCCAATAAAGACCCTTAACGGCAAGGTTGTCTGATTCAGTTCCACCGGAAGTAAAGATGACCTCATTGCGATCACAACCGATACTTGCGGCGATTGTCTCCCTAGCTTCTTCCAACATTTGCCTTGAGCTTTGACCGAAAGAATGCACCGAGGCTGGGTTTCCAACCTGCTCTAGGGCCTTGGAGTAGTGAGCCAAGACACTTGGCCGAATCGGCGAAGTAGCGGCGTGATCCAAGTAAACAAGCATGTAGTTAAGCCTAGTTTGCTCTACCCACACCAAAAACTGCTTTACTCGGGCCATACATGGGCAATTTTGGCCTCTACTCCGGCCAGGTCAACTACTTCTGGCTCGTTGCTAGAAAAGCAGCAAACTTAGGGCTTTTCGAGCAGCCACCACATCAGGGTTGTCGTTTCCGGCAACCATGAACATCTCAACTAAGCGAAGCCTGATTGGCTCGCGCGCGTCCTTAGCCGTTTTTTCAAATAGAGCCAACAAAAGACTAAATCCCTCAGCCGAATTGCCAGTTGCTATCAGAGCATCGGCTTTTTCAAGAATTGACTCATCAGTTGTTGCATCAGAATCGATAATCACTGAGAGATCTTTACCTTCGAGGCGAAGTAGTAATTTCACCTGGGCAAGTCCAGCATCGGCTAGGGCATCGTTCGGATTTTCTAAAAGTGCCTTCTCGTAGAGAGCTAGCGCGCCTTTGTAGTCTCCAGAATCGATCGCCGCGTAGGCTGCGCTAAGAGTTGGGCTAAGTTCTGGTTCTTTTTCAATCTCTTTGACAACGGCTTTTCCGGTGAGTCCGTTTTCTTTGGCCACAGCAAGAACTTTTGTAATTACCAACTGGATTTGCTCCATGGGCTGATTGCCGACAAACAACGGTGCCGGCTGACCCTTCAACAAGCCGTAAGCGCTCGGGATCTGGTTGAGCTCAAATGCCTGCACTAACTCAGGAGAAGCGGCCGCATCGACAACCAAGGCAATCATGGCACCGGCTGTTTTTTGAACCAACGCGGTCACGGATTTTTCTAGCGCTTCTGAGGCTGGATCGGAGGCTTGAACAAAAAGCATCAAAATTGGAATCTTCTCCGACAGGGGTAAGTAATCCCTGATCGATGCTGCGTCCACGCGCATTACTAAAGCTGGAACGTTTATTGCTTCAGAATTTGCTTTTGGGCTGCCAAATTCGATGGTCATCTATAGACCTCGAATACTCAGCAGTGACTGAGTGGCACCCAGCAAAGTAATCTTGCCCTCTGCAGTAGCAGCAGGAACGTAGAACAGCAGCATGCCTGCGTACTGAGTCCTAACTCCCTTGGCACTTCCTTCGGCTCCAAGAAGCAGCTTTTCATTTCCTGAAACAGTTACTGCAGCGTTGTCACGGGTAGGGCGAATTAGGTAATTGTCGGTCATCATTACAGCAACCAATGCGCCCGAGTCAGATGTCGAAAGCGAAATGATGTTCTCGTTTCCGAGTTCGTGCGTGAAGGTGATCTCAGCTCTGCGCAGCTTTTCGATCTGCTCCTTCTGGCTGGTTGAGATCTGGTTGTAGTACTCGTCCTCGGCTAGATCGAAAAGGGTATAAAACAGGCTAGTTGGGCCATTATCGATAACATCACCGAATGCAGTTGGTAGCTGATTAGGCGAGATTTTCAAGAACAGAGAGTCTGTAGCTACCGGAATGGCTCCAATCTCAGGTGCTGCAACCGCTGGAATTTCAGATCCCGGTAGCAGCGGAATGTTGTACCAGAGCTTGTAGCTCTCACGCGGTGATGCCTGCTGCAAAACCAGCAGCTGAGGAAGCTCTCCGGAGCCATCACCCTCGGTGACGATCATGAACGATCTTGGCCAGCTGTTTGTACTGGCGGGTAAGGTAATCGAAATTGCCGATCCTGAAATTGGAGGCAGCGGCTGGATCTCGCGAGATTTGGTCATCAGCAGGTAGTGCGCTTGTCTAAAAAGTAGAGCAGGTCCTGCAACTCTTGGTTCGAGCAAGCTCGAATCTCCCGACTCATCTGCTACAGCCACTACCTCTTGGAGCTGACGAAGAATATTCCTAACCTGCGTGATATTTACAACCGGAGGAATTGTTTCAACAGCTGCCTCGGTTTCAGATGCGCTAGGAGTTGGGGTTGCAACTGGAGCCGTGGCTACAGAACACCCAGACAGAGCGAATGTCAAAGCAATACCAATTGGCACTAGTGCGATCTTTGACCGAGCGGCTCTTCTTCCGCGTTTAGGCACTTCGAAGTTTGACTTCCTTGGTCGGTACTTAGGTCCCTGAGGAGCCTTTGGTAGCTTTCGTCTTGGACCTCTATTGATCAGCATCTTTCGAAGTGCCAACAGGTTCAACAAAATTGCTGCTATCAAGAAGCCAAAACCAACACCGAGGAAAACATCCGAGACAACTGTCGAGTTTTCAATCGGCCAGGCCACCCGGACTCTAGTTGGGGCCGGCTCAAAGCCATCACTTGCAACTATGACTGCGTTGTTGCCACCAGCTGGAATTGCCAGTTCAGCAAATCCTTCTCCGAGGCTCTGGTTAATCCAAAGGTCAGAACCACTGGGGGTTGCTAGCTCTGTGGTGCCTGCCACGTCGCGAACTCCTATGGCTGTTCCATCGTCGGAGGTGACGGCTTCGGAGTGCAGAGATTGTCCAACCCAGGCCAGCACATCAGCTTCTCGACCGTAGGCAACCAAGACCTCGCCGTCGCCGATGCCGCCAACAACTGGATCGCCGGGCATTAGAGCTAGCTCCTCAGCTGGAATCACCAGGTAGGGCTCATTGCCTGAAACCGAGAGGTTTACCGAGAAGTTATCCGGTGGCGCCCAGATTGTCCGTTGGGCCAAACCGAGCAAAAGTAGCGAAATAGCGAGGATAAACAGCAGTGCGGCAAGCAAAAAGCGCATGATTATCCATTCCAGCTAAACTTGGGTATCTGGCCTAAGGGCCAAAGCCCATTCTACCGAAACCGTGCTGGAGGCCCGATTTGTCAGGCGATGCGACCTCGTTCCCAACTGCGATGCGCGGCTACTCAAAATCAGCCGTCGACGACGCATTTTTGGACCTCAATCGCGACGTACTGCGTCTATCGACCCAGAATGCCCAACTAGCCGATGAGCTCAGGCAAGCCAAAGCCCAAATCGAGGAACTGAGCGCAAAGTTAGAAGAGGTCCAGTCACCTACCTACGCCGGACTTGGAAATCAAGCTGCCATTATTCTCGCCTCTGCCGAAGATCAGGCAACAAGATTGCTGGCTCATGCGGAAAGTGAAAAAAGCCGGGTTCTTGGAAGCATCAACGAGGAAGTTGAATCCAAAAAGAACGAGGCAAAGGATTACTATGAATCCCTGGTTGCTGAGGCTGATCGAAGAGTTGAGCGCCTAATCAACTCCGCCAAGGGCGAGGCTAATGAAATTCTTGATAAAGCCCAAAGCGAAGGCAAGCGTCTTATTGAAGAGGCGACCAGAGAATCTGGCTCGATTCGAGGCGCAATTGCCACCGAGGTGGCAAAGCTTCGAGCAGACACCAAGCGCCAAACCGAAAACCTGAAGGCAATGGTTGAGCGCAACTTGGCAGAAAAGAAGCTAATGCTTCAAAAGGAAATGATTCGAGAAATTGATACTGAAAAAGCTGCCTTGATCATCGGTGACCAAGCTCGAATCGATCTAGAGCTGGAACTTACCGCTCGAAGATCTGAAGCTGAAGCGGACTATCTGCGTAAACACCAGGAAGCCGTTCACCAGACTCAGAAGTACCTTGATGATGCTAAAACTCAACTACAGGCAGCCATCACAAGAACAAATGCTGCGCAACTCGAAGCCGAGACTATTGAGTCGGCTGCGCGCTCAATAAACAAAGCAACCACCGATGCCGCCAGAGACCAAGCCGAACAAATGATTGCTATGGCCGAAGCTGAGTCGCGTCAAATTGTTGCGGATGCCAAAAACCGCGCAGCCAGAGAGCTTGATGATGCTAACTCAAAGCTTGCCAAGTTAGAGATCGAACGACGCACCGTTGGTTCATACCTTGAGCACTTAGAAAAAGTTGTTGAGGCATCAAGAAAATCACTGGAATAGAAAAGGCCGGTTTCTAAATGCCAGCTCAAGACCTCAAGGTTTCCAATCCATTCCTAATTGGATTATTTGGTGGCCTCGGCGTGCTAACCGCACTGCTTTTGGGAGGCGCCGTAGCCACACTGGCTAACGTCATCACTTACATTTTTGCTGCCATCTTCTTAGCCCTTGGTCTGGACCCGTTGGTATCAGCTCTGGGGAGATTGAATTTCCCTAGACCTCTAGCCGTACTAACTGTATTGGTTGGACTTTTGGGGCTGCTGGGGGTTTTGATCTGGACGCTGGTTCCAAGCTTGATAACCCAGAGCACTCGATTCCTCGAGACTGCCCCTGAGCTTTTGCAGGACATCACCCAGCTGCCATTAGTCATAAGACTGGATGACCAGCTAGGAGGAGCAATCGGATCGGCTCTTTTGAATGCCGGCGCTTTCCTGGCCGACTCTGCGAACTGGCCGACCATGGTCGGAGGTGTTGTTCAGGTGGGAATCAACTTGTTCAACGGAGTTTTTGGATTCATCATCGTTGTTGTGTTGACCGTATTCTTTCTGGCTTCACTTGATAGATTGAGGGATTCTTTATCCAAGCTTTTTCCAAAAAGCAAGCGAGCTCGCTACAAACTGATTTCAGACCAGGTTGCCAACTCGGTCGGCCGTTATGTGATCGGTCAAGTCTCGGTTGCTGGACTAAATGCCTTCTTTGGATTCATCGTCATGACAATCCTTGGTTTGCAGTTTGCTCTGGTGCTGGCATTTGTGGTTTTCGTTCTTGCAATCATTCCGCTGGTTGGTTCAGTAACAGGTGCAGCATTGGTGGTAATAGTTGCTCTAGCTGTGGATCCAACATCAGCAATAATTCTTGCGGTCTACTACCTGATCTACCTGCAGCTGGAGGCGTATGTAATTAGCCCAAGGGTTATGAAGGTTGCAGTATCGGTTCCTGCACCGATAATGGTTATTGCCGCCTTGTCGGGTGGAGCGTTGCTTGGAGTTCTTGGGGCGCTAGTAGCGATTCCGCTAGCTGCTTCCATAATCTTCATCGTGCGAGAGATTTTTGTCCCTCGTCAAAACAAGCGCTAGAAAGTATCCGGGAGCGGATACTTTGCCGGATTTACCGCTCGCACAATCTCGTTCAAAACTCTTTTGGTTGCAGGCTCGCCCACCCATAGGTGTTTAGCGCCATCGATTGGAATCACTTCAGCTTCGGGCAAAACAGCAAATCGTTCGAGGGCTGCAGCAGGAGCCAAGTATTCATCGTGCTCGGGAACTAAAGCGACCAACTTCTTGCCGCTACCTACCCACTTCACTAAATCCTGCTCACCAGCCCTTCGAAGCGGAGGCGAGAGTAAAATGGCGCCTTCAATCTGCTTATCAAATCCATACTTGATTGCCAGTTCAGTACCAAATGACCAGCCAACTAGCCAAATTGGTCCAAGGCCCCGTGATTTGAGAAATTCCAGGGCGGCTTCGAGATCGCGCTTTTCATCGATACCTTCGCCGAAACTGCCCTCACTGGTGCCCTGCGGGCTGGTGGTTCCTCGAGTGTTGAATCTCAGCACTGCCAGATCAGCAAGCGCCGGCAGTCGATTGGCGGCCTTACGCAGAATGTGAGAGTCCATAAACCCGCCACCGGTTGGCAGCGGATGCAAAGTCAACAGCACCGCTTTGGCCTTGTTTTGAACTGGGGTAGCAAGTTCGGCAACCAGTTTTAGATTGTCAGAGGTAATTAGGGTAAGCGGTTCCCGATTCGAGGGAAGTTCGGTGGACGAAGTGATTTCAATCAAAGCAGCGGGCCCTGAAAACTCTTCCAACAAGCGTTATGAAAGTGCCTTCTGGTATCAACGCCTCGAACCGAGTCCCAGGCAACCGTATGGCTTTGCCCCTTGGAAATACCCAGATGGCAGTTTGGGCAAACCCAACTCTTGTCATCTTCTGCTTTAGCACCGGTTGTGGTTTGCACAGAGTACTCAACGCCGCGCTTTAGCTCGGTGCGCTTGACTCCAATGCGCACTCTTTCTAAATCAAGGGGCTGAAATTCGGCGCCCCACTTGGAACCGCGGTTGCGACGAGATTTCATTAGTACCAGTTGTGCTCTTCAGAATGCGCCCAAGCGCCACAAGGGTTTTTGTATCGAGCCGCGATGTATTTCACACCCCAGCGAATCTGAGTCTGGGGATTTGTCATCCAGTCCGCACCTTCAGTTGCCATCTTTGATCCAGGCAAGGACTGAGGAATTCCATAGGCACCACTCGAAGAGTTCTTTGCGAGGTGTCGCCAGTTTGATTCTCTGTTCCATAGATTTACAAGACATGAGAACTGATCCATACCCCAGTCACGCTTAGCGATGTATTCAAGGGCGTACGCCTGAGAAGATCCTGGTGCTGGCATAGGAGCGGCCAAAATGAAATAACTCTTGGCAGCAGATCCAGAAATCATCCGGTATCCACCGCGCTCAAAGCTAACGGTGTATTCCTCAGCAAAAACAAAACTCTGATTCTTTTCATCGTCTGGGTCATAAACCTGAATTGTGGAAGCACTTGCAAGATTTCCCGAATAAGGATCCACAACGTAAACCAGGGTCAAGCTGACAACAAAAATGAAGCCCAAAACTGGAAGTGATTTGGCCTTGGTCACTCTTGGAAGATGGGGTCTGGCTAGTCCGCGCTTGGCTAGGGCTTCATCAAAGGAGAAGACAATACGCTTGGCAAGGGTTGGTTTGATGGCTTCGTACTTGCCCATAACAAAATCCTTCCCAAATAAATGACCTGCGACCTTCAACTCTACCTTGAGTGTTGCGCAAGGGCTAGGTAAGGCTAGTTAGGAAGGCCCTTCTTGGGGCAGGTGGCCAGTACTCGAGCCATGGCATCGTGCTCGGCCTGGGTCACCCAGAGCTGATACTTTGCCTTGACTGCAATCTGCCTTGCCACAAACGAGCATCTGAAGCTCTTATTTGAAGGCAGCCAACTGGCTGCATCAGAGTCACTTTTTGAACTGTTGGCCGGACCCCAGACCGCTAACAAGTTCAGCGGATCGTTGTAAAGGGCGAAGCGTTGATAGCCAGAAAGTTGCTGAGCGCCTTTTTGCCAGGCGTCACTTAGTGAAACAACGTGGTCAATTTGAACATCTAGCGAGGTTCTAACTCCCCGCTGAAAAGCGATTACCTGGCCAGTGAAAGGATCCTCTAGAATTCCATTCTCGATAATGCAGTAGGAATCGTATCTGTAGTTGTACTGAACTAGATCTCGAGCAAGAATTCTGTTTCTAACATCGCAACCGTTGTAGTAATCCCAGTCGTCAGAGAACATTTCCCGCGAGTATCCCGTTTGCGGAGCGCGGCCCTTGATAGGCATCTTGGCAAGAGCCCTTAGAGCTTCGCCCCTCTTGATTTTTGGAATTGCTTCAGTGCTCTCGGTTGGTTCAGGAGTTGGAGCTATGGATTCAGTGATACTCGGCGTTGGTGACGGTGTAGGAGATGAGTCTCCACCGGATCCAAAGAGTGCGACATAGATAAGAAAGAATATGGCGACAACGCCAAGACAGCCGTAGCTAGTCTGAGATTTCAAGTTGCAGCGCCTCAATGACCTTATCTAGAAAGCTATCAACCTGGGGCATGGAGTATCCAGATCGAGTGGCGGTGAATTGTGCTCGCCTTACTTGAGCGACTCGGACTTTGGTTCCACCGTTGAAATGGGAAACCAGCTGGTCACAAAGCTCGTCCACTTTTTTCTTGTCATACCCGCGGGCTAACCAAGATACCTTTGTGAAGCGCTTGCCCTTGTCTCGACGAAGCCTTGGAAGAACTGCTTGCTGCAACTCCTCAAATCGTTTCGCAAGTTCCGCTTCGCCAAAACGCTCGCTAAAGGCACTAACTTCGGCCCTAATGAAGTGATCCTCGAGGTTATCCAGCGCTGCATCCACCTGCGAAATCGAATACCCTCCGCTAACTAAATCCAACCGAAGGCCGCGAAGGTCGGAGGCGCGAAGCAGGATCTGATCTGGCGATTCGTACTGAGCCTTCGCCAGCTCTAGCAGTGCGTCAACTTGCTCAGGGTTGTATCCCATACCGGCTGCTTTTGTAAATCCCGGGGTCTCAACCAAAGAAGACCACCATTACCAAATAGCTCATCAAAGAAGCCGGGAGCATGGAATCTAGGCGATCCATCATTCCTCCGTGTCCAGGCAGAAGTTTTGACATGTCTTTGACTCCAAGATCGCGCTTTATAAGCGACTCGGCAAGATCTCCAAATACCGCTGCCAGAATGATTGCGGCAGCAAGGATAAGCCCAACCCACCAGGGACCATTTAGCAAAAACATCGTCAAGGTAATGGCTGTGGCTGAACCAAGAACAATTGAGGCAAGCAATCCCTCCCATGTTTTTTTGGGGCTAACTCCTGGAGCTAATTTATGTTTACCAAATACCCGACCAAACAGATATCCAGCAGAGTCAATTAGTGCGACAGTGGCCACGAAGGTTAGAACCCAATATGCGCCATCATCGGGGCGCCTTAGAAGCAGCATCGAAAAACTCAAAGAAAGAGGTAGGTAGATCACCAGGAATGCAGCTGCTCCGAAATCTCTAATCGTCCGAAGGAAGGTCTGGAAGTTTGCCTTTCGACGTTCCCAAAGTAGGTGAACTGTTCGCCAGACAATTAGCGCCGCTACGATACCCAGGCTTACTAGCCATTGCACAACTGGACCACCGTAATAGGTGGCAGGCATGATGATTGCGGATCCAACCACTGCCGGAACTCGAGGAACGTACCAGCCCTTAATTCGAAGCGCGGTCGAAAGCTCCCATGCTCCAATTGCGGTAGCGGTTACGAGGAAGAGAATGAAGAACTCTTTGTAAACCAAGAGGGAAGCTAAAAAGATTGCGGCCAACAACAAACCGACAACTATTGATTTCGAGAGCGACCTGCCCCCAGGGGCTTTTACCTCAGACAATTTAGCCTTACACCTCTAGAAGTTCGGCTTCTTTGCGCTTTAGGGCGTCGTCGATGGCATCTACATGATTCTTGGTCAAAGTGTCTAAGTCTTTTTCTGCGCGGGCAAGCTCATCGTCGCCGACGTGGCCGTCTTTTTTCAGTGCGTCAAGCTCTTCGTTTCCTTTGCGCCTGATGTTGCGCAGTGAAACGCGGTGGTCCTCAGCTTTAGTCTTAACAAGCTTCACGTACTCTTTGCGACGCTCTTCAGTCAGATCCGGAAGGGTGACGCGGATGATTGTTCCATCGTTATTTGGAGTCGCACCCAGGTTTGGAACATCCTTCACGGCCTTTTCGATTGCTGCCAAGGCCCCTTTGTCGTAAGGAGTAATGACAATTGTTCGGGCCTCTGGGTTTTGAAGTGATGCTAGCTGCGCGAGTGGAGTTCCCGTGCCGTAGTAGTCGACCATGATCTTCTGAAACATCTGCGGGTTGGCGCGTCCGGTGCGAACGGTGGCGAAGTCTTCCTTGGCAGATTCGACGGCTTTGCCCATCTTTTCTGCTGCTGTCTTTAGGATTTCGTCAATCATTTGGTGCTCACTTTCCTTTCAATCAAAAACTTTAGGCGGTGACCGTGGTGCCGATCTTCTTGCCCTTGATGGCGTCGGTTACGTTGCCTTTACCCTGCATTCCGAATACGCGCATCGGCATCTTGTTGTCCATGCACAACGAGAAAGCGGTTGCGTCCACGACCTTTAGACCCTGGACCAGTGCTTCCTGGTAGGTGAGCTTTTCAAGCTTTTTGGCATCGGAGTTCTTCTTTGGATCCGAGGAATAAACACCGTCAACACCGTTCTTAGCTACCAGAACTTCGTCAGCCTTGATCTCGAGTGCACGCTGGGCGGCGACGGTGTCAGTTGAGAAATAAGGTAGCCCAGCACCAGCACCGAAGATTACAACTCTTCCTTTTTCAAGGTGGCGAATTGCACGAAGAGGAATGTAGGGCTCAGTGACTTGCGCCATGGTGATTGCTGACTGAACTCGAACACTAACTCCGGCTTGTTCAAGAAAGTCCTGAAGCGCTAGAGCATTCATAACGGTTCCGAGCATTCCCATGTAGTCGGCACGACTGCGCTCCATACCGCGCTGGGACAATTCCGCTCCGCGGAAGAAGTTTCCTCCACCAACAACGATTGCGACTTCGGCTGATTTGGATCCTTCAGCAATTTCTTTTGCTAGTTCGGCAACCACATCTGGATTTACCCCAACGGTTCCACCACCAAAGGCTTCTCCCGATAGTTTCAACAAAACTCTGCGTCGTTTTTGCGGCACGGGACTTCCTCCAAATGGTTTAGCTCTAGTCTAGGCGGGCAAAGAAAAAGACCCGGCCCCAAAGGGCCGAGTCTTTTTGTCTTTCAAGTTTTCTAAGCTCCAACGCGGAAGCGCACGAAGGCCGAAACCTTGGTGCTTGCTTGGTCTAGGACTTTCTGGACGCTTAGCTTGTTGTCCTTGGCGAAGTCCTGCTCGAGCAAAACGTTCTCCTTGAAGTAGCCGTTGACGCGACCTTCCACAATCTTTGGAAGTGCGGCTTCTGGTTTGCCTTCGTTCTTGGCGGTTTCTTCAGCGATGCGACGCTCGGTCTCAACTGTCTCAGCTGAGATCTCGTCGCGGCTTAGAACTGATGGGCTAAAAGCTGCGATGTGAACTGCAACATCGTGAGCTGTTTCAGCGTTTCCATCGAATGCCACCAAAACTCCAACCTGAGGAGGGAGATCCTTCGAGGTGCGGTGAAGGTAAGCATCAACTGCTACATCGGAGATAACTCCTACGCGACGAAGTTCTGCCTTCTCGCCGAGCACTGCTGCCTCGTCGTTGATTGCATCCGAAACGGTCTTGCCCTTTAGTGGAGCAGCAAGAGCTGAGCCTAGATCCTTGGCACCGGCGGCAACAATTGCGTCAGCAATTTCTTCGCCGAGAGCGACGAATCTTTCGGCCTTTGCAACAAAGTCAGTCTCGCAAGCAAGCTCGATCAGGTAGCCGGTTCCACCGGATACTCGAGCAACGATTAGACCGTTGCTTGTTGAGCGACCCTCGCGCTTGGAAACACCTTTTAGGCCCTTGAGACGCAAAACCTCAAATGCCTTTTCGACGTTGCCATCGGCTTCATCCAGTGCTGACTTGCAGTCCATCATTCCAGCGCCGGATTTCTCGCGAAGCGCCTTTACGTCTGCTGCTGTGTAGTTAGCCATGAATTACGCCTGCTTCTCTTCGGTAGCTTCCTTGCCCTGCTCTAGAAGCTCGCGCTCCCATTCAGCAAGTGGCTCTGCTTGAGCTTCTGGCTTTGAGTGACGAGCAATCAAACCTTCTGCAACCGCGTCAGCAATGATGCGAGTTAGTAGCTGGATTGAACGAATTGCGTCGTCGTTTCCAGGGATACCAAACTGAACGTCGTCTGGATCACAGTTGGTGTCCAAGATTCCAATTACTGGGATTCCAAGCTTTCTTGCCTCTGTGATTGCAAGGTGCTCCTTGTTGGTGTCAACAACCCAGATGATCGAAGGGGTCTTGGTGACGTTTCTGATTCCACCGAGGGACTTTTCTAGCTTGTCTCTCTCGCGACGAAGGATAAGAAGTTCCTTCTTAGTTAAGCCTGACTTTGCTGAGTCAGCGAAGTCCATGGTCTCAAGTTCCTTGAGACGGGCAAGACGCTTGCTCACAGTCTGGAAGTTAGTTAGTAGTCCGCCAAGCCATCTCTGGTTGATGTAGGACTGGCCAACGCGAAGAGCTTCAGTTGCGATTGCTTCCTGAGCCTGCTTCTTGGTACCAACGAAAAGAACTGAACCGCCGGCTGCGACGGTGTCCTTTACGAACTGGTAGGCGTTGTCGATCATCGCAAGTGATTGCTGCAGATCGATGATGTAGATACCAGAACGGTCGGTAAGGATGTATCTTTTCATCTTCGGGTTCCAGCGTCTGGTCTGGTGTCCGAAGTGAACGCCGCTATCTAGCAGCTGTCTGGTGGTTACGACTGACATAGAGTCGAACTTCCTTTCGGCGCAACAAGTGCGCCCACTCAGTTAATGGTTGTTGGCGGTTGCCAATAACCCCTGGTGCCGGATTTTTTCCACAAGCCCGTTAGGGCCACTGAGTGGAAACCATCTTGGTCGGCACGCGAAGTCGACATTTTCAAAATCAATGATTTTTAGCGAGAATGCCGCTAACACAAAGCATACCAGCAGCAAGCTGTGCCCAAAAGCCCCGAATTTTCCACAACCTAATGCGGAATTGCCCAGACAGTGCCTATTCGGGGCAGATTTGAAAGGTGATTGAACCGGATCGAATAAGCCTTCTGCAACTGGCTAGTTTTTTAGCGGTGGCCCTTTCCTGGGAACTTCCAGCTCCAAGCCTTGGTGCCGAAAAAACCATGGATAGCCCACTGGTGGGCTCGACTGTAGTTCGCGAATACCGCCAATCGGAAACTCCCTACTCCGCTGGTCATCGCGGAATCGACTACGAGGCAACTTTGGGCCAGGCAGTGTTTGCCCCGGCGGATGGAAAAGTTCACTTCGTTGGAGAAGTTGTAAACCGACAGTTGATTTCACTAGATCATGGCCAAGAAATTCTCAGCGCATTCGAACCAGTTTGCTCACAACTTACCGAAGGGGATTCCGTGGTTTCGGGACAGCTAATTGGAGAAGTGTGTGAAGGGCAAGCAACCTACGACCCGCACTGTCAGCCAAGTATTTGCCTGCATTTTTCTGTAAGAAAAAACGGCGAATACTTATCGCCGCTCTGGTTTACCGGTGAGCTGACCCCTTCCAGGCTTCTGCCTTGGATTGAACCAACTACGCCCTCGGATGAGCTTTGAGATAACCCTGCTTTAGGCGATCAACAGAAACGTGGGTGTAAATCTGAGTGGTAGCCAAAGATGAATGTCCAAGAAGTTCTTGCACTGCCCTTAGGTCAGCTCCCCCATCAAGTAAGTGGGTAGCTGCTGAGTGCCTAAGTGCATGAGGGCCTGCTTGACCAACCGCAGTTTCACTAAGCAAGGATGCAACCAGCGCGTATACCTGTCGAACACCGATTCTCTTGCCACGCGAGGAGATAAGTAGTGCGCTTTGGCTTACCTCATTCTCAAACTGCATGCGGCCAGTTCTAATCCAGTGCGCAAGGGCGTCGCTTGCAGGATCACTGTAGGGAACCATGCGCTGCTTGTTTCCTTTTCCGGTCACCCGAAGAATCTTTCTGCCGTAGTCAATATCTTCAAGATTTAGACCAACAAGTTCACTAACTCGAATACCGCTTCCGTACAGGAGCTCGACTATGAGCAGGTCTTGCATGGCGGCTGGATTATCAACTGTTGCAAGAGGTTCGAGCTTGTCAAAAATTCCAGACATCGCCTCTCTAGATACAACCTTAGGCAAGGTTCGTGAAGCTTTTGGTGAGCGAAGCTTGAGCCCTGGATCTAAGTCAAGTTTTCCATTTTTGTGTAGCCAGGCTGTGAAGGCTCTAACCGCAGCAGATTTTCTAGCGAGGGTAGTTTTTGTCAGACCCTTTTCACTTGCTCTCCAGAGCCAATCGCGAAGTAGCTCTAAATCCAAATCGCTAACTTCGGTTTGAGCTTTACTTTCCATAAAGCCCTGCAGATCTGAAACGTCAGAGAGGTATGCCTTCACGGTGTTTGAAGAAAAGCCCTTCCCAACGGTTAGCTCAGCAGCAAACTCTTCGAGTAGGTAGGTAAGCTCAGAAGGCATATTTCAAAGCGTAATGTACCTCTCCTTTGGAACTGCGATTCTCAATCACTTTGTCTTGCGCAGTCAGTTCGCGAAGTGCCAATTCAGATTCAGAGAATGTAAGCCCTGCTAGCTTTGCAACCTCCGGTAGCGAAGGAAAACCACTTTCTCGGATGGCATCTTGTGCCCTTTTGGCAAGTGCACTTTCAATTTGTTGGTTTGGAATCCTTAGTGAACCGGTGGCAAAGTACTTCAGATCACACAGAATTTGAGCTTTGCTATCCGCAATTAGTGCATTGGTTCCAAGAGATGTTCCAGAAAGCACTGAACCCGGCACCGCATAGAGTTCACGAGATAGTTCAAGAGCGTTGTTCGCAGTTCGAATTGATCCTGATCTGATTCCCGCCTCAATCACAACCGTCGTTGGTGTCAGTGCAGCAATAAGTCGATTGCGCTGCAAGAATCTCCAACGAGTTGGAGCCACCCCCGGTGGCATTTCACTTAGCAATAAGCCATGGTCTGTGACCTGCTTGAAAAGTTTGAAATTGGCACTGGGGTACTTTCTATCCATTCCTCCGGCCATCACCGCCACAGAAGGAAGTTTCTGCTCGATACTCGAAAGATGAACCTGTGCATCAATTCCTAATGCGCCTCCAGAAACTGTTGGACGGGCAACTTGTGCAAGCTCTCTAACCAAGAAAGAAGTGACCTGCAAACCATAAGAAGAAGCCAGCCTCGAGCCAACAATCGAGACGGCTTGAGAAAGCTTCGTCAGCGTTTCTGGGTCCCCCTCGACGAAAAGTATGGAAGGAGCTGAATCTTGCAGGTCATCCAAACCAGCCGGCCAGTTTGCATCCTCGGCAGTCACCAGTTTTAGCTTCAGCGCAGCGCTTTGAAAAAACAAATGTTCCAACCGAGACTTTGATAATCGCGGTAGCCACCTTTGCCTTGAGTCAGCGAGTGTGCCCTCCAAATCCCCAAAGCTCTGCCGGCAGGAATCTAGCTGGCCCCGCTGTTGCAGGGCTTGCACTACCGATCTAGTTTCTAGTCCATCAATCAATAGCTCAACTAGAGCAAGCTTCCCAAGGCTCCTAGCCAGCGCTCCGGCCATTCGATCGCCTGGTTCAGTAATCATGGCGATGCAGCCAGCTGAAGCAAGTTCAAGGGCGCGATCTTTGGAGTATTCGGACTTTTGGAAAGGGTGAGTAAGAAAATCAAGTTCTTGGTCGGTAAGGATTTGGGGTTTGGCCATGCCAAAACTCTGTCAAGAATGTGAATTGGTTGGAGCAAGAAATCTAAATGTGTGTAAAACCTATTCGCCTACGGCTAGTTCTTTTGGAAGTTCGTAAGCCTTGCCCGAGAGTTCTTCGACGTTGACGTCCTTGAAGGTGAGCACTCGAACCGACTGCACGAATCGATCCGTGCGGTAGATATCCCAAACCCAAACATCTGACATGTTCAGCTCGAAGTAGAAATCAGTGGAAGTGTCAATGCGCTTAAGCTCGACCTCATTCGCGAGGTAGAACCTGCGCTCAGTCTCGATGACATATTTGAAGGTGCCAACGACGTCCCGATACTCGCGATAAAGCGCGACTTCGGCTTGTCTGTCGTAGTCCTCGAACTCGTTCTCTTCCATAACTTTGTCTAGTCTATTCCCGCTCTAGGCAAGAATCCTAGTCAGCCAAGTCAATCGGTGGATAGCTGAAGGGCCGTGGGTTCTAAGGGCTTGAATGTGGGCTGCCGAGGCATATCCCTTGTGTCCAGCAAAGCCATATTCTGGATATTTGCCATCGAAAGCTTCCATGAGCGCATCTCTTTTCACTTTTGCCAAGACCGCTGCAGCCGCAACCGAAACGCAAGTGGTATCAGCTTTGACCTGAAGATCAACTTCTAAACCGGCGGCTTGTTTCCCAAGCCAGTTTTGTGAACCGTCTAGCAAAATCACAGCGCCTTCCGAGGCTAACTTGGAGCGCATGGAACCGGAAGCCAGTAACTCTGTGAGGGCTCTGGAGGCAGCGGAGCGAAGTGCTTCGCTGATTCCTGACTTATCAATTTCTTCGTTCGAAGAGTAACCGATTGCAAATCCGTCGACCCAATTCTCCAGCGGGTCGGTGATTTCAGCTCTGGATTTGGGTGTCATCAACTTTGAATCTTGAAGCTTCTCGGGCCAGGAGGTAATTGCTGGATTCAGTTTGTCGATCAGCGAGAGTCCAACCGCAACCGGGCCTGCGATAGCCCCTCGCCCAACTTCGTCAATGCCAATTACGAACCGGTTGCCCCGCTCGAATAGCCTCGACTCAGTTTGTAGGGTTGGGTATGTCTTTGTAGACATCAGGGTAGTTATCTAGCCACTTCCAGTTATCAACTGGCCAGCTAATAATGAATGCTCTTCCAACAACCCAGTCGTTCGAGACAAAGCCCTTGCTTGGCAAATCTGCGTGGAAGCGAGAATCTTCACTGTTGCCTCGGTTATCCCCGAGCACCCATAGCGAGTTTTCTGGAACGGTGACATCAAACTCAACGCTTGATGGTGTTTGACCTGGGGCGATGTACGGTTCGGTGATTGGGAGACCGTTAACAGTTATCAAGCCATTTGCGTCGCAGCAGATAACTTTGTCACCTTCCACGCCAATTACTCGCTTGACGAGGTGCTGCTTGCTATCAGGAGCGGTAATTCCAAATGCAGACAGGAACCAGTCCACGGCCATAACCACTGGGTCTGTTGGTTCCTCAACATTTGGACCAAGCCAGCCGCCTGGATCTTTGAACACAACGACGTCGCCACGCTCAATTGGATAAAGCGCTGGGGTTAGCTGATTGACGATGATGCGGTCATCGATCTGGAGGGTTTCAAGCATCGATCCTGAGGGAATAAAAAATGATCGAATCAGGAAGGTTTTTATCAGTAGCGATAAAACAAGGGAAGCGCCGAGAACTACAACGAGATCAATAATAAAAGCAACAAAGAAGTTCTTGCGGGCGCGACGAAACTTACGTCTTCTGTCGCTGTTTTTTCTTCTTGGTCGAAGATTCGCTCTAGGATCCTGCTGGTCGCTCACGTGTCAGTGCGCTTTGCTAGGGGATCTAAACGTTTTCGCGCTTTTCGCGAATCTTTGCCTTCTTGCCTCGAAGATCGCGCAAGAAGTAAAGCTTCGCACGGCGGACCTGGCCGCGTGAGACTAGCTCGATCTTGTCGATAACTGGAGAGTGAAGTGGGAAAGTTCTTTCAACACCAACCTGGAAGGTCACTTTTCTAACAGTAAAGGTCTCGCGGATGCCCTCGCCGGAACGACGAGTTACGATGCCCTGGAAAACCTGGATACGGGAACGGTTTCCCTCAACGATGTTTACGTGAACCTTAACGGTGTCACCGGCGCGAAACTCGACAATGTCGGTCTTTAGTGAAGGCCTGTCTACTGAATCTAGAATGTGCATTTTGTGTCGCTTCCTGTTTTTCGCACGCAGGTCAAAAACATAATTTTCATAAATTGGTGTTTTTCCTTTTCGCCTTGTCTCCCCTGCGGCAGAGTCCATTACTGGAGGCGAAGTACCTATATTGCCACAGTTTGGTGCCTCGTGGCAACCGCTTAGTCCAGTAGCTCTGGCCTTACCTGCTGGGTGCGCTCTAGAGCCTTGGCTTTGCGCCACTTTGCTATCTCAGCGTGATTGCCACCAAGAAGAACCTCGGGGACCTCGAGTCCTCTCCAAGTGGAAGGTTTGGTGTAACTCGGGTACTCAAGCAGTCCATCAGAGTGTGATTCTTCGGTCAATGAATCGGCGTTGCCGATAACTCCAGGAATCAATCTTGCAATTGCCTCGATCATGGCAACGGCTGCAACCTCACCGCCGTTCAAGACATAATCGCCCAAGCTAACGAGGCGAACTTTGGCCTTTGATGTTGCGTAGTCAACCACTCGCTGATCAATGCCTTCGTATCTGCCGCAGGCAAAAACTAAGTGCTTAGCTTTGGAAAGCTCTTGCGCGGTTGCCTGCTTGAATAGCTCTCCGGCAGGAGAAGGAAAAATCACGATGGTTTCAGCTGTCATAACCGAGTCCAAAGCCTGTCCCCAAGGCTCGGCCTTCATAAGCATTCCGGCTCCACCGCCGAAAGGTGTGTCGTCTACAGTGCGGTGCTTGTCATCGGTGAAATCACGCAGATCATGGATTTTTACTTCCAGTAGATCTTGGGCTTTGGCTTTACCGAGAAGAGATATGTCGAGCACGTCAAAAAACTGCGGGAAAATGCTGATGGCATCAATTCTCATCTTTGGCACTTCCTTCCAGATTCACTTCAAACAACCCCTCGGGCGGGGTCAGTGTTACCTGGCCTAATTCAACACTTACTTCGGGAACAATCTGCTTCACGAAAGGAACCAGCACTTCTCCATTGGCAGTGTCAATTGCCAAGATGTCCTGGGCCGGTAGGTGATCGACTCGAGCTACAATTCCAACTACCTCTGTGCCCACCAAAGCTTTCAAGCCAACCAGCTGGTGGTCGTACCAGGCCTCAGGCTCTTCAGGCAGAGCATCAATATCGGTTTCAATGAGCAAAATTGCCTTGATAAGAGTTTCGGCCTGAGATCGATCCTCTATTCCCTCAAGAAACAAAACCGGAGATTGGTTGTAGAAGCGGAGCTCTAGGACCTTGATTGTTTTGCCAAACCACTCAGAAGTTTCTGGAACTTGCAGTTCGAGTATCTGTCCTGGCTTGAAGCGCTGATCAGGGCTGTCGGTGTATAACTCGAGCTTGATGGCGCCTTTCAAACCGTGGGCTTTGACCAGTCGGCCAACCCGCAGTTTGGTTTTGCTAGAAATCGCTGTCCACCACATCAACGCGAATCTTCTTGCCATCGGCAAGAGCGTTGACGAGTGTGCGAAGAGCCTTTGCTGTTCTGCCGCTTCGCCCGATTACCCGACCCAGATCATCTGGGTGAACGTGAATCTCAAGAAGATCTCCTCTTGAAGTTGAACGTTCGGTGACTGAAGCATCGTCGGGATTATCGACGATGCCCTTCACTAGGTGCTCGAGCGCAGCGACCAACATCTTTTTGACTAAGCCTCTGGCTTTGCTTCTTCAGCTTCAGCTGCCGGTGCCTCTTCAGCAGCAGGAGCTGCTTCTTCGGCTGGAGCCTCAGCTGCTGGAGCTTCTGCTGGAGTCTCTACAACTTCTGCAACTGCTTCGGCTGCAGCTTCGGTAGCTTCAACTGCTGCTTCAGCTGCTGGAGCTTCTGCTGGAGCTTCGGTCTTTGCCTTCTTGGCAGCAAGTTCTTCCTTAGGAAGTAGAACAGCCTTCTTCTTGGTGTCTTTTTCGAAAACTGGTTTTGCAGGCTTAACCTGAACAGTGTTCTTTGCGTCCTTGTCACCCTTTGACTTCTGGAAATCTCCGGTGAGCTTTAGTAGAACGGCAACCTGCTCGGTTGGCTGAGCGCCAACGCCGAGCCAGTACAAAGCTCGCTCTGAGTTGACTTCAATGAAAGATGGGTTCTCGGTCGGAATGTAACGACCAATTTCTTCAATCACGCGACCGTCGCGGTGAGTTCTAGAGTCAGCGACAACGATTCGGTAGTGCGGCGTACGGAGTTTTCCGAGACGCTTTAGGCGGATTTTTACAGCCACAATGCTCCTGTTATTTGAATTGGGGCGAACAATCAACCGTGAGCGTGGGGGCACACTCGGTAGTCAAGCTCTATGGTTTTGTCTTTGTTGGTCCCTGGTTAGAGGGTCAGGTACCTAGACAACTTCCTTATTCTGCCAGAAATGGCCAAGGATAGCTAGTTGCCTATTCCAAAGGCAGATCCAGCGCCAGAGCCAGCAGGTTTGATGCCCAATTCCTTGGCGTTTAGCTCGGCAGCCCGCTTGGCAGGGTTTCCCGATTTGGAGCCACCCTTTTTCTTGTCCTTGGCTTTTTTGCGAGGTACTACCCCGCCGATGCCTGCCGGCATGCCCGGAACCTGAGGGGTTCCGCCCTTGGCAACGGTTTTCATCATTTTGGCAGCTTGTTCGAATCGGTTAACTAGCGAGTTCACATCCTGGACGGTCATTCCAGATCCCCTAGCAATTCGGGTTCTTCTGGATCCGTTTAGCACCTTGGGGTTGTTGCGCTCGACCGGGGTCATTGACTTGATGATGGCTTCGGTGCGGTCGATTTCTTTCTCATCGATGTTGTCGAGCTGCTGACGCATTTGACCGGCTCCGGGCATCATCGCCAACATGGATTTCAGCGATCCCATTTTGCGAAGCTGCTGCATCTGCTCCAAAAAGTCTTCAAGGGTAAATGTCTCCTTGGCAAGCTTTAGAGCCATTTCCTGAGCGGTGTCGTCATCGAATGCCTTCTGGGCTTGCTCGATGAGAGTTAGAACATCTCCCATATCCAGAATTCGAGAAGCCATGCGGTCTGGGTAGAACGGCTCGAAGGCATCAAGGCTTTCGCCAGTTGAACTAAAGATGATTGGTTTTCCAGTCACGGAAGCTACCGACAGCGCAGCTCCACCCCTGGCGTCACCATCGAGCTTGGATAACACAACGGCTGAAATTCCAACACCGTCTTCAAATGCCTTGGCTACGTTCACCGCATCTTGACCAAGCATCGAGTCAATGACAAACAACGTCTCATCAGGTTTAACGGCATCGCGTATCTTGGCTGCCTGCTGCATCATTTCTTGATCCACACCCAAGCGACCTGCGGTGTCAACGATTACAAAACTCAAGCCTTTGGACTTGGCGTGAGAAATTGAGTCCTTGGCTACTTTGACCGGATCGCCGGAACCGGAGCCAGCTTCTGGCGCGAATACCTCGACCGATATCTTTTCACCCAAGACGCGAAGCTGTTCAACGGCGTTTGGTCTTTGTAGGTCAGCTGCAACAAGAAGTGGCGTTTCCCCTTCGGAAACTAACCACTTGGCAAGCTTTCCAGCCAGCGTGGTCTTTCCTGAACCTTGAAGTCCCGCCAGCATGATCACCGTCGGTGCGGTTTTTCCGTAACGGAGTTTTCTTGGCTCGCCACCGAGAATCTTGATCAGTTCATCGTTCACGATTTGAACGACCTGTTGCGCAGGATTTAGTGCACTGGAGACTTCATCGCCAAGGGCTCGGTCGCGAACGGATTGGATGAAATTCTTCACTACCTCAAGGGCAACGTCGGCTTCTAGAAGTGCTTTGCGAATCTCCCGCAAGGTACCGTCGATGTCCGCCGGTGAGAGCCGACCTTTTCCGCGCAGGTTTCTGAAAGTCTCCGCGAGACGATCCGATAGATTTCCAAACACTTTTTCTTATCTCCTGTAAATAGGCTAAGCCACTAGCCCACTGGCGAATTCTTTGGGGTCAAAGAAAGCGAAGTCGTTGATACCCTCGCCGACCCCAACCAACTTGATCGGGATTCCAAGCTCACTTTGGATAGCAAATGCGATGCCGCCTTTGGCTGTTCCATCAAGCTTGGAGAGCACTATTCCGGTGACCTGGGCAACCTCGGCAAAGGCCTTGGCTTGAGCCAGTCCATTTTGCCCAGTGGTGGCATCAATTACCAAAAGCACTTCTGAAATCTCTGCACGCTTTTCAATTACCCGACGAATCTTGGATAGCTCATCCATCAGGTCAGTTTTGTTTTGCAGTCTTCCGGCGGTATCGATAATCACGATGTCAGCATTATCTGCAATTGCCGACTCAACCGCTTCGAATGCCACCGATGCTGGATCTTGTCCATCGGATTTAGGACCAATCAGTTTTGCTCCTGAACGCTCTGCCCAGGTTGCAAGTTGATTCACCGCTGCTGCTCTAAAGGTATCGGCGGCTCCAAGAACAACTGACCAGGAACCTTCAGTGAGCCACTTGGATAGCTTTCCAATTGTGGTTGTCTTGCCAGCACCGTTGACTCCAACGACTAGAAAAACGTAGGGCAGCTTCCCGCTCGAAAGGTTTAGTTCGCGGCTAGCTGTTGCAAGCTGGGTCTCAATTACTCGCGCAAGAATAAGTCTTAGTTCGGTATCTGTCGATGCGCCTTCTACCTTGGCTTGCTTTCTAACCTCGGCAACAATTTTCTCGGAGGCCGTTAAGCCAAAATCTGCCTGCAGCAAAATCTCTTCCAGACTCTCAAGATCACTCGAGTCAAACTTTGCTGTTGCAAATAGTGATCGGATGCCTCTTTTTGAGCTGCGAGGTGGCAAGGTGGCTGGCGTGAGGTTTTCATCAGAGCCAGGTCGATCCGAGTTTTGAGTGTTAACTTCTGGCTTGGTTGTGGTTTCCTCTTCGCGCTTTTTGCGCCAAAAGAAAATTGAAGACATTAGACGTCGGCCTTCTCACGCAGGCGCTGACCAACAACGGCTGAAATACCGTCGGCCTTCATCGAAACTCCGTAGAGAGCATCGGCTATTTCCATGGTGCGTTTCTGGTGGGTGATGATTATCAGCTGCGAGTTGATTCTCAAATCCTCGAATAAGGAAAGTAGTCGTCCTAGGTTGGCATCATCCAGAGCGGCCTCAACCTCGTCCATTACGTAGAACGGCGAAGGGCGCGCCTTAAATATCGATACCATCAGCGCCACCGCTGCAAGGGAGCGCTCTCCACCCGAAAGCAAAGACAATCTCTCGATCTTCTTTCCAGCCGGCTTCACGTTGACCTCAAGGCCCGTGGTCATAAGGTTGTCTGGATCGGTAAGGAAGATTGAACCGGTTCCACCTGGGAACAATACTGGGAACACCTTTTCGAAAGCCTTCTTGGTGTCCTGGAAAGCATCGTTGAAAATAACCTGCATCTTCTCGTCAAGATCACCGATGATCTTGATTAGGTCCTTGCGGGTTTCGGTTAGGTCCTGAAGTTGGTCGGTTAGGAATTTGTGCCTTTGCTCAAGGGCTGCAAACTCTTCTAGTGCCAATGGGTTTACTCGACCGAGTTTTTCAAGGAGCTTCTCAGCATCCTTGAGTCTTTGCATCTGTGTCTCGCGGTTGAAAACTTCTGGTTCTTTTTCTTCGTCGGAGCTTGGAATTAGCTGATCCGGTCCGTACTCAGACAAAAGAGTTGGTTCGTCCAGACCCAGTTCTTCCTGAGCGCGGGTCACGAGGTTTGCTAGGTTTAAGCGCTTCTCGTGGTTTTGAAGCTCGATGTCGTGAACAGATTGAGTTAGATCGGAAAGCTTCTGCTGGATGGAGGCGATATCACCACGAACCTTGGTTAGCTCCTGGAACTGATCGGTGCGCTCTTGATCCAAGCGAGTGTATTCGCTCTTGGCCTTGTTGGAGCTTTGCGAAACGTTCTCAATCAGTACAGGCAGCAGCTTCAATACTTCTTTAGCAGAGCGCAGCTGCGAGGTTCTTGACTTAGCCGAGGCAATGGCCTGTTCAACAGCTGCTCTGGATGAATCCAACTGATTAGTTAGGTTCTCGGATCTCTCGGTTTCAACCCGGAGACGCTCAGTGGCTGCGCCCAGCTCAACACGGATTTCTAGCTCCTTGGAGCGCTCTTTCTCGAGGGCTTCAACCAAACGATCACGATCAGATAGCTCTTGCTCTGGGCGACCTAGGTTTTCAAAATCACGCAGTCTCGACTTAGCATCTTCCAATTCCTGAAGTGCCAGGGAGATGGCTTGCTCGTTTGCATCGGCCACGGTAGTTAGACGGTCAAGCTCGCTCTGAAGGGCTTCAACCTGAACGCGAATACGTCCCAGCTGCTCCGCCTGGGATGCAAGCTTGGCATCTTGCTCGTTGAGTTCGGCAAGTGCCTGCTTGGCTGAGTTCTTGGAGGCAAGTTCGTTGGATTTTGCCTGAGCAAGCTCAGAAGAAATAGTTTCAATGCGTGCGCTGAGTCTGGACAAAGCTGCTTCGGCAGCATCACGCTCGGCAACTAATTCGACCTTGGAAGGTTTGCTCGATGAACCTCCTCGAAGTACTGCACGAGTAAGAACGTCACCCTGTTTGGTAATCACTTGGCGATCTTCGCCAGATGAGCGGAAGTAGTTTCTTGCCGCATCTAGATCGTCAACAATTACAACAGTTGAAAGAAGTTTTAGGATGCCATCCGGGGCACTGACAACTTCAGAAGCTAACTTAGCTCCTGCGATTTGGTTGCCTAGTGAAATCTCAGAGCGAATGTCAACATCAGCGATGATGATCTCAACTCGACCGCCGTCAGTGCGCTTTAGGTGCTCTAGTGCCGAAAGACCCGATTCCATATCCTCTGCCACGAGTGCATCGGCAAGTGAACCAAGTGCTGCAGCAATAGCCTGCTCAAAACCAGGCTCAATGCGCATGTGGTTTGCAACCAGTCCGCGAATTCCTCGAAGCTGAGCTTGAGTTAGAGAAGACGCTCCGTCTTTTTGTTCCAGGGTCAGATTTAGCGCAGAACGCTTTCCAGCCAGTGCATCTTTTTCACGCTCGGCTTCGTGAAGCTGATCGCGAAGCGATTCAATTCTTGAAGCTGCGTCTGAGACAGCCTTCTGAGCGGCTTCGTAGTTTGACTCTAAGTTGCTTGCGCTTGGTTGGTTTTGTGACAGAAGCGACTCGAGGTCTCGGTACTGCCTGGACTGCTCTTCGTGGCGCAATCTGGCCGCGGAGAGAATTTCTTGGTGACGAGTTTTTTCGTTGCGGAATGCTTCAAGCTTGCTTTCGGCAACTTTCACGTTGTTGGCAAATTCTGCTAGTTCAAGATCAAACTTTGAGATAAGTGAGTTTTGTTCCTGAGCCTTTGCATCAAACTGATCTAGAGCATCTCTTGCCACGTTTCGACTCTGCTCAGCAAGTCCTAGATCTTGGTTGAGGCGCACAACCTCTTTCTGCAGTCGAACCATTTCAGTTCTAGCTTTTTCGATATCTACAGTTATCGATGAGATATCGAATTTGCCTGGCTCCTGGCCATTGGATTCAAGAAGTGCAACTCGAGCGCTGGCTATGTTGGAGATCGAACGAATTCGCTCCTGCAAGGAATCAAAATCGAAAGAGACCTGGCGAGCGCGATCGAGCTTTTGGTTTAGCTCAGGAGATTCGAGCTGGGTCAAGCGCTTGGTGTTCTCGGCGAGCATCCCCTGAAGGATGTTCCGCTCGCTGCGGCGCGCTGATTCGCTTGTTGATGTAGTTTCTAGTGATCGCTGGATAACAACAATGTCGTTGGCAAGAATTCTAGATTTGGCGTCACGGGCTTGAGAGGCGATGTTCTGAGCTTCCCTAGCAATCTCGGCCTGAGCACCGAGAGGCTTTAGCTGTCGACGAACTTCACCGGCTAGATCGCTAAGTCTCGAAAGGTTAGCCTGCATAGCTTCGATCTTGCGCTCGGTTTTTTCCTTGCGACGGCGGTGCTTCAAGATACCTGCGGCTTCTTCAATGAAGCCGCGTCTTTCTTCAGGCGTGGCCCGCAAAACGTTATCTAGCTGACCCTGACCCACGATGACGTGCATCTCGCGGCCAAGTCCTGAGTCACTGAGCAGTTCTTGAACATCAAGTAGTCGACAGGGATCTCCATTGATTGCGTATTCTGACCCACCGCTTCTAAACAGTGTTCTCGAGATTGTGACTTCGGTGTAATCAATAGGTAAAGCACCATCGTTGTTATCGATAGTGAGTAATACTTCGGCGCGACCGAGAGGACCCTTGGTTGCGGTACCGGCGAAGATAACGTCTTCCATTTTTCCACCGCGAAGAGTCTTAGCTCCCTGCTCACCCATTACCCAGGCGAGTGCATCAACTACGTTGGATTTTCCTGAACCGTTTGGTCCCACCACACAAGTCACGCCTCGTTCGAATTGGAACGTGGTTGGCTGGGCGAAAGACTTAAATCCCTTTAGGGTGAGGCTCTTGAGATGCAAGCTGGGTCAACCCCTCCAAGAATTATCAAAACTGGCCTACTGGCCGAGCAGTATCTAAAATTACCCCATTTTTGGGGTACCTAAGACCGCTAGCTTGGGCGCTGGCACTTGGGGCAAAAGTGCGATCCCCGGTTAGCCCAGGCCTGGCGCCTGATAGGCGTCTGGCACCTTTGGCAGGGTTTATCAGTCTGTCCGTAGGCATAAAGCTGCTGGGAAAAGTAGCCTGCTTCCCCGTTGACGTTCTTGTATTGCTGGTCAAAGGAGGTCCCGCCCTGCTTTACGGCCGCTTCCAGCACCTGCTTGGATATCTGAATAAGTTCAGTCAATTTGGCCTTAGAGATGCCATCGGCCGAACGGTCAAAGTGAAGCTTGGCCAACCAGAGGGATTCATCTGCATAAATATTGCCAATTCCACTAACCAGGTTCTGATCGAGAATCACTCGCTTGATACCGCTTTTCTTGGCTCGCATCTTGGCAACTACCGCTTCAAGATCAAATGTTTCATCCAGCGGGTCACGGGCAATGTGGGCTGCAGAAACCGGAATCAAATCCTGCCAAGGCTTTGATCGATTCTTGCCAGCGCTAAAGCCCCCAGCACCACCATCCCTCGTTGCAACTAAGTCGTCGATGGCCAAGGAGCCAAAAATTCGCTGATCAACGAATCTAAGCTCCAGTGGTTTGCCGCTCTTTGATTCAAACTCAATTGTGATTCGATTCAGGTTATCTGCTGGGTAATCAGCGGTTCTGATCAACATTTGCCCGCTCATTCCGAGGTGCCCGACTAAAGCACTCTGCCCGGTGCTTAGGGGTAACCAGAGAAATTTTCCGCGCCGAACTACATCTAGCACCTTGGTGCCAACAAGTTTGTTCTTAAAATCTAACGGCCCGCTGAGGTGGCGCTTGAGTGATCTGGCATCGTGAATTTTGATTCCAGTGATTGTGGCACCGGTCATAGATTTGGCAAGACCAGCTCTGACGGTCTCGACCTCTGGTAGCTCAGGCATTTACTTCAAAGTAGCTAGCGCCTTGATGGCGGCATTGGTTTCAGCAAGTTTTCTGGACCGACCGTCCGCTTCAGCAAGGATTTTGCCATCCACCGAAAGGCTTGCAAAGAAGGTTCGATCGTGATCTGGTCCTTCGTGTGTGATCTCATAAACCGGTTGGGATTTGCCCTTTGCTTGAAGTAATTCCAAAAGAGTGGTCTTGGGATCTGCCGAATCAAGAACCTGACCTGGGTTGGAAAGCATTGGAAGAATAAAGCTCTCAACAATCTGGGAGGCGGCTGGCATGCCCTTCGAGACATAGGCTGCTCCCAGCACTGCCTCAAAGCAATCTGCTAGAAGGTTTTGCTTTTCGCGACCGCCGGTTTGGATTTCACCTTTGCCCAGCAAAAGATGCGAACCCAAATCCAAGGCAACAGCAGCCTCGGCTAGTGCTGGTGCACTAACAACGGCGTTTTTGAGTTTTGTAAGTTCACCCTCGTCAAGGTCAACAAAGTGATCGTGAATGTGGGCGGTGACTAAGAAACCGAGTATTGCATCGCCGAGAAACTCAAGGCGTTCATTGTTTGGTCCTCGTCCGTTTTCGTAAGCGAAGGAACGGTGAGTAAGTGCAAGCTCTAGTAGTTGAGGTTCGATTTCAACGCCAAGGGATTTACCCAGCGCAGCTAAGTTCATGACTTAGGCGTCAGCGACCTTGCGGCCCTTGTACTCCATGAATAAAGCGTTGCCTGCGGAGTCTTCGACCAGCTTGGCACGGTGAGGAAGTGAGTAAACAGTCTTGCCGTTTTCAATGCTCTTTACCAAAGTGATTGGAGCGGCCTTCCACTGTGAGCGACGAGCGCGAGTGTTGGAACGCGACATGCGTCTTTTAGGTACTGGCATTTCTTACTCTTTCCTAAAGCTTTCTAACTCACTCCAGCGAGAATCATTCTGCGCCTGGTGAACGTGTTCCGGGTCTTCGGCCAACTTCACACCACATTCAGAGCACAGACCTAAACAGTCTTCGCTGCAAACTGGTTTGAACGGAAGGCTTAAAACTACCGCATCGGTGATGGCCTGCTCAAGGTCGATTTTCTCGTCCTGAACCAGGAAATCATCTTCCTGCTCTAAAGAATAGGCGAAAAGCTCCTGAAAATCCACCTCGACCGCTAGTTTCAAGGGCTCTAGGCATCTTGAGCAGTCGGCCATTGCAGTTGAATCAACTTCGCCGGTTGCCAAAATCCCATCGTGGACTGACTCGAGGCGAAGATTCAGCTCGATAGTTTCTCCAGCCGGAACCGTTGCAGCTCCTTGACCCATTGGAATAGCTAGCTCAATATCAAGCTCTAGTTCCTTCATTTGTCCAGGACGACGGGTCAGATCATTTACTGGAACTTCGAAGGTGCTCACTTAGAACCCCTCAGCGCTTTGGCAACCGCCTTCGATACATATTTTTCAACTGGGCCTCCAAGCTCGGCTACTTGGCGCACCAAAGACGAGGCAACTAGTCCGTAGGCGGGATCTGCAGCGATGAAAACAGTTTCGATACCGCTCAAATCCCGATTGACCTTTGCCATTGGAAGCTCGTAGTCAAGATCGACGTTGTTTCTAAAGCCCTTTAGCAAAACCCTGGCATCGACTTGTCTCAGGTAATCAACCAAAAGCCCTGAGGAAAGCTCGGTGACTTTAATGTTTGAACCTTTAATTCCAGCCTCTGACAGTGAGTCCTTGATTAGCTGCACACGCTCGGCACTTGTGAAGCGTGGAGCCTTATCCGGATTATGAACTACCAGAACTTCAAGCTCGTCAAACAGCAAAGCAGCCCGTTCGATGATATCGACGTGGCCAAGGGTAATCGGGTCAAAAGAACCCGGGTAGACGGCGAGTTTTGCCATAGCTACAAGGTTAGCAAGAAATGAAGGCTTAGCCCTTGGCTAGATTTTCTGCAGCATTGGCTTGATCTATAGCAAGCCTCAGTGTTGGGTGATTGGCTAGCAGTGGGTCTGCCTCAAACAATTCCTCGAGCTCTATACGTACTTTTTGGATTAGCTCAGAATCCTGAATCACACGCAGCAGTCTCAGGCTAGATCTGCCTCCGGATTGGCTAGCTCCCAAAACATCGCCCTCGCGCCTTAGTTCTAGGTCAATCTCGCTGAGCTTGAAGCCATCACTTTCTGCCGCAACGGCTTCTATGCGCTGCAAAGCGATTGAGTCATCCTCGGCCGCGGTCAATAACAAACACAGGCCCTTTGCGCTTCCTCGTCCAACTCTTCCACGCAGCTGGTGCAGCTGAGAGATTCCGAAGTTGTCTGCATCAAGAATCACCATCGTTGTTGCGTTTGGGACATCGACGCCAACTTCAATCACGGTCGTAGAAACTAACAGTTCAATCTCCTTGGCGCTAAATGCCTGCATGATTTGACTCTTTTGGTCCGCGTCCATTCGACCGTGAAGCTCCTGAATTCGAACTCCACTCAAGGCAGCATTCTTGCGAAGCTGGGCAACAGTTTTTTCAACAGATGCACCGGAAAGCTCTTTTTCCGTTTCGTCGATCTTGGGGCAAACCACGAAGGCCTGGTGACCCTTGGCTATTTCCTCAGCCACCCGAGACCAAACCCGAGATACCAAGGCAGGATCCCCTGCGCGAACCACGTGAGAGTCAATTTCTTTTCGCCCAGCCGGCAGCTCTGTGAGTGATGAAACTGACATGTCTCCAAAGACCGTGACAGCCAATGTCCTCGGTATGGGGGTAGCGGTCATAGTCAAAACATGCGGTGACAGCTTTCCTTTTAGGCGAAGCTTCTCTCTTTGCTCAACACCGAAGCGGTGCTGCTCATCAATCACCACAAGACCCAAATCATAGAATTGAACTTTTTCTGAAAATAGAGCGTGCGTTCCAATAACGATTCGGGCTTTGCCAGAAACCACCTGGAGCATTGCCTTTTTGCGTGCTTCGGTTGGAAGCTGTCCGGTTAGCAGAGTAAGCCCCACTTCTTTCGAAAGCTCTTCGCCAAGACTTTTTTCAATCGAGCGAAAGTGTTGCGAAGCTAAAACTTCGGTTGGAGCTAGAAGCGCAGACTGGCCGTCACTGTCGGCTACCGCCAACATGGCGCGCAGTGCAACAAGAGTTTTTCCAGAACCCACTTCACCTTGCAGCAAACGGTTCATCGGAAATGTTTTGGCGATGTCGGAAGTGATCTCACTTCCCACTTCTATCTGCCCATCGGTGAGAGTAAACGGCAGGGCAGAATCAAAGCGCTCTAAGTAGCCGCCGGATTTACTGGTGCGCGCTGTTGCCGGGGCCTGCTCATTATCTAAACGACGTTGGATGAGGTTTGCCTGAAGTAAGAACGCTTCTCGGTACACAAGTGTCTTCTTGGCGGAGGCAATCTCACTTTTTGTAGTGGGTCGGTGTATTTTCTCGAGTGCATCGTTTATCGAAAGTAGCTTGTGCTTTTTTTGAAGCTCCGCAGATACCTCATCTGGAATTTCTTCCAGAGTGTCAAGGATGATTCCAAGCGCTCTTTGAATCATCCAGGTGGTCACGTTAGCCGATGCTGGGTAAATAGGGATTGGCTGATCCGCCCAAGCCTTAGCCTCGAATTCGGAAACCTCCTCAGGGAACAGCTCGTAATCGGGATGGGCCAGCTGAAGCTTTCCTTGATACTCGCCTATTTTTCCGGCAAACAGACCTCGGACCCCAGGCTTAAGATCTTTTTGCCTCCAGGCCTGATTGAAGAAAGTAAGCGATAAGAATCCGCTTCCGTCCGTGATTCGAACTTCCAAGATGTGGCTTACTCGCCCCTTCATGCGACGCTCTCTGGCATCAACAACTTCGGCAACGATAGACAGGCTCTCCCCGATCGGCAGATTTGCAATTGGAGTAAGCTCCCCGCGGTTTGAATAGCGTCTTGGATAGTGCTGAAGAAGATCTGCAACGGAGAAAAGACCAAGATTCTTGGCAAAGCTCTTGGCGGTTTTATCCCCAAGGACTCGGTCAAGAGCGGTTGTTGGAAGCAGCATTATTCAATCTTCCATTAGTGCACCGACAAATACGGTTAGGCTTTGCCAGACATGACAAGAATTATTGGTGGCCTAGTTGGCTCAAGAAAACTAACATCTCCGGCCAAAAGCACCCGTCCAACTTCGGACCGCATTCGAGAGAGCATCTTTAGCTCTCTGGAATCCAAGGATGCTCTTCAAAA
The DNA here is from genome assembly GCF_965234705.1 of Rhodoluna miladensis (SeqCode). GTDB lineage: Bacteria > Actinomycetota > Actinomycetes > Actinomycetales > Microbacteriaceae > Rhodoluna > Rhodoluna miladensis. The sequence continues at coordinate 959,515 of NZ_OZ248465.1, forward strand.
GCGTTCGGTATTGGATCTTTATGCCGGCACAGGAGCACTGGGGCTTGAAGCACTAAGTAGAGGTGCAATCGCAGCGGTGCTTGTTGAAAGCAATAAGCAGGCAGCCGCCGTGTGCATTAGGAACGCCAGGTTGATCCAAGACGCTCTAGCCGAAGAAGACCATGAAGTTTCTGCAAAAGTGCAAATCCAACCGGTTCAAAAGTTTCTAGACTCAAACACTCAGATTTTTGACCTGGTTTTTATCGATCCACCCTATGAAATTGCAAACGATGAAGTAGTCAAAAACCTCGAGTCACTTACTGGATCGCTTTCCAAAAATTCGCTAGTTCTGGTTGAAAGATCTACCCGTGCGGAGCCAATTTCTGCGAGCGGATACGAACTTTTAGAGACCAAGAATTTTGGTGACACTGCGGTCTACTGGCTTAAGCCAAACTAGACCTTTCTTTCGCCCTCACCTAGATAGACCTGCTGAGGTCTGCCGATTCGGTTGTTTGGGTCCTGCATCATCTCGCGCCAGTGAGAAATCCAACCCGGTAATCTTCCCATTGCAAACAATGGCGTGAACATACGAGGCGGGAATCCCATTGCCTTGTAGATAACACCGGTGTAGAAATCAACGTTCGGATACAGCTTGCGCTCGGCAAAGTAAGGATCAGCTAGCGCAGTTGCCTCAAGTTCCTTTGCAATATCTAGCAGTGGGTCAGAAATTCCCAGGTCAGCTAGAACTCGGTCAGCGGTTGCCTTAACGATTGTGGCGCGAGGATCAAAGTTCTTGTAAATTCTGTGGCCAAAGCCCATCAGACGGATGCCATCTTCCTTGTTCTTGACTCGCTCAACAAATCTCTGTACCGACGCACCGGATTCGCGAATTGAGTTGAGCATGTCCAGCACAGCCTCGTTTGCCCCACCGTGAAGTGGGCCAAACAGTGCGTTGATTCCAGCAGAAACCGATGCGAATAGGTTTGCTTGCGCGGAGCCAACAAGGCGAACAGCTGAGGTTGAGCAGTTCTGCTCGTGGTCCGCGTGCAAAATCAAAAGCGTATCTAGCGCTTTGGTGACGATTGGGTTTTGGATGTAGTCCTCTGCCTGTGTACCAAAATTCAATCGAAGGAAATTCTCAACCATTGACAAAGAGTTATCCGGATACAACAAAGCCTGACCCAGGCTCTTTTTGTGCGCGTAGGCAGCAAGCACTGGAAGTTTGGCAAGCAGTCTTCTGGTTGAGAGTTCAACATGCTCTGGATCGTGTGGATCAAGTGAGTCCTGATAGAAAGTAGAAAGAGCTGATACTCCAGATGCTAGAACCGACATCGGATGAGCGTTCTGAGGGAAGGCATCAAAGAATCTCTTCAGGTCTTCGTGAATTAGAGTGTGTCGACGAATGCTCTGGTCAAAGGCTTCGAGCTGCACTTTGTCGGGTAGCTCTCCATAAATTAGGAGGTAGCTAACATCAAGAAAAGATTTTTTAGCAGCTAGCTGCTCAATTGGGTATCCGCGATAGCGCAGGATTCCAGCGTCGCCATCGATAAATGTTATTCCGGACTTAGTGGAGGCTGTGTTTACAAATCCCTGGTCAAAAGTGTGCAGACCTAGGGTCGAATGCAGCTTGCTAATGTCCATTGCGTCAGAGCCAACGCTTGATGAAACCACTGGAAATTCTGCAGTTTTGTCTTTGTAGCTGATAACTACTTTTTCGTTGTCAGTCAAAGCACTCCTTGTTTTCCGACAAATTCCTTGTTTAGCCTAAAGCATTTTCGAGCCTGGAAGCAGCCCTGGAAATATCATTGTCGGTGGCAGTCAGAGAAAAACGGACGTGCTTGGTGGCGTATTGCCCATAGAAGCTACCGGGCACAACGACAATTCCTAGATTGGCCATCTTCTCAACGGTCACCCAGCAGTCTTCCCCAAGTGTGGCCCAGAGATACAGGCCTGCTTCACTATCGGAAAGCTCAAAGCCATACTTCTTTACTGCCGCAAGCAGCACCTCGCGGCGCTTCCGGTAGATATCCTTTTCATTCTTGACGTGGTGGTAGTCACCGAGGGCCGCGATTACAGCTGCCTGAGTTGGAAGTGGCATCATCATTCCGGCGTGCATTCGAAGGTTCACTAGGTCACGAATCAAATCCTTGGAGCCCACAGCAAAAGCAGCTCGGTACCCAGCCATGTTGGACTGCTTAGAAAGCGAGTACACACACAAGATTCCCTCGTGGCTATCTCCGCAAACTCTTGGGTCCAACACACTTGGGATCAACTCTTTATCCCAAGGCTCACTCCAGCCAAGTTCGGCGTAGCACTCATCCGACGCCAACAAAGCCCCAAGCTCACGAGCGCGCTTGACGGCCTTGGCAAAATCTTCAGCAGATAAGACTTTTCCATCGGGGTTTCCTGGGGAGTTAATCCAAATCAACTTTGTGTTTTGTGGCCACTTGTCTGGATCATCTTCAGAAATCAAAGTTGCGCCTGCAAAGGCAGCGCCAACTGCGTAAGCCGTATAGGCAACCTTTGGCTGGATAACAACATCGCCCTTACCGATTCCAAGTAGCACTGGCAACCAACTGATTAATTCTTTGGAGCCAATTGTTGGCATCACTTGGTCGGGATCTAGTCCAACTACCCCTCGCCTAGCTGCAAACCAGGACACAACTGTTTCGCGAAACTGCTTCGAGCCAGCAGTAGAAGGGTATCCGGGTGCGTTCGAGAAGTTTCTTAGTGCGTCTTGAACTACCTTTGGGGTTTCATCAATTGGTGAGCCAATCGATAAATCGATTGCGCCGTCTTTGTGAAGGGCTGCTTTTGCACTAAATGGCTTGAGTGATTGCCAGGGATACTCTGGCAGGGCGGTAAACAATTAGGCCTGTTGGGGTTGTGGTGGAAGCGCTGCGACGATTGGGTGATCTCCTGCAATAGCGCCAACTTTTGCGGCTCCACCTGGAGAGCCGATGGTCTCGAAAAATTCCACATTGGCTTTGTAGTAATCGGCCCACTGCTCAGGGACGTCATCCTCGTAATAGATTGCCTCTACTGGGCAAACTGGCTCGCAAGCTCCGCAGTCCACGCACTCATCAGGGTGGATATAAAGCATGCGGTCGCCCTCATAAATGCAATCCACCGGGCATTCTTCGATGCAGGCCTTGTCTTTCAGGTCCACACATGGCAGAGCGATAATGTAAGTCATTTTTAAGGAATCCTTCCTTTAGCTATTTTACTAGCGATGTCCGGATGCGTTTTTAGCCCAGGTGCCGGGTCTTAGTTTCGGGAACAAAATCACTACGGCACAAATGATCAGCGAACCATAAACCCAGAAGTTCCCAGCCTGGTTGTCCATGATCAGTGCATCCCCAGCAGCACTCGGTCGAGAAAGCCAAAATACAGTGCCCGCAAGAGTAAGGCTCATCAAATTCAAAGCGCCTCGAGAGTTTCTAAGAAGTCGGAGAGCCACTGCAAGGGCGAATGTCATTACCAAGGCAACCACTAGCCCGATTGGTGTTCTGGCCTCATCTGAAGCAGTAACTGAGTGAAGCAAAGTTCCAGCAAAACCCAGAAGTATTCCGAGTGGAAGTGCCCAAAGAGCGATAAAAACCGGCTTGAGCCAAATCCATGGTCTGGTTGATGCTTTGCGAAGTCGCTCTGGTTTGTCGTAGCGGATGTCTCTTCCCGGGACCAAAGAATAGGTCTCTGAAGCTACCGCTACTTGACTTGCGTGCTGCTCCAAAGCAGCCTTCTTCTTTGGAGCGGTCTTTGGGCCACCGATTTCAACATCAAATCTCTCCCCGGGTTCAGCAATTACCCAGAACTGCGGCGGCCTAGATTTAGTGTCCCGAGCAAAACGGCGAAGAGCCATGGCGGTTGCCTCATGGGCCTTTTTGTGATCAGGATGCCCAAAACCACCGTTTCGGTTGTAAGTGATTACCGCATCCGGCTTGAAGTTTTTGAGCTCCTGAAAAATATCATCTGCGATTACCGCTGTCGAGACAGAGGACAAGGACATCTCATCGGTCCTGCGAGTTTTGATTGGCTTACCAAAGGCGTTGAGTCTCATACCTGAATCCAGGTAAGCGCGAGTTCCAGCAAATTTATGTTTGATGTTGCCAAGTTGAGAAAGTGCATTTCGCAACTCGTTCGAGCGAAACTCTCCCATTGAGGCAAGATTTCCTTCGAGTGGCTTTAGGTCCTCGAGTTTTACTCTTCCTCGCTCGCCACGAGTAAGAGTCAGAACCATCACTTCAGCTCCTGCTGTAGCGCGCTCTGCGATTACGTGGCCGGTAAAAAGCGACTCATCGTCTGGATGCGCATGCACCAGGAGCACTTTTTTGGGGTTGAAACCAGCTTTTGCCATAACCACAACTCTAAGTGTTTTAGCTCTCGCTAGCTCGTTTTCTGGCAGAGGCAGCGCGAGCTCTGATGTTTGGGTCCAGTTCTAGCTTGCGAATACGGGTGCCTTCTGGAGTTACTTCAACACACTCGTCCTCGCGGGCAAATTCAAGACACTCTTCCAAAGACAGCTTTCTTGGCGGAGTCAGCTTCTCAAACTCTTCGCTGGAAGAAGCTCTCATGTTGGTTAGCTTCTTTTCCTTTGTGATGTTAACTTCCATGTCATCAGCACGAGCGTTCTCGCCAACAACCTGACCGGCATAAACCTCATCGGTTGGCTCAACGAAGAACGTTCCTCGCTCTTGCAAACCAATTAGTGCAAAGGGAGTAACGGCTCCTGCGCGGTCAGAAATCAGCGATCCATTTGTGCGGGTAACAATCTCACCAAACCATGGCTCATAGCCTGCTGAGATGGCGTTGGCAATTCCAGTTCCACGCGTGGTGGTTAGAAACTCAGTACGGAAACCAATTAGCCCGCGAGAAGGAACCATGAACTCCATGCGAACCCAACCGGTGCCGTGGTTGATCATGTTCTTCATTCGGCCCTTGCGAGAAGCAAGCAACTGAGTGATTGAGCCTAGGAACTCCTCTGGCACGTCAATGGTCAAATCTTCAACTGGCTCGTGGAGTTTTCCATCGACCTTCTTTGTAACTACCTGTGGCTTACCTACGGTTAGCTCGTAGCCTTCGCGTCGCATTTGCTCAACCAGAATGGCAAGAGCCAACTCCCCACGACCTTGAACTTCCCAGGCGTCTGGTCGCTCAGTTGGAAGCACTCGAATGGAAACGTTTCCAATAAGTTCGCGGTCGAGGCGATCTTTGACCAAACGTGCGGTTACCTTGGCACCCTTAACACGACCTGCCATAGGAGAAGTATTGATACCGATAGTCATCGAGATTGCAGGATCATCCACGGTGATTAGTGGAAGTGGTCGAATATCATCTGGATCGGCAAGAGTTTCACCGATAGTGATTTCTTCGATACCGGCAACTGCCACGATGTCGCCAGGGCCTGCCTGATCAGTCGGGAATCGCTCAAGTGCCCGAGTAATTAGTAGCTCGGTTATCTTCACGGTTTGAGTTTCACCGTTTTGTCTTACCCAAGCTACCTGCTGACCTTTTTTGATTGTTCCGTTGAAGATACGAAGTAGTGCAAGACGACCCAGAAAAGGGGAAGCGTCGAGGTTTGTCACGTGGGCCTGAAGTGGCGCATCAGCGTCATACTTTGGAGCTGGGATGTATTTCAAGATTGCAGCAAACAATGGCTCTAGATCTGCGTTGTCAGGTAAAGATCCGTTTTCTGGCTTGTTTAGAGATGCGGCTCCGGCACGACCGGATGCGTAGATAACAGGCAAGTTCAAAATTGCGTCGACATCGAGTTCTGGAACATCGTCAGATAGGTCGCTAGCAAGACCCAAAAGCAAGTCGTGAGTTTCCTCAACTACTTCGTCGATTCGTGCGTCTGGTCGGTCAGTTTTGTTCACTAGCAAGATCACGGGCAAGTTGGACTCCATTGCCTTGCGAAGTACGAAGCGAGTCTGAGGAAGAGGTCCCTCGCTGGCATCAACCAAAAGTACGACGCCGTCAACCATTGAGATACCTCGCTCAACTTCGCCACCGAAGTCGGCGTGGCCCGGGGTGTCAATTACGTTAATGGTGATTGTCTTGCCCTCGGCTGCTTTACCGGAATAGCTAATGGCAGTGTTCTTGGCAAGGATGGTGATTCCCTTTTCCTTTTCCAGATCCCCAGAGTCCATCAAACGCTCGCCGAGGTTGCTGTGCTCTCCGAAGGCTCCGGTCTGGCGAAGCATGGCGTCAACCAGCGTTGTCTTTCCGTGGTCAACGTGAGCCACGATTGCAACGTTTCTAAGGTCTTCTCTGATTGCCAGAGTCATAAAAAACTTCCTTTATATGTGCGCACCAAAGCGCAAATGCTTCAATCCGAATTTGATTTTGCCCTACCCAAGCCAAACAAGATTTGCTTGCCCAAAGGCCGTAACTAGAGTTTAGCTCCATTACTAGGTTTGTAGACAAAGCCCAATGATTTATTGGGATTAAGATGGATTCATGTCATCGAAACCAGTCCTAATCTACGACGGGGACTGTAAATTCTGTCAACTAAGCCTAGAATTTGGAATTCGCCACATGAAAGTCTTCCCCTCTTACGTGGCATTCCAAAAAATTGAACCATCGGCCTTTGGCCTAACCGAAGAACAGGTGCGCTCCGAAATCTGGCTAGTGGATAAAGGCCCCGATCAAACCCTCAGGTTAGGTGGGCACTTAGCTGCAGCTGACATACTTCAGATGCAATCAAACTTGCTCTATCGCATGGCAGGGTTTTTGATGAAAACTCCGCCGATCTCTTGGCTAGCCAAGTTTGTCTATCGATGGATTGCTAGAAACAGACATCGACTTCCCGGTGGGACTAAAGAGTGCAGCATTCAAGACAACTATCTAGCTGGCAACTAGGCCCTTTTGCCCAGAGACTAAATCTTCCAAATCGGCAAGCGCCACCCAAAAAGCAGAGCTAGAACTCTAAGAACGATTGTGAAGATAGCTCCGATAGCCACAGCAACGAAGGCATCTGCGTTTAGCAGATTCAAGCCCACTACAACCCATCCCCCAGTAAATGCGATAACTGCGTACGGAATGTGATCACTAAAGGCCTTTGGGATTTCATTCACCACTATGTCTCGAAGCACACCGCCGAAGATAGCGGTCAAAACACCCATGATTACTGAAATCACGGCCGGTACTCCAGCATTCAACGCCAACTGAGTTCCACCCGCAGTAAAAGCCCCAAGGCCAATAGCATCAGGCCACTGCATTGCTCGTTCAGTGGGTTCTAGGTGTCGCGATCTCATAAACAGCAGAGCTCCGATGCAAATCAGAATCAAAATCCACACCCAGATTTCATTCTCAAACCAGAAAAATGGTCTGCGGTCCAAAAGTATGTCCCTTAGCGTTCCACCGCCAAAGGCAGCTAAACCAGAAACCATAGCCATGCCGACTAGATCGAGTTTCTTTCGAGCTGCCTCAATAAGCCCAGATAAGGCAAAGGCAAGCGTCCCGATAACTTCAAACAGGATTGTGCCGTTAAGAAGTAGCCAGCTGGTGTCCAGCATTGCTAGCGGAGTACCTTTACGAGCTTGTAGCCTTCACCCTCAGTGACTACCTCGTGTGCAAAATCAACTCCGATGTTTCCAAGGGTCACAACATAGTCAGACTCGGAAACGTTGCCGGCAGCAATTACACTCCCCTCAACAACCAAGAGATCCTTTATGTTTGCTTCGTCAATCCAGAACTTCACTGTGAATACCTCTGTGCGAGTTTGTCCGACGACCATAATTCGATCCCCAGGAACATCCTCGAGGAACTCCCTTGTTCCCCAACCGGCCTGGTCAAAGTAAGCAGGTGTTCCATTGATCTCTATCAATTTGTTTTGGGACATAACTAGCGCGAGGATCAACACCGCTGGCATTATGAAGCGTCCGATTACTAGGTTTCCTCGCTCCGGATTCACGATCCAGAAAATTACCGCACAGCTGACAAAAATACCTACAAAGATAAAGAAGCCTTGGCTATCGCCGATTCCCGGCAAGGTTGAGGCGTCTGCGTACTGCTTGTCAAAAGTTGGAGGGTAATAAAGGGTGAAGAACATCGAGGCGGCAACAACAATTGAGCCCTGAATGATTCTGAATAGGCGCTTTGAGTCTGTGAATCTTGGGAGCAACAGTCCCATTACTACAAACTGAGGAATCAAAAACTCGTAGTAGCGAAGAATCAGCCGGGTGCTGTGGTCGTCACCGCTGGCTGTGACGTAAGCCTCGAACAAAGCCACAACGCCAACCATGGAAACTGCAATTAGAGCTACCAGAACAAACAGCGCGCTAACTTCTCCAATTGGTTGCTTTGTTTTTACTACGGAATAGCTCACCCGAAGAGCAAGGAAAAGAGGAATGCCAGCCAATAGCAGCATTGCTGAAGCATGAGCAAGGAAATGGGTTGAGGCAACTGTTACCAGTACTTCTAGACCCGAGCGCGCTACTGAATCTGTTCCAACCACTACACCTTCAGCTGCTGCTGCACCGGTTAGCGCTCCAACAGGAGTTCCGTAGCCACCGAATAACTTAAGACCCGCTGTGCCGGCAAAGGCAAAACCCAAACCAAACTTTGTGACCAAAAAGCCCGCGGCTACGGCTACCCCAGCTGCGATTGCCTTTAGCCAGTTGGAAGCAGATTTTTTGTAAGCATAAATGAAAGCAAAGATCACAAAGGCAGGCACCATGAATACCGCGTGGGGCTTGACCAGGGCAGTTGCCCCAAGACTCAGACCTGAAACTACCCAGAGCAGCCAATTGTCCCGCTTTGAAACCACGAGAGTTAGCCAGATTGTAAGAGTCATCATAGAGAAGTACATGGTCTCTGGCATGAAGTACGAAACAGGAATTGCAATCGGGCTAAGTGCAGTAACCGATGCGACAAATACTGACCAGCGGAAAGTTAGGAACCTAATCGCGATCAAGAAAGTGAGCAGGACTGTGCCCATAAAGAAAAATGAGTTGATCGTCTTGGTACAGGAATAGAACTCGTCACCACACGAGTTAGTAATTCCCATAATCAGAGAGAAAAGATAGTTCGAGTAGAACTGCTCCGCGAAGGGAAGGTTTTTAGCCTGGCTGGTGTAGATGTACTCGTCCTGCATGATCGATGGAAGTACTGTCCAAACGCGACTGATTGACCAAAGAGCAAGGACAACAGGAACAAAGATCAGCGCGTGCTCAGCCCTGAGCTTTGCTACCAAGGTAGGTCTCCTTTATGGCGAGGTCTGGTGGGAACTGCCGATACGTCGTGACTTACAAAAGCCAATAGAAGCTGGAACCCAAGAATCAACGGCACAACCGAAATCATTACCGTTCCAGTTGTAGCAGCCACCCCTGTATCCATAGACTGGCCGTACGAGGCGATACCAAAAATCAATCCGAACCACCAAAGAACAAAACCAAGTGGCAGTTCAATCGATGCTGCGGATACGTCGCGTAGGTAGTAGTTGTAAAAAAGCCTCTTGTGAAAATTCTTGAAGTGTTTCCAAGGAAATTCCCAGAGCGTCTTGATAATGGTCAAGTTGCTCTTCTCTGTTCCGTAACGGGCTTGCATTGGTACGTCCCAAACAACTGCACGGTAAATACTGAGTCTGAACAACATATCCGACTCAAAGAAGAATCGCTTGCTGAGCATTCCAAGCGGTAGCACCTTTAGAACGTCTCTGTGGATTGCGGTGTACCCATTTGTCGGATCAGTTATGTTCCAGTAGCCAGTGGAGATCTTTGTAAGCAGTGAAAGTCCGGCGTTTCCAAACAGACGGATGCTTGGCATTTGGCTCAATCCGGTAAGACTGTCGAGTCGATCGCCTTTGGTGTAATCGGCGCGCCCATTTACTATCGGTGCGATTAGCTCACTAATCAGAGCCGGATCCATCTGGCCATCGCCATCTAGTTTGACGATGATGTCAGCGTCGGTTTCAAGAGCAGCTTTATAGCCGGTAACCATGGCACCGCCCACTCCGAGGTTTTCCTCGTGGAAGATGACTTTCACACGTGAGTCAGAGACTTTTTCTTGAACAAGCTTTCCTGAACCGTCTGGGCAAGCGTCGTCAACGACGAAGATGTATGAAACTTCCTTGCCAATCTCTGACAGGGTCTGCACAACGTGAGATGTCACCTTATAAGAAGGTACGACTACGGCTATAACTGGCTTAGACATGCAAGTCTCCGATCGGAAGCTTGAAACCCAAGTTCAGGCAATTGCTGGTGAATTGTTCCATGGTCAGATCTTGCTTACTTCCAGTTCGATAAATGAAGCTCTGGGTGTTAATTTACTTGAAAAGAGAGGTTCATTGCCTTTAGCAATGCAATAAAGCCCAAGGAAATCCCTGGGCTTTATTGAACATGGTGGAGATGGGGGGAATTGAACCCCCGTCCGATATTTGGATTCTGACTCTTCTACGGGTGTATCTTCAATGCTGTTTTACTCGACTCCGGTCAAAGCTTGAAGCGACCTAACCGACGAGCCCAGCCTGAGTAAAAGTCCCAAGTAGCCCTAAGGCGTAGCTACCCAGCAAGATTTCTAAATGACGCCAGGACCTAAAACGAAATCAGATTTAGGCTGACGGACCTCGAGGCTAGCTTATGCAGCTAGGGCGAAGTCGGTGCGGTTTGATTTGGCACCTATAGTTTGCAGAGGACGTTAACGAGATAACTCTGCATTCTCGACCCGCTTCATTCAGTTTCGGCAAGTACCGTCGAAACCGATCATCCCCATGTTTAGTTATCAAACTGTCTTTCAACAGCCTCTCAGTCTAACCCGAAGATAAGACAAAGGGAAGAACTACCATTCCTTGCCCTTGGTTGACACCGCCCTAGCGGCTTCGCGCTTATCCTGTTGCTCCTTCAAGGCATGCCTCTTGTCGTAATCCTTCTTACCCTTGGCCAGAGCTATTTCAACTTTTGCTTTGCCATCTTTGAAGTAAATCGAGATTGGAACGAGCGTAAATCCAGACTCCTTAATTTTTCCGGTCAACTTATCAATCTCAACTCGGTTCAGTAAAAGTTTCCTTCGACGCCTGGTTGAGTGATTGGTCCAGTTGCCTTGCGAGTACTCGGGGATGTGAACATTCTCGAGCCATGCTTCGCCCCGCTCGACGGTTGCATATCCATCCACCAGGGATGCGCGACCGGCCCGCAACGACTTCACTTCTGTTCCGGTTAGAACAATGCCTGCTTCGTAGACATCTTCGATGTGATAGTCGTGACGGGCTTTACGATTGGTGGCCACAACCTGCTGGCCACGCTCTCTCGGCACGATCGACTCCTAGATTTTTAAGTAGCGACGGATCGCAAGACCCGAAGCCACCGCAGCCAACACAACGCCGGCTGCGATTAATAGCGGAACTACAAGCATGCCATCGGTGATACTCACAAAGCTAGTAAAAGGAAGTCTTTCGGCCAGGAACCCCTGAACAAAGAACGCAACGAGCCCCAAAACTGCTCCAGCCGCCAGCAGGCTTCCTATCAGTGCGGCAACCACACCCTCGAGAATAAAAGGCAACTGAATCGAGAAATTGCTAGCGCCCACAAGGCGCATGATTCCGAGCTCTCTCCTTCTAGAAAAAGCCGAAAGCCGAATTGTCGTTGAGATCAATAGCACGCTTGAAACCAGCATTAGCGATGCAATTGAAATCGCAGCGAGCGAAGCTATGTTCAGAATGTTGAAGATTTGATCAAGATAACTGCGTTGATCTCTAACCTCTTCAACTCCAGCAAGACCTGTAAAACTCTCAGTGATGATTTGTGATTGGTTTGGGTCAAACAGATTCACCCAATAGGTCTCATTCAATTGTTCAGCCCGAACGTACTGGGCTACAGCGTTTCCAGAAAATTGCTCTTGAAAGTTTGCATAAGCCTGATCGTGATCTTCGAAGTAATACTCTTCAATAAATGGGGTCAGCGTCGGTGAATCAAGTCTTTCCTGGACTTCTGTCTTTACATCTTCAGAGGCTTCTCCCCTTGGGCAAGTTGCCTCCGGAGAAACATCGGTGCAGAGATAAATTGCAACTTGTGCTTTGTCGTACCAGTAGTTTTTCATCTGGCCAATTTGGAGCTGTAGCAGTGAAGCGGTTCCGACAAAAGTTAGGGAAATAAAAGTCACCAAGATAATGCTGATGACCATGGCGATGTTTCTGCGAAGGCCTTGACTTACCTCAGAGAACATAAATCCAAAACGCATAACTAAGCCCGCACTCCGTAGCCGCCGCTTGTCTGATCGCGAATGATTTGACCTTGACTTAGCTCAACAACTCGACGTTGCATCTTGTCCACGATCGATCGATCGTGAGTTGCCATCACGACGGTTGTCCCGGCTAAATTGATTGAGTTAATCAATGCCATGATTTCCTCGCTTGTTGTCGGGTCCAAGTTTCCAGTTGGCTCATCCGCTAGCAAGATTGCAGGTTTGTTCACAATCGCTCTGGCCAGAGCAACACGCTGCTGCTCACCACCGGATAGTTCGCTCGGAAGCCGGTCTGCTTTCTCGGCTAATCCAACCAATCTCAAAACATCTGGGACGGCTTCTTGGATAAAGCCTTGGGATTTTCCAATTACCTCAAGGCTGAAGGCAACATTCTGGGCAACGGTTTTGTTTGGCAGAAGTCTAAAATCCTGAAACACCACTCCGAGCTTGCGGCGAAAGAGGGGAACTCGTCTTGCAGGAAGGCCAACAAGGTTTTCTCCAAGGACATGCACAGATCCGGAGTTTGGAATGTCTTCACGAAGCATCAGTCTCATGAGGCTGGATTTACCAGAGCCAGAGGCACCAACTAGAAATACGAAGTCGCCTTTTTCAATTTCCAGGCTCACCTGGTCAAGCGCGGGTCTTGGGGTGCCCTTGTATTTTTTGGTGACGTTTTGAACGCTAATCATTGTGTCTCCAGCCTAAGCGGGAGACCGCATTCTCCAACGGATTCCCGCGGCTATAAATCCGTCGAGTCCCCCATCAAATACCGACTGTGGGTTGTTCTCTTCGTAATCAGTTCTTAGATCTTTCACCATTTGGTAAGGAGCAAGCACGTAGCTTCGCATCTGTTCTCCCCAGGACGCTTTGACATCTCCAGCTAACTGCTTTTTGGTAGCTTCTTCTTCACGCCTGCGCACTTCCAAAAGACGTGATTGCAAAACTCTCATGGCAGCCTGCTTGTTCTGAATCTGGCTCTTCTCGTTCTGGCAACTAACAACAGTTCCAGTAGGCAAGTGAGTAATGCGCACAGCGGAGTCGGTCGTGTTCACCGACTGGCCCCCAGGTCCGGATGAGCGAAAGACATCAACTCGAATGTCAGCATCTGGAATCTCGATTGCTTCGGTCTGCTCAACCAACGGGACAATTTCAACCGCGGCGAAAGAAGTTTGGCGCTTTCCAGCCGCATTGAAAGGACTCATTCGAACTAGGCGATGAGTTCCTGCTTCGACCGATAGCGAACCATAGGCATAAGGTGCATCAATCTCAAAGGTCGCGGATTTGATTCCTGCACCCTCAGCATGAGAGATATCCAGAACTTGCACCGGATACTTTTTTTGTTCGCAGTAGCGGATGTACATCCGCATAAGCATTTCAGCAAAATCGGTTGCGTCATCTCCTCCGGCGCCGCTTCGAATGGTCACCACAGCTGAGCGAGAGTCGTATTCCCCGCTGAGCAGGGTTTGAATCTCCAGTTCTCCAACTAACTTTTGAAGATCCGACAATTCCTTTTTTGCTTCGGTCTTGGTCGCAGTATCAGAGGCATCGTTAGCCATCTCAATCAATACCTCTAGGTCATTCACTCGCGCCTCAACCGAAACAATCATGTCGAGTTTGTCCTGAGATCTGGACAATGAAGACGTGATTTTTGAGGCGCGATCTGGGTCATCCCAGAGGTTGCCAGTTGAAGCCTGCTCTCGCAGCGAGTTCACTTCCAACTGCAATGCAACGGGGTTTATGACTTCTTTGATGGTTGCAAACAGTTGCCGAAGCGTCTTTATTTCAGTTGCTAGATCTAGTTCCGACATGATTTCACAAGTCTAAGTCAGGAGCATAATTGTCAGGTGCCCGCAAACACCAAGGACTTCAAGATATCGAGCTTGAGCTTTCCGGTATTCACCCCATCACTGTTGTTTGGTATTGCCGAAGGTAGCCTGCTCCCAATCATTCCTGCCAGTGCTCAGGCGCTTGGAGCGAGCCTTCCAACCGCAGGAATCATCACTGGACTAGTCATGGTTGGCACACTGGTAGCGGATATTCCCGCAGCCAAACTAATCAACGCAATCGGGGAGCGCAAGGCAATGCTCTCCGCCGCTGCAGTTGGAAGCGTTGGTGTATTTGTCTCTTTGCTCTCAACCAGTTTGTGGATGCTGGGTTTAGGAATGTTTCTTCTCGGTGCCAGCGTTTCAGTATTTGCCTTAGCTAGACATTCATTTCTCACAGAAGCCGTCCCCTATTCGCATCGAGCACGATCGCTTTCGATTCTTGGAGGAGTGTTTCGGGCAGGGCACTTTTTTGGGCCGATGATTGGCGCACTTCTTATTACTCTTTTTGATGTAAGGGCCGTGTATTGGAATGCCGTTATCTTCTGTGCTCTGGCTGCCCTTGTTCTAGTTTTCGTGAAGCCAGATCTAATGCCAAACACTCCCGGAACTAAACCAGGGGCAACCTGGATGGTTGCAAAAAGAGAATCCAAAAAATTAGCCACATTAGGTGTTGTGTCTGCGATTATGGGCGGTCTCAGAACTGCACGGATTGTTGGGCTTCCGCTTTGGGCCTTGCACATTGGATTATCGCCAGCAGCTACCGCGCTGTACATGGGTATTGCAGGAGCTCTCGATCTTGCGCTCTCATACACCTCGGGACAAATCATGGATCGCTTCGGAAGGAGATGGTCAGCTCTCCCAACTTTGCTTGGACTTTCCTTTACCTTTTCACTACTAACGTTTGCAACAGACGCGACCACTTTCCTTGCGGTCGCCCTTGTTATGTCACTTGCCAATGGTGTTGGAAGTGGAATCATTCTGGTTATCGGCTCTGATCTAGCGCCTAAGGGTGAAAGAAATGAATTCCTTGCCTCATATCGTCTTCTAGTTGATGCTGGAGTTGCCGCCACACCACTTGTGATTTCGCTAGTCACTGCAGTATTTGGATTGGCGA
Source organism: Rhodoluna miladensis (SeqCode) (assembly GCF_965234705.1). Taxonomy (GTDB): domain Bacteria; phylum Actinomycetota; class Actinomycetes; order Actinomycetales; family Microbacteriaceae; genus Rhodoluna; species Rhodoluna miladensis. Next base: position 974,614 of record NZ_OZ248465.1, read on the forward strand.
CTGCGATGTTCACACTTACTGGTGCCGGGATCATTGGGGCCGCCATGGCCCACCGCTATCTTCCGCGCCGGGCCAAAGCCTCAGAGCAGACTCTGCCAATTTCAGAAAACATGTAGTTTTCAAATATCGGTCTTGAACTGCTGCACAACCTAACTCGAACGCTTCTTTGGTCTATAGAACTGACTTCCACTAGCTCAACTTGGAAAAGACCTCGAAGTGACTGTGTTGCAAGCCACCTTGAAGCTATTGGGGTAAGTGGTTGAGCAAGATTTCCTTTGGCATCGATCAGTACCGCGATGGCTGTTGACTCGGCAACTGTAGTTAGCCTTCGCTCCGTTAGGTACAGACTTGCCGCGGCGAGGATTCCTAGAATCAGTGTTAGCGAAAGCATAGCTAACCCAATTCCTAACGGTGCGAGTGATCCACGCTCATTGGAATCAAAATCTCGAACTTGCGTAGGCAACTAACTGCCCATACCTAACCTCGATTTGAGCTGTGGTGTTTGGTTCCAAACAATTGGGATTTGGAGTGCATGAGATATTCCAACTGACTTGATCGGCTAAGAGACCAAAATCTTTTGCGATAGTGGCAACAACTTCTTGAGTGCTCTGGTTTACGGGCCAGAGAGAGTGAGCTCGCAATGCGTGCCTTGCAATTGACTCGACAGCAAAGCTTTGCTGCTGAAGTGAAACAGCAAAAGTTGCAAACATCAAAATTGGTATCTGCAGTAAGACACCGAAGCCAATCAGATCTACCATTGCCGAGCCCTGCTCGGATGCTGGACTAGTACTCGTTCTCACGAGTTGCCACCGACGAGACGCTCAGAAAGTTGCTACCGGGAATTAGATTGATTCCTAGCGTCGAAACAAGTCTCACTGACTCAACGCTTCCGAACCTCGAAACGCTTCCTGCAACATCTACGCGCATGCCAGGTCCTAGGGCGGCAACTACCAATTGCCTGGTCTTTGCGATTCCAGAAGCTATGTCCTGATCTGCTAGCGCGGCAAACCTTGCACCTTCAATGGTTGAGTCAAGTAAAACCAGTCGCGCGTATGAGCCAAGGGTGATGGAAATAGTTGCCACAAAAATTGCCAACATTGGAAATGCCACTAAAACAAAGTCAGTAACTGCAGAACCTTCCTGCCTAGAAGCTGACCACACGGTTCATCGCCTGTTGAAACACTCCCTGCAGGGCAGGGCCTGCAAAAGACCACATCACCACTACTAGCCCTGCAGTCATCAAGGTAATCAGTACCCACCCGGGTACGTCACCGGTCTCATCATGAAACAATTTGTTTTTCATTTTTCTCCTTTTTTCTTAGATGAATCCAAAGTTCAGTAGCTCAAGGCTTGGGTAGATGGCAAACAAAACAGTCACCGGCAAAATCAAGAAAACTAGCGGAATCAGCATGCGCGTTTCATTCCTACCTGCCTGCCTCAACAATCGACTCTTTATTTCCTCCCTAACGCTGAGTGCTTGCTCGGAAAGCATTTGAGCCAGAGGCGTGCCCCGCTCGAGAGAGGTCGAGACCTTCGCTACAAACTCCGCTACCTGCGGGTGAGGTAATGCTTCCGCCACACGCCTGATTTCTGTACCAAAGGCTGCGCCATATTCAACCGCCTTTAGGGCTTTGGAAAACTCCCGAGCAATCTCACCGTCGCACCTTGGAATCACAGTTGCAAAGCTCCGATAGACCCCATCGCCGGCCCGAAGACTAACTGTCATGAGGTCCATTAGTTCTGGAAGCTCAAACAGCGCGCGCTCTAACTTCGCTGATTTATCAGATCGAAATTGGGTGATCAGCAACTTACCCGGCCCAAGCAACTTTCTAGGCCTAGGTGGCAAAGGGGTAATCGCGGCGTTCACGCGAACGGCCAGCGCAGTGTTTGAACTTTGCATCGCCAAGGTGAAAAAACTTGCAACACCGAAGCCAAAACTAACGGCGAGCAAAAACTCGATATTCAATTTGTAAGCACCCGGCTTGGTTTGGAAAGTGTGCCCATTAGGCCAACAAGTCGATAGGCGATTAAAGAAACCAAGAGGCCTGCAACCAGAACTCCGGTTCCCTCAACGGTGTTATAGATTGCGACGTTTTCCGATCTAGCCGCAAGGGTTGCAACGATAATCCAAGGTGCAACAATTGCAAGTTTGGCGGTTCCTGTCACCCAGCCCTGCTTGGATTCAAGTTCTCCCCAAAGCGCAATCTCAGATCTTGTTCTCAAAGCCTGCTCACGCAGTGAATCTAGATATCCAACTCCCCCAGAGCGATGCACAATTCGAATCAGTTCAACTAATCGATCTGCCTGCAGCTGCCCGAACTGCGACTTAAACCAATCCAACGAATTATCTAACCCCGCGCCGGAATCTACCCGGTCAACCAGTTCCTGGAAAACTGGCTGAATTCTTGAAGGCCCACTTCTTGCCACTTGCTCCAGTGAATCGACAATTCCAAAACCACTGCTGGCTGCAGAGTGAAGTGAATCTAAAACTTCTGGCCATAGCCGCGCCAGCTGGTCACTTCTTTGTTTGGATCTAAACCTAAGCGATTCGATGCTAAGCCCAAAGGTTGCAAGGCAGCTAAATATTGTTAGTCCTGGCACCTCAAAGCTCAACTGAACCCAGCTGGCTAGCAGAATCGAGGCTGCAAACACGAAAATCAAAAACTGAATCGGAGAGTGCCTCGACCAGCCAGCAGCTTCCAAAGCCATGCGCAGTGGTTTCATGCTGTGACCGACACAACATCAATAGCTAATGTTTTGTTATTGAAGCTAACGGTGGCGATCTCTTCGACAACTCTTTTGCCAGTGGGCAGCATCCGGCAGTGAATCACTAGGTCGATGCAGGAGCCGACCGTTGGATTCACAAACTCACTAGTTATGTTTGCTCCTGCCAAAAGCGGCAGAGTACACAGTTTGGAAATTGCGTCTTGAGCTGAGTTTGAATGAATTGTGCATAATCCAGGTAAACCTGAATTCAGAGCAATCAAGAGATCGAAGCTTTCTGCTTGTCGGACCTCTCCAACCACTATCCGACCTGGACGCATTCGAAGAGCTTCTTTGACAAGTCTTCGAAGCGAGATCTCACCAACGCCCTCGAGGTTGGGTTGCCTAGTCTGCATCGCAACCCAATCCAGGCCTTTATATCTAATCTCGAAAGTTTCCTCAACGGAGACAACTCTTTCCGAATCTCTTACCTCGTTCAGCAATGCACACAAAAGTGTTGTCTTGCCAGCTTGAGTAGCCCCAGAAACCAGAATGTTCTTTCCAAGCTTTACCTGCCCACTCAGGAATTGCGCTTGAGAAGCACTCAATGATTCAAGCTCAACAAGTCGTTTGAGTGAATAGACCCAGTTTGGAAACTTGCGAATGTTTACGCTCCAGGTGTTTCGGGTTATATCTGGAATGACAACGTGCAATCTGGAGCCATCCTCTAGTGAGGCGTCTACGAAAGGGGAAGATCGATCTAGGCGTCGGCCAGTGTTTCGAAGCATCTTTTCGATTAGGGTCTGAAGAAGTTCCTGCTCAATGCCCATTTCAAGGGCAGAGCTAACTCCCGCTCTTGCAACAAACACTTCAGAGGTGCTGTTGATCCATATCTCTTCTATATCGGGGTCATCCAGAAGTGGTTGTAGTGGTCCGTAGGCCGATAGCTGTTGAGCTAGCTCTGCTCTGAGCCTTGGCTCCTGTGCTGCCAAAACGCCGTTTGGCTCAGCCTCAACCGCTTCGTCTAAGACATCGTTTAGGGCACGGGAAACTTCCACATCCCCCGATACGATTCTTCGCCTGGCCAGAGTTGCAAGGGAAGAGACCAGTTCCGGCAAGCTACCTCCTTGATATTTCTAGCGGAAGGCAAGTTTGCCAATTGGCGAATTTTGGCGGGAGGATTTATCCACAGCGGGAAATGGTTAGACTATTCGAGGAACGCGGGAGTGGCGAAATTGGCAGACGCACTGGATTTAGGTTCCAGCGTTCGAAAGGACGTGTGGGTTCAAGTCCCACCTTCCGCACCAAAAACAAAAAGACCCGCTGCTTGCGGGTCTTTTCATTTAACTGAAGTTTTCCGTTTATTTCAGAGCACTAGTTCTAGCAAGTGCTAGTTGGGCGTTGATGATTCCCGCACCACAACCACCAATGATTGCGCAATTAGAGGTTGGGGCAAATGGTCGAACCGAGTCTTGGAGAATTGCTCTTACCCTTGCCGGGGTGATGTTGGGTTGCATCGAATACATCAAAGCGACGATTCCTGAAACTACCGGGGTGGCCATGCTGGTGCCCTCAGAAAGACGGTAGGAAGGCAAGTTCGCAGAATCAACCCAGGAGGAGATAATTCCTCCGCGTGAATCTGGAGACTCGGTCGAACCGATGTTGAACTCACCGCCGGGTGCTGATAGCAAAGTGCCGCTTCCAAAGTTTGAGTAAGTTGCTCTATCCCCTAACGCTTGAGTAGCCACAACGGTGATTACGCCGTTGCAGTTACCTGGGAATGAAAGTGATGCTCTGCTCTCATTTCCTGCAGCAGCAATCACGGTGATGCCTTTAGCAATCGCCGCATCAAAAATTGACGCGTAGCCGCCGGTGCAAGAAACTACCTCTTTCGCACCGAGGGACAAATTGATCACCGATACCGGAAACTTGTTTTGAGGGATACCGGCTATTTTCACTCCGGCTGCCCAGTTGACCGCTTTTACGAGGTCAGAGATTGTCCCGCCGTCTTTACCGAGAGCTCTGATTGGCAACAGTTTTACGTTCGGGGCAATACCCGCTGTTCCAAGAAAATCGTGCTCGGCAGCAATGATGCCGGCAACGTGAGTTCCATGGAAGCTGTTTCCACCTGAGGAATCGCCCTCATCGTTTGGGTTTGAGTCTTCACCGTCGCCATCAGCGGCGTTTGCTAGTTCGGAGACAAAGTCATACCCGTAAATACTGCCGTCGGCGTTTCTAGTGAGAGCCTTGTCAATCTGCTGGTGGGCCCTGATACCGGTGTCGATCACCGCAACTACTTTGTAGCCATCGCCCTTTGAGTACTTCCAGGCCGTTGGCATAGAAACGCCATTTTTACCATTGAGGTACCACTGCAGCGGAAAGTACAAATCATTTGCCGGTACGGTGGCATTCGAACTTGAAATGCCTAGCTCATTGGTTGCGAAGACCTCAACTGTGTAGGTGGTGTCTGGCAGCAGCTCAGGGAATTGACACCTGGTTGCGTTGCATAAAGAAGTCTCGACCGATTCAATATCGCTTGCGGTGGCAACAGCTCGATATCTAACCGCGCTGGCTGCGAATCCACCCCGATCAGAAATTGACTGTTCGAGGTATGTGACGTTTCCAGGACCGATTCTTGGCGCCGAGGTGACATAGACAGGCTTCGGAGCAGTTCTAACTGTTGCTGAAGCGGTGTTTGATGATGCGCCAACAGTGTTGAGCTCGGAGCCATCGTTGGTTATGGCCCGCACCCGGAATCGATAGCTGATTCCAGCCCGAATTCCATCGCTGACAAATACTCGTGTGTCGCTGCTGCCGGTGTTAGAAATCAATGTCTGGTAGCTGGCGCCACCGTTGGAAGAGTACTGAACTCGGTATCCAACAATCTTTGCCCCGTAGCGTTTGGATGGGGTCTTCCAGCTAAGCCGCACTCTGGCTTGGTCACTGGCGGTTGCACTAACGGCCGGTTTAGCAACGAGTGAAATTGGGCCTGATGCCGCTCGAGCCTGAGTAAGAATTGGGCGATTAGAAATATTCGCCGAGGCCTTTTCGATAGCGAGGTTTGGCTCAGCCCAGATAATTCTTCGATCAAGCACCATGCGCTTGATCCAAATCTTTGCCAGAGTTTTGTCCATCGGCTCAACAAAGTTCAGAGCGAAAAGTCCCCCACCAAGATCTTCACTGACAACTTTGCCTCGAAGTAAGTTTGCTCCCGTTGGTTCACCGTTTGGTGCCACGGCTTCAACGCCGGCCGAATACTGAACCAGCACTCCGGAAATTTTCTCGGTTGACTGGGCTGTTGCGGCGCTAGCTGCAGGGGCGACACCGCTTACTAGCAGAGCTGTCATAGCAATAGACAGCAAACATCCCCGAAGGCTCATATCTTCAACCTATCAGAGGCTTTTTTGCATCAGGATTGTTCCCAGCCAACGGTCAAACTTGAAGCCAACCTTGGCAAGGTGACCCTGTTTTTTGAATCCAAATTGCTCGTGAAGTCGCACTGATGATTCAGCGCCGCTGTCGGAAATCACAGCAACAACTTCCTTTACTCCGGCTTGCTTAGAAAGGGCAAGCAGCTCTTCCAGCAACTTGGTCCCAATTCGTTTTCTAGTTGCTGCTGCACGCAAGTAGATGCTGTCTTCGACAGTTCTCCGATAGGCGGATTTTTGACGCCAGGGAGCAACATAGGCAAATCCGAGAATCTCGCCGGTTTCAGTTTCGGCAACGATAAACGGTAGCTTTTGCTTGTTTAGGTACTCGAGCTTTTCTTCCCACGCACTAAGCTGCATTATCTGCTCATCAAAAGTCACCACTGAGTTTTGTATATAGAAGTTATAGATCTCGCAGATCGCGAAGCAATCCTTCGGCTGGGCAGCCCTGATGCTAAGAGTTAGAGGCCTGTCGGTATCTTCCCGGAATCCGCGAGCGCGAAAGCGCCTGATTAATCTCCAGCGAGAGGTTGAATCAAGACCCACGGCTACTCCTAACAGGACCAATCTATCGGGGCTAGGCCCTTTGCTTGAAGAGCCGAATTCACTCTGGAATAAATCCGTGATCCAAAAAAGCCACGCGAGGCAGAAAGCGGACTGGGGTGAGTGGCTTGGATGACCTCCCCCTTCACAATCAACGCACTTAGCTTTTTGGCATGCTCGCCAAGGCTTATACAAACCAGAGAACTTGAATCCAGTTGCCCAATAACAGCCTTGGTAAATCCAATCCAGATCTTGGCGTGGGCACCGGGGGCTCCAACAATGGTGGTCAATGCGGAATTGAGCAGCATCACACCCTGGCTACTCCAGCGATCTAATTGACCGGAATTTGAAACTTTAGGTAAATCGGTGGCCAGTTCTTTCATTAGGTTTTTTAGACTTTGAGGTTGCTTGCTTACATTAGAAACCGCAAAGGCCAAGCCGCAGGCAACATCTTTGGTGGGATAGGGATCTTGGCCAATCAGCAAAACCTTTACCGACTCGAACGGTTCTTGGAACGCGCGCATCACCAAGGCCGGTGGCGGAGTGATCTGCGGCTCTGAGATTAGCTGAGCCTCGATCTCGGTTAGCAAGTCTTTACTTGCCGAAAGCCTGGCTTGCCAAGAGGGATGCATGGAGCTAAAGAACATGTATAAAGGGTATGGGTTCCGTGGTGGCACAATGATTGCATGACCCAGTCAATTCTTGAGCAGGCCCAATCAATGCTGCCTGAGCTTCAGGCCCTCAGGCGAAAGCTCCACCAGATTCCTGAGTTTGGACTTGAACTACCAAACACCCTCAAGGTAATCCTCGATGAAATTTCCCCTCTTGGCGAAATCACTTTGGGTAAATCCATCACCTCTGCAGTTCTGCACATAAAAGGAGATCTTCCTGGGCCAACCGTATTGTTGCGTGCCGATATGGATGCCCTTGCGGTAATTGAAGAAACTGGAGTTCCATACGCCTCAACTAATGGTTTTATGCATGCCTGTGGTCACGATTTGCATATGGCCATGGGAGTTGGAGCCGCAAAGATCCTTGCGTCAAGAAAGTCAGAACTTAAAGGTGAAGTGATCATCTTTTTCCAACCTGGCGAAGAAGGCCATCACGGAGCCGATGTGATGATCGAAGAACAAGCTCTGATGGTTTCTGGATCTAAACCAATTCGGGCCTACGGTCTGCATGTCTTTAGCTCCTACCCGCTTGGAATGATGGGCTCTCGAAGCGGGCCCTTGATGGCATCTGCCGGAGACTTACTTGTAACTGTCACCGGTAGCGGTGGACATGGTTCTATGCCTTGGTTATCTAAGGATCCAATCAGCGTGCTAAACGAAATTATGTCTTCTCTTCAAACCATGGTGACAAAGCGCTTCAGTGCGTTTGATCCAGTGATTGTAAACATCGGTTGGGTAAGAGCTGGAGATACTGCAACCACAAACGTTATTCCTGAAACTGCATCGTTCGGCGCAACTGTCAGAGTGTTCTCCGAGGAAAATGCCACCAAGCTAAAGCAATACACCCAGGAGCTTGTCGACTCTATTGCAACCGGATTTGGCTTGAGTGCAACGGTTGAATTCACAAGAGCTACAAAGGTTTTGATGAATGACCCTAAAGCAATCTCTTCGGTAGAGAAAGTAACCAGCGAACTGTTTGGCGCTAGCCGATACATCAACCTCCCAACACCGATTGCGGGCGGCGAGGACTTTGCATCGATTGTGAGCGAGATTCCAGGAGCATTCGTGTTTATGGGTGCATGCCCTCCGGGGACCGATCACACCAACGCTGCCACCAATCACTCCAACAAGGCAGTATTCGATGATTCTGTCTTGGGAGACGGCGCTGCGCTGCTGGCCTCACTAGCTGTTGATGCACTCAGCTAACCATTAGGCTTTTTCACAATCATGGAATTTCAAGTATCTGGTGACAGCATCCCATCTGAGTTCATCACGGACGAAATGGCCAGAAAGCTCATTGGCAAACCACCGGCCTCAGGCGCCTGGCGCGATGGAGACCCTGCAGGGGATCGCAAGTTCACAACTTCTTTTGATGTAAAGCTCGAAAGCGGCAAGAAGCTCGATGACGTCAAGATTGCCTACGAAAGTTGGGGCGAACTAAAGCCCGACGCGTCAAATGCAATCTTGATTCTTCACGCGCTAACTGGAGACTCTCATGCATTTGGCTCGGCAACTAGGGCACACCCAACCGCCGGTTGGTGGAATGGGGTTATCGGTCCAGGGCTCGCGATAGATACAAACAAGTACTTTGTCGTTGCTCCTAACATGCTCGGAGGCTGCCAAGGTTCGACTGGACCAACGTCTTTGGATAAGAAGGGTAAGGAGTACGGACCACGTTTTCCTTACATAACTATCCGTGACCAAGTCACTGCGCAAGTTGAGCTTTCAAAGCAGCTTGGAATAAAACGCTGGAAAGCAATCATCGGTGGCTCCATGGGTGGTATGCAAGTTCTGGAATGGGCAATCGAATATCCCGAAGCAATGGAAAAAATCGCGGTTCTCGCAGCACCTGCATTTTCTAACGCCGATCAAATTGCATTGAACTCAGTTCAGCTCGAGGCGATCAAAGCAGATCCTGCCTTTAATGAAGGTGACTACTACGACGCTGCTGCAGGTAAAGGTCCCTACCGTGGACTTGCGCTGGCCAGACGCATGGCGCTTTTGAACTATCGCTCCCCCGAAGAATTGAATGTGCGCTTTGAGCGCGCTTGGCAATCCAAGGTAAATCCATTTGGTGACGGTGGACGCTTCGCGGTTGAGAGCTACCTAGATTTCCACGGCAACAAATTCACCCGCAGATTTGATGCCAACAGCTACCTCACTCTTGTCGAGGCCATGAACTCTCACGACATCGCTCGTGGACGAGGATCCATCAAAAAAGCCATTCAAAAAATCAAAGCTGAGATGTTGCTTGTGGGTATTGATAGCGATCGATTGTTCCCGGTACCAAGCCAGGAAGTAATTGCAGAAAGTGTCCCAAAGAAGCTCTTTGGAAACAAATTGTTTGTCATCAAATCCGACTACGGTCACGACGGATTTCTGATCGAAGCCAATAAGGTCGGCAAGCTTCTAAAGCGCCTGCTTTCGGCCAAGTCCTAACCGTCAAAGCAACCCAATCCCGCCAACCTAGCTACCTAAGATAGGTCTTACTGCCCGAAGGTCGATTTGAAGGAGACATCAGGTGTCCACATTACAAAAGGCAAGATTCGCAGTTTTTGCCTATTTCACAATCTCAGGTGCCGCAGTGACCTTCTGGGCGGTGCACATTCCATTTGTTGAAAACAAGTTTGAAATCTCCCATGCAGCAATTGGCACACTGCTGCTGGTTTTTGGAGGCGGTGCGCTTACCGCTATACAAATGGTAGGAAATCTTATAGATCGGGTGGGTTCTCGGACAGCAGCTTTCCTATCGGGCACGTTCATGGGCGTGATGCTTTTTCTACCAGGGTTTGCTGACACACCACTCTATTTAGGTATCGCATTGTTTCTGTTGGGAATCGGAGTCGGAGCAACTGATGTAGCCATGAACGCCCATGCGGTTGATGTTGAAAAGGCCTATCAGCGGCCAATTTTCTCGGCTTTTCATTCCATGTGGTCTTTCGGAGGATTGATCGGCGCCAGTGTCGGCGGAATTGCTTTGGCTAATAGGCTTGAAATGCAAACCACACTCTCCGGCGCAGCCATTGCTACTTTGCTGGTCGCAATTTCAATGCGAACCTGGATGCTTCCCGATAGTCCGAACCACCAATTGAATACACGAACTAAGGCTGCAGACAAGCAAGCCGAAAAATCTCGTCTCAAAGCACAAAATGCTTCCAATAGAAAGGTTCTTGGTTTTGTTTTGTTCTTGGGTGCAATGGCTGCGGCCGCAGCAATTGCCGAAGGTACAGGTGTGGACTGGTCCACTCTTCATCACGCAAGAGTGCTTGGTACCTCTGATGCTCAGGCTGCAATTGCTCTCGTTGTTTACACAGGAGCAATGGGAACCACACGGTTGGTAATCGATAAGGTAGTTGCTGCTCGCGGAAGAATATTTGTTATTCGATTTGGTTCTCTAGTTTCAGCTGTTGGAACATGCGTGGTGGTTCTTTCTACAACTTCTCCGGTAGCACTTGCTGGCTGGGTGATTGCCGGAATTGGAATTGCAGGAGTGGTGCCGCAGATGTTTGCTTACTCAGCCGAAGTCGGCGAGGACACTCACACCGGGCGTAACATGGCAAAAGTAGTTGGAATTACCTACGCTGGAGTACTAGCTGGACCGGCAATTATTGGCTTCCTAACAGCACTTGTTCCTTTGAATATCGCAATTGGACTAGGTGTAGTTTTAGGTCTCTTCACAGCCCTCGGAACCCTAGTTATTGAAAAAAGGAATGCCAATGCCAAAACTCTTTGAATCGATCCGACTTCGCGGCCTTGAGGTAAAAAACCGAATTTGGATCTCGCCGATGTGTATGTACTCGGCTGAGAACAAGGACGGCATGCCTGGCGCCTGGCAGGAGATTCACCTCGGTTCAAGGGCGGTGGGCGGCGCAGGCCTGATATTTGTTGAGGCCTCTGGCGTTAGCCCCGAAGGTCGAATCACTCCCTGGTGCACTGGAATTTGGAACGACGAGCAGGCAAAGGCTTGGAAGAAGATTGTTGATATCTGTCATTCGCATGGTTCGAAAGTTGCGATGCAGCTTGCTCATGCCGGTCGGAAAGCATCCGTGCATCGGGAGTCAAGCGGCGTTGGTTCAGTCGCGATAAGCGAAGGTGGCTGGCAAAGCGTTTCATCAACAAATGTCGCCTTTGGCGATTACGCAGCTCCTCGAGCTTTGAGCGTCGATGAAATTGCAAAGCTCGTTGAAGCATTTGTTGCTGCTGCCAAAAGATCGGTGTCTGCTGGTTTTGACGCAGTTGAAATTCACGGTGCTCATGGATATTTGATCCACCAATTCCTTTCGCCTCTTGCAAATGATAGAAGCGATCAGTATGGCGGGTCGTTAGAGAACAGAGCTCGCTTTTTGATGGAAACAATCAAGGCCGTGAGAAATGCAATCCCTGAATCTATGCCGCTGTTTTTGCGCCTTTCGGCAACCGACTATGCCGAGGGTGGTTGGGACCAAGTTCAAACAGCCGAGGTTTCGAAGTGGGCAACTGAATCAGGTGTTGACCTTATCGATATTTCAAGTGGAGGGATTATCACTGGAGTCACGATTCCTTCGGGACCGGGTTATCAAGTTCCACTCGCAGAATATGTTGCAGAAAGAATCAAGCAGCCGGTTAGTGCTGTGGGTCAGATTACCGATGCCAAGCAAGCCGAGCAAATTTTGCAGTCAGGTCAGGTGGATGTAATCCTGATTGGCCGCGCTAGCCTCAGAGATCCCTACTGGCCGCTTCGAGCCGCCAGTGAATTGGGCATTGAAGTGGATTGGCCTGAGCAGTACGAACGAGGAAAGTGGCCCAAGTAAGTAGCCACAGAGATTTGCCCTATTTACGGCTAGTTACCAAGGGCCAGACCCCTATCGCTCGCAGAGCGTAAGATATAGGAGTCATTCAAGCCAACAAATAAGGGGTTTTTCCGTGTCCGGTGAAGGATTGCAAGACGACTACGGAGCCAACTCTTGGCTAGTAGAAGAGATGTACGAAAAGTACAAGCAAAACCCAGACTCCGTCGATAAGGCCTGGTGGCCAATCCTCGAAAACTACCAGTCCACACAGGGAGCGGTAACCCCAGCTCCAACTAGTCAATCCCCCGTAGTTTCAGATATGACTTCATCGATTCCGGTGGTTGCCAAGACCACTCGCGTTGAGGCAAAGCCCGCGCCAATTCCAGCCCAGGCTCCGATCACTGAATCAATCGCCATAGTGCCCGAGTCATCCGAGGAAGATGCTCAAGACCAGGTAACAGCCCTAAAGGGAATGGCAAAGACTCTGGCAACCAATATGGACCAGTCGTTGCAGATCCCAACCGCGACAAGTGTTCGCGCGCTGCCAGCAAAACTCATGATTGATAATCGTCTGGTTATCAACTCTCATCTTTCTCGAACTCGTGGTGGAAAAATCTCTTTCACGCACTTGATTGGCTTTGCCATTATTCAGGCGCTAAAAAAGTTCCCGAGTCAAAACGTTTACTACGACATTGTTGATGAGAAGCCAGTTGTGGTGCAGCCTGCCAACATCAACTTCGGTCTTGCAATTGATATTCCAAAACCTGATGGCTCAAGAGCACTCTTGGTTCCTAACATCAAACGCGCTCAGCGCCTGAACTTTGCTGAGTACCTAACCGCCTACGAAGAACTTGTGGCAAAGGCTCGAACAAACACTTTGACAGCTAGCGATTTCCAAGGAACAACCATTTCGCTTACCAATCCGGGTGGAATTGGAACTGTTCACTCGGTTCCGCGCTTGACAAAAAACCAAGGTTGCATCGTTGGAGCCGGAGCGTTGGACTACCCAGCCGAGTTCCAGGGAATGAGCGATGCTCATCTGGCAAAACTTGGAATCAGCAAAGTAATTACACTGACTTCGACCTATGACCACCGTGTGATCCAAGGTGCCGGTAGCGGAGAGTTTCTAAAGATTGTTCACGGACTGCTTCTTGGTGAAGATGGCTTCTACGATCAGATCTTTGCGGCGCTACGAATTCCATACGAGCCAGTTCGCTGGGTTGCTGACTTCGACCGCGAAGGTGCGGATGACCGCGATAAGTCCACCAGAATTCAAGAGCTGATAAACGCCTACCGAGTACGCGGACATTTGATGGCTGATACCGATCCACTCGAGTACAGGCAGCGCACTCACCCTGATCTAGATGTGTTGAACCACGGGCTAAGCCTCTGGGATCTAGATAGAACGTTTAGAACAGCAGGTTTTGGCGGAACCACCAAGGCCCCGTTCCGCGACATCCTGAAAACTCTTCGAGATTCCTACTGCCGCACCGTGGGCGTTGAGTACATGCACATCCAGGACCCAACCCAGCGCAAGTGGTTCCAGGACCGGTTAGAAAAGCCGTACGCCAAGCCAACTCGCGAAGAGCAGCTGCGCATTCTGAACAAACTCAATGAAGCAGAGGCTTTCGAGACTTTCCTTCAGACCAAGTTTGTTGGACAAAAGCGCTTCAGTCTTGAAGGTGGCGAGGGTGCCATCGCTGCCATGGACGAGCTACTTCAGTCCGCTGCCAACGCAGGTATCCAGGAAGTTTGCATCGGAATGGCCCACCGCGGTCGACTAAATGTGCTGACCAATATCGCTGGGAAGACTTACGGTCAGGTGTTCAAAGAGTTCGAAGGAAACACCGATACCAAATCTGTACAAGGCTCAGGCGATGTGAAATACCACTTAGGAACCGAAGGAATCTTTGAGAGCCTTCAGGGAAACAAGGTTAACGTTTCACTGGCTGCAAATCCATCTCACTTGGAAGCGGTTAACCCTGTACTTGAGGGAATCGTGCGCGCCAAACTTGATCGCCTAAATGCTATTCCCCGAAATGAATTCCCGGTTGTGCCAGTTCTAATTCACGGCGACGCAGCTTTCGCAGGCCAGGGAGTAGTTCCTGAAACTTTGAACATGGCTTCTCTTCGCGGATACAAAACCGGCGGAACTATCCACCTGGTGATCAATAACCAGGTTGGTTTCACAACTCCACCATCCGAGTCCCGATCGACCGTTTACTCAACCGATGTTGCCAAATCAATTCAGGCTCCAATCTTCCACGTGAACGGCGATGATCCAGAGGCCGTTGTTAGAGTTGCGCACCTAGCGTTTGCGTATCGTCAGGAATTTAAAAACGATGCGGTAATTGACTTGATTTGCTACCGCCGCCGCGGTCACAACGAAGGTGATGATCCTTCGATGACCCAGCCACTGATGTATAACCTCATTGAAGCAAAGCGCTCGGTGAGAACCCTCTACCTCGAATCCCTGGTTGGACGAGGAGACATCACTCAGGCTGAGTTCGAAGCTGCCAACTCGGATTTCCAAGCCAAGCTCGAAAACGCCTTCGTCGAAGTGCATGAGGCAATGGCTGCTCCGATTGAGCTGATCCCTCGCCGAGTAGGCATCGGAACCACAGCCAGCGATGAGCCTGAAATCTCCCGACCAACCGCTGTGGCAAAAGAGGTAATTGAGCTCATCGGTGACGCTCACGCCAACACTCCTCCAGGATTCAGCGTTCACCCGAAGCTTCAGCAACTTCTGGCCAAGCGACTAGAAATGAGCCGCGAAGGTGGCATCGACTGGGGCTTTGGCGAATTGCTTTCTTTTGGATCCCTTCTAATGGAAGGCGTCCCGGTTCGTCTTGCAGGTCAAGATTCCAGGCGCGGGACTTTCGTTCAGCGCCACGCTGTCTTCCACGACCGAGTCAACGGCCAAGAGTGGATGCCTCTTAGAAACTTGAGCGAGACTCAGGCTAAGTTCTGGATTTACGACTCGCTGTTGAGTGAGTACGCAACCATGGGATTCGAATACGGTTACTCAATCGAGAACAAGGAAGCACTTGTTTTGTGGGAAGCGCAGTTTGGTGATTTCGTAAACGGCGCCCAGACCATTGTGGATGAGTTCATCACTTCGGCCGAGCAGAAATGGAACCAACACTCAAGCTTGGTTCTTCTGCTTCCTCACGGCTACGAGGGTCAAGGACCCGACCATTCATCGGCGCGAATCGAAAGATTCTTGCAGCTTTGTGCTGAGAACAATATGACTGTTGCTCAGCCAAGCACTCCAGCTTCACACTTCCATCTGCTGCGCAGACAAGCGTTCACCAGACCAAGAAGACCGCTTGTGGTTTTCACTCCTAAATCGATGCTCAGGTTAAAGTCCGCTTCTTCGTCGGTTGCTGATTTCACTTCCGGGTCATTCCAGCCGGTTATTGACGATGTGCAAGGTTTGGACAAAGCAAGTGTTAAGCGCCTGATTCTTTGCTCAGGAAAAATCTACTGGGATTTGATGGCTGAACTTGAAAAGCGAAATGAGAGAAACATTGCCGTTGTTCGTATCGAGCAGCTCTACCCAACTCCGGTAGACGAAATCAAGCAAGCCTACGCTTCCTATCCAAATGCCGAGCTCTACTGGGTACAGGATGAACCTGCGAACCAAGGACCTTGGACCTACATCGGTCTGTTCTTGCCTAAGTACATGGACGGTCAAGTTGCAACTCTGGTTTCAAGACCAGCAAGTGCTTCGCCTGCGACAGGTTCTGCCAAGCGTCACGCGGTAGAACAAGCCGACCTAATTACAAGAGCGCTGGCGCTGTAGCTAAATGGAGCAAGCTGAGAAAGCGGAAACTCGCATCGTCATTCTTGGCGACGAGACAACTACCGCTATCGGTGACGTAAAGGCCCTTGGTTGGGTCGGACGAGTTATCGCCAGAACCCCGATCGAAGATCCAATCATCGACATTTACAACGTGCCCTCTCCTGGTGAGACCAGCGCAAGCTTGCTGGAGCGCTGGGGCGGAGAAGTCCAGAGAAGATTCCGACCAGAAACTGACAATCGACTAGTGCTAGCACTTGGAAATTCCGATGCACGTGAGGGAGTTTCGGTTTCTCGATCAAGACTTAACATCGCAACCATCATTGATGAAGCACGCCGCAATGAAATTTCAGTTTTCGTGGTTGGCCCACCACCGAGTTTTGATAAAGCCCTCAACTACGAGATCGAGCACTTAGCCACTGGCTATGAAGATGTTTGCCGAAGAAGAAGTGTTCCGTTTGTGGATTTCTATCACCCGTTGGTTGATCACGAAGGCTTTAACGCAGAACTAGAAGTTTCCGCACGAAATATGCCAGCGCAAACTGGCTACGGCTTGATGGCTTGGTTGGTTCTAAACCGTGGTTGGTATCCATGGCTCGGATTGGAAGAAACCCAAAGTTAGTGTGACTGAGACTTTCTTATGAAGTCCAGAACTTTTTGAGCCAATTGTTTTGGTGGTTCCTCATCGCACGATCTAGTAATTGCCTTATTGAGATAAACCTCAAGATCGTATTCTTCTTCGCAAGAATCACAAAGCGCCAGGTGGGTGGTGATGTCCTTCTGGTCCTCTGGACGTAATTCATTGTGAAGATACTCGTGAACCAAGGACTTGGTTTCTTCGCAGTCAAACTCTGCCATTAGCTTTTCTCCGTTTTTGTTTCTGAGGGTAAATATCCTTGTTCTCTGGCGTATTCCGCAAGTAGCACTCGGAGCAATTTCTTGCCTCGGTGAAGACGGCTCATTACAGTTCCAACCGGAGTTCCCATAACCTCCGCGATTTCCGCATAGGGCAGACCATCCACAACTGCGTAGTAGACCACCATTCGAAACTCCTCTGGGATTTCGAGAAGCGACTTGCGGATTACCTCGGATGGGAGATTATCCAATGCCTCAAGTTCAGCTGATCGCGAGGTTGTTGCAGTTAGTGATTTTGCATCTCCCAGCTGCCAATCCTCGAGATCATCGAGGCCGCCCTTGGAAGGGTCCTTGGCTTTTTTGTTGTAGCTGTTGATGTGAGTGTTGGTCATGATTCGGTAGAGCCAAGCCTTAAGGTTGGTCCCCTGCTGGTACTGAGCCCAGGCAACAAAAGCTTTAGCCATGGCCTCTTGAACTAAATCTTCGGCGTCTGAGGGGTTTCTGGTCCAGCGAAGCGCCGCTCCGTAAAGCTGGGGCATAAGTGGGATTGCCTGCTGCTCAAAGTCCCGAATCTTGTCTTCGGAGGCCTTG
This sequence comes from Rhodoluna miladensis (SeqCode), assembly GCF_965234705.1. GTDB lineage: Bacteria > Actinomycetota > Actinomycetes > Actinomycetales > Microbacteriaceae > Rhodoluna > Rhodoluna miladensis. The sequence continues at coordinate 991,976 of NZ_OZ248465.1, forward strand.
TTGGGCTGGATTGTCATAGGTTCAGAGTCTAACAACCGGCCTGCTACGGCTTGCTCTAGCACTACTGACACCGCGGACTCCTAATGTTTTTGCATTACTGCTACTTTTAAAACCAATGACTGATGAAAGCTATTCCCGCCGCTGGGCCGCTCCCAGCACCCAAAATCAACTGGCAGCAACCATCAGCCTCCCGGGATCCAAGTCCCTAAACAATCGGGAGTTAGTTCTTTCAGCCCTCGCGGAAAGCCCAACTACCCTTCGTGACTGTCTTGTCTCTCGAGACTCCTCCTTGATGATTGAAGCCCTTCGCAAACTGGGCACACACATTGAGGTTTCCGGAACCACTGTGGTTGTAACTCCTAAGCCACTTTTAGGCCCGGCAGCAATTGATTGTGGACTGGCCGGAACGGTCATGCGATTTGTTCCAGCATTGGCTTCACTGGCCAACGGACAGATTGATTTCGATGGCGATTTAGCAGCTCGCAAGCGTCCAATGAAAACCACCATCGACTCGCTTCGCTCTCTCGGTGTTTTAGTCTCTGGGGAATCTCTACCGTTTTCTATCCAAGGCCAAGGAGAAGTTGAGGGAGGCGCAATTGAGATTGATGCATCGGCATCCTCACAGTTTGTTTCAGGTCTTTTACTGGTTGGCGCTAGGTTCAAAAACGGCCTAACTGTTTCACATGTTGGCAATCACTTACCTTCGATGCCACACATCGAGATGACAATTGAGTGCCTTCGCAACAGAGGCGTGGAAGCATCTCAAACCGGGCCTGCAAGCTGGAGAGTTGAACCAGGAGAAATTTCTGGCGGCGAAATAAGGATCGAACCCGATCTTTCAAACGCTGGTCCGTTTCTAGCAGCTGCCATGGTGGCTGGCGGTTCTGTGACAATTTCTAACTGGCCCAAGAAAACCACCCAAGTCGGAAATGACTTCGACGGCATACTGCAGCAAATGGGTGCAAGCGTTGAAAGAATAGGCAACGACCTAGTGATAACTGGAACTGGCACAATTCAAGGCGTAGATATTGACCTATCCACCGGCGGTGAACTCACGCCGGTAATTGCAGCCTTAGCTGCGTTAGCGAAGTCACCATCCCAGATTCGCGGTGTTGCCCATCTTCGAGGACACGAAACTGATCGCTTGAAGGCCCTCGTTAGCGAAATCAATTCCCTCGGTGGCGATGCCACCGAAACCGAAGATGGAATGGTCATCAGGCCAGCAAAGCTCCACGGCGGCACTTGGAAAACTTACGAAGATCACAGAATGGCTACCGCTGGTGCAATCATCGGGCTTGCAGTTCCGGGGGTTGAAATTGAAGATATCTCAGTAACTGCTAAGACCATTCCTGAGTTTGTTTCGCTCTGGGAGCAAATGCTAAAGGGTAGCACTTGAGCTGGCTCTACGAGCCCGAACCTGGCGAGCACGATCTTGATGAGACCGATGTTCGAGTAAGACCCAATCCCAAGGGCAATAAACCGCGAACAAAGATAAGACCCGATCATGACGGAGCGGCTCTTGGCTTATTAGTTGGCGTAGATAAAAACCGCTATCAAGTTCTTTTGCTGGACTCTCAGATCCAACTAAATGCCACCCTCGCCAAAGAGTTGCGCACCGATGGACCAGTGGTTGGAGACGTAGTTGCACTAACGGGAGATACCACAGGGGAAGATGGCGGCCTGGCAAGAATTGTGCGCATTGAACCGAGAACCACTCTGCTTCGAAGAAGTGCTGATGACAGCGACCAGGTTGAGCGGGTGATTGTGGCAAACGCCACTCAGCTTTTGATTGTGATTGCTGCGGCTAACCCAGAACCGAGAACTCGTCTTGTCGATCGATACTTGGCAGCTGCATTCGATGCAGGAATGAAGCCAATTATTTGTGTGACAAAAACAGATCTGCGGGACCCAGCCGAGTTTCTGGCTAGCTTTGCCGGATTGAGTATCCCAGTGGTTCAGACTCGATCCGACGAGTTTGATCTTGAAAAACTCCATGAGCTTTTGGCTGGTGAGGTAACGGTTTTGGTTGGTCACTCGGGAGTTGGAAAATCGACACTGGTAAACGCAATTGCACCTTCGGCTAATAGAGCCGTTGGGGTTGTCAACGATGTCACCGGTCGAGGACGACAGACCACCACTTCAGTGCGAGCAATCAAGTTATCAAAGGGGTGGATTATCGACACCCCAGGTATTCGATCCTTTGGTCTTGGTCACATCGATCCTAAAAACCTACTGCGCTCATTCGAGGACCTTTGGGAAACAATCCGGTCCTGCCCTAGGGGTTGTACTCACCTGGCCGATTCTCCTGATTGCGCATTGGATGAAGCCGTTGCCAGCGGAGCACTGGGGCCGCAGGCTGAATCCAGGGTGGATTCTCTGCGCCGACTTATGACTTCGCTAAGTTAGTAAGGGTGTTCACCTTCGATCAAGATCTCGCTCTAGCACTTGAGCTAGCCGATGCCGCCGATGCAATATCGCTTCCTCGCTTTCGCGCACTTGATCTAAACATCGAAACAAAACCTGACATGTCTCCGGTGACTGATGCGGATAAGTCCGTGGAGCAGGCCCTAATCACCCAGCTGGCCTTGAAAAGACCCGGTGATGCCATTGTTGGCGAAGAATTTGGCTCCAGCGGCAAGAGCGCAAGAAAGTGGATCATCGACCCAATCGATGGAACTGCCAACTTTGTTCGCGGGGTTCCGGTCTGGGCAACTCTGATTGCCCTAAGTATCGACGATAAGCCAACGGTTTCGGTTGTCTCCGCACCTGCACTTGGCGCTAGATGGTGGGCCGCTCCTGGAATCGGCGCTCACACCAAATCAGTCACCGGTAGTGAAAGAAAGCTAGCTGTTTCGAAGGTTTCCAAACTCGAGAATTGCTCACTGAGCTATAACAACCTGCAGCTTTGGCAATCAAGTCACTACCTGCCACAACTGCTAAAACTTTCCGAAGTCGTTTGGCGAACCAGGGCTTATGGAGATTTCTGGAGCTACATGTTGCTTGCGGAGGGTTCAGTTGATGTTGTGGCCGAGCACGATCTCAAGATTTACGATATTGCCGCTCTGGTGCCGATAATCGAGCAAGCCGGTGGGATGCTGACTGACTTCGATGGTGGATTTTCCGACTCCACGTCTAGTGTCTTGGCCACAAACAAGTTGCTACACCAAACCGTGATTGATTTTCTAGAAGACTAAACCTGAACTGAGTTAGCTCCAGCGTGAGGCTTTGTGCTCTGCAATAATTCGGCGGATGGTTCCGCTTCGCCCGCGGATAATCACGCTTTCAGTTCTTATCATCGGCCCTTTTCTTCGGACTCCCTCGAGCAGCTGTCCGTCTGTGACACCGGTTGCAATAAAGAATGTGTTATCGCTTCGAACAAGTTCGTTGACTTCATAGACGTAGTCCATCTTTAAGCCACGAGAAATTCCTATGTCTTTTTCTTGTTCATTTCGAGGCATAAGAATGCCCTGAATTAATCCGCCAAGCGCAGTCACCGCACAAGCCGTCACAACTCCCTCGGGTGAGCCACCAACTCCAAGGCACATATCTATTCTTGACTCACGGCTCGAGGCGTGAATAGAAGCCGCCACATCACCATCCAAAAGCAAGCGCGTTCCTGCTCCGGCTTCACGAATCTCGCGAATCAGATCTTCGTGTCTTGGACGATCTAGCACGGCAACAACGATTTCAGAAACGGATTTGTTCTTAGCTTTTGCCAATGCCCTGATGTTTTCTTCCACAGGCTTTCTTATGTCACAAACCCCAACGCCTTCTGGGCCTGTAACGAGTTTGTTCATATAAAAAATGGAAGAGGCATCAAGCATTGTTCCGCGATCGGCAACTGCGATCACAGAGATTGCGTTCTGACGCCCTGCCGCAGTGAGGGATGTTCCATCGATTGGATCAACTGCAATGTCGCACTTTGGCCCAATTCCGGTTCCCACCAGTTCGCCGTTGAACAACATCGGCGCGTTATCTTTCTCACCTTCGCCGATAACAACAAGCCCTTCGAAATTCACAGTTCCAAGAAAGGCCCTCATCGCATCGACCGCGGCTTTGTCGGCGTCGTTTTTGTGGCCTTTACCAATAAAAGGATGCGCACGAATTGCTGCGGCTTCGGTGGCTCTAACTAACTCAAGAGCTAGGTTTCTATCCGGATGCTCCACGGCACTTCCTGGTGCGGTCATAGAAGTACCCTACCGAGTCCAGCGGCGAATTGACTCCAAGGTCAGCTCTTTGCCCTTGCTACTGTAATGACATGGAGTTGATTGTCAGAGTCGCAGTGCCTTCGGATCTGGCCGAGCTGATTGCACTTGACGCAGAATGCTTCCCCAAAGGTAACACTGATCTAGAGCCAGCACCGGCCGGAGAAATTGAAACAGGTGTTGAAGACGGTGGCGTGTTTGTTGCCATCGCAGACAACATTGTTGTCGGGATGCTTCAGCTAGACAAAATCAGTTCAAACGAGTGGGAGCTACTAACGCTGGCTATTACTAGTTCGCATCGGAGTAAAGGCGTGGGTCAGGCCCTAATGGAAAGGTTCTTTGTTGAACTTTCACAAAGCCCCTACATGGTCGCCGTTTCTTGCATGACGTCCCCGAGCAACCAAGCCATGCAGGGTCTATTGGAGAGTTTCGGTTTTGTCCAGGTCGGACTCTTGGAAGATTACTTCGGTCTTGGAAAGCATCGGTTGAAATTTCAGCTCAACTGATTTTGCTAATCAATTTTCCCCACTGAAAGAAAGCTTTCCAAGTTGTCAAAGTAGCTTTCCATGCCCTCTTTAGAGGCCTCAGCTTGCTCCTGTTCCATCTCACCGAACTGTGAAAAGCGCACCACAGTGCCAGCATCCGTATTGCTGAAATCAATTTCAATTCGATGAGCTTCTGCGCCTGGTTCTCTGAGTGCAAACTCGAGTTCATCCTGTGAATAGTTCAAATCGTGGACCAGCTTTTGGTGAAGCTCGATAACGGAGTAGGTGCCCCAAAAGTATGCGTTAAAACCGTTGTCGGAAACATCAACGGCTATTGCCCACCTTCCTCCAACGACTGCCTCGCTGGTGGCAGATCCTGGAATGACTTTCAGAAATACTGGGCAATACCACTTTTCGAGTTCAGCGGATTTCGTCCAAGCGCTCCAGAGTCTTTCGACGGGAAATGGGAACGTGCGTTCTAAAAAGTACAGTGGCTGCATAGTTAAACGTTAAATCTAAACTCCACTACGTCGCCATCTTGCATGACGTAGTCCTTACCCTCCATGCGAACCTTGCCTTTAGCCTTGGCCTCTGCCATCGAGCCAGTTGCAACAAGATCGTCGAAGGAAACAATTTCTGCTTTAATAAACCCCCGCTGGAAGTCGGTATGGATAACGCCAGCTGCCTGCGGAGCGCTCCAGCCTTGCTTGATGGTCCAAGCTCTGGCTTCTTTAGGTCCGGCAGTTAGGTATGTCTGCAGTCCTAGAGTTCTAAATCCAATTCGGGCTAGCTGATCCAAACCAGATTCGTCTTGTCCCAGTGAGGAAAGAAGCTCCGCTGCTTCTTCTTTACTGAGGTCAATAAGTTCTGATTCAACCTTGGCATCTAGAAAGACCGCTTCGGCGGGAGCAACTAAGTCGGCCAATGCCTTTTTCTTGGCTGGGTCTGTCAAGATACCCTCGTCAACATTGAAGACGTAAATGATTGGTTTTGCAGTAAGTAACCCAAGTTCCTTGATTGAATCCAGGTCAATCTTGCTCGAGGATAACGGCTGGCCTGAATTTAGAATCGCGAGCGCTTCATCAACAGCTATCAGGGCCTCGGGCTCTGCTTTCTTGCCCTTAACTTCCTTTTCAATGCGAGGCTTGGCTTTTTCAAGGGTCTGCATATCAGCCAGAATCAACTCGGTGTTGATTGTTTCGATATCGGATGAAGGCTCGACCTTGCCGTCGACGTGAACCACATCAGAATCGCTGAAACCGCGCACTACCTGGGCAATGGCATCGGCTTCTCGAATGGTTGCGAGGAACTGGTTTCCAAGTCCTTCGCCTACAGAGGCGCCCTTAACGATTCCGGCGATGTCAACGAAAGATACCGGTGCGGCCAGGATCTTTTCGCTTCCAAAAAGCTCTGCGAGCTTGTCTAGGCGAGCATCGGGAAGATTCACCACACCAACATTTGGCTCAATGGTTGCGAACGGATAGTTCGCTGCCAGAACGTTGTTCTTGGTCAGTGCATTAAAGAGGGTCGACTTACCAACATTTGGTAGTCCCACTATTCCGATTGTTAGAGCCACGGGATACAAGCCTACCTGTCGCTAGCTACTGGCAGACTGTTAAGCATGTCTCTGGATTTCACCGCTATCGACTTCGAAACAGCCAATGGCTCCCCCGCCAGCCCTTGTGCTGTTGGGCTGGTTCGAGTGCGCAACGGCGAGATTGTCGATAGCTTCGAGTCCTTATTCCAACCACCTGCTGCTCACAACTGGTTTAGCGAGGGCAACATAGCGGTGCATGGCATAACCCCAAAGATGATTGAATCTGCCCCAGAGTTTTCCAGGATTTTGGACCAGATGCTTCAATTCATTGGAGAAGACGTCCTGATTGCGCACAACGCATCTTTTGACATGGGTGTTCTGCGTGCTGCTGCAGAAGCTGTTTCGGCAACGCTTCCAGAAATTAGCTACAGCTGTTCGGTGTCAATCTCGCGGAAGACCTACAACTTGGACAGTTATCGTCTAAACCAGGTTGCCTACGCCATCGGCCACGAGGAGTTCGACCACCACAATGCCCTGGCCGACAGCGATGCCTGCTCGAGAATTGTGATCCATGCCGCCGATCGCCACGGGGCTACGAATCTAGAGGAACTGCTAGTAGCCACCAAGCTGAAGCTAAAGAAGCTCTAACAAGACGGGACCTTGTCCAATCTTGTCGCTGGCTACTGGCATAGTTCTAAGCATGGAACTCATTTACCTTTCTTTAGGCCTAGTTATTGGCGCCGTTATTGGAGCACTAGTTGCTGCCCTTCGCTTTCGCTCCAAAAGCTCAGACTCATCTTTGGCAATTCAACTAGCCAGTGCGGAAGCTACAGTCACCGGGCTAAATGCCGCCTTGCTTCGAGCAGAAGAGGATCGGAAGCAGCGCGAAACAAGAGAGCGCGAAGAGTCTCGTTTGATTGCCGAACTAGCTCCAGTAAAAGATCGATTGGAGCAAATGCAAATCTCGGTGAAGGCCCTTGAGAAAGAGCGCACCGAGCAGTTCGGCACAATTCAGGAACAGCTAAAAAACGCCATCGCCTCAGATGATCAGCTGAGAAAAACTACTCAGGCACTTTCTCAGGCTTTGTCTTCTAATTCCATTCGCGGCGTTTGGGGAGAAACCCAGCTTAGGAAGTTAGTTGAGCTTGCTGGGCTAATCAAGCATGCCGACTTTAGTGAACAGGCAACATTTTCCACTGACAGCGGATCTGGCCGAGCCGATTTGATTATCAATCTTCCTGGTGGAAAATCCCTGGCGATTGATTCGAAGGTTCCCTTCAATTCCTACCAAGAAGCCTCGGCTATCTCGGAATTGGCCGAAGGTGATGACGCCAGGCGCAGATCAGAACTCATCGCAGCTCACGTCAAAGCAATGAAGGTTCACATCGATGCACTTTCTGGAAAAGAGTATTGGACTGGACTAAACGCATCACCTGATTTTGTTATTGCGTTTGTTCCTTCCGAGTCGTTGTTGTCGGCAGCACTAGATGCTGATCCTGCTTTGCTGGAGTATGCGTTCAAGAAGAATGTGGCACTTGCTTCTCCAGTTAGTTTGTTCTCGGTTCTAAAAACAATCAACTACATCTGGCGTCAGAACGCTGATGAAGGTTCGGTTCGAACCATGATCAAGCTTGGAAAAGAACTTTATGAGCGCATCGGGAAAATTGCTGAGCATGCTGAGAAACTAGGACGGTCAATAACTTCAACCGTGAAGGACTACAACGTCTTTATCTCATCTCTTGAATCCAGGGTCTTAGTGACCGCTCGAAAGCTAAATGACCTCGATGAAAACCAGTTGGGTACTGATGAGATCATTTCTCCAGCTCCGCTGGAATCTGCGCCGGATAGCATCACCGCTAGCGAACTACAAAAAGACACCCAAAAAGACTAGGTTTTTCCAAGCCTCAGAGGCCTTAATTGGGGGCCTGAGGGCGTTGGCTATACTTTTTAGAAGTGCTCACAAAGGTGTTTGCAGCTGAAAAATCACCGGAAAATCTGATCTCCGGACCCAATGAAAAATCCGCAAAGGAACCTGCATGTCTGGCAACACCACCAAGTCACCTATTGTGACCCTGACTCCTGCACCAACTCTTGACCGCACATATTTCGTCACCAATCTTCACTCAGGTGCGGTAAACCGAGCCGACTCAGTGGGCGAAGAATTAGCCGGTAAAGGCATCAACGTAGCTCGCGCATTGCATTTGGCTGGAATTGAAGCTCCCGGTGTTGTGCCAATCGGTAACGCTGAGAAGGGAATTCTTGAGCGAACTGGTTCCAAGAAGTTTTTGATTCCAATGTGGATCGAAGGAACCATTCGAGTTTCAACCACAGTCCTAGAACACGATGGACCCACCACAAAAATCAACGAGGCTCCTAAGCCCCTCACTCATGAAGAGTGGATGCGTGTTATTGACCTGACAGAGCAAACCGTTAAAGACAACGATGCGAAGTGGTTGGTAGTTGCAGGTGCTCTCCCGATCGATCAGTCAACTGGAACATTTGTTGATCTACATCCAATTTTTGAACGAATGGCCAAACTTGGTGTACGCGTGGCCCTTGACACCTCCGGTGAGCCTCTTGCCTACTGGGTTAGACAAGGTGATGCAGCAATCTTGAAGCCAAACGCCGAAGAGTTGGCATCAGCTGTTAAGCGCTCTTTACTAACCAACGGAGATGTGGTTGAAGCTGCTCGTGAGCTTTGCGCGCACGGTGTTGAGTGTGTACTAGCGTCTCTGGGATCCGATGGAATGCTAGCTGTCACAAAAAACCGAGCTTGGGGCACCCGAACTACTCCGGTTAAAGTAATAAACACTGTTGGAGCTGGCGATGCCACTTTGGCAGGATTCCTAGCGGCAATAACAAAAAATCCACTATCCGAAGGCCACGAAGATATTGGTGTGGAATTCAACGTGCCTGTGGGTGCGATGACTGCCGTCCAGTGGGGGGCCGTAAAGGTAGGCCAGCCAACCAGCGGACTAGAAAACATTGACAATCTGCCAGAGGTGTTTCTAACCGAAGATGTTGATCTTTCGGCCAAGCTAAAAGAACCAGCCGTTTACAAGGAGAACTAGAGATGCCAGTAGCCTCACCGGATGCTTACCTAGAAATGCTCGATCGAGCCAAGTCTCAGAAATTTGCCTACCCCGCCATCAACGTGTCTTCTTCCTCAACAGCTATTGCCGCTTTGCAGGGTCTTCAGCAGGCAGGCTCGGACGGCATTCTTCAGGTCTCAACAGGTGGTGCCGAATACTGGTCGGGTGCCAGCGTAAAGTCCATGGCAATTGGTGCCCAAGCGATGGCCGCCTTCGTTCGCGAAGCTGCCAAGGGGTATGGCATCACCGTTGCACTCCACACCGATCACTGCGCCAAGCACCAATTAGATGGTTTCGTGCGTCCACTTCTTGAAATTTCTGCTGAGCGAGTAAAGAAGGGCCAAGAGGCGCTCTTCAATTCACACATGTGGGATGGCTCTGCTGTACCGCTAACCGAAAATCTAGAAATTGCTAAAGAGCTTCTAGCTAAGAGCAAAAACGTTGGATCAATTCTTGAAATCGAAGTTGGAGTTGTTGGTGGAGAAGAAGATGGCATTGAAGGTGGAATGGGCGAGCACCTGTTCACTACCGTCGAAGACGGAATGGCTACCGCCGCTGCCCTAGGTCTCGGTGAAAACGGTCGCTACCTGACAGCGCTAACATTTGGAAACGTTCACGGAAGCTATAAGCCTGGAAGTGTTCAGCTTCGCCCGGAACTGTTGGATGAAATTCAAAAAGCAGTGGGACAGAAATATTCCAAGAACCTGCCGTTTGACCTGGTATTCCACGGTGGCTCTGGTTCAACTGCTAAAGAAATCTCAGATGCCGTGAGCTTCGGAGTTATCAAGATGAACATTGATACCGACACTCAGTACGCATTCACCAGGGCAATCGCCGGACACATGTTTGCAAACTACGACGGCGTTCTGAAGATCGACGGCGAAGTTGGAAACAAGAAGACTTATGACCCTAGAGTCTGGGGCAAGCTAGCCGAGGCATCAATGGCTGCCCGAGTTGTTGAGGCTGCTGCTCAGTTGGGATCAGCCGGAAAGTCTGCGACGGCCTAAGTTGCGAGACCCGTTCTACGACAACGGCAACCCGAGGTTCACAGGGAAATACAAAGACGGCCAGATGCATGGTTCCTGGAAGTTCTATCGCAAAGATGGTTCGCTAATGAGAAGCGGCAAATTCAACTTAGGTAAGCAGATTGGTGTTTGGATTACTTATGACCGAAGTGGTCACCCACACAAAGAAACAGACTTTGGCTCCTAGGAGCGCTTGACCTTGTTGCTGGTGTCTTGACCCGCGCTCTTGAGATCCTTGCGTAGCTCCTTTGGAAGAGAGAACTGAACGTCTTCCTCGGCGGTTGTGATCTCAGTTGGGGCTCCGTAGCCGCGTTCGGCTAAGTATTCAAGAACCTGATCAACCAGTTCTTCTGGTGCTGAAGCTCCCGAGGAAACGCCTACTGTTTCTACTCCCTCAAACCACTTCTCCTGGATCTCGCTGGCGTAGTCAATTCGGTAAGCGGCCTTAGCCCCTGCCTCTAAAGCAACTTCGACTAGACGAACGGTGTTTGAGGAGTTAGCAGATCCAACTACTAGAACTAGATCAGATTCGGCTCCAACTTTTTTGATGGCAACCTGACGGTTCTGGGTTGCATAGCAGATGTCATCGCTAGGCGGGTTTTGCAAAGTTGGGAACTTCTCACGAAGTTTTATAACAGTCTCCATGGTTTCATCGACTGAAAGAGTTGTCTGAGAAAGCCAAATTACTTTCTTTGGATCTTTGACCTTGGCGTTTGCAACGCCATCTTTTCCATCAATGAGCTGAACGTGATCTGGTGCTTCACCAGCAGTTCCTTCTACTTCCTCGTGGCCTTCGTGGCCGATAAGCAGAATGTCATATTCCTCTTGCGCAAATCTCTGCACCTCTCGGTGCACTTTTGTGACAAGTGGGCAAGTTGCGTCAATAGTGTTTAGTCCTCGCGCTTCCGAAGCCTTCACAACCGCAGGTGAAACTCCGTGCGCTGAGAAAACTAGAACTGAACCCTCTGGGACTTCATCAACTTCGTTCACAAAGATTGCTCCGCGTTTTTCTAGTCCGGTGACGACGTGCTTGTTATGGACAATTTCCTTGCGGACATAAACCGGCGCTCCATAGTGATCGAGGGCCTTCTCAACCGCGATAACTGCGCGGTCGACGCCAGCGCAGTATCCTCTTGGGGCGGCCAGAAGCACGCGCCGCGGGGCGGTATTGTTTATTTGGGTCACAGCCCAAGTCTACGAGAGATAATCAGCCCTCCCTAAGGAATAGCCATGTCGGAGATCCAATCAGGTGAATCCTCCGAATCGAGAGTTTCCAGCGAGCAAACGCCCTGGTCGGTAGCCAATTTCACAAACACTCTCAAAGAGTGGATAACGCGACTTGGCAATGTTTGGGTCGAAGGTCAGATCTCTCAGATAAGCCCTAAAAAGGACGTTTTCTTCGGGGAACTGCGCGATCTAGTTGCGGACAAAGGCTTCTCAATTCACTCCAGAAGACCAGACGTGTTAGCAGCTGTTAGCGAATTATCTGCTGGAGATCGAGTAGTTGCTCTGGTTCACCCAGATTTTTGGGAAAGATCTGGAAAGACCAGCATGGATGTTTTGGCTATTCGAAAAGTTGGCCTTGGTGAACTGCTGGAGCGAATTGAACGTCTGCGTCAGCAGTTAATCAAAGAGGGTCTGACGCTTGCAGAACGTAAGCAACCTTTACCCTTTTTACCAAACCTAATTGGGCTTATCACCGGCGCGAATAGTGATGCGGAAAAGGATGTACTGCAGAATACCAAAGCCCGCTGGCCTGAGGTTCGCTTCAAGGTTCAACACACACCAGTACAGGGCGACAAAGCTGCTCCGGAAATCATCAAGGCTATTGAGCTTTCGGATGCCGACCCAGAAGTTGATGTGATTGTTTTGGCGCGCGGTGGTGGGAGCTTCCAAGATCTGCTGGTTTTTTCGGATGAAAAAGTTGTCCGAGCAGTTGCAAACTGCAAGACACCAATAGTTAGTGCCATCGGCCACGAAAACGACAGGCCCCTAACTGATGAAGTTGCAGACGTTCGAGCCTCGACTCCAACCGACGCCGCCAAGCTAATCGTTCCGGACGTTATTGAAGAGCGCAAAAAAATAGTGCAAGCACTGGAGCGAATCAGTCTTCGGGTGGTGGGTTTTGTTCAGAATCAAATTGAACTAATTCTTGGAATACGCTCTCGACCGATTCTTGCTAATCCATTCACGCTGGTGGACGAGCGAGCTCTCCAAATTTCTCAGCTTGAACAAAGTCTTTCTAGCCAGATAAACAACACCTTAGAAAAACAACAGCTTCTAATCACTGGGCTAAGGGGTCAAGTCAGAGCGCTATCCCCAAAGCTAACTCTCGATCGCGGGTACGCGGTTGTGCGCGATCTCAATGGCCATGTCTTGACCGAACCGAGACAAGCAAAGACGGGACAGAAGCTAAAGATCACCCTTTCTGGGGGCGATCTTGGAGCCACCGCAGATTGAAAGTAGGCTTGAGGCACAATGACTGAAAACAACAAAGACGTAGCGAGCATGAGCTACGAGCAGGCGCGTGATGAGCTGGTCAAAGTTGTTGCCGAGCTTGAGGCCGGATCCGCCACTTTAGAAACTTCTATGCAGCTTTGGGAACGCGGCGAGGCACTGGCGGACAAGTGCGAGCAGTGGCTATCAGGAGCTCGCGCTACCCTCCAAAAAGCAGCGAAGACTAAGAAGAGCTCTGCTGAATGAGTGATGCTGCGGCACAGCGAAGGGCCAGACAAACTCTAAACAACCTTCTGCTTTCGCTTGCGGCAACCGTTAGCGTGATGGTGCTTCTGGTTCTAGCGGTACCGCGCGATGACTCTAACCGAGTTGCACCTGTTGACTATGTTGCTATCGCGGAGCAAGCCGCAACCGAGACCAGTGGCAAGTTATTGATTCCGAGTATTCCAGTGGATTGGTATTCCAATGCTGCTCGCTACCGTTCCTCGGACCAAGATGGTGTTGCCAATTGGTATGTTGGTTTTGTGGGTCCCAACAGCGAATTCCTAGCAATGACTCAGGGGTTGGATGTGAATCAAACCTGGATACAGCTAATGCTGGAGTCAAACAAGCCAACCGGCAAAGTTGAGCTTGCGGGCCAGAGCTGGCAGATTTTTGAGAGCGTTCGTGAAAACAATCCACCTAAGTCCAAGGACTACATGATGGTTTTGGAATACGACAAGAACGCAGTATTTGTCTATGGGGTTGCCCCCACCGAAGTGTTTGAGGATTTTGTACTTAAGTTAACTCTGCAGATCGAAGGGCAATAACTTGATTACCACACCTAGCCAGGCATATAAAAAGTTCATGGAGGGAAATCAGCGATTTATCGAAGGAAACCCCTCGCACCCAAGACAAGACGTCGAACACCGAACTGAAATAGCGGCGAGCCAGAAACCATTTGCTGCTCTTTTTGGATGTTCGGATTCAAGGCTTTCGGCAGAAATCATTTTTGATGTTGGCCTTGGAGATCTGTTTGTTGTGCGAAACGCTGGCCAAGTAATTGCCGAGACTATCCTGGGTTCTCTCGAGTACAGCGTGGAGGTGCTTGAGGTGCCGCTAATTGTGATCTTGGGCCACGACAGCTGCGGGGCGATTCAGGCAACCATGGCATCTGATGCGGGGACCCTGAAAACTTCGGGGGAATTCATCCAAAACTTAGTTGGAAGAATCCAACCCACGGTGGATGCGGCCAAGCTTGCCGGTACCAACTCAATCGATGAAATCACCGATTTGCACGTGAAAGACACTGTGGCCGAGCTAGTTAGCCGTTCCAAGCTAATCGATAGCGCCATTAGAAGCGGTAAATTAGCTGTTGTGGGAGCAACGTACAAACTTGCTCTTGGCAAGGTGACACCGCTTGTCACCGTTGGAAACGTCAACTAAGGCCCTAAGAAAGGCTCGATTTTCGTGGAATACCGAATTGAACGCGACACCATGGGTGAAGTTCAAGTCCCCAAGAATGCTCTTTACGCAGCGCAAACCCAAAGAGCGGTAGAGAACTTCCCGATTTCGGGCTCCACTCTGGAGCGTGCCCACATCGCTGCTCTGGCACAAATCAAAAAAGCCGCCGCTTTGGCAAATGCTTCGCTTGGAGTTCTCGATAAAGAAATAGCTAACGCAATCGCAAAAAGTGCCGATGAGGTAATCGGTGGGACTCTAGATGAGCACTTCCCGGTCGATGTCTACCAGACCGGATCTGGAACTTCCTCAAACATGAACATGAATGAGGTTCTTGCAACTCTTGCAACAAAGCACCTTGGTAAAAGTGTTCACCCGAATGATCACGTCAACGCTTCGCAGTCTTCCAATGATGTCTTTCCAACTTCTGTCCACCTAGCGGTGACCTCAGCGTTGATCAACGATTTGATTCCAGCCTTGGATTACCTAGCTAAGAAACTTGAAGTAAAAGCTAAGTCCTGGACTGGCGTTGTGAAAGCTGGTCGTACTCATTTGATGGATGCGACCCCGGTGACACTTGGTCAGGAATTTGGCGGCTATGCCGCCCAAATTCGCTACGGCATCGAACGGATTCAATCTTCAATTCCTCGAGTTGCTGAAGTTCCACTCGGTGGCACGGCGGTTGGAACCGGAATCAACACACCAAAGGGTTTCCCTCAGGCGGTAATCAAACTTCTTGCCGACCAGACCAAGCTTCCAATCACTGAAGCTCGCGATCACTTTGAAGCCCAGGGAGCAAGAGATGCGCTCGTTGAAGCATCCGGTGCATTAAGAGTTTTGGCAGTTAGCCTCACAAAAATCAACAACGACCTTCGATGGATGGGCTCAGGACCAAACGCAGGGCTTGGAGAACTATCCATTCCTGATCTGCAGCCAGGCTCTTCAATAATGCCCGGCAAGGTAAACCCAGTTGTTCCTGAGGCAGTTTTGATGGTTTGCGCACGAGTCATAGGAAATGACCAGACCGTTGCCTGGGCAGGGGCTTCTGGAAACTTTGAACTTAACGTTGCAATTCCGGTGATGGGCAACGCCCTATTGGAATCCATTAGATTACTTGCCAATTCATCAAAGGTCTTGGCAGATAAGACCATTGAGGGCCTTGAAGTTAACACCGAAAGAGCAAGGGCTCTGGCTGAGTCTTCTCCTGCAATTGTGACTCCGCTGAACAAGGTAATTGGCTATGAGGCTGCTGCGAAGATTGCTAAGCACTCGGTTGATAAGTCAATTACCGTTCGAGAAGCAGTTATCGCCTTAGGTTTTGTTGAGCGTGGCGAGATTACATTAGAGCAGCTCGATGCAGCTCTCGATGTTCTTTCTATGACCAAACCGCCAAAGTAACCGCACCTAAAAAACCTGCAATCAAATATGGCCCCAGCGGCATTGATCCGCCAAGCTTTATCTTTTTCCTCAGCAATAGCCAGAACGCAACTACTCCTGCAGTTAGAAAACTAATCCCTAGCGCGATTATCGGCAGAAGTGGTGAAAACCAACCTAGAGCAAGTGCCATGACTGTCATCAGCTTGACATCCCCCATGCCAAGAAGCCCGAGTCGGTTAATCAATAGTGAAAGACCGAACGTCACAACACCAGCCAAAAGTGCCCAAAGCATGTTCACAAATCCGGCTCCAGTAAAACCTGCCAATAGTTGACCGAGCCAAGTGATTGGAAAAGCAGGCAGGACGTATTTGTTTGGAAGTCGCCGCTCAAGAATATCGGTCTTGGCTAAGGGCCAAGCCGTAAGAACCAAATAGCCAAGACCGAGTGCCGAAAACAACGAGGAGAGATTTTCAAACACCCGCTCAGGGTATTGATGCTGTTCTTACTTCGGGAAAGTTATCCCCAAGCACTTACCGGTCCAATAGCTCCGTGACCAAAGCTGCGATTGCACTTCGCTCGGAGCGAGTCAAGGTGATGTGAGCAAACAGTGACTGGCCCTTGAGGGTCTCAATCACTGAAGCGATTCCGTCGTGCCTACCGACCCTGAGGTTGTCGCGCTGAGCCACATCGTGAGTCAAGATCACTCTGGAGTTTTGGCCAATGCGGGACAAAACAGTGAGCAGAACGTTTCTTTCCAGCGACTGAGCCTCGTCAACAATCACAAAGCTGTCGTGTAGAGACCGTCCTCGAATGTGGGTCAGCGGAAGCACCTCGAGCAGGCCACGATCCTGGATGTGCTCGATTACTTCTTTGGAAACCAGTGCGCTTAGGGTGTCAAAGATTGCCTGGCCCCAGGGGTTCATCTTTTCGGCCTCGGTGCCTGGAAGGTAGCCAAGCTCCTGTCCGCCAACTGCATAAAGGGGTCTAAAGACCATGATCTTCTTATGCTGGCGTCTCTCAACTACCGCTTCCAGTGCCGCACACAGCGCCAAGGCCGACTTTCCGGTACCGGCTCTACCCCCCATCGAGACAATTCCAATTTCCTGATCCAACAGGTAATCAATGGCGAGACGTTGCTCGGCAGATCTTCCTTGAACCCCAAACACTCCGCGATCTCCTCGCACGAGCTTGACCTTCTTGTTTGCAGTTACGCGGCCGAGTGCGTGTCCTCTTTCTGAGGAGATAACTAGACCGCTGTTCACCGGCAGACTTGCGGCCTCTGGGTGAGAAATTTCCTCATTGTCGTAAAGCTCTGCCATCTGATCAGCGCTTAGCGCTAGCTCGCTAATTCCGCTCCAGCCAGAATCGGTAGCAAGTTCGTTCAGGTACTCCTCCGCCCGCATTCCAAGACTTGCAGCCTTGACTCGCATTGGAAGATCCTTTGAAACAACGGTGACGTTGAAACCCTCGTTGGAGAGGTTCATGGCTACCGAAAGAATGCGCGAATCGTTATCGCCAAGCTGGAATCCAGTTGGCAGTACCGACTGGTCGCTGTGGTTTAGCTCAACCCGTAGGGTTCCTTTGTCGCCAACCTCAATTGGAAAATCAAGTCGCTGATGCTTTTGGCGAAGGTCATCTAGGTGCCTGAGGGCCACTCTTGCGAAGTAACCGATTTCAGGATCGTGGCGCTTTTTCTCAAGCTCATTGATCACCACGATTGGTATGACGACTTCGTGTTCCTCGAAGCGGAACATGGCCTTTGGATCGGAAAGCAAAACTGAGGTGTCCAGCACGAAGGTTCTCACCGCCTGGTCGTTCTTGGTTTGGTTCTTGGCGGTTGAAGCAGCTTCGGCTTTAGGCAATTATTCCTCCATAGTTTCAGGCTTAGCTTTAAGGTAAATCCTCAGATGGAGTTGGAGCGCTAACAACACGCCCGAATCAAGGGTCGCCTAAGCGCCGAAGCGGCGGTGCCTGCGGGTAAAAGCTCGGATCGCCCGAAGAAAGTCCACCCGGCGAAAATCAGGCCAGAGTGCTTCCTCGAAGTAAAGCTCGGAGTTGCTGGATTGCCAAAGCAAGAAACCACTCAGTCTTTGTTCACCTGAGGTTCTAATAATCAGATCTGGGTCGGGTTGATCTGAGGTGTAGAGGTGCTTGGCAATAAGTTCAGGAGTGAGTGAGTCTGCAAGTTTCTCAAGATCGGATCCGTGGCTGATTGAATCCCTAACGATTGAACGCATAGCGTCTGTTATTTCTTGGCGACCGCCATATCCGATAGCAAGGTTGACTTGGGCACCTTGAGTGTCACGGCTAGCCAATTCGCTTTGCTCAAGCACATTCAGGAAGTTAGGTGGCAGGGAGCTTCGATCGCCAACTAAGCGCAGCTTCCAGTTGCCTCGGCGCACCATTTCTTGGGCAAGATCGGTGAGGATAACAAGTAGGTCCTTGAGCTCTTCGGAATCACGTTTTTTCAAATTCTCGGTCGATAGCAGGTACAAAGTGACAACTGGGACTTGCAAACCATCGCACCACGAAAGAAAGTCAAAAATCTTCTGTGCTCCAGCTACGTGACCCTCTTTGGCTTTTGAGCCATTCTTCTTTCCCGCCCAGCGTCTATTGCCATCAAGCATTACTGCGATGTGCTGAGGGATGTTGGACTTATCTAGCTGACGCTCAAGTCGCCCTTCATAGAGTCGATAAACCAGATTTCGCACTTCTTAAGGTTACTGCTGGAAAAGCAAACTAGGGTTGAATCATGACCAACGGCCCATCCAACGAGACTCCGATGCATCTGCCCCTGTCTGAGATCTCCGAAACGGTGGCTGAAACCAAGCCCACCTGGAGAGGTTGGATCCACACCGGAATCCTTCCACTGGTCATCGCCGGAGGCATTGTTCTTTTGGTGGTAGCCGATGGATTGGTTGCCAAAGTTGCAGCAGCTATTTTCTTCGCCGGTTCGGTACTGCTGTTTGGAACCAGCGCTATTTACCATCGCTTTAACTGGGGTCCGAAAGCAAAACTTGCGCTCAAGCGCTTCGATCACGCCAACATCTTTTTGCTAATCGCCGGTAGCTATACCCCGGTGACCTTGCTGGCCCTACCGCAAGAAAAGGGTCTGCTGCTAATAATTGCAATCTGGACGGTTGCCCTACTTGGAATTGGATTTAGGGTCTTCTGGATTGGTGCACCGAGGTGGCTATACGTCGTGATATACATCGCCATGGGCTGGGCAGCAGTTGTCTACCTACCGGAACTTCTAGCGGCAAATCTTGCAATGATGCTACTTATCTTGATCGGTGGATTGCTCTACACACTCGGTGCGGTCTTCTACGCGATGAAAAGACCTAATCCATTCCCCGGGCACTTTGGCTTCCATGAGATTTTTCACACATTTACCGCTCTGGCATTTATGTGCCACTGGAGCGCAGTGCTACTTATTTCCCTGTCCCCAGTTGTGGGGTCCTTCGGTTAGGAACTAGCGTTCGGGTTTTTCGGGCGGTGCTGGTCGATCGGGCTTACTTGATAAGCCATAGCCCGTGCTTGATTCTGAAGCTTCTGCCTGCTCCTGATCTAGCAGTTCAGCAATTTCGGCACGGTAGCGAACGCGTCGGATCCTTCGAACGAGGTCCCAAATAATCAGCAGGGATGCTGCTGCCAAACCGAAGGTGGCTAGAAAGCCAACCACACCTGGGCTGTACCAGGTGTCATCGATTATTACTTCGCCGGGGGCAGGGGTTTCCGAGAGGATCGCAAAAAGTTTCATAACTCAAGTATGAACTACGAATCTCGGTTAACCTTAAGCCGTGAGTGAAAATCTTCTTGAGAAGCGATACGGGGCTGGATCAACCCGCAAAAAAGACCGAGTATTCGCAATAGTCATTGGGTCTATCGCTCTGGTGGCCTTTCTAGTTTGGGCTCTAATTTTCACCATCGACGATGCTCAAAAAATCGGCACTCGAGATGTTGGCTTCACAGTCAATAATGAATTCTCAACCGAAGTCGTTTTTGAAGTCACTAGGCAACTTGGCCAAAAAGTGATGTGCGATGTCCAAGTGCTTAGCCAAAGCTATGCCGTGGTTGGGTTCAAAACCATTGCTGTAGAACCCTCAGCAAACCGCTCAGTTGTGGTTTCAACCGTTGTGAACACCACAGAACTTGGCACAACCGGCTTGGTTGATAGCTGCCGTTGAAAGTAAGCTTTAGAGATTATGTCTGAACCTAACGAAGCGACCTGGCTTACCCAGGAGGCCTTTGACCGCCTTGCTGACGAGCGCGAGCACCTAATCACAGTTGCACGAGGAGATATCGCCAAGCGGATTCAGGAAGCTCGTGAAGAAGGTGACCTGAAGGAAAACGGTGGCTACCATGCCGCCAAAGAAGAGCAGGGCAAGATCGAAGCCCGAATCAATCGCATTGAAGAGATTCTCGCAACTGCTCAGGTGGGGCAAGCCCCCAAAGCGCACGGTGTAGTTGAGCAAGGCCTGGTAGTCACAGTGAATCTAAACGGAAGCGAAAAGAAGTTTTTGTTGGGAAGCGCAGAAATCAACGACGACAGCGTTGAGGTTTATAGCCCGGACTCACCAATTGGCAGTGCAATTCTCGGCAAGAAAGTTGGCGAGGAACTTCAGGTGTTTTTGCCTAATGGCAAAGCTATTTCAGTAAAGATTCTTAGCGTAGCGAACGCTTAGTCTTCTCTCGGCTTCTCGAGTCTTGGGCGAAGCCCGGCTTTTTCTAGGGCCTTCACAACTTCCATTCGGTGCTCGTGACCACTGGTTTCAACCGACAGGTTCAACTCAACTTCACTAATCTGCAAGCCATTTCCATGTCTTGTGTGCAGCACCTCAACAACGTTTGCATGCGCTCCCGCAATAACTTCAGCGGTAAGTGCAAGTTGACCTGGGCGGTCAGGAAGCATCACGGAGAAATTGGTGTACCGATCCGAAGCAGATAGCCCGTGACGAATCACTCTCTGAAGTAGCAGCGGGTCCATGTTTCCGCCGGACAAAATGGCAATGGTCTTGCCCTTGGCTTTGGCTTTGCCGTTCATCAGTGCTGCAACTGCTACCGCACCGGCTGGTTCGACTACTTGCTTGGAACGCTCAAGTAAAACCAAGATGGCCTGAGCAATGTCATTTTCTGAGACTGTGACAACCTTGTCGATGTGTTGCTTGATTAGCTCAAAAGGCACTCGACCTGGCTTTGCAACAGCGATACCGTCAGCGATAGTTGGGGTTGCAACCACTTCGGTGATCTTTCCAGCCTTGATGGAAACTGGATACGGCGCGACGTTTTCAGCTTGCACGCCGATGATGCGAATTTTCTTGCCTCTGGCCTGAGCGGTCAGCTTGGCCGCCACTGCAACTCCAGCAGCTAGACCGCCGCCGCCGATTGCCACAACAATTGTTGCAACATCAGGATGTTGCTCCATGATTTCTAGACCTACGGTTCCTTGACCCAAGACCACATCGATGTGATCAAAAGGGGGAATGAATATTTCGCCAGTTTCTTTAGCCTGCTCTTGAGCTGCCTTCAGGGCCTCGGCAAAGGTTGCTCCAACTAGAACAACTTTCGCACCGTAGTTTCTGGTTGCCGCAACTTTTGGTAGCGATGCGCCAAATGGCATGTACACAGTTGCCTTGATGCCCAGCTTCTTGGCAGCTAGAGCTACTCCTTGAGCGTGATTTCCAGCAGAGGCTGCAATTACACCTTTTTTCTTTTCTTCTTTGCTCAGCTTGCTCATGCGGTTAAATGCGCCGCGAACTTTGTAAGCGCCGGTGCGCTGAAGGTTTTCACACTTTAGCCAAACTTCCTGGCCAACAAACTTGGAGAGGTAGTGGGAGTGCAGAACTGGAGTTTCAATCGCAACTTGTCTAACGTTGGCAAGAGC
The DNA here is from genome assembly GCF_965234705.1 of Rhodoluna miladensis (SeqCode). Taxonomy (GTDB): domain Bacteria; phylum Actinomycetota; class Actinomycetes; order Actinomycetales; family Microbacteriaceae; genus Rhodoluna; species Rhodoluna miladensis. Next base: position 1,013,478 of record NZ_OZ248465.1, read on the forward strand.
TTTCTCAAACTCACTCAGGGCAGGAACAGCTACCGGAGGCTGGTTGGACATTGGCGGCCTTTCAAAAAACTATCTAGCCCCCAAGTTTAGTTAGGTTTGAGCCCTAGAACTTAGTCCCCATGGTGCGAATTCTCTCAATGCGCTGTGGAATTGGAGGGTGGGTGGAAAAGAGCCGCTCAGTGAATCCAGGCCTGATGGGGTCATTTAGGAACATGTGAGCCATTGAGGCACTGACCTTTTGCATGGGCCGCCCATACTCGCCCAGCTTGTTTAGAGCGCTGGCCAATCCATCCGGATAACGAGTGATCTCAATCCCAGTTGCATCGGCTAGGTACTCTCGCTGCCTCGATACCGCAGCACTGACAATTGGACCGATAAACCAGGCAATCACGCTAGCCACCACACCAATGATCAAAAAGATTGCACCGGCTCCATCACGTGATTTGCTGCCTCCCGCGAAAAAAGCTGCTCGGATAGCAAAGTCCGCAAGAATTCCAACAGCACTTACTAACCCAAAGACAATTGTTGAAACTCGGATGTCATAGTTTCGAATGTGTGCGAGCTCATGGGCCATAACACCCTCGAGCTCGTTATCGTCCATGATCACCAGTAGTCCCGTCGTGGCGGCAACAATGGCGTGTTCTGGGTCGCGCCCCGATGCGAAAGCATTAGGGGCTGGGTCGTTGATGATGTAAACCTTTGGCATCGGAATTCCCTCAGCTATCGAAAGATTCTCAACAATGCGCCACAATCTAGGATTGTCTGCTTTTTGAATCTCCACTGCGCCTGTAAGACCGATGGCGATCTTGCCGGCCATGTAGTACTGGAAGATTGTGTAAACCAAAACAAAGCCAACGATGAAAAGTGCTGATGAGCCATTGCCGGAGGCGGTTCCCCACCAGATTGAAAGCCCACTAAGCAGTGCAACGAAAAGCACCACGATGATTATCGTGTTGCGCTTGTTGGCAGCTATCGCTGAATACATGAGGTCAGTCTATAAAACTAGAAGGTGGCTTTAGGAGGTTCTGAGATGCTTGCGCTATCTGCCACCTCGAAGAATTCACGCTCAGGGAAACCTAGGGATTTCACAAAAAGATTCTGAGGGAACTGCAAGACCTTGGTGTTCAGCTCCCTAACCCCGCCGTTATAGAAGCGACGTGAAGCCATGATCTTGTCTTCGGTGTCGCTGAGTTCAGCCTGGAGCTGAAGGAAGTTCTGACTTGCCTGCAGTACTGGATAGGCCTCGGCAACTGCGAACAGTGACTTCAGGGCTCCCTGAAGCATGTTCTCGGCTTGACCGGCTTGCTCAGGGTGAGCCAGAGCATCTGGAGAAACAGTTGCGGCTCTTGCCGCAGTCACGGCTTCAAATACTTGACGCTCATGAGAGGCGTAACCCTTAACGGTTTCGATCAAGTTTGGGATTAGGTCAGCGCGACGCTTTAGCTGAACTGTGATATCGCTCCAGGCTTCGTCAACTCGAACGTTGAGTGCAACCAGCGCGTTGTAGGTGGACCAGAGCCACAGCCCGACGAGAACTACGAGGCCAGCAACTACCAATAGTGCGATTTCCAAAGTTACCCCTTACAAGATTTTTACCTATTGAAAAGGGTAAGCCAAACCTGCCTAAAAACTTCAATTTGTGTGTAGCTTCTCAGCTAATTCCAAGGTGCCCCCGATGGGACTCGAACCCATACTGTGACGATTTTAAGTCGTCTGCCTCTGCCATTGGGCTACGGGGGCCGCAATCACCAGAGTCTAGTTCTTGGCTCTGGAGGCCCAGGTTTCAAAGGCTAATCGAGGGTTCTTAACGGCGTCGATTGACACTACGTCGCGACGAAGAACAAAATTCAAAACCCAACCACTAAATACGCGAATCTTTCTTTCCCACATCGGCATAGCAAGACCGTGGTAACCGCGGTGCATGAGCCAAGCTAGGAAACCGGTGACCGCTAGGTTGCGGTATTGGAATACGCCAACGCCAACACCGAGGCCGGCAACCGCTCCCATGTTCTTGTGGTTGTAATTTTTAAGTCCTTCGCCTCGAAGAGCGGCAACAAGGTTTTTAGCCATCAGTTTTCCTTGACGAACTGCATGCTGTGCGTTTGGAACACAGTAACCGCCAACGCCATCACCTGAAAGATCAGGCACCGCTGACACATCGCCGCAAGTCCAGGCACCTTCAATCACACTCTCGCCATCGACTACTCGAAGAGCGGCATTCGCTGTGATACGACCACGCTCATCGGTTGGAAGATCAGTGTGCTTAACAACTGGGTTGGCCATAACTCCAGCAGTCCAAACAATTGTGTCGGCTCCAAACTTTTCACCGGTGGAAAGCTCAATCATTCCGTGGTCGGCTGAAAGCAACTGGGTATCGAGATGAATCTTGGCGTTTCTGCCCTCAAGATTTTTGATTACCCAGTGGCTGGTCTTTAGCGAAACCTCAGGCATGATTCGACTCATTGCCTCGACCAGGTGGAAGTTGATTTCTTCAAACTTCAAGTTCGGGTAATAGCGAAGCAGGTAGGTAGCAAGCGAGAGCATCTCAGCAAAAGCTTCAATACCGGCAAAACCTCCACCCACAACAACAAATGTCATGAGGCGAGCACGCTCAGGACCTTCTGGCAAGTTCGAAGCCTTGTCAAAGTTGATCAGAATTCTGTGCCTGACTTCGATGGCTTCTTCGATGGTCTTCATTCCAATTGCAACTTCGGCAACTCCTGGAATCGGGAATGTTCGAGACACTGCACCAGCAGTCACAACCACGTGATCGTATTCGCGATCGAATGGGGCAAGGCCGGGAACCTCGATTGTCACCTTTTTGTTGTTGTGAGAAACGTCAGTGACTCTTCCAGTGATAATCTCGGTGCGCTTTAGGTGCCTGCGGTGAGAGACCACCGCGTGCCTTGGCTCAATTGATCCGGCTGCAACCTCAGGAAGGAAGGGCTGGTAGGTCATGTATGGAAGCGGGTCAATCATGGTGACCTCTGCCTCATTTTTGCGCAGGTACTTCTCGAGCTTGCGAGCGGTGTAGAAACCGGCGTAGCCGCCGCCGACGATCAGAATTCTAGGCATTGGTCTAATTTACTACTTTCGCTTGTGGCTTCTTGGGCCCTTGGCTTTTGGCCGAAAGGCTAAATACAAAAAGGTGGCTAACAGCCCTACACCAGCATAGCCAGCCAACGGGAGCCAAAGGCTCTGTTCGTAGCCAGCGGCACCGACAATTTCAGTTACCGGCGTATCGAATGGGGTCACAATCTCACCAGGGTTTGCCTCTTCAGGAGCTTGCTTGCGATAGAGCCTTATCCATTCCGAAAGCGAGCCAAGCGGGTTCTCGTTTACGTTTGGAAGTTCGATATTCAAGGCGGCTTGCGCATCAATTAATCCGTAGCCATAGGTGCTCGAGTAGTTTTCAAATCCATCCTTAGTGGCCGATTGAATAACTCGATTGACAACATTTGCCGCATCCATATCCGGATACAAAGATCTAATTAGTGCAACCATCCCGGAAACAATCGGAGCGGCACCGCTGGTGCCAGACCAGATTCGATATTCCCCGCCTGGATAAGCGGCAACTAATTCTTCGGAGGGTGCAGTGACTCCGATTGTGAAGCCGCTGGTTGAAGAAAGCTCACTGGCGTTGGCGTTCTTATCCACTCCTGCAACAGCAATAACACCGGGAATCGTGGCAGGTGCTGAAACTTCTTCGGTGCCATCGAGTCGGTTTCCAACCGCGGCAACAATCACCACATCTTTTTCAAACGCATACAAAAATGCTTCATCCCAAGACTTGGGCCAAGACACCGAGTTTCTTGTCAAAGACAAGTTGATAACTCGCGCGCCGTTATCTACCGCCCAGATGATTCCCTCGGCAATTTGCGAGTCGGTATCAACGCCCTCTACTCCAAAAGCCATGGATACCGAAAGCAACTGAGCCTTTGGCGCAGTCCCCAATATTCCTGCACCGTCATCCTCGGGATTGCCCCGCCCGGCAATCAAGGAGGCAACCATAGTTCCGTGATAGCTGTTTTGGCCAACTGGAGTTAGGCCATCTGGTGTACCAAGGCCAGAGACATCGATACCTCCGACAACCGCTCCCTCAAGGGCTGGATGCGAAGCGTCGATGCCGGTATCAATTACGGCAACCTTTATTCCTGCTCCTTGGCTTTGCTCCCAAGCCTTGGTGAACCCGTAATCGTTGAGCCAATACTGGCGATCTCTAACTGGATCAGCCGAGGCTGCCTGAGGAACTAACGCAACGAGCAGCGCTACGAGCACCGATGCGACTATTTTTCGCATACGCACCGACTCGGTGACCAACTACAAGCTTCTAGAGCTAGATCCCCAATCAAATTAAGCCCCGGTCCTTTTGCCAGCGAATGCGCAACAAGCGAGTGAAGGCACTTCACACGCGTTGGCATTCCGCCTGCGGAGATGCCATCGATTTCTTCAACATCGCCAAGTTGTGCGCGATCATCCAAATAGCTTTGGTGAGCAAGCGCGTAAGACGCGGCCAATTCAGGTTCTTGGGTCAGTCTGTTCTGAAGTTCAATCATCAGTCCCGTAGCTTCCAGAGTTGAAACAGCGGAAGTTGCTGCAGGAAGTGTCAAATAGTAAACGGTCGGAAATGGAGTGCCGTCTTCAAGCCTTGGCTTGGTTTGAACTACAACTGGGTTACCGCAAACGCATCTGGCCGCAATTGCAACGATGTCGCGGGCTGGGCGACCGAGTTGATTAGAAACAGATTCGATGTCTTGTTCAGTGACGTTAGTTAGTGGCACTTTTTATTTCCTGATTGGGCTGCTCAAGTCCTGCGCGTAAAGCGGATTCTAAAAAGGAGTCAACCCAATTTCTTTTGCTTGCAAGAACTTCTGCACTAAATCCACTTCGCTTACGCTTCTCGGCAAGCATCGCACCAACCGTTCCTGAAGTATCAGACACATCGATGCCATCGGCATCCATAACTAGAAAGCTAACTTCACCCGGCATTACAAAATACAGTCGGTCTCTTGCCTGAGCTCTGATGTATACCTCGTCGTCCCAGCGAAGTCGCTCGGCTTCCATATCTTCAAGCTCAACCTTGGCCTGCTCAACGAGGGCCTTGAAATCAGCGATCTCTTGACGCTGTTCGTACCAAATCTGAATGCTTGGGGCGAGTGTGAAAATTCCAACGAGAATAACTGCCAGTAGGGCTAGCGTGTAGCTGTTTAGCCGACCGGTGATTCTCATTTTGGATTCCTAGCGGAAGTTTTTGAAGGCTTTGGCTCCAGGGTAGTAAGCGGCGTCGGCTAACTCTTCTTCGATGCGAAGAAGCTGGTTGTACTTTGCCACTCTCTCGCTTCTGGCAGGCGCACCGGTTTTGATCTGACCTGCGTTGGTAGCAACCGCTAGGTCTGCAATAAAGGTGTCTTCGGTTTCTCCTGAGCGGTGGGAAATGATTGCGGTCATGCCGTGGCTCTGCGCCATTGCCACCGCGTCCAGAGTTTCAGTCAAGGTTCCAATCTGGTTCACCTTGACCAAAATGCTGTTGGCGGTGCCCTTCTCGATACCGGTCGCGAGACGCTTTGGGTTGGTCACAAACAGGTCATCGCCAACTAGTTGAACCTTATCCCCTAGCTTTGCTGTCATCGCAGCCCAGCCATCCCAGTCGTTCTCGTCAAGTGGATCCTCGATTGAAACCAACGGGAACGAGGCGATTAGCTCTTCGTAGTAGGAGATCATCTCGGCTGAAGTGCGAGCCTTGCCTTCAAAGTGGTATTTTCCATCCTTGAAAAACTCAGTAGCAGCAACATCCAATGCAAGACCAAAGTCGGTTCCTAGCTTGTAGCCAGCTTTCTGGATTGCCTCAGAGATTAGTTCGAGTGCAGCGCGGTTGGATGGAAGATCAGGAGCAAAGCCACCCTCGTCGCCAAGACCAGTTGAAAGTTTTTTGGACTGAAGCAATGCCTTGAGTGAATGGTAAACCTCTGCACCCCAGCGAACGGCTTCAGAGAAAGTCGGAGCACCAACAGGAACAATCATGAACTCCTGAATGTCAACGCCGTTATCAGCATGAGCTCCTCCATTGATGATGTTCATAAGAGGTACAGGAAGAGTGTGAGCATTTGGGCCACCCAAGTATCTGTAAAGCGGCAAGCCACTGCTATCTGCTGCTGCTTTAGCAACAGCTAATGAAACACCAAGAATTGCGTTAGCTCCAAGGTTTGACTTGTTGTCAGTTCCATCGAGTGCGATTAAGGCTGTGTCGACAAGACGCTGATCGGTTGCATCAAAATCAACTAGTGTTTCGTCAATCTCCCCGATGACTTTGAGAACAGCTTGCTGGACACCTTTGCCCAGGTAGCGTGCCTTGTCACCGTCTCTGAACTCGTGAGCTTCGAAGGCACCGGTTGAAGCACCAGATGGAACTGCTGCGCGTCCAAAAGAATCATCGTCGAGAAGTACTTCTACCTCTATAGTTGGGTTTCCTCTGGAGTCTAGAATTTCTCTGGCGCCAATAGCTTCGATAAGTGACAAGTGGTTTCTCCTTAGAAGAGTTGAAATAGTGGCCGATCGGCCTTAAGAAACATCGTCGTTCGCTCTAGTCCTAGTTTAGTTTGGACAGCCAAGTGCCTAGCCGATTGGCTTGATCTTGAGCCCCTGAAAGCCTTTTTTAGGCTCTTCGAGCACTGCAAATTCAGCCATACCCTGATCTTTTAAGGAATCCAGCAAAGTGTTCAACTTCTTTGGTGTTGGCTCTAACCTCACAAGATAACCAGCGGCAATTGCTTCAGCCTGAACTGAAAGTGCAGCCTGCTGCTCGTTGGGGTCGAAAATGACAACGAGTGATTTAGAGCTGGCGGAAGATCCTGAAACCAACTCGGCAACTCTTTCAAATCCGATTGATACTCCAACTGCGGAAACTTCGGTTCCGAGCCACTTTCCAACCATTCCGTCATAGCGTCCCCCGCCACCGATCGAAGAACCGGATGCTGGATGTTCAATTTCAAAAATTGAGCCGGTGTAGTAACCCATGCCGCGAACCAGAGTTGGATCAAACCTAAGCTTGCCCGGGTGCAGTTGCTCGACAGCTTCAAAAATCTCACTGAGCTCAGTTGGGACTTGCGGGTCGCTTGATAACGAAGAGAGCCAGCTAGATGTTGCATCGGAAATTTTCTCACCGAAGCGCTCTTTCATCTCTAGTGCGACTCCCTCAGGGCCGATTTTGTCTAGCTTGTCGATAGTGATCATGGCCTTGCCAAAGTCAGTCGGTGCAACACCCAAAGAGGCAATCGAACGCGACAGTAATTCACGGTGATTGATTCGGATCTTCGCGTCTTTGATTCCAATTGCAGATAAAGCGTTTAGGCTCGCGTTTAGTAATTCAATTTCGGCGAAATTTGTTGCGTCGCCAATGATGTCAATATCGCACTGAACAAATTGACGGTACCTTCCCTTTTGAGGTCGTTCCGCCCTCCACACTGGTCCAGTCTGAATCGCCTTGAAAACTTTTGGTAGCTTTGCCTGGTTGGTTGCGTAGTAGCGAGTTAGTGGAACAGTCAGGTCGTATCTAAGACCTAGGTCCGAGAGTTCATCGGCATCTTTGCCAAGGGCTGCTTCAAGTTCTTCGCCGCGCTTTAGAACCCGGAATGCCAGCTTCTCGTTGTCCCCGCCATCACCTGAGCTAAGTCGCTCAATGGCTTCTAATGCAGGGGTTTCTATTTCTTGGAATCCATGGGAGGCGTAAGTACCAACAATCTTGGAGAGCAAATCATTTCGCACGGTCTTTTCTGTTGGGAGAAAATCCCTCATACCGCGAGGTGGGTTGATTTGCGATGCCATGGTTCCAAGTCTGGCAGACCAGGGCTAAAAAGCCTGGATACTTCTGGGTTTGTTGGGCTAAGCCTGACCCACTACTCCAGCATCAAATTCATCGCTGAGCTCGAATGCTCTGATTTCAACTTGAAGTTCTCGAATCGTTTCCCGTAAAGCACGTTCAGCATCCAAGCCCTGATGCTTTGCTGACAGAACCAATGCGAGCAGCAACCCTCCGAGTTGATCTTCGTCTTCTACAACAATGGCCGGTGTTGCCTCGGTTTCCAAGACGCCGAGCTTTTGGGCTTTACCAATTACTTTGTCGGCAAGTAGTAGCGCAGGCAGTGAATTAGGAATTCCGTCCAGCACGCTTTGGCGTTCAGGCTTTTCCTTCATCTTGTGAGCATCCCAGCTCTTCATTACATCGTCACCGGTTTCAGCTTTGTACTTCTCAAGATCTTCCGCTGTTCCAAAAACGTGAGGGTGTCGACCCTTCATCTTTGCAATTGAAAGCTCAGCGACATCCTGAATGCTAAATGGCTCACCAAGAGAACCAGACTCAGCAAGGTCCGAGTGAAACACAACGTGATAGAAAACATCACCAAGCTCTTCAAGAATTTGCTGACGGTCATTGGACTCGATTGCATCTATAAGCTCATAGGTTTCTTCAATGAGGTACTTAGCCAAGGACTGGTGAGTTTGCTCTGCATCCCAAGGGCAACCGCCCGGGGCCCTGAGCTGCCTAGCAGTTTGAATTAGCTCATCAATTTTTGTCATTTACTTATCTTCCCTTTGAAGGTTTGCAATCACTTCAAAAACTTCTCTGGCGAACAAGATCAGTTCTTTACCCGAAACCACGTCGCCATCAGCGGATTTCGGAATTGGCAACTGCAGAGAATTTGCCGATTGCAAATACTTTAGCCCGACATATGCTCTGCTGAGTTTGACCTGCTCGGACTCAGAAAGCTCTACGGGTTGGATTCTTGCAACCGCTGTCAGGAAGTTCACATCCTTTAGTCCCACGCGATTCGCAATCTGTCTAAGTTCGGTGACTTCGATCAGGTTTTTCACTTGCTCAGGAGCTTTCCCGTAGCGATCTTCAAGCTCAGCAAGGATGCCATCCAGGATTGCTCTGGTGCTGGTTTCTCCAGAGGCTGCGCTGAGCTTGTGATAGGCCTCGAGCCTTAATCTTTCTGAATCCAGATAGGTATCGGGGATGTGAGCATCGATTGGTATCTCAAGTTTGAGCTCTGCCGGTGAATCGAGCTTGATGCCCTTGAATTCGGATACGGCTTCGCCGATCATGCGAAGGTAAAGATCAAAGCCCACTCCTGCAATGTGCCCTGACTGCTCGCCGCCCAGCATATTTCCCGCGCCTCTAATCTCTAGATCCTTTAGGGCGACTTGAATCCCCGCACCAAGTTCATTGTTTTGGGCAATCGTTGCCAGTCGATCGTGTGAGGTTTCACTAAGTGGCTTAGAAGGGTCATAGAAGAAGTACGCATAGGCACGCTCTCTACTTCTGCCCACTCTGCCTCGAATTTGGTGAAGCTGCGAAAGGCCGAAGTGTTCAGCTCTATCAATAATCAAAGTGTTGGCGTTTGGAATATCGATTCCAGTTTCGATGATCGTGGTGGATACCAAAACATCAAACTTCTTTTCCCAGAAGTCAACAACCACCTGCTCTAAAGCAGCTTCAGGCATTTGCCCGTGTGCCACAGCGATGCGAGCTTCAGGAACCAGCTTTGCAAGATCATTTGCAGTTTTCTCAATAGTTGCGACTCGGTTGTGGACAAAGAAAATTTGTCCTTCTCTAATCAGCTCACGCCTTATTGCAGCCGCCACCTGCTTTTCGCTGTAGCCACCGATGAAGGTGAGAATTGGATGCCTATCCTCAGGAGGTGTTGCAAGAGTTGACATTTCACGAATACCGGTGATTGCCATCTCCAGAGTTCTTGGAATTGGAGTGGCGCTCATTGCCAAAATATCGACGTTGGTCTTAATAGCTTTTAGCTTTTCTTTGTGCTCTACTCCGAAGCGCTGTTCCTCATCAATGATTATCAGTCCAAGGTTTCGAAACTTGACGGTATCTGAGAGTAGTCGATGAGTTCCAATGACCAAATCGACTTCCCCGGTTGCCAATCCGGCAATTGTTTCTTTGACTTCTTTAGCGCTCTGGAATCTCGACAGCGACTTTACATTCACTGGGAATCCAGCAAATCTCTCAAGGAAAGTGTCGGTGTGCTGTCTTACTAGCAAGGTTGTAGGAACCAGCATGGCCACCTGCTTGCCGTCTTGAATTGCCTTGAAAGCAGCTCGCACCGCGACTTCGGTTTTTCCGTATCCGACATCACCCGCCAGCAGGCGATCCATCGGTACTGGCTTTTCCATATCCCTTTTGACTTCGTCGATCGTTGTCAGCTGGTCAGGTGTTTCCTGGAACTGAAAGGCTTCTTCGAGTTCGTGCTGCCAAGGAGTATCCGATGCGAAAGCGTAACCCTTCGAGTTCATTCGAGCCGAGTAGAGCTTGACTAGGTCAATAGCAATCTTTCGAACCGCTTTTCGCGCGTTGCCCTTAGCTCTTGCCCAATCAGAACCACCAAGCTTAGAAATCACAGGGGCTTCACCGCCCACGTAGCGAGTGAGCATGTCTAGTTGATCAGTTGGAACAAACAAAGTGTCTTCTGGGTAGCCGCGCTTTGGAGACGCGTACTCAATCAACAGATACTCTCTCTGATGCTGCCTTGAACCAATGCCGCTGGTTCTTTGAACCAGTTCCTTAAATCTTCCAATTCCATGAATCTCGTGAACGACAAAGTCACCGGACTTCAGGGTAAGCGGGTCAACGGCAGCGCCTCGCTTGACAGCTAGTTTTCGAACCTGAGGTGAGGCGTAGCTGCTCTTTGAGTAGTACTCGGTGTTGGTTAGAAAGGTAAGTTTTGAGCTTTCCGAAACAAAACCCTTTTTGATCGGAGCCTGGATGACATAGATTGTCTTGGGTTTTGGATCGGTTGGAAATTCATCCACCAGATCTGCTTGAAGCTTTCCATGAATGAAAACCTCACGAAGCCGCTCTGCGGTTCCGTGGCCTTGGGCGGAGATAACAACAAGGTGACCTTGGTCAATTTGGGTTGCTACCCATTCCAGAGCCGTTGCATCTACCCCCTTGAAGTTTGGAACTTCAAGGATTCCTAGATTCACAACTTCTTCGCTATCTTCCCCAAAAGGCGAAAGTGTAACAAGCTGAAACTTTGCCATCTTCTGACTGAAGGATGCAAAGTCAATAAAACCACCGCCGGATAAATCAATTGGTGCAGATGCTCCATCCATCGCTGCATCCCAGGCTGCGTGCAAAAACTCCTCGTTAGTTTCAACCAGGCTCGCAGCCCTTGCAGCTGCTTTTTCTGGTGACAACAACACAACGGTGACCTTCTTTGGCAGGTAATCAAAGATAGAAACCATTGAATCGGCAAGAGCTGGCGCAAGAGACTCCATGCCCTCAACTGGCATTCCAAGTGAGATTTTCTCCAGCATCGCGGAGAGGTTTGGGAATTCGTGCATCATCTCCCTTGCCCTAGAAGCCACCGCAGGCGTGATGATCAGTTCCCTGGCGGGATAAAGAGTTAACTTCTCGAGTTTCGTGGTTGACGAGCGCTGATCGGCGACAGAGAATTCTCTAATTTCCTCCAGCTCATCGCCGAAAAACTCTAGCCGCACCGCGTGCTCAGCGGTGGTCGGAAAGATATCAAGAATTCCACCGCGGACTGCAAATTCCCCACGACGTGAAACCATGTCCACTCGCTGATAGGCCTGCTCGACTAGCTTGAGCGATAACTCAGGAAGCAGGTAGTCCTTGCCCTGAACAAGCGATAGCGGTGGGAACTTTTCTAGGCCAGCAACAATTGGCTGCAGGGCTGCACGAATTGAAATCAAAACGTATACCTGGTGAACCGGTGCCTTCAAAGACAACTCTTGCATTCTGGCTAGTGTCTGATAGCGCCGACCAACCGTTTCAGCGCTTGGGCTGAGCCGCTCGTGTGGGAGTGTTTCCCAAGATGGAAACAGCAGAATCTCAGCTGCGGGATCTAGATAGGCAAGTTCTTGTTCAATGTCTTCGGCTTCGCGTCCTGTTGATGCAACGATCAGTTGAATTGGGGGCTTATCGCCTTTGAGCTCAGAAAACAAAGTGAGCAAAAAAGAATTTGCACTCTGAGGTGCAACGATGGAAATCCTTGAGTTTTCAAGGTTTGACTGAAGTTTTGCAAACGGGTAGCCCTGGCCCAGGCGCGCGAGTACCCCGTGCTTTTTCACAAGCTCAAGTCTAAGTAGTACCGCTCTCGCCTGGTGCGTGGAATTTTGCCTGGGCGGCCACGATGCCATTGCGCGCCATTTCTTCAAGCGCGTCAGCTGCGATCTCCAGAGTCACAGCAAGCTCAGTTTTTTCTGAGCTCGAGAAATTCTTCAGGACGTAATCAGCTGCATCCATAGTTCCAGGTGGTCTTCCGATTCCCAGTCGGATACGCGCAAAATCATTACTGTCAATGGCTGAGATGATGTCGCGGGTTCCGTTATGGCCACCGTGTCCGCCGCCCTGCTTCAATCTGAAAGTAGCTGGCGGTATGTCTAGTTCATCGTGGGCAACAATCAATGATTCAGGGTCTAGTTTGTAAAAATTCATGAGAGAGGAAGTTGGGCCGCCGGAAAGATTCATGAAAGATAGCGGCTTGGCCAAAATGAGCTTTGGTCCACCAATGATTTTAACTTCAGCTACCAGTGCGTTTGACTTGTGGGCCTTGAAGGTTTCGCCGAATCTGGCCGCAACAACATCGAGCAGCATCTGCCCAACGTTGTGACGGTTAAGTGCGTAGTTGGGCCCGGGGTTGCCGAGCCCAACTACTAAATAGGTATTACTCAGCTTTAGCTTCCGGAGCCTTAGCTGCCGCAGGAGCAGCCTCAGCTGCAGCAGCAGCTGGTTCCTCGTTCTTGCCAGCTGCGGTTACAACAACAGAAGCAATTAGCTCATCTGGCTTTAGTTCTAGCTTGGCGCCAGCAGGAATGACGATGTCCTTGGCGAGCAAGTGGAAACCGGCACCTTCCTTGTTGAAGACAGCTTCAACGTACTCAGGAATAGTGGTTGCATCTACTTCTAGCTTTAGAGTCTTGTGCTCAAGATCGATGGTGGTACCAGACAGGGACTCGCCAACAACGTGAACTGGAACTTCAACGTGTACGCGCTCACCCTTCTTGATCTCAATTAGGTCAACGTGCTCAATCACCTGCGTGACAACATCCTTGGTTGCGGACTTCACAAGTACCAGCTGAGCTGAGCCTGCGATGTCCAAATCAATCAGCGCGTTCTTGTGACGAAGCACAAGAGCAACCTCATGAGCTGGAAGTGTGATATGCCTTGGCTCTGAGCCGTGGCCGTAGATAACTGCTGGAGTCTTACCGGCGGCGCGGAACTTACGCGCTGCACCCTTGCCAAAGTTGGTTCTAACTTCAGCCACTAGTTTGTTTTCTGCCATTTTCATTCCCTTTACTAGATAGCAAGCCCTAATTGAACTTGATAATTCTTTTTTCTACTCAAGCGTTGAACGCGAGGATCTGGGAACTGGTCCGAAGAAACCCCGTCGATAACGGCTTCCGCAAGGAAGCCCTCGCCGTTGTTATTTGGAGTCTAGCTTGAAACTCGTGACTTTTTCAAACCAGCCCTCAATGCAAGGGCTAGGGATAGACCCCCAATCCCAATCAATAGAGATTGCAGGGGCACGAAACCCGCTAGCAGAATGCATGAAGCTAGTCCAGCTAGCGCCAGAATTTTTGAAGTTAACATCCCAGTTGTCAATTGCTTGTATGCCGCAAGGTTGGCGATGGCGTAGTAGCAAAGGACCAAAAAAGATGAGATTCCGATTGTCCAGACAATATCGCCGGAACTAACTAAAACAATTGAAATTGCCGCTATGGCCATTTCGGCCGCCCAAGGGCTATTGAAGGATTTGCTCCTTTTGGAAAAAACCCTAGGGATTTCACCGTCTTGTGCCATCGCCGCACCAGTCCTAGAGATACCGGCCAATAATGAAAGCAGCGAGCCTAAGCATGCTGAAGCGGCGATAGCAATTACTACCTCACTGGGAATCCAGGGCATCACTTGATTCGTATACCCCAAGATAGGGGCCACAGAGTTTTCGAGCGTTGGGCCAAGTCCAAGCGAGAGTGCATTACCGACCATCAGGTAAAGAGTGAGCACAACGATGAGTCCGATAGTTATTGATCGAGGCACATTCCTTGATGGGTCTCTTACCTCTTCGCCTAATGTTGCAACCCTGGCGTATCCGGCAAAAGCAAAAAAGATTAGTGAGGCGGCTGAGATTACTCCAACCAAAGAAGGCTGTGTGTCGATTGTGCTGCCGGGTTGAACTAGGCCTGTGAATCCCACCAGAAGCAACAAGGCGATAGTTGGGAGGCTAAGTACTAGCGCTCCCATGGCCGTTCGGTTGATACCGAAAAAGTTAATGACAGTCATTACCAGTAATGCTGCAATCGCGACCTGGACTTTTGCGGTCGGGTAAATATATGCTGCTGCGGCCAGAGAAATTGCTGAAACAGATCCAATTTTCCCGAGAATAAATGAAACTCCTGCCAAAAACCCCCAAGTGTCTGACAGATACCTACGCCCGAAAGCATATGTTCCACCTGCCTTAGGAAAAACTCTTGAAAGCTGTCTCATGCTTCGGGCATTGAGCGCGGCGACAATTCCGGCGATTGCAATTGCCACCAGAACGTAAGAACCCGACAATTTTGCAGCGGGAGCAAAAACCACAAAAACACCAGCGCCAAGCATGGAAGCAATCCCAATTAGGGACGCTCCAGCTAGTGAGAGCTTAGGACTGGCCAGGGAAGAGTGAGGTAACTGAGTCATCGCCAAATACCGCAGAAATTGCCTTAGCAATCAAAGGTGCAATCGAGAGAACGGTCAACTTGTCGAATTCTTTGTCCGGGGTAATTGGCAAGGTGTTGGTCACAACCACTGCATCCACCGAAGCATCCGAGAGGCGCTCAACAGCTGGCTCTGACAAGACCGCGTGGGTAGCTGCAACGATAACGCGCTTGGCACCGTTGTCTTTTAGGGCTTTGGCGGCAGCCACGATGGTTCCGCCGGTATCTATCATGTCGTCAACTAGCACACAGGTGCGGCCTTCAACCTCACCAACTAGTTCATGAACTGAGACTTTGTTAGGCACGTTTGCGTCGCGACGTTTGTGGATGATGGCCAAAGGAGCACCTAGGCGATCAGCCCAAATATCTGCCACTCGAACTCTTCCTGAATCTGGGGAAACAACTGTCAGCTCTTCATTGCCCCATTTGTCTTTCACAAAATCAGCAAGCATAGGCAAAGCCCAAAGGTGATCTACCGGACCGTCAAAAAATCCCTGAATCTGAGGTGAGTGAAGATCAACCGACATCACTCGGTTCGCTCCAGCGGCTTTGAAAAGATCGGTGACTAGGCGAGCTGAAATTGGCTCACGTCCCTTGTGCTTTTTGTCCTGACGAGCATAGGGAAAGAAAGGTGCAACGACGGTAATTCTCTTTGCACTAGCGCGCTTTAGAGCATCGACCATTAGCAACTGCTCCATCAACCAGTGGTTGATTGGAGAAGGATGAGACTGAATAACAAAAGCGTCCACACCGCGGACGCTTTCTTCAAATCGAACGAAGGTTTCTCCGTTAGCAAAGTCGTATGCAGTTGTTGGGACAAGTGTTGTTCCAAGTAGTGCTGCCACTTCTTCCGCAAGTCCCTGATGGGCTCTTCCACTAACCAATGCCAGTCTTTTTTCTCCGGTGGTCTTAATGGTCAACTGCGGGCTCCTAGTTTCTACTTGGACTTGTTTTTGGAAGCTGCTTCTGCGGAGGTGGTTCCAGGACGCTTGTTTATGACCCAGTCAGCAATGCTGCGCTGTGGTGAAACATTCATTCCCAGTTCTCCTGGAGCTACATCTTTACGAACCACTGTGCCGGCCGCTGTGTACGCTCCATCTCCAATCGTAATGGGCGCAACAAAGACGTTTTGCGAGCCTGTTCGAACGAACGAGCCAATCTTGGAGGTGTGCTTGTTCACTCCGTCGTAGTTGGCAAAAATCGTTCCCGCTCCGATGTTTGAGCCTTCGCCGATTTCAGCATCCCCCACATAAGACAGGTGAGGAACCTTAGATCCGGTGCCAATCTTGGCATTTTTGGTCTCAACGAAGGAGCCAATCTTGCCGCTCTTGCCAAGGTCGGTTCCAGCTCGCAGGTAAGCAAATGGGCCAACTTTGGCCGCTTCATGGACCGTACTGTTTTCGATGACTACCGATGGTCCAACTTCAGCATTAGCCCCGATGGAAGTTAGGCCCCGAAGATGTGTCGATGGATGAATGGTTGCGTCCTGGCCAATTGTGACTTGAACATCAATCCAAGTTGACTCCGGGTCCAAGATTGTGACGCCGGATAACTGCCAAGCTTTGCAGATGCGGTTGTTTAGTTCTTTGGCGACTTCAGCTAACTGAACTCGATCGTTGATGCCGTGAACCAACCAGTTATCAGAAACTATCTCAGCCATCACTGGATGGCCGTCTTCAACAAGCAACGCAGCGACGTCAGTTAGGTAGCGCTCCCCCTGGGCGTTGTGTGATTGAAGCTTAGATAGCGCCTGTCGCAAGTCAGAAGCGTCAAAGATATATACGCCCGCGTTGATTTCAGAAATCGCAAGCTCTGCCTCGGTAGCATCCAGGTGCTCAACTATCTTGGCAACCTGGCCATCGCTTCCGCGAATGATTCTGCCGTAGCCGGATGGGTCTTCCAATAAAGCAGTAAGAATAGTGGCCGAGGCTTTTCCGGATCTGTGAGCTGCGACCAAGTCGGTAAGTGTTTGGGTGTCCATCAGTGGAACATCTCCACTGATAACCAGAACATCGCCTGCAAAGTCAGCTGGAATTTTTGAAAGACTTACTTCAACCGCACGACCAGTGCCTGCAATTTCGTCCTGCTCTACCTGAATGGCAGCTGGATAGCTTTTGGTTAGGTATTCGCTGATGAGTTCTTTTTGATGACGAAGCACAACATAGACTCCCGAAGTCTTAAGGGAAGTGGCTGTTGCCATAACGTGACCAATTAGAGTGCGCCCAGCTAACTGGTGCATAACCTTTGGGGTGGCGGAAACCATTCTGGTTCCGCTGCCGGCTGCAAGTACAACGCAGACAAGCCCTTTAGCTGACATCAACATCTCCCAATCGGTTTTCGCTCCGCCCTCAGGATTCGAACCTGAACTCTACGGCTCCAAAGGCCGCCGTGCTGCCGTTACACTAGGGCGGATCACAATCAAGCAAGGCCCGATTACCCCCTAAGTCTGCCAGAAACCTTGAGGCCTTAGGCCCGATTCTCGCTTTCAGCCAACCAACTAGCTTCGAGCTGGTCCCGTTTCGTGGCTAGCTCACTGGCTCTGGCAGCTAGGGCAGCTAAGCCCTCGTAGTCAGCCGGGTCATGCTTTTCCAGATTCGCTCGAACCTCAATTTCCTCAGCTTCTGCCTTGGCAATTGCCCGCTCGAGCCGCTGAAGATTTTTCTGGCTCGCCCTATCCTGCGCCCCGGAAGTTGCTTTAGCGACAGGTGTATCTTCCTGTATCCCGCCTGATTTACGCAGCTCAAGATACTGATCAACACCACGAGGTAAATGTCTAAGTCCCCCATCGCCAAGTAATGCGTATTGCATGTCGGTGACTCTTTCGAGTAGATACCTATCGTGACTTACAACAATCAATGTCCCAGGCCAAGAATCCAAAAGGTCTTCCACCTGGGCAAGCATGTAGGTGTCAAGATCGTTGGTGGGCTCATCAAGAATCAATAAGTTTGGTTCGCCAAAAAGCAGCCTTAGAAGTTGAAGTCGTCTTTTTTGACCACCAGACAAATCACCAATTGGTGTTTGTAGTTGAAGGCTAGTAAATCCAAGCTGCTCAACCAGCTGGGAAATTCCAACTTCCTTCTTGTCAACAACAAAGGTGCGCTTTTCCCGAGCGATAAGTTCGAAAATCCGCTGATCGGCGAACTCATCAAGCTCGCGAACCTCCTGACTCAAGATTGCTGGCACTACAGTTTTGCCAAGTTTTATTCGACCCTTGCTGGGAGTTAGGGAGCCGAGAATCAACTTCAGCAAAGTTGTCTTGCCCGCACCATTAGCACCAAGCAGTCCAATTCGATCTCCTGGACCTAAGCGAAGAGTCACATCAGATAACAGCTGCAAACCATCGATTGAGTAGTATAGATTTTCGATATCCAAAACATCTTTTCCCAAACGAGTGGTTGCAAGCTTGGCCAGGTTCACACTGTCTCTTGGAGGCGGTTCATTTGCGATCAGCTCGTTAGCAGCATCGATACGAAACTTAGGCTTGGTGGTTCTTGCCGGGGCCCCTCGGCGAAGCCAGGCTAGTTCCTTGCGAAGCAGGTTCTGCCTTCTAGATTCACTGGCCGCTTGAGATCTGGCCCGCTCATTGCGCTCCAGGATGTAGGCCGCGTAGCCGCCATCGTAGATATCAATAACTCCGTCGTGCACTTCCCAGGTCAGATTGCAAACCTCATCCAAGAACCAGCGGTCGTGGGTGACCAACAGCAATCCCGAGCTAGCTTTGCCCCAGCGAGTCTTTAAATGCTGTGCAAGCCAGGCCACGCCTTCGATGTCCAAATGGTTAGTTGGCTCATCCAGCATCAGGATGTCCCAATCGCCTGCCAACAAAGCCGCTAATGCCACCCGTCGTCTTTGGCCACCCGAAAGCTGCGCTACCTTCTGGTCGAAATCGAAGTCAGCTAGAAGACCTGCAAAGATATCGCGAATTTTTGGATTACCGGCCCACTCGTGCTCGGCAAGATCCCCAATGACAACCTGTGAAATGCTCTGATCCGGCAGGAAGTCATCCACCTGGTCAAGCATTCCAATGCGCACATCACTTCGCTTAGTAATCTGGCCCGAATCCGGTTCCTGAGTTTTCGCAAAGAGTCGAAGCAGAGTTGATTTACCGTCGCCGTTTTTACCGACTATGCCAATACGGTCGCCGTCTTGTACACCAATAGTTAGATCTTTGAACACTTCCGTAGTTGCAAAGCTGAGCCGAATTCGCTCAGCTCCAAGTAGATGCGCCAACTAGTTCTCCAAGCTCGTGCCGGAAACGGATGTGTAAGTTGCAATCGAAGGTAAGCCTGCGCCAGCTAGTCGATTAGCAATTTGTTCCGCGTGAATTCGATCCTTAGCAAGATGAGCGATGGTTGGTCCAGATCCGGAGACCATCGACTTCAATGCTCCTGCTTTTCTTCCAGCCTCGATGGTTTCTGCAAGTTCTGGCCTTAGAGCCAAAGCAGCAATTTCGAGATCGTTGTGCATGTAGTTTGCAACTTCCACCGCGTCTCCTGCAATCAGGGCTGCTACTAGCTCTGATGGCACCTCGGGTATTTCCAAAGTTGACACATCAACTCCTGCCTCGGTTCGCAGGATGTCAAGCTTGCGATAAACATCAGGGGTGGAAAGTCCAACTTGAGATGGGGTCATGACCCAGTGCAAGACTGCAGCGGTTTCAATCTTCGAAAGATTCTCGCCACGACCTGTTCCGATAGCTGTTCCACCCTGCATTGAGAACGGGACATCCGATCCAAGCTTGGCAGCGGCTTTTGAGAGCTTGTCTTCTAAACCAGCTGAGAACAACTGGTTTAGGGCCACAAGTGCAGCTGCACCGTCAGCGGAGCCTCCAGCCATACCTCCGGCAATTGGAACTGATTTGTGAATTGTGAAGGCCACTAATTTAGGCTGAACGGCCGGGCTGAGCTCCTGCAGAGCAAGACCTGCTTTGTAGACCAAGTTAGTGGCATCTGTGGGCACTAGCTGCTTGCTTGACTCTGCGAAGGGGCCGGCAAAGCTAATTGAGAACTTGCCTTCTAATTCAACGCTCACGACCTCTCGAAGACTCAAAGCTTGGTAGCAGCTGGCGACCTCATGAAAGCCGTCTTTCAAAAAGGCCCCAACCGCGAAGTAAACATTCACCTTCGCAGGGCTCGAGGCAACTACAGAAGTGCGGGGGCCCAATCTGCCAACCAACATCTTCCAAATTTCCAACCAGTAAGACTCAAGTGCTGATTTTGCGGAATCGTCTGGGAAGCCATCCAGTACAACCTCTAGCTGACTAAAGTCCGTGTTCCAGGAAGTTATCGAAACGGTAGCGCGCTCAATGCCATCGAAGGACAAAACTATCTTGGAGGGCAAGGTAACCGAGGAAACTCTTGGAGTTCTAATTTGGCCCCACGAAGTAGGATCGTTGAGAATATTGAAAACCCTGGCCGCGCTAGCCGAGAAATATGTTGTCGCAACTAGAGCCGCCGTTGACTGTCGAAAGTCCGTTTCAAAAATCACTTCTTACTCGCCAGCCTTACAAAATCATCAATAATCAAATCTTCACCGCGTGCTTGAGGGGAGATTCCAGCTTCGAGCAATATGCGCTCCGCTTCGGCAGGCGAACCTGCCCAATCCGAAAGTGCCTGTCGAAGAGTTTTCCTCCGCTGAGCAAATGCTCCGTCAATAACTCTAAACACTTCTAGGCGAAGTGCAGCAGGGAATTCATCTTCTCGTTTTTCGAAATAGACCAGTGCGGAATCAACATTGGGAATCGGCCAGAAGATATTTCTTGAGACTACTCCCCCTGATGAAGCCTTTACGTACCAAGCCAACTTGGCACTTGGAGAACCATAAGTTTTTGACCCCGGAGGGGCAATCAACCGAGCGGCGACTTCTGCTTGGACTAGAACCAAACCCTTTGTCAGAGTTGGAAAGGTTTCCATGAAGTGCAGAAGTACCGGAACTGAAATGTTGTATGGAAGATTTGCCACCAGCGCATCTGGTTCAAAGGGCAACTCGGTGACGTTCATGGCATCGGCAGAGATGATGTGGCACTTATGCCCCGAGGCTCTTTGGTCCAGGGTCTGCTTGAGCCGATCTGCCAAACGGCTATCGAATTCGATAACTGCTAGCGAATTGACCTTTTCTAACAATCCAAGTGTCAATGAGCCAAGTCCTGGTCCAATTTCAACAACCTTGTCTCTGGGAGAAAGATTTGCAGCGCCAACAATTTTGCGGATGGTGTTCGGATCTATCACGAAGTTCTGACCGAGCTTTTTGGTTGGTCTTAGATCAAGCTCTGCGGCTAAGCGTCTTATTTCCCCAGAACCCAGTAGCTCAACCATTAGTTGTCCCAGGATCCGTAGACCTCAATGGTGTTTTGGGCTATTTGGCCAGAGAGCTCGTTGGCATCCATTTCCAGCTGCTGCGCCATAAAGCGCACGGTGATTGGGACTAGGTACGGAGCGTTGGGGCGGCCACGCAGTGGCTCGGGGGTTAAAAATGGCGCATCGGTTTCAACAAGAATCTTGGTTTTTGGCATCGCCTTTAGTGAGTCACGAAGGTGCTGGTTTCGCTTGATAGTGATGTTCCCGGCAAAAGATGTGTACCAACCGTTATCGGTGCAGATTTTTGCCAACTCTAGATCTCCCGAGTAGCAGTGAAAGACGACTTTGTCTGGTGCGCCATTTCGAAGCAAAGTTTCTACCACTTTGTCGTGGGCGTCACGATCATGGATTTGCAGTGCAAGATTGTGCTGCTTAGCAATATCAATGTGCCGCTCGAACGAGTATTGCTGAAATTCAATACCCTGAGAATCTTCAGTTCTGAAAAAATCCAAACCAGTCTCACCAATGGCGCGAACTCTTGGTTCACTTGCTAACTTATTAATCCCCTCAATGTCGTTATCGAGGGCTTGCTTAGATTCATATTTGGCAGCTTCATTCGGATGGATTGCAACGGCTGCAAGCAATCTGGAGTCTTTGGCTGCTACCTCTGCGCACCACTTCGAACTTTCCAATGTCACACCAACTTGGACCGCTCCAAGAATTCCAACTTGCCCAGCAAGGCTCATGTGGTCCTGATAATCCATTGGCTGATCGCCATCGGCTATTTCAAGATGGGTGTGATTGTCGTAAGTTCCAACCAAAAGTGGTTCTGGAAGTTCTGGGTAGCTAAGGTTTTTTCGGTTTCCGTCAGCGTCAAAGAACTGCCGAGATCTAATGTGCTCGTTCACGCGCTTAAGCTAAGCCTTTTCTTCTTGTTCAATCCTTGGAAACAGCGATTCCAATTCGCCAATCTGAGTTCCTGGTTTCAGCTGTCCCCAACTGGCAGCTTCCAACAGTGGCTGATCAGCAAGATCGCCTAGTAAGCCCCCGATTGCCGCCCAGAGTTTTGCACTGGCTTTTGGAGTGAAAGGTGCAAGCAACACAGCCAAGGCTCGAACGCCTTCAAGGGAGGTGACCAGGATGGTGGCAAGCCGCTCCCAATTAGCTTCGTCCTTGGCCAAAATCCATGGCTCTTGTTCTGTGAGGTAGCCATTTAGTTGATCCACTAGCTCCCAGATGGCAACCAGCGCATCTTGGATTGCAACTTGATCCATGGCTTTATCGGCTGCTCGAACGCAAGCTTCGGCCACGGTTGCAATTTTCTTGTCAGCCTCGATTAGATTCTTGCCCTCTGGAACTGCCCCGCCGAAGTATCGGTGAATCATTGCAACCACGCGGGAGGCAAGGTTTCCAAATCCATTAGCTAACTCTGATTGATATCTGGCTGAAAGGTCTTCCCAAGAAAAAGACCCGTCTTGACCAAATGCAATTGCCCTCATGAAGTAGTAGCGGAATGCATCTGAACCAAAGACGTCGGTGATTTGTGTTGGCGCAATTCCAGTGAGCTTAGATTTCGACATCTTCTCGCCACCAACCAAAAGCCAGCCGTGGGCAAAGACTCTTTCAGCAGGTTTTAGTCCGGCAGCCATAAGCATCGCTGGCCAAATCACTGCGTGGAATCTCAAGATGTCTTTTCCAACTACCTGGATTGATGCAGGCCACAAACTATCTAGCTTCTCTTGATCTTCGCCGTAACCGATTGCTGTGATGTAGTTCAACAGCGCATCGAACCAAACGTAGATAACGTGGTTGGTGTCCCAAGGAATATCGATACCCCAGTCAAACTTGTCTTTGGAACGGGAAATCGAAAGATCTGTTAGCTCACGCTTAACAAAAGAGATAACTTCATTTCGTGCTGATTCTGGCTGGATGAAGTTTGGGTTCTGCTCATAGTAATCAAGCAGAGGTTGCTGGAATTCACTTAGCTTGAAGAAGTAGTTGGTTTCTTCTAGACGTTCAACGGGTTTTGAGTGGATTGCGCAAACAAGTTCGTCGGCAAAGGCGCCTTCACCCTCTACTAAATCGGAATCAGTTTTGAACTCTTCGCAGCCCACGCAGTAGTTTCCTTCGTAGGAACCCTGATAGATAAAGCCCTTGTCGTGCAGGTCCTGCAAGAACTTCTGGACGTTTTGCTTGTGTCTGGGCTCAGTGGTTCTAATAAAGTCTTGGTTGTCGATATCCAAGGTCTCAAGCAACGGCAACCAAGAATCGTGCACCAGCTTGTCAGCCCAGTCCTGCGGGGATGAATTGTTGGCACTGGCTGTTCGAAGGATCTTCTCGCCGTGCTCGTCGGTACCGGTAAGCAAGAATGCGTTGCTGCCTTTTTGGCGTTGCCAGCGGGTAAGAACATCCGAGGCAACTTCTGTGTAAGCGTGGCCGATGTGGGGGGCGTCGTTTACGTAAAAAATGGGCGTCGTGACATAAAACGACTTTCCCGATGGGCTCACGCTAGACATGGATACAAGCTTAACCGAGCAGGGCTAGCTATTCCCGTTTGAGAGCCAAAGCATAGAGCTCAGAGCTTGAGGCTCCATATTGCTTAGCAACACTCGAGCAAGCTTGCTTGAGTCCAGTTCCCTCACTTTTGAGCTGGATAACCTTTGCCACTAGGTCCTCAAGGTTAAAAACCACCGGCTCCGCGCCAGAAATAACCAGCACCATTTCACCCTTTTGATCCTTGGCCCAATCGATAAGTTCTGCCAACGTGCCGCGCTTGGTCTCTTCGAATTTCTTGGTCAGCTCCCTGGACACCGACGCTTTTCGATCAGGCCCAAAAACTTTGGCTGCATCCCCCAGCGAATCAACTATTCGATGCGGGGATTCGAAAAACACCATGGTGAGAGTTTCGGAAATTAGAGACTCGAAGACTCTAGTTCGCTCTCCAGATTTTCTAGGCAGGAAGCCTTCGAAGCAAAAACGATCGGTTGACAATCCGGATACAGCCAGCGCTGAGATAACTGCCGATGGCCCCGGTACAACCTGGATCTCAACACCTGCTTCGGCGCACGCTCGCACCAACGCAAATCCCGGATCGCTAATGGTTGGCATTCCGGCATCGCTTACCAAAAGTAAATCCGCGCTCTGAGCAATTTCGACTAAGCGGTCGAGTTTTTGTAATTCGTTGTGTTCGTGAAGGCTAATTAGTTCTGCTGATAGTTTTACACCCAAATGATTTGCAAGCTTGAGCAGTGTTCTAGTGTCTTCGGCTGCAATTACTTTGGCAGCTGCCAGGGTGAGCCTGAGTCTTTCCGATGCATCGCCAATGTTTCCAATTGGAGTGGCGGCCAGAATGAGCATTGCATCATTCTCGCAGAAACCTAAGCTCAAGGTTCATTAGCATGGGCTTATGCTCCTGGCCAAAAGATCAATTGTGGAAGCAATCGGATTTGCCTCCGTGATGGTGATTGCCTCACTTACGCGTCTTTGGAATCTGGGCTACCCAGCAAAGCTAGTTTTTGACGAGACCTATTACGTAAAAGACGCCTTGACACTGAGTGCCGAAGGGCATGAGAAATCCTGGCCCGAAGGTGCCGATGTGGCTTTTCAATCAGGTGATGTTTCTGGCTACTTGAGCGATGCCGCATTCGTAGTTCACCCACCGTTGGGTAAGTGGCTCATCGCCTCTGGGATGTGGTTTACGGGTCCCGATCAAACCACCGGTTGGCGCCTTAGCACCGCGATTCTTGGAATTGCAACAGTTGCCCTTTTGATGCTGGTGGCATTTAAACTTTTCCGTTCAGTTCCGTTGTCGATACTGGCAGGTTTTTTTCTGGCAGTTGATGGCCTGGCTATCACACTTTCACGCACAGCTTTATTGGATGCTTCGCTTACCTTCTTTTTACTGCTGGGGTTTTGGCTGTTCCTAATTGATCAGGAAAGATCGAGGGTGAGAATTTCTCGGGCCATTGAACAATCGAAGAAGTCAATTCTTATCTTTAGGCCATGGCTTATCTTGACCGGTGTAGCGCTAGGTGCGGCAAGCTCTATCAAGTGGTCGGGGCTATACCTGCTTGCGGGCATTGGGCTATACGTTGTGTTTTCGGAGAGCTTGCTTCGTAAAAATTCTGGTGAGACAAATTGGCTTCGGCGGGGCGTTTTGTTCCAGGGTTCATACTCTTTTGTTTCACTGGTCCCCGCGGCACTGGCAACCTACCTTTTGACTTGGGTTCGTTGGATTTTTGGCACCGGTGGGTATATGCGAAACTCGGCCACCGAGAACCCGGCTGATGGAATCTTTGGGCTGCTGCCGGATTGGATGATCTCACTTTGGAACTATCACGAACTGATTTATGGCTTCCATGTCAATCTCAGAAGTGAGCACCCATACGAAGCAAACCCGCTGGGTTGGCTAATTGGGCTTCGCCCAACCGCATTTTTCTATGAGACGTATTCAATGGGAACAAATGGGTGTGAGATAGCAGAGGGCTGCTCCAGTGCAATTACTGCTTTAGGAAACCCATTTATTTGGCTTGGCTCAACTGCAGCGCTTGTCTACATCATCTATCGATACGTAAGGCACCGCGAACGAGTTTTAGGGTTACTACTTCTTGGAACAGCAAGTCTCTACCTGCCGTGGATTGTTTTGTCTGAGCGCACCGTGTTTCAGTTCTATGTGGTGAGCTTCCAGCCTTGGCTAATTCTGGGATTGGTGTTGGTAATTCAACAGCTGCGGCGAATACTCTTACTTAAATCCTCGGCCCTTGCTAATGCCACAACCATAGGTTTTGTGTCTTTGGTCTTTGGGGCATTTGTCTTCTTTTATCCAGTGAACACCGGGATGTATTTGCCCTTCGAGCTCTGGCAGCTTCGGATGTGGCTTCCCAGCTGGGTCTAGCCTCTTCGCCAATAAGCTAGCGGGGTACTTATCTGATCAAGAAAGAAGCCATGCCAGTATTTGCAGTCACTTACATTTACGCTGCAACTCCAGAGCAGCTAAACGAGATTCGACCAATACACAGGCAGTGGTTGGCATCTCTATTAGAAACCGGTCAGCTGCTGGCCTCTGGTCCGATGATTGATAACCCAGAAGCACTACTTATCTTTAGTTCAGAATCAGCAACCGAGCTATCAAGCCTTTTGGACAACGATCCATTTGACATCGCAGGCTTTATTGGATCTCGCTCTATTCAGCAGTGGAATCCGGTGTTCGGGCCCTTTAGCTCTTCTTAGAGCTCTTCTTTTTTGCTGGGGCCTTCTTCGATTTGTTCTTCTCAGACTTGGTTTCACCGCTGGTAGCGATCAAGCTAATGATTGTTGTGAGAATCAAAGTCGAGACGATAACTCCAAGAGAGAGCTCGGTTGTAATTTCGGGAATCACCTTAATCGGTTCTCCACCATTGATAAATGGAAGCTCGTTCTTGTGAAGGGCGTGGATAACTAGCTTGACTCCAATCCATCCGAGGATTACAGATAGGCCGACTCCCAGGTACTTCAGGCGCTCCATTAGCCCGCTCAATAAGAAGAACAGCTGACGCAGACCAAGAAGTGCGAATGCATTTGCCATAAACACGATGTATGGCTCACTGGTGAGTCCATAAACGGCTGGGATGGAATCCAGTGCAAACAGCAAGTCTGTAAAGCCAATTGCAACCATCACCAAAAGTAGCGGGGTGATGTAGCGCTTGCCTTTTTGAATGATGGTCAGCTTGGTGCCGTGGAATTCGTCAACGGTGCGGAATCTGGTCTTGATCAAAGCGACAATCTTGCCGCCGGGGACCTTATCTTCTTCTTCCTCTTTGAAGGTGTCCCAAACCAGCAGGATGGCTGTGTAGAGCAAGAATGCGCCGAATAGGTAGAACACCCAGCTGAAGTTCTCGATTGCAGCAGCGCCGAGAGCGATGAAGATTCCACGAAGGATTAGAGCCAGAACGATTCCAACTAGCAGAGCTTCGCTCTGCAGGTGCCTTGGAACCCTGAACTTAGTAAAGATGATTAGAAAGACAAATAGGTTGTCAACTGACAGGGACCACTCGGTGATATATCCAGCCAGGTACTCGCCGCCAAATCGACCACCCCAAACTTCGGTAACCAAGAGTGTGAACATCAGGGCAAGACCGAAGTAGACCACGTATTGAATAGCGGATTCTTTGAAAGTAGGCTCGTGCGGCTTTCTGACCTGAACAATCAGATCCCCGATGATAACTACCGCAATGGCTGCGATTGAGACGATCCAGATCCAGGCTTCTACGTTCATGACCTCGGACAATGCGCACCCATTTCTTAGTTGGCCCCTTGGGGATTAGTGTTTAGCTCTGAATTGTACAAGACTACGAATGAACCATCTTGAGAACCACCGATTGGGGACTAATGCGCGTACTTATATCTGGCGCGAGTGGGCTAGTTGGCACTGAATTAGCTCGTCAGCTACGAGAAGGCGGCCATGAAGCCATCAGGCTCGTTCGAAGAACCGCTAGGGCCGCTGACGAAATTAGCTGGAATCCTTCCAAAGGTGAAATTGATCCAGAGATTATGGAAAGCGTTGACGCGGTTGTGAACCTAGCGGGAGCAACCACTGGACGAATTCCCTGGACCGCCAAGTACAAAAAAGAAATAGTCTCCTCAAGAATTGATTCCACCAGAACACTGGTCACGGCAATCAACCGGGCCGGTAATCCCCCCAAGGTACTAATCAGTGGATCGGCTTCCGGTTTTTATGGCGAAGGCGGCTCCACCTGGCTCAGCGAGGAATCCCCGAAGGGGAAAGGTTTCCTATCTGATCTTGCTCACAACTGGGAGCAGGAGGCCATGAAGGCTCGAGCCCGTGTGGTGCTAGTTAGAACAACTTTGGTCATGAGCCGAAAAAAGGGAGCGCTTGGCCCGCTGATGCCACTTCTGAAACTTGGGGTAGGCGGCCCAATTGGTTCAGGCAAACAGTTCTGGGCTTGGATCAATCTTGTCGACGAGGCCGCGGCAATCATTCACCTGATCACCACCCCGGGGACACATGGTCCATACAACCTCACCGCCCCAGAACCGGCCACCTGCGAAGAGATGATCGTTGGATTGGGTAAGGCTATTCGTCGGCCAACGTTTTTTAGAATCCCAGAGTTTCTAATGACGCTCTTTATTGGCGAAGCTGCCCAAGAGCTGCTCCTGGTCAGTCAAAAAATGACAGCAAACAAGCTTCTTGCCTCGGGCTTTAGGTTCCGCTACCCGGACCTAAAATCGTCAATCGACTGGGTTGTAGCTAGCCCCAAGTAATCTCACAAATTTAGGATCACCTACACAAAAGAAAAACCCCACTCTTTCGAGTGGGGTTTTCCTAAAGCAAATGAAAAAGAGAATTACTTCTTCTTCGCAGCAGGCTTGCGCTTTGCTGGCTTACGCTTTGCAGCTGGCTTTGCAGCAGCTGATGCAGCTGGCTTACGCTTGGCTGGCTTACGCTTCGCTGGCTTCTTCGCTGCTACTGCTTTTTTCGCAGCTGGCTTGCGCTTCGCTGCAGTCTTCTTAGCAGCTGGCTTGCGCTTCGCTGCAGTCTTCTTAGCAGCTGGCTTGCGCTTCGCTGCAGTCTTCTTAGCAGCTGGCTTGCGCTTCGCTGCAGTCTTCTTCGCTGCTGGCTTCTTAGCTGCAGTCTTCTTAGCAGCTGGCTTGCGCTTCGCTGCAGTCTTCTTCGCAGCTGGCTTGCGCTTCGCTGGCTTCTTTGCTGCTACTGCTTTCTTGGCAGCTGGCTTGCGCTTAGCTGCGGTCTTCTTCTTGGCTACTGCCATTTTTTTTACCTCTTCTACTTCAGCTACAGTCTCGTCGGCGATGTCGCGGGCAAGTTTGCCCATTGCCTTCGAAACCGGCTGTGCGTTATCGCGGAATATTTTGTTTACTCTTTTTGATACTCGTTTTGATACTCGTTCAAATGTGTTCACTCTTTTGCTCTCCTACTTAGATTGTTAAAAGCCTAGCGTTTTAGCACGAAATTACGCTGTAGCGCGTCTTTTGCGCAAGATTTTATTTATTTCGTCTTGCGTGTCGAAATTCTTCCCCGAGTGATTAATTTCGGTCACAGTCGCAACGTTTGGTATTTCGAGCTCACCAATTCGACTTGTATATGCAGGTGAGGGTAGTGGGTTCGGAGTCCATGCTCTAGGGTCACTTTCCGCTAAAACACTGGCCAGAACGGGTTCTTTCCAGGATCTAGCAAGGTTGGCTGTCATTTCGGTTTTCGACAGGGCAACCCTGATTAGCAACTTTCTAATTTCGCTGGAAGCCTTTATCGCAACCAGCAGCGTGAACATTCCCACTAGCAAACCAGCCCCGGTGGCTACAAAAAGTAGCGGGGTTTGGAGAGCGAAAAACGCCGACGTGGCTGATCCTGAAAAGGCCAGGACTGCCAAAACCGACATCGTGTTTTTTGTCATTGAGAGCCTTCGACCCTGATCAGCTGCCAGCCGAAGCTTTGAGGTAGCTGGTGCAGGGGAGGAAGACTTTACTTCTTTTACCTGGTTTCTCAACGCAGCCGCACCTTGACGACTGTCCGCTCGATCAACTCGATTTTGAAACCAGGACGGGATGAAAACCAGAACGAAGAGGCCGGCGATGACTAGCATCATCAGTCCCCCAAGTGCTGCGCTTTGATCCATGTATCAAAGTTAGAGAAGTTAACACGGCGTGTTGCGGATTTACTTGGGCGTGTTGATTTTTCTAATTCCAAGGATATTTTTGAGATTTGGTCTCACCGCTGATGAAAATTTTCATCAGACCCTCTGGCAACTCCTCTTTGGTCAGCGCAAATACGTAGTGGTCTCTCCAGTCGCCGTTGATGTGGATGTAGCGCTGCTTGAGCCCTTCGTACCTAAATCCCAGCTTCTGTATGACTCTTAGCGACGCTACGTTCTCTGGTCTGATGTTGATTTCCACTCTGTGAAGGCCCACTTGGTCCATCAAATAATCTGTCACCAGTGCAACCGCTGTTGGCATTACTCCACGCCCTGCGACCTCAGGACTAACCCAATAACCCAAAACAGCAGAAGAAACTGATCCGTACATCACGTTTGCAACATTCAACTGACCCTGAAGCTGTCCTTGAACCTCGATAACAAATGGCATGCCCGATTGATCATCCAACTGACGAAGTAAGCCTCGAAGCTGTGATCGAACATCAAAGGAATTTGGGGCGTGTGGGTTAGTTGCCTCCCAGGGCCTTAGCCAATCCCGATTGCCGAGGATTAGCTTCTCGAGCTGCTTGGAATCTCTCATCTTCGCAACGCGAAGCTTCAGATCGCCATGAGTGAGTATCGGGGAAGTGGCCACGATGGCTAGATTAGTGCCATGACTGAGAATGTTTCGGAGGCCAAGTCCCGCCTTAGGACGCAGGTGCTCACCAAACGCTCTCAAGCTTTAGCTTCTGAAACTGCAAATGCAATTGGCTCGCAGCTACTTCAACTCTGTGAGCAACTTGGCGCAAGAACTGTTGGAATCTACCTGTCCTTTGGAAGCGAGCCAGTCACCGATGTATTTGTCATCGGTGCGAAAGCTGCCGGCATAACACTATTTGCCCCAAGGACTGGACCTGAATCAACCATTGATTTTGCTCGCCTCGAGGGTGCAACCGAATCAACTGAGCTTGGATTTTTGCAGCCAGTGGGTGAGGTGATTGAACCGGCTGGTTTGGATTTGATTATTGCTCCGGCCCTATCGGTTGATGCCTTCGGCAACAGATTAGGCCGAGGTGGAGGATTCTTTGATCGCTACCTAGATAATTTCGAGGGTCCCGTTGCAGCTGTGGTTTACGAACATGAATTGGTGGCTGAATTACCGAGCGAATCACACGATCGCCCGGTTCAATATGCGGTCACGCCAACTGGCATCTTGGCCCTTAGCCCAAAGCGGTAAACTTATAGTTCTTCCTTACCCTAGCGAAAGAACAACTAATGCCTACCTACAGCTACGTTTGCAAGGCTTGCGAACACAGCTTTGATATTTGGCAAGAGTTCTCGGCAGAGCAAGAAACACTCTGCCCAGAGTGTGGCGGGGAATTGAGAAAAGTGTTTGGACAGTTGGGTGTGAGCTTTAAGGGCACCGGCTTTTACAGAACTGATTCCAGGGACTCAGGCACCAAAGGGTCAAAGCCCTCCACTCCTAAATCTTCGGACTAAGACCAGTGAGGCGGTTTGTCTTCACGCAGCCGCTGGTCGTTTGAATCAACCGGATCGCCCCAAGCAGAGTGGGTATCCTCAAAAGCCCTTGGCTCCATTTCAAAAAGCGGCTGTGGCTTCTTACTAACTTCAATTCCTAAGGCGATGGCAATTCGCTGTGCCACAAGCTCCGGGTCAGCGAATAATTCAAAGCTCGGAACCCTAATGTATTCCCAACCAAGGGATTCAAGCATCATCGGGCGCAGTCTGTGGCGCTCTGAAAGGTTGTAGCCCAACAATCCCCAGTCCGGTTCAACTACCGCAGCTTTTTCTCCCACTGAGGCAACCAGCTTCAGTCTTGAGGAGAAGTTGGTTCGGGTGGTGACACCGAGCTTGGTCAATCGAATGGCCAAATCAGCAACCATTGGATTCACATCGGCCTCTAAGACTTTTCGGGTTGGCTTGGAAATCTCACTTAGCATTTCCCTCAACACATCTGAGCCGATAATGCTCGGGTCAACCAGGTCCACTGCCTCTAGAGCGCTTACTACAGTGAGGTGCTTTCGAGCCGAGACCAAGCAGTTGGCAAGGTAGCGATTGCCGTCGCGGTGAGAAATAAACCCTAGGGATTTAGGTGCAGAACCATTAGAGCCCTTGCCAAAGCCCACCGAGAAAATCACCCGATCGGCGATGCGGTGAGCCAGGTCCTGAATGGTTGTGATTTCAAATTTCTCGCGGCCATGGCCTTCGAAAAACTCAGCCAGGTGAGCCTTGTCCCTCATGCCAGCTTGCAGAGCCTGATCCAAACGCTCCGCATGCTTTTGGCTGGCGGTTGCAACCAGCAATGAATCCTGCGGGGTCCAAGTGGCGTGGCTAAAGATCAGATCAATAACTTGCGCCACCTCGGCATCTAGGCTCTCAGGTTCAGCCGCTTTTGCCGCAGCTACTTTTACCAGCACAGCGTTTGAGCGACCGAAGTAGGAATCTTTGGATGGTTCAAAGATTATTCGGTCGCCGTAGAACTCTGAGTTGATGTAGTCGCCAAGCACCTGCCCGCTTGAGCGGTAGCTTCTTTTTAGAACCTCAACTGGCATGACAGTTCTAGCAGCCGTGAAAATCGACTCGGGAGGTACCCGCTCGATGGATTCATCAGGGAGGCACTCCAGATTGAAGCCGGTAGCTGCAGCAATCGCGTCATCGCCAAAGATAATTGCCTGGCTGGCTCTTGCTAAACCGCTGTAGTTTTCGGCAATAGAAGACCCAGCTCCATCGAGCACTATCGCCACATCAAAGCTGTCGCTGCGAGACAAGACAGTTGGAACTTCGTATGGCGAGCACATCACAACTGGCGCAAGTGCCTTATAAACATTTGGAGCCAGAGCCTGGACTTCTGACAACACCGCACGCTTGAGCTTGAGCAGCCCCTTTAGGGTTTGTGCCTCAGTCGGGAATATCTCAAGAGAATTTTTCCAAGAGGTGGCAAGTTCAAATGCCACGGTCTTCGCGCCCTCGTGAATCAGGTCTTTTTCCGACTGGGCAAATCTTTGCTCGTTAGCGACAACTTGATTGTGGTCTCCAGCCAGGGAGCTACCCGATCTTTGCAATAGAGTCTCAAGAGCTGATTTCCACCAGGCCAGTTCTAGTTCGGACTGCAGAGCATCTTTGGTGGTGTGAAGCTTGGCTAGCTCCACCGAGAGCTGGCCAAGACCGGCTTCGTCCAAACGCGATTGGGTCATCGCGCGCTCTGGGTAGTTATCCAATATCGAAGTGTCGTCGGCAAGTGATCGAAGAATACCGCGCAATTTTTCTAGCGGCTGGTCAACAAGATCTGGGTTCACTGATTCGGAATCTAAGTGAAGTTGCAGCACCTTGAGCTCTTCAACGAAGGTGTTCACTGCTGATTGAGCCTGAGCAATACCGAGGGGAACCTGAGGGGCTTTGGCAACCAGGCAGTGCTTTGCCCAGATATCGCGCTGGGATTGGATCTCTTTTAGTGCCAGGTGCATATCCGCTACGTGCATTCCAGGACGCAAGTATTCCTTGGCAAGTTTTTTCAGGCGACGACGGTTGGCACCGCTCATCACTGACTTGTCTTTTCTAGGGGCGGTAGCAAAGATTAATTCGGTTAGTGGGCGATCAAACACCTCTGGCTTGAACTTATCCAGTGTTTCTCGAACCCCGACAAACAACTCCAAATAGCTCACCCAGTCGGTGACGCTTCTAGCTGGAACAAACTCAACTGTTTTTGTGAAATCGGCTAGCTGGTCGGACAACTCCTGGAAGCTTCCCTGGTGCAAAGCCTTGGCTAGTGCAATCCGAGCAGGAATCTCTTGAGGGTTTTCAAATTTTGCCCTAAACCAACTCGAGTCCTCAGGACCAATCTCAAACTCCCCAAGTTCTTGGGCTTGGCGAAGCAGTGTCATCGCAAAGGTTAGATCCCGATGTCTTCCAAGCTGATCGGCATCAATGCGAGCTTCGTTCAGCGGGGGCTTGCGGCTAGCAGCTAGCCTCGAGAGTTGCTCGAGCGCCTGCTCGATACTTACCCCTAGCTCGCCGTCAACTTTAGAAAAAGAAGCGAAGTAATTTGAGACTTGCTCTCTGGAGCTATCCCTAAGAGTTGCAAGAGATGAGTAGTTGGCGATCTTTGCCTTCTCGTTTCGAGAAATGGCACCAATCATGTCCATCCAGGTGGCATTTGATCTGATGCCTAGTCCTTGAAGGCCGAGCTGTGCCATCCGATCGCTTAGTTCGTTGAGGGTTTGTCTTCTAGGTGCCAGCACCAAGACTCTTTTGCCCTGGTGAGCCAGCGCTGCAATAAGAAGTAAGACGGTCTGGGTATATCCACAACCTGGCAGGGTCTCAACAGCAAAGCTGGCCCCTGCTAGCGCGCGGGAGACGATCTTGGTTTGGGTCGCGTCAGAGTCGGTGACTGCAATCGGATCGGCAACGCCAAGTTCGTTTGAAGTATCGGCAGTCGAATCTCCGCTGAGCAGCTTTAGCACTGGGTTATCGGATCTTCTGAAATCGGCAGCCAGCTCTATGGCAGCTGAAGAGAAGTTTGAAATTACAAGAATCCGACGAAGCTCAGGCGAGCCGGCCGAATCGGTTAGAGCAGCTATGTGATCGAGAACTCGAATGGGAATCGGGTCAGATCCAACCTGAACATGGGAGAGTAAATCCTCGTTGTTTAGCCTGACGCCATAGGCGGCATAGAGAGCTGGGGCAAGGGCTGGATTTACGATGGCTTTTCGAGAAAGGCTCAGTTCAAAATCGTCATGCTTACGCACAAGGTTGACCGGCCATAGCAATACCGGCATCCGAAGCTCTTTGCCATCGGCGCTAAGGTCAACTAGTCCGCTTGCCATATACAAAGTGTCGAGGCCGAAGTGCTCAGACAGTGCGGCCTGCTTGGCCTTTATTCGCCGGGCTGCTGAAAGCGCCCTAGAAAACGACAGCGGGTCTCGAACCAGGTTTGATAACAAAGCTGGCCGACCGGTTACGAACTGTGCTAGTCCTCCTGGGTGAGCTCGTTCTAGATTTATCTGTCCGTAAGAGTTGTCACGAAAGTGACTGAGTGGATCGGAGCAGCCGATTTGCTTGATTTCCGATAGCCACAAATCAAAGCTGTCACCAGCAATTGCTAGATCGGGGATTTGAGATTCGGACATGCTTCAAGACTAACTTTGGGACTGATTTTTACTCAGCTAGCCCGGCTTAGTGTTGGGGTATCTTTGATGGGTATGGCCCCGTAGCTCAGTGGATAGAGCAGAGGTTTCCTAAACCTTGTGCGGAAGTTCGATTCTTCTCGGGGTCACTTTTTTTGTTTTAGCTATGTGGGCTAAGCAGCGCTGGCAAATGCCAAGTACTCATTCCATTCCGGCTCGAATCTCTCCGCACCGCGAACCATCCAAACATTTCCAGCTGGCATCTTTGGAGCAAAATCCAGACTCCAACCCATCTCACCCAAGGTCTTATCGCCTTTTTTGTTGTTGCAGCGAAGGCAGCATGCCACCAGGTTTTCCCACGAGTCATCCCCGCCTCTTGATCGAGGCTGGATGTGATCAACGGTTGAGGCTGAGCGTTTGCAGTAGCCGCAGCGGTGGCCGTCTCTTCTTAGCACTCCCCTTCGGGAAACCGGAATCACCCGAGATCCAGGGATTCGCACGTAGCGAGATAGCAAGATAACTGAAGGCAGCTTGTATTCACCGGTGGCACTTCTAACCACGCTGACTCCAGCCTGGGCTAGAACTGTGGCTTTTTGATTGAGCACCAAGATAATGGCCCGCTTGAAACTGACCACGGCAAGCGGCTCGTAGCCGGCATTTAGAACGAGAGTTCTCATTTTTTAATTCCTTTCGAATGTGACCCACACGGATTGTGGGTCGTTTTCGCAAGTTATTAACTGCCTGGGCACAAAAAAAGCGCCGTCATAAAAATGACGACGCGCGATTACTGGACCCGTATCGATCCGATTGGCTGGGGTTGCCGAGATTGGAAGCAATGCTTGGGAAGCATACCTGTCATCTAAACCCCTGGCCTTTCAAAAAGAAAACAATGAATAACTTGTCTCTTAGATTAGCCCAGGCTGGGGCAATGCCAAACCAAATCGGATCTGTGTTTTTTTAGGCCTGGAGGCTAGTTGGTTCCCAGGCGCACGAAGTAGTGACCGCCAGCTTCAACCAGAGAGTTGATTGGTCCAAGCTTTACGTAGTCACCGCGCTGTGGGGCGTGATACATCTGGCCGTTGCCGGCATAAATACCGTTGTGGCCGTGGTCGTTATAAATGACTAGGTCGCCAGGTAGGGCGTCGGCTGGAGAAACGATAATTCCCGATCGAGCCTGAGCGGTCACCGAGTGAAGAAGAGGAACACCGAACTGGGCATAGACGAACAAGATCAGCCCAGAGCAGTCAAAGCCGCGAGGGTTTGACCCACCAAATACGTAAGGAGTTCCAACGTACTTCGATGCGACCTGAAGAACCTGGTCGGAGGAGATGATGCTGTAGGGAGGGTTTTTGACAAACTCGGCCGCTGTTGGACCGTTGTATGCCAGGTAGTTATTTAGGGTCTGCTGGCGAAGTACCGACTCAGCATTGGCCGAGGCATATTCGCCTCGAACGAACTTGATGGTGTTGGCTGCTGCCACGGTGAGGTTCTGAGTGCCATCGGTCTGAACAATATCAGCCTGGTTAGTGGTGGTAAGTCTTGCCATGGCGGCAATTTCTGGGTCGTAGGCATAGGCCGGAAGGGCCACGGTTGCCAGAAGCCCTGAGGCGGTAAGCATAGTTATGGCAGTTCTGAAAGTTGGGTTGGAGCGGAGTCTGTGATCGCCAGCTGAAAGGGCAACCGGTCTAGCTAGGGCCTTTTCGCGCTTTATGGCCCGGGCTTCCATGCGAGCAAGGGCACGGCGAGCGCGACGAGAGGTTCTATCGAGTTTGGCTTTTTCAGCCTCGCGAATTGAACGTCTTGAGCGAACCTCAAAGGATTCAAGGACGTTAATCTCAACGTCTGCTCTGTGTCTGCCTGAACCAGTACTGGCCAAACCGTTACCTCCGGTGCTCCAATGACCTCTATAAAGAAGTCAGTCCTGAATCGAAACTATAAGTTCTAAAGATCTGATTCCAG
This sequence comes from Rhodoluna miladensis (SeqCode), assembly GCF_965234705.1. GTDB lineage: Bacteria > Actinomycetota > Actinomycetes > Actinomycetales > Microbacteriaceae > Rhodoluna > Rhodoluna miladensis. The sequence goes on from NZ_OZ248465.1 coordinate 1,050,252, forward strand.
GCGGTGGAAACATTTCAGATCCGACTGCCCAAATGGATTGATTTGGACAGCTTGACAAGTCTAACCCATGAATTTCGGGGGCAACCCGCCACGTGCCCTTATCGGGAAACTCGCAGGCTACTAAACTCATCGGTATGCCCGAAATCCTAATTCCCAGCAATTTACTGCCTAAAGATGGCCGTTTTGGCTGCGGACCGTCCATTTTGCGCCCAGAACAGCTGGCCGCCTTTGGCTCGGCGGGGTCGAAGCTTATGGGCACCTCTCACCGCCAAAAACCCATAAAAGACATGGTTTCTGAGGTCCAAAGTGGACTTCTTGAGTTGTTTAGGGCTCCAAAGGGCTACGAAATCGTTTTAGGAAATGGTGGCTCAACTGCCTTTTGGGACGTGGCTGCTTACTCTCTAGCTGATGGTAACTCTCAAGCTTTGGTTCATGGTGAGTTCGGGGCCAAATTCGCCAAGGCCCTTTCAGCGCCCTTCTTGGGGTCAATGGATATCAAAAAAGGTGAAGTTGGATCCAGGTCTGAGCTTTCGGCAACAGCCGGCGTCAATACATATGTATACCCGCACAACGAAACCTCAACCGGGGTTGTGACACCAGTTGAAAAAGTAGCCGGAGCGGACCAAGATGCGATTTTCTTGACCGATGCCACCTCGGCTGCTGGAGGAATCGACTTCGAAGCATCGAATACGGATGTTTACTACTTCGCTCCCCAGAAAAACTTTGGCTCTGACGGCGGGCTCTGGTTAACTCTGATGAGCCCCAAGGCTTTGGAGCGCGCAGACAAGATTGCTGCCACGGATCGCTACATCCCTGAGTTCTTATCTCTCCAGATCGCCATTGATAACTCCAGACTGAATCAGACATTGAACACCCCTGCGATCTCGACGCTATTTTTGCTAAACGAGCAAATCAAGTGGATTAACTCATCCGGCGGCTTGGCTTGGGCCGATGCCAAGACCAAAGCGTCTTCGAAGCTGTTGTATGACTGGGCTGATGCAACTAGCTTTGCGAGCGCCTTTGTTGCTAACCCGAAGCACCGCTCCCAGGTGGTTGTCACAATCGATTTTGATCAGGCAATCGACGCAGCCGAGATTGCCAAGGTGCTTCGGTCAAACGGTGTGGTGGATGTGGATCCTTATCGCAAGCTTGGAAGAAACCAGCTTCGAGTTGCAACTTTCACTTCAACCGACCAAGCTGACATCGAGGCACTAATTGCCTGTATCGATTACGTGGTAGCGGAGCTAGGCTAATGAAATTTCGAGTGAAGGAATCTGAGGCTAAGCCAGATCCTGAGCCGATTGAATCAAACGCTTCTCTGGCAGTATTACTTGGCACCCTTGCGTGGCTTCTTGGCCTTGTTGCTATCTTGCTTCTTAATCAAACGCTTTCTGAGCCTCTTCCCGAGTGGTGGGCGCTTACCTGTATCTTCGGCATCTGCCTTGGGATCTTCGGTTTCTTCAAGGTCCGCAACCGCTAGGTCTTTAGCTTCGGACTTGTCCAGCTCTGCGCGACGCTCAGACCAGGGCACCCAGTCCGGTGCCACGATGGATTCTTTGCCGGGAAGCAAAACCACCTCTGAAACAGTCGGGTCAGCTTTCTTGGCTTGGAAAACAACAACGTTCCATTCCCAGCCGAGATACTCTTTCATGTTTGCTTGAAAGCGATAACTGACAACGTTAGTTTCTTCGTCGACTGTTCCCAGAAACTTACCTACGCCCCCATTAGGGGCAAACTCTTTGGCAGCTTTCTCGGCGAAGCCTTGGTGCTGAGGTTTTTTGAGGCGCTTAAGCATCTAGCTCTTCAGCGAGCTTGCGAAGCAAGGAGGCAATCTTTCTGCCCTGAGCTGGCTCTGGCTGCTTGCCGCGCTTTAGTCCCCCGCCGATGTTATCCAGCAGGCGAATTAGGTCCTCAACAATTACCGACATTTCGTCGGCTGGCTTACGAGACATCTTTACTAGCGATGGCGGTACCTCGAGCACGCGAACCGACAGCGCCTGAGCGCCTTTTTTGCCATCGACGATTCCAAACTCAACCCGGGTTCCAGGCTTAACCTCGCTGACACCTTCAGGCAGAGCGCTGATGTGTAAGAAAACCTCTTGGCCTTCATCGGATGCGATGAAGCCAAAGCCCTTTTCTTCGTCGAAGAACTTCACTTTGCCGGTTGGCATTCGATACCTCTTTCTAGAGAACCTCCATTTTACCGACTGACCGACTGCTTTGGTTTAAACCCCCAAGGCACAGGCTCTAAAGCTCAGGTATCCTATAAGGATGACTAAATCTGAGCGCCCTGGCCCATCCCGGCTTGAAACCACTCTTGCTTACATGGGAGCCGGAATCATTGGATTGTCACTGGTCTCAATCCTGATCACCCTGGTCGCAAGCTACCTGGGCTCGACAAGTAATTTGGCCATTTTTGCCCAGATCCCGCTGCTGGGATTACCGGCCGGCTTCGTCTTGATCATGGTGCTGCTGGGCCTAGCCCTTAGGCGCAAGGGACGCGAAAACAAAAAATGAGCGACCTCTACCGTTTAGCAACCGCACTTAGGTCGGCCCCCGATGCCACCTTAGGGTTGGTTGTCCACGAGCGCGGATTATCCCTTAGCGACTATAAAGACTTCTTCGATTTAGCCAACGCTCTGCTGGCACCAAAATCACAAGCCCTAACGGTGGCCGGAATCACAAACCAAATGCTTATCTCCCTTCGATCACTTGTTGCCAGCGAAAAAGTCTCCAAAGAACAAGTTGGTCTTTTGGGCAAAGAGCTTCTGATTTGGAGCACCGACGAACCAAGCGTTTACGACTGGCTCAAAGATCGACTGAGTGAATCTCCAAGGACTTCTTCGCTGAGCGTAGTTTCGGATAACCCAATTGAGAATGATCAGAATGCAGTTGATCTTGACTGCGGTATTCATGCCTTCGAAGCTATGCAGGCAGTGACCGAGCTGATCTTCGATCTCGATCAGCATCTGGTAAGAGAGGTAGCCAAAGGCTCCTTGGGTCTGCCGGATGTCAAGCGAGCATCGACCCACCTTGGCAAGAGCAAAGAGTACGTCAAAACAATATTTGAATTAGCTAAAGTTGCCGGCCTAGTATCTGCCAGCGATAAAAGATTCCAACCCACTGCCCTGGCCGACAGCTGGATCACCGCAAGCCCCAAGGCTCGCTGGTTGATTCTTTGTGAAGCTTGGAGCTCGATGCTGGGAGTTGCAGGTGCCAAAGAAGTTCTGGCTCAGCTGACCCAACACAAATCCAAAAAACTCAAAGACCTAATTCAAATCAGCTTTCCGTTCTCGAGCCTGGCCCCGGCCTCAAGGGTCAACCGGCTGGCTGAAATGGCAGATCAAATCGGACTTAGCTCAGCAGGAGTGCCTGCCAGTTGGCTAGCTGACGTGCTTGCCCACAAGCTAGCCCCGGCCGCCAAGGCCCTGGAATCCAGGCTTCCATCCCAGCAGGAGCGCATCATCATCCAGGCTGACCTATCGATCATTACCCCAGGGCCCCTGGTTAGCTCGCTTGAGGTGCAGCTTCGAAAATTCGCTGACACCGAGAGCATTGGCCTTGCCTCCAGCTACCGAATCTCCCCTTTGAGCATCAGCTGTGGTCTTGAGGAAGGCTTAACCGAAAACCAAATCCGTCAGCTACTGCAAAAACTCAACGGCTCTTCTTTGCCTCAGCCGGTTGATTACCTGATTCGTGAAACAGCAGAGCGCTTCGGTCGCCTAAAAATTTCAGCGCAGGAAAAAGGCAGCCTATTAGTTTCAAGCGATGAGCTACTAGCCAAGCAAATCACCATGGACTCAAAGCTCAAGCCTCTAATGCTAGAGGCAAGGCCGCAAGGAATTACTTCACCCCTTGATGCGCAGGCGCTGTATCACTCATTGAGAGAAAGCGGATATCTAGCAGTGCGGGTAGATGACAAGGGCAAGGTAATTGCCCCTTCGTCAGTTCACAAAACCTCAAATGAGGCAGCGGTGTTCTTGCAGCAGATTGAAAGACTCCGCGCTCAAGATGTTGAGATGGCGGATGCGGCCCCTGCATCGGACATGGAAAGAAAGATTCTGCTTGCCCTAAAGACCAAGAGCATTCTGCAGGTTCAGATCAACGCCAACGGCAAGATTATGGATTTTCTGCTCGAGCCAATCGGAATCGCCAACGGAAGACTTCGAGCACGAGATCGCAAAGCTGACATTGAAAGAACACTTCCAGTTTCCGCCATCACATCAATTTTGATCGGTTAGCGATGACAACAGGCCCACTGATTGTTCAAAGCGATAAAACTGCGCTGCTAGAAGTTGACCACCCGCAAGCATCCGATGCTCGCCACGACCTGGCAATCTTTGCTGAGCTAGAGCGAGCACCTGAGCACATCCACACCTACCGAATCACCAAGCTTGGTCTTTGGAACGCTCGGGCAGCAGGCCACGGCAGTGACTACGTGCTCGGGGTGCTGGATAAATACGCCAAGTTCGCAATCCCCTCATCAGTTCGGGTCGATATCTCAGAGACCATGGATCGCTACGGGAAACTTGTAATTCGCAGAAACCCTGATGGGGTGCTTTTGCTAACTAGCGAATCCACGCCCATCTTGCTCGAGGCCTCCAGAAGCCCCCGAATTGCAGCCCTTTTGGGCCCAAGGGTCTCAGAAGACAGCTTCGAAGTGTTGGCCTTTGCCCGGGGATCTTTGAAGCAGGAGCTTCTAAAACTTGGTTGGCCAGCCGAGGATTTGGCCGGCTATACCCCGGGGGCACCTCACGAAATCGCCCTGAATGAAACCGGTTGGAACATCCGCGACTACCAAACCAAAGCCGTCGAGAAATTCTGGGACGGTGGCTCCGGAGTTGTGGTTTTACCGTGTGGTGCGGGAAAGACAATTGTTGGTGCAGCTGCAATGTCGAGAGCAAAAACCAATACCTTGATTCTTGTGACAAACACCGTTGCCGCTAGACAGTGGCGAGCAGAGCTTTTGAAACGCACCACTTTGACCGAAGACGAAATTGGTGAGTACTCCGGATCTGTCAAAGAAGTAAAGCCAGTGACAATTGCGAGCTACCAAATCCTTACCGCAAAAAGAAAAGGTGAGTACGCGCACCTTGAACTACTAAATGCCAAGGACTGGGGACTGATTGTCTACGACGAAGTACACCTTCTGCCAGCACCTATTTTCAAAATGACTGCAGATCTTCAAGCTAGAAGAAGACTTGGGCTTACTGCAACCTTGGTTCGTGAGGATGGAAAAGAAGGGGATGTCTTTTCGCTGATTGGACCTAAGCGCTTTGACGCTCCTTGGAAAGAAATTGAAGCAGAAGGCTACATCGCTCCTGCTGAGTGTTTTGAAATTCGAGTTGACCTTCCAGAGCAAGAAAGACTCGACTACGCAATCGCTGAGCAAGAAGATCGCTATCGAATGGCGGCCACATCGAAAACAAAGATTCCTGTTATTCACAAATTACTGGCAAAGCACAAAGGTGAACCGACTCTAATCATCGGACAGTATCTAGATCAGATTGATGAAGTTGCGACCTTGCTGAAGATTCCTAGAATCACCGGTGAGACGCCAGTGAATGAACGCGAGAGATTGTTTCAAGCATTTAGAGAAGGCGCCGAGCCAACCCTGGTGGTTTCTAAAGTTGCCAACTTCTCGGTGGATCTACCCGAGGCATCAGTGGCAATCCAAATTTCCGGCTCCTATGGTTCGAGGCAAGAAGAGGCGCAACGGCTGGGGCGACTTCTAAGGCCAAAGGCCGATGGTCGAACCGCTAGTTTCTACACAATCATTGCCAGGGATACAGTCGATCAGGACTTTGCCCAGAACCGCCAGCGCTTCCTGGCTGAGCAGGGCTACAGCTACCAAATCCTTGATGTCTCAAGCATTTAGGACACTCAACTAACTCTCAGGTTTCTCCCAGCTAAAACTGCGACACTTCAGCTATGGCCAAAACACGAGTTCTAATCGTCGATGACGAGCCCAACATCCGCGACCTATTAGCTACCAGCCTTAGGTTCGCCGGGTACGAGATTCAATCAGCAGCCAACGGCGCGCAGGCCGTAGCTGCAGTGACTGAGTCCGAGCCTGACATCATTTTGCTTGATGTCATGCTTCCGGATATGAATGGATTCAGCGTCACCAAGAAACTTCGTTCAGCCGGTTTCCAGGCCCCAATTCTGTTTCTAACGGCACGCGATGATGTTGAAGACAAGATCACTGGCCTTACCGTCGGTGGCGATGATTACCTAACAAAGCCATTCAGTCTTGATGAAGTTGTTGCTCGCATTCAAGCGATCCTTCGCAGAACCAAAACTGCAGATGCCGAGCCTTCAGTAATTGATGCTGGTGCGGTTGTAATCAATCAAGATGCGCACGAGGTAACAATCGAAGGCAAACTAGTTGATCTATCCCCTACCGAATACAAACTTCTTAGATTCTTAGTTATGAACCCAGATCGAGTTCTAACCAAGGCACAGATTCTGGATCACGTTTGGGAATATGACTTCAATGGCGACATGGGAATTGTTGAATCGTATGTTTCTTACCTTCGCAAAAAGCTCGACCCAATTAGTTCTCGTCCGCTTATTCAAACCAAGCGTGGAGTTGGCTACATCTATAAGAAACATGACTAATGCAGTCAAAGATTGGCAAAGCTTGGGAACTGGTTTCACTTCGAAGTAAGTTGACCGGTTTGTCAGTTGCGCTAATCGGCCTTCTGCTTTTAGTTTCTAGTTTTGGAACAGTGACACTACTTCGCGCTTACCTGCAGCAAAACACCGACAACTTGATTACTTCTGCGGCAACACTTTTGTCGCAGGAAAATCCAAGTCTTATTGAGCCAAAGATTCTTGCCAAAAGACTCAACTTGCCAAGGCTCCCAAGTGATTACCTGATTGCAGTTCTCGATCTTGAGGGAAATACCATTTTCAGAATCATGGCCAGCGATTCCGACGAGGATGACCTACCAAATCTTACGATTCTAAATCTTGCGGGTACCGCCGCAACTGCAGGATTGCCTTTTGACCTTGACCAGCACGGCGGGCTTGGTGAGGTCACAATCGATGAACACGACAGCTGGCGAGTGGTTGCTAAACCCTTTAGAAACTACGCTGCCACGGTGGTTGTTGCCCTGCCAAACAGCGCCAATCTGGAGCTTTTGAGGCAGTATCGGGCCATCGGAGGCGGCTTTGGATTCCTGCTTCTGGCCATCAGTGGACTTAGTATCTGGCTCACAATTGCCCAGGCCTTAAGGCCACTTCGGGAAGTTGAAAGAACTGCGAAGCTGGTTGCCTCAGGTGACCTATCTCAAAGACTGATTGAGCGACCAGGAAAAACCGAGATTGCCCGACTGAATAGATCTCTGAACTCGATGCTTGATTCCCTAGAGGATTCAGTATCTTCCAGAAACAAAACGGTTTCTCAAATGCGCAGGTTCGTAGCCGATGCCTCTCATGAACTTCGCACCCCGCTGGTGTCCGTTAGAGGATATGCCGAGTTGTACCGAAAGGGAGCGCTTACGAAAAAATCTGAAGTTCAAGAAGCCATGGGCCGAATTGAAGCCGAAGCCATTCGGATGAGCTCGCTGGTGGAATCCCTTCTTACCCTGGCCCGTTTAGATGAAAATCAAAAACTGGATGCAGCTCCGACAGACCTGGCAAAGCTAGCGCGGGATATCATCGCTAGGGACATCCAGGGCAAGCAAAAAATTTCCCTGTCGTTGCTGACTCTTGGCGGAGCAAAAGTGCCAGCTGACTTTTCTCTGAGCGCCGAGGTCAACGAGGGACAGATTCGTCAAGTCCTGGTGAACCTTATCGAAAACGCCAAGCGTTTCAGTCCAGACAATGGATCGATTGAAATTGCCATCGGACAAAAAACTGATGATGAGGTAATTCTCGATGTAATCGATCACGGCGAGGGTATTCCAAAACAACTTAGAGACAAAGTCTTTGAACGCTTTTACCGAGCGGATAACTCTAGAAACCGAGACACCGGTGGTACCGGATTAGGCCTTGCGATTGTTAAAGAAATTGTCTCTTTGCATAAAGGCCGCATTGAAGTTCGAGAAACCCCTGGCGGCGGAGCGACCTTCAGGATCAAGCTTCCGGCCCAACACAACTGGGTCTAGTTTCTCTCCACAGCTTTAGATTCTCCAAACCCAGTGAACAACTGGGTAGTTAGCCTTATCCCCTATAGAAGGGATAACAAAAATGGCTCAGTTTCAAGTCGACAGCGAGCAGGTGCTGGCTGCCACCGGAACAATCAATGCAACTATTTCTAGGCTTCAGTCCGAGGTCCAGTCACTTCACACCCAACTGCAAAACCTGCAGGGTTCGTGGCGAGGAGCTGCGGCCGAATCTTTCCAGGCCTTGGCTAATCGCTGGCGAACCACTGCAGGCGCAGTTGATGCTCAGTTAGCTGAGATTGGAGTGGCTCTTAGCCTTGCGGCTTCGCAGTATCGCGATATCGAGTACGCCAACCAAAGGTTGTTTTTGTAAGTTAGAAGCCCATACCTTCGCCGCCACCTTGAGGCATTGCAGGTGCTGCAGGCTCAGGCTTCTCGGCGACTACGGCTTCGGTGGTCAAGAACAATCCGGCGATCGATGCTGCGTTCTGAAGTGCTGAACGAGTCACCTTCACTGGGTCGTTGATGCCAGCTGCAAGCATGTCAACGTACTCACCGGTTGCGGCGTTTAGACCGTGTCCGGAAGGTAGGTTCTCAACCTTGTCAGCAACAACGCCTGGCTCGAGTCCCGCGTTGATGGCGATCTGCTTCAAAGGTGCTGAGATAGCAACGCGAACGATGTTCGCACCGGTTGCCTCGTCACCTTCGAGCTTTAGCTTGCTGAATGCAGTCTTGCCAGCTTGTAGTAGAGCAACTCCACCACCGGCAACAATTCCTTCTTCAACGGCAGCCTTGGCGTTTCGAACTGCATCTTCGATGCGGTGCTTGCGCTCCTTTAGCTCAACCTCGGTAGCTGCTCCAGCCTTGATAACTGCAACTCCACCGGCAAGCTTGGCTAGACGCTCCTGTAGCTTCTCGCGGTCGTAGTCAGAGTCGGTAGCTTCGATTTCGCGACGGATCTGCTCAACGCGGCCGGCAATCTGAGCCTGGTCGCCCGAGCCCTCAACGATTGTGGTCTCGTCCTTGGTGACAACGATCTTGCGAGCGCGACCCAACATGGTTAGGTCGGTGTTTTCAAGCTTTAGGCCTACCTCTTCCGAGATAACCTGTCCACCGGTCAAGATAGCGATGTCCTGAAGCATTGCCTTACGACGGTCACCAAAGCCTGGGGCCTTTACGGCAACAGACTTAAAGATTCCGCGGATCTTGTTCACGATCAAGGTAGCTAGTGCTTCGCCTTCGATGTCTTCAGCGATAACAAGAAGTGGCTTGCCAGCCTGGATGACCTTGTCAACTACAGGAAGTAGGTCCTTGATGTTGGTGATTTTCGAGTTAGCGATTAGAACATAAGCGTCTTCTAAAACTGCTTCCTGACGCTCTGGGTCGGTGACCATGTATGCAGAGATGTAACCCTTGTCGAATCTCATACCTTCGGTTAGCTGTAGCTCAATTCCGAATGTGTTTGATTCTTCAACGGTGACAACACCTTCGCGGCCAACCTTGTCGATTGCCTCGGCGATGATCTCACCGATCTGAGTATCTCCTGCAGAAATTGATGCGGTAGCAGCAATCTGCTCCTTGGTCTCAACTGGCTTGGCGTTAGCAAGTAGCTCGACGGTTACTGCCTGAACAGCCTTTTCGATTCCGCGCTTTAGGCTGATCGGGTCAGCTCCGGCTGCAACGTTGCGAAGTCCTTCGCGAACAAGTGCCTGGGCCAAAACGGTAGCGGTGGTAGTTCCATCTCCTGCTACGTCGTCAGTCTTTTTTGCAACTTCCTTGACAAGCTCGGCACCGATCTTCTCAAACGGGTCCTCAAGCTCGATTTCCTTAGCGATAGAAACACCGTCGTTGGTAATTGTTGGTGCTCCCCACTTCTTCTCAAGAACGACGTTGCGTCCACGAGGGCCGAGGGTTACCTTTACGGTGTCAGCCAGAATGTTTAGGCCGCGCTCTAGGCCGCGACGGGCCTCTTCATTGAAAGCTATGATTTTTGCCATTTTTGGGTTTCTCCCGAAGTTGGTATGTAGGTAGGTTTTAGCACTCTATTTGTATGAGTGCTAACTCTATTTTTAGCACTCTCTGGGCAGGAGTGCAAGTGGAGACTGGGCAGCAAAAAACCGCCTCCCCGAAGGAAGGCGGTTTTTTAGTAAGCCTAGTTTGGTCCTAGATTACGTTTACAGCGTCGGCCTGAGGGCCCTTGTCGCCGTTCTTTACTTCGAACTCAACGCGCTGGTTCTCCTTGAGCTCCTTGTAGCCATCGCCCTGGATAGCTGAGAAGTGAACGAATACGTCCGCTCCACCGTCCTGAGTAATAAAGCCGAAGCCCTTCTCAGCGTTGAACCACTTTACGGTTCCTTGTGCCATGTGTTTCTCCTGTTACCTTGTGTTTGAATGCAGCTTCGAAAACCCTTGGGTTTTCTAACTCAGTCGCTTCCAAACCGGGGGATCCAGGATTGCATTTCTAAACCAACAGCTTTTGGGGCTAGGGCTTTTTCTACGACCGTTTATTACTCTATCCCTGAATAGGGCCCAATAGTAAAGAAGTTTTTTTGAGGCAAACTGGCTGGTTTAGCCAAGGTAATCGGTGCCAATTAGCACCGTAACGGGTGCCAAAAACTGGTCCGAAACGGTGATTGCGGCGCCCGGGAAAATGGCCAAAAGCCCCGCCGCATCAGCCCTGTAGCCCTCACTTGATAGGAAGATCAGGGTCGAGGCTGCCGGTTCCAGGGCTGGGTCCAGATCGGACAAGCTGGTAGCAGAAACGATGTTCCAGCCTTCATCCAAGAGCTCGTCCCCGATTGCTTGAGCCTTGCCGGTATTGGTTCCATCCACAATTGCCACCTCTAGCTGAGGCACTCGGTCATCCTGGGCCACTAGACCAGAGAGGATTACGCCGGTATCCCAGAGCTGAAGGCCCAGGATGCCTCCGCCAGCTAAAGCAGCAGATAGAAAGGTAAGGGTTAGGAAAGAAACTATGTAATCAAGAGCTCTCTTGGGGGCAAGGTGCTTTCCTCCAACACCGGTAGCGGTGTCGAATTCGTCCTGGAAAGACTTGGGCATGGTTTCTCTTTAATTCAAAAAGGTCGGGGCCCTTTATATTAGGCATCAAGACCACAAGAAAGGTAGCCCCAATATGACCTACCCCATGGATAAGCCAGATTCCAAGTGGCGCGAGGAATTGACCGAGTTTGAGTACCACGTTCTTCGCGAGGCTGGCACTGAGCGTGCTTACACTGGGCCACTTCTGGATGAAAAGCGTATGGGGATCTTCCGCTGCCGTGGTTGCCAGGCTGAATTGTTTAGATCAGAAACAAAATTTGATTCACACTGTGGCTGGCCTAGTTTCTATGAACCAAAATCAACCGATGCAGTTGAACTTCTTGAGGACAACACTTTGGGCATGAAGCGCGTCGAGGTTCGCTGCCGAGCCTGCGGCTCGCACTTGGGTCACGTCTTCGAAGATGCACCTCAAACCCCAACTGGAGATCGCTACTGCATCAACTCCGTTAGCATTACCTTTGAACAAGCTAACTAGTAGTTCAAGAAAGTAGTTCTGAAAAAGTGATCATTGGGCTTGGCACCATCATCAACGTGCTTGCGATACTTATCGGAACAGCCGCAGGAATTTTGGTTGGAAATCGCCTAAGCGAAAAAACCTCCCGCGTTGTCACTGACGGTCTGGGTCTTGTGGTTTTGGTACTCGGTGGCCTAAACGTTATCTCCCTGCTGGATGCTGAGTTTGTGGCTTCTGTGGGACCTGGCATTCCGCTTTTGATTGTCATCGGGGCAATCTTGATTGGCGGAATTATTGGCTCTGCTCTGAAAATTGAGCAGCGACTTGAAAAATTCGGCACGGTTTTGCAAAAGCGTTTTGCCGGCAAGGGATCCAAAGACTCGAAAGAGAAGTTCATAACTGGATTTGTAAATGCATCACTTGTTTTCACCATCGGTCCCCTGGCAATCCTTGGTGCCCTTAGTGATGGCCTAGGTCAAGGTATCGAGCAGCTTGCCACCAAGTCAATCCTCGACGGCTTTGCCTCTTTGGCTTTTGCAGCAAGTCTTGGTTGGGGTGTTGCACTCTCGGCAATTCCGGTTGGAATTTGGCAGGGGCTTCTAACTGTCTTAGCTTTTGCGGTTGGCTCAGTGGTTTCGGCCCCAGTTATCTCAGCACTGACAGCTACCGGAGGGGTTTTGCTTCTTGGCGTTGGCCTGAGGCTGCTGCAGATTCGTCAGGTTGCCGTTGGCAACATGCTGCCGGCGCTAATAGTTGCGCCGATCCTGACTTTGATTTTGATTTCAATTTAGTGGGGCCGACCAGGGGACTTGAACCCCTAACCCCCGCATTACAAGTGCGGTGCGCTACCAATTGCGCCAGGTCGGCCTGTTCCTAGAAGAACAAGCCTCTAGGTACCCCCAAAGTCTACCCAAAAAGCCAAAACAGGGCCAAGCAGCCAACGCCCTAAGTTAGCTAGCTGTAATAAACATCATCCAGGGTCACTGTTAGAAGCTCTCTTTGCTCTAGGTGCTTGGCCAGGGCCTTGAAGACGTATTTTGGAGTTCGGTCGTTGAAATGATCGAGCAAAATTGTGCGATCTCTAATCCACTTGTTTCCAAGCTGAAGAATATATCGCTTTCTCTGGGTAGCACTATCCCCTAGAGATCCACTCCACATAACCGGGGATGTGTATCCCATGTCGTTTGCAACTTTTATTACTCTCTGATCAATTCGCCCATAGGGAGGCCGGTAGTAGGGCTTGGCACTTACCCCGAAGTTATCTTCGATGAAGCTGCCGCATTTTCTAAGCTCCTGCTTGATTCCAGCAGTCGAGAGCCTTGTCATGCTCGGGTGAGAGTGGGTGTGGTTTGCTAGCTGAATCTTTCCAGCATCAACTAGCTCCTTCATTTGCTCGCGATTTTTCTTCCAGGCTGGGTAGACAGAGTTGATAAAAAATGTCATCCTCAAGTCGTATCGCTCAACAAAGTCCAAATAGTCGCGAACCCCAGCGGCGCTTGCTCCATCATCAACAGTCCAAGCAATTCGCTTGATCTCTGATTCAGGTAGGCGAATGCGCCTACCTTCTTTGAGTGCAGTTCTCTGAAAACCCAGCGGGCCAATTGGGGAAGCGACCCTATCGCGAATGATTGGATCTGGAACAATCAGTGGACCACCGGCAGCGTGAGCTGCCGAGGGAAAGAAAAACCCCGCGGCCGAGGCCGCGAGGAATTCTCTTCTAAGCAATTTTTAGATTAGCCCTGGGCACCGGTAGTGACAAACTGCACAAACTGAGCAAAGCGCGCTGCGCTGGCAAGTTCTTCGCCAGTCTCCCAGGTGTACTGTTCGCCGTTTACCAAAACGGTTGGGGTGCCACTGACCTGAATGGCAGTACCCGGAATCGGCTCGGTTAGAGCTCGTTCGGTTGAGTCTTTAATCCAGTTTCCAAAAGCCTTCTCATTGATACAACTGGAAATCAGGTCAATGTTGCTGGCCCCGACTTCCTCGGCAAAGCTAATCAATTCAGCATTCTCAGGTCCCGGAGCACCTTCGGTGGGCTGGGACTTGAACAGTCGGGTGTTGTATTCAAAGAAATTGTCTGGTGAGTGCTCTGAAACACACAGGGCTGCGTTTGCGGCTCTGGAAGAAAATGCGTTTGGTGAGCCACGGCCATCTAGGAACGAAAGGGCGTGCATCTCAACCGTTGCCATTCCTGAGGCAACCCAGTTCTTGATCTGCTCGCTGTTTGGAAGCTCAAACACTGCACAAATCGGGCACTGGTAGTCAACATAAATGATGATCTCCACAGGGGTTTCTCCTGGGGCAGGGGCTGGGGTGAAATCTTCGGTGAACACCTTCAGGTCAGTTCCAACCTTGACGCCATCATTGAAATTCGCGTTTGTAGGAACTGCGGTGGAGGCGGTGCTGGCGTTAAAGATTGTTAGCGCCACGGCTCCAACGGCCACAATCACCGAAATGGCAATTCCAAGCTGGATGAGAACGCGCTTGCGCTTATCGCCCTTTTGCTGCTGCTCCCTAAGGGTCTTAGCTTTGGCGCGGGCAGCTTCACGCTGCTCTGATCTGGTTGGTCTTGGGGTTTTTGAGGTCATTTGGGTAGTTTACAACAGGTTTTAGACCCTCCGAAGGCCCCGTGTTTAGGGGGCTAGAGCGGTGGGATAATAGAAGTACTCAACAGTGCCTATGTTGAGCGAATTCACTAAGGATCGTCCGGCACGTACCTGCCGGTGAAGGAGAAAATCATGGCATCAGTTAAATTCCAGAAAGCCACCCGAACATACCCGGGCGGCACCACCCCAGCGGTAGACGCAATTGACCTAGAAATCGCCGACGGCGAATTCTTAGTTTTGGTTGGTCCTTCCGGTTGCGGAAAATCCACCACCTTGCGAATGCTCGCAGGACTTGAAGAAGTCAATGGTGGGCAGATCCTAATTGGTGACCGCGACGTCACCAACATCCCACCAAAAGATCGCGACATCGCGATGGTGTTCCAAAACTATGCTCTGTACCCACACATGACAGTTGCGGAGAACATGGGTTTCGCACTCAAGATTGCCGGTGTTGATAAAGAGGAGCGCGCAGCGCGCGTTCTTGATGCAGCCAAGCTTCTAGATCTTGAGCCATACCTAAACCGCAAGCCAAAGGCACTCTCCGGTGGTCAGCGCCAGCGCGTTGCCATGGGTCGAGCAATTGTTCGTAAGCCTCAGGTATTTCTCATGGATGAGCCACTATCGAACTTGGACGCCAAGCTAAGAGTTCAGACTCGTACTCAGATTGCTTCGCTTCAGCGTCGCCTGGGAGTCACAACCGTTTACGTGACCCACGACCAGGTCGAGGCAATGACCATGGGTGACCGCGTTGCAGTTTTGAAAGACGGAGTGATGCAGCAGGTAGCCACCCCCAGAGAGCTCTACGAAACTCCAAAGAACGTATTCGTTGCAGGATTTATTGGCTCACCAGCCATGAACCTACTTCAGCTTCCAATCGTCGATGGCGGAGTTCAGTTCGGAAACACCGTGGTCAAGATTGACAGTTCAGTACTTGCCAAGACCTCGGCCAAGCTTGTGACCTTGGGAGTAAGGCCTGAAAACCTTGCTGTATCCAAGAACGAGGGAATCTCAGTTGAGGTCGACGTTGTTGAGGAGCTTGGCTCCGATGGATTCCTATACGGATCGGCAACTGTTGATGGAGCTCACGCAGAACTGGTTTCTAGGGTCGATGGTCGTGACCACCCGCACAAGGGAGAGACCGTCTTCCTAAAGCCTGAGGGTGGAATCATGCACCTATTCGATGTTGTAACCGGAGAGCGCCTGAACTAACTAAATGGCCCAAGCATTAGATATAAAGGCTTCCACGTTCGATTCGGCTCTGCTGGATTTGCCGTGGCAATTACCTTTGGAGCAGTGGCCGGAAGAGAACATCGCAGCACTGCCTAAAGGTCTATCGCGTCACACTGTTCGTTTTGCGCACCTGAGTAGCTACGTGATTGCGATTAAGGAAACCTTGCCTGAACTGGCCGTGCGCGAATACGAAATGCTCAAGAGCCTTCAGAAACTGGATGTTCCGTGCGTGGAGCCATTCGCAATCATCAAAAACCGCAAAGATGACGAGGGCAACGAGTTACCTGCGGTGCTAATCACAAGACACCTAAAGTTCTCACTTCCCTATCGTGCGATGTGGTCGCAGGGTCTGCGTCCTGAAACCGCAACAAGGCTTGTGGATGCATTAGCTCTGTTGCTGGTTCGCCTTCACATCGCAGGATTTTTCTGGGGCGATGTGTCTCTTTCCAACACACTTTTCCGAAGAGATGCAGGTTCGTTCGCAGCGTATCTAGTTGATGCTGAAACCGGACAGCTTTACGATTCCGGGCTCTCGAACGGCCAGCGCGAAAACGATTTGGAAATTGCAAGAGTCAACATTGCCGGAGAGCTAATGGATTTGGTTGCTAGCGGACGGGCTAAGCCTGGAGTTGATCCAAACGCAACTAGCGAGCGAATCGTGAGGAAGTATAAAGAGCTCTGGGTTGAACTAACTGCAGCTGAAGTTTTCAGTAAGGATGAGCGCTGGAGAATCACCCAGCGCGTTGAAAGACTCAACGAACTTGGCTTCGATATTGAAGAGCTGATGATCAAAACGGAAGAAAATGGTCGCAGCGTAAAGATTCAGCCAAAGGTTGTCGACGCAGGTCACCATGCCCGAAGACTCATACGCCTAACCGGATTAGACGTTGAAGAAAACCAAGCCAGAAGATTGCTGAATGACCTTGATGCTTTCAAGGTCAAATTTGATGCCGAAGCCGATGAAGAGGTAATGGCGCACCGCTGGCTAAGCGAAGTATTTGAACCGGTTGTGAAGGCTATTCCACGCGAGTACTCCGGCAAGCTTGAGCCAGCCGAGGTGTTCCATCAGGTGCTTGAGCATCGCGCATCCCTGGCGGAGAACCAGCAAAAAGGAGTCCCGTTAGCTGACGCGGTGAATTCCTACGTTGAGAATGTGCTTGCTCATCGGCGTGACGAAGAGGCGCTCATTGGTCCGATGACTGAAGCCATAACCCTGCCTACCTCGATTCCATCAGGAAATATCGAAGTGGACGAGGAAGAAGAAGGCGACTGGCGAGATAAGGTCTAAAACTTCGGGCGGGACTTTGAGATCTCGTACAAAGCCACAGATGCGGCAATTCCAGCGTTCAAGGATTCAGTTTCCTTGGCAATCGGAATAGATAAAACAGTGTCGCAGTTTTCCTGAACCAGTCTGGATAAGCCTTTTCCTTCAGAACCAATCACTAAAACTAATCCCTCATTTGAAAGATTGAATTTTGGCAGCGAAACATCGCCGCCTCCATCAAGGCCCACCACAAACAACTTCCTCTTTTTGAATTCCTTCAAAGTTGCGTTCAAGTTTCCAGCCAAGGCCACCGGAACCCTGGCTGCAGCTCCTGCTGAAGTTTTCCAGGCAGCAGCTGTGACTCCAGTTGAGCGGCGCTGCGGGAGGATTACTCCGTGACCACCGAAGGCGGCAACCGAGCGAATGATTGCACCGAGGTTTCTCGGGTCTGTGATTCCATCTAATGCAACAAACAAAGGCTTGGATCCGCGAGCTAAGACTTTATCTAGTAGCTCCATCGGGTGAGAGTAATTGTAGGGCGGCACTTGAAGTGCAACTCCCTGATGAACAGAATCAAATCCTGTTAAACGATCGATTTCTGGACGAGTAACTTCGTTGATTGGAATCTTGCGAAGGTTGGCCAAGGTGATTGCCTCTTTGACGCGATCATCCATTTCGATTCTCGATGCCAGATACAAAGCGGTAGCCGGAACTTTTGCTCGCAAAGCCTCAACTACTGAGTTTCTTCCCGATAGAACTTCAAAGTTCTCGGAGGTTTTGGTAATGCGCCTGCCTTTTCTTGCAGCAGCGCCTGCAACACCGGCGGTCTTTGGTCCCGATGCAACAAATTCACCCTTGCGGGAAACTCTTACACCGGTCGCTCTTTTTTTGTCCGCAGATTTTTTGGCTCGAAAAGCTTTGTGGCCTTTACGATCCTCGGCTTTAGGGGTTGGGCCCTTGCCTTCGAGCTTTTTGCGGCCGTGGCCACCGGTACCAACGTTCGGTCCCTTTTTGCCCTTAGCGGCTCCTGGTCGAATCGGTTTGCTAGGCATCTAGGTTCCAATGGGTCGAGCCGGCCGAGTCTTCGAGAGCCACACCAACTGCTTTTAGCTGATCGCGGATGCGATCAGAAGTTTTGAAATCTTTGCTATCCCTTGCAACGTTTCTCTGTTCAATCAGAGATCGAACCAGGCCATCCAGTGCGCTCATCGCAGCCGTTGCACCTGAACCTTGCCAGAACTTAGCCGTTGGGTTGATGTTCAAAACATCCACCATTGCCAACACTTCAGCATAGTTGCGGGCTGCTTGATGAGGCAGCTGATCATCGAGGCTGGCATTACCTTCACGGACACTCTCGTGCAATACCGCTAGAGCTGCTGGAATATTCAGGTCGTCGTTCATGGCTGAGGTGAACTTATCCGGAAAAGCTCCCTGATCTAGTTCGAGTTTTGCAAGCAGACCTTTTTCGCTTAGAGCGCGGGCAGCTCGATCCAAGAATGTTCTAATTCGCTCTAGGGCTGATTCGGCTTCGGCAAGGACACCTTCGTTGTAATCCAGCACTGATCGATACTGTGCTGAACCAAGGTAATAGCGAAGCGCTAAAGCGTTTGAGTCGTTAAGCACATCACTAACCAGAATTGAATTGCCGAGGGATTTACTCATCTTTTGACCGTTGACATTAACCAGACCGTTGTGGAGCCAGAAGTTTGCAAATTCGTGTCCAGCTGCTCGGGACTGAGCAAGTTCATTTTCGTGATGAGGGAAGCGAAGATCTAGTCCCCCACCGTGAATGTCAAACTTGGTGCCCAAGTACTTAACGCTCATTGCTGAGCACTCGATGTGCCAGCCGGGTCTTCCAAGTCCAAACGGTGAATTCCAAGCAGCGTCCTTCGGCTCTGAGTCCTTGTGTGATTTCCATAGGGCAAAATCTCTCGGGTCTTTCTTTCCGCGAGCTTGAGCCTCAGTATCGTCAATTAAGTCATCTGCTTTTTGGTTCGTTAGCTCGCCGTACTCCTTCCAGCTCGCTGCGCTGAAATAGACATCAGCGGAACCTTCAACCTGGTAGGCGTGGCCTTTTTCAATAAGAAGTTGGATGAGCGAAATCATCTCGGTGATGTTTGCAGTGGCACGTGGTTCGTAGGTAGGCGCTGCAATATCTAACCGACGATAGCTTTCAGAAAAAAGCTGCTCGTATTTGAAGGCAAGTTCCCACCAAGGTCGGTTTTCGGCTTTTGCGTTATCTAGAACTTTGTCATCGATGTCTGTGACATTGCGAATCATGCTTACTTTGTAACCGCTGGCAACTAGCCAGCGACGAAGCTGGTCATAGACCAAAGCGGATCGAAGGTGACCTAGGTGCGGAGCTGATTGAACAGTTGCGCCGCAAAGATAGATGCCTACTTCGCCGTTTTTTAGTGGTTTGAAATCCCTAAGTGCTGAGCTTCGGGAGTCAAAAAGCTTCAGGGTCACGAGCTAAAGCCTACCTTTCGAACCAAACTGGTTGCGATAGCCGCGAGGCCCTCGTCGTTACCTAAAAAGCCGAGCCCATCTGTTGTGGTGGCAGAGACGCTAACCGGCGCACCAATAATTGAGCCCAAGTGAGTTTCTAGCTCAAGCCGTCTTGGAGAAAGCTTGGGCTCATTGCCAATTAGTTGCACCGAGACATTCACCGGCTCAAAGCCGTGTTTGGTAAGCAGCTCAAGTGTTCCCCGCAGGAAAACCTCGCCCGATGCTCCAGCAAATTCAGGTCTGTCCACTCCAAAGTTGGAACCGATGTCCCCTAGTCCGGCTGCGGCTAGAAGTGCGTCGACCACCGAGTGAGCGATGACGTCGCCATCGCTATGGCCTTCAAGGCCACGATGTCCTGGCCATTCGAGGCAACCGAGCTGAAGAGTCTTCGTTGCATCTTCACTGAAGCGGTGCGAATCGGAACCGATTCCGGTTCTGGCTCCAGATAACAAATATCCTTGCGCGGTTTCTAAATCTTCCGCGGTGGTAATTTTCATCGCCACTTCCTCGCCAGGAACCATCATCACAGTTCCACCAAAGGCTTGGACCAAACTCGCATCGTCGGTGTAATCTGCAGCTGCTGCTACATGTGCTTTAACAATTAGTTCAGCGGGAAATCCCTGAGGGGTTTGAGCCCTAATTAGTTCAGCACGATCGACGGTTTCTTCGACCAGATCGCCTCGATACTTTTTGATGGTGTCTGCAACTGCTAGAGCTGGGATTACTCCAATTTGGTTTTCAAAGACCGCGTCTGCAACGCGATTGAACAAATTGGTTGAGGTAAGAGCCCTGGCTGAATCGTGCACCAAAACTATGTCGATGCCTCCAGCTAAAACTGCGAGCGCTTCTGAAACTGACTGCTGCCTGGTTGCTCCTCCCACCACAACTCGAATGTCAACGCCTTGAGAATCAAGTTGGTTTTCAAGCTCGAGGATTTGAGCAAGGTGAGATTCAGGAACAGCGATGATCAGTTGTCGTAAGTTATCGGTGGCTAGAGCTCGATAGATGGAGTGCTCCAGAAGGGATTTTCCAGCAAGCTCAACGAATGCTTTGGGTTGATTGGCTCCTAAGCGCTCTCCCCGACCTGCTGCCAGTAGCACCACCGCCACTGCGCGAGGGGTCATAGCTTTTTGTCTTTCCTAGGAGGCCAGAACTTGGTCAAGTAACGCCGAGGCTTTTTCCTCGTCGGTCTTTTTGGCAAGGGCTAGCTCGGAAACAAGAATTTGGCGCGCTTTGGCAAGCATGCGCTTTTCACCAGCTGAAAGTCCGCGGTCCTGATCTCTTCTCCAAAGATCTCTAACTACTTCAGAGACTTTTACTACATCGCCTGAAGCAAGTTTTTCCAGGTTGGCTTTATACCTTCTGGACCAGTTGGTTGGCTCTTCGATGAATTCAGCCCGAAGCACGTCAAATACCTGCTGAACACCCTTACGGTCAATAACGTCTCTGACTCCGACCATCTCAACGTTGGCAGCAGGGACCCAAATGGTCAGATCGCCCTGGGCGACCTTTAGTTGTAGGTATTTCTGAGTCTCGCCGCGTACGTTGCGGTTTTTAACCTCAACGATCTTCGCTGCGCCATGGTGAGGGTAGACAACGGTTTCGCCAACTTCAAACTTCATGTGTTGGATTCCCTTCAGAAACCACTATTTTACCACAGCTAATGCCATTTATAAGTGCGATAAACTTATGGAAACCACAGGAGGAACCCTTGTTTGTACGCCGTTTAGCTGTTTCAGCGCTGATAGCTACCCTGGCGCTGTCAACCAGCGCTTGTAGCTTCTCAGGCGATGTCACCTCTCTAAAGCCATATGCTCCAAGTGACGGTCAGCAAGTTGATCTAGAAAACATCAAAGCTCGCAACTTTATGTACTTAGTCTCCGAATCAGGTCAAGGTTTTCTAATTGGTTCGCTGGTGAGTTCTTCTTCTGAACCTAAGGTCGTAAAGATTCAGTACGTGGACCCAAACTCTCAAGCAAAAACCGATTACTTTGTTGAAATTGTCTCTGGAGCAAAACTCGACTTCGGATACAACGGCAATCCAGCTATTTCCATGCCAGTTGTTGAGGTGCCAGGACAAACCGCACTGTTTTACTTCCTGGAATCCGACACCATAAGTGACGGGGTCCAAGTTCCAGTTCTGGATGGAACACTTCCGGAATACAAGGCTCTTCTTTTGCTTTTAGAACAGCAGGTTGCACCGACTCCTGAGCCTACAGAAGCAGCTGAGCCGACTAACTAGATTTCAAATTTGTATCCCAGACCGCGAACGGTCTGAATGTATTTAGGTCTGGCCGGGTCTTCTTCAATCTTTGATCGAAGCCTCTTGATATGAACATCCAGAGTCTTGGTATCGCCAAAGTAGTTAGCTCCCCAGACCCGGTCAATAATTTGTCCTCGAGTTAGCACTCGGTTCACGTTTTCCATAAGTAGCTCAAGTAGCTCAAACTCCTTCAGGGGAAAAGCGATTGTCTTTCCGGAAAGAGTGACCTGGTGCCTGTCGGAATCAAGCCTTAGCTCTCCGGCTACCAAAACCGAATCGGCTTCAACGGCTGGCTCAATTTTTCTACGGAGAACTGCTTTCATGCGGGCTAGCAGCTCCCTTGTCGAGTAAGGCTTGGTGACGTAGTCATCAGCTCCGATTTCTAATCCAACAACCTTGTCCACTTCTGAGTCCTTGGCGGTAAGCATGATGATTGGAACATTTGAACTCAGGCGAATTTGCTTGCAGACCTGGTTGCCATCGAGCTTGGGCATCATCAGATCCAGTAAAATCACATCAGCACCCTCGGCTTGGAATTTCTGAATGGCAATCTCACCGTTCTCGGCCTCGATCACTTCGTAGCCTTCTTTTTCGAGCATGAACACCAGTGGTTCCCTCAGTGATTGCTCATCTTCGACTACTAGCACCTTGGTCATTAGCTTGCCTCCGGGACTACTTTGATGGTGCCTGTGACTGGATCCGCGGCGGTGGCCAACGGAATTCTGATAGTGAAAGTGGAGCCAACACCTAGCTGGGAAAACAGCTTTATATCGCCTCGGTGAATCTTGGCCACGTGCTTGACGATGCTCAGGCCTAGGCCAGTGCCGCCAGTTTCTCTGGATCTGGAAGGGTCGATGCGATAAAAGCGCTCGAACACCCGCTCTTGATTTTCAGCAGAAATTCCGGCACCGGAATCGGTAACCACAATTTCCGCCAGCGGACCTTTGACGGTGCAGCCGATTCCAACTTGAGATCCAGGTTCTGAATAACTGATCGCATTCTCGATCAAGTTCTTGACAGCTGCCGTCAACATCTCTTTGTTGCCAAAAACTTCCGGACCTTTTCCACCATCAGAAAGCAATCTAATGTTTCGCTTAGAAGCCAGCTGCTCGTTTCGATCAACTGCTTCAGAAACAACACTGCTTAGATCAACTAGCTCTGCTTCGGCGAGAACCTCTTCGGACTGAAGTCTGGATAGCTCGATGATGTCTTGGACTAGAAAAGATAGCCGGCTTGCTTCTTTATTTAGATTGCCCGCGAATTTTTCAATTGTTGCTCGATCATCCCCGGCCTGGGCAATTGCCTCCGATAGCAAAGCGATTGCTCCGATTGGGGTTTTTAGTTCGTGGGAGATGTTCTCGATAAAATCTCGTCTTGTTTTATCTAAGCGAATATCCCTTGTTCGATCCTCAAGGACCAAGACAACGTAATCGTTCGCAACCAGTGAGGCTTTTGCCGAAACTGAAATCTTTTCTTGCGCAAGACCAAAGCGCAAAACTCCTTCGAAGGACTCGACCTCTTTTGAAGATCTTGCTAGCTGGGCAAGTTCAATTAGATCTTGCTGCACCAGCACGCCACGAGTGACAAGACCAAAGGATTCAGCGCGGTTGTTCATTCGTACAACTTGATTAGATGCCCCGAGCAAAATTCCAACCGAGCCAAATAGCTCGAGGATCTCAGCAGCCAAAGTTGGGAACGGAATTGGGTCGCTGTTGGAGTCGATCTGGAAGCCCCGGCGTCCGATTGCAAAGCCGGCTATGGCTGCACCGACCACCGCTACCGCGATGGTCAGGAAGATAACCGCTAGGCTAAAGTTGTTCACAAGGTTAACAATATGGCTCAAAAGTAAGCTCCCAGGTACAAAAAGGCATATCGGTCTGGATTTTGGCTAGGGTTTGGTGTTTATTTGACCTGCGTTAACCAAAGGCTGGGATAGTCAACCAATCAGCCAGAAAGGCAATTCCTTGAGAGAAGTATTCAGAAGCGAGCTTCAAGAGGTGCAGCAGCGCCTAGTAGAGATGGCAAATTCCACTTCGGTAATCATGGAGAAGGCTTCAAAAGCATTTTTGACCAGTGATGTGGGCCAGGCAGATGAAGCGATTGCTCTGGCCGACACCAACGAGGAAAAGGCCTTGGCTCTTGATGAACTAGTAATCAGGGTTTTGGCCCAGCAGTCGCCAGTTGCCCGAGACCTTCGAGTATTGGTTTCCGCACTTCGAATCAGTGCGTCGCTTGAGCGCATGGGAGCACTTGCCGGACACATCGCTGCAATTGCGCGCTACCGCTTTCCAGGTTCCGCGGTTCCAGATTCCCTAAGAAAGACTTTTGAAGAGATGGGGGCCCTAGATGCCCAGCTTGCCAAGAAAGTTGCTGGGGTATTGAGCAACACCGACGTCGATCAAGCTCGTGCTATTCAGGCTGAAGACGAAAGAGTCGACGAACTGCACAGAACTGTGTTCGATGTTGTTCTTGCCCCGTCTTGGAAAGAAAACGCAATATTTACAGTTGACGTGACTTTGGCAAGCCGCTACTTCGAGCGCTTCGCTGACCACGTTGTTGATATCTCATCCAAAGTAAGTTACCTCACCACTGGTGAGTGGAACGAAACCGAGTAAGGCTTACTTCTTTCCCTGGCTTGCTACCGCTGCAGCTCCGGCTGCAGCTGCCTCAGGATCTAGGTACGCACCACCCTTGACGGTTGGTTCAAAATTCTCATTCAGCTTGTAAACCAGCGGCATACCGGTTGGAATATTCAGCTCGGCAATGTCCTCATCAGAAATTCCATCCAGGTGCTTCACCAGTGCCCGTAGCGAATTTCCGTGAGCGGTAACCAACACTGTGCGGTCAGCCTTTAGATCAGCTTTGATTTCATCCCAAAGTGGCATCATCCGAACCAAGACATCTTTTAGGCACTCAGTTTTTGGAACTGAAGAACCAAGGCCGGCGTAGCGCTCGTCACCTGCCTGGGAATACTTATCGGAATCCTCAATTGGCGGTGGTGGAACATCAAAGCTTCGGCGCCAAACCTGAAATTGCTCCGGTCCATACTCAGCCAAAGTCTGAGCTTTGTCCTTGCCCTGAAGAGCCCCGTAGTGACGTTCATTCAGGCGCCAAGATCTCTTGACTTCAATCCAGCTGCGCTCGGCGGTATCAAGGGCAATGTTTGCTGTGGAGATGGCACGTCTAAGTAAAGAGGTATAAAGAAGGTCTGGCTTTAGGCCAGATTCCGCCAATAGCTCTCCGGCTCGCTTTGCTTCCTGGCGGCCCTGATCGCTTAGGTCAACATCGACCCAACCGGTGAACAGGTTCTGTTGGTTCCACAAGCTGTTGCCGTGCCGAAGCAAAATCAAGGTGTATTGGCTAGTCATACTCTCAAGTTTAGTCAGCAGGGTAGTTTTTAGTGGTGGCTTTGAAAAAACCGGTTGGCGCAATAACTCGCGGAACCACTAACCCCAACCGCCTTCGGCGCATCGATCGGTACCTAACTCAGTTCACCTTCCTAAGGCTTGTAGCTAATCCCATTGCAGTTGATCTGGGATATGGCAAAACCCCGGTCACCGCAGTTGAGCTTTTGGGAAGACTTGCGAAAGTCTCCCCAACTATTCGAGTCCTAGGAATTGAAATTGATCCGGCTCGGGTGACTGAAGCCAAAGCACTGGAGCATTCCAAGCTTGCTTTTGAGCACGGCGGGTTTGAGGTTCCAATTCCAAAAGCGTTCTCAGACCGAGAAGATGTTGACCTTATTCGTGCACTGAATGTCCTAAGGCAGTACTCGGAATCAGAAGTTTTGTCAGCCTGGTCGCTTATGCAGTCGCGACTTAGCAAAGACGGCTTAATCATCGAGGGCACCTGCGATGAAATCGGAAGGGTAGCTAGTTGGATAACGCTCGATAAAACAAAGCCACTGACCTTTACCATCTCGTTGCGATTACAAGGGCTCGATAGACCTTCAAAAGTTGCGGAGCGCCTTCCAAAAATCTTGATCCACAAAAACATTCCAGGAAATAACATCCATCGCTACCTGCAGGAACTAGATCTGGCGTGGGATAAAGCTGCCGGCTTTGGTGCCTTTGGTTCGGCTCAGCGATTTGTGCAAACGGCAAAGAGTTTGCTAGAAGCCGGTTGGCCAATTGAAAACTCCCCGAAGCGCTGGAGGCTTGGGGAGCTAAGTGTTGCCTATGAGGCTATTTCGCCCTAGCTCCAAGATTGAGCTTTGGAAGCTTCGGGATGTTTGCAACAGAACCTGCCGACTGAGGAACGATTATCTCTTGCGTTGCGGCTATCGATCCGTGCTTGCCAACAACCTCTAGGGCAGCATCTTCCGGGACAGATCGGGAGATAACGGCAAGGGCGATTGGGCCCATGTCAAAGTGCTGAGCTACCGAGGTGATTTTCCCTCGAGTCTTTTCTTCCCCTAAAACCCAGATTTCATCGCCAACATCTGGAAGAGCATGCTCCGAGCCATCGAGATGCAAAAAGGTAAGTCTTCTTGGTGGATGACCCAGATTGTGAACTTTGGCAACTGACTCCTGGCCACGGTAGCAACCCTTCGAAAGGTGAACTGCGGTTGCTAGCAGATCTAGTTCGTGCGGAAGAGATTTCTCATCGACTTCGTTGATTGCTTTCGGTCTTCCAGCTGCCACCCGTAAACCATCAGCAGCCATCGTTCCAGCTAGCACTTTGCCAGCTAGGAGTTGATCTAGCTTTTCCGCTTCAACCAAATGCTCGAACCACGTGTAATCAACGGCACGAGTTGAATAGCGGTATCCCCCGGCAACAACTCCTGGCCACTGGTCTTTCCAAATCAATGGATGATCGTTTGACAAAAAAGAAATCTCAGGCGTTGTCTTGGTTGCGCCAACTGTTGCAAAGTCTGCTGAACGGTCGGTGATTTCAACTTTCATACGAAAGACCATCTTCTGCAGCCAGGTAAGCAGTGCTTCGGTCTGATTGCTATCAACTAACAGCCAGGTGGTCTCGCCGTCATCGATGACCTTGATTACTTGTTCGATTCTTCCCTGCGGGTCCAGCAATAAAGCCTCGGCGGATTCACCAGGAACTAAGTTCTTGAGATTTTGGCTAAGTAGTGAGTGCAACCAAGTAAGACGATCGATACCGCTGACCGCGATTACACCTTGAGTATCCAACGGGCAAAGCGCCTCGCCTTCAGAAAGCTTTCGCTGCTCAATCATCGGATCGCCGAAGTGCTGCTTGACTAACAACTACTCAACTCTTTCAAGCTTGGCTGAAGCGTGCGATGCCAAAGGGTTTCCAAGGGCGGCCATATCCCACGCCCAAAGCAAACTGCCGTCAACTAGACCAAACATTCTGGTTGCTGCTACATATTCTTTTGCCGAGGAGGAGCGCATGACAGCGTCGGTGGAGAGGTCAACTCGCGCGCCTTTGATTTGTCCGATGTAGAGCTCGCTTACTCCACTCGGGTGGAGAATCGATGCCTCGATGTCGAAGCCACCGTCTTTGTTCCTTAGGGTTTCAAGTTGTTCATGGTTTGCAAGAAGTTTCTCGCCGTTGCCAGGAAGTAATCCTGGGCCGCTATCTGAACCTTCAGGTGATTTTGCCAAACGCCAAAAACCAATCTCGGTTGGAAGTGATTTTCCATCACTGAGCTTTGATGTAGACACGTAGCTCAGGTAGGGCTGCTCGTCGTGACTGAATTCGATGGTCTGTGTGAATTCCAGTTCAATCTTGGACGTTTTGGTCTGATAGGAAATGAGACCGGGCCCGGACCACTTACCTACTAGAAAAGCAAAGGGGGTAAGTTCCAGGGGCAATCCCTCTGGTAAGACAAACAACTATTTCTGACCCTTGAAGAGTCGATACAAAACCAAAGCTGAGATTGATCCGATTGCAAGGGAAGCTAGAACCAATAGGCCGGTAAAGAAAATCTCGAGTGCAAGCATGAATAAAGTCTAACTTGCCAAAAACACATAGGCGGTGGCAACCGCCAAGATCAGGTAGCTTCCCCCGCCGACATAGACCAGCTTTCTGACTATGCCCTCTGGCTGAGCTCTAAACAAGTGGTACAAGGACACCAGCGCAACTGAGCCCGCCAGAATTGTCCCGAACCAAGCCGGAGCAGTTGATTGACTCTGGCTCAAAATCGCCCAAAGCGCCAAGGCGGCAACAATCACCCAGATGCTGATGATTTGACCCCAGTGCTTACTCATATCTCAATCATGCCTTAGCACCTTGCAGCTATGGCTAAACTTGGCACAAAGATTTGGAGTATCGATGGCACAGCTTCTGGTTCTTACGGCTTCGGCCGAATCAGAAGTACTTCCTGCCCTGGGACTACTGAGCCACAGGGTCCGATACATCGCAGCTGAGCCAGCAAGTTTGGTAAATGCTCCAGGTCACGACCTGGTTTTTCTAGACGCCAGAAAAGACCTTGCCGCATCGAAGGCCATGGCAAAACTTCTAAACGCAACTGGTCTATCTGCACCTCTTATCGTGATTATCGCCGAGGGAGGATTGGCAGCCTTGAACTCCGAGTGGGGTGCCGATGACATCATTTTGGATTCAGCAGGTCCCGCTGAAATTGAAACTCGAGTAAAGCTTGCAATTAGTCGTTCAAAAGAAATTGGACAGAACGACACCATCAATGCTTCGGGAGTTGTAATTGATGAAGCAAGTTACTCTGCAAGAATTCACGGCCGACCATTGGATCTGACATATAAAGAGTTCGAGCTTTTGAAGTTTTTAGCTCAGCACCCGGGCAGAGTATTTTCCAGAGATCAGTTGCTCAGTGAAGTTTGGGGATACGACTACTTCGGAGGAACCAGAACTGTGGATGTTCATATTCGAAGACTTCGAGCCAAACTGGGCGATCTTGAGGCCCTGATTGGGACCGTTAGAAACGTTGGATACCGCTTCAATCCAAGCGATTCAGAGCTAGCAAGCCTGTAGTTCAATAAAAGTTAACCGCCAGGACGCCTTGGCGTGTCAATATTGAGCCTATGTCCGAAGAAACCATGGCTATCACCCTGCCCGTATCACGGGATGGGTTATCCGCCGACCGCTTCTTGGATAGAGAACTTAGCTGGCTTGCATTTAACCGCAGAGTATTAGAACTAGCTCAAGATCCAACCATGCATCTACTAGAGCGCGTGAATTTCTTGAGCATCTTCTCTTCGAACCTCGATGAATTCTTCATGGTTCGAGTTGCCGGTCTCAAACGACGTTTGGCCACCGGCCTTGCGGTCAAGAGCCCATCGGGACTGTCCCCCAAAGAAGTCCTCACCAAGATTTCAGAGGAAGCACACGAACTCCAGCTGGCTCATGCCAAATTGTTTCTTGAGGTAATCGAACCAGAGCTAGAAAAGCACGGCATCAACTTAGTTCGCTGGAATGAGCTTAGAGACGACGAGAAGCTTTCGCTTCAGGACTACTTCCAGTCACACATTTTTCCAGTCCTGACACCACTGGCTGTTGACCCTGCCCACCCGTTCCCTTACATCTCCGGCTTGTCACTTAACCTCGCGGTTGTACTGCAGAACCCAGGAACCGAAAAAGAGCACTTTGCCAGAGTGAAGGTGCCACCTCTTCTTCCCAGGTTCGTTTTGATTCCTAACCCAGATAAACACGAAGGAGTTCGCTACGTTCCCCTAGAGGACATCATTGGCGAATTCTTGGGACTGCTCTTTCCTGGAATGACAGTGCTGCAGTATCACAACTTCCGAGTCACCAGAAATGAAGACTTAGAGGTTGATGAAGACGAAGGGGAGAACTTACTTCTTGCCCTTGAGAAAGAATTGCTTCGCAGGAGATTTGGCCCTCCGGTTCGCCTTGAAGTTGCGGATGATATGAACCCGCAGGTTCTTGAACTTCTGATTCGCGAGCTTGATATTTCAACTCAGGATGTTTACACCCTGCCATCACCTCTTGACCTAACCGGACTAAGTGATATTGGATCTCTTCCAAGACCCGAACTTCGTTTTCCTCCACACCCTGTGGTGACAAATCGGCACTTGGTCCCGCGCGATGATGAACCGCTGAATATGTTCACGGTGCTGAAAAGCCGCGAGGTCTTGGTTCACCACCCTTACGAATCTTTCTCAACCAGCGTTCAGGAGTTCTTGGAACAAGCGGCGGAAGATCCGCAGGTTCTGGCAATCAAACAAACTCTTTATAGAACCTCGGGAGATTCTCCTGTGGTTGATGCGTTGATTCAGGCTGCTCAGGCTGGCAAGCAAGTTTTGGCACTTGTGGAAATCAAGGCACGCTTTGACGAGCAAAACAACATCACTTGGGCCAGAAAGCTAGAGCAGGCTGGCGTTCACGTAGTTTATGGAA
The DNA here is from genome assembly GCF_965234705.1 of Rhodoluna miladensis (SeqCode). Lineage (GTDB taxonomy): Bacteria > Actinomycetota > Actinomycetes > Actinomycetales > Microbacteriaceae > Rhodoluna > Rhodoluna miladensis. The sequence continues at coordinate 1,080,061 of NZ_OZ248465.1, forward strand.
TGGTGGGTCTAAAGACCCACTGCAAACTAGCTCTCGTGATTCGTCAAGAGGGTGGATCTCTAGTTCGGTATTGCCACATCGGAACCGGAAACTACAACCCAAAAACTGCCAGATTCTACGAAGACTACGGACTATTAACCTCGAGAGAATCCGTTGGTGAAGACCTAACCAAACTTTTCAACCACCTTTCTGGCTATGCGCCTGAAGCTACCTTCAAGTCGCTATTGGTTTCTCCAGTTGGAGTTAGAGAAGGTCTAACAGACCTAATCGAACAGGAGATCCAGCTTCACAAGGCTGGAAAGAAAGCTCGCATCAGCATCAAGGTCAATGCCCTGGTCGATGAGGAAATAATCGATTCGCTATACAAAGCATCCAATGCCGGTGTGCCAATTGACATCCTGGTAAGAGGAATGTGTGCGCTAAAGCCGGGAGTACCGGGTCTTTCCGAAACTATTCGAGTTCGATCAATTCTTGGTCGCTACCTTGAGCACAGCCGTATCTTTAGCTTCCTTGGTGGTGGAGACCCAAAGGTCTACCTCGGATCGGCAGACATGATGCATAGAAACCTTGATCGAAGAGTTGAGGTCTTGGTTCGTCTAAGTGAGCCTGATCACGTAAACAGCATTATTGAAATGTTTGAGCTTGCCATGAGCGAGCAAATTGCTTCCTGGAACCTTGACCCGAGTGGCACTTGGACACGAAGCCAGTTTGATTCCGAAGGCAACACCTTGAGCGACTTCCAAGACACCATCATGAAATCCATCGCAGAGCCAAGAGGCAAATAGTAGCTATGGAAATCTTTGCCGCCGGAGCGGTCTGCTGGAGAGAAGTCGGCAAAGACCTAAAGGTGGCAATCATCTATCGGGGGCGCTACAAAGACTGGAGTTTCCCGAAGGGAAAAGTTGATCCAGGTGAAACACTTGCCGAGGCATCTGTTCGGGAAATCAAAGAAGAGACCGGACTAAAAGTAACGCTTGGCGTTCCCCTTTCAACCTTTTCCTACCCGATTGAGAAGGAAAGAACAAAGGTCGTTCACTACTGGGCCGCAAAGGTTACCGACAAAGCACTAGCAAGCTCCAAATTCAAAGCGAATGAGGAAGTATCTGAAGTAGTTTGGGTAAAGCCAGAGCAGGCATTTGAGAAGCTTAGCTACAAGCACGATAAGGAATTACTGCAAGAAGTAATTGATCTTCGCAAAAACGGAATGCTAAAAACTAAGCCGCTGATCATCATTCGCCACGCTCATGCCACACCACGAGCTGACTACGTTGGCGAAGATGGCAAACGGCCCCTTCTTCCAGAAGGCAAAAAGCAAGCCAAGGAACTAGTTCGACTGCTGAGCGCCTATGGGCCCAAGAGAGTTTTTACGAGTCCTTGGCGTCGCTGCAAAGACACCATCACCCCTTATGCCAAGGCACACCGCTACAAGATCATTGACAGAGGCGAGCTTTCGGAAATGGGAAACGCTAAGGGACCTGCTCGAACCGCCAAGGTTGCCAAAAACCTTTTCGCTGATGCTAGGTCTTCGATTTTGTGTACTCATCGACCAACCTTGCCAACAATCACACAGGTGTTGGCAAGCTATGCCGAGCCAAAACTAGCCAAACTAATTCTTGAGGCCAAAGCTCTAAAGCCTGGAGACTTTATCGTGCTTCACCTAACCACCGCTGGTAAAAAGCCAAGACTTGTTGCTGTTGAATCACAGAGTTTAGAAGAGCGTCTCTAGCCAAAGTTTTTTCGCGGCCACCGCTAAATGTAGGCTTGGGACATGATCGAAACCGTCAGCCATGACCTTCCAACCCTTACTGGGCGTGACGGTAAGCCAGCCAAGTGTTTAGTGACCGGTGCAACCGGCTACATCGGTGGTCGCCTAATCAGAGAGCTTCTGGCTCATGGCTACCGAGTGAGGATTCTGGCGCGCAACCCAGAAAGACTAAAAGATCACCCTTGGATTGATCGAGTTGAAGTTGTCTCGGGAGACGCCCATGACAGTGCGGCGCTTGATAAAGCCCTTGAGGGCATAGACGTTGCTTACTACTTATTGCACGCTCTGATGAGCAAGGATGACTTCGAACAAGAAGAAAAAGACATCGCTCAAAAGTTTGGCGAATCAGCCAAGAAGGCAAACATTCAAAGAATTGTTTACTTAGGTGGCATCATCGCCCAAGATGAGAGGCTCTCCCCTCACCTTCAGTCCAGAGCCGATACCGGAACAATTCTTCGAAGCTTTGGAATTCCGACCATCGAGCTTCGTGCTGGAGTAGTTATCGGTAGTGGTTCGGCTTCCTTTGAAATGCTTCGCTACCTAACCGAGCGCCTTCCAATCATGACAACCCCACGCTGGGTTGAAACAAAGATTCAACCGATTGCTGTTCGTGATGTGCTGCGGTACCTGGTTGGAGCAGCTGCGCTGGATAAATCCATCTCCGGTGATTACGACATCGGTGGACCAGAGGTCTTTAGCTACCGGGACATGATGATGAAATACGCCGAAGCTGCAGGACTTAGAAAAAGAATCATCATTCCGGTTCCTGTGCTAACTCCAAAACTATCCAGCGGTTGGGTTGGTCTTGTCACACCAGTTCCAATTACCCTTGCTAGAAGATTGGTTGAGAGTTTGAAAAACGAGGTCGTTGCCCGCAACGATTCGATTAGACAATTGATTCCGGATTCCAAAAACGGACTTACTCCATTCAAGACAGCCGTTGAGCTTGCATTGACTCGAATCAAGGAAGCCAACGTTGAAACCCGCTGGACTAATGCCTCGGTTCCTGGAACTCCATCTGATCCACTTCCAACCGACCCGGACTGGGCTGGTGGAACTCTATATACCGATGTTCGAACAGTGCATTCAGATGACGCCATTGAAACTGTCTGGAAAAGAATTGAAGGCATCGGTGGCAAACACGGTTATTCAACTGCAACCTGGGCGTGGGAGCTTCGCGGCCTCATGGACAAATTTGTCGGTGGAGTTGGCCTTAGACGCGGACGTCGTGACGAGAACACCCTAATCGAGGGTGAGGCGTTGGATTTCTGGAGAGTAGAAGCAATCAATAGACCTTTCCTTCTTCGCTTGAGAGCCGAGATGAGAATGCCGGGACTTGCCTGGTTGGAGTTCGTAGCAGAAAAAGACTCCGCTGGTACCGGAACTCTGATCACTCAGCGAGCACTATTTGCCCCGAAGGGTTTGCTCGGTCACGCTTACTGGTGGGCCGTTTGGCCAATGCACGGACTGGTGTTTCCATCAATGGTTAAGAACATGGCCGGTCCATCGGTTCGCAAGATAAGAAAACAGTCAAAATGAGAAAAACCACCTGGGCTGTTATTGCCCTTTTCGGAGTCACCATTTCTTGGGGTGCTGCGTTCGTGTTAATGAAAGATGCAATTAACGAACAGCCCATCTTTGACTTTCTGGCAACCAGATTCACCCTGGCAACACTTGTGATGATTGCGGTTCGACCTCAAGTTCTAAAGGCAATAAACAAACAGCTGCTTATTAGGGGCTCTATTCTCGGAGCTATCCTCGGGCTTGCACTAATCACACAGACAATTGGATTAGATCTAACAACCGCAGCCATCAGCGGTTTTCTAACCGGTTTGTATGTTGTCTTTACTCCAATTCTGTTCTGGCTAATTTCCAGAAACAAAGTCGAAGGCAAAGTCATTGTTGGAACCGTGCTGGCCTTTGCTGCCCTACTGCTGATTTCCTTCAATGGTTTTTCTATCGAAATCGGTCAAGTTTGGTTGATTGCTTGTGCTCTGCTTTTTGCTTTTCACATCATCGGTCTTAGTTTTTGGAGCACCGCCAAAGACCTCTATGCACTAACGGTTATTCAGCTTGGTGCAGGTGCGGCTGTTTGCTCGCTCGGAGCGGTAGCGGATGGCTATCAGCCACCACCGAACGCAAGCGTTTGGGGAGTTGTGGTTTTCACTGCCGTGTTCGCAACCGCAGCGGCGTTCTTGGTGCAGACCTGGGCTCAGTCGATTATGGACCCATCAAGGGTGGCGATCATTTTGACCACGGAAGTTATCTTTGCTGCCGCCATTGCGGTAGCGGTGGGTCAAGAAACCCTCGCGCTTCGCACTGTATTGGGTGGAGGCCTGATGTTGATTGCGATGCTTATTGTCGAGTGGCCAAATAGCAAAACCAAGAGCCCGCTGACCCAAACGCATTTCACGTAGATCAGCAGTACTTGGCTCACGCGTCTTGGGTATGTCCCGACTCGCTAGACTAGTAAGCGCTAGGGCCTCTAGCTCAGTTGGTTAGAGCAACGGACTTTTAATCCGTGGGTCGTCGGTTCGATCCCGACGGGGCCTACCAATTTTTCTTTTGACTAACCGCGGTTCTTCTTGGCTTGCTTGTCAGCGCGCTTTTCCTTCAGGGTCTTTGCTGGAGCCTTCTTGTCGCTCTTCTGAGGTTTCTGTTCTTTTTGTGCCATGGTTTTTTTCTCCTTATTGCTGGGGTGCTTGTTCCTCGATTTTACCTACTATTTGTTGGCTTGCCACGCTTAGACCCAAGATAAATAGTGATTATCACTATTGATCCATAGAGGGCCTGACTGACGGTCACTACCCGCTCCCAGACCCCAACGTTGGTGGTCTCTGGATCTGTCCAGGTGCTCAAAAACCATACTGCAAGGGCCAGTTGTAAAGTGGTGCCGATTATCGATGCGGTCGGTCTGATTATCCAAGGTGCGTCTTTCCGAAATCGCATTGCAAGGATTGGCCAGAAAGCCGAGAGCGCAAAAGAAATAATCGCAAAAATCCGATGCTCCACTGAATAGCCAATCAAGGGAGTTGGGTAAATTGTCAGTCCGAAAGTTGCAATCGCCGACAAAAACAAAGCTATGCGTCCAGGCAGAGCCAACGTCCGAGCATAAATTGAAGCGATCAGAGTAAGCACTCCGCCGAAAACAAAGAACCCAGACATGATCAAATTCACCGGAGACTCAGGGGCAGCAAGATCGCTGATTGTTTGAGTAACTGGGTTGTATTCAGCCCAAAGCGCGCCCGCGATTACCCAACCTAAAACTGACTGAATTGGACCAATAATGGCAGCGATGAATGCGGGTTTTCCGATTGGCTTCATGCCAGAAGTTTACTGCGGGGGTTTGCCTTAATCACAAAAAACGTGTTAGCGGGATCTCATCCTAGATAGGAACTCAATAGTCCGAGGCTTACTAGCCTTTTCGAAAAAGTCCTTAGCTTCACCCTGCTCATAGATCTGTCCTTGCTCAAGGAAGATAACCCAGTCGGCAACTTCCCTTGCGAAAGAAAGCTCATGGGTTGCCATCAAGATTGTTGTTCCACCGGATTTGAGCTCGCGAATCAAATCAAGCACTTCACCAACCAGTTCTGGATCCAGTGCGCTGGTTACTTCATCTAAAAGCAAAACTTTAGGCTCCATGGCAACCGCTCGGATGATGGCTGCTCTTTGCTGCTGTCCACCTGAGATCTTGTCTGGGTAAGAATCTCCTCGATCTCCCAGCCCAATTCGGGTCAGCCAGCTTTGGGCAAGCTCGTTAGCGGCATCCTTATCCATCTTCTTTACATGCCTTAGGGCAAGGGTGATGTTGTTCAGAATGCTCAGGTGAGTAAAGAGATTGAAGGACTGAAAGACCAGACCAATCTGGGCTCTGATCAAGTCTTGATTCACACCCGGCGCGGAGACTTCTTCACCGTCCAGGAAAATCTGCCCATCGGTGAGATCTTCAATCTGATTCACGCAGCGAAGCAGAGTAGATTTTCCAGAACCCGATGATCCAATCAACGCAACAATTTGGCCCGGGAAAACCTCTAGGTCAACACCGTTGATGACCCTGCGGTCCCCGTAGAACTTCTTGAGTCCAACAACTTTTAGCCTCGGGCGATTCCAGTCGATCACAGCGTGACTCCCTGCTGTTCGCGGGCCGTGAATTTCGCCGAAATCCTATCGGCAAGTCGGATGGTTGGAATTGCGAGCAAAACAAATAACAGACCGGCAACTACATAAGGTGTGAAGTTGGCAAACTTCGCAACTTCAATCTGCGCTCCACGAACAGCGTCGATAGCTCCTAGAACAGATATGAGGCCTACGTCTTTTTGCAAGGCGATGAAATCATTCATCAAAGGTGGCACTACTTTTCTAACCGCCTGGGGCAAAACAACCAAGCGCATCGACTTGGAATAAGAAAGGCCGAGAGATCTGGCAGCGAGGCGCTGTGAGGAGTGAACAGATTCGATACCTGCTCTAAAGACTTCAGACACGTAAGCGCTGTAGGTGATAGTCAAGGCGACAATGCCAAGTACCTCGGCAGGAATTCTTCCAAGAAATTCAAGTCTTAGTCCAGGTATTCCAAATCCAACCAGGTACAAAACAATGATTAGCGGCAAGCCTCTAAACAGGTCAACGTAACCTTTTGAAAGCACGCGCAGCGGGAAAAACACCGGGGACTTAAGTGTGCGGATTATGGCAAGCAACAAGCCAAAAAACAGCACCAGAATTGCCGCAGCTACCAACACTCGGAGATTTAGCAGCAGCCCGTCAATCACTCTAGGAAAGCTAGCTACCGCCACATCCCAGTTGAAAAATGACTGCTCCACTCGCTCCCAGCCGGGAGTTGCGATTAGACCAAACCAAACAATTACCGCGAAGGCCAGAGTGCTTGCAAGAGAGATCCAGACCGAGCGCTTGCGCTGCGCTCTGCGGTGCTCGCGTCGATCCTTCTCTGCTTGAGAAAGCTCTTGCTCGTTTAGGTCCATGGCTCGATCCAAATAGAAATAGGTGGGGCATTTGCTGCCCCACCTATTTTCTCAATTTTTGGTTACTTTAGAACTGGTGCGCCTGCGAAGTCTGCGAGCCAAATAGTCTCAAGCTCAGCAAGCCTTCCGTTTGCGCGAAGAGCGTCAACAGCTGCCGATACGGCTGCAGTCAAAGGTGATCCCTTGTCTAGTACTAGACCGAAGCTATCTCCTGCTTCTGCTCCAGCAAGCTGGCCAAGGATTTTTCCTCCGTCAAGTTCAACAGCGGTTAGGTAGAAAGCGGTTGGTAGGTCAACAACAATTGCGTCAACCTGTCCGTTAGCTAGTGCTGCCTTGGCGTCGTCGTTCGAGTTGAACGCCTGAGCGCCAGCAGTCGGTGCGATTACGGTCTCAATTGCAGAAAAACTTGTTGTTCCGGTAGCTGCACCAATCAACAGACCCTTTAGGTCTGCAAGGGATGTAGCCTCTGCAGCTTTAGATCCAGCAACGGTGATTACAGTCTGAGCTGTTGAGTAGTAAGGGGATGAGAAGTCCACTGCCTCTTGGCGCTCAGGGGTGATTGAGTACTGCTGCAAGTTGAAGTCGAAGTTCTTAGCTCCTGGAGCAATTGCCTCATCGAAAGTTGTGCGAACCCATACAACATCTTCTGGAGCAAAGCCAAGTTCAGCAGCTACTGCATAAGCAACTGCAGCCTCAAAGCCTTCGGCGTTTTCTGGAGCGTCGCCAACAACCCATGGCTCATAAGCCGGTAGGCCTGTTCCGATGGTTAGTTTGCCAGCGGTAATGGTCTGAAGTTCGTTAGGTGCTGCTTCAGGTGTTGCGGTAGCTGCGCAACCTGAAAGTGTGAATGCAAGAGCAGCCGAAGTCGCAATTGCGAGCGCTGCTTTTTTGACAGAAGAAATAGACATTTGTCTCCTAGTTGAGTTTGTGGGGTGTTCCCTCTCTAAATTTACCGCAAGAGAGTGCCCGAGGGCTGAAGCTGGGGCCTTTACTAGCTTCTAGGGCGAAGTTCAGCCACCATTGGGCAAACAAAAGGATCGGCGTTATTGCTAAGACCCACCTTGTTTAGGTGCTTCATGATGGCGACATAGCTTGCCAGCAGGTTCATCTCAACCAGTGTGACCTCGTGCTTGCGGCAGTACTCAACGACGATTTCGTGAGCCTTGCGAAGGTTTGGCCTTGCCATCGAGGGGAACAGGTGGTGCTCGACCTGGTAGTTCAAGCCGCCCATAAGGTTGTCTTTGAGCCAAGAGCCTCTAATGTTTCTCGAGGTAAGTACCTGTCTTGAAAAGAAGTCAAGCTTGGCGTCCTCGGGAACCAAAGGCATGCCCTTGTGGTTTGGAGCAAAGGCAGCTCCCATGAAAAAGCCAAAGGCCATCATCATCACAAACCACAGCGCCAGACCCCAGATCGGGCCAAACAGGATTGCAAAGACCACGTATGGAGTTAGCTGACGAATCATCATCAGCGAGAACTCGAGTAGTCGAATGGAGAGCTTCCGGTCTTTGCGGACCAGGCCAGCAAATGAGTCAACCAGTAGATCAAAGCCGGTGAATAGAAGTAGTAGTGGGAAAAGGTATCCCTGGCGGTCAGAGAACCAGCGTTCAATGCCGCGCTTTGACTCTTTTGACTCGGTGGTGAAGCTAAGTACGCGAATAGCGATGTCCGGGTCTTCGCCAATCTGGTTTGGACGCTGGTGGTGCTTGTTGTGCTTGCGAAGCCAGAACCCGTAGCTTAGACCTGCGAACAAGTTGGCTAGCAGTAGGCCGGTCCAGTCGTTGGCTTTATTGTTTCTAAACACCTGTCGGTGTGAGGCTTCGTGAGCGATAAACCCATACTGTGCGCTCAGCACTCCGAGTCCTGCAACAAGTACGAAGGCAGCAATTAGCCAGAGTTTGTTCTGCTCGGTCAAAACTGAAAGATATCCGCTCAAGGTCCAAAAACCAGCGGCAGCAATGGTCAAAACAATTAGGCGAATGATGTAAAAACTTGGCTTTTTGGACAACAAACCAGCGTCACGAACTTGAGCCAATATCTGGTTGAAGTGGGTGGTTGATTTGGTTGCCAACATGGTCATTGTGCGAGTCTAACTGGGTGCTCTGGCAAAGACCTGCCAGTAGAGGGCCTAGCGTCTTGCAAAATGATCTTGCGACAGGTCTTGGCCTTTAGAGCCAAAAAAGGCTAGGGCGGCAACCACAACCGAAAGCACCATTACGGTGATTATTCCTAACCCACTGATTGCCATAAGAGATGTAATCTCATTGAACTCAAGAACTAGAGGGGTAGTTAGGTCCACCTCGGCCTGGAGGATGCTGATTCTAGACATCTGGGCTCTTCCTCTCGGGGCGGGTTGGCGGGTTTGGAGCTTGGTCATACTGCTAGTTGACTTGGCACCAGCTTATCCCGAGATATCAGCATCTGACACGCCCGACCGGCCTCCCTGAACCCCTTTATTTGGCGCAAATTCGGGGTTCTTAGCTTAGAAAACCCTGATAACGGGTGCTAGGTTAAAAGGCGTGTAAGTGATGCGAGGAAGCATCGTCGATGAAATTGGTCCCCGATGAGTCCTTGGCAGCTTGCCTCTCTCAGCTGAAAGGAACAAAAATTATGAGTGAATCAGGATTCCTGATCGTTTATAACGGCTTCTCGCTAGGTATCGCGAGCATGCTATTCACCACCATTTTCCTAATTGTGGCTCGCGAGCGCGTATTGCCTCGCTACCGCATGGCGGTTTTGGTTTCTGCAACAGTGACCGGTATCGCTGCCTATCACTACTTCAGAATGTTTGACAGCTTCAACCACGTATTTGGCCCAGAGGCAATTGAAGGTGCCGTGTACAACGTTGGCTACCGCTACGTTGACTGGCTACTAACTGTGCCACTACTACTAGTCGAGACCATTGCGGTTCTTGCACTAGCTAAGTCAGCTCAGACTGCACTACTAGTTCGCCTAGTACCTGCTGCAGCCTTGATGATTGCTCTTGGTTACCCAGGAGACGCAGGCCTAGACATCGGTGGCATCTCTGCTCCAATGTGGGGTCTACTTTCAACAATCCCATTCCTTTACATCCTGTACATCTTGTTCGTTGAGCTAGGTAAGAACCTAACCAAGCAGAGCAAGCAGGTTCAGAGAAGACTGAAGGAACTACGCCTTCTTCTTCTAGCTACCTGGGGTGTCTACCCAATCGCGTTCATCGCTAACATGAACTCCGTTGGATTCGACGAGCAGGGCTTTGTACTTCGTGAGACCGGATACACCATCGCTGACATCTTGGCGAAGTGTCTATTCGGCCTAATGATCTTCTCGATCGCTCGTATGAAGAGCGCCGAGGACGACAAGGCATTTGCAGCTTCAGAGTTCAAGGGCAAGTAAGCCTCAGATCTAAGCTAAAAAACAAAAGGCGTCGGGAAACCGGCGCCTTTTGTTTTGCCCTGATTTTGTAGGCCAATAAAGACTGCCCAGGCTTTCGGCCGCCTGAGGGGTGGCCTGCCTCACCTAGCCCCCTTGGACGGGGTTGCAGCCGAAGGAATTATCCAGTACTGTTTTGTCCAACACCTTTCAACCCAAGGAGCAACCGCCATGTCAGAACTGCGAATCTCGCAATCTGCTGGTTTTGCTATGGGTATGTCAATGATGTCTATGGAGCGAATGCTCTAGACGCTTAGTCTCTAACGTGTTTTTTCAACGGTGAACTAAGCCGCGAGGGTGAAGCCTCGCAAAAAACCTCTCAACCAAATAGCTCAACTTCAAAAGACGATTTCAATTGTCTATAACCCAATCAACTCAACCAGTAACTCTCCAACTGTTAGTTCAACACCTACGAAAGAAAAAGGACAAAAAATGAGCACAGATCCAGCCAAGTGGGGCTTTGAGACTGCACAGATTCACGCAGGCGCACAGCCAGACCCAACCACCAACTCACGAGCTACACCTATCTACCAGACCACTGCTTACACGTTTAATTCGAGTGAGCACGCAGCAAAGCTTTTTGGTCTAGCTGAGTTTGGAAATATCTACACCCGAATCATGAATCCAACTCAGGATGTAGCAGAGAAGCGTATTGCGGCCCTTGAGGGCGGTACAGCTGCTTTGCTTCTAGCTTCTGGTCAGGCTGCTGAAACTTTTGCAATCTTGAATATTGCTCAAGCTGGCGACCATATAGTTTCATCATCAAACGTTTACGGTGGAACCTACAACCTATTCAAGTACACACTTCCAAAACTTGGAATCACAACTACTTTTGTAGAGAACCAGGATGACCTTAAGGAGTGGGCTGCGGCAGTTAGGCCAAACACCAAGGCTTTCTTTGCCGAGACCATTAGCAACCCTAAGGTTTCGATTTTGGACATTGAAGGTGTTTCTGATGTTGCACACAAGAACGGCGTACCACTGATGGTGGACAACACCGTTGCAACTCCATACCTAATTCGTCCACTTGAGCACGGGGCAGACATTGTGCTGCACTCTGCTACCAAGTTTCTAGGAGGTCACGGGACCATTGTTGCTGGAGCAATTGTTGACGGTGGAAAATTCGAATGGAGTAAGTCTGATAAATTCCCAGGACTTACAACACCTGACCCTTCTTACCACGGCGTAAACTACAGCGCTGCCCTAGGAGATTCAATTGCTTACATCATCAAGGCACGCGTGCAGTTACTTCGCGACCTTGGTGCAGCAATCGCCCCAGCAAGTGCTTGGCAGCTTATTCAAGGAATCGAGACTCTAAGCCTGCGAATTGAGAGACACGTTGAGAACGCAGAAAAGATCGCGAACTTCCTTGAGAAGCACAAGCAGGTTGTATCTGTGAACTACGCCGGACTCAAGAGTTCGCCTTGGCACAAAGCAGCCAAGAAGTACGCTCCGAAGGGCGCTGGTGCAATAGTTTCGTTCGAGATCAAGGGCGGCGTAAGCTCAGGATCAAAGTTCGTAGACTCGCTAAATCTGTTTAGTCACGTAGCCAACATTGGTGATGTCCGATCTCTAGTGATTCACCCAGCATCGACCACTCACTCTCAACTATCTCCTGAGCAGCAAGTAACAGCCGGTGTGACTCCTGGACTTGTTCGTCTTTCTATTGGGCTTGAGTCTGCAGATGACTTGATCGCCGACTTGGAGACAGCTTTCGCAGCAGCGATTTAGTCTCGTCAGAGTTCGTCACTTAGCAAAAGGGCCACTAATTTATTGGTGGCCCTTTTGCGTGTGATACTTTCTGGCAAAAAGTCTTAGTAGCCGCGCTTTAGCAAAGCCGGCAGCCCAATCAAGGTGGCGGCAATCCAAACACTTTTCGGGCGATAGGCAATTCGCCAGAGGCCTCCGTGGATAGCCGAGAAGCACTGTAGCTCAGTAGTGGTGTTCTTGTTTGAGTAAGCCTTTGGATCCATCACGTCACGAACAAGTGCAGCAGCTGATGCCGATTTGGCAACATCAACCTCGAAAGGTTTGACTCCAAATAGCGGAGCTCCCTGGTAGCTAGCCCGAAGAATCTTGTGACTTAGAACTGATTTAGTTCTGGCAGGAGGTGAGACCTGATAGGAAACTCGGAAGCCTGCATAGTGAGCTAGGTAAGCTCGCCAGCGCTGAGTGCGCTTCGAAAAAGAATAGCTTGGTCCCTGCTGCTGAACCGAAGCGTCGATTAGTACTAGCTTTTCACCAGATTCAGAGTCAAAGTATTTCGGCTTTGCCGCTCTTGCCGCATTGATGATTCCAAGAAAACTATCTCTAATAACATGCATCGAAGAACGCTTTGAAAAACGAGCCTGCTGGTCATGACCGATTGACGCAGGTCCCGCAGTTGAATCCGATGGTGTTGCCAGCCAACTAAGAACTAGTTTTTCACTGGAGAATTTCTGCATTGCCAAATCAGCAAGTGCTTCTTGAACCGCTTGAACGCGAATGTGATTTGTTTTCGGTGTGTATGCGTAAAGCCCAAGGATGAACTTGGAAGTTGCCTTGTTGGATATCTGCTTCATCCAACTGGCAATTTCCCCATAGTGCTCGAGCATGTCTAGTCCTGCAACCTGCGCAAGTTGCTGATCAGATAGATTCTCCAGCGGAACGCTCTTGTCTTCGCGAACTACCGGCACCAGCATCACTCCTGCCGAAGCTCGTGCCATGGAAATCAATCGCTCCCAGGTCTTTGGGTTGTTTCTGGCAACTACCGCTACTTGGCCGCCCCAGGCAAGCCAGTGCTCGGTTGGGGCAAATTCGGCGGCCCCGGCGACGGCAAAGAGCAGGTTGCCTTCAAGGGAAAGGTTTGGGTTCTGATCCAAAAACCTAAAGCTCTCAATCAGCCCAGGCTCTGCCCAACCATTGGAATCCCACTCACCAGCAAGATTTGCCATTGGACCTGAATGCCTGGCAACGGCAATTGGGCGTTTATTGCCCGAGCCCCTAATTACAACAGTTTCAACAAGATTTGCATCAAAGCCTTTGGCAACTGAAGTCGATAGCTTCTCACCCGAACTGGTGTGAAGGTGAGAGCGAAACTCGTTCAAGCCGGCAGTTGCCATCTTGGCTAACTGAGACGGAGAGCGCCCTTCTTCAATTGCTAGCTGGGCGAATAGACGGATATACCACTTCCGCCAATCGGGTGCCCCAGAGATGTTTTGGTACAGCTCACTGTTGTCCTTGGCGGCGGCTGCCAGAGTGCGGCGGGCAAACTCGGTTGAGCGCACATCGGCACCGGTTGCAGGATCAATAAATCTTATGGACACCGCTAAAGCCTATTGGCTTTTGGACAATAGCCGAAGCTTCGCTAGGGTTGTAGGACTTAAGGAGAAATACATGTCAGATCTAAAGTCAAAGAACATTCTGGTTCTAGGTGCCTCAGGGGTATTGGGCTCGACCTTGTCTACCAAACTTGCTGCCCAGGGTGCGACCGTGATGGCCACCTCATCATCTCTTGAATCGGCCGAGCGAGTACCGCAAGCAGGAAACCCGAGACTGCTGGTTGATCTAACAAACCCTGAATCAATTCGAGTGCTGATTGACTACCTAATTGAATCCGAAGCCAAAATCGATGGCATCGTAAATGCAACCGGTGTGGTTGCCTTTGGAAACTTTACTGATTTGACTGCCGAAGTTGTGACGAAACTATTTGCTGTAAACACCACAGGTCCGATTAATCTAATCCAAGGATTGCTTCCAGCCCTGAAGGTCTCTGCCGCTGCCGGCAATGATCCCTTTATTGTTAACATCTCCGGAGTGGTTGCCGAATCCCCAATGGCAGGGCTTGCTGCTTACTCATCCAGCAAAGCGGCTCTTTACGCATTTGATCAGGCAATTTCTCGAGAGCTAAGAAGAGACGGCATTCGAGTAATCGATGCCAGACCAGGCCACACCGAAACTGGGCTTGCCGGCCGAGCAATTGGCGGTGTCGCCCCTGCATTCCCGCAAGGAATGAGCGCTGACCAAGTGGCGGATCGAATCGTGAAGGCAATTGTTGAGGACGAGAAAGACCTTCCCTCAACCGCCTTCTAGGCCCTACGGAGGCCAGTCAGGCTTGTTAGTAAACTTTGACAAGTGAGCTCAACCAAGAAAGTTTCGGCCAAGTTATTTGATGGTCGCGACATTCACTATTTCGATGACGCCGGATCTACGCATCCGAACACAAGAAAACCCGACCTTCGAGACCCAGCCGAACGTCCACAACTTGCAGAGCTTAGACAAGATCCACTAAACGGCGAATGGATTGCTGTCGCAGCTCACCGTCACACCAGAGCTTTTTTGCCACCAAGTAACCAGTGCCCTCTCTGCCCATCAACTGCAGATAACTTAAGCGAGATCCCCGACAACTTCGATGTAGCAGTTTTCGAAAACAAGAACCCTTCCTTCGGTGACTTGCCAGTTGGCGTTTCGGTTCCGGATCTTTCGATTAGCAGCAAGATTGCTTTGGGTGAAACAAGGCCTGCAGTTGGAAGATGCGAAGTTGTTGTATTTAGCCCGGAACACGAAGGCTCACTCGGGCAGATGCCAGTTAGTCGAGTACTGACTGTTCTTGAGGCCCTAGCGGATAGAACCGATGAGCTTCAACGTCTGCCTGGAGTCAAGCAGGTTTTCCCTTTTGAAAATCGTGGACAAGAAATTGGGGTGACACTCCATCACCCACACGGTCAGATCTACTCTTACCCCTACGTCACACCAAGAACTCAAAAGGTATTGGAGATGGCTTCACGTAATCCAAATCTGTTTGATGAGATTCTTGCCTTCGAAAAAAACTCGGAAAGAGTTCTGATTGAGACCGATTCATTCTTGGCCTATGTCCCATTTGCCGCCAGGTGGCCGATGGAGGCTCATCTTTTGCCAAAGCGTCAGGTCGCCAATCACACAGAGCTTTCCTCCGATGAAAGAGCTGAGCTCGCGAGCGTGTATTCAAGTCTGCTTCGAGCCTTCGAGACTGTTTACGAAACTCCGTCGCCGTACATCGCAGCTTGGCACCAGGCACCACTTGCCGAAGGTGCTAAGAACCTAAGGCTCCAGCTTCAGATAACCTCACCAAGAAGAGCCGCTGACAAGCTCAAGTACCTTGCGGGATCAGAATCTGCAATGGGAGCGTTCATCGCAGATATTCCTGCTGAAACAATCGCAGCGCAGCTCAGGCAAGCGCTTTCTTGACCGCAGTCTAAGCGGCCTTCGAATCCAGAGGCCTAAAGGCTCGCTACTACCTCTATACCGCTATCGATCATCCGATCAATTGCAGCTTCGGTGGTAACTTCTGAAACCCCAGCCGTCAAAGAGCTAATCACTCTCACCTTGAGTCCGTGATTTTTGGAATCGAGTGCGGAGGCTAAAACGCAATGATCGGTAGCGATTCCAACAACATCAACTTCGTCAATTTGGTGGGAATTCAATAGCTCATCAAACGTTTGCCCGCTTTTTGTAATTCCCTCATAAATCGAGTACCCATTTTGACCCTGGCCCTTAAAGATGTGCTCGCCTACTAGTTCAGTGTTGAGATTTGGATGGTACGCAGCTCCCTCAGTGTCGGCAACGCAGTGCACTGGCCAGGTGGTTTTGTAGTTCGGTTCTGATCCAGAATCAGCAAAATGTCCTGAGTTGTTTCCAGTTGGGTTATGCCAATCTCTTGATGCGATAATCAAGTCGTAGCGTGATGTTTCAAGAAACTTGGAAATCTTGCTTGCTACCGCAGCTCCACCGGATACGGCTAAGGCACCGCCTTCACAAAAGTCGTTTTGAACATCAATTACCAGTAGCGCCCGAGGCATTTTTTGGGTCCTACTCGTTTGATAGGTCGTCGCCGCAGCGGTAGAAAGCCGTAGCGAGAGTGTCAATTGCAGTTCTAACATCGCTTCCGGTATCGCCGAGCGCGTAGATGGCGAATGTTAGAACTGTTCCATCTTTGGCGTTGATGATTCCATTTAGGGTGTGAACTCCGATGATATAACCGTTCTTAGCAAAGATGTCTCCGGCGGCATCCGCGATCTCTCCCTTGAATCGAGAACCCAGAGTTCCTGACTCACCCGCGATTGAAAGGGATCGCTTGATCTGACCAAAGTCAGCAAACTCCGAATTCACCAGCCTCATTAGTTCCGCCATGAACTTTGGGCTAACCATGTTGAGCTGCGACAAGCCAGAAGCGTCCCTGATTCTTACACCCGTGAAATCAAGACCTGTTGTTCCAAGTGCTCGCTTAAAGGCTGGGTCAAATGACTCGAACGAGCCATCAAAGCCGAGATCGACTGAGACCAGCTTGGCCATCATCTCGGACTGGATGTTTTCGGATCTTTGAAGAATGTAGGTGATCCAGCGGCTCATCGGCTGAGACTGCACCGAACCAATCTCGATAAAGCCGGCAGGGGTTTCGCTCTCAACCAGGAGGGCAGTCTTGGCAAAATCGCCAAGTTCTTTCTTGAATGCCTCTCCTGCACTAAGAACTGGCCTGCCAGTCCGGGCTGAGGTGAACTGGGCGGGACGGATGCGATCGCCGTCAGTTTGCAAAGCGGTGACTTCTGAGATCCAGCCATCTGTTTGATCCTGGCGAAGCCAAGAGCTTTCCCAGGCTGATCCTGCAAACAATGTTGAGTCAAGGATGATCTCATCAATTTGAGTGACGCCATTTTTCTCGGCCCAGACTCTAACTTGGGTAGCTAGAGTTGCAAGCTTTGGTGCGTCTTTGTAAATCGATTGCGCACCAACTGGAGTTTTTGAAAGTGTGACATCTCCCCCGCCAACTAGCGAGATAACGCTTTTTGCCTGCGGGTCAGCCATCACTTTGGTGGTGGCTCGGTAGTTTGGGCCAACAGTCATAAGCGCTGCTGCTGCGGTAAGGGTCTTCATTACCGATGCGGTGGCAGCTGGCTTATTTGAATCGCGGTCGTATAACACCTCACCGGTTTCAGCGTTTAGAACTACAGCCTGCAAAGTTCCTAGCTGTGGGTTGGAAGCTTGCTCTTCAACTGAACAGGAACGAAGAGTTGTTGCAGTTGGAGAAGCGGACGGACTTGCCGATTCCGAAGCAGTAGGAGATTCGGTTGGAATAGGGACAATATTTGATCCACCGCCTGTAACCGCAAAGCCGCCGATGATGAGTGTCAGAACCAAGAGTCCTGAACCGGACCCGATGAGAACTTCTCGAAGGTAAGGAAACCTATCTGCTAACTTGGCCAACTGGCTAATCTCCTGAATGCTCGATACTGGTTCGCTGCATAATCTGATCCACAAGTTCCATAGCTTCTATGGATTGATCATGGTTCATGACTTGGGACTGTCATAGTCCTGATCGAGCGCAACTTTCGATCTATTGGGCTTAGCTTTACAGCCCAGTACTTCAATATTACCTTCGAACCTGAGGATTGCCTGATCATGCCGGTTTTGTGAGTCCTTGGTTTGCTAGCTCTGACAGACCATGTAATTCCAAAGCTTAGAATTGGCGCATGCGCCTAAAAACCTCCCTCGCCCTAGCCTTGCTTGCAACGGTCATGTTCGCGTTTCCCGCAAAGGGCCACGACCTATTGATTGATATAGAGCCCGCCTCGCAAGCGGTTCTCACCGAGGGAAGCTTCGAGGCGAAACTCACCTTTAACAACCCCTTACTAGTAGTTGAGGGCGAAACCAACGCAGAACTTTCAACTAAGCCCGTTGGTTCTGATGAGTGGGTAAGTCACGAGATAGTGGTTATGGATTCGGTTTTGACTGCTCAAATCAATTTGAGCGAGGCTGGGGATTACGACCTGCGCTGGAAAGTAGTTTCTTCAGATGGGCACCCGATCAGCGGTGAGTCAACTTTTACCCTGGAGCTTGAGGCTTCTCAGCCGCAGGACACGGAATCGCCAATACTGATTGCCCCCGCTCCGATCCAAGAACAAGGCTCGGGTGATTCAATGATTGGTTTTTACATCGGACTTGCCATGGTGATACTCGGTGTTATCTTTGCGCCTATTGGCCTGATGATTAGAAGACGAGCTAGGAAGTCCTAGGCCTAACTAGGGCATCTATGTTTCCTAGAAGCTCATCAAATTCAGCAGCAGTCATAAGCTTTAGCTCCAATACAACCTCACGCACACTAGTTCCGTCGGCTAATGCCTTCTGCGCAACAATGGTGGCATTCTCATAGCCAAGTAATGGCGATATAACTGTCACCAGTCCGATGGAGTGTTCAACGCTCTTGCGGAGTTTTTCAACATTGGCTGTAATTCCAGATACGCAGGCATCGGCAAGAACGTAGCATCCCTGACGAAGTTGAGTGATGCTCATCATTAGTGCGCGGCACATAATCGGCTCGAAGGCGTTCAACTGCAACTGCCCGGCTTCTGCCGCCATGGTTACAGTCACGTCGTTGCCAATTACTGCAAAGGCAATTTGATTCACGACCTCAGGGATAACCGGGTTTACCTTGCCGGGCATTATTGAAGAGCCAGCTTGCCTTGGAGGTAAGTTGATCTCATCAAGGCCAGCTCTTGGCCCACTGGAAAGCAATCGAAGATCGTTTGAAGTCTTTGAAAGCTTCACCGCAATTCGCTTTAGAACACCAGAAACCATCACAAACACTCCGGCGTCTTGCGTGGCCTCAACCATGTCCTCGGCAACCATGAAGTCAAACCCTGACAGCTTAGAAAGAATTGAGCATGCTTTCTGGGCGTATCCAGCTGGTGCGTTGAGTCCGGTACCAATTGCTGTTCCACCGAGATTGATCTCCCGAAGCAGTGGAACAGTTTCCTGAAGTCTTTGGATATCCTCCATGGTCATTCGAGAGAAAGTTGCAAACTCCTGACCAAGAGTCATTGGAACGGCGTCTTGCATTTGAGTGCGGCCCATTTTGATGACGTCTTTAAACTCATCGGCTTTGCCTTGGAAGGCGGCCTGAAGATGAGCCATTGCCTTTAGCAGCTCGTTTATTTCGAGAATTAGGGCGAGTTTCAGGGCGGTTGGATAAACGTCATTGGTCGACTGGGATTTATTCACATCATTCAGCGGGTGAACTATGTCGTAGTCACCTTTAGTTCCGCCCAAGATCTCGATTGCCCGGTTGGCAATAACCTCGTTGGCGTTCATGTTGGTTGATGTACCGGCACCACCCTGAATCGCGTCCACCACAAATTCGCTGTCGAATTTCCCAGCGGCAACTTCTTGGCATGCCTTAGAAATAGCATCGTTGGTTTCAGCGGATATTTCGCCGAGCTCAAAGTTTGCTTGGGCGGCTGCCTGCTTGACGATTGCCAACGCTCTAATTAGCGATCGGTAGTGACCGATAGGTACGCCTGAGATAGGGAAGTTATCTACTGCTCTAGCGGTATGTACACCCCAGTAAGCATTTATTGGAACTTGATAATCACCGAGCAAATCATGCTCAAGCCTTGTTGATGACATGTGTTAAGTCTGCCACTAAACCTACTGGGTCAGTGACGCTCCACAGCTATAGAACCTTGTCACTACGCGGTCTATAGCGCCTTGAGCCGTGTAGGTTACCGAAATACCGTTTTCACTATCAGCTCTTGCAAAGACAGCAAATGCAAGACGTGAGCCATCTGATGCATTTACGATTCCACTCAAGCCATAAAGACCTGGAATGTATCCGGTTTTTGCAATTACGTTTCCTCTAGCAATGGCCGATTTTCCTTGGAATCTATATCTCAAAGTTCCAGTTTCTCCAGCGATTGGCATCCACTCCGTCAAAACCCCAAGTCCGTTTTCTGCCTTGGCAACTTTAACCATAAGTTCGGCTAGCAGTTTGGAATGCACCCTGTTCTCATCTGATAATCCAGAAGCATCGCGAATCACTAGAGGTTTGGGCTTCAACCCAAGCTGTCGTAAAGATTGTTTTATAACTTTGTTTGCTCCAGCAATACTTCCCTCGAGACCGGCGGCCTTAGCAGCGTGTCTAGCGATGAACTCGGCGGCAGTGTTGTCGGAATGGGTAAGCATGTGCCCGAGCCAACTTAGTCTCATATCCTGAGATTGGACTTCACTAACAACGTATGCATCCGCTGGAGTTTTTCCAACCACTAACTCAGCATTGACTGCCCGATCCCCCAGCGATGCACGCAGGGCCTCACCCACTGTAATCACCGGATCTTTGCCTCTCCGGAAACTGTATGAGGAGATCAAGCGATCGGGTTGCACTCGATCGCCATCGGCCTGGATAGCGGTGATGTTTGAAACGTAGCCAAGAGTTCGGTATTTCGCAGGCCAGTCCGGATTCCACGCTTCGCCACTAAAGAAGCTATCGTCCAGGATGATCTTTGTTATTGGAACATCGACTGGTATCTTTTCCAGAGCCTCCTTGGCAAGGTTTCTTATCCTTGGCGGCTTGGAGTAAACACTTGATTCACCAGGACCGAGGCGAGAAAGAGTAAAGTCACCGCCACCTTTTAGAACAAGCGTTGATGGCTCGCTTGGGGTTGCAAGCACCTGAGTCACAGCTCTGTATTCGAGCGGAAGTTTTTGCAGGGCAGCCACAGCGGTCAAAGTCTTGATAACCGATGCCGAAGGGGTTAGCTCTTTACCCAAAACATCCACCAAGACTTCACCGGTATCGACGTTGATGACATAGGCGTGAAATTTTCCTAGAGTTTTTTGCTCCATTGCCTTGTTGGCCGTGCAGGGGGCCGCTTCAGTTGAAGTATCAACTGCCGCATCGTCAGGGTTTGCGAAGCTGACTGGAGCAAACGTTGCGCTCATCGCCACGGCTAGAACAGCGGCCAGAACAAGCTTCACGGAAATTTTGTGCATTAGCCAAGGCTAAGCTCAAGCGCTTGTTTCTTTGGGTTCCCACTCAGAGCTTCAGGAAATTCTCAGGCGAAAAATGTTGGTACTACCAACCCATGCGGCAGAAATCTTCTACCTGAGAGGTTCTTCCCGAGACAATCATCACGTCACCAGTGTTCAATACAGTCTCAGGAAAAGATGGCAGGTAGTTTTCGCCTTCCTTACGTGTAGCAACCACTGTGACTCCGTGATTGGAGCGGAATTTCATTTCCGACAGAGTTTTTCCATTAAAGCTTTCTGGCACTTCAGTCTTAGCCATCACGAAATCCTCGTCGAGCTGGATGTAATCCAATGACTCACCGCTAACCATGTGAGCTACTCGCTTACCCATGTCCATTTCAGGGAAGATAACGTGTTGCACGCCCAGCTGCTCAAGAATTCGTCCGTGAGAAACACTTGTGGCTTTAGCCCAGACTTCTGGAACACCTAGCTGAAGCAGTAGTGAAGCAGTAAGAATTGAGGCTTCTAGATCTGAACCAATCGCAACTACTGCTGAGTCAAAGTCCTGGATACCAAGTTCTCTTAGCGTGGCCTCATCGGTGGTGTCTGCCTGAACAACATGGGTTAGAGCTTCCGCATTGGCCTGAACTAGACGCTCATCGGAGTCAATACCTAAAACTTCTCTGCCTGTTTTTACAAGCTCAAGAGCAAGTGCGGTTCCAAATCGGCCTAGACCGATAACTGCAATGGTTGATGCTCCATGCTTTTTTCCTGCACGAAGCTTTAGACGATTAGCCAACTTTTTCTCCATTCAAGTGATTCAGAGCCTTTGGGCTTGAATCAACACTTCTAACAATAACTCCCGAGCCGTTTTCTACCCTAGACCTAACCAATTAGTGGCCCTTCTTTAGGGAACTCATAGTGACGCTTGGTCTTTCTTAGAGCCAAAGATGTGGCAACCACGATTGGTCCCAATCGACCAAAGAGCATCAGAAGAGACAGCAGGAACTTGGCGTGATCTGGTAGATCAGGAGTAATTCCAGTGCTAAGTCCAACAGTTCCTGCAGCAGAGATAACTTCAAACAACAACTCATCGAGTGTGAAGTTGGTTGTAAATCTAAGTAGGAAAATTGCGCCAATGATAATGAATACATACAAAGTTACGATGGTCAACGCTTGCCTCTGCATAGAGCGAGGTAGGCGTCGGTTTCCAACGTTGACCGCAGACTCTCCACGAATTTCGGTGTAGACGATGTAAAGCAATACAACCGCTGTACCAATCTTGATACCACCGGCAGTTGAAGCGCTGGCTCCACCGATAAACATCAAGATGTCAATGCCGAGCCAGGTGCTTGTGTACATGGAACCGGTATCGATTGTGTTTAACCCGGTAGAGCGAGGCATTGAAGATGCAAAGAGGCTTGAGATTATTTTCTGCAGTGGATCCATGGCACCTAACGTGCGCGGGTTGTACCACTCAGACACCGCAATACCAATTGCACCAATTATCAAGAGCACCAAGCTGGAGTAGAGAACGATTCTCGAGTTCAAAGACCACTGGGCGGGCATGGTGTAATCGGCAGCTTTGCCAACGAGTGCATAAATTCGTAACTTGAGGCGATCACGCAATTCGGCCATGACTGGGAATCCAAAACCGGCCAGTGTTGAAATCAGGAAGACTGGGCCAATAATCCCGATGTCTCCAGCAAACCCCATCAGGCTGTCGGTATAAAGAGCAAAACCAGCTTGGTTAAATGCCGAGATGGCGTGAAATCCTCCGTGGGCAAGAGATTTCTCGAACGAATAGCCGTATTCGAAGAAGAAGCGAACAACCAGAAACAAGAATAAAACCAGCTGGAAAAACAGCATCAACTTTGCGATGTTCTTAAGCAAAGTCTTTACATCAGGCTGTTTTGTGGCGGATGACTCTGAGGTTGCAGAGATTCGATTCTTTAGTGAGATTCGACCTTCAATTAGATAACCAACAAGGGTCGCAAATCCGATGATTCCAAATCCACCAATTTGAATTAGGAAGGCAAGAATCACATGCCCTGTAGTCGACCAATGAGTAGCTGAATCAACAGTTGTTAGACCTGTCACCGTCACTGCAGAAGTAGAAGTGAATAGGGCGTCTAGAAAGTTTGTGCCTGTGCCGGCTTTAGATGCCGCCGGCAACATGAGTAGGAATGTGCCAAGAAGAATAAGAGCTGTAAAGGCTGCTGCAATCAACTGCGTTGAAGACAGCCTGGATAGTTTTGGCATTTCAATAAAACTATACTCCTGCCCTTGAAACTAGTCACGAGTGCGGGCTGCAGGTCAATAGCCAAGCAGACTTTAGGCCTGAAGGACTGGCGTGCTTAGTTGAGGACGCCTATTTTCTTGAGTCTTGCAATGGCCCCGTCCTCAATTGGGGACTCAGGTCCAATTGCCAATCTCATGAACTTCAGAACAAGGCGAGTAATTGGCTGAATAATCCAACGTGGCTTGGCATGAAGACCAAGTAGTGCTCTAAATTCTGGTCTGAGAGAAACAACGGCGGCGTCAAACAACAATCCGTAGATTGGCTTGGAGGTAGCTGGAAGTGGTGGGTTCTTGATAAACGCAACTACTTTTTCGGTATCCGGAGTTGAAACTAAAAGACCGGCCTTGTAAAGATTTGTAATCTCTCTATCTAGCTCGAGCAGGTTCATAGGGCATTTTTCTAAACCGAGCGGGGCAACTGAAACACTCCACTGAGCGATGTAGTTATCCGCTCCCGTAGCCGCGTTGCCCTTTGGAATTGCGCGGCTGGAATACATCTGGTGAGACACCAAGAAAGACTCCATGAAGGCGATGTGGACCCAAAGTAAAAGGTCTTTATCGGCGGCCTTGTAGGGAACTCTTTCGCCGGTTCCTTTCTTGTATTCGCCCTTTACTCGCTCATGCAAACGATTCACCCTCGAAGCCTCATTAGCTACAGCAGTCTTAGATCCAAAGGTTGTGACCGTGAGCCAACGAATAGTTCCGGCAAGTCGCCCCAGTGGATCAGATTCATACCTGGAATGGTTCTTCACTCCAGTAAGAGATCCTGGGTGTAGAGCCTGCATGAGCAACGCTCTGATTCCACCAACTAGAGTTCCAAAGTCCGCGTGAACTACCCAAGGAGCATCGGTGGGAACGAAATACCCAGCTTCTTCACCTTCTGCAACAACTCCAAGCCAGGGTGGTATTCCGCCTGGATCTCCGGAGAGTAGCTTTCGAAAGCGCAGGGATAGGTATTCCTGCACTGCGTTATTTGTCTTGTCTGACACTAAAAAATCTCTCCTAAAAAGAAAGTCAAACACACAATTCTTAGAATTTAGAACCGGAGGTTCCTTTTTCGGGTTCAGCGTGGTGAAATTCGAATTCAACTAAATCAGCTTCTGTGTTGCATTTTGGAGCCACCTAGGAGAATTGAACTCCTGACCTGCTCTTTACGAGGGAGCTGCTCTACCAACTGAGCTAAGGTGGCCAATTGCCAAGACATTGCGATTTTATCGAGGAAGCTCGCGACTTGCGATTGTGATTCCGGCAACCAGCCTTGAGGCAGATAATCTAGAGGCGAATATCAATGAAGGGGAAACAATGACTGAACTCGAACTGATCCAAATATGGAACAAACTCCGCAATCAGGTGATTTTCTCCCAGCTTGCCCCAACCTTTTTGCTAATTGTCACAATCGCTCTTATCAACGATGGACTGTCAGATTCGGCCATAGAGGTGCGTATTGCAACCATGGGAATCCTGTTGGCATCTGGAATATTCGGCTATCTAGCCCAGTATTCAACTGCAACTGAGGCTCGTGCAGTGTTAGCTGAGATCAGAGCACTCAAGACCAAATCAAAGCTGTCGATGCAGCTGATTCGGTTTGCAAATTGGATTGATGTAATTCGGTATGTCACACCAACAATATTCGTCGGAATCTATGTATTCTTAGGAATTGCTCTTCTGTTTTAGATTACAGAA
The DNA here is from genome assembly GCF_965234705.1 of Rhodoluna miladensis (SeqCode). GTDB lineage: Bacteria > Actinomycetota > Actinomycetes > Actinomycetales > Microbacteriaceae > Rhodoluna > Rhodoluna miladensis. The sequence continues at coordinate 1,104,949 of NZ_OZ248465.1, forward strand.
ACGATAAACCCCGCCTTCGAGCGGGGTTTATCGTTTTAAGTCTCCTTATAATCGCCTAGCCGCTAGCACTCCACAACATTCACAGCAAGACCACCCATAGAGGTCTCTTTGTATTTGGTGGACATGTCCACTCCGGTCTGACGCATCGTTTCAATAACGGTATCGAGTGAGATCTTGTGCTCACCATCACCCAGCAATGCAAGTCTCATTGCCGCTACCGCAGTTCCGGCATCGGACCCACGGTGTGGGAAGAAGAAGGACCAATTCCAATTGTGAATAGATCCAGGGTTCCTACGTAAGCCATTTCAATCCATCCGTGAAAACGGGCCGGCAAGTTGCCGGCCCGTTTCACATCACTTGTTTTACTTCTTAGAGTTGTTTACTGCATATTCCTCTTCAGGAGCGAGGACCAGGTTGTGTCTTCCATAGACCGCGAAGATGATCAACATGATTAGGTAAATCACGGCGATACCTGCGATAGCGGTTTGGAACGCTGGGTTGATTAGGTATCCAACGAATGAGATACCGGCGATTATCGCCGCAGCCCAAGCTCCTGGAACACCCCACGGTGAAACGTATGGGCGCTTTAGCTTTGGTAGCTTGCGGCGCAGGATTAGGAAGCTAACGGCCTGCATCATGTAGGCGAGCATGGCTCCCCAAACAGCGATGTTTAGCACGATAGCTCCGGCAACTGCTCCGGCACCCTCAGCATCCACCGCAGTCAAGATCTCGATGGATAGAAGTGCAGCAAAGCCGATTAGCGCACCTACAACAAGCGCAACCAATGGGACGTTCTTGCTGTTGGTGACCGATAGGCCGCGAGGGTAGTAACCAGCCCTGGAAAGGGAGAACATGTTTCTTGCGTAAGCAAACATGATTCCCTGTAGGGAAGCTAGAAGACCAATCAACGCGATTAGACCCAGCAGGGCAGCTAGCTGATCGCCAACCATCAAACGGAATCCATCAAGTAGAGGCTCTCCGGCAACTCGTAGCTCTTCTGCGCCAACGATTCCAGTGTTCAGGAACAGAATCAACAAACCGGTTGCAATCAAAGTGGTACGTGCCCATAGTCCCGCCTTTGGAATATCTCTTGCTGGGTTCTTGGCTTCTTCAGCAGCAAGAGGAAGTTCCTCGATGCCTAGGAAGAACCAAACTGCAAAAGGAATGGCCCAAAGAATTCCTTCAACACCAAATGGTAGGAATGCGGTTTGGCCAGGTTCTGGTGCGATGTTGAATAGTTTGTCAACACTGAACAGTCCTGAGAATGCAGCCATCAGAGAGAAGATAACGATGATTGCAAGAGAAATAATCGCCACGATAATTGCAAATCTAAATGCTGTGTGTGAACCAGCGGCATTTAGCGCAATGAAGACCACGTAAAGAATGATCCACCAAACCCACATCGGCAGTGAAACACCAATGAGAGCGGATGCAATTCCATCGGCATAACTTGCCGAGAAGAAAACTACAACTGCAGTCGTTGCCACATAAGTAATAGTCTCTGCAAGTCCAGTGATGAAACCACCCCAAGGACCAATTGCAGTTCTAGCAAACGAGTAAGCTCCACCGGTGTGAGGCATAGCGGCAGCCATTTCTCCGATCGAGAACATCAGACCGTAGTACATGATTACCAAGATTCCAAAGGCGACCAAAAGACCGCCGAATCCACCAACGTCTAGACCAAAGTTCCAGCCAGAGAAATCCCCTGAGATAACTGCAGCAATTGCAAGTCCCCAGAGACCCAAAAGGCCAGCGGCGCGAGTCAGCTGGCGTTTTTCAAAATATCCATCTTCAGGCTTTTTATATGTGACGCCTGAGACCTTCATGTGTTCCGAAGCCATTCGGTTTCCTATCCGCCGCTTCAGAATTTCGCCTCGAGGATCGAGGCGCTTCCATCACGGCATTGTGATTGGTTGTTTCCCTACGAACTTTAGACCCCTTCGGGGGGCTAGGAGCAACCTTTGGCCAAAAGAGTTTTGTTTACTTTCTGAACAAGCTAGCCTGCCTTTATGGGCCCTAGCCCCCAGTTCTGGGCTCACATAAGGGGAGCCATCGGCTCTAAAGTAATCTAAGGGTTGGAAAACCAACCTCAAAGAAGAGGAAATAACTTATGGCCACCAAAGGCTACATTTCGATGGATCAGCTCAAATCTCTTTATAAGGCTGGTGAAATCGACACCGTCATAATGGCCTTCACCGACATGCAGGGACGGCTCATCGGGAAAAGAGTTGCCGCCCGACATTTCCTAGACAACATCGCCGGCCATGCTGCCGAGTGTTGCAACTACCTTCTTGCTGTTGACATTGAAAACAACACCATCCAGGGCTACGAGATCTCGTCGTGGGATACCGGCTATTCCGACATGGCAATGGTTCCGGACATGAAAGCCATGCGGATGGCTCCTTGGCTTCCAGGAAGCGTAATTGTCACAACCGACCTTCACACCACCTCGCACGTAGTTATTCCTCAATCCCCTCGTTCAATTCTTAAGGCCCAGACCGACAAGTTAGAAAAACTCGGCATGAAGGCCATGGTGGGAACTGAACTTGAGTTCATCGTTTTTGATGACACCTTCAGAGAAGCCTGGGCCAAGGGTTACAAAGACATAAAGCCATCCACCGATTACAACGTCGACTACGACCTACTTGCCTCAACTAGGGTCGAGCCGATGCTTCGTGAAATTCGAAACTCTATGGACGATGCGGGAATGTACTGCGAAGGCGTAAAGGGCGAATGTAACTTAGGCCAGCAAGAAATTGCGTTTTTGTATGACGAAGTAATGACCACTTGCGATAACCACGGCGTTTACAAATCCGGTGCCAAGATGATTGCTGAAAAACACGGCAAGTCACTTACCTTCATGGCCAAATACAACGAGCGTGAGGGAAACTCCTGCCACATCCACATGTCATTTAGATCTCTTGATGACAAGGCAGTGTTTGCTGACAAGTCTGACGCTCTTGGAATGTCAGACACCTTCAAGCACTTCCTAGCCGGTCAGATTGCTCTGATGCGCGAGTTCGCTTTGCTCTACGCGCCTCAGATCAACTCCTACAAGAGATTCGTCGAGGGTAGCTTCGCTCCAACCGCAGTTGCCTGGGGAATCGATAACCGCACAGTTGCTCTGCGAGTTGTGGGTCAAGGACTTGGTATGCGCGTAGAAAACCGAGTTCCTGGAGGAGATGTGAACCAGTACTTGGCTACAGCGGCAATGATCGCAGCCGGAATCTACGGCATCGAGAACAAGCTTTCCTTAGACGAAATAACAACCGGAAACGGTTACGCCTCGAATAAGCCCCACGTTCCAGCCACCATGCAAGAAGCCATGGAGCTGTTCAAAAACTCCAAGGTTGCCAGGGCTAGCTTTGGCGATGCGGTAGTTGATCACTACCTTCACTACGCCAGGACCGAGATCCAGGCCTTCAATAGTTCAGTCACTGACTGGGAGCGGGTGCGCGGCTTTGAGCGGACCTAAACCCCGTATTGGTCTGACCACTTACCGCCAGCAAGGCAAAACCGGCGTCTGGGATACCGAGATGGCAATGATCCCGGCGTGGTACATAGAAGGCATCACTAGAGCCGGAGGATTGGCAATCATGCTTCCTCCTCAGAAGCTTTCGGATGCTGAAGCCAAAGACATAGTTTCATCCCTAGATGGATTAATGCTTTGCGGTGGAAGAGACATCGATTCTTCTCGCTACGGCCAAAGCCCACACGCTGAATCCGAGCAGCCAGACAAGCTAAGAGATGACTTAGAAGAAAAGATCTTGACCGCAGCAATTGCTGCCGACTTACCGTTTCTTGGAATTTGCCGTGGGGCGCAGATGCTCAACATCAACCGAGGTGGAACTTTGATTCAGTACCTGCCCGATGTGGTTGGCGACAATCGCTACCAGCTAGGAAATGCGCAGTTCACTCCGGCAGATGTAGAAGTTGAGACCAGCTCAATTCTTGGCTCTCTAGTTGGCGACAAGGTTTCCAACGCAGCTTTGTACCACCACCAGGCAATTGACGAGCTTGGTAAAGGCCTGAAGGTCACAGCCAAATCCGAGGATGGGATTATCGAGGCAGTTGAACTAACCGATCACCCATTTGGTGTGGCAGTCCAGTGGCACCCCGAACAAACTCTGGATGATCTAAGAATTTTTGAAGGTCTAATCGAAGCTGCAAGAAAGTATCGAGGAGCTAAATGAGCTACACCCTAATCAATCCTGCAACCGAAGAGCAGATGGAAACAATTGCTCACGCCGATGTTGCGCAAACCGATGCTGCGATTGAACTAGCCTCCAAGGCTCAGAAGAAGTGGGCTGGTCTAAACCCAGCCGATCGCGCCTTGCTCCTTCACAGATTTGCCTCTACCGTCGACCAAAACATCGAGCAGCTTGCCCAGCTGGAGGTTAGAAACTCCGGTCACCCGATCTCCCAAGCTCGCTGGGAAGCTACCCACGTAAGAAACGTTTTGGAATATTACTCGGCAGGACCCGAGCGACTAATCGGAAAGCAGATCCCGGTTGCTGGAGGAATTGCCGTGACTTTCAACGAACCAATTGGTGTCGTTGGAATCATCACACCTTGGAATTTCCCAATGACAATTGCAAGCTGGGGATTTGCCCCGGCTCTTGCTGCTGGAAACGCAGTTGTATTGAAGCCTGCCGAGTGGACTCCGCTTTCAAGCATCCGCATCGGTGAATTTGCTTTGGAAGCCGGCTTACCAGAGGGGCTGTTCCAAGTCATACCGGGAAAGGGATCAGTTGTTGGAGATCGATTCTTGACCAATCCAAAAGTCGGAAAGATTGTCTTCACCGGTTCAACCGAAGTTGGCAAGCAAGTCATGCGCAAGGCCGCGGATCAAGTCAAGCGAGTGACTCTAGAGCTCGGTGGAAAAAGTGCGAACATTGTTTTTGCTGATGCTGATGTTGATAAGGCAGCGGCAGCTGCTCCAAGCTCGGTTTTCGAAAACGCCGGCCAAGACTGCTGCGCAAGAAGTCGAATCCTGGTTGAAGCCTCGGTCTATGACCGCTTCATGGAAGGTCTAGAAAAATCAGTCAAGGCTTACAAAGTTGGTGACCCAACAAACGAAGCAACCGAAATGGGTCCGCTGGTTTCCAAAAAGCATTTCGAAAACGTAGAGCAGTACCTATCCGATGGAAATGTTGCCTTTAGAGGCAACGCGCCAACCGGCAAGGGATACTTCATGGCACCAGCGGTGCTTACCCCTGGCAAGCTAACCGATCGCTGCATGACCGAAGAAATCTTCGGTCCCGTTGTTTCGGTTTACCGCTTCAAAGATGAAGCAGAGGCTTTGGAGATTGCAAACAGTTCTGAGTACGGACTTAGTGGTTCGATTTGGACCCGCGATCTCGGAAGAGGTATTCGAGTATCAAGAGCTCTGGAGAGTGGAAACCTTTCGGTGAACTCCCACTCCTCCGTTAGATACAACACCCCGTTTGGTGGCTTCAAGCAGTCCGGTCTTGGCCGCGAGCTTGGACCAGATGCACCACTGCACTTCACAGAAGAAAAAACCGTTTACTACCCAGCTGACTAGGAGCACAAAAAATGACAATCACAAAAATGGACCTAACCCAGCGTCTTGCTGGAAAAGTAGCGGTAATCACAGGAGGCGCATCCGGCATCGGACTTGCCACCGCCAGGCGCTTTGCCGCCGAGGGCGCCAAAGTTGTAATCGGTGACATGGACTCGGTAACTGGAGAAGCAGCAGCGGCTGAGGTTGGTGGCAGCTTCATCAAGGTCAACGTTGCCGACGAAGCCGAAGTCAACAACTTATTTGACTCAACAGTCAAGATGTACGGCCAGGTAGATATTGCATTCAACAATGCGGGTATTTCACCTCCGGATGATGACTCAATCGAAACTACCGAGTTGCCAGCGTGGCAAAAAGTTCAAGATGTAAACCTAAAAAGCGTTTACCTTTGCTGCCGCGCAGCACTTCGGCACATGACCAAGCAGGGCTCTGGCTCGATCATCAACACCGCCTCGTTTGTAGCGGTTATGGGCAGTGCCACCAGCCAAATCTCTTACACCGCATCCAAAGGTGGAGTGTTGGCTATGAGCCGCGAGCTTGGAGTTCAGTTTGCTAGACAGGGAATTCGCGTAAACGCGCTTTGCCCAGGACCGGTAAATACTCCCTTGCTTCAGGAACTATTTGCTAAAGATCCAGAGCGTGCTGCAAGAAGACTCATTCACATTCCAATTGGACGATTCGCAAAACCTGAAGAACTAGCTGCAGCGGTTGCATTCTTGGCATCCGATGACAGCTCTTTCATAACTGGATCAACCTTCCTCGTTGATGGTGGAATTTCCGGCGCTTACGTAACTGCCCTATAAGAACATTCCTACTGCCGGTAGCGCTAAAGTCACCCGCCTGTTCCAAAGATTTAGTTCTTAGGGTGCCTGGCAGTTAGGGTCTGTCTCTGGCAATTTGGCCGTCAGGAAAAACTCATCAACTACATCGTCGACGCAGTCAACTTGCTGCCCATAGATGGTGTGCCCCTCGCCGTTGTAGGTGAGCAAGAATGCATCATCAAGAATTTGTCCTGCCAGTGCCTGAGCCTGTGAATAAGGAGTTGCCGGATCACCGGTAGTTCCAACAACCAAAATTGTTGGCGCACCTGTTGCTTTGTATGAAACCGGTGATGGCTTGACTTCAAAAGGCCAACTCTCGCACCGAAGCGCACCGAACTGCCAGTAACGACCAAGTGTTGGAGCCGCTTCCAAAAGTGCGCTGTTTTGTCTTCGCATGCTGAAGATGTTTGTGCTCGCTCGTGAATCAAGGCAGCTAATGGCATAGTTAGCAGACAGGATGTTGGTGGAGTAAGTTCCATCATCACTGCGGTCGTTGTATTGATCAGCAAGGAGCATAAAGACATCCCCTTGGCCCTTATTCAAAGCCATATCAAATGCTGTTGCAAGGTATGGCCAATAGCTCTCTGAGTACAGCGGCATTATCAATCCGGTCACGGCTGCCCAAATTGTTAGCTCACGACCAGACTGAGTTGGCAGTGGTTTGCTTTCAAGCTCCAGGAAAAACTCTCTGATGGTTTCTAGATCGCCATCAACAAATCCAGTGAATGGACAATCCGTGTATTGCTCACAAGCTTCAAGGAAAGCCATCAGTGCCTTTTCGAATGCTTCAATCTGGAACAGTGTCTGTTGCTCATCCGAGACAGTTGGGTCTATTGCTCCATCCAGAACAAACTGACCTACTCGGTCAGGAAACAGTGTCGCGTAGGTAGTTCCAAGTAGGGATCCGTAGGAGTATCCGAGGTAGTGAAGTTTTTCCTGCCCCAGCACAGCGCGCAATACATCCATGTCCTTCGCAGCTGAGACGGTGTCAACGTGGGCTAGCAAATCCCCTGTTCCGTCAAGACACTTGGCACCAAAGTCCTTTATAGCTGCTCTCGAGAACTCAAGATCCTCATCGCTTCCGAGTTCAAAGCCGGTGACGTTGTATAAAAACTCATCGGTCTCGGCATCAGTCAGGCAGGAAACTGCTGAGCTTCGCCCAACACCCCTTGGATCAAAACCCAAAATGTTGAAGTTCTCACGAAGTTTCTTGGTGCCCAAAAAATCACTAGATTCTAGAACCCAGTCATAACCGGATGCTCCTGGTCCTCCAGGATTGAAAAGGACAAAACCCAATGGCTCTTTCTTATCGGCCTGACGATAAGAAGTTGCAATTTCAATTGGCTCACTGGCTGGATCATCCCAGTTCATCGGCATTTGAACATCGGCACAGAATAGTCCCTCGCCGCAATTCACGAATTCAACTACCTGCTCGTAGTACTTCTCAAAACCTGCTGGAGCTCCAGTTGCAACCGGGCTGATTGGTTCAGGCGTAGAAGAATCGCTCACCGCAACACAACCGGTTAGAACGAGAACGGAAGAAGCCAAGATGGCCATATGGCCTAGTTTGTTTTTCAAATCTTCCTTCTAAGTGAAATAGCAAGTGATTCTAAAACCATCAGGTCTCGAACGTTTGAACCAATCCGTATTCTTGCCTGCGCCATGGCTTCAAGCTTTGCAATGGTTTGCGCAGGCGAAGAAGTAGAGGCTACCTCTTCTAAGGAACTTGCAAGATCTTGATTCACAAGCTCGGCCTTAGCCGCCAGCTGGATAGTCATTACATCTCTATAGAGCGACATCAGATCAACCAAGATTCGATCGATGCCATCGCGCAGGCTTCTGGTCGCACGTCTTTTTTGAGCCTCTTCCAAGGCTTTGATATCCGACCTGAGGGCTGGTGGAATTGTTCCGCCTTCGGGGATACCAAGGGTTGCCAAAAGATTCGCCCGCTCTTCGCCGTCTTTTTCAGTTGTCAGTGCATCGGCATCCTTTTTGGCAAGTTCTAGCCAGCGCTCAGCGGTGGACATAGCTTTAGGAATTGAATCGATCTGCAAAGCCGAAACCAAAGTTTCTTTGCGACGTGCTCTGGCATCGGTGCTGGTGGCAAGTCTTAGGGCCATACCGATATGACCCTGGGCTTCAGCTGCCACCTGCAGAGCGAGGCTTGGCTCAATACCATCGCGAGCGACAAGTAAATCAGCAACAGTCTGAGTTGAAGGTTGCTTTAGGGCAACTCGTCTAACGCGCGAGCGAATGGTTGGAAGCATGTCGGCTTCACTTGGAGCACAAAGCAACCAGATGGTTCCAGCCGGCGGTTCTTCAAGGGCCTTCAATAATACGTTCGAGGAGCGCTCAGCCATTCGATCGGCATCTTCGATAATCATGATTTGGTATTTGCTCAGCGATCCGCCAAAGTGCGAAGCTGAAACCAGTTGCCTGATTTCTTCGATAGAGATGATTACCTTCTCAGTAGCCAAAACTGAGACATCCGGATGAGATCCTGATTGAACCATGCGGCAGCTCTTACATTCACCGCAACCAGCCTTTTCACAAAGCAGAGATGCTGCAAATGCCATCGCAGCATTTGATCGACCTGATCCCGGAGGGCCAGTGAGAAGCCACGCGTGGTGTAGTCCTTCGTCTTTGGTTGCAACTGCTTGTCGCAGTTGACCAACCGCTTCTGGTTGACCGAGTAGCTCAGACCAAATTGGCTCGAAATCTAGAACGGTACTCAAAGTCCTTTGCTTTCTAGAACTTGATCAAGCCGAACCACAATTGCTTCCCAGATTTTCTCCGGAGCTTGGTTGGCATCCACAACAAAAATTCTGTTTGGTTCAGCTTTTGCTAAATCAAGATAGGAATTTCTGGCCGCTTCAAAAAACTCAATCTTCTCTCGCTCTAAGCGATCTGGAGCTTCCCCGGTTTGACCGCGACGCTTAGCTGCAAGCTCCGCATCCAAATCAAGCAGCACAGTTAGATCGGGTAAGAGATTATTCACTGCCCAAAGCGAGAGGTTTCTAACCTCGGTTAGATCTAGTTCTCTCCCGGCGCCTTGGTAGGCAACAGATGAATCCAGGTAGCGGTCAGTGATGACAACTTGGCCTTTTTCCAGTGCTGGCAAGATTTTGCTTGCCACATGATGAGCTCTATCGGCTGCATATAGAAGTGCTTCTGAACGAGCAGAGACTTCACCTTTGCGGTGCAATAAAAGATGTCTGATCTCTTGACCAAGCTCTGTGCCACCGGGTTCTAGAGTTCGGACTACCTGTAGTCCCTTTGAAGCAAGGTAGTTTTCCATCAAGTCAGCTTGAGTGGACTTGCCAACGCCGTCGATTCCCTCAAAGGAGATGAACAGTCCGTGGCTCAAATTACTTCTTCTTTCTAGCGGTGCCAGCCTTCACAGTCTTTTTAGGGGCTGCGGCCTTTCTGGAGACTCGACCTGCCTTGGGGGCAGCTTGGCCTGGCTCTAACCCTAGTTTCTCACGCCTGATGGCCAAAAGTTCAAAGGCCTGGTCAGGGCTTAGTTCCTCAAGCTTTTCATCCTTAGGGATGGTGGCGTTGATAGCTCCATCGGTGACGTAATCACCGAACTGCCCAGTCTTGGCAAACACCGGCAAGCCGCTGGCTGGGTCTTCGCCGAATTCGCGCAGCGGTGTCGCGGCAGTTCGGCGGCCACCGTATTTTGGCTGCTTGTATAGCTCGAGAGTTTCTTCCAGAGTCAGCGAGAAGATTTGATCTTCGGTAGCCAAAGACCTCGAGTCTGTGCCCTTCTTTAGGTACGGACCAAACTTTCCATTTTGTGCGGTGATTGGAGTTTCAGTTTCTGGGTCAAGACCAATTGTCCTTGGTAGAGAAAGCAGCATAACCGCTTGCTCAAAGGTGAAGGTATCTGGAGTCATTGACTTAAACAGCGAGGCAGTCTTTGGCTTCTCGGCGTTTGGGTCTTCCAATAAGACGTAAGGACCGAAGCGTCCATCCTTGAACAAAATGTCGTAGCCGGTAACTGGATCCTGACCCATCTTGCGGTCAGTGATAATCGGCGCATCGATAAGCTCCTGTGCTTTGGCAACAGTTAGTTCGTCGGGGGCAAGTCCTTCAGGAATGTTTACGATGCGACGGCCGTTTTCATCAGCGCCTTCGCTTCCAGGCTCAACCATTGTCTCGATGTATGGCCCGAACTTACCGGTTCTAAGTGTGATGTTCTCCGCAAGGAAAATAGAGTTCACGGCCTTAGGGTCGTGCTCGCCAACGTTTTGCACGGTGTCGTGAAGTCCATCTTCGGTTTCGGTTCCGAAGTAGAACTTCTTTAGCCAGTCGCTTCGATCAAGCTCTCCTGCTGCAATCTGGTCCAGGTTTTCTTCCATTTGAGCGGTGAAGGCATAATCAACTAGCTTTACGAAGTTCTCTTCCAGGAAGCGGGTCACAGTAAAGGCAATCCATTCTGGAACTAGGGCCTGGCCGCGCTTTACGACATAACCCTTGTTGATGATGGTGGACAAAATGGCAGCGTAGGTAGAAGGTCTTCCGATGCCATCTTCTTCCAGGGCCTTCACAAGAGAAGCTTCTGTGTAGCGAGGAGGTGGCAAGGTGGTGTGATCTTTGGCGGTGACCTCAACTACGGACAGTGCCTGGCCAACTTCCAAAGCTGGAAGCTTTAGCTCTTTTTCGCTGTCCTCTTCTTCTTCGCGCTCAACGTCGCGGCCTTCTTCGTAGGCGGCCATGAATCCCTTGAACAAAACGACGGTTCCCGATGCTGAGAACTCAGCAGATTTGCCGCCATCGATTGGACCCACTGAAATCTTTGCTGTGGTGGTTGAAACTTTCGCGTCAGCCATCTGAGAAGCCATGGTTCTTTTCCAGATCAGCTCGTAAAGATCTTTAGACCTTGAAGACATGCTCATCGGTAAATCGCTCGGGTGCAAGAAGGTTTCGCCAGCTGGGCGAATAGCCTCGTGGGCCTCCTGAGCGTTTTTGCTCTTTCCGGTGTAAACGCGAGGAGAATCAGGAACCGAGTCCTTGCCAAACATTTCAACCGCTAGGTTTCTTGCAGCCTGAATAGCTTGGGTTGATAAAACCGGTGAGTCGGTACGCATATATGTAATGTGACCGTCTTGATACAAAGACTGAGCGGTATCCATAGTCTGCTTAGCAGACATGCGAAGTTTTCTAGAAGCTTCCTGCTGCAAGGTAGAAGTTGTGAAAGGAGCAGCCGGGCGACGAGTTGAAGGCTTTGACTCCACCGATTCAACTTTTACCTTTATATCACTGCTGCGCATCGCAACAGCAAGTTTCTCGGCAGCGTCTAGATCTAGAAGTAATACGCCGTCTTTGATTTCACCCTTGTCGTTGAATGCGTCTCCCGAAGCGATCCTCTTGCCGTCAATGGAAAGAAGTTTTGCTTCAAAGTCTTGTTCTTTACCAACGCCAGTTGTAAACAGTGCCTTTACATCGTGATAGCTCGCGGAAACAAAAGCCATACGCTCACGCTCACGTTCAACCACCAATCGCATCGCTGGGGACTGAACTCGACCTGCGCTAAGACCGCGATTGATCTTGCGCCACAAAACCGGAGAAACTTCGTAGCCGTAAAGACGGTCAACTACTCGCCTGGTTTCTTGAGCCTGAACTAGGTTCTGGTCAACATCTCGGGTTTTGCCCAAAGCTTCTTGGATGGCAGTTTTTGTGATTTCATGGAACACCATTCGCTTGACCGGAACCTTCGGCTTTAGCACCTGAAGTAGGTGCCAAGCGATGGCCTCACCCTCGCGGTCCTCATCAGTTGCAAGATATAGCTCGTCGGCTTGCGTCAGGGCCTTTTTGAGCTCGGCGACAGTCTTGGATTTTCCGGCCGAAATGGCGTAGTAAGGCTCAAAGTCATTTTCGATGTCAATTGAGAACTTGGCTAACGAGCCCTTTTTCTTCTTTTCTTCAGGTGGCAAGTTCTTCGGGTCGATCAGGTCTCGGATATGCCCAATCGAGGCCATGACTGTGTAGTCATCACCTAGATACTTAGCAATGGTCTTCGCCTTTGCTGGCGACTCGACTATTACTAACTTGTTGCCCGACATACTTCTCCTAATACATTCACTTCAGGGTCCTGCTCGAGCTCGTGCTTTGTGCACGAGCCCAAGAGACTCGAAGTTGGTCTCAATAAAGACCTCGAAACCGACAATACGACATCGTTCCAAAACCAGCTGGCTATTGGTGGCGATATCTTTTGCCACAATACACGGATAACCGGACGATACACCTCGAAGTGCATCAGTTGCAGCCAGTGCGATGGCCTCTGTAGTGGCTTGAGCCCTTGTATTTACTAGCAAATGCAAGGAATACAAACTTGTAGCTGAAAATATTCCGAGAATCCCAATTATGAGCCCAAAAGCCAGAATTGTTCCAGCTCCCGTGTCATTTTCTATTGACCTTGAGCTTTTGCGCACTGCGTCTCAATCAACTCCAAACCGCTCAGATCAATACTAAAAATTCCAATTTCGCTGCGCAAAATCACACACACAACTCCCAACTCTTCTTGAATTTCAAAGCCAACTTGCTCGCCAAGTTCTGAAACGAGCGCATCAACAATCGCGATTGGCTCACCTCTTGCAATCGCTCGAGCAATTGATGATGCAGCTGAAACCAATTCCATTCGTTGCAGCTGAACACTCATTGCACTAAGCGCCAATCCAAATATCAAAAGCACTGCAGGCAGGGTCAAAACCAATTCGGCAGTGACACTGCCGGAATCTTTATTAGCTACCGCCAAGGCTAAGTGCCGATCTAACCAAATCGAACAAGATCGCTTTGACCTCATCTGATCTCATGATTACTACCAGTAGCCCTGCAAAGCCAACCGCTGCCATTGTGGCAATTGCGTACTCAGCCGTGGCAGCGCCTGTGTCTGATTTCCACTCCATTTTTTTATACCTTTCTATACAGCTCTAAACAGCCCAATTCCAAGTGGAACAACCGCTAGGAAAACAAACGCCGGAAGGGCGGCAAGACCCAGCGGCAAAAGCAGTGAAATTGAGAGCTTTGCCAAATCCTGCCGACGGCGATTCCAGAGCCGGTGCCGAAGGGCATCGGCCCTGGCTGACAAAATCCCTGAAAGCGCGATTCCCGATTGTTCAGAAACACTCACCGCATCCTGCAGCTGAGATAGCTGCTCCCCTGAAACCTTTTCCCCAAAGTTCAAAACGGACTTGTTCTGGGCAAGCGTTGAAGATGCCTTTGGAGAAAGCCCCGCAGAAAGACCAATTACCACCGCATCCAAAAATGCACCGGGATCTGCTTCGCGGGGTTTTGCCTTATCTAGCATCCGAAGCGAAATCACTCTGGCGATAATCAACAAGATCAATCCGACACCAACGGCCATCGCCCCAAGGGATGTTTCAAAGGCCGAAGAGATAGTTGGAAGCCCCAGTAGCTCGGCGAAGATAACTGCAAGTAGCGGAAGCATCAAGATCAGATTCGCACTGGCCCTTGGAGAAGCAAAAGCAACTTTTAGTTCAGCAGATTGCTTATGTTGGGAATCAAACACCTGGGCTAATCGATCTAGAGCCAGAGCAAGATTGCCTCCGGAGTCACGGGATACATCCCAGATGAACTGAAACTGCTTTTTCTGAAATTCACTCAGCAATTCAACCTGGAATGCCTTGATGGCTGCTTGGTTAGTTGCTCCGCTTCGAAGTAGTGCTGAGATCTCTAGCACTGCAAGATTCGCACTCATGCCAGCTGCAACTTACGTGTGCGAAGTTGAGAAACAACCAATAGCTTGTCGTTATCTGTTTCAAACTTTCCAATGCCCGCAATCTTTCTTGTCCCTTGCTCGGCGCTTAGGGCAATGACCCAATCAAAAGCCGAAGCCACCAATCGAGAAAGCGTTACTTCGTTGATTTGCTGTTGGGCGGCAATTGAGATCAGCCGCTCGGGCACCTGTTCTAATGAATTTGCATGCAACGTGGTTGCACCCCGATGCCCGGTGTTCAGAGCCTGCAGCATTGGAACTAGCTCCTGACCTCTAACCTCACCAATGCAAATTCGATCCGGTCGCATTCGAAGTGCCTGCCTTACAAGATCCTCAAGTGTGATCTCACCTTGACCTTCGATGTTCTTTGGTTTGGTTTGCAGGCAAATTATGTTTGCTCCGGAAAGCTCAGTGACATCCTCAACGGCGATTACCCGCTCATCGTTTTCTTGGATCATGGCCCGAAGCAAAGTGGTCTTTCCAGTGCCGGTGGCACCGGCTATCAGAAAGCTTTGGCGCGATCTGCAGATTTCTTGAATGAGCTCAGCTTGAGCAGCGGTAGCAAATTCTCCAGCTAGAAGAGCTTCTAGAGACATGGGCGTAGTTGAGTGCAGGCGAATAGATACCAGTGTGGAATCGGTACAAGCCGATTTCAATACCGCGTGGACTCTAAGTCCCCCAGGCAAACAGACATCGGCAAATGGATTTGCTTGATCTAGCCTTCGGCCGCCAAGTTCAATCAGGTCTTTGGCAAGTGCCGAGAGCTCGGCCTCTGTTAGCGCTAACTTCTCGGCGGGCTTCAGTCCCGAACCGGAATCGACTTGGGTTGATCCGCTGGCTAGGCAGATGTCCGTGACCGAAGGGTCATCAATTAGCTCTAGCAGAGCTTCAGGGATTTTCGATTCCACGCTGATAACCATGAGTGATTCAGCGAAGAGTTTGGGGGTGAAAACAAAAGATGTGGAAAATTAGGGGGCGGCAGGTTTTGGGGGAAAACCTGCCGCCTGGTGATAGCGATTGGGGGAATCTAACTATCACTAGTCAGCAACGAATTGCTGACGAGCCCAAGTCTACGTCTGGCCCCTAGGCTCCCGCTTACGATTTATGCCATTATTGCCAAGAGCTTAAAAGATAAGGATGATCATGCCTGAACAATCTGGAATCGAAAATCTGCTCCACGAGACTAGGCGGTTTCCGCCAAGTCCTGAGTTTATGGCCCAGGCTATCGCCAAGCCAGAGCTTTATTCCGAAGCCAAATCCGACCGGTTAGCCTTCTGGGCTAAACAGGCCAACGCCCTGCACTGGCACAAGCCCTTCACCAAAACCCTAGATTTTTCTAACGCCCCCTTCGCCACCTGGTTCGAAGACGGCGAGCTAAACGTTTCCTATAACACTCTCGATCGGCATGTCATCGAAGGTCGAGGCGATCGCATCGCCATTTACTTCGAGGGTGAAAACGGCGATACGTCTACCTATACCTATGCGCAGCTTCTAGTTGAAGTAAAGAAGGCAGCTAATGCCTTTGCCTCACTTGGACTAGTTTCCGGTGATCGCGTTGCGATTTATATGCCCATGGTTCCAGAGGCCATCATTGCCATGCTGGCAACTGTTCGCCTAGGAGCGATTCACTCGGTGATCTTTGGTGGCTTCTCAGCTGAATCGCTTCGAAGCCGCATCAACGACGCCGAGGCTAAGTTGATCATCACCGCTGACGGTGGCTACAGAAAAGGTAAGGTTTCGGCCCTAAAGCCCGCTGTTGATGAGGCAATTGCCGATGGCGCTTGTCCAAGCGTGAGGTCCGTTGTTGTTCTAAAGCGCGGCGGCAATGAAGTTTCCTGGAACAAAAACCTTGATCACTGGTGGTCTGATGTTGTTGATTCGGCATCTAGTGAGCACGAGGCCAAAGCATTTGGTGCCGAGCACCCGCTGTTTATTCTTTACACCTCTGGAACAACGGGTAAGCCAAAGGGCATAATGCACACCTCCGGTGGCTACCTAACCCAGGCAACCTTCACTCACAAAAACGTTTTCGATATCCATCCAGAAAAAGATATCTACTGGTGCACAGCGGATGTTGGTTGGATCACGGGACACACTTACGTGGTCTATGGACCACTTGCCAATGGAGTAAGTCAAGTGATTTACGAAGGTACTCCAGATACCCCTGACTGGGGACGCTGGTGGAAGATTGTAGAAAAGTACAAGGTCACCATTTTGTACACCGCCCCAACCGCCATTCGCACCTTCATGAAACTAGGTCGCGAGATACCAGATAAGTACGACCTAAGTTCAATCAGGGTCTTAGGTTCAGTTGGCGAACCGATCAACCCAGAGGCTTGGATTTGGTATCGCGACGTTATCGGTGGCAACAAAGCTCCAATTGTTGACACCTGGTGGCAAACCGAAACCGGAGCCATCATGATCTCCCCACTTCCTGGAATCACAGCAGCCAAGCCAGGATCGGCGATGATCCCACTTCCTGGAATCTCGATGGAAATCGTCGATGACGCAGGCAAAAAGGTAACTTCCGGTGGCGGCTACCTAACTCTCACCGAGCCTTGGCCTTCGATGCTTCGAGGAATCTGGGGCGATAACGATCGCTACAAGGAAACCTACTGGTCGCAGTACCAGGGCCGCTACTTCGCAGGCGATGGCGCCAAGCTCGACGATGACGGCGATGTCTGGATTCTAGGTCGAGTTGACGACGTCATGAACGTCTCTGGCCACCGGCTCTCAACAGCTGAAATCGAGTCGGCGTTGGTGTCTCACCCGTTCGTGGCTGAAGCCGCAGTGGTTGGAGCAAAGGATGAAACCACCGGCCAAGCCGTGGTTGCTTTTGTGATTCTAAGATCAGACCAGGTCGCTGCCGCAGGCAGCGACTCCGATGTCAGTAAGCTCTTGCGCGATCACGTTGCCAAAGAAATTGGTCCGATTGCAAAACCAAGAACGATCATGGTCGTTGCCGAGCTTCCAAAAACCCGTTCAGGAAAAATCATGCGAAGGCTACTTAGAGACGTTGCCGAAGATCGACCAATTGGTGATGTGACAACACTTGCCGATACTTCCGTGATGTCAGTTATCACCGGGAAGTTAGAAGCTGGAGCTACTGACTAATCTCCACGATTAGTTCTACTTCCACCGGAGCATCGAGTGGCAGTACCGCTACCCCAACTGCGCTTCGAGCGTGAATACCTTTATCGCCAAGTACCTTGCCTAGAAATTCACTCGCGCCGTTGACAACACCTGGTTGACCAGTGAAATCTGGAGCCGAAGCAACAAAGCCAACGACTTTCACTACGCGCTTGATTTTTTCAAGATCGCCGATGACCATCTTGATAGCAGCAAGTGCATTCAGGGCACATATTTCTGCGAGCGCCTTGGCATCCTCTGCCGAAACCTCTGCGCCAACTTTTCCGGTGTGAGTGAGCTTGCCATCAACCATTGGAAGCTGACCGGATGTGAAAACTAAGTTGCCGGTTTGAACGGCAGGAATATATGCCGCCAGAGGTTTTGAAGTTTCAGGAAGGGTAAGACCTAAGTCCTTGATCTTTTGCTCGACGGATGACATCTAGGCCACCGGACGCTTAAAGTAGGCCACCAGGCCACCTTCTGGGCCCACGACTATTTGGACTAATTCCCAGCCCTCAGAGCCCCAGTTATTGAGGATTTGGGTGGTGTTATGGATGATCAGGGGGGTGGTTATGTACTCCCACTTAGTCATAGTCAGGTGCCTCTCAGGGTTAGCAAGTATTCTTAAAGCTTATTCACAAGGAAAGGTGTGGCTAACCCCATGCTCGGACTATTTGGAAAGCTTTTTGGCCTTAGCGCTATTGCAGGCCTACTCACAATGGCACTACTGGCCCCGGTTGCCGCCGTTGGTGGCTACGCAGCCTCAGCTGGGGTGTCCATCTTTGATGGCCTACCCGACTACATCAAGCCAGTAAACGCCTCCCAAGCCTCCAACCTTTATGCCACCAAAGACGGCGAACCGGTGCTTGTGGCCACTTTCTACCACGAGAACCGCATCTCGGTTGACTACGACCAGATGAGCCCAAACATTAGAAATGCCGTAGTTGCCACCGAAGACCCTAGGTTCTTCCTTCACGGTGGAGTGGATGTTCTCTCCCTAGCCAGAGCCACCGTGGGCGTTGCCGCCTCCGGTCTTTCAGGTCCTGGAGCTTCCACCATCACAATGCAGTACGTCAAGAACTCCCTGGTTGAGGCAGCGAACCTTTCCGGGGACGAGGAAGCAATTGCGGCGGCCACCGAAACCAGCATCGAGCGTAAGCTTCGCGAAATCAGACTTGCCATCGCTCTCGAGGGAGTAGCAACCAAGAAGGAAATTCTTGCCGGCTATTTGAACCTGTCATTTTTTGGAAACCAAATCAACGGCATCGAAGCTGCCGCCAACTACTACTTCGGTGTCAAAGCATCGGAACTAACCGTTCCGCAGGCGGCCCTGCTAGCTGCGATGCTAAAGGCTCCAAACGAATACAAGCCTGACGAGCCAGAAAATCTTCCTATTGCGAAAGAACGCCGTGACTACGTCATCGACAACATGCGCGATGAGGGCTACATCACCTCAGCAGAGGCCAACGCTTACAAGGCAGAACCGGTTGTGCCAAACATCACCCAGGCCCCAACCGGTTGCGAAGCCAACCAGCAAACCGCTTACTTTTGTGACTACGTTGTTTGGACTATTAGAAACTCCCCTGAGTTTGGTCTAGCGATTGAAGATCGCGAAACGCTACTTCGCCGCGGTGGACTTGAGATTTACTCAACCATGGACATCGATCTTCAAACCACCACCGACAAAGTGGTCAAGCGCGAGATGCCAGTAGACAACGAGTGGGAGCTTGGAGCGGCCTCCGTTTCGGTTGAAGTTGGAACCGGAAGAGTTTTGGCGATGAGCCAAAACCGCAGCTTTAGTCAAGTTGACGATGAAGACCCAACCACCACAAGCGTGAACTACTCAACCGATAAGGCTTACGGTGGATCTAGCGGATTCCAGACCGGTTCGACTTACAAGATCTTTGTACTGGCCGAATGGCTTTCCAGAGGTTTCCTACTCGGGGATCGAGTGGATGCCAGAAAGCGCGAATGGAACGCAGAGGAGTTCTCGGCTCGCTGTGGCGGACTGGTTGGCGTCTGGGAGCCTCAAAACTCCAACGATGAGAAGTACGTCAATGAAAACGTGCTTCGCTCCACCACTAGATCTATCAACACCTCCTACGTTTCGATGGCCGCCCAGCTAGACCTTTGCGATATCAGGGATATGGCAGTAAGGCTTGGTGTTAAGCGAGCCGATGGCAATGAGCTTTCTTATGTGCCATCTTCGGTGCTTGGAACCAATGAGCTTTCAGCACTTTCCTTAGCTGGTGCCATGGCTGGCTTTGCCAACCAGGGCACCTATTGTTCCCCAATCGCTATTGACAGGGTTGTGGTTCGCGGAACCAGCCAGCAAATGCGCGTGCCAGTTTCCCAGTGCTCCCAGGCAATGAGCCCAGAAGTGGCAGCAGCTGCAACTTACGCGTTCCAGCAGGTAATCACCGGCGGTACCGGAACCCGTTCACAAATTAATGATGATGTTCCAATTGCTGGAAAGACCGGAACCTCTGATGGTTCGGTTCAAACTTGGATGACCGGTTTCTCAACCGAGGTTGCAACAGCTGCTTGGGTTGGAAACGTTTCCGGAGCTATCAAGGTTGACAACACTTCGGTTAGAGGACTATTTGGTGGTGGCGTTCGCCACGAAATCTGGCGCAAAGTGATGAAGGAAGCAAATTCCATCTATGGTGGTTCTGCTTTCCCTGAGCCACCGGCTGTTTATCTTGGTGCATCCAAGGTGATCATGCCTGTTGTGAATGCGCTGCTTCCAGCCGATGCTGAAGAATTTATCAAGCTTGCAGGTCTATCAGTAAAGATTGACACAACTCCAGTGCTGTCCTTGAACCCAATTGGAACAATTGCCTTTGCCGACATCGAACCTGGAACTGAAGTGATTCGAGGCTCCATGGTCACACTGTTTATCAGTAAGGGTGGCGAAGTTGTAGTTCCCGATGTTTCCGGCCTCAGTGTTGCAGCCGCTAAAGCAAAACTTTTAGCTGCAGGATTCTCTGCAGTGAGTGAGCCTCAGCCCACCCAAAATACTTTCTTTGTAAACTCCTCAACAATTCCTAAGGGCAACGTTGTTGGAACTAGTCCTGGGGCTGGAACACCAGCCGAAGGTTTGGGTGCGATCCTGCTGATAATCAGTAAGGGCCCTAATTAGCCTTTTGGTTGCAGCGGTTCTAATTGGGCTGGCTGCCTGGGCAATAGTTATCGAGCGACAGCTATATGTGATTCGCAAGCAATCCATAAAGGTTTTGCCACAAGGCACTAACGCCATTCGAGTTCTTCAGATAGGCGATATTCACCTAGCCCCCTGGCAGAAGAACAAGATGAAATTTCTTCGCTCTCTTGGGGAAAAGCAAATTGACCTGGTTGTAAACACCGGAGATAACCTAGGTCACAAAAATGCCATCAAGCCACTGCTTGATGCCCTTGGTCCCCTGCTAACCAAGCCCGGGGTCTTCGTTCATGGATCAAATGACTACTTCGCACCCGTTGCTAAAAACCCCTTTGGATACATCTTTCACTCCTCAGCTAAACCAAATTCTGAAAGCTTAAACACCGAGGAATTGACCAAGGCATTTGAAGGTGCAGGGTGGGTGAATCTAAACAACCGATTCGCTGATGTTCAAGTAAATGGAAATAGGATCCGATTTCTTGGCATCGATGATTATCACATCGGCTACGCCAAGTTTGATCTACTGGTTAGAAGCGATCACTTTTCAATTGCTTTAACTCATGCTCCGTACATGGAAGCAATCGAGAAGCTAACAGGCTTTGGAGCCCAAGTGATTTTTGCCGGACACACCCACGGCGGTCAAGTAAGGGTTCCTTTTTTTGGCGCGCTAACTACAAATTCAGATATGCCAAACAAATTTGCCCTCGGTTTATCAGGCTGGGAATTTGAAGGTAAATCCTCGGTGCTGAGCGTTGTTGCGGGATTGGGAAACTCTATTTTTGCGCCAGTACGGTTTTTCTGTCGCCCAGAGGTAAGACTAATTACTTTGCTACCAAAAGATTAGCTAACAAAGCTACTCACTCATTGCCCAGGCGTCCGGCCCAAGCACAATAAAGTCACCCATTGAGTTTTCGCAACGAGCAGCTTGTTTCTCAACGAAGCAACTAAAACCAAATGTTGTAATTCTTTCGCCACTGGCAAGAATTGGTGCAGCGGATGGATCTGACCAGTTGGCGTTGGCACAAGTGAACTCGGCCATCTCGGAGCCTTCCACTGGTGCGCCACGAAGACGAAGCTGATAGCCGTAGGTGTATTGGCAGTCAGCAGGAAGTGGAAGCTGTTCATACTTGGCATCGAATTCTCGGTGCTCGCAGATCACGAAGTTATCAAACTCGCTCATGGTGCACCAGGTCGGACCATCGCCAACTTTGAAAATTACGTCGCCGTAGCTAGTTAGAAAACCCTCTGGGATAACATCGACAACCTCTTCGGGAGGTGCGGTTGGGATTAGTTCGGGGGCAATCATTGGAGTCGGTGTGGCAACCGGAGTTGAGCTATCTGTTTCCGCTACGCAGCCAGCTAGCAACAAAGTTGCAATTAGAACGCTGGAACCAAGGGAGAACTTCCTCATACCTTGATGATAGCTCCGACGAATTGGGAAACCCTTGATTCAACACCTAAGGTTTGTTGCAAGTGGGTAAAGATTTTTGGCTATTTTCTGCCCCAGTTGATCTTTAGCCAGAATCGTTCGTGAATGTAGTAAAGCACGAAGTTAATCAGGTTTGAGATCAAGGACAACGAGGCAGCAAACTGCCAGCTTCCGGTCATGACAAACCCAACAATGAAGGTCACCGCAATGGCAATTAGTCGCCAGGTTATGGACTTGGCCAGAGATCGACGCTTAGTTATCACTAAAACTCTTTAGCAACTAGCTCAGCGATTTCATAGGTGTTCAAAGCGGCACCCTTTCGCAGGTTATCGCCAACTACGAACATCTCGATGCTGTTGGCAAAATCCAGTGACTGCCTAACTCTTCCCACGAATGTCGGGTCCTGCCCTGCCACGTGAGCAGGGGTTGGGTAAATGCCCTTGGCAGGATCATCCATCAAAACCACTGTTGGCTCTTTTTCAAGAACCGCGTTTACCTCAGCAACGGTTAGCGGATCTTTGAAGGTGGCGTGAACAGCCAAAGAGTGTGAGACCTGAACCGGAACACGGACGCAGCTAGCTGCGACCTTCAGGTTCGGAATACCAAGTATCTTGCGCGACTCGTTGCGCACCTTCATCTCTTCTGACGTATGTCCGCCATCTTTTAGGGACCCCGCGAAAGGAATAACGTTTAGCGCAATTGGTACAGCCCAAAGTGAATCTGATTGAGAAAGTCCTGCTGAGGTGATGGCATGCGAAACGCTGTCTGAAGTTGTTCCAGCCATTGGATCCTTGGCTACCGCCGCAGTTTCTTTTTGAAGCTGATCGATACCGGCAGCACCTGCTCCGGAGACAGCCTGGTAGCTAGCAACAACCAACTCAGTTAGAGTCCACTTGCGGTGCAGTGCACCAAGGGCAGCCATCATGGTCATGGTTGTGCAGTTTGGGTTTGAAATGATTCCAAGCGGTCGGTTCTTGGTCTGCTCAGGGTTTACTTCTGGAACAACCAGTGGAACCTGGTCGTTCATTCGAAAAGCTCCAGAGTTATCAACTGCGACTGCTCCATGCTCGACTGCAATTGGTGCCCAAACAACGGACACTTCATCAGGAACATCAAACATTGCAATGTCGATGCCATCGAATGCTTCAGGAGCAAGTTCAACAACTGTTAGTTCTTGGCCGTGAACAGTAATTTTCTTGCCGGCAGAGCGCTTGGAAGCAATAAGTCTGATCTCACCCCAGATGTTTTCTCTGTTGTTGATGATGTCAATCATCACGGTGCCTACAGCACCGGTAGCTCCAACTAAAGCAAGGTTTGGTTTTCTAGACAAAGTTATCTTCCAGTTCCTGCGTAAATAATTGCTTCGCCATCGCCATCAAGGCCGAAGGCGGTGTGGACAACACGTGCTGCATCATCAACTTGAGCGATGTCTGTGACAACCGAGATGCGAATCTCAGAGGTAGAGATCATCTCGATGTTTACTCCTGCTTTTGCCAGGGCACCGAACAAGGTAGCCGATACACCGGAGTGGGTTTTCATGCCAGAACCAACGATGGAAAGCTTTCCGATTTTCTCATCGAGCTGCAGCGACTCAAAGCCGATTTTCGCCTTGGCGTCTTCTAGTGCTTGAACGGCCTTCTTGAAGTCATCGGCTGGAAGAGTAAATGAAATATCTGACAGGTGGGTCTTGGAGGCGGCGATGTTTTGAACAATCATGTCGATGTTCACATCGGCCTTAGCAACCACGGTGAAGATCTCAGCAGCAGTACCCGGGACATCCGGAACACCTACCACGGTGATCTTGGACTGACCTTTGTCTACGGCTACGCCTGCAACTACGGACTCTTCCATGTTTTCTCCTGTCGAATAGACAATAGTTCCGGGATCATCGCTAAAGGTTGAACGAACCCGAAGATTTACCTTGTGTCTTCTTGCAAACTCCACTGCTCTGATATACAAAATCTTCGCCCCAGCAGCAGCCAGCTCCAGCATCGACTCGATGTCGATTGCGGCAAGCTTTCTAGCGCTTGGGATCATGCGTGGATCTGCTGTGTAGACACCGTCCACATCGCTGTAGATCTCACAAAGATCAGCATTTAGTCCGGCAGCTAAAGCAACAGCTGTGGTGTCAGAGCCACCTCGACCAAGTGTTGTGATGTCTCCACTGGATGGATCAAAACCCTGGAATCCGGCAACAATTGCAATTTCACCGGCATCGATTGCGGTTTGGACTCGATCTGGAGTCACTTCTGCAATTCGTGCGTTTCCGTAAGTCGAATCAGTAATGATTCCAGCCTGCAGGCCTGAGAATGATCTGGATTTTTCACCCATGTCGTTGATCGCCATCGAAAGCAGCGCAACTGAGATTCGCTCTCCTGCGGTGAGCAACATATCTAGCTCTCTTGGAGTGGCATATGGATCTTTAGAAACACCGTTTGCTAGATCTAGAAGTTCGTCGGTGGTGTCCCCCATTGCCGAAACAACCACGACAACTTGGTTTCCGGCTTTGTGAGTCTCGATTACGCGCTTGGCGACTAGCTTGATCTTTTCAGCATCGCCGACGGATGAACCGCCGAACTTCTGAACGATGAGTGCCAACACCAGCTCCTGGATAGAAATCTTGGGGATTTGCCTCGATCATTGAGGCGATAAACCCCAAGTCTAGCTGACTGTCCTTCTGCCCTCAAAGGCCCGACCGAGCGTAATCTCGTCGGCATATTCCAAATCGCCACCAACTGGCAGGCCTGAAGCAAGCCTAGAAATTGTAATTCCCATCGGGGAAAGCATTCGGGTCAAATAGGTGGCGGTAGCCTCCCCCTCTAAATTGGGGTCGGTAGCGATGATGATTTCCTTGATTTCAGGATCAGCCAATCTTGCAACTAGCTCCTTGATTCGAAGGTTATCTGGACCAATTCCCTCAATCGGAGAAATCGCTCCCCCGAGCACGTGATACAAACCTTTGAACTCGCGAGTTCTTTCGATGGCCTGAACATCCTTGGATTCTTCAACCACGCAAATACTTGCCTTGGATCGTCTAGGGTCGCGGCAGATATTGCAAAGCTCCGCTTCAGCAACGTTGCCGCACTTCTCACAAAAACGAACACGTTCTTTTACTTCCGTGAGAACCTCAGCCAAACGCTTGGCTTGATCTTCATCGGCCTGCAACAGATAAAAGGCGATTCGCTGAGCGGACTTTGGTCCAACTCCAGGAAGTCTCCCGAGCTCGTCAATAAGCTCTTGGATTACTCCCTCATACATCTATCGACCACCGGCTTTAGGGTCCTGCATTGGTTCTGCTCCAAGCATTTCGCGAAGCAATGACTCACCGTAGCGAGCTTCCTCGTTCACCATTCCGTTGCGGGATTTAGCTTCAGGAGTGGCAGGCTCTTCGGCTTTCACAACTGGAATCGCAGTTGTTGGAGGGTGAGCATCGGCTGCAGCTTCAGCAACAACTACTCCATCGGATTCTTCAACGTGTGGCTTGAATTTCACCGCAAGACCCAAAACAGCAAAGATAGCTTTTCTAAGTGCATCGGTGGAGCGACTATCAGCTTTGAAGCCATCTAGATCTTTGTGACTTAAGAACTTGAGTGTCAAAACATCACCGGATAAATCCATCACGGTTAGCGTGAATGCAACTACCCAAGCAGACTTTGATTCGGCTTTGACCTGGCTAAGAATTTCTGGCCAAGCAGCAATCATTGCTTGGGTTGAGACACCGTTAGTAGAAGGTGCGGCTTGAGCAGCAGGTTTTGCAACCGGTGCAGCTGCAGCTGGCTTAGCTGCAACAGGTGCAACTGGTTGTGCAGGAGCAGATGGTGCTTTCACTGGAGCAGCCTGAACTGGCGATGCTTGCACTGGAGCTGCGTCAGGGCTCTGCGCAACACCGACGCGACGCTCAAGTCTTTCGATGCGAGCTAAAGATCCAACTTCAGTTTTGTCGCTGGAAGGAACAAGTACCTTCGCACACATCAGCTCAAGTTGAAGTTTCGGACTGGTAGCCCCCGACATCTCAGAAAGGGCAGCTGAAACTGCATTGGCTGCGTGAGTTAGTTCGCTCATGCCAAAGCTCATGGCCTGAAGCTTCATCTTCTCAAGTTCGTCGTCTGCGATGCCTCGAAGCACAGCTTTGGCGTCATCGCCAACGGAGAGAACAACAATCAGATCGCGGAGTTTTTCAAGAAGGTCTTCAACGAATCTTCTTGGGTCTTGACCAGACTGGATGACCTTATCTACGGAGGAGAAAACCAATGAAGAGTTCTGCGTTGCAAATGCATCCACAACTTCATCAAGCAAGCTTGCGTGGGTGTATCCAAGAAGGGCTGCTGCGCGGTCGTACTCAATCTCGGCTTTGCCGCCCTTGACTTCAGAGCCTGCGATGAGCTGATCCAAAAGAGACAGTGAATCACGAACCGAGCCACCACCGGCGCGTACCACAAGAGTCAATACTCCAGCTCCCGGTGTGACAATTTCTGATTTGCAAACTTCTTCCAGGTAGGCAAGCATCTGAGCTGGAGGAACCAGGCGGAATGGGTAGTGGTGAGTGCGAGAGCGGATAGTTCCGATTACCTTTTCAGGTTCGGTAGTTGCAAAGATGAACTTCACATGAGCTGGTGGCTCTTCAACAATCTTTAGTAGGGCGTTGAAGCCTTGAGGAGTGACCATGTGGGCCTCATCGAGGATGAAGATCTTATAGCGATCTCTGGCTGGAGCAAAGATTGCTCGCTCACGCAAATCTCTTGCATCGTCTACACCGTTGTGGCTTGCCGCGTCAATTTCAACTACGTCTAATGATCCTGATCCATCACGCGAGAGCTCAATGCAGCTTGCGCACTTTCCGCAAGGGGTATCGGTTGGGCCTTCGGCGCAATTTAGGCAACGAGCCAGAATTCTTGCAGAGGTTGTTTTACCGCAACCCCTAGGGCCGGAAAAAAGGTAAGCGTGATTTACTCGGTCTGTTTTTAGGGCTGTCATCAAAGGAGCTGTGACTTGTGATTGCCCGATTAGCTCCGCAAATGTTTCAGGTCGGTATCGACGGTAGAGGGCTTGATTCACGATTACAACCTAGCTCCTCGAACGGACAAATTTAGTAATAAGACCCCCCGCACACCCATCAGAGCCCAGCTACCCTTGCTATCTTTCGATCCTGGGGGAGTTCACCAAGGTGACGCCGCACGGGGAGTCCTTGGCAATTCTAAACCCTAATCAGTTACCTCTTTATTGGCTTGGTTTCTATGGCGCTAGTGAAGCACCTTGCGCTCAAGCTTGGTGCCCTCAACGTCAACATCCGGCATCGCCTTATCGATCCACTTAGGAATCCACCAGGCTGACTTGTTCAGGATGGTCATTGCTGCTGGGACCAGCAAGAGCCTTACCAAGAAGGCATCAATTAGGACACCAATTGCCAACCCAAAGCCGATAGGCCTAATGGTTGCAAGGTGAGAGAAGGCAAAGCCTCCAAAGACGGTGATCATGATTAGGGCAGCTGCAACAACTACTCCCCTAGACAAATGCAGACCAAAGTTGATGGCATCCCGAGGCTTTTTACCGTGAGCGTAAGCCTCACGCATTCCAGAAACTAAGAACAGCTGGTAGTCCATCGCAAGACCAAACAAGATTCCGATCAGGAAGATCGGCAGGAAGCTCAAGATCGGTCCTGGTGTTGTCACACCAAAGAGTTCACCCAACCAGCCCCACTGGTAAACCGCAACAACGGCACCGAGTGTTGCAGTCACGGTAAGCAAGAATCCAGCTGCTGCCAGAA
The DNA here is from genome assembly GCF_965234705.1 of Rhodoluna miladensis (SeqCode). Classification (GTDB taxonomy): domain Bacteria; phylum Actinomycetota; class Actinomycetes; order Actinomycetales; family Microbacteriaceae; genus Rhodoluna; species Rhodoluna miladensis. The sequence continues at coordinate 1,132,535 of NZ_OZ248465.1, forward strand.
CTGGAATCAAGATTGACCTAAACACCAGCATGAGCAGGAACAGCGATAGCAAGATAACTGTTCCAAGGTATAGCGGCAGCACATCGGCGATCTTGTCAGAGATATCAATGTTGGTTGCGGTTATACCGGTAACTCCAACTTCAGCCCCATAGGCGTTCAAGAACGAACCAGAAACTTCTCTGATGTCGTGAATCAACTGCTCGGTTTCAACAGAAGATGGACCACCGGTTGGAACAACCTGGAAGATAAAAGTCTTTCGATCATCGGCAATAGCCGCAGGAACAGCGGCCTTGACGTTATCAAGTGCCATCAAAGCTGAAGCAACCTCGGACTGGAATTCGAGAGTGTCATCTTCTGAAACAGCACTGTCGGTAGATAAAACAGTTGTGACCTGGCCGTTGAAGCCAGGACCAAAGCCATCGCTGATGATTGTGTAGGCCTTGTAAGCAGTTGAGTCGGTAGGTTCTGATCCACCATCTGGAAGACCTAGGCGCATATCCGTTAGTGGAATTGCCATGATTCCCATGACAATTACTGTTCCAAAAACTGCCAACCATGGCTGACGAGTTGCCCAAACCGGCTTGATTGCGGCCTTAGCTTCGGACTTCTTCTTAGCTTCAGATTTCTTTTTTGCCTTCGAAACTTCAGACTTTTCTTTCTTGGACAAGATGCGGTCGCCAATTAGAGAAAGCGCAGCTGGAGTCACGGTCAAGGCGATTGCAACTGCAATCACGATTGCAATTGCACCCATCGATCCCATAAGCCCCACAAAGCCAATGCCGGTTAGGTTTAGTGCGACCAGGGCAATAACAACAGTTAGTCCTGCGAACAGCACTGCGTTACCGCTGGTGCCATTAGCCAAACCGATAGATTCTTTGAGTTTCATTCCACCGCGAAGCTGCCTGCGGTGACGATTCACAATAAACAGCGAGTAATCGATACCCACGGCAAGACCAAGCATCACGCCTAGTACTGGCGTGGTTGAAGTCATTTCAATTTCAGCTGCCAGTGCCAAAACTGTCGTTGCTGAAATCGCAACACCAACAACTGCCGAGAAGATCGGAATTGCCATACCGATAAAGGTTCCAAGCAAAACAAACAAAACTACTGCTGCAGCAATCAAACCGACGATTTCACCAACACCAAGAATTTCTCCAAAGGACTGTGTTAGCTCCTGAGAAAACTCAACCTGAATGCCGTTTAGATCTGCTTCGCGAAGCGACTCAACAACTGAATCACGAGTTCCTTCTTCAAGCTCGGTTCCACGCTTATCAAATCTGATTGTCGACAAAGCGGTGTTCTCATCGCTCGATACAACTGTGTAGTTCTTTGTCGCAGCTAGTAGCTTCTCGCCAATTGCAAGATCAATCTTGGCTTGAGCAATTTCATCGATGCCGGTAACTAGCTCGGCACGAGCATCTGCAATCTCGATTTTGCCGGCGTCTAGTTTGTCTCTCGAAGCAAGTGCAATTGCAGTTTGTTTCTCAACTTCGGCAAGACCGCCTTCAATCTGAGCTTTGCTGCCAAGAAGTTCAGCCTGGGCGGATGCTGGAAGTCCTGCATCCTGCATTTGCTTGAGACCTGCGTTGACCTGGGCAAGTTTTGTTTCAAGGTCTTTCTTAGTGGTGGCAAGAGTTTTTAGGCCATCGGCTATTTGCTTTTCACCGTCAAGAAGTTCAGCTTCAGCATCAACAAGTTCTACTTGTCCGTCAGCTATCTTCTTTTCGGCGTCAACTAGTTCTTGCTTGCCGTCGATTAGTTCTTTTTCGCCATCGCGGATTTCAGCCTGAACGGTAAATGGATTTACGGCTTCTGATACTTCAGGCAGAGTTTCGACTTTTTCCAAAGCTGCAGTTATTGCAGCTTTGTCGGCATCAGTAAACGAACCAGACTCTTTGAAAAACACAACCTGGCCGGAACCGCGGCTGGCATCAGGGAAAGTAGTTTGAAGTTTGTCGACTACCACCTGGGATGGAACACCTGAGATCGACATTGAGGTAGTTAGCTTGCCGCCGAGGGTAAGTGCGAGGCTGGTAGTGATGACCAGTAGCACAATCCAGGCAACAATTACTTTCCAAGCGTTGCGCGCAGAAAAAAGACCTAATTTGTAGAGCAGGGTTGCCAAAGGAAATTCCGTTTCGGTAGCTGGTGCCTAGAGGGGCAAATTAGCTATTGGCCCTGGACAATTTTAACTCAAGGAAAGCCGGACCGGGTTCGTTACCCCCCTGTTCCCAGCAACTTCCTAGGCTAGCCCTGGTCTGTTTCTTCGGTTACGGCAGGTGCTGGAACAGGCAATCCAACAACGACAATGCTGATGGCATCGACTCTTAGGGCCTCCGGCAGTGGCATAAGGGTCGCTGACAAAATCACGCCTTGGGAGTCTTTTCGAAGAAAGTACCGAGCCATTGTGCGCTTCAAGGTTGTGTCTTCACCGCAAAGAGCCATGTTCATTGCGTAGACGGCCTGGTATGGAATAACAGCATCGTCTAGGCCCGCCTCAGCTTCAGGCTCAATACTTGGATCAAGGGCTACCTTCATGGTTGTTCCCTCAATCGATGAAGTCAACTGAGTGGTAGCCGAAAGCAAAGAAGTGTATTCAGCTCTGACGTAAGAAAGTGGGTCGTTAGGGTCAGCAACTACAGCCACTAATGATGAGCCAAGATACATAGCCGCACCGTAGCTTGCAATCGAAATAGAGCCAGGTTCGGCCGGGGACGCCAGGAAGATCTCGTTGAATTCTGTGGTGTCTGCAACAGCTGACAAGTCCAGTTCGCCACCAGCTAGTCGAGAGATCCAATCACTTAGAGCGGTCTTGGCTGAAGGAGTTGCCTCGGTAGGCAAAATAATTGGAAGATCAGGCAGCGGGAACTCACCGTTGAATTCGGCAAGAGCTGGATCAGACCAGTTTGTGATAGTTCCGTTGAAGATGTCGATGATCTGCTGAGCCGAAAGGAAAATTTCAAAGAAGTCTGGGATGTTCACAACCAGAACAGCTGCGTCAATTGCAACTGGAACGGTGGCGAAAGGTGTGCAGCGGCCTGCAATCAGAGAGGACTCGGCGATAACGATATCGCTGTCGATGGCGGTGTTATCCAAAATAGTGACGGGCATGGTTTCGCAAGCAAACAAAAGTGAGTCTGACCAGTTGGAACTCAGGTCGGTCATTGACTCTGGGAACACTGTCGAGACATCGCCGTCTTCGCACTGAACTTCTAGCTCTGCCTGCACGGCAAGAATTGAGGCCGGGATTGGAGGATCGCATGCTGTCAGCGAGAGGCTGACTAAAAGCGCAGCAGCAGCTGACTTTAAGATCCTGGCGTTTACCATTTTGGTCTTCCCTTTGTTCAGTCTCCAGCACAAAAGCGCGGCCCCGTAAGGGCCGCGCTCTCGTGACTGGAGGTCAATTTGATGCTTAGTGTTACTTGATTGTCGCAATCGCCTTTAGAGCAGCCTGCTGTAGCTTTCCGGTGATTGGGACATAGTCACCGGCTGAAGCCTGCTGTGGCCCACAGGTCTTGATCATGTAGGTGAAGTAGTCCTTTACAGCTGCAGCCCTTGCTGTCTTGGTTGCAGGTGAAGCTGTTGGAGCTAGACCATAGGCGACCAGGGCGATTGGGTATGCTCCCTTTACCTTGGCCTTGTAGTTGAACTCCACTAGGCCGTTAGCCGCAATTGGCTGAGCTGCCATAAAGCGACCTGCGCTTGCAGCAGTCGGCTTGATGAACTCTCCAAGCGCGTTTCTAACTGAGGCAACAGCAAGTTTGTTTTTCTTGGTGTCCGCTGGGTCTGTGATAGTAATTGAGAACTTGGTCTGTGCCACTGTGGCTGAAACACCTGTGTTCTGTGGTGCGCTGATGCCGACAGGTGACTGTCCAATAGCTGTTGACCAGGTTCCGCTAGTCTTCCAGGTTCCCCCAACGTTCTGAATCATGTAGTTAGAGAAGTTCTCAACTGTTCCAGAAGAATCTCCACGGTAAACAACCTGGATGTTCTCCTTTGGAAGCTTGGCTGACGGGTTTAGCTTCTTGATTGAAGCCGCATCCCATGTCTTGACCTTACCGGTGAAGATTTCGTTCATAACCTGTGGGGTCAAGCGTAGGTTGGTGACTCCTGGGATGTTGTAAGCAACAACAATTCCTCCCGCAACTAGCGGAACGTAAGTGAAGTTCGCTGGGGCACCAGAAGTGTATGGGGAGTCAGATCCACCAAAGTCTGTGGTTCCGGCAGCAAACTGAGTACGGCCAGTTCCAGAACCAGTCGAGTTGTAGTTAGCCTTGTTGGTTGTGTACAAAGCTGAACAGACCTGCTGGAAAGAGTTCATGAAAGATGAACCAGAGCCTGTGATTGTTTCGCTTGCGTGTGCGGCAGGTGCCACAAACACGACGCTCGCTAACAGCGCGCTGGCTGCCAGGATTCCGCTAAACTTGCGCATTTTTCTCCTTGATTTGTTTAGTTTCTCAACTTGAGATGACCTAAGTACAGCAATTGGGGGTAAAGCTTGGGTGTTTACCATCTCAACTCCAAGAGAATTGAAGGTTAACAATTGGTTATCCGAAGTGTCCGTTCACGTAGTCGTTGGTGCGCGAGTCCCCAGGCTGGTTGAAGATCTGCTCGGTGTCCCCGAATTCTACGACGTAGCCTGGCTGATTATCGTCGGCTAGGAAGAAGGCAGTCTTGTCAGCTACTCGCTGAGCCTGCTGCATATTGTGAGTCACAATAACAATGCTCATGGTGTCTTTTAATTCCAAAATGGTCTCTTCGATACGACGGGTAGAGCCTGGGTCCAGAGCCGAGCATGGCTCATCCATCAGGATTACTTCTGGGCTCATAGCCAAAGACCTGGCAATACAAAGCCTTTGCTGCTGACCACCGGAAAGCGATAGCGCTGGCTCGTCCAAGCGATCCTTGGCCTCATTCCACATCGAAGCACGCTTCAGGGAGTCCTCAACTAGGTCATCAGAGATCTGGTTCTTACGGCCAGATAACTTCAAGCCTGAAATCACGTTTTCCCTAATTGACATGGTTGGGAAAGGGTTTGGCTTCTGAAAAACCATTCCGACCTTTAGGCGTACCTGGCTTGGGTCCACCGAGTCGTCGTAAATGTCTTCACCATCTAGCAAAACGGAACCGGCAAGACCAGCACTTGGGATTAGCTCGTGCATTCGGTTTAGGGTGCGGATGAAGGTGGATTTGCCGCAACCGGAAGGGCCGATCAGGGCCGTCACCTGGTTGCTTGGGAACTGAAGATTGACGTCTTTTAGAACATGCCTTTCACCAAACCAGACGTTGATGTCTCTGGCCTCTAGGTGAAAAGTGTCTAGAGATAATTTCTTCATCGCTTTACCTTCTTTTTCTTCAGTGACTTAGGTCTTGAAACAAATCGCGCCAAACCAAACAGGATTCCAACCAAGATCATCAGAACCAATGCTGCTCCCCAGGCTCTGGCAATAGCTGTATCGAATCCAAGGTTCACAAATCTGTAGATGTATGTGGGTAGGGTTGCCATTCCTCCGTTGAAAACGTTCCAGTTGGTCTCCGCGATTGGGAAAACAGTCAGAAGCAACGGTGCTGTTTCTCCGACAACGCGGGCTACACCCAGCAGGATGGCTGTCACAACGCCCGATCTAGCCGCGGGGAGTGTTACCTGGAAAAACGCCTTCCAAGATGACGCCCCTAGTCCCAGGGCGCCATTTCGCAGTTCCTGCGGAACGAGCTTCAAAGACTCCTCGGTCACTCTCGCAACCGTTGGCAGCATAAGCGGCACTAGGGCCAGGGCACCCAGCCACCCGGCATATTGAGAGACGCCGGTAACAATGAACATCGAGTAGATAAACAGTCCAGCTACTACCGATGGCAAGCCAGCCATTGCCTGGATGATTACTCGGACAAACCCGCGTCCCTTGGAGCGCGTCTCAGTCAAATACACTCCGGTTGCCACTCCAAGTGGAACGGTAATGAGTGTGCTCAGGCTAACAACAAGTAAAGTTCCGACGATGGCGTGTCCAACTCCACCGAATTCGAGCGGATCGGTTGGAGTCACATAGCGGTTGTTCTGGTAAATAAAGTGCGGGCTGAGGGCCGAGAATCCTGCCTCAATCAATGACCAAACCACAGACATCAACAGCACCATTACAAAAGTTCCGAGGAAAATCGTCACGACAATCAACGCCGCGTCCGGAGCACCACGCTTGCCTTTGAGGATAAAGCCCACGACCCCGATTGAAACCAAAAGTAGCGGCAGGAGAATGAAAATAACAGCGACGATTAGGTCCACGCCACCGAGTAGCCACGACGCAGCTGCAACAGCAATTGGGATTATGCTTCCCAGAACCTGAAGCGACCTGGCGCGGTTCGTTGTCCGAGCCCACGGCTCAGCGGACTTTGGTCTTGCTACCGGCTCGAGGTTCATCGATTGTTCCAAGGCTGCGCTTTGGCGACGATGAAGGCAGCAATTGAGTTGATAATCAGTGTGAGTATGAATAACACAACTCCAGCAGCCAGAAGAGCGCTGACCTCAGAAGGGCTCGCTTCTCCAAATTTTGAAAGAATCAAAGATGCAATCGCACCACCGGCTGGCTCGAGAATCGCGAACCAATTGAACTGGTCGTAGATCAAGTTCAGAACGAAGAAGATGGCAACTGTCTCACCCAGAGCTCGACCGAGTCCAAGCAAGACACCGCCGGTGATACCGCTCGCGGAAACCGGAAGGATAACTTTCCTAAAGGTTGATTCTCTGTTACCCCCCAATGCGATGGAGGCCTTAATTAAGTCATCATCAATTTGACTGAAGATTTCACGAGTCACCGAAGAGATGATTGGGACAATCATTACTGCAATAACGACACCGGCGATAAATGGTGTTCTAAGGAATGAGCCCGCCTCGTTAGAGAAGATGGGAATGAAACCTAGGGTATTGCTAATCATCTCACCCCATTCGGCGCCCACCGAGCTAAAAATTGTCAATCCCCAGAGGCCGATAATTACCGAGGGGATCGCAGCTAGAAGATCAACAAACAAAGTTGCAGCTCTAGCAATACGCGGGGTTGCCATGAACTCAATAAAATATGCAATCGAAATTGCCATTGGCACAGCCATAGCAACTCCAAGGGCTGCAACTAACACCGAACCCCAAAGCATTGGACCGATGCTGTATTGAACATCGTTGCTTGACCATCCGGTTCCAAAAACGAACTCAAAAACTCCCTGTTCAACAAAAGTGGGCCAAGCTTGAACGCCAAGGAATATCAGGATCAAAACAATAAACACCAAAGATGAGTAGCCTGCAGCCGCGGAAACTCCGAAAAAGATCTTGTCTTCTCTGGTTGCTGGCTTGACTCTGAGTGCGCGCCTTAACGGTGCATCAGTGGGAGTTTGGGCCATGCCTCGATACTGAAGGCTTGGGATGTCGGGCAGTTGAGTCCTTGGTTAACACAAGGTGAACATTCCTTGTAACCCTCAATGATTCATTGACCTTTAGGCCCGCTTTCCCCCGAAACTGGCAGGCTTGTTTCGGGCTAAACTCGTAGGGTTATCTACCGAAAAACACCTGGAGAATTCGCCTAGTGGCCTATGGCGCACGCTTGGAAAGCGTGTTGGGTGAAAGCCCTCGGGGGTTCGAATCCCCCATTCTCCGCCAGTAACTCCCTTGATTTAGAGCCTCAGTAGGGGCGTTTATTGAGGGAGTTTTTGCTTAACGTGCATATGAATGTGCAATTGACAGAACCAAGTAAGGTCATCCTGGAAATTATTGGAGGGGATTTTGATGGTCCTGACTTTCTAGCCAGTCATCAAAAGTGGTTTTCCCCACAAGCGTTTCGCCCTTGCCACGCAAATCGCCTGAAGCCATGCCTCTTCCAAAAATCCCCGGAAGCGGAAACTCGAGAACCAACTTCTTCAAGCCGTCGAAAGCGATCTGCCTTCTAGCCAGATCAGCTAAAACTTCATTTCTTGGACCAACCAAATCTGTTACGCGCTTAAGTGGTTTTCCTTCTGCGATATCCACTAGGTGTTGCCCCACTTCCCTTGCGGCCACTGGTTGCATAAGGCATTTTGGAAGAAGCGCAATTGGTCCAGGCATACTTTGCAGTTGCTGGGTGACGAACTCATGAAATTGGGAGGACCTAGCAATGGTGTACGGGACTAATCCGCTTTCGATGGTTCGCTCTTGCTCGAGTTTCCCCGCGTAGTAACCGTCGTCAATCTCATCGATACCAACGATTGATAAAGCCACGTGATGTTTCACCCCGGTATGCGCCTCTGCGCTTAAGAGGTTGTCTGTGACAGTTGAAAAGAACTTTCGCGCAGCTTTGGCACTCAGCGTAGTTTTATTGGTGACGTCGATGACTACATCCACGCCATTGAGAGCCTCTATCAAACCCTCGCCAGAAATCAAATCAATGCCATTTCTTCGGGAAATCGAGACAACTTCGTGTCCTCGCTTTTCGGCAGCCGTGACCGCGAACTTACCCACTAGTCCAGCCCCACCGGCAACAGCAATCTTCATCGATAACCTCCCCCTCCAAGATAAGACTCGAGAAATGAAGTGTCCAATTCAGGAACCGGATTGGGTTAGTTCGAATCCCCCATTCTCCGCCAGAGTAATTGCCCTACAGCGACTTGAGAATGTCGTTGACCTTTTCTTTGGCATCACCAAAGAGCATCTTGGCATTTGGCTTATAGAACAGAGGGTTTGCAACTCCTGCATATCCTGAAGCCATCGATCTCTTGAAGACAATCACGTTCTCAGCTTCCCAAACCTTTAGAACCGGCATACCGGCAATCGGGCTTGATGGGTTTTCAGTTGCAGCTGGGTTCACTGTGTCGTTAGCTCCAATAACCAAGACCACATTGGTGCTGGCAAGATCTTCGTTGATTTCATCCATTTCCAGCACGATGTCGTATGGAACCTTGGCTTCGGCAAGAAGTACGTTCATGTGTCCTGGAAGACGACCAGCTACTGGGTGAATACCGAAGCGAACCTCGACACCCTTTTCGCGAAGCTTCTTGGCAAGTTCTGCTACCGGATACTGTGCCTGAGCTACCGCCATGCCGTAGCCCGGTGTGATCACAACGGTCTTAGCGTTGCTCAAAAGCTCAGCTACCGATGCTGCGTCAGTTTCGGTGTGCTCGCCGACTTCTTCGTCTGACTCAGAAGGAGCTTCGATTCCGTAGCCTCCGAAGATAACCGAAACAAAACTGCGGTTCATCGCGCGGCACATGATGTAAGAAAGGTAAGCACCAGAAGATCCAACTAGAGCACCGGTCACGATTAGTAGGTCATTGCCTAGCAAGAATCCGGTTGCCGCTGCCGCCCAACCTGAGTAGCTATTCAGCATCGAGACAACTACTGGCATATCTCCTCCACCGATGGAGGCAACTAGGTGCCAGCCAAGGGCAAGAGCCAATATGGTCACTGCAATCAGAAGACCGAGAACTGGGGTGATTACGTAGGCAACAGTTAGAACCACAAAGCCCAGCAGAGCAAATAGGTTCAATAGGTTTCTGCCTGGAAGAATCAAGGGCTTTGAGCTCATCTTGGCTGAGAGCTTCAAGTAAGCAACGATCGAACCGGTGAAGGTAACCGCACCGATGAACACTCCAATAAACACTTCAGCGCTGTGAACACCGGCTAGCTCAGCCGATAGTTCCTTGGCGTGAAGTGCACCATTCCAACCAACTAGAACAGCAGTTAGTCCTACGAAGCTGTGGAAGAGGGCAATAAGTTCTGGCATGCCAGTCATGGCAACTACCTTTGCTCGCCATAGACCAATTACTGCTCCAACAGCTAGCGCAGCGACCAAAAGCCCAACGCCAAGAAGTGTTGACTCGGTCCAGGAACCAGAAAGAGAAAGCCAAACAGTTACCGCAATGGCGATTGTCATTCCTGCAATTCCATAGCGAATACCGGTTCTACCGGTTTCATGCTTGCTAAGGCCTGCAAGGCTCATAACGAACAAAAGTGCTGCCACAACATAAGCGGCGTTAGCTAAAGCTTGAGCGGTCATTATTTGTCTCCTCTCGTGAACATCTTGAGCATTCGAGAGGTGACGGCAAAGCCACCGAAGACGTTGATGCTTGCAAGCAAAATACCAACAGCCGCAAGAATCTGGACCAGCAAATTAGTGTCGTTGATCTGCAAGATAGCTGCCACCACAACAATTCCCGAGATGGCGTTGGTCACCGACATCAATGGGGTGTGTAGGGCGTGGTGAACCTTACCGATCACATAGAAACCAATCACCACAGACAACATCAAAACCAAAAAGTGCTGAGGCAGAGGAGCCGGCGCCAGTGAAACAACAGCAAACAGCGCTGCCATTCCAGCAGCAATCAAAGCCGCACGAGTTCTAAGCGACATGGTCTTTTTCTCAGGCATTGCAACCGGTTCTGCCTTGGCTACCGGAGCTGCGGAAACCTGAACCGGTGGTGGTGGCCAGGTAATTGCCCCATCTTGGACCACGGTCACCGAGCGCTGAACTACGTCTTCAAAGTCAATAACGGCCTTGCCGTCCTTGGCTGGGGTCAGAAGCTTCAGCAGGTTCACAAGGTTTGTTCCGTAAAGCTGGGAAGACTGAGCTGGCAGGCGGGAAGGAAGATCTGTATAGCCAAGGATAGTGACGCCATTGGCGGTCACAATCTTTTGTCCAGCTACCGAGCCTGCAACGTTTCCGCCCTGGGCTGCTGCCATGTCAACGATTACGCTACCTGGCTTCATAAGGGCAACATCTTCTGCGGTGATTAGCTTTGGAGCAGGACGGCCTGGAATAAGGGCGGTAGTAATAATGATGTCAACATCGGCTGCCTGCTCTGAGTAAATCTCAGCGGCCCTTTGGTCGTAGGCTTTGCCGGTTTCCTTGGCGTAGCCATCGCTAGATTCCATCTTCTCTTCGACTTCAACTAGCAGATACTCTCCACCAATTGATTTGACCTGGTCGGCTACCTCTGGTCGTGGATCTGTGGCGCGAACAATTGCACCAAGGCTTGACGCTGATCCAATTGCAGCAAGGCCGGCAACACCGGCTCCTGCAACCAAAACTTTGGCAGGTGCAACTTTTCCAGCAGCGGTAACTTGACCTGTGAAGAAGCGGCCGAATTCGTGAGCTGCTTCAATAACTGCTCGGTAGCCTGCGATGTTAGCCATCGAAGAAAGTACGTCCATAGACTGCGCACGAGAAATTCTCGGGACAGCGTCCATGGCGAGCGCGGTGACTCCCTGGGCTGCTAGTGCATCAAGCAGTTCAGGTTTTAGGGCTGGGCTCAATACTCCAACCAGCACTGCGCTCTTTTTGAGCTTTTTGATTTCAGCATCTGCAGGTGCACTAACGGTTAGAACAATGTCGGCTCCCCAAGCAGCTTCGGCGGAACCGATCTTTGCTCCGGCAGATACGTAGGCAGCATCTGGGAAGGAAGCTTTTAGGCCAGCACCGGATTCAACAATTACCTCGTAGCCAAGGGAAACAATAACCTTGACTGTTTCCGGGGTTGCGGAAACTCTGGACTCGGCCTGTTGTTCCTTTATGACACCAATTAGCGACACGATACTCCTTAGGTAAGTTCCCTTATTTGACTTGGGTTTCCTGGTCAAGACTGCTCTAAAGCTACCTTTATTCTCGCCGATTTTTGTGGGTCTTAATGTCGGTGTAGCACCTAAGACTAAGGTGCTACACTTAGACCATGCCAACCACCAGAGCAAGACACATGATCACCGAGACCGACCAGCTATCTGAAGCTTTAGCTCAGGCCGAGAAGATCTGGCCCGAGCTTGCTGGCCAACGAACCTTGCTGCTTAGAAAGCTTCTGGAGGTAGGGATTACTACCATCGAGCGCGAAAGCGCTGAAAGAACCAGCCAGAGATTGACTCAGATCCAAAAGCTCGCCGGTTCCATGGATGGCACCTGGCCTGCTAACTGGAAACAAGAATTGGGTGGGGATTGGCCGAAGTAGTAGTTCTGGATGCCAGTGCCCTTATCGCACTGGTGTCTTCAAATGACCCTCACCACAAGTGGGCTCTTGAAATGTTTCGAGACACCGCAAGCTTTGATTTGCAGATGACCGCCCTTAGCCAAGCCGAGTCTCTGGTTCACCCAGCCCGAAATGGAAAGCTGGATAAATTCCTAAAAACATTTAGCGCATTAGGTTTGGTGGTCACATCTATCGAAGGCCCAGATGCAAGCAAGCTTGCAACACTTCGAGCCACCACAGCACTCAAGATGCCAGATGCGTGTGTGCTGCACCAGGCGATGAAGGTAAGTGGCTCTATTGCAACAACCGATAACCAGTTGGCGCAGGTAGCAAAAAGCAAAGGTGTTGGGGTTTTCTCACCTAATTAGAAAACCTGACTACAAACCAGGCTCTTCGTTCTATGCTTGCTGATCCATAATCGCCCGAAGAGTTTTCTCAGCAGCTACCGCCATCTCGTAAGTTCGAGCAATTAGCTCTTCAGCTGATTGGGACTCAAGTAAGTCAACTTGATCAAGTGGTCCAACTGGCAAGATGCCAGCCAGCTGCCAACAAGATTCCATCGGGTCATCGCTTAGTGCTGTGTCGGCAGCAAACTGCAGATCACCGAATTCACTAACGAATGCAAGTAGCTGTCTAACCTTAGTTTCCAGATGAACTCGAGCTGGCATCAGTGAGTCATCCCAGATCAGATCAGGCAAAAACTCAACATCAGCAACCGGGTATGGATCATCCGGTAGCCAAGCGTTAACGCGAAAGCGGGAAGAGCCAACTGATTGCAGTCCTAGAAAATCTTCGGTCGTACCTATTTCAGAAACCGAGGCCAGGGTTCCAATCTCCATACGCTTTTCCCCGCCGCCAACTTCTTGGCCCCGCTCAATCAGCACAACCCCAAATTCTGGCTTTTCGGAGGCAACCAGATCCCCCAGCAGCTTTAGGTACCTAGGCTCAAAGATCCGAAGCTGTAGCGGCATCGCTGGCAACAGCACTGAACCCAGCGGGAACATTGGGATAACAGGCATCAGGCAAAAGCCTCAAAGTTGATCACAGAGCAATGGTAAGCCTCGATAAATAGCTAAAGAACGGGATAAACCCCTTGTATTGGCCTATTCAGGCTTAGGTTCAAGGGGTTTCTACCTCTTTATAGTGAGTATAAAGAAGTATCAATTGATACTTCTTTATACAGCCCTAGAACGGGAAGATATCCAGGACTCCAGCTAGCTCCATGGTGGCCAAAAGCATGAAGACTCCACCGATTCGGTAGACCCACTTGAAGCCAGGTCTTCTAATCCAACGGACCTCTCCCTCATTGCCCTCGCGGCCAATCATGGCCAGGATGGCAATTCCAAGCATTGGAATTGGCAGCAATGCAAAGGACCATAGGGCCAAATCAGGGGTTGCTCCAAACCAACTGTTCACAATCGAGGTTGTGACCGAGGCAACAATCAAGGCAAAGGCTAGTCCCGGGATACCGGTTGGCATAATGCGCCAGATCCAAGGCACGTTCCTGAACTTGTGAGAGTAGAAACCAATGATGGTCGGCAAGATAAACAGCGCGGATCCAACCCAGACCTGCCAGACATTGCCCATAAGTGCTGCTGTCACGAAGATGAAGATTGCTAGACGGAAGCTAACCGAAATCCACTTCTGCACCGGAACTGGATCGCTTACATCCGTTGGGTGCAGGACATCTAGTCTGCCCGGGAACCATCTGGCAACAAACTCTTCGAAGACCACACGCAGTGTGATTGCAATAGCAATCGCAATAGCAAACTCGTTGACGTGGTTGGCTACCGCCATGGTGGTTCCAGCAAGGGCTGGCAAGATGCTGATCATGGTTGCGGTTACCCAGCCACCTATGAACGGAAGAACTACTAGGTCAACTAGTCGCTCATACCAATACTCTTCGCCTTCTTCAGGTTCCTTACGGAAAGCTCTGAAGGCGTTAGCAAGAAGTGCTGGTCCGTAGCCCACAATGATCACACCAAGCAATAGCCTGACATCGTCAATACCTAGCGTTCCGGCAGTTGCAACCGTTCCTGCTACGAAGATCAGTGTTCCGACCAAACCTGCGAAGGCATCGAAGATACCGATTACCGCAAGGACAATAAACCACTGCCACTGCGGAGTCAGGACTGCTCCATCGTTCATGGAAACGCTCATCACCGAAATGGCTGCCGCTGCAATGGTAGGCAGCAGTCCCAAAGAGCCAAAGGCTGCTCGGAGATATGCTCCATCAACGGCAATCTTGGAGAACAGCGGAGATAGCCAAGCGGACTTCACAACAAGCCAGATAGAAGGCTTGTCAGCAAAGGTCAACCACTTGTTCTTCCAGATCTTCCACTTATCTCCGCGGCCACGACGACGGTTAACGTAGCGCTCGTGAGCGGTATCAATGGTCGCAATCGAACCACCTTCACCGGAACCGCCTGAAGAACCAGAACCACCGGAAGATCCTCCACCGGCTGCCGCTCCGGCAGCACCGGCCGCTGCTGCGGCAGCAGCTGCGGCTGCAGCAATTGCACCAACGGCTGCGGCAGCATTTCCGAGCGCGTCGGTAAGGGCTTTCACGCCTTCAGGGGTAGCAAGCGGATCGAAAGGAACAGGCGGCGCATCATCGTCAGCAGGCGCACCAACTTCTGTTCCCGCGGCAGAATCACCCGAACCAGAATCGCCTGAGCCGGCACCGGGACCGCTAGGCGCAGCGGGAGCAGCAGCTGGAGGTGCGGCCGGCGCAACCGGAGGAGCGGGAAGGCTCGGTTTTGACGGGGCAGGAGGCTTAACTGGATTTGGCGGGGCAGCAGGAGGTGCAGCGCTAGCTCCACCGCCACCGCTTACCACCGGTGCCGGAACGGAGTGCGAGATGGTTGCCATTGCACCAACACCCAGGGTGTTCACCGCGGCAACCTGGAAGGTGTAGGTCTGACCCGCCTCGATGTCTTGAACTTGGAAGACTCGGTTTACTGTGTCCGAGCAAACACTTTGATTGTCAACACTGATTGTCGGACAAGCAAGGGCTCCATTGAGCATGACCTGGTAGCCAAGAACCTCGTGTCCTCCATCAAAGGCGGGGGTGGACCAACCAACCATGATCTGATCGGATCCATTAGTTAGCTCAATGGCGGCAGGAATTCCAGGAGTAGAGAAGGCCTGCTGCGCACCAATTGTGGTGTTTTCTGGTTCCTCATCGTTTAGCTTGTCTGTTATGGTCACAATCTTGATGTTGTAGCCATCGGCTTTAGTGACTTCAGTCATTGAAGGTGCGCTAAAGGAACTAAAGAAACTGAAGAGACTGAAGCTTTGTGAGATTGGCTCCGTCAACGAGAAGCTGACGCTGGTCTGCGATGAAGTTCGAACCACCTCGGTTGGATCGCTCGGTTCATTGGTGCCCAGCGGCCAAACGTACACCTCATAGCTATCGAAGATTCCATCAAGTGCTAGAGGGGCAAGCCAATCAAGATCTAGTTGAGAACCAGATGGTGTGGCAATCATGTTTCGAACAGCGGAGCTGTTCTCTGTTGGCCTCATCAACATTGAATCTCTCGAGAAGGTTCCGACTCCCGCTTCGGTAATTGCGGCAACGCGAACTTTGTAGTTCACGTCGTTGTCGAGGCCGACGATTGTACAGGTGATTGGTGCAGTGCCAATAACACAACCTGGGTTCACGAAGGTGTCGGTGGTGTTTTCAATCACTGCTTCTAGGCGGTAAGCGGTGATGCTTGATCCACCGTTGTAGTTTGGTGGGTTGAAAAGGGCAGTAATTGACTGGTTAGCAGCCGAGACCGAGATGACGTGCGGGGCTCCGGCGGTATCGGGGGCAACTCTAAACAGCTGGGTCACAGGCGTTGCGGCCATAAAGACCTGGTTTCCGCCCTGGCTTGCGGTGATTGAACAATTACCTGAGCGAGTCAAGGTCACAAGACCGGTTGTGCTAACGCTACAAGCCTGCGGGCTTACCGACTGATCAAGGCTGTAGCCAACGGGAAGGTTTGAGCTAGCGGTAGCGCTGAGCATAAAGGCAGGCTGACCAAAGCGTCGGTCAGTAATTGGCGAGAACGTGATGGTCTGGTTTCTAAAGCCAACCTGAATCATTCGGGTCGCGCTTGCTTGAACATACTGAGAGTTTCCAGCCTGGGTCGCGGTAATCTCACAACTACCGGAGGCTAAGAACTTGATCTTCGAAGGATCCGTAGAGTCAAACTCACAAGCTGCCCCATCACCCACGGTGATCGAGTAGGTCACTGGGAGTGCCGAGGTGGCTTCTGCAATCGGTGTGTACAGTGCACCAGGTAGTGGTAGCTCAACTAGAGGTGAAGTGAAGAACACGCTCTGCTCAGCCTTGCTGAATGTGATTGTCTGCTGGGTAGAGATAATCAGGTTGTAGTTAGCCGAGGCAGCCTTGGTTGCGGTGACACCACAACTGCCGTTGCCAGTAGCACGAAGCTTGTTGCCATCAACAATCGAACAGCCCGGGTTCGGAGTTCCGGTTGCGGTGATTGCGTAACTTACTGACCCGTCACCAGAGCCACCCCGGGTAAACAACGTTAGGTCCCCAACGCTAACTGCAGTGGCGTTAGCTAAGCGAAGAGAAGTCTGGGCAATCTTCTTGACCTCAACTTCAAAGCCTTCTGATACTGCCGCCTTGTAGTTGGCATCTCCTGCTTGAATCACAAACACGGTACAGCTAGTTCCAGCACCCATTGTGTACAGGGTGTTTCCGGCCACACGACAGTGGTTTCCGGTGGCTGTGTAGCTAACAGCCCCAGTTCCATCACCACCGCTGTGGGTCAGGCTCAAGGTACTTAGGTAGTTCACCTCGTCTGCGCTTGTGATGGCAAGCTCCTGCTGGTCGGCCTTGGAGATAACCAAGTTGGCATTACCGCTGGCACCGTAGTAGAACTCGGTGTTTGGAACGGTGACCGCGATGCTACAGGTACCAACTCCCTTGATGGTTGCTTGACCGGTTGAGGAATTCACCAAACAGATGGTCGATGGGCTGGAAGTCGAGAAAACCGGCACGCCAGGTGAGTCATTTGTGAAGGTCTTGGATACCAAGCCATCGGCCACAAAGCTTGTAGTTGCGTAGCTAAGTGTTATCGCCACATTCTTTTTGAGCCTAAAGCCAACTGCTTCTTGAACAACGATTGTTCCACCCGTTGCAGGGCTTGCGCTAAAGGATAGCTTGTAAAGCTCACCAGGAGTACCCGTTGCGGTAAGGCCTTCAAAGGTGACAACACCAGCTACCGCCCGAGCGGTAGTTCCACTAACTAGCAATCCTCCGGTGCCGGAGTAAATACTTGCCGTGACAACGGTTGCCGAATCCAGGGTAGCCAAATTACCAAAGCGGTCTTTGAGCTCAAGTCTTGGCTGAATCGTTAGTGCTTCACCGGTTCGATCAGCGGTGGGTCCACGGGTGACGGTCATACTCGTCGGATCGGCGTGAGTCATTGGTAGTGCGTTAGAGGCCAAGCTGTCGTAGTCGATGTTTGGATCATCCGGGTTGGCGGTAAAGATCAACTGGTAGTTCACGTTAGGTGTACCAACCAGGCGCAGTCCATCGAATCGAACAACACCGGCCGAAGCGGTTGCGCGCAAAATGGTCGAGGTGGTGCTGTAATCAACTGTTTGATCTGAACCATCAACAAACCTGGCCAAACCATCGCCTCCGGTGATTGCAACCCTAACTACGGTCTCCGAGTCATCCTCGGCCAGGTTGCCATCAAAGTCTCGAAGCTCAAGAACTGTGGCTCCTAGGGCTTCACCGGTCTTGGTGACCGTTGGCTGCTGGGTAATCACCAAACTGTTAGCAAAGGCATTGCTTACTGTGAAGTCGTTTGAAACAACCTGGGTCAGCGACTGGTTGTTGGAATCAAGGCCAGTGAAGGTGAGCTGGTAGGCAAGCTTCGGTGTTCCGGTAAATCCAAGATCTGAGAAGCTAACTCGACCGGCGGTGGCCGTGACGCTCATTGTTCTAGACAGAGTTCCAGAAGAAGCTGTGACACTCACCCTTGAGGTGTCATCGCTAAGGGCTCGGTTATTGAACTGATCCCTAAGTTCAATAACCGGGGCTACCGCCAAGGTGGCTCCGGTTCTGCCGCCAACCGGTTGGGTGATAACTGCAAGTTGGGTTGCGTTGGCAGCAAGAACACTGAGTTGGCTTGAGGACACCGGAAGAAGTGAACTGCTCGAGAAATCAAGGGCAACGGGTGTGCCAGGCAGAGCAACCAGTCGCAGGTCGGTAAAGGTTGCAAGACCGTTGGAAACGCTCACTGAAACCGAAGGTTGTGAAACCATCGAGGCATTTCGAAGAGTGGCTTCTGAGCTAGCCGTGGTAACAACAACACTGCCCTGGTAGTTCACAACCCGGTTGCCAAAGCGATCTTGAACTTCAATTACTGGTTGAACGCTCAGGTTGTTGCCGGTGATTCCAACCTCACACACGTCGTTTACGACATCGCCGGTACAAGGCTGAGTGGAAACAGCAAGCTGGTGCGCATAGGAGTGGGTAAAGCTCATTCCAGCACTTTCAACCGACTGAAGCGTGCTACTTCCAACAGCCGTCTCGAAGCGAACGGCCTGCTCAACTCCCGGCAGGGCAACAATCGAGAGGTTCGCGAAGGTGGCAACACCTTCGGTGAATGTGGCGGTGTTCTTTGGAATGCTGCCGGCTCCAACTTCAGTTAGCGCTTCTCCGCCACCGCGCACAACACTTGCCGAAACAGAAACGTCAGAGACTTCGGTAGCTAAGTTGCCGTCAAAATCGAGCAGGCGAACAATTGGCTGGTTAGATCCTTCGAGTGCACTTCCCGTCTTGGTGAGCACCCCAGCTGAAATAACGGAGCTTGGTTGCCGCACTATGTCAATCGAGGTTGGGTCGCCGTGTCTGAAACTGAGCTTCTCGCTGGTAGCTGAAAGCTGAAGATCGGCACTGAAGCCTAAGCGGTATTCCGGACGCGGTCCAACATTCGATGTTCCAGGTCTGGCAACAACGGCCAAGTTGGTAAAGGTCGCAACACCGTTGGTGGCAGCAAGTTGGCCGTTGATCAAACGGTCCTTGGCATCGAGTGAATCACCGACTCGATCCAGGGTCACCGATACCGTCAGGTTGCTGTTTAGCACCACGTTTCCGTAGTAGTCCTGAATCTGAACAACCGGCTGGGCGGCAAGAGGTGAACCAGTCTTGGTAAGCACTCCACCACTTAGTGATAGTGGCTCGGTGGTCAAAACTGCCTTGTATGGCAAACCATAGGTGACCTGAACACCGGTCCTGGTTGCTGCTGTTATGTCAGAGCGACCAAGAGCGGCGAATCTAATCGAGTAGTTAGTGCCGGCAGTTCCACCAAAGTTCAAAGTACTGAAGGTTGCCTTACCGGCCGAAGCCTGAGCCATGAATCCAAACGATCCAAGGTTTCCACCCAAAGGAGCGGTTGCTGAAATAACCAACGATGAATCGTTGCCGGTTTCAACCACGTTTTCAAAGCGGTCAAGAATTGTAACAACTGGCTTATCAGTAAAGATCTCACCGGCAACACCGGTAGGTGAGGTCCAAGAAACTGAAAGCTTTGCTGCATCGGCGTTAGTGACAGAAAGAACATTGGAGGCGGCAGAGCTGATGTTTCCGAAGCTAAATGTCAGCTTGTATTGCTGAGCCGGGGCCCCGCCCTGGCTCGGGGTACCAATTAGGCGAATGTCACTGAAGTCAGCGATGCCGTTTACAACCGAGCGAGAGGTTGTTCCAGTGATTGTTCCGCCACTTCCGGAGCTAATGGAAACGGTTACGTTTCCAGTGTCACCGCGGGCAATATAACCATCTTCGTCATACAAAGTGATCTCTGGCTGAATTGGTAGCAGATCTCCGGTCTTCATCAATCCAGAACCAACCGTGCTAGATGGCTGACGAGTAATGGTTGCCGTGACTGCATCACCTGGCAAGACTTCAAACTGACTCGAAAGAACAGAGAAAGAGTCTAAGGCAAGTCGCAGGAAGTAGTCATTGCTTGGAAGCACCGGCAGGGCAAGACCTGTGAAGGTGGCAACTCCCCCGCTGGCCTGAGCAGAAATTGTCGGCATGGTTCGATTCACCGTGGCCGACGCCAGGGCTAGATCTTTGTAGAGCTGACCGGTTATCACCGTCGTGGAATCAGTTGGTACCGGGTTATTGAACTGGTCAAGTAGCTGAACCGATACGGCGTTTGTGAACTCCGCTCTGGTCTTTACGGTAGTTGGCTGCTGGATAATCGAGAACTTGGTAGCCAAACCAGCAGTTAGATTGATGGTCTGCGTTGTTTGGAAAGTGGTACCGGCTGGATACTCAGCGGTAAATCGAAGTACCAACCCAGTTGCAGCTGCACCCTCAATTCCTAACCCTGAGAATCTAACAACACCCTCGCTAGCCGCAACATTTGTTGTACCAACCATGGTTCGGCCAGCAACTGTTGCCGAGACACTCAGGGTGCTATTCGATACCAAGTTGGCTGAGTTATCCCGAATCTCAACCCAAGGCTGAGTCTCAAAGGCGCTTCCGGCCCTTGCCCCGGCAGCCGATTGGCTAATGGCCAGCTGGGTAGGAGCACCGAAGGTCAAAGCAGTAGAGCGCGAATCAATCGAGAAGGTGGTGTTGTCAACCGCTCCTGTGAAGCGGATCACATAGTCGGCAGCCTTACCCTTGAGCTTTAGGTTCGGCAAGCTCACAAGGTTCAAGTTGGCGGTACTCGAGGTTGTGTTGCCTGAGATCTCGGAAATGTCATTCTTATTGGCACTTTCAACCGTTGCAGTAACCGACACCGTAGAGCCTGAAAGAACCGGGTTATCGAATGCGTCGAATATTGCAAGGGCCGGGGCATCTTCAACAACGATGTCGTTTCGCATTGTGCCCGGCTGGGTATTGATCACGAACTTGCTAGCTATGGCGTGGGTAATGGTAAACGAGGTGCTGAGCTGGCTTATGTTTCCAACCGCAAAGCTGATTTTGTGATCACCAGCTAGTTCATAGTCAAGGCCAGTAAAGCTGACAAGACCACTTGAAGCCCTAGCGGTTGTTGCCGTGACACCGCGGGAGGAAACATCGGTAGATGCAACAAGTGTTGCGGTGACGTCGGTAGACGAATCAGAAAGCACTCGGTTGCCGGCGGCATCCAGTAGCTCAACGCTGACGGTGTTGCCAAAATTCACACCGGCAACGGCATTAGCTGGAGCCGTAACAACCCTGATGGAGCTCACTTCACCAGCGAGCACCTGGATGCTGTGGCTAGCAGGGGCCAATGAGGCAGCGGTGTATTCAAGGTCGTAGGTGCCAACCGTTCCGGTTAGGCGAAGGTCAACAAAGCTTGCCTGACCACCGATTGCATCAATGTCAACATCTCCAGAGAGTGTTACAGGGTATGGAGCGTTCAGGTTATCCAAAGCAACAGTGACTGTTTCGGTTGAGGATGGACCAGTTGAAACTAAGTTGTCGTCCTGGTCCAGGATTCGAATTACCGACTGGGTAGCGAAGTTCACTCCGGAGCGCGAGCTGCCGGCGGGGGTAAAGACACTGAGCTTGGTTGCCGCTCCGTGGGTTAGTTCGACCGTTTGCGTGATTGAGGTAAGACCAGTTGATGCGTAGGTAAGTGTGTATTGCCCTACAGTTCCAATTAGTCCAAGGCCGGTGAAGCTCACAACACCCAAAGTAGGTGTTCTGGATTCAGTGCCGGATAGATCCAGACCGGAGGAGCTTTCTAAAACCTCAACGACGGCACTCGAGTCGGTGACGGTGTTATCGGAGATGTCTTTGAGGGTCACAACCGGAACAGTTGCAAAGCCCGCTCTGTTGACAGCCCCTGTTGCCGCGGTGGTAAGCACTATCTTGGTGGCAACACCGTGGGTGACATCGACGGTGGTTGTCGTGGAAGTCAGTGACAAACTGGCCGCCTGTGCGTTGACGTTCTTGTCTCCCGTAGAGCCTAGGAACCTAAGAGCATCAAGAGTTGCAATACCAGCCGATGCGCTTCTGATTAGCGTTCCAGTTAGTTCAGGCGATGAGCCAACTAGCGAGATTGAAGCACTGGCTTGTGCTCCGCTTGTCACAAGGTTTAAGCTCTCGTCAAAGATTCGAACGACAACATCAGAGATCACACGGTTGTTGACGGCGTTGCGCTGAACCTGTAGCGAGATTGAGTGAGCAACACCGTGGCTTACGGTGATTACTCGATCACCGATGAAGGTGCTCGGGGTAGTGATAGTTGCCGTTAGAGTCTTATCTCCCGTGGAGCCAGTTAGCTTCAGGTCACTAAAGGTCGCTTGACCGGCTGTGGTTGCAAGAGTCAAAGTTCCAGAAAGCGTCGACCCGGTCGCCGAAAGCACGATGTTCTGAGTTGAACTAACGCCGGTTGTCACCAGGTTCTGATCAGCGTCTTGGATCGAAGCGGTAATCGGCGAATCAAATGCCCCTGCGTTCACAGCAGTTGTTCCACCAGTTAGCACAACGGCCGCGACTGCTCCGTGAGTCAGGGTCACCCTTTGGGTAGTGGTGCTTAGGTTCTCGGAGCTGAAGGTTAGATCGAACTGGCCAACCTTTCCTTTGAGGCGCAGGTTAGTAAAGGTTGCAATTCCAGATCCAGGAGCAACGCTGTTTGTTCCAGACAGCGTTGCAGGCTTATTGACATCAACTGCAGTGACGGTGACGGTGACGTTGCTTGCGTGGTTGGTCACCTTATTGCCAGAAGAGTCTTGAACAATCAACACTGGCTGGGTGGCAAAATCCACATCGTTGACAATGCCTGAAGCCGAGTTGCTCAAGTAGACACTGGTTGCAGCACCAAAGCCAAGCTCCATGTTGCGGCTAGCGGTTATTTCCTGAGGCGAAAGAATCTTGAAGGTTAGGGCCTTGGTTCCTATTTCGCCAACTAGCTTGAGGGATCCAAAGGAGGTGCGACCTCCAGTCGCGCTGATTTGTGTAGTTCCGCTCAGAGTTGCACCAGAAGCTGTGACCGAGATTGTCTGGGTTGACTGGGCTCCGGTTGTGACCAGGTTCAAGTCTTCGTCAAGGATTTCAACCACAACAGCAGATCCCAAGGTGCGGTCGTTGGCTGCAGTTGTTGCGCCGGTTAGGGAAAGCGATACCGCAACACCGTGGGTGAGCCTGATGGTTTGGCTGGTTGCAGTTAGACCGCTCGAGGTAAAGGTCAGGGTGTAATCCCCAGCGGTTCCATTTAGACCAAGACCGGTGAATCCTGCGTTAGCAGAGCCAGTCAGGGTGCGAGTAGTTGTTCCGGAAATCGCTGCACCTGAAGGGCTAACTGCAATCGAGACATCACCGTTGAAGCTAGTGACAGCGTTTCCAGAAACGTCCTGAACAGTGACCGTTGGCTGGGTGGTGAAGGTAGTTCTGTTCACAGCGCCAGTTGCCACGGTGGTCACCGCAAGCTTGGTCGCTGCACCAAATGTTAGCTGGATGCTTGCTGTCTGAGTCAATGAAACAGGCGAAGTCATTGTGGCGGTCAATGTCTTGGATCCAGTGGTACCAACAATTGCCAGACCTGGGAAGGTAGCTTCTCCAGCTACAGCAGATCTAGTTGCGGTACCAGAGATTGTTGCGTTGGAAACCGTCAAGACAATCGACGAGGTGTTTCCAGAAATGACGTTGTTGTTAGCGTCCCTGACTCGAACCACAACATCAGAAATTACGGTCGCGTTAGCAGCGTTAGCTTGAACTACCAATTCGAGGTTGTCCGCAGCACCTGGAGTAAGGGCCATCGCTTGAGTAGCCGATGAGATGCCAGCGGTTGTGCTGGTGAAAGTAAGTGTGTAGTTTCCAACTTCACCGTTTAGGCGTAAATCAGTAAATGTTGCAGTTGGCGAAGAGCTTAGATCCCTAAAGACCGTTCCAGACAATACGGCCACGTTAGAGCCGCCGCTACTGACAGCAACTTCTACTCTTCCAACAAAGCTACTTACTGGGTTTCCAGAAACATCTCGAACCGAGATCACCGGCTGGCTAGCAAAGTCAGTTCTGTTGACAGAAGTTGTTGAAGAGCTAACAACAACCAACTGGGTGGCAACACCGTGGGCAAGATCAATTGCTCTGGTTCCAGTCCGACTGCTTGGATCCAAGATAGTTGCGGTCAAGGTCTTGGAGCCAGCCGATCCAGTGAGACCTAAGTCATTGAAGGTTGCAATACCCGAGCTTGCGGACCTTGTTGTAGTTCCCGAGATTGTTGCACCCGTTGCGGTTATAACAATCGACTGGTTAGCTGCGGTTCCGGTGGTGACTCGGTTAGCGTCAGCGTCCTGGATTTCAACCGTGACTGAAGAATCGAAGGTTCGAGCGTTGGAGGCAGTTGTTGCACCAGTTAGAACAACTGCGCTAACGGCACCGTGAGTGAGAGTCACTCTCTGGGTGGTTGAACTTATTGATCCCGAGCTGAAGGTCAAATCGTATTGACCAACCTTTCCATCCAGGCGCAGGTTGGTAAAGGTAGAGATACCTGTGCTTGGGGTTCTAGATAGTGTTCCCGTGATTGTCGCAGTTACTGAACCATCAACCGGGGTTGCGGTCACGGTCACATCAGTTGAGTAAGTAGTGACTGTGTTACCCGATGAGTCCTGAACAGTAACAGCCGGCTGGGTAGCAAAATCAACTCGGTTGACAAATCCCGTAGCCGAGGTGGTTAGAACAAGCTTGGTTGCCGCACCAACGTTTAGGGTGATGGCGTATGGCTCGCTTGTAAAGGTTGCGGTGGTTGCAGTGATTGACTTGGCTCCTGCGGTACCGGTCATCACTAGGCCACCGAAGCTAGCGGTACCAGAACTGGAAGCCTTGCTGCGTGTACCGGTCAAGGTCGCCCCGCTAGGAGTCAGCGTAACAATTGCAGTTGCATCGCTACCGGTAGTAACAGTGTTTCCATCTTGGTCCTGGATTTGTGTGGCGATAGAGAGACCAAACGTGGCTCCATTCTGAACTCCACCAGGTCCGTCGATGATCTTGACCTGGGTAGCAACACCGTGAGTCATTCGCAGAGTCTGTGAAGTCGTGGTCAGTAAGCCCGAGCTATATGTCAGTGTGTAGTCCCCGGTTTCACCAAACAGACCAAGACCTGTAAATGTTGCAACACCGGCCGAAGCGTTCAGCGCACCTGTGCCAGATAATCCAAAGGCAACAGCGCTAGCCGATCTTGAAACTGCAATCGAGACCGAGCTGGTGTAATCATCAACCACGTTTCCAGATACGTCCTGAGCCTGGATGATTGGCTGGACGCTGAAGTTAGCTCGGTTGACAGCTCCGCTGGCAGCTTGAGAAATTGCAAGCTTGCTAGCTTCACCAAACTCAAGAGTTAGGTCAGCAGTTTCTGTAATCGATGGTGAAGCCAGCGTTGCTGTCAATGTCTTGGCACCTTCGGCACCAATGAAGGCAAGGGAGCCGAAGGTGGCAATACCGCTTGCTGCGTTTCTCTGGGCGGTTCCCGAAATTGTGGCATCAGAGATCGACAAGGTGACCTGTTCGTTGCTGCCGGTCACGCGGTTATTGTCCTGGTCACGGACTTCGACGGTTATGTTGCCACCGAGCGTGATGGCGTTTCGGGCGGAGGCAGGTGAAGTTATCAGCAGGTTTGATGCCGTTCCGTGCGCCAAGGTAATGCTCTGCGTGGCAGAAGTTAGGTTCTGGTTAGCTGCAGTATCAAGACCTGTGTAGGTGAGGGTGAAATCACCAACCGCTCCGTAAAGACCAAGACCTGAGAATGTGGCGGTTGGTGAACCGTTTAGGTCAATAACTCTTGTCCCAGTTAGCGAGAATGGTGTTCCGCTAACACGAGAAACTGCAACCGATACTCGACCAACAAAGTCGCTAACTGGGTTTCCAGAAACATCTCGGACCTGAATAACTGGTTGAACCCCGAGGTTCTGTCGGCTCACTGCCTGAGAGGCCGAGGTAGTTAGAACAAGCTGCGTTGCAGCACCGTGAGCCACGGTAATGGTTCGGGTGCCGGCCTTTGTAGCTGGATCCGAGATGGTTGCGGCTAGTGTCTTTGCACCAGTGGAACCAGTGAGTACAAGGTCATTGAACTCGATCGCTCCAAGCACAGCCTGTTTGGTGGTCGTTCCAGAAAGTGTCGATCCGGAAGCTGAAAGAACTACGTTCTGGCTAGCTGCAGTTCCCGAAGTGACAAGGTTTCCATCGAAGTCTTGAATCTCAACTCGGATAGCTGAGCCGAAGGTTCGGGCGTTAGATGCTGTAGTTGCGCCGGTGATAACAACGTTCTCAACGGCACCGTGAGTCAAGGTGACCATTTGGGTCGTTGAGCTTATAGAACCGGACTCGAAGGTTAGGTCAAACTCCCCTACCCTTCCTTCCAGGCGCAGGTTGGTGAAGGTCACAACACCCGAGCTTGGAAGTATGGTTCGAGTTCCCGTTAGCGTTGCAGGCTTAGCCGCATCAACTGCAGCTCTGGTCACCGTTATCGACTGGGAGTGGTTTGTGACCACGTTGCCCGATGAGTCAAGAACTGCAAGCACAGGCTGAGTTGTAAAGTCAGCCCGGTTCACTATTCCAGCAGCTTGGCGCGTTAGCGCAACTCTTGTTGCGTCACCGAACTCAAGAACAATGTTCGCCGTGTTTGAGATTGAGCTAGGAACCCCAATGCTTGCCTCGAGAGTCTTGGTTCCAACTAGACCCAGCATTCTGAGGTTAGTAAATGTGGCGCGACCAGCTGTTGCAGACATAGCCCTTGTACCGGTCAAAGTCGTGTTCGCATCCAGTGTGATGGTCTGGGTTGACTGGTCACCACTGGTCACAACGTTTCCGTCAAGGTCAACGATGTCAACAACAACGTTGGATCCGAAGTTGCGATCGTTGGCGGCAGTTGACGGAGCTGAGATTGTTAGAGCACTCGCAGCGCCGTGAGTGACTCGGACGGTGTGAGTGGTTGTGGTAAGGCCACTCGATGCAAATGTAAGGGTGTAGGTGTCAACTTTTCCAGACAGTGAAAGGCCGCTGAATGTTGCAATCGAGCTATTGCTGTCGGTGCTTCTCGTTGTAGTTCCAGAAACAGTTGGGGTTAGACCCAGGTTCGAACCAGCACTTACAGTTGCGGCGACAGAAGTTGGCGAACCGAAGGCGGCAGGGTTGCCGTAGTCATCCAAAACAGTAAGGGCGATGTCGGACAGTGTGGCGCGGTTGACGACGGTCTGCGAAGTTGAGCTAATAGCAAGCGTGGTCGGAGTACCAGCGGTAATCGAGATCACCTGAGAACGACTTACGGTCTGAGTGACATTCGAGGAGTTTAGGAATGACACCGAGAAAGTCAGGGTGTAGCCATTGGTTGCTGCGGTACCCGCAACAACCAGGTTCGGGAATCTGGCAACACCATCGGTTGTAGGCGCAGTTGAACCAGAGATGATCCGGTTAGTGTCACCGGTCATGGTGATTGTGACCGTGGCGTTCTTGTAATCACCTGTGGTCAGAGTGCTGCCGGTTGAATCCTTCAAGGTGGCCATTGGGGAAAGACCAGTTAGACCCGCGCGGGTGGTAGTCGATGAGAAGGTCAGTTCGATGGAGGCTGGTTCACCGGCACGAACTAGATAGTTGGCTGCGGTGGAGGTTGAACCAGAGGTTGCATCAACAAGTGCAGTTCCGGTGGAGGAAACTGCAGAGTAGCTAATAGCTACAAGACCAGTTCCACCATTTACACGAAGTGCGGTAAAGGTGCTGGTTCCACCCTGGCTGGTTGGGGTTGAACCATCTAAGGAAAGTGTTCCACTGTCAGTTCTTGTGACTGACATGGTTGAGCGAACCACGTAGGCAGAGGCTGACAAGTTGTTTGAAGCTAGAGGGTTGTTGAACTTGTCTTGAAGAACCACGGCAGGTGGTGGATTGAAGGTAACCGCCATGAATCGATCGACGGTATTGGTGCGATCGACGTTGCTCAGGACAAACTTTGTTGCCAAACCAAATTCGGGATCGATGCCGTCCACGACAGCTACGGAATAGTTGGCACTTTGACCAAAACTGATGGTTCCGGAAGCCCCTGCATTCAAGGCGATTACTGCTGCGTTATGACCGGTACCTGGCCAGCTAATGTTCCCTCCAGCGTCAATACCCAAGTTCGCTACCACCACTGAAAGGCCGGAGGCCGCAGTGACGTTACCGCCTGCTCGAATAGCCAGGGTTGAAACCTTGTTTGTGAAGGTTAGGCTGCTTGTGACATCAAGATTTCCGCCGGTTTCTAACCTGAGCGTGCTTGCTGTGATTGTTCCTAGCTCAGCTGCAGTTAGCGACAATGTGCCCGCCACTTCGGTCCCAGCTGTAAGTGCCCTTGAGGATGTGAAGGGTTCGAACTTAACTGCTCCCGTTCCGGTATTGATTGAACCAGTCAAACTCACGTTGTTTGAACGAACAGTCACGTCAGTGTTTGTGACAGACATTGGCACCCCTACTGTCAAAGCCGCAACCGAAGATGTTGAGGCGTCGAAAACTAGTGATACGGAACCAGAAGAACTAAATAACCCGGGTTGGATAGCCGCGTCATCGTCAACGACTGTTCCAGACTTGGTAGCCGAGAAGCTGAAGCCACCTGAGCCTGCAGCTATCGATGAAGGTGAGGAGGCACCATAGAAAAGAGCTACGGGACGTCGAGGGCCTGAGCCTGTAATGGTGATTCGATTTCCGATGAATTCGTAATTACCCCAAGCGCCAACACCATCGTAGTTAGAGCTTGTTCCAGTTAGTGACAATGTCCCGATGGCGTTGAAGATAGTCTTTACGTTCGTCGCAGTCGAGCTTCCGGCATTTCCAATTTCGATTCCATACCAGCTGTTAGCCCCTGCGGACTCACCAACAATTGTGATATTTGTTCCTGTAAGCGATGACTTGTTTGCTTCTGTACTTGAAAGCGGAATCAGCACTCCGCGAGAATTGTAGTTTCCAATCGCCTTACCGCGGATTGTAAGGTCTCCTGTACCCGAAGCTAGGGTGACGCCATCTGCATAACCGGCATTGGCTGGGAATTCTCCTAACAGAACACCTGGGCGGTAAGTGGCATCGACGCTAGCAGCGGTTGCGAATCCAGTAGCTGGGTTTGATCCTCCAGAGAGCAGGATGTCGCCGCCGCCATTTCCGGTCGAAATGTTGGTGTAGTTCTGAATCCAGATGTAGCCATCGTTGTCTCCGTCGGAGTCTGACTGTAATGTGATGTCACCAGCAGGTGCCTGGATTTTGGTTTTGCTGCTCAAAGATGATCCCGCTTGAATAACAATGTTATCTGCCGACTTGAGGTTAATTCTTCCTACCGTTGAGGTAAGGCTGCGAGCCACCGATAATGATGTGCTGACGATATCCAAATCACCATTTGCCTGCATTGCAGCACCAACCGTTGTAGCAGCAGCGTTGATTAGCAGATCCCCTGCTGAAGTCAAGGTTCCAGATCCTGTGTAATCGCCAGATGCGGTGATTGTGATGTTTCCCAAGTTAGTGGTTGCCTGGTTTGCACTAACGGTTACAGCACCACTGAATACATTGATGTCACCTGCAATGGAGTAAGCAACCGGAAGAGTGACTCCTGCTGTATTGCCAGATTTACCAACTGTCAGCCCGGTAAGGCTCGAAGCCATTGTGACGTTGGCTAAAGTTTGTGCTGCTGTGAAGCTTGTTGAGGTGGGCTGGATAACAACTGAACCACTTCCTGCAAACGCAGTTGCCACGCTTGTGGTTGTGCTGGTGTTAGTTCCAGCATCGCCACCAATTAACTGACCGACAGTGAGGGTGGTTGTTCCCCCGGCGTTGAAAGTGATGAACTCGGTAGCGGAAGTTCGCGCTCCAGAGACCAGGATGTTTCCTCCGGCCGTCACCGTCGAAGTTGCCCAACCTAGAACATCGAATGATTCGACCTGAGCTGGAGAGTTACCGTTTAGCTCAACATTTCCGGCGGTTGCAACGATGTCCACTCCCAGAAGAGCAATACCCCTTCGCTGAGCTCGGTTCGACTGGCTGGCGTCACCGTTAAGAATCACGTCTCCCGAGGCAGACCTAATTACAGCTTTGGCTCCTTCATTACCCAGCCAGATTCCGTATTGGTTACTGGCTGATGTGTTGCCTGAATTCTGGCGAGCGTCAAATCGAATCGTTCCGGCGGTTGCAGTGATTTGAACTCCGGCGTTTACGCGAATAGCACTCTGAGCACTTGCAGTACTTCCGGATGTTGCTTGGGCTCGAACCAGAATATCTCCGTTACCTGATGTCATAGAGGCCAGTAGTCGAGCAGTGTGATTCCAAGTACGGCCAAGTAAGTAGTTATCCGGAATGCCATCAGCACTGGTTCCGCCATTTGCTCCATCGTCGGCTCCACCGGCAATCACAATGTCGCCACCGCTTGAGTTGATGGTCACGTTAGCTCCACCCGTATCAACCTCACCGCCTGATCCTGCGCTGTTTCCCCAGAACACGATGTTGCCGGCAGAGGATGTAGTAATCGATTTGGTGGCGGTGTTAACAAGAACGTCCCTCCCGGCCTTGAAGTTAAGTCCACCAGAACCTGCGGAAGTGCTTGCGTTTATGAAAGTATCGCGGCCAGCCGTTACACTGACCCCTCCCGAACCAGCGGTAGTGGTTGCACTTAGAGTCACGTCTTCCGTTCCAGACAAGATGATTCTTTCGCCACTTGTGAGCGCTTTCGGTGCGATGTTTTTGCCGTAGACCTTGATTTCACCTGTTGCTGATATGGCATCCAAGGAAATGTCATTGGGAGTTTGACCCGCGGCAACGGATCCAGGCTTACCAATTGTCACGCTCGCGTAAGTTCGGGGCCAAGATGTTGACCAGTCAGCAGCGGTCATAGTTTGCGCGATATCAAAACTCACGGCATTAGGTTGCAAAATAATATGCCCAGTGGCGTTGAATGATGTTGCTTTAGTCTCAATTGAATCAGCGTTGATTGTTACATTCGAGCTGCTTGCAACTGCTGCAATTGTCGGATAGGCCAAGTAGGTAGTTGAGTGATTGCTCGCTAGGGCACCTAGGTAGGTAGTTCCGGCACCGTTATCTCTGAAACTAACTCCTTTGGTGGTACTTGTGGTTGCCTTGGTCGCGTTGATGGTTATGGGCCCAGTGTTTGAAATCAGCTGGTAGCCACTTAGCAAAAGCATGTCGCTCGTATACCAGCTGTTTACATGACTTGCGTTGCCTTGCGTACCTGAAAGGACAATTCCGCCACCGTTTGGCGTTGCAACAAAGGTCTTCTCGCTCCAGCCCTGTATTGCACTTGCATTAACTGTCCCGGTGTTGTTGCATGCGTCAGTGTTTCCACGCATGTATATCGCATCACTTGCAGTGGAATTTGAAACGATATGGGTATTTCCCACCCAGCCAGTGAAAATACCGCGGTGATAGTTGGACGTGCAAGTGTTAGGGCCTTTACCAACAATCGATATACGACCAGTGTCAGAATAAATCAATCCACCCTTTAGCGCTATGCCATGGTCGAAGCCAACACCGCCTCCGATCACACCCTGACCCATGAGTTCGATGTTGCCACCACCCGAAAGCAGCTGGTATCCAGTTTCAAACCCAATTCCTGCGTGATTTGTCCCCTCAAAGCTAAAGCCACTTACCGCTTTGGCGTAGCCATCCGGCACTCCATCATTTGCCGTTCTGCCAGAAAGATCACCAGCTCCACCGTTGTCGAGTCCACCACCAAAAACTATTTTTCCGCCGTTCGATTTGACTAAATTAGTGCCGCTCAAGAATATTGGCCCTACCCCGTTGTCATCTGAATCTGCCCAAAAGACAATGTCTGATCCCGAGGTTTCTACATCAGCACTTGAGCTCATGTAAATTCGATCGGTTGTCTTGGCCAAGAACCCGATGACTCCAGCGCCGCTAGCCGCAGCTCTAATGTCCAATCCCAGTTCAATCTTTCCCGCGCTCGAATTAACTTCAACGGTTCCCGTGGAGGAGGTGAGGGTAGCGCTAGTAGCGGTGCTGATGTCACCGGTTCCGCGAAGGACAATATTGCTGCTTGCCTGTATCGCACCGGTCGGAGCAATGCTTGAACCACCAGTTATTCGAACCGTACCGGCGGAAGCAGTTAATGTACCAGAACCTACGTAAGTAGTTGTTGGGTTAAATAGGATTGAGCCATTTGAAGAGGTCACAGCCGCGTTTTGAGAAACAGCAGATCCATAAACCGTGTAATCGCCAACGATGCTTGTCGAGCCTCCGCTTACAGTCAATGCCGTGGCGTTGGTTGTCTTTCCAATTCTCAAACTTGAGTGACCCGTAAAAGTGTGGGAGGTAATTGTCGTGGCACCCGTGAACTGGTTTGCGTTCGATTCGATTACGACTGGTCCCGAGGTCCTTATTCGAACGGCCGTGTGTGCCTGGTAGGTATCTCCAATTAAAGTCACTGAACTGGTTGAAATTGGACCGGTTGCTATGGACCCTATATCGGAAGTACCGACATAACCCGTGTACAACCCCCAAGAAGTTCCTCCGGAGATGACGATGTTTCCACTGGTAGATAAAATCTCTGTCTCCCTGAGATAAACACCCCAAACATTCCACGGGGCATTTCCAGTGATGGTGATATCGCCTGTATTGGTCGAGACCATGGCAGCATTTTCGAAGTAAGCGCCCCATTCTGCAGACGCATTCCCTGTCAGATTTACGTCTCCAGCATTTGTTACAACTGATCCAGTAGTGAAATACAAACCTCCACTTGTGCTAGCTAGTGAGCCAGTGTTTATAGTTACAGCTCCTGCAGTGGATTGCACCTGAGAGGCGAATGTGCCTCGGGCGCTTCCGCTGATTGTTATGTCGCCTGCAGCCGTAAAAGCACCGGTTGGTGCAATACTGGTGCCACCGCTCAGGGTAATGGTTCCAGTAGTTGCAGTCAGTGTTCCCGCACCCGAATAAGCCCCAGTCAGACTTACCGCAATTGATCCGTTGGCCGTCACGTCCTTCCCTAGAGTCACCAAGCCCCCTGAGGTTGTCACCTCAACAAGTCCAGTTCTGGAGGTGATAGTCGCGTTTGTTGCTGTTGTGATTTGCCCAGAGCCGCGAAGCACAACGTTGCTGTAAGCCTGGATTGCACCTGTCGGGTCAACACTTGTTCCACCAGTTACTCGGACTGTTCCCTCGGAAGATGTTAAGGATCCAGCTCCTGAGAATGCACCTGTTGGGTACATGTAAATCGATCCGGTGGAAGAAGTGACGTTCGAAGTCTGAGTAATCGCACCTCCGTAAACGGTGTAGTCGTTTACAACGCTTACTGAACCACCAGTCAATGTCACATTGCGCTGATTAGTGGATCTTCCAACTGTCAAGCTTGCGTGACCGGAGAATGTGTGGTTGTTGATAGTGATCGCACCTGAGAACTGTTGCGCAGCGGATCTGATGAGGACAGTTCCTGAAGTTTTTACGTTAACCGCTGTCGACGAGCCCCAGTAATTGTCACCAATCAAGGTAATGTCTCCCGAAGCTGATGTGCTGGCCGTGGCGCCTAAAGTAGTCGTCGCGCCATCGCCTGCGACAATTCCCAGTGTTCCTCCATTAATGGTTATGGCACCGCTGGTTGATAGAACTTCTGCGGCTGCAAAACCCACTCCCCAGCCGGTACCAACACCATTGATGTTGATGTCCCCAGAGACTGTCTGAATTAAGGACGAGTTCTTCACATAAATTCCCCAGGATGAAGTGCTTGTTCCGGTCAAGCTAATCCTGTTGTTGCTTGTGGTGATCTTTGCACCGGCTAATTCAAGGGCAGGGCTAGAGGAAGTCGATCCTGCAGTTACGGAAATCTCACCGCCAGTAGACGAGATAGAAGTGGTGAGAGTGCTCTTCGCAGAACTTGTTAAGGTGATGTTTCCACCAGAACGAAGGTTTCCAGTTGGGTCTAGGGTCGTGCCTCCGCTAATTGTCAACGTTCCAGCAGAGTTCAAAACCCCCGAACCTGAGTAGGCCCCAGAGGGAGTGATCACCATGTTTCCGGAGCTTGTTGTAGTTTGGTTCCCGTTTATGGCAATGGCGCCGCCAATGATGCTGAGATTTCCGGCAACCGAGTTTGTGCCTGAAACAGTGACTCCAGCGGTATTGCCAGTTTTTCCAATTGTCAGACCGGTGTTTCCTGTGAACGCCCAAGTTGAATCGAATGTCTGAGCGTCCCTGAACGAAGTGGAAGAGGATTCGATAGATACCGTTCCGGAAGTCTTTGCGACGACCACTCCGGTGCCACTATTTGCAGTAGCTTCAACAAAGCGATTGCCAATGATTTTCACATTTGACGATGACGAACCAGATCCATCAGCCCCAAAAAACAATTGCTTGCTGTCTGTGGCACTGGGGCCAGTTAGATTCAATCCGTTGGTTCCGGTATCAATCGTTATCTGGCCGCTGCTTGCCAGGAATTGGAAACCGGCGACGTTGTCTACTGCGTAGACGTCTGCCGAGGATGTAACTGAAACATTCAAATCTCCACCACCGGAAGCGATGAACTTGTGGAAAGGTCGATGACCTTGGCTTTGAACAGGGGTGAAAGTCGTACTTGAAGTGTTATGGCGAACTACAAAGTTAATTGCAGGAGTTGATGGGTTAGCGTTAGCCGATGATTGGATTGTTAGTGCGCCCCAGGATTCGAAGGCGTTATCGGCTGTTGTAGCACTTATGAAATTCCAATCTTGCCTGCCTGAACCTGAATCAACTGTTGTCTGAGAAGTGGTCGACGCTACTCCCGCGTAGGCTTGAGTGGCTGATGAACCGGTTTGGCCGTAAAGCCGAATGAGACCACCTGCGGAATTCAGGCTCACACCGCTAGCACTGTTGCTGGTTCCAAGCGCAATTGCGTACCTATTTCCGGACGAGGCATCAGTGAAGGCGTGACCGTTTGGAAAACCTGAGGCATCAATTGAACTGGATCCAGCCAGCACAATAGCGCCGCCATTTGTGGTTATTGATGTTCCGTTTCCTATCGAGATACGTCCCTGGCCGCTCTGACTACTTGTGTTCTGTGTGGATCCCGATCGAGCCCAAAGCACCAAGTTTCCGTTATTGGTTGAAAGCGTGAGATTGGGATTCACGGAGACATCTGAGATTGCTTTGAGGGTTAATCCTCTTCCGGCAGAGGTCGAGCCGATGTTTGCCTCTACGGAAATGCTTCCGCTCGACTCAACTGTTGTGGAGAAGGACTGCATGTGGGTCTGAAGATCTGTGTTGAGAATGTTGGTAGCGCCAGCCGCATCTGCCAACCAAACACCCTGCACAAAATTTCCACCGGAGCTACTCGAGCCCGAAATTGTTATGGCAGTCGAAAGAGTCTGTAGCTTAATTTGCTGGGTGACATTGACGAACCCAGGGGCGCTATAGGTCAGGGTGAGTGTCCCCACGGTTCCCGTGGTAAACCTCAGATTTGTAAACTGGGCCACTCCAGAACTATTGGTCGTTGCCGTGGCTCCGGAGAGGACCCCTGTGCCAGAGGTAACTGCCGCGGTTACAACTACACCGCTGGAAGCAAAGTTGCTATTGGCGCTGTTTTTCAGCTGAATAGCTGGCTGGACAAGCATGTCCACCCCTACTCGGGCGCCGTTTGCGCTTGTGGTCAGGGATAGAGCGGGCGCTATGTAGGCAATCTTTACAACACCCGAGCCTCCGGTACCACCGTTTCTTGAAGCGTCACTTCGCCCGTCGATAGTGTATTGCTCCACGTTTCCGTTTCGGGAACCACCACCACCACCACCTGTGTTCGTTCCACCATGTCCAGCAAAGTAGTCAGCCCACCCGTCGTTGGCATTACCTCCGGAACCGCGCCCACCACCACCAGCGCCACCATTTCCTCCAGGCCTTAGATTCCCATCTAGGTGGGCACCGCTTGCACCGCTACCAATGAACTGTCCACTAAAGAGACTCGACGTTACTCCAGCAGCGCCATCGTACCCCGATTGTGCCCAGTTATAACCACCAACGGTAGCGCCCTGTCGTCCAGCGTAGGAACCAACATTTGTGAGGGAAGCAGAACCAGCGTTAGCAACCGGTTGTGATCCACCCGAACCGCCGGCCACGTTGTAGTTGGATCCTGGCCAGAAACCCGGGTTTCCACCATAGGCAGTGATTGAGAATCCAAGACCGCTTTGAGTTATGGATGAGTTTCCACCTGCTGAACCGTTAGGAGTATACGCTTCTCCGTTTACTGCTGTGTGAGTTATTCGTGTGCCACCAACTCCAACTGAAATTGCGAATTGTCTTCCCGTGTTTCCGTTGAGGTTGACTGTTGCTTCATAAAGCGAACCAGATCCACCACCGCTACCACCGTCGGCACCACCACCTCCACCACCTGCTACAACAAGAGTGTCGAAGGTGGTAACACCGGATGGTGCGGTCCAAGTGTGAGAGCCGGTTCCAGAAAAAGTTATTACGCACTTGTTTGAATAAAGACCAATTGATACTCCAGATAGGCTCCCGACTTCGGTTTGACATTGGTTCGAATTCGAAGAAAGAGTTGCCGCGCTCGATGCCTGCGTTGAGGCCAAAAGCACAAAAAAGGCGACGCTTGGGACCATCCACTTGAGAACGCGCTTGGATCTCAGGGCTCCAAACAGGCCCTTTGGCTTAGGCTCTGGCAGGAAATTTGACTCCCGGTAGGCCAGCTTTGGCAGGCCAAAGCCGCTAAACAGCAGCCTTCCGAATGCCCGGATATTCATCTCAAACCTTCTGTGCCTGGGGCCAAGGAATCCATTGGTTTTCCTTGGTTTTTGGGGGTCCCCATCAGAATAACTTCACCCTTATATTGGGTACTTGGAAACAGGTAGCTAACCCCACGTTTTAAGGCCCCAAATCGTGTCTTTTGCGAAAGTTTCTTGAAATTTGCCCAAAAGGGCTCTTTCCTAGGTCTTTGCTAGGTTTAGGGGATGGTGCCCATCAAAGTCGTATTTCTAGGTCTGTACTTCGAGTCCTGGGATGCCCTTGATCAGATCTACCAAATCATGGCCAAAGACCCCCGTTTTGAGCCGATTGTGGTCTCAATGCCCCGGAAACTCACGGGTCAGCTGGCCTATGCCCAGGAGGAAAAGGCCCATGACTTCTTCGAAAGCCAGGATATCCCCCATATTCGGCTAAATACCGGGGGTTCGGGGAGCCAAAACCTTGAAGGTTTGGCTGTTTTGAGGGATCTGGCTCCGGATTATGTGTTTGTGAACTACCCCTGGCAGCGTAACTACCAACCTGCGGTCAGGTTTGACCACCTGGTGGAGTTTTCCAGGCTCGCCTACGTTCCATATTTCTCACTTGTGATGGTTGACGAGCCTGATGACGAGCCAGGTGGTGGTCAAGTTGGTTCTTTGGTTGCTACTCACCTCTACAAGCAGCGTCTTCACCAACTTGCCTCACTTGTTTTCACACAAGACAAGAATGTTTTGGATGCATATGCATCAACCGAGAGTGGAAATTCTCACGTTCACTTTTTTGGTTCACCAAAAATTGATAATTTGCGTAAAGAGGCACAAGAAGGCATCGCTAGTTGGCCCATAAAGGGCAATGGATTCAGGGTTGTGTGGGCACCACATCACTCATACTCCCCACATTGGCTTAACTTCGGGGTTTTTTCCAAGATAGAAGATCAGATGCTGGATTTTGCTGAAGCAAATCCAGACATTGAAATTGTTTTGCGACCTCATCCGTTCCTTTGGGGAACACTCACCGACAGAAATGTTCTTTCTGTTGAAGAGTTAACGTCATGGAGAAGTGCTTGGGATCAGTTACCGAACACTTTTGTCGATGAAGATGGCTCTTACGCTGAGTTGTTTCTAGCAACAGACATATTGGTCACCGATGGAATCTCTTTCTTGGGTGAGTATCCGTTGATTTCCGGTAAGCCAACCATCTTTTTTGAAAACGAAGGTCACTGGCAGCTTACTGCAACTGGTGAATTGGCAGCTGATGCATCTGTGCGTGTGAAAACCTTTGCTGAACTTGAAAAAGAAATTTTCAATTCACGAACAAATGGTTTGCCTGATCGATCAAAACAAATTCAAAAACTAATTGAAGCAAGTTCTCCATACCCTGGTGAGTCTGCAAAGAAGATTGTGGAGAAAGTTTTTGAAGATTTCACTGGACCGAATGGTCCATCCCCTTTGATCGACAAATCAAAGATCAAGGAAGTGCCTTGGGAGCTTGTTGCAGGGCGCGAGCCGTTCCTGGATTAGTCCGAAGGGTCCATTTTTGGGCTTTCGATTCCAAGCAAAAACCCCCAAAACCCGCGTATTTACTGGGCTGTAGGGGTGCTGGCCTGGAGCAGTCTCTAGGCGACTTGCTTAGGGTTATTCGTCTTCTGACGCAGGTGGTTCAGGAGACTTAATAGTGATCTTGGATGGTTCACCCATTAGTTCAACCCAGGTATTTCCAACAGCAAGTTTGATTGGAGCTCCTGCTGCATCGAAAAGTTGAATCGGTGCATTTTGTGATGCCTTGGTCCAGGTCCCCTTGACGCGTTTTCCGTTACTGAAGACCCATGCCATGCCTGAGTCGATCATCACGGTTCTTGGAATCGGTCCGTACTTAGGATCTTTGAATGAGTTGTCGGTCTTGGTCTGCATAACAACTACGTTGGTTGCTCTTAGGATCTCGTTGGATGCTCCATCGATGTGTTGATCGCCATCTTGGGATCGAACGAAGTAGCTTCCTTCAGCTTTCCAGCCACTTTCAGCTTGTGGGTACTTGATGCGGAAGCTAATTGTTTCTTCGCCAGCCTCTGTTGAAGCTACCTCGTAGCTTTCGGTTGCAGGATCAAAGGCAACCATCGGAAGCATTGGCTTTGGTGCCTTCAAGTCGGTGTGCTGAGACTGTAGAAGGGCTACATCAACCATCACGTTGTGTGGTGCACCACGGGAAGAAAGTCTGGAGAAGCTTCCAAGGTTTTCCGCTTGTTCGCTAGTTTCACTGGCCATGTACTGTCCGGTGTCTTTCACTGCGTTCACAAACGGTAGCTGTCCACCGGAGAAGCAAAAGATTCCAGCAAGCGGTGCTGTGATATCAGCATCCATTGGACGAACCGAG
This sequence comes from Rhodoluna miladensis (SeqCode), assembly GCF_965234705.1. GTDB lineage: Bacteria > Actinomycetota > Actinomycetes > Actinomycetales > Microbacteriaceae > Rhodoluna > Rhodoluna miladensis. The sequence goes on from NZ_OZ248465.1 coordinate 1,171,500, forward strand.
CGAACAGGACCTGCCTGGTCAACTGGTTGTGATTGCCATACGGCAACAAGTCTTGTCAAACCGAATTCGACCATCTCAACAAAGACGATGTCGGTCTTGTTGAGGTTGAACTGTGGTCTTGCAGCCTCAACGTTGTCGACCTTGCAGGCAACCGATGGTGCTGCTAATGTCTCTGATCCTGCGGTGCCCTCTTCAACGGTGAGGCCAGTAAGAGGTGCGGTGACAAACACCTTCGCTTCTGGTGTTGGGGTTTCAATGGCATCTGGTCTTGGCTCGGCACAGCCGGCAAGAACTAGAGCAGAAACAGAAAGCAGGGCAAGGGTTTTTAGGGGTTTGATTTTCACTTCTCTATTGTTGTCCTGTTTAGCTAACCATCGGGTCAGCAATGCCGACATAAACGGTTTCTAGATATTCTTCGATTCCTTCGAAGCCACCTTCGCGGCCAAGTCCGGAGGACTTGACTCCTCCGAATGGGGCTGCTGGGTTCGAGATGACTCCGGCATTCAGCCCAAACATTCCAACCTCAAGACGCTCAGCAAGGCGAAGACCTCTGTTTAGGTTCTCGGTGAAGGCGTAGGCAATCAAACCGTATTCGGTGTTGTTGGCAAGCTTTACTGCTTCGTCTTCGGTCTTGAAGGTTATCACCGGGGCTACTGGACCAAAGATTTCTTCTTTGAGAATTTCAGCGTTTGCTGGAACATTGGCCAAAACTGTTGGCGGGTAGAAATATCCTTCGCCTGATGGAATCTCTCCTCCAGTTAGAACCTTTGCTCCCTTGGCTACCGCATCTGCAACTAGGGAGTGAACTCCGGCTCGTGATTTCTCATCGATAAGCGGTCCAACGTTGGATCCTTCTTCGGTTCCACGTGCGACCTTGAGTGATGCCATCTTGGCAGCAAACTTAGCTGAGAAATCCGCAGCCACTGACTCGTGAACGATAAACCGGTTGGCTGCGGTGCAGGCCTCACCCATGTTGCGAAGCTTGGCTAGCATCGCGCCCTCTACTGCCTTATCAAGATCTGCATCCTCGAACACTAGGAATGGCGCGTTGCCACCTAGCTCCATGGAGGTTCTAAGTACTCGATCTGCTGAGTCGGCAATAAGTCTTCTTCCAACTCCTGTTGAACCAGTGAAAGACAATTTTCTTAGTCTTTCGTCCTTGATGATTGGTCCTGTGACATCGCCTGCACGGGTGGTCTGAATGACGTTGATTACTCCCTTAGGAAGACCGATGTCCTCTAGCACCTTCACAAACAACATCGAGGTTAGTGGCGTTAGCGCTGCTGGCTTTAGCACCATGGTGCAGCCAGCTGCGATGGCTGGTGCCATCTTTCTGGTTGCCATGGCAAGTGGGAAGTTCCACGGGGTAATGAAAAGGGAAGGTCCAACGGGGCGCTTTAGAACCATGATGCGGTTTTTGCCATCCGGTGCTGTTCCGTAGCGACCAGTGACGCGAACTGCTTCTTCAGAGAACCAGCGCAAAAATTCAGCCCCGTAGGCAACTTCTCCCTTGGCCTCTGATACTGGCTTACCCATCTCTAGAGACATCAACAGTGCAAAGTCATCAGCCATAGCTATGACCTTCTCGAAGGCAGCTCTTAGGATCTCAGCTCGAACACGGGGTGCAGTCTTGGCCCAGGATTCTTGGGCAGCGGCAGCTGCATCGATGGCCGCTAGGCCATCAGCTGGTGCGGCATCGGCGATTGAGACGAGGGTCTTGCCGGTCGCCGGATCAATGACATCTAAAGTCTTTTTGTCGGCAGCGTCTTTCCACTCACCGTTGATATAGATCCCGCGAGGGACCATGTCTAATACGCGCTTTTCGTCGGCTGCAGAAAACATCTTTTTGACTTTCCTTGATTCATCGATTGAGCTTAGGCGGCCCTGCGGCTAAGTCTATTTGACCGAAGGCTAGCTTCCGGAAAAGGGAAGAACCGGGGCACTATGGCCCCGATCCCCTTTAGATCTTGTGGTTTGTTTCTAGCCTTAGGCCTTTGCAACGGTGGTGTCTAGCAGGATGCCAGGACCGAAGGTTGTTGAAACGGCAGCCTTGATTATGTACTTACCCTTGGAGCTTGATGGCTTTAGTCTCTGGATCTCATCCAGGGCTGTTCCTAGGTTCTCTGACAGCTGGGAAGCTGTGAAGGAAGCCTTACCGATGATGAAGTGGAGGTTTGACTGCTTGTCAATGCGGAACTCGATCTTTCCGCCCTTGATGTCAGTAACCGCCTTGGCAACATCTGGGGTCACGGTACCGGTTTTTGGGTTAGGCATTAGGTTTCTTGGGCCCAGTACCTTTCCAAGACGACCGACCTTACCCATAAGTTCTGGTGTGGAAACTGCTGAGTCGAAATCAACCCATCCGGCAGCAACCTTCTCGATCAGCTCGTCGCCACCGACTTCGTCGGCTCCGGCAGCACGTGCAGCGTCAGCTGCAGGTCCGGTTGCGAATACGATAACGCGGGCAGTCTTACCGGTTCCGTGAGGAAGCGATACAGTTCCACGAATCATCTGATCTGCTTTGCGAGGGTCAACTCCTAGCTTGACTGCAACTTCAATAGTTGAGTCAAACTTCTTTGATCCGGTCTCGCGAACCAAGGCTACGGCCTCGGCTGGAAGGTAGTACTTACCCTCGGTGATTTTACTTGCGGCTTCGATGTAAGCCCTTGAGCGTTTTGACATAGCTGTTATTCCTTTTCTGGTCACAGTTGTGGTTAGACGAACCTCGCTTGGTTCTCCCACGACTTCTTTAGTTGTATTTGGTTCCTTGTTTCCTTGGTGCTGTTTGGAGCGGTGTTGCTGGTGGTAAAGCTTTTGCTTACGCGTCTACGGTGATTCCCATTGAGCGAGCAGTTCCTGCGATGATCTTGGCTGCTGCCTCAACATCGTTGGCATTTAGGTCGGCCATCTTGGTCTCAGCGATCTTTAGTAGCTGCTCCTTGGATAGGTGAGCCACCTTGTCGGTGTGAGGGGTTGATGAACCCTTAGCGATTCCGGCGGCCTTCTTGATTAGCTCGGCTGCTGGAGGAGTCTTCAGGATGAAGGTGAAGGAACGGTCTTCGTAAACGGTAATTTCGACCGGGATTACGTTACCCTTCTGATCTGAGGTCGCGTTGTTATACGCGGTGCAGAACTCCATGATGTTTACACCGTGCTGACCCAAGGCAGGACCAATCGGTGGGGCTGGGTTAGCAGCTCCGGCCTGGATCTGTAGCTTGATTAATCCGGTGACTTTCTTCTTGGGTGCCATTTCTTCTTTTCCTTTTTTTGTTTAGGTTTGATAAATCTTTAGTTCAGTGGTCCGACCTGCTCGAAGCCCAACTCCACAGGAGTTTCACGCTCGAACAGAGAAACAAGTACGGTGAGCTTGCCTGATTCTGGCTTGATCTCGGAGATGGTTCCAGGAAGTCCTGCGAACGATCCGTCCTTGATCATGATCGACTCGCCAACCTTGAAATCAACGTTGACAGGAATTGCACGAGCCTTGCCCTTGACCATCTGGCTGCCCTTGGCAGCTGTCTTTGCGGCAGCTTCCTCAGGAAGAACGTAGAGCGACTTCAGCATCTCGAATGCCTCGTCTGGTCGAAGAGGTGTCGGGTTCTGAGAGTTGCCAACAAAGCCGGTCACGGCTGGAGTGTGGCGAACAAGAGACCATGACTCTTCGGTCATGTCCATACGGACAAGAACATATCCTGGGATACGGACCTTAGAGACCAATTTTCTTTGACCATTCTTGATCTCAATGGTGTCTTCCATCGGAACTTCAATCTGGAAGATCTGGTCGCCACCTTCGATGGCGAGCTTTCTGTTCTCGATGTTCTGCTTTACGCGCTTTTCGTATCCGGCGTAAGAGTGAACAACAAACCACTTGCCTGGCTGGGAGCGAAGCTCGGCGCGGAAGACGCGGTATGGGTCTTCGTCTTGTGGCTCTTCGGTGCCTTCTGCGGCAGGAGCTTCTGAAATTACCTCAGAGGCAGCTTCAGCAGAGAAAGTCTCAGCTGATTCGGAAACTTCCATATCTACCGGCGGTGAGTAAGGCTCTTCCATGACAGGCTGCTCGGCTGATTCTCCGAAGGTTGGAGCAACAACGGCTGACTCGGCGGCAACAACAGCAACAACATCTTCAACAGCTGAGAACGCTGCGGCTGGAATATCGGCAGCATCTAGCGGAGCCGAAGTGGTTTCGGTCTCTAGCTCGCTCTGTTCGATCTCGCTCAATTGAAGGTTCCTGTTCTTTAGGTTTTGAAAAACTATGCGGTTGGGGTGAATACGAAAGTTACGACGTTCAAAAACACGAAGTCAAGGCCGGCAAGGATGATCATCACAAGCACCACGAAGGCTAGGACAACACCGGTATAGCTAACAAGCTCTTTGTAGGTAGGTCTTGTGACCTTACGAAGTTCTGCATAGACCTGTCTGAAGAACAGAGCAACGCGACCGAAGATGTTGCGAGTTGCAGCACGATCTGCCTTAGCTTTTTCAACTAAGTCATCCGTTGGCTGGAGCTCTTCTGCCATGGTCTTTACTTCTTTCCTTATCGTTTTGCAGGGCGGACAGGACTCGAACCTGCAACCTGCGGTGTTGGAGACCGCTGCTCTACCAATTGAGCCACCGCCCTTTAGGGGCTAAACAGCTTCAGTTGACCACCGGACAAAAGACACACTTCTAGATTGAATCTAAATATGGATAATTTGCCAGATTAGGCTTCCCGCAGCTGTCAACTACTTGAGTTCTACTCTAATCTGCCCGCCCTTAGATTGCAAAGGGCCATATGGCCCCCGATAGGCTAGGGATGTGACCAAGCCAAGAATCTCCAAGCGAATCGCTGCCATCGCCGAGTCTGCGACCCTAAAGGTCGATGCCAAGGCCAAGGCCCTTCAGGCTGAAGGTAAGGCTGTAATTAGCTACGCCGCAGGCGAGCCAGATTTCCCAACTCCAGCTCACATCGTTGAAGCAGCCGTAGCCGCAGCCAAAGACCCTAAGAACCACCGCTATACGCCAGCTGTTGGCCTTCCCGAGCTTCGTGAAGCCATTGCGATAAAGACCAAGGCTGACTCAGGCACCGAAATTACCGCCTCGCAGGTAGTTGTCACAAACGGTGGCAAGCAGGCTGTTTACCAAGCCTTTGCAGTGCTGCTTGATCCAGGCGATGAGGTGATCTTGCCTTCTCCTTACTGGACTACATATCCGGAAGCAATCGCGCTCGCCGGAGGCAAGGCCGTTGAGGTTTTTGCAGGCAGCGATCAGAACTACATGGTCACCGTCGAGCAACTAGAAAAAGCTCGAACACCAAAGACCAAAGCGATGCTACTTTGCTCACCTTCTAACCCAACTGGTTCGGTTTACTCGAAAGAGCAGATCAAAGCTATTGGCGAATGGGCACTGGCTAACCAGATCTGGATTGTCTCTGACGAGATCTACCAGAACGTGATCTATGACGGCAAAAAGGCTTACTCAATCACCGAGGTAGTTCCTGCGATGAAGGATCTAACCATCATGGTTAACGGTGTTGCAAAGAGCTACGCCATGACCGGTTGGAGACTTGGCTGGATGGCTGGGCCTCTTGATGCCATGAAGGCAGCAGCCAACTTGCAGTCACACCTTTCATCGAATGTGAACAACATTGCCCAGCGCGCAGCGATTGCTGCTTTGACCGGTCCGCAGGACGAGGTCAAGAAAATGGTCGAAGCATTCGATCGTCGCCGGCACTTAGCGGTTTCCGAACTTGCAAAAATCAACGGTTGGCTTGCTCCAACGCCGGAGGGTGCTTTCTATGTTTACTCGGATGTTCGAGGACTTCTTGGCAAGAGCTGGGGCGGCAAGCAAATCAACACATCTTTGGAGCTTTGCGATTACATCCTTGATGCAGCCGAGGTTGCACTTGTTCCAGGAGAGGCCTTTGGTCCATCGGGTTACGTTCGTATGAGCTACGCCCTAGGCGATGCCCAAATCACTGAAGGAATTCAGAGACTGCAGAAGCTTTTCAACTAGCTAAGCGCTAAAGCCAATCAGGTTTGGCTCAGGAACCAAATTGATTCCAAACTTCGCTGCCACTCGTTCTTGGATGTATCTTGCGAGCTCGGCAATCTGCTCACCGGTTGCTCCGCCCTTATTCACAATCGCCAAAGCGTGCTTGGAAGAAATTGCGGCGTTTGAACCGGCCAAGCTAAATCCCTTACCGATGCCAGCTTGTTCGATAAGCCACGCAGCACTTAGCTTCACGGTTAGTCCATCGTCTTCTTGGGTTTCCCACTTCGGGGCATCAGAGGAAATGGTTCTTGCAAAGGTGTCACTAACAATTGGGTTAGTAAAAAAGCTGCCACAGCTAACTGAGTTTGGATCCTGGGGATCCAGAACCATGCCCTTGGCTGCGCGAAGTTTTAGGACTGAATCTCTAACGTCTTTGAGGCTGACGTGCTTGCCCATTTCAGAATTCAGTGCGCCTGCGATCTGTCCTGAGTAAAGCGGGCGGGATAGACCCTCTAGGTCAATTAGCTCAAGCTCAATCCAGGTGATGATTCCGCTTCTGCCCCGCTTGATTGCGCTGTCGCGATAGCCAAACTTCAAATCTCTTGGTTCCAAAATTACGACTTCTCCCGATTCGTAATCCAGGAATTCTGCTCTCAAAAACACATCACTTAGTTCCTGGCCGTAGGCTCCGATGTTCTGCACCGGTGCCGCTCCACATGTTCCAGGAATTCCGCTCATGCCTTCAATACCGGCTAGCCCTGCAGCAACGCTTTCGGCTACCAGCTGATCCCAGTCAACACCAGCTTGAATCTTCCAAACCTGTTTGCCATCAAGCTTGGTTTTTTCAATGCCGCTGGTTCTAATCTGCAGCACGTGAAGGTTAGAAACATCTTCGGCAAAGACCAAGTTTGTTCCGCCACCTAGTGCGATCCAGTCTTCTCCGGTGGACCAAATTTCTTGGGCTTTTTCAATCAGCTGCTCGCGAGTTGAACAAACCGTGATGCTTGCCGGTACTCCACCAACGCGCATTGAAGTTAGTTCTTTGAGCGGCTGAATCAAATCTTTACCCTTACTTGGGCCTTACCGAGAACAGTGAGCTCAGCACAAACAGCAGTTAGGTCAATTCGTGCAGTCTTTGACTCTTCATCGATTTCGATGACCTTGGCAGATACTTCTACCGTTGCTCCGGTTTTGGCATCAACCAGAACTGGCTTTGTGAACCTAACTTGGTAGTCCACAATCTTGCCTGAGTCGCCAACAAAATCCACCACTGTTTGAACAGCCAGTCCCATGGTCAACATGCCGTGGGCTAAAACCCCTGGAAGCCCAACAGCCTGAGCGAAATCATCGCGGTAGTGAATTGGGTTGAAATCGCCTGATGCTCCGGCGTAGCGCACCAGTGAGTCACGGGTTATCTTGAAGCTTCTTGCCGGAAGATCTTGGCCAACGGTTAGGTTCACGCTTCACCCCTGACAACAAGTGTTGAGATGGCAGTGCAGACCAGAGCATTGCCTGAATCAAAGATTTGGGTTTCGAAGGTGACCATAGAGTTTCCAGCCAGGGTTTTTACACTTGCTACCTTTAGCTCACTGGTTAGCTCATCGCCTGCAACTATCGGCCTGACGTGGATAAACCTCTGATCGCCGTGCACCACGCGGGAAAAATCTATGGCTGCTTCTTTATCTGCCAAGACGGTGGTTAGCGAGCGCTCTTGAATCACAACAGCAAATGTTGGCGGGGCAATTAGGTCTTTATAGCCAAGGGACTTGGCAGCATCTAGGTCAAGGTTGGCTGGGTCTTTCGAGAAGACAGCTTTGGCGAACTCGCGAATTTTTTCGCGACCGACTAAGTAGGAGGCTGTTCGAGGATAGGTTTTGCCCTCGATTTGTGGATTGACCATTGTTTAACTGTAGAGCCGAGTTGGCGCTTTAGAGGTAAGGGATTTAGGCAATGGCTGAACTAGTAGCGGAGGCGGGACTCGAACCCGCGACCCCACGATTATGAGTCGTGTGCTCTAACCACCTGAGCTACCCCGCCGGGGACTTATTACGTGTGGCGCTTAAATAAGTCGAGCCCCGAGACAGGATTGAACTGTCGACCCCTTCCTTACCATGGAAGTGCTCTACCACTGAGCTATCGGGGCGGTTATTGGTGTTGCCTAAGCACATCTCCAAGCAACCGTACGAGATTACCACCTTTGGTTTATTGCTGGCAAACGATTTGCTGCCTCCTACCAAGGCCAACCTAAGCGCCTTGAAGCTTCTAAGGGGCAGTTACCAATTGTTCTAAGCTGGAGCCCATGGACTCAACCGTTTTGCATAAATCAATCAAGTCTCCGCAGTGGTGGAGAACCGCTGTGATCTACCAGATCTACCCTCGCTCCTTTGCCGACGGCAATGGCGATGGCATTGGGGATCTAGTTGGAACTACCGCCAGGCTTGAATCACTCAGGTCTTTGGGCATCGACGCAATCTGGTTTTCTCCGTTTTTCAAATCCCCTCAGAAAGATGCCGGCTACGACGTAGCCGACTACAAAACTATTGATCCGCTTTTTGGTTCTAACGAAGAGTTCTATGAACTGCTAGCTAAGGCCCACTCACTTGGCCTTCGCATCATCGTTGACATTGTTCCTAACCACTCCTCTGACCAGCACGAACTGTTCCAAGCAGCCCTAAAGGCTGCTCCTGGCTCCTCTGAGCGCGAGATATACATTTTTAGAGATGGCAAGGGAGCAAATGGAGAACTGCCGCCGAACAACTGGGAGTCGGTGTTTGGCGGCAACGCGTGGACCAGAACTACGAATCCAGATGGCACACCAGGTCAGTGGTATCTACACATCTTTGATTCATCTCAGCCTGATTTCAACTGGGAGAACCCAAAAGTCACCGAGCTATTCGAAGACATTCTGAGCTTCTGGCTAGACAAAGGCGTTGATGGTTTCCGCATCGATGTTGCCCACGGACTAGTCAAGGAAGTTGGACTACCTGATGTGCAAGCTGGGGCAACTCACGTTGTCGACCAGGCCGAGCACCCGTTCTGGGGTCAAGAAGGTGTACATGAGATCATTCGCGGCTGGCGCAGACTACTAAATCGCTACGACGATCGTGCGATGTGTGCTGAGGCTTGGGTGCTTCCGCTTTCCCGCATGGCCAAGTGGGTTAGAGAAGATGAGTACCACCAGACTTTCAATTTTGGCTACCTAGAAACTCCTTGGGAAAGAAACGCTCTGGAGAAAGTTGTCGCTGAATCACTGCGCGAGTTTGGAAAAGTAGGAGCACCATCTACTTGGGTACTTTCAAACCACGACACCATTCGTCACACCTCTAAGTACGGTGTTGCATCCATTCCGCTTCACGGCCAGGGTATTGGTCCTGACAGTGAGCAGCCTGATGAAGCAATGGGCTTAAGAAAAGCACGAGCTGCGTCAGCATTCATGCTGGGGCTTCCAGGTGGAGCATATATCTACCAAGGTGAAGAACTAGGGCTTCCAGAGCACACCATGCTTGAAGGCAAATACCGTCAAGACCCAACTTGGTTTAGAACCAACGGAGAAAAAGTCGGTCGCGACGGTTGTCGCGTACCACTTCCGTGGGAAGCTAACGGTGGACCATCTTTTGGTTTCAACACAACCGGTAAATCTTGGCTACCAGCTCCAGCAAGCTTCAAAAGATATGCTCGCGATGCGCAAGAAGGGGTTGCCGGATCAACTCTTGAGCTTTACAAGAGACTGATCAAAGAGCGCAAAGAGTTTGCTCTTGGTTCTGGCGAGTTTCGTTTTGCCCCGGAGTATTCATCAGATTCAACCCTCGCTTACATCAACAACGGTGTCCTTGTGATTTCCAACTTCGGACCAGATTCTGTCAATGTACCTGCCGGAAAACTTCTTGTGACCACTCAGCACGATCTAACCGTTGAAGGTGTCCTGGAGCACGACCAGACAGCATGGATCAAGCTATAGAACTTCACAAGGCTACCTCCGGCTCTGAGTGGTGGCGATCTGGTGTTATCTACCAGATCTATCCGCGCTCTTTTGCCGACGCTAATGGTGATGGCATTGGAGACCTAAAAGGTATCGAGCAAAAGCTCGATTCATTAGCTGCTTTGGGTGTTGATGCCGTTTGGCTCTCACCGTTTTTCAAATCTCCTCAAAAAGATGGCGGCTACGACGTAGCCGACTACATCGATGTTGATCCGCTTTTCGGAACACTCAACGACTTCGATTCGATGCTTGCAAAGGCTCATTCACTTGGGATCCGAGTAATGATTGACCTGGTTCCAAACCACACTTCAGATCAGCACCAGTGGTTCCAAAAAGCCCTGTCTTCTGAGCCTGGTTCACCTGAGCGTAAGTTTTATCACTTCAAAGATGGCTTGGGTGAAAACGGCGAGCTGCCACCAAACAACTGGGTATCTATGTTTGGTGGCCCTGCTTGGACCAGGGTCAAAGAAAAAGATGGAACCCCGGGTCAGTGGTATGTTCACCTGTTTGATTCTTCCCAGCCTGATCTGGACTGGGGCAATGTGAAAGTTCAAGAAGCATTCGAAGAGATCTTGAAGTTTTGGCTTGATAGAGGCGTCGATGGTTTCCGAGTTGATCAGCCGCACGCGATGGCCAAGGCCAAGGGTCTGCCTGATCACCCGTATGTTGCCGAAGCAGGGGCTGGCTTTATCGAGGGACGAGAGAATCCTCCGATGTGGTTCCAGGGGGAAGTCCACCCGATCTTTAGACGCTGGCGTCAGATATTAGAAAGCTACGACGGCGATCGTGCGATGTGTGGCGAGGCTTATGTCTATCCGTTGTCGTTGATGGCTCAGTGGGTAAGGCCTGATGAGTTTCACCAGACTTTTAATTTCCGCTTTCTAGATGCAGGCTGGGACCCAAGCAAGCTTTTTGATGCCATCAACGAGTCCTTCGAAGCCTTTGATGGTGTTGGTGCACCTTCTACCTGGGTACTAAACAATCACGACGTTATGAGACATCGCTCGCGCTTTGGCGGAAGCTACGGCCGCACTACAGCCTCCGATGGAGTTGGTCCAAACCAACCGCAGCCCGATAACGAACTAGGACTCAAGATCGCTAAAGGTGCAACGTTGTTTATGCTCGGTCTTCCTGGAGCAAGTTACCTTTACCAAGGCGAGGAGCTGGGTCTACCTGAACACACCACTTTGGAAGACAAGTTCCGTCAGGATCCCACTTTTGCTAGAACCAAGGGCAAAAGAGTTGGGCGCGACGGTTGTCGCGTTCCGCTTCCTTGGGACCAAAGTTCTGACTCAAGTGGCTTTAACGAAACTGGTAAAGCATGGCTACCGCAACCTGAAAGCTATCGCGAGCTTGCTAGATCAATTCAAGAAAGTGATGAGTCTTCGACGCTTGCATTCTATAAGAGTGCTATAGCTATCAGAAAAGAACTTGCACTTGGCGAAGGATCTTTTGCTTGGGTAGATGGTCACACTGGAGGGGAGTCTTTAGCGTATGAGAATTTGGGAATTCGTGTGATTTACAACTTCGGCAAGAGCCCAATTGATTTAGGTGATGCGCAGGTGCTGATTTCAAGCCAGCCGCTAAATAGCGGCCAACTTGAAACCAACAGTTGCGTTTGGGTTAGGACTTAGCCTTTTTGTGATTCGGCCACCAGAAGTATTTTCCGGTGATGAATGCAAGAGAAGGAACAATCACTGTTCTAACCAGCAAGGTATCTAGCAATACACCGATACCTACGATGATTCCAATTTGGTAAAGCGCAATCAGCGGTAGCACTCCAAGAACTGCGAATACGGCTGCTAGCAAGATACCGGCGCTTGTGATCACACCACCGGTTGAAGCAAGAGCTTTGATCATTCCTTCTTTGAGTCCGAGCTTCTCTGATTCTTCCTTGGCACGGGTCACCAGGAAGATGTTGTAATCAATACCAAGTGCGACCAGGAACAGGAAGCTAAATAGGAATACCGATAGGTCAAGTGCCGGCAAACCAAACACGTTCACAAACAGCAACCAGGCTGCACCTATCGCGGAGAAGAACGATGCCACCACTGTGAGCAGTAGCAGAATTGGAGCTACTAGTGAGCGAAGTAGTAGAACTAGAACTAGGAACACCAGAATCAAAATCAACGGGATCACCGTTAGCTGATCCGAAGCATAGGTGTCTTTGACGTCTAGTCGCTGCGCGTCCAGACCACCAACAAGGGCGCCTGCTCCTTCGATGCCACCTAGCTCAGCTCGAAGAGCTCGAATAGTTTCGTAGGCGGCTTCGGACTGGGATTCGGCATCCATAACCACATCAATCTTTGTGATTTCAGAGTTTGAATCTCCAACGATTACTTCAGCAACACCGGACACTGACTTAGCTGCAGCTGCAACCTCATCCTCATAGCCGTTGTTTACGATCACGATTGCAGGCGACGTTGCACCGGCTGGGAAGGCTTCGGCCAAAACGTCTTGACCAACTGCTGCCTCAGGGGCAACGCGGAACTGCTCAGTTGAAGATAGTCCAACCTTGATTCCGGTAGCTCCGAAGCTCAGGATGGCCAAGATGATAAATCCTGCGATTGAAACAATCACTGGTCGCTTGCTAACGCCGCGACCAAGCTTGGCCCAAAGACCCTTGTCTGACTTGTTTACTCCACCAAATTTTGGAATGAACGGCCAGAACAAACCTCTTCCAAATACCACTAGCGCTGCTGGCAAAACCACAAGGGCTGAGAACATCGCCATCACGATTCCACCTGCAACAACAAGTCCGAGTGTTTTGTTGCCGCCTAGTTCTGCAAACAGAAGAGTTAGCAGGGCTAGAGCAACTGTTCCTCCGGAAGCAATAATTGCTGGTGATACGCCGCGAAGAGCTTTGTTCATTGCTTTGTGGCGATCTTCGTTCAGCAACAGCTCTTCTCGATAGCGAGCTATAAGCAGCAGTGCATAGTTGGTGCCGGCACCAAAGACCAGCACCGACAAAATTCCAGTGATGGATCCATCAGCTGGCACGCCAAGGAAAATGGTTGCTAGCTGAGGAGCAAGCTGCGCTGCCATACCATCGGCAACACCGATGACAATAAGTGGTACTAGCCACAAAACCGGTGAGCGGTAAGTAATCAGTAGTAGTACGGCAACGATTATTACGGTTGCCAAAAGTAGTGTGAAGTTTGCACCAGCAAAGACACCGGAGATGTCAACCTGGAAGCCCTCTGGACCGGTGATGTAAACCTCAAGGCCTGCTGGCATTTCTTCCTTGGAAATCGCACGCATTTCCGCCATACGCTCGTTGCGCTCGGCGTTCTCTTCGATCTCATCCAGTGGAACTGTGATTACGGCAACCTTGCCATCATCAGAAATCTGAGCTGGCGGAACAAAAGCCTCGCCGTTTAGTTCACCTGAGGTGAAATCTAGAAACTTATCTCCCGCGCCATCCACAAAACCCTGCGCCATTGGGTCAAAGGTTCCGGTGATCCATAGCTTCTGGTCTTCGGTTAGCTCGGTCTCGGATGCGTAAACAACAACGGCAACAGTGCCGTCGGTTCCAGGAAGATCTTCGAGGGCCTTAGTCACAAGAACTGTCTCATTGTCCGCTGGCAAGCCATCGGTCGGAGAAGTGTCAGACTCCGGAGCGCTCAAGGGACCAAATGCCAAGCCGGCAAAGATAAGTCCTATAAGAAGTGTGACCCAAGCTGTTTTGCGGCCGGTGATGAATGAGGTAATTGCGTTCAAGGTGAATCCTTTTTAATTGGGGTTTAGTTCATTGTCCCACTCGGGCAAGTAAAAACCTCTGGTATTGACTCCTGAATGTCTATTTAGCCTCTGGCCCAGTTGAGGCATGGGCAGCAGCAATAGCTCTCTTGCCGGCTGGCAGCAGCACAGCTACCACGGCAATCAAAACAGTTATTGCTCCGGTAGCGATTAGCAGCATTTCAACCGAGACAATATCTGCAAGTGGTCCAAGAACGGCCATGCCGAGCGGCATGGCAACTGCCATAACGATTCCAACAAAACCAAAGACCCGTCCTTGGCGTTCTGGTTCAACGGTTTCTTGAAGCAGCGTCATAGAGGAAGTCGAGAACGCTGGAACAGCTAAACCAATTAGGAAAAACAGACTGTAGAAAAGAATCAGGTTTGTTGTAAAGCCCATGACAACGGCGAGAACACCAAAAAGAATGGATGTTCCAACCATCATTCCCAACCGGTCCATTTTGGAAGCAAAGATCGCCATTAGGGCTCCACCGGCCACCATTCCAATTCCAAAGGAAAGCTCCAGGATTGTTAGCAGCCAAACATCTGATCCAAAGGTTCGAACCAGCATCAACGGGGAAAGATTTGATGGGGCAACAACTAACAAAAACACAATCGAGTAAATAACCATCACCCAGCGCACCAGGTCATGGCTGAAGATGTAACTCAAGCCTTCTTTCAAGTCTGTGAAGTAAGAAGGCTTGTCATTACTTGCTGCCCTGGAAAGTGTTGGAACAGCAATGGTTCCCAAAAGGGAAAGTCCGATAACAGCTGTGACAACATCGACAAACAGGATTGCTGCCAACGAAACTGTTGAGTAAATTCCTGCTGCAGCAACAGGACCGATGATCAACAGTGAAGATTGCACGCTGCTATTGATTCCATTTACCCGCATGAGTTTGTCGGTAGGAACAATCTGAGGAATAAGCGCAGAAATCGCCGGCATCTGAATTCCGGCACCAACTGAGCGAACAGCCATGACCAGAAATACCAGCCACAGGTCATCAACACCGGAGAGCATGAAGAAGGCTAGAACGAGCGTCGCTAGAGCAATCGTCGAGTCAGAGACAATAATCATCAATTTGCGATTTACGCGGTCGGCCCAAACCCCAGCGAAGATTGAAACAACTGCCTGAGGTAAGAACCCAAAGACCGCCGCCAGAGCAAGCACCACTCCAGATTTGGTAGTCAGAGTCAAATGCCACAACAGCGCGTACTGAACCAATAGCGAGCCGAAGGTTGTGATGGTCTGGCCGACTAGAAAAACGGAAACTTTCTTTTTCCAGCCCGGCATGGACTCACTCTCGGCGCTAGTTGGCACCTGGGCTATTTGATCCATAGGTTCGTTCCTTTTTGAAGTGAGATACAAAACCCCAGCCGTGGAGGGCTGGGGTTTCGTGGCTAGTGAGGGATTCGAACCCCCGAAGGCTGAGCCAGCTGATTTACAGTCAGTTCCCTTTGGCCGCTTGGGTAACTAGCCATGCGTTTTTGATTCCGGCGCCCTAAAAGAATACCAATATTTCACCATGGCCCATACCCCGCATAAAGAAGTCAGCTCTTGGCAGCCCTTATAAACTGTCTGCATGGCTGATTCCTCATTCGACATCGTAAGCAAAGTTGACCCGCAAGAAATTGCGAACGCCCTAAACCAGGCATCCAAGGAGGTCGAGCAACGCTACGACTTCAAGGGTGTTGGTGCCTCTATTGAGGAATCTGGCGACAAGATCCTGATCAAGGCAAATAGTGAAGAGCGCGCCAAGGCCGTTCTCGATGTTTTCCAGTCAAAGCTTGTTAAGCGCGGCATATCTTTGAAGAGCCTGGATGATGGAAAGCCTTTTGCATCAGGTAAAGAATTCCGCATCGAATGCAAAATCAAAGAGGGCATCTCTCAGGAAAATGCCAAGAAGATTAACAAGCTCCTTCGCGACGAAGGACCGAAGAGCGTAAAGTCCCAAATCCAAGGCGACGAGCTTCGCGTGAGCAGCAAATCTCGCGATGATCTTCAAGAAGTTCAAGCACTTCTAAAAAGCAAAGACTTAGAAGTCGACGTTCAGTTTGTGAACTACCGCTAAAAAAGACCTACAGGTCATCAACAACAGTAATTGGCCCGGTAAGCGGGAAGGCGTTGTTCATAGCTTCTTTACGCTTGGAACTCTTCGCAACTCTTCCAGCCAAGATTCCAGCGATGAACATCAGAGCCACGGGCAAGATAAATGCCAAATCCAAACCTATGCCTTGCGCTAACGCTCCCATAAAGATCTTCGCTCCGATAACGGCCACTGCGTTCACCAGTGACATTCGAGACAGTGCCTGCGCGGTAGTCAGTCCTGAGACGTGACCTGCCGCACCGAAGAACGATGGAACCATCGGAGCCAAACCAAATCCTGTGATTGCCCAGAACAGTGACAACACAACCAGGGCCAGTATTGGGCTGGTTGAAACTAGCGGCGGGGCTACCAAAACTCCAACAAGCATCGATACCGCCCCGAAGATTCCTCCCCACTTAGAAAGATCGCTGATGTGATACTTCTTTGTCACTCGGCCAATTAGAAGGCGTCCAACGATCATGGCAAGTGTGAATGAGGCAAATGGAATAGCTCCCAGGGTTGGGTTCAACAGCATGATTCGCTTCGCGAACACTGCCGACCAGTCCATCATCACTAGCTCAGGGAAGACGCCGGCAAAGAATCCAACGGCCAAGAGCCATAACTGAGTTGGGGATTTGAAGAATGGAACCTTTTTTGAAGCTTGCCTTTCCTCGTGGTGGCCATCTTCTGAAGGCGCCAGCATCTTGCGAACGGAAACTTCGAAGGCAACAAGTGCCACCGCGCCAACCAAGATCAGGTGCAGCTGCAGCGACATAAAGCTTGCAAGAACACCTGAAACCGCAGCGCTGATTCCAGCACCGATACTCCAGGCCGCGTGGAACTTACCCAAGATGACTTGCTTAACTTGTTTTTGGAGCATCACTGACTGAGCGTTCACGGCAATGTTAAAAAAGCTCATGCTAAACATCATCAAGGCGTGAAAGAGGAAATACATCCAGCCATTTGTTGCAAAGCCAAGACTTATAGTTGCAAGCACAATCATCACGCTGGAGATTCGAACTATCGGCCTAGTTCCAAATTTTCCAATCAAGCGGTTGGTGATTAGAAGTGGAACTAGAGAACCAAGACCTGCAAGACCGATAATCAATCCCCAAACGGCAAACGAAACTCCGATTTGATCGATGATTTCCGGAATGCGTGGAAGATAGGTGATTGCTAGAAAACCCTGAATGAAAAAAGCAGAAGCTAAGGCAAACTGGGCGCTTTTTGATTTTGCTGATGAGAACGGCATTTAGGACCTGGCTCCCTTGGCAACTGACATGAAATCTTCTCTTTCAACAAGCTTGATGCGCTCACGAGACTGCTCTTGACCAAGACGCTTTTCTTCAGCATCAATTTTTAGCCACTCCGGCCAACCGACATACTGAACGCCACGGTTTTCCATAAGAGCAACTATTGCTTGCTCTTCCGGTGCACTGGGCTGCCACCAGGTTGGTTTGTCGGCAATAACTTGAGCGATGGTTTCAATCGCATCAGATTTGGTGTGACCAATGAGGCCAACTGGTCCACGCTTGATCCAACCGGTTGCATAGACACCCTCGATGTGCTTGCCGGATGAATCCAGCACGCGGCCCTTGTCATTTGGGATTATTCCGGCCTTGGAATCAAATGGGATCTCGTTCAACTCTGAACCGAAGTATCCAACTGCCCTATAAAGCGCTTGGATCGGGATCTCGCGGAATTCTCCCGTTGGAACAACTCCCCCATTACCATCTAGCTTGGTGCGCTCAATCTTTATGGCCTTCACTTTTCCGTTTTCGCCAATGATCTCAACAGGAGATGAAAAGAAGTGCAGGTGTAAACGCCTTGCAGCTCCGGTTTGTTCCTTGTCGCGCAGATCTTCCAGGGTTTTGACCATCACGCGGGTTTGGTTATTTGATTCGATCTGCCTATTAGAGCCCTCGTCGTATACGAAATCCTCATCGTGAACGATGGTGTCCACTCCCTCAACATGAACTGCTTCTCTAAGCTCAAGCGGTGAGAACTTCACCTGGGCAGGACCACGGCGACCAAAGACGTGAACATCGGTTGCCTTTGAGGCAAGTAGTCCCTGGTAAACGTTTTCAGGAATATCGGTTTCAAGCATTTTGGCTGGGGATTTTACGAGCACGCGGGCTACGTCCAAAGCCACGTTGCCGTTTCCAATAACTGCAATTTCCTTGGCGCTTAAATCCCACTCACGACCAAAATCTGGGTGGGCGTCATACCAGTTAACAAATGCGGCGGCTCCGAAGGAGCCCTCCAGTTCAATACCCGGAATCTTTAGATCAGCATCTTCAATTGCACCGGTTGAGAAAATAACGGCGTTGTAGTGCTTCTTTAGATCCTCAAGGGTTATGTCTTTGCCGTAGGTGACGTTTCCGAAAAAGCGAATATCCCCGCGGTCCAACACCTCGTAAAGGGCCTTGATGATTCCCTTGATTCTCGGGTGATCAGGAGCCACACCGTAGCGAACTAGACCGTAAGGGGCTGGCAGTAAATCGAAAAGGTCAATTGATACGTCAAAGTCGCGAAGTTCAGATTTGATAAGCAAATCTGCTGCATAGATACCCGCGGGTCCCGCGCCAACTATTGCAAGCCTTAGCTTCGACATCTTGTAATTCGTATCCTTAGTTCTTTTAGTTTTGACGCTCGATTACCGCATCAGCAAAGTTTTTCAGTGCTTCACGAACTGGTCCCTCAGGCAAATCCTCTAGTGCTGCAATTGCCTGATCTGCCCAGCGCTTAGCTTCCTGGAAAGCACGCTCGGTTGCTGGGTGCTTTCTCATTTGCTCAAGTACATCATTTAATGCGGCATCGTCATCGAGCCCGCCATCAATTATCTCAACAAGCTTGGCCGATGCTGGATCATGTTGGGCATCCTGCCTCAAATAAAGCACCGGAAGGGTTGGAACACCTGCTCGAAGGTCTGTTCCGGGAGTTTTTCCTGAAGTTTTGCCGTCTGAGTAAATGTCGATGACGTCATCGATCAGCTGGAAGGCAACACCAATTGCCTCGCCATACTTTCTTACTGGCTCGCGAAGAGCTTGGTCGGCTCCGGAGAACAAAACTCCTAATTCCGCGGATGCTGAAATTAAAGATCCAGTTTTGTCAGACAGCACACTCAAGTAGTGCTCGATAACATCTTGGCCTTCAGCAGGGCCAACGGTTTCATTCAGCTGACCAAGACATAATCTTTCAAAAGTATCTGCCTGAAGCGTTAGCGCTTTTTGACCAAGCTTTGAAACCAGTTGTGATGCTCGTGCGAAAAGTAGATCTCCAGTCAAGATCGCAACGTTGTTTCCCCAGATCTCATGAGCTGAATCAACGCCTCTTCTTTTCGGAGCGTTATCCATAACGTCATCGTGATACAAAGTTCCGATGTGTGTCAGCTCCACCACCACAGCCGACTTGATTACCTCATCGGTTGCGGCTTCACCAAGCTGAGCACAAAGCAAAACCAAAGTTGGTCGAATACGTTTTCCACCGGCATCAATCAAGTGACGGGTTGTGACCTTTGCGATTGGGTCAGTGTGCTTTACGGCAGCAACTAACTCTTCCTCGACGCGCTCAAGGCCGGCTTCGAGTGCGGCAAGTAGGTCTTTGTCAGCGACCTTGCGCAGCTGCCTTGGCAGCGAGGTTTTTGGCATTAGTTAGCTTTCTGAGGTTTGTATCCAGTATGGATAGCAACAATGCCGAGGGTTTGATTCCTGAAACCAACTGATTGGTAGCCAACTTTTTCGATTAGTTTGGCTAGTTCCGCTTGTTTAGGCCAAGCATCAATAGATTCAGCCAGGTAGCTATAGGCCTCTGGGGTTTTGCTAACCAAGGCTGAAATTCTAGGAAGCAGGTTCTTCAGATAAAAGCGGTAGAGCGAATGTAAGAACTTGTTTGGAATTGCCGAGAACTCACAAACCACAAGCTTTCCACCGGGCTTTAGAACTCTGAGCATTTCGGAAAGCGCCAGCTCGATGTTTTCCACGTTTCGAAGTCCAAATGAAATAGTGACGGTGTCAAACTCTGCTTCCTGGAAAGGAAGAGCGGTGGCATCAGCAAAGACGAATTCGATTTCTGGGTGTCGTCTACGGCCTTCTTCGAGCATGCCATTTGAGAAATCAGCGGCTACAACTCGAACACCGGGTTTCAAAAAGGCAACCGATGAAGCTCCGGTGCCGGCAGCAAGATCCAAAATGGTCTGACCGCTTTGTGGGTTTACCAGTTTGGCAACTTGTTTGCGCCAGATGCGAGCCGAACCAAAGGAGAGTAGATCGTTAGCTTTGTCGTAGTTTTTAGCGACACCATCGAACATCGCAGCAACTTCCTGCGCCTTCTTGGTTAGGTCAGCTTTACTCACCTATCAATTCTACCTTTGACCTAGAATCGAGTAAGTCCGCCAATTTTGGCCCAAAAACGAAACGGCTTTGAATGTCATCGCTTAGAAAACTCCGCGTGGAAACGCGTGAATTAGCGACCCCCGCAGGTTTTGACATCACTCGGCACTTCCCAGAAAACCCAACCGCCTTTATTAGAAATGGCCAAGGAATCATCGGCTTCGGAGAAGCCGCCCGCTTTGAGGCAAGTGGCCCGAACCGAATCGCCGAGCTTGCAGGTCTCTGGCGTGATCAGGTTGCCCTAGCTGAAATTTCAGACCCGCTACAAGTTCAGTGCACTGGCCTAGTTGCTTTTGGATCTGCAACATTTTCTCCCGAGAGCACACTTAGCTCCGTTCTAATAGTTCCAAGAATTGTTCTTGGAACTCGCGATGGAAGAAGCTGGATCACCAAGATCACACCCGAGGGAGAGGCTGAGTCCACAGCTAATTTCTATTCGCAAGTAATGAGCTATCGCCCAAACCCAAAGCTTTCATTCGTTGAGGGAGTTCTAACCGCAGCTGGCTTTATGAAGCAGGCTGAGAAAGCAATTTCAAAGATCCGCTCAGGAAAGATACAAAAGGTTGTTCTTGCCCGAGAAATAATGGCGCAGCTTCCAAAGGATTTCGACATTAGATCTGCGCTTTTGTCTCTTTCAAAGAAGTATCCAAGCTGCTGGGTTTATTCAGTAGCTGGAAACTTTGGTGCTTCCCCTGAGCTTTTGGTGCGGGTCTCCCACGGTCAAGTTTCTGCTCGAGTTCTGGCTGGTACCACTTCACGCGGAGATAGCCCAGAAGCTGATGTTGTGCAGTCCAATACTTTGACTGCGTCAGAGAAAAACTTGCAGGAACACCGCTTCGCAGTTGAGTCGATGGTCGATGCCCTTACTCCGTTCTGCTCAACTGTGGATTCGGATGAAAAACCATTTAGCTTGGCTCTTCCTGATCTTTGGCACTTAGCTAGCGATGTCTACGGAAAACTCAAGAACAACATTTCGGTTTTGGATCTCGCCGCGTTTTTGCATCCAACAGCAGCAGTTGCGGGAACTCCAAGGGCAATAGCTCAGGCACTAATTGCAGAGCTTGAACCGTTTGATCGAGGCGGCTACGCAGGACCAGTTGGTTGGATTGGTGCTGACGGTGACGGCGAGTGGGCCATCGCACTTCGCGGTGGATTTATAGAGCAAAACGTTTTGACTGCGTTTGCAGGATGTGGGTTGGTTGCAGATTCAGAACCTGAAGAAGAGCTTGATGAAACTGAGCTGAAGTTTGCACCAATTAGAGGCGCGCTTAGCTAGAGCTTGATTTCGATTAGCACTCGGCCAGGAGTTGCAAGTGCATCGAGAAGTTCTTGCTCGTTAGTTGGAGTGATGTAAACAAATCCGTAAGCGTTAGCTAAAGACCAGTAGTCGATCTTTTGGCCCGCGCGGAAAATACGATCAAAGGTGCCTTGCTCGACTGCTTCAAAGACTTCGAGTTTTTCAAAAATGCTTCCCCCCGAATCATTCACCATAATCAGTTGCAAATTGATGCTCTCTTCGGGATCTTCAATCATCGAGCTGGCATCGTGAATCAGTGTCAGATCGCCAAGCACCACTCTGGTGAAAGCTCCCTCTGAGCTAAGCGCGATACCGGTAGCTGTTGCGATGGTGCCATCGATTCCAGAAAGTCCGCGGTTAGCAAAAACTTGAATTGGCTTTGATGGTGCCCAAATATCAGCTTCGCGAATCATTCGAGAAGCCCCAAGAACGATTGCGTCATCTAACTGCGAGGCTTGATAAACAAGCTCGATGACTTTTCTGCGATCAAGTCCGGTGTTGTAGTTCTGCGCTGAAATCCAGTTGTGCGAGGCTACTCGCCACCTGGCTAACCACTCACTGCTCACCTCGCCGTTTACGGTCAGATCGTCAACAATTTCGCTTGCGTTTCCGTAAGGGTTGAACAAACCGGTTAGTTCTGATCTAACAACAATCAGTTCGATATCTTCCCTGGCAATTAGTTTTTGCACTTCACGAGAAAGAGTTGGCTTTCCGTAAACCACAACCCGTTCGATCTTGTTTGTGAGTTCTTGATCTTCAGCAAGTACAGCTGGGTAAGCAACAATCGAGTTCGCACCGTAGCGACAGCGCGAGCTTGGCTCGGCAAACACCGGCCAACCGAATGCTTCGGCTGCCTCCAGTGCCAACATCCCAGCTTCCGCTCCTGCAACAACCACGGTGTTTACTTCACCATTCAAAATTGCAAAGCTTGGTATTTGCGGTTCTTCCTCCGGAAACTCCGCACCGGTGTAAACATCGGCTGCGTCTGGAGTCAAAGATGACAGTGGTTCTCTAAAGCAAATATTTAGGTGCACCGGTCCTGCGCGGTGGGTGAAATCACCCATCGCTACCGACACTGCCTTTTCGGCAAGTGCCCTGACTGCATCTAGATCAACATCGCCACTCGGTGCTTCGATGTCTTCGCAGAATCTAACTGCATCGCCAAAGATTCCAACCTGGTTGGTGGTTTGGTTCGCTCCCACGCCACGAAGTTCTTTAGGGCGATCTGCGGTTAAAAGAATCAGTGGAACACCGCTGTGGTGAGCTTCCAGCACTGCTGGAAGCAAGTTAGCAACCGCTGTTCCAGATGTTGTGATGATGGCTACCGGCATACCCGTTGCCCTTGCTGCTCCCAAAGCTGTAAAACCCATCGAGCGCTCATCGATACGAACTCGAAGAGTTAGTCGGTCAACGTCATGAAGTTGCTGGGCGGCGATGGCTAGTGACTGGGATCTTGAGCCCGGAGATAAAAAAGCCTGTTCAACTTCGAGCTCGGTAAGTGCGGCCATGAGGTGGGCCGAAAATATCTGACTAGCGGCTGGAAGCAATGTTAGGACTTGTCCTTCGAATCAGACTCTGGGTCTTCATCCTTTTGGTCTTTAGCTTGCACATCTGTTGGCTTTTCTTCCTTAGGCTCCAGCTTGCTTGATAGGTCACGAAGAAATGCTGGGTCATCATCAGGTGCTACAACTCTGGATTTGCCACCACGAGATTTTGGTCCGCCGAGTGGACGGCCTAGAACCAGGTACAAAAGTCCACCAACAATTGGCACACCCAAGCAGATTAGAACCCACAACCACTTAGGTAGGTTTCTAACTTCGTTCTTGTTTGCACTTGCCGCAAACACAGTTACAAACACTGTGAATAGCAACCAAACAACGGCGATGAAGATCAACAGTCTTAGGGGCATAGGTAAAGCCTAAGCGAGAGACAAACTTAGAATGTAACTGTGAAAAAACTCTGGCTGGTCTTCATTTCCGCGCGAATCGGCCTGTTTGCCCTATTCCTGACAGTATTTCTGCTGCTGGGATTCGAGGGCATCTACTCCGCTGTTATCGCTGGGGTACTAGCCCTGGCTGTGTCACTGGTTTTCTTGAATAAGCAGCGCGATGCCCTATCGACCGAAATCTACAAGCGAACCCGCCGAGACAAAAACGATGGCGTTCCAGATGCCGACGCCGACGTTGAAAACGCCATCTTGGATTCAAAAGAAGACAATAAATAGCCCAGCCGCAAGGGCCAGGGCGTAAGCCAACGAAGCAAAGCTCGTTAGCTTCAAAACCAAAATCAGTTCTTTCGCGCTCTTAGCAGTCAAGACAATAAGCGTTGCCGGGGCTACCAACAACAAGCTTGCAAAGCCCATCAGAGTCGCCGGATACAACAGCGTGAAAAAGCTAAGAATCACAAACGGCGTCCAGATCATCACAAGGAACAATCCTGTGGCGGTCTTTTTGCCAAGCATTACCGCAAGGGTCTTCTTTGACGCTAGCTTGTCAGTTTCAATATCTCGAATGTTGTTCACCATCAAAACAGCCGACGCAAATAGACCTGAGGCAATGCCGCCGAGTACCGCATTGAATTCAATGAAACTAACTTGAACGAAAGTCGTCCCGATAGTTGCAACCAATCCAAAAAAGACAAACACGGCAAGCTCACCCAGGCCTGCGTAGCCGTAAGGGTTTTTTCCTCCGGTGTAAAACCAAGCTGCAACAATTGCCGCAAGGCCTACCGCAATCAACCAAAACATTCCCGTGATCAAAACAATTGCAAGACCAGATGCTGCAGCCAATCCAAAAAATGCAAACGCTGCAAGCTTTACAGCCTCAGGCCTTACCGACTTAGATCCTGTTAGCCGAAGTGGTCCAACTCGATAGTCATCGGTTCCTCTGATGCCATCTGAATAATCGTTGGCGAAATTCACGCCAATTTGCAAAAACAGTGCAACTGCAAGTGCAAGAAGAGAAAGAGTTAGATCAAAAGCCTGAACCGAGTCAGCTGCTCCGGCGCCAATTGCAACAGGTGCAATAGCAAGCGGCAAGGTGCGAAGCCTTGCTCCCTCAATCCAAAGTTTTAGCTTGTTTGATTTCACTTAATTACTCCTGACTAAAAAGTTGGGCTACCAACCGGTTATCGGTTTTGCCGGTGTGAAGCTTAGGTAGTTTATCCACGCGAACAACCCTTATTGGCTTTCCAGCAGGACCCAACAGGTGCGCAAGTTGATTTGCGATGTCATCTGCAACTTCAGGTGAACCAACGTAGGCAATTCCAACGCGCTCTCCCCAAGTCTCATCCTGGATTGCAACAGCTGCGATCTGCTCAACTCCTGGAAGCTCGGAACCTAGATACTCGACTCTTTCTAGAGAGATCTTCAGTCCACCGGAGACAATCACTCGATCAGCTCGGCCGATGATGTTTAGTTTTCCCTCAGGAGATAGCTCGGCGAGGTCATTGGTAAAGATCCAATCGTCCTGATCCTCGGCAAGAGTTTTGCCAGAAATCAACAACCTGGAATCCGGTGCAATCTTTAGTCGCACGCCATCAAGGGGAACGCCATCAAACACACACCCTCCGGCTGTCTCAGTCATTCCGTAGCTGACGATAACTCTGATGCCCAAATCCAACGCTTTGTATCGAAGCTCTTCCGGCGTCGATTGTCCACCAACAAGAACTGCCCTGAAGCTTCGAAGTGCCGAAAGCAATACTTTGTCGTTTTCCGCTTCGGATACCAACTTAGCTAGTTGGTAGGGAACCAGCGAGGTGTATTTGTTTTCGTGCTGCATCAGAAGTGACGATCGCAAAAATGCTTCAGCAGTGAATGGAACTGCGGTATTCATAATCACCGGTTGCTGATCGGCAAGAAGTGAGCGAACCAAAACTTGCTGGCCGGCAATGAAATTTATCGGCAGTGCAAGAAGCCACTGACCTAGAGGCCCCAGTCTTTCTTGCCCGGCAAGTGCTGCGTGCAGCAATGCCGAAGTGGAGATTGAAATTCTCTTTGGGGTGCCTGTTGAGCCAGAGCTTTCAACAATTGCAGCGATGTTGTCGGAAACAGTTTCTGGAACTGCATCGAAGCTTGCTTGCTCGCCGTTTACAACAGCTGGGGATACAAAGATTGCTTTGTTGCCAGCAATCACATCAGCCATCACCAATAGCGCAGCTACGGTGTCGTTGGCGGGAACAACCGCAAGCGGTTTAGTCATTTGGATTTAGAAGTGCCAGGGGTATGGCGCCCAGTTTGGTTCGCGCTTTTGTAAAAATGCGTCTCGACCTTCGGCTGCTTCATCGGAGGCGTAAGCCAATCTGGTTGCTTCGCCAGCAAAGAGCTGCTGGCCAACCAAGCCATCATCAATTGCGTTCATGGCGTATTTCAGCATGCGAATAGAAGTTGGTGACTTGGACATAATCTCGGCCGCCCAAGCAACGCCGACTTTTTCTAGGTCTTTGTGCTTCACGGCTTTGTTGACAACGCCCATCTCAACTGCCTTTTCGGCGCTGTATTCGTGACCTAGGAAGAAGATCTCGCGAGCGAATTTCTGACCTACCTGACGAGCAAGGTAAGCACTGCCATATCCTGCATCAAAGGAGCCAACATCGGCATCGGTCTGCTTGAATCTGGCGTGCTCGATGCTTGCAATAGATAGGTCGCAAACCACGTTCAGCGAGTGTCCGCCGCCGGCGGCCCAGCCTGGCACGAGTGCGATAACAACCTTTGGCATAAAGCGAATAAGTCTTTGAACTTCGAGGATGTGCAGTCTTCCAGATCTAGCTGGGTCTGCCTGGTTGTCATCGTCGGCGTACTTGTAGCCATCTTTGCCGCGAACGTTCTGATCTCCACCGCTGGAAAATGCCCAGCCGCCATCTTTTGGTGAAGGGCCATTGCCGGTTAGCAAAACTACTCCAACTTTGGAATTGTTCTTGGCGTGCTCGAGTGACGCCGCTAATTCATCGACGGTCTTTGGCCTAAAGGCGTTACGGATTTCCGGACGGTTAAAGGCAATACGCACTACCCCCATAGACACGTGGCTGTGATAGGTGATGTCGGTTTGGTTCTCAAAGCCTGCCACTTGCTGCCAGATTGCAGCGTCGAAGAGCTCAGAAACTTGATTTGCCATACTCCTAGACTAACAATGTGAACCCTCGCCTTTCAGACCTAGTTTCCACTTCCCGCGTAGTCAGCATTCCGCTGAGAACGAAATTCCGCGGAATCACCGAGCGCGAGCTACTTGTCTTTGAAGGACCTAACGGTTTTAGCGAATGGGCAGCCTTTACCGAGTATTCCGATGAGGAGGCAGCCACCTGGCTTGCCGCTGCAATTGAATGGGGCTACGGCGATCTTCCAACCCCTAAACGAACAAGCGTTTCTGTCAACGCCATCTTGCCTGCGGTCGCACCCCAAGATGTTTCAAAAATCCTCACCCGCGCAGGCAAGTTCACAACCGTAAAGATCAAGACCGCTGAAAAAGGTCAAGTGATTGCGGATGATCTTGCAAGAATTCTTGAAGTTCAGAGCCTCTACCCAGAGGCCAAAATCAGACTCGATGCCAACGGTGGATTCGACATCTCTCAGGCTATGGAACTACTTGAAAAGATCAGCTTCGAAGGAGTTGAACTCGAATACTTCGAGCAGCCAGTTGCAACTATCGCAGAGCTTGCCGAAATGAAAATAGAAATTAGCAAGACCGGTCAAACAACTCTTATTGCCGCCGACGAGTCGGTTCGGAAATCCTCTGATCCGCTAGCTGTTGAACTTGCCGGGGCTGCGGATATCTTGGTTCTAAAGAGTGCTCCGCTTGGAGGAATTGCAAGCGCACTTAAAATTGCAGCTTCTTCGAAGCTGCCGATTGTTCCATCAAGTGCGATGCAATCCTCAATCGGCTTAGGCGCAGAACTTCACTTCGCAGCTTGCTTGGACAATCTTGCTTTTGACGCCGGGCTTGGAACCATGAACCTATTTGCAGGGGATCTAGTGAAAGATTCTCTAAAGCCAGTTGACGGTGTGTTAGAAATTAGAAGACCAGAGGTTGCAACTTCTGCACTGGATACTTTGAAAGCTGAAGATCACCGCTACGACTGGTGGATCGCAAGACTTGAGCGTTGCGGAAGGCTTATTGGGCTCGAGGCTTGATTTATAAACCTGAGTAAACGTGTAGTCCTTTGAAGAACATGTTCACGATGGTGAAGTTGAAAACAACTGCAGCAAAACCAATCAGCCCCAACCAAACTGCACGCTTACCGGTCCAACCACGCGTTGCGTTGGCGTGTAGGTAACCTGCGTAAAGCGTCCAGATAATGAATGTCCAAACTTCCTTGGTGTCCCAACCCCAGTAGCGGTGCCAAGCACGCTCGGCCCAAATAGCACCGGCAATCAATGTGAAGCTCCAAAGCACAAAGCCGATGATGTTAAATCGGTAGGCAAGTCTTTCGAGAGTTTCCTTCGTAGGAAAAATCTCCATGATCTTTTTGAAGTTTTTGGTGCGGGTAGTTTTCGCATTTTCTACCCAGTTGGCAGTTTTCAAAAGGTAAGCCCCAGAAAGGGCAGCAGCCAGGCTGAAAAAGCCTGTTGCCAATAGTGCAACCATCACGTGGATTACCAACCAGTAGCTCTGCAGAGCCGGCATCAAAGATGCCACCTGAACATAGAAGATCGAAACTGCTGTTCCTAGAACCAAGAGCACAAATCCAACAACGAAAGTTCCCATGATTCGAACTTCTTTGGAACGCACTGAGATTAGGTAAATCATCAACAGAATCAAAGATCCAGTAATTGAGTATTCATACAAATTGGCCCAAGGCACTCGAGAGGCTGCAAAGCCCCGCATAAATACACCAATGGCCAAAATCAATGTTGCAAGAATTGTTAGCGCCAAGGCGATGCCCTCAACGGCCACAACTGACTTTTGGTTTTTATCCTTCAGGCTGGCAGCTTGAGACAGGTGATAAACCGAGACCAAAAAGGCCAGGGTAAACACTGCCATCGCGGCATAAACAACCAGCAGGGACTGCTGGGAGAGCGCTTCGTTCAAAACGATCGAGGTCAATTCATTATCCGTTTCTTATGCTTAAAGTTAATTCTCTAACAACTTCTTCGAGCTTTGGATCATCACGCTTAGAAAGCGCTGCTACTTCAAATCCACCAGCTGTTGCTTTCACCCAAACTCGTCTTCTTGGTGTCACAAGTGAAACGGTGACTGCACCTAAGGCCAGAAGAGAGAAAATCAGGACCCAAAATTGTCCTGGGTTGTAAGCGATGTCCAGTGATGCAAATCTCTTGACGCCATCAAAAGTCACAGTTCCTAGACCGTTTGGCAGATCCGCAGTCTCGCCAAGTTTTACTTCGACCGCGGGATTCGGGGTTCCTCGACCTGCAACTTGAGTCAAGCGATCTGTATCGAGCGCATAAACATTTAGAGGAATTCCGCTATCGAGTCCCAGATCACCGGTGTAAACATTTAGCGAAACTAGGGGTTCAATCACGCCTGGGAAAATTGATGTGTAAGCGCCACTAGATAGTTCAATCACGCTCGGATAGAAAAAAGCAACAATTCCAATTTGCTCGGGCAGATTATCTGGAACTTTGATGATTCCAATCGAAGTCATGTTGCTATCCTGCGGCAAGAAAACAGTGGCACCCGAATAGCTAATATCACCATTGGCATCACGAATAGTCACTTGCGGAGCGTAGCCGTGACCAGTCAAATAGACACTGGCACCTGTGGCATCAAGAGGGTCATTGACTCGAACTAGAGCGGTCTTACCGACCTGATCTTCTGGGCTTCGAACAGTGACAGTTGCTCGAAAATCAAGCGGTGCTCCAATGTTGGTCTCGTTTGCAAAGTCATAGTCAACTTCAAATTTGTCCAGCGTGACACTGAGCGGTGCCAGGTTGTCTGGGTTAAAGAAAGTACCTGGGGAAAGTGAATCAAAACCTGCGAGGTTGTTCACAAAAGTGTCGCCTTCGGCGAGAACTCGCTGACCCGAGAAGCTAAGGCCTCCACCGATTCCGATTGCAATCAGTACGCCGACTAGAGAAAAGTGAAAGACCAGGTTTCCTGTTTCACGCAGGTATCCCTTTTCGGCGCTAATCGAATCCCCACGACGAATCACGCGGTACCGCTGTTTTTTGAGAATCTGCATCCCCTTTTCCACCGGATCGATTCCAATGGGTGCAGTTGTGCTTTCAAACACCGGCATACGCGAAAGATTAGTTGGAGTTTGAACCGGTTCTGCCTTTAGTGCCTCGAAGTGAATTTTGGTTCTAGGTAGAACACAACCAACTAAAGACGTGAAAAGGAGAATGTAAATTGCCGAGAACCAAATCGATGTGTAGACATCAAACAGTTGGAAAATATCCAACACTTCAGCAAGCTGTGCATTTTCGTCAAAATACTTTGCAACACCATTTGGATCAGCTGAGCGCTGCGGGTAAATCGATCCAGGTACTGATGCAGCCGCAAGCAGCAAAAGCAAAATCAATGCAGTGCGCATGCTGGTTAGCTGTCGCCAAATCCAACGCGACCATCCGGTTAGACCAATCTCTGGAGCCTCATAGAGCTGGGACGAAGACACCGAACACCCCCTGTAGCCAGGTTGCAAAACCAACCCAGACACCGGTAGCAAGTGCTATTCCAAGTGCAATTAGTAGCACTCCACCTGCAATGTTGAAGGTGCGAATGTGCTTTTTGACAAAGCCAACAGATCTTGTAGCCCAACCAAAGCCGGCCGCGATTGCAATAAACGGAAGTCCAATTCCAAGCGAATACAAAAATGCCAACAGTGCGCCACGACCTGGGGAACCGGCATCAGATGCCAGCGTAAGCACCGCAGCGAGGGTTGGTCCAATACACGGCGTCCAGCCAAGGCCAAATGCCACACCTAGTAGTGGTGCTCCAACCAGGCCAACTCTTGGCTTGATTCCGGTTTTGAATGTTCTCTGCAGAAACGAGAACTGACCAATCAGTACAAATCCCATCAGGATGATCAGCACACCCAGCACCTGCTGAACCCAGGTGAGGTTGTTGATATAAATCAGTGCACCAAGACCGCCAAACAAAGCACCGAAAGAAACAAATACCGCGGTGAATCCCAACACAAACAAAACCGAGCCAAGAATGATTCTTGACTTCTTTGCTCCCCCGTCAGCAACCCCGGAGATGTATCCGAGGTAGCCGGGAATCAATGGAAGTACGCAAGGAGAAACAAAAGAAATGATTCCTGCAATCAGCGCAAGTGGCATCGCTGCAATTAGCGAACCGCCCAGGATTATTTCGCCCGGGCTCATTTTCTTTCCTCAATCACAGTTTTTACCAAGGTTGTCAAAATGCCTTTATCGATTCGTCCAAGCACCCTCGCCGAAACATTCCCTTGCGCATCAATCACCAGAGTTGTTGGAACAGCTTGAGGAGTGACGACTCCGGTAAAGCCCAAAACTACCGATCCGGTTTTAGCATCCATTACAGATGGAAAATTCATGTTGATTCTTCGAGCAAAAGCTAAAGAAGTTTCTGCACTGTCACGCACGTTCACACCGATGAACTGAACACCCTCAGGCAAAAACTCCGTCTGCAATTCAATAAGCTCAGGCATTTCAATTCGACATGGCGCACAACCCGCGTACCAAAAGTTCATAACGGTGATTACGCCTTCAAGCTGCGTGCTGGATATTTCTTCGCCGCTTTCGGTGATACCTGACCAGCTGGCAGCCTTTGGTCTTGAGCCAAGTGCGAACTCAGTGACTGTGCCATCGCCTGCGATGTAATTCTTGTTATCTCCAGAACGGAACTGATCGGCAAGTGAATCATTCGCGCAAGCTGAGGTAGTTAGCACTAATGCAGATATCGCGAGCGCGGCTAGAAGTTTTCTCAAACGGCACCGCTGTCCACTGCTTGGGTTCTCAAGGATTTGGCTGGGTCACGGTAATCAACTTCGACAAGCTTGTTGTTTTTGAATTCAAAGCTTGTGATGCTCGATAGATCACACCTTCTGGATCTTGGGTCGTGCCAAAGCGGTCTTCCGGCAGCTGCCAAGTGAAGAGCCCAAATCGGAAGCTGGTGGGAAACCATGACTACTTCCCCGGTTGCGGTTTCATCCCAGGCACGTCTTAGGGCTTCGGTCATGCGAGCCACGATCTGCTTATAGGGCTCTCCCCAGGAAGGCTTTAGGGGGTTGTAAAGCTTTAGAAGATATGCCGGGTTTGCCATAACTGTTGGAAGTCCAACTTTTTTACCTTCGAAGATGTTCGTCGGTTCAATGATCAGTGACTCGGTAGCTACCGAGAGCTTTAGCGCTTCTGCGATTGGTCGAGCAGACTGCAGGGTGCGAATTAAGGGAGATGAAATAAGCCTTGTGTAATTGGCCCCGGTGCTTGCTAGCTCCTGGGCAGTTGCTTCCGCCATTTGGCGACCTAGAGCAGTTAAAGCAAAGTTTGGAAGGCGCCCGTAGAGCACTTTGTTGGGGTTATCTACTTCCCCGTGGCGAACCAGATGGATACGGGTGGCGGGCATGCTCCAAGTCTAACCCGAGCTAAACTTGGCCCCTGAAGCCCAAATAAGAGAGTAAGAACTATGCGTGAGCGCCACCTCGTCAAAGACCTAGCAGCGATGCAAGATGGACCAGTTGTCCTCGGTGGTTGGGTTGAAAAGCTCAGAGATCAAAAGCGAATTCAGTTCATCATTCTCAGGGATGAAACAGGCGACGTTCAGGTTACCTACCCACGCCCTGCCGACGAAGACGCTCTTGCTGATTCAGTCTCAACTCTTACCAATGGATCCTTTGTTTGGATCAAAGGACGCCTAGTTCACGACGAGCGAGTAAAGCTCGGCGGACTTGAGATTCAGCTTGATGAATTAGAAATCGTCACCCTGGCAGATCCTGAGACTCCAATTGCCGATGACACCTCTATTGATAAGCGTCTGGACTGGCGCTTTTTGGACATGCGTCGACCTGAGATGAACCTGGTTTTCAAGGTCCAGACCACCATCGAGGCAGCCTGGAGAAAGTTCTGGCTAGAAAACGGCTTCACCGAGATTCACTCCCCGAAGCTAATGGCATCAGCTTCTGAGTCAAACGCTGAGCTATTCAAGCTTGAGTACTTCGAGACAGTTGCATATCTTGCCCAGTCCCCACAGTTCTATAAGCAGATGGCGATGATGGCTGGCCTTGGCCGCATCTTTGAAATCGGTCCGGTGTTCCGTGCTGACCCGTCGTTCACCTCCCGTCACGCTACCGAGTTCACATCAGTGGATATGGAAATTTCCTGGATCGACTCCCACGAAGACGTTATGAACTTTCAGGAGCAGCTAATGGTGGCAGCCATCCAAGCCGTGAAAGATAACCACGGCGAGGAAATCAAGAAACTGTTCGATGTTGATGTTGTTGTTCCAACCCGTCCGTTCCCAAGAATTCCACTTTCTGAAGCTGTGGAAATCGTGAAAGCTCGTGGACACGAAGTTGTCCGTGGCGGAGATATGGATCCAGAAGGTGAGCGCCAGATTGCAGCTCACGTTGCTGAAACTTTCAACCATGAGTTCGTATTTTTGACCGACTACCCATCAACCGTTCGCCCGTTCTATCACATGAGACACGAGGGTAACCCTGAGCTAACCAAGAGCTACGACTTGATCTGGCGCGGAACAGAAATTACTACCGGTGCACAGCGCGAGCACAGAATTGATATCTTGATCGAGCAGGCTAAGCAAAAAGGACTTGACCCAGAGGGACTCAAGACTTACATCGACTTCTTCCGCTACGGAGCACCTACCCACGGTGGTTTTGGAATGGGTCTTCTTCGAGTAATCATGCTGATGCTGCACCAGCCAAGCATTAGAGAAGTTGGATTCTTGTTCCGCGGACCAAACCGCCTAGAGCCCTAAACCAATTCGTTCAGAGCAGCAATCAAACGCTCTGAGTCAATTTTCCAATAGGCATGCGTTGCGCCATTTATCTGAAGCACCGGAATTTCTTCCGAATACTGATTTTTGAGAGCTTCGTCCTCGAGAATGTTTAGCTCAGTTAGTTCAATTTGAACGACGTCTGAATTTTCTTTACTGAACTCAAACATCACTAGTTCAATGGCTTTTTGGGCCTCTTCACACAGGTGGCAACCGGGCTTAGTTAGCAGTGTGAGTGAGATCAGCTTGGACACAGGTTAAACTTACCTCGTGCCGTCAAAGAGGTCTCCTGCCGCAAAGGACCAACCCAAGAAAGCTGCTGCTTTCTTTGACGTTGACAACACCATTTTGCGTGGCTCAAGTTCATTTCTTTTTGGAAAGTCCGCCTTCGAAAGAAACTTCTTTAGCCGCAAAGACTTTTGGCGCTTTGCCCTGGCTCAGGCTCGCTTTATCTGGAAGGGCGAGAACAATAACAAGCTAGCCGCTCTAAAAGATCGCGCTTTATCTCTAGTTGAAGGCCACCGAGTTCGTGACCTAGAAGAACTAGTTGACGAGGTTTACGACAGGCACATCAAGCTAAAGCTTTGGCCTGAAACAGTTCGCCTGGCTAAAGACCACATCTCCGAAGGTCGAGAGGTCTGGCTTGTCACTGCCGCTCCCCAAGAGCTTGGAGATGTCATAGCCAAGAGATTGAATTTGACCGGAGCAATCGGAACCAAGGTCGAGAGAAAAAATGGCATTCTGACCGGCCAACTAGTTGGGAAAGCGGTTCACGGTCCAGCCAAGAGAGTTGCGATCAAGGAACTGGCAAAGACTCGAAACCTGAGTTTGAAAAAATCCTACGCCTACAGCGACTCTCACAACGATCTACCGATGTTGACGGCTGTTGGACATCCGGTCGCAGTTAACCCAGACAAAATTTTGACTAGATATGCGAAGGCGGCCGATTGGCCGATTTATGACTTTAAGAAGCGTGAGCTAAAAGCAAACCGCGACTAGCGGTTTACTTCTTATTGCGACGCTGGTGGCGAGTCTTACGAAGTAGCTTGCGGTGCTTCTTCTTAGACATACGCTTGCGACGCTTTTTGATTACTGAACCCACGAAAACCTCATCTTGTTGATTGCCGCCAAATCCGGCAACCCCCAAAGCTTATCTCTTAGTTTTCAGGCGCTCAACTTCGGCGTCAATTTCCGCTTGAGTAATGGGTTTGTTGGAGAGTTTCCCATAGGCATCCAGGCCAGCAATCACAGCTGCTATACCCATTCCAAACATCACCCAGCCAGGCCAGAAGTAAAAGCCAGGGGTGGCTAAGAACCAAATTCCTGTAGTGAGGGCACTAACAAATGCGTACACAACTAAATACTCCTTAAACTCACGTTTCAGTTTGAGTTGTTTTCCGGCATATTTTCTAAGGTTTGAATCATCAGCTGCTGTTGTCATTGGTTCCTCCTAAATGTCTAGCTTTGAGAGCTATTTTACTTGGCGAGCCCAGTTGTCAACCCTGGAGGTACCTAAACTAAGACCATGACCCAACAGCAGCCCTACACAGTCCTTTCCCAGCACAAGGGGTTTGAGCTTCGCAAGTATCCGGCGGGGATTCAGATCGAAACCACCGTGGGTGGCGATTTTGTGAATGCAGGAAGCATGGGCTTTAGGCCACTGGTTCAGTTCATCTCTGGAAACAACAAGGGCAATAAATCCATTGCCATGACTGCCCCTGTGATCCAAGAATCGGCTAGCGCCTCCAAACACATGGTCAGATTTGTTCTTCCGGAGGAAATGAAATCAGGGGATGTTCCAGCCTCCCTTGACCCAAGGGTTAAGGTCATTGAGGTGCCTGAGCACTTGGCTGCTGCCAAGCGCTTCTCGGGCTCTTGGAGTCCAGCAAGGTTTGATCTTGAAGGCGAGAAGCTAATTAGCGAGTTGTTAAGCTCTGGTTTACAAACCGTGGGTAGCTTGTACTTTGCCAGGTTCGATCCACCCTGGAAGCCGGGCTTTCTAAAGCGCAACGAGGTTTTGATTCGGGTCAAAGGCTAGGAGAAATAAAAATGTCTAATCTTGCAACAGTTTTGTTTGTTTGCGTTCATAACGCAGGACGCTCCCAAATGGCAGCGGGATATCTCAAGCACCTAGCCGGAGATCAAATCAAAGTGCTCTCTGCTGGAACGCAACCTGGCACAGACATCAATCCAATGGCCATGGCTGTGATGCTGGAAGAAGGAATTGACCTTTCAACTGCAAAACCAGAAAAGCTTTCAGACGAAAAGGTTTTGGAGTCAGACTACGTAATCACAATGGGTTGCGGAGATGCCTGCCCATACTTTCCGGGCAAGACATACCTCGACTGGCCATTGACTGATCCGAAGGATCAGCCCATTGAAATCGTTCGCGGAATCCGCGACGAGATCAAAGCCAAAGTTGAAAATCTAATAGCTGAAGTGAAGGCTAGCGCTTAACACTCTTTTTGACCTTGGTCACAATCGCCTTAGCTTCTTTCTTTACTGCCTTGACTTCCTTTTGAACATCGCGCTTAGCGTTAGCGGCTTTGCGGCCTAAGTCCTTAGCAACCTTCTTGGTGTCAACACCTAGGTTTTGCTTGAGCCTCTTGGAAACCCAAACTGAACCATCAGCCAATCCCTTGCCCAGTTTTTCTCCCAGAACCATGACTTCTTTTTCCAAACTCGCAACAGCTTGAGCTTCGGCTACCTTGGCAAGCCAGGTGATGTATGGGCCAAAGCCTTTGGCATTCAGTGAGTACTTCTTGCTCGCACCAGAACCGGTTCCCTTAACAAGTTTGGCTTCAGACAAAGAGGTAAGAATTGTTGTGACCTGCGCGGAAGTTAGTTTTGTGGCGGTAGCTGCTTTTGTAACGGTTGAAGCTGGCTTTGCTGCTAGCTTCTCAAGAACTAGACGTGCCTTCGGGTCTGCAATTACTTTAAAGATGTCGCTCATTACTTGTTTTTTCCTAACTCGATTGCCCGAGCCAGTGCGGCTTCGGTTGCTTCAATGAAAACTTTCTCTAGATCGGCTTCATCAAATCTCGCAGTTGCCTGCATGGTTGTTCCATTAGGGGAAGTGACTTGCGCGCGAAGGGTTTCGGGAGAATCGCTAGAAGCTGCAAGCAATGTAGCTGAGCCTAAGAAGGTTGCTCGAACCATTAGGTTGGCTTCCTTTTCACTAAAGCCCATCTTCTTTGCTGCGCTCATCAGCTTCTCAGCGAAGTAGAAAACATATGCCGGCCCTGATCCTGAGATAGTGCTTAGGGCGTTGATCTTTTCTTCATCGACCATAATCACTTGACCGACGGTTTCAAAAAGGTCTTTAGCTAGGGACAGTTGGTTATCGTTTGCACTTTTACCTTTAGCGATGCCGGTGACACCGTGACCAACAATCGATGGAGTGTTTGGCATCGCTCGAATAACCGATGCCTTAGAGCCAATTGCTTGCTCCATCGACTCAGTTGTAACTCCGGCTGCAACCGAGATAACAAGCGCGCCGTCTTTGACGGATCCCTTGATTTCTTCAAGTGTTTCTAAAACCTTTGCGGGCTTGACCGCGATTAGCAAAACGTCAGCGTTTTCGGCAGCGTCGGAGTTGGCAGAAGGCGATGCATCAAGAGCGAAGCTCTTGATTCCAAATTTGTCGGAAAGCGCCTTGGCGCTCTGGGTTGTTGCAGTTGAAGCGGTGATGGAATCGGCTGCGGTGCCGGCGGCGATCAGGCCGCTCAAGATGGCTCCGCCCATTGAGCCCGCGCCAATAACGGCGATTTTGTTGTTTTCCATACTCCAAGCTTAACCTTCATTGGTATCGGTGGGTCAGGGTAGTTTGGTACCCATGGCAAAAACTAAATCCGAGTACTCCTGCGTTGAGTGTGGCTGGAGCACGGCTAAGTGGGTTGGCCAGTGCGGGGAATGCCAGTCCTGGGATACCGTTCAGTTATCTGCTTCAGGCCAAGGCCGAGGCATCGGCGTCGTTCGTTCGATTAGACCGGCAGCCATCGGCGATAACTTTGCCGCCAAGCCAATAACTTCTATTTCCACCGATCAGGTGCACTCTCGTCCAACCGGAGTTGGAGAATTCGACAGAGTTCTAGGCGGCGGAATTGTTCCTGGAGCCGTGGTTTTACTCTCTGGTGAACCGGGTGTTGGTAAATCCACCCTGCTATTAGAAGTTGCCGCCAACAGTGCCAAATCGGGGCTGAGGGTGCTTTACGTAAGCGGTGAGGAATCTACCGGTCAGATCAAACTTCGTGCCGATAGAACAGGTGCTCTTTCAGACAATCTTTACTTGGCTTCCGAAAATGATCTGGCAACTGTTTTAGGCCAGATTGATCACCTAAAGCCAGAGCTTTTGATTGTTGACTCGGTTCAGACCATCATCGCCGGCGAAATAGATGGCGCAGCAGGAATGCCCTCTCAGGTTCGCGAGGTTGCGGCAAATTTAATTCGCGTTGCAAAAGAATCAAACCTTCCGATCATCCTGGTTGGCCACGTCACCAAAGACGGAACGGTTGCGGGTCCTAGGGCACTAGAGCACTTGGTAGATGTGGTTTGTCACTTCGAAGGTGATCGCCAAACCAGCCTTCGTTTTATTCGTTCTTTCAAAAACCGCTTTGGTCCAACCGATGAGGTTGGCTGCTTTGAAATGACCGGGGATGGAATTTCCGAAGTTCCAGATCCAAGCGGGCTTTTTCTCTCTCGCTCTGAAACAGAAGTTTCTGGAACCTGCGTGACAGTCACCCTCGAGGGCAAACGTGCCCTTATTTCTGAGATTCAGGCGCTGGTTGTCAAAAGTTCAACCGCCCAGCCAAGGCGTGTGACGAACGGTGTTGACTCATCGCGAGTTGCGATGATTCTCGCGGTTCTAGAACGAAGAGCGGGCTTAAGACTTTCAGAGCTAGATGTTTATGTATCAACAGTTGGTGGTGTGAAAGTATCCGAACCATCAGCAGATCTTGCAATTGCTTTAGCGATTGCATCCGCCATCAAGGATCAGCCGATTTCGCACGACGTTGTTGCTTTTGGAGAGATCAGCCTTGCTGGAGAAATTCGAAAAGTGAATCAAGCTGTCATTAGACAAAACGAAGCAAAGCGACTTGGTTTTACGAAAGTAATTGACTCGAACTTCACGCAACTAACTAAAGCGTTAGCTGCGGGACTAAAGAACTAGTTCAGAACAAACTGCTGGTCGTTTGTTGAAAGCTCTCCGCTGACATCAACCTTTAGGTGATAGCTAGCGCCACCGGTTGTCACGGGTGCTTGATCTGCTCCACAACCTGAATCGCTAGAGAAAACTTTCTCCCATGGTGAAGGTGAGCTTGACATAGTCTCTCCTGCAGGCAGGACAATGTTGCCATCTTCAAGAG
The DNA here is from genome assembly GCF_965234705.1 of Rhodoluna miladensis (SeqCode). Taxonomy (GTDB): domain Bacteria; phylum Actinomycetota; class Actinomycetes; order Actinomycetales; family Microbacteriaceae; genus Rhodoluna; species Rhodoluna miladensis. The sequence goes on from NZ_OZ248465.1 coordinate 1,210,213, forward strand.
AATCTCTTGCACACTGAGCGGAGCTCCAGATATCCTGGTCGCCACTTTGGATTGTGAAGTACTGAACTTTGGCGCCTGCGTTGAATGTGCAGTCAACTGAGTTTGTGTTTGTGAGAGTAAACCAAATGTGTGGTGTCTCTTCGGCTGCAAAGGCAGTCATGGTTTGTCCGGCAGAATTTCCAACCTGAGCTTCAACAACGACTGTTCCCGGTGGGCACAATTCTCCCGATTCAACAACAACGCTTGATTCGGCCATGCCGTCTGGAAGTTGTAGTTGGGTACTTGAAGATCCACCAAGCCAGGATGAGATTGCGCTCACACCCGCCCACACCAGTCCAACCACAACTGCCAGCACAAGAGCTGCTGCAATTCGGCGACGGCGAAATACTTCTGGGGACGGTCTTCTGGATCTAGGCATCTGGGACATGCCTCTAATTTTAGGTTTGGGTCTAGCTAGAGCAGCTTAAGCATGCGGGTGTTGCCCAAAGTATTTTGCTTTACCCTTGCTAAATCAAGAAATTCGGCAATACCGTCGTCGTGAGAGCGAACCAGCTCGGCATAAACCTCAGGTTCAACTGGGGTATCGGCGATCGGCTCAAAGCCAAGTTTGCTGAAGAAATCAACTTCGAATGTCAGGCAGAAAATTCTCTTCAAACCGAGAGCCTTTGCACGCTCAAAAAGGTTTTCAATAATTGCCCTGCCAACTCCGGTTCCCTGGTGGGCCTGGTGAACTGCCACAGTTCTTACTTCGCCTAGGTCTTCCCACATCACGTGAAGAGCGCCACAACCGATGACTTTGCCTGAGGCATCTTCTGCAACAAAGAATTCTTGAACGGATTCGTAGAGCTCAACTCGCTCTTTTCCCAAAAGCACGCGCGACTGAATCAGGGGTCCGCAAAGATCTGCGATTGCTTTGATGTCTCCGGTTCGAGCAGCTCGAACCTTGATTGCTTCCATCCCTAAATGCTAGGCGGTTATGGCTACAGATTCGCGTACGTTGCTAACGAATACGAATTCGCCACCAACGAAGTCAACCTTGATGTGGCTGGAGTTCTTGAGCTCTCCCTGCAAAATCTGCTCGCTGATCTTGTCTTCGATTTCTCTCTGGACAGCACGGCGTAGCGGTCTTGCTCCAAGGCTTGGCTCCCAGCCAAGTTCCATCAGACGCTTCTTGGCTGCATCGGTTAGCTCGAGGGTTAGGTCGCGCTCTTCTAGACGAACCGATAGGCGCTTGATGAATAGCTCCACAATCTGCAATAGCTCGGTCTGGGTTAGCTGTGGGAAGACGATTGTTTCGTCAACGCGGTTTAGGAACTCTGGTCTAAAGCTGCGCTTTAGCTCCTCGTTAACCTTTGCCTTCATGAGCTGGTAATCGTTGTCGGAAGAACCCTCAAGGCTAAAGCCCATTGCGCCTCTTGAGATATCTCTTGCTCCAAGGTTTGTGGTCATGATGATCACGGTGTTCTTGAAATCGATTACTCGACCTTGACCGTCGGTTAGGCGACCTTCTTCAAGAATCTGAAGAAGTGAGTTGAAGATATCAGGGTGAGCTTTTTCGATCTCGTCGAATAGCACAACGCTAAATGGCTTGCGGCGAACCTTCTCGGTTAGCTGGCCACCTTCTTCGAATCCAACAAATCCTGGAGGAGCACCGAACAAACGAGACACGGTGTGCTTCTCGCCATACTCGGACATATCAAGCGAAATAAGTGCGTTCTCGTCATCGAATAGGAATTCAGCAAGTGCCTTGGCAAGTTCTGTTTTTCCAACACCGGTAGGACCGGCGAAGATAAACGAACCTGAAGGACGCTTCGGGTCTTTTAGTCCCGCGCGCTGACGACGAATGGTCTTGGATAGCGCTGCGATTGCAACTTCCTGACCGATGACGCGCTTGTGTAGTTCGTCTTCCATGAAGATCAACTTCGCGCTTTCCTCTTCGGTTAGCTTGAACACCGGAATACCGGTTGCCTGAGCTAGAACCTCAGCGATTAGACCCTCGTCAACAACACCCTGTGCTGCAACGTTGCCCTTGCGGAACTGCTTCTCAAGTTGTGCGCGCTCGGCAGTTAGCTTCTTTTCCTCATCGCGCTTAGATGCCGCTAGTTCAAAGTCCTGGCCTTCAATAGCCTTTTCCTTCTCGACGCGAACACCAACGATGCGCTCTTCAATTTCACGAAGCTCCGGAGGTGAAGAAAGAATCGATAGGCGAAGTCTTGCTCCAGCCTCGTCCAGAAGGTCAATTGCCTTGTCCGGTAGGAAGCGGTCGGTGACGTAGCGATCTGAAAGCGATGCTGCGGCAACGATTGCACCGTCAGTGATGGAAACTTTGTGGTGAGCTTCGTAGCGGTCGCGAAGACCCTTCAAGATGTTGATGGTGTGAGGAAGCGATGGTTCGTTAACCTGCACCGACTGGAAACGACGAGCAAGCGCTGCGTCTTTTTCAAAGTGCTTGCGGTATTCGTCCAAAGTAGTTGCACCAATGGTCTGTAGCTCTCCACGAGCAAGCATCGGCTTCAAGATTGACGCAGCGTCAATGGCGCCTTCTGCGGCTCCGGCACCAACCAGGGTGTGGATCTCGTCGATGAAAGTGATGATGTCGCCGCGGGTTCGAATTTCTTTGGTGACTTTCTTAAGGCGCTCTTCGAAGTCTCCGCGGTAGCGGCTTCCTGCAATAAGGGAACCAAGATCGAGAGTGTAAAGCTGCTTGTCCTTTAGAGTTTCTGGAACGTTTCCGGAAACGATTGCCTGAGCAAGTCCTTCAACAACTGCAGTTTTTCCAACACCCGGTTCACCAATTAGTACTGGGTTGTTTTTGGATCTGCGAGAAAGAATCTGCATCACGCGCTCGATTTCGCGCTCACGACCGATTACTGGGTCAAGCTTTCCTTCGGCTGCCGACTGAGTTAGGTTCTTGCCGTACTGGTCAAGAATCTGTGATCCCTTTTGTGGGGCAACTGTTTCTCCACCAACCTGAACGGTTTCTTTTCCTTGGAAACCAGAAAGCAACTGAATAACCTGCTGACGAACGCGGTTAGTGTCAGCTCCTAGACGAGTAAGGACCTGAGCGGCAACGCCCTCACCTTCACGGATAAGTCCAAGCAGCAAGTGCTCGGTTCCGATGTAAGAGTGGCCAAGCTGAAGTGCTTCGCGAAGTGAAAGCTCAAGAACTTTCTTTGCACGAGGAGTAAAAGGAATGTGTCCGGATGGCGCCTGCTGGCCCTGTCCGATGATTTCTTGAACCTGATCGCGGACTGCGTCTAGGTTGATGCCGAGTGACTCGAGGGCCTTGGCAGCAACGCCTTCGCCTTCGTGGATAAGACCCAAAAGGATGTGTTCGGTTCCGATGTAGTTGTGGTTAAGAAGCTTCGCTTCTTCCTGGGCCAAGACAACGACTCGTCTGGCCTTATCGGTGAACTTCTCAAACATCTTTTACTCCTTGAAAGGGGGCAATAAATTGCCCTAGGTAAAGATGTTAACCAGCCAGAAGGCTCAAAATAAGGCTTGTTCGCCCTAGGCGTTAGAGGCTTTTTTGCGCTTGGCGCGCTCTTCAGCCTCGATTTGGCCATAAACCTTACGCTCGGTGGCGTCGGCTCTGAAAATGCCTCGCATTACCGCGTAGAACAACAAGCCCATCAGAATCGGCGGGATCATGGACATTCCAAAATCGGCGAGCCACTCCAAGGGGGTTAGGGCTACTACTTCGATTTCTTCCACAACGTCAAGTTTACTTCACAAGAGGGAACAGGATTGTTTCGCGAATTCCAAGACCGGTAAGGCTCATCAACAGCCTGTCGATTCCCATACCCATACCGCCCGAAGGTGGCATTCCAAACTCGAGTGCCTTTAGGAATTCCTCATCAAGCTTCATTGCCTCTGGGTCACCAGATTTTGCAAGTGCCATCTGTGCCACAAATCTCTCGCGCTGAATAACTGGATCAACTAGCTCCGAGTATCCGGTTGCCTGCTCATAGCCGCGGATGTAAAGATCCCACTTCTCTACTACACCTGGTTTGCTTCTGTGATCGCGAGTCAAAGGAGAGGTGTCCACCGGGAAATCCATAACAAAGGTTGGGGATGTAAGACCCGGCTTCACAAAGTGCTCCCAAAGCTCTTCGACGTATTTACCGTGCAGCGGGTGATCGATTTCGATATCGACTTTGTCAGCCAGTTTCTTTAGCTCCGCCATCGGGGTCTCTGGTGTTATTTCAACTCCAGCTGCGGCAGATAATGAATCAAACATTGAGATGTGATTCCAAGACCCGGAAAGATCGTTTTCTTCCCCGTCTTCGAGCTTGACTACCTGAGTACCAAAAACTTCCTGCGCGGCGTTTTGGATTAGCTTTCTCGTTAGATCAGCCATGGTGTTGTAATCGCCGTAGGCCTGGTAAGCCTCGAGCATTGCAAACTCCGGTGAGTGAGTTGAGTCAGCACCTTCGTTTCTAAAGTTGCGGTTGATCTCAAAGACACGTTCGATGCCTCCAACAACAGCACGCTTCAAGAAAAGTTCAGGTGCGATGCGCAAAAACAGTTCCATGTCGAACGCGTTCATATGGGTCTTGAACGGTCTAGCCGATGCACCACCGTGCATCGACTGAAGCATCGGGGTTTCAACCTCTAGATAGTTATCCTCGGTGAATGTCTTACGCATTGACTGCATAACTTGAGAGCGAATCTTCACAACTTCACGTGCGCGGTCGCGAACGATTAGATCGATGTACCTGTGGCGTACGCGGAATTCTTCTGAAAGATCATTGTGCAAATTTGGCAGTGGGCGAATTGTTTTAGCTGCCATCTTCCAGCTTGCAACCAAAATACTTAGCTCACCGCGTTTGGAAGTGATTACTTCGCCTTCAACAAATAGGTGATCGCCAAGATCAACTAGTTCTTTGTATAGCTCTAGGGATTCCTCGCCGACTTTGTCGAGGCTGACCATCGCCTGAATTCTTTCGCCATCGCCTGACTGCAAAGTTGCGAAGCAAAGCTTGCCTGTGTTGCGAGCAAAAACTACGCGTCCTGCAACCGAAACAGTTTTTCCGGTTGCAACGTCAATTTCTAGATCTGGAAACTCGGCTCGAACTTGAGCGATGGTGTGTGTGATTGGAAGTGAGACCGGGTAGGCGTCGGAGAGCTCGTTGAGCTTTTCGCGCTTTGCCATGCGAACGGCAATTTGCTCCGGAAGATCTTCGAAATCGTTTTCTAGCTGGTCGGTCATTGCGCTTTGTTTCTCCTAGAAGGTGATCAACCTGTTATCGATAAGTCTTACGTCACCTACGGTTGCGGCAACAATCATCAGTGCCTGGCCAGTGAATCCTTCTTCAATTGCTTGAAAGGTTGCTGGATTCACCAAGGCTAGATAATCGAGTTTAGCCTCACCACTTGCAGTAAATACGGAGCTCGCGGAGAAGTAGGCGCTGGATGGTCCGCCTCCTCGAGAGGCGGCAAGGCTTGCTTCGTTGAGTGCATTTGGCAGAGTCAGCGCCAGCTGAAGCTGAGCCTTAGACAATCGCTTGTTGCGACTTGAAAGGGCAAGGCCCTTGGAATCCCTAACGGTTGGAGCCTCGATGATCTCAATTGGATCACGAGTGCCAAGTGGATTCTGAGCCTTGACCATCTGGCGAATGAGAAATAGCTGCTGAGCATCTTTGGCACCAAAGACTGCGATATCTGGTTGAACGATATCAAACAGTTTGGATACCACCGTGAGCATGCCGTCGAAGTGCCCGGGTCTTGAATCGCCCTCGTAGGTCTGGCCTACCGGACCAGCCTTCTGGGTGATGGCGTAATTCGCATCTGGATAGATCTCATCAACGGTTGGAAGAAATAGAACTTCTACTCCGGCTTTGTTTAGCGCTTTGGCATCTGAGTCTTCATTTCTTGGGTAAAGCTCAAAATCCGCGGTGCTTGTGAACTGAAGTGGGTTTACGAAAATGGATGCAACGACCAGATCAGAATGTTCTTTAGCCGTAGCGATTAGGGACAGGTGCCCCTCGTGGATTGCTCCCATGGTTGGAACGAATGAAACTTTTTTGCCTGAGATTTTGGTTCGCGAGACCAACAGCGCAACATCCGCTACTGTCCTCACGACCTTCATCTAAGCGTCCCCTATCAAATCTTCCGGCTTGATCTGACGGTGCCCTTTGGACAAAGCCTGATCCACCGCACTCTCAATCACCGGAGCAATAACTAGTGCTGGGTTTTCAACTCCCGCTTGCTCCAGCAATCCGATTGCTTGATTAACAATCATTGCGGAAAAATTGCTTGCCACCTCGATTGCCTCGGCATAGCTGGCCCGTGCCGAGCTGGCAATAACAATAGGCTCGGCACCCATCTCAATAACTAGAGCTTGAGCGATGGGTAGTGCAACAGCTGGAGCACTCACCGCAAAAAAGCTTTCCTTCATGCGATTTAGATCCAAGCTGGTTCCGGTAAAGCGCATTGCTGGATGAATTGCAAGTGGAATAGCACCTTTTGCGAACGCTTCGCTCAAAATTTCGTGATGAAACTCAGCAGCGAGATGAACAACAAGTTGGCCAGCACGCCAAGAATCAGAAAGATCTGAAACGGTTGCGGTGATTTCTGCTGCTGGAACAGCAAGCAGAACTAAATCAGCCGCCTCAAGAATTTGGGTATCGGTCAATCTTTTTGCCTGTGGCAGCAATACATCTAGGGCATCGTCTAAATCCTGTGTTGCGGTGCTAACGGCAACCACCATGTGACCGGCGGTGGCTAGGGCTTGACCCATCGCAATTCCAGCAGGCTCTGTACCTATTACTCCAACGTTTAGTCTTCCCTGTTTCAAGAGGTCACCGCCTGATCTGGATCTGGGTCACTGTCTTGAGGTAGACGGCAGATTTGCTCAGTAATCAGTGCTGCAACAATCAGCATCACGCTGGCGATAAATCCAAAGCTGTTTTGCAACACCAAGCTCTGCACCACCACGGCTCCCGACAAAGTGAAGATAACCACACCCAAATGCCAGCTGGCAAATAGCACGCCAGCTAATGCACTTGCCTTGGCAAGCAGCAAAACTCTAACCGCGTAGAACGGATCAACGCGCTTGGGGCGCTGAGTGGATTTTTGCTTTAGTGCGCTGCGGTAGCGCCAGATAGGAATCGAAAGAACAAGGAGCACTGCAGAAATTGCAGCCAGGGTGATCAAAAGATTGCTAGGCGATACCGGAACCTGAAGACCGCGACCAACCATAAAGCTTGCAACGAAAAACGATGCGAGGGTTGATGGAATAGATATAAGTAGCAGTAGCGATAGCTTGGTGGGTTTCATTTCAGCACACTCACCTGCGCGGTCATAGAACTTGAAAGATCTGCTATTCGACCATGCCCCGGCAAAATTGCTTCTTCATCCATCAGAGTCCACGGAACTAGAACGAATGGACGGTGGTGGGTTTGTGGGTGAGGAATAGTTAGGTGCTTGGAGGATTTAAAGACATCTTCATAAGTGATGATGTCGATATCAAGCGTTCGAGAACCCCATCGGTGCAGACGAATCCGTCCGTGCAAATTCTCGATTCTGGTGATGACTTCCAGGAGCTTTTTTGGACGAAGCTGAGTTGCAATCTTGATAACACCGTTCAGATAACTAGGTAGCGACTTGTCTTCGCCCGACTCGGTCAGCGCAACTGATTCAACTAGAGGGGACCTCTCAAGCACACGGATCTTTTTCTGAGCAGCAAGTTGTTCGATAGCGGTCTCGATGGTTTTTTGTCTATCGCCCAGGTTTGCACCAAGGGCCAGCACCGCAATTTTCCAGGTGCCCACTAGGACTGCCTTTTTGCCTTTGCTGTTACAGCCACGGTGTCGAAGTAAAGATCGATCGGCGCATCAGGTTTTGAAACCGTTATCTTTACCGACTTTGCCCAAGGTCCTGACGCAGTTAGCACTTCATCAGCGATTCGCTGAGAAAGAGTCTCGAGTAAATTCACTGGATTGTTTCTAACGTTGTCAGCGATTAGCTGAGCTATTTCGGCATAGCTGACGGTGTTTGAAATATCGTCTGTGGAGCTAGCACGCTTCGCATCAACCTTGATGGTGGCGTCAATGATGAAGTACTGGCCCTCATCACGCTCGTGCTCCATCACACCGTGGTAGCCATAAACCCGAAGGCCCTTGATCTGAATCTTTTGGGTCATGGCTTAACTCTGCCCGCTGGACTCTTCATTCGCAAACGCCAGGGCCTCAACAACCTTGATTGCATCAAGGGTTGTTGCAACATTGTGGACTCTCACGCCCCAAAGCTTGCGCTGGAGTAAAAGCGCCGTCAAAACTGCAGTAGCAAGATCGCGTCTTTGGTTGCTTACTCCGGCTGCATCTTGCGGCTCGAGTGCTCCAGCAAGAAAGCGCTTCCTGGATGCTCCAACCAAAATTGGAAGTTCAAGTTTTTCTAATTCGTCAAGGCGAGCAACCAGGTGCCAGTTTTGTGCAATGTCTTTTGCAAACCCCAGACCTGGATCGATGATCAACCGTTCTCTAGAAATTCCCGCGGCTTCTGCTTTTGCAACTCGCTCGATAAGTTCTTCTGCAACATCTTTAGCAACGGATGTGTAGTTATTCAGCGAATCCATAGTTTCGCTAAAGCCTCGCCAGTGACTGACTATGAATTTGCATTTCAGATGCTTTAGCTCCGCGAACATTTGTTCGTCGGCAAGACCACCGGAAACATCGTTCACAATTGCGGCTCCACCGGCAACTGCAAGCGCTGCGGTTTGCGCGTTCATGGTGTCAATGCTGATGATTGCACCCCTTGCTTTGAACTCAGCGTTTTGCATCAGTGCTTCAATTACAGGCAGCACACGGGCTTGTTCTTCTTCGAGCTTTACTCGCAAAGCGCCTGGTCTAGTCGATTCCCCACCAAGGTCGATGATGTTTGCACCTTCGCGAACAAGTTCCAGCGCGTGATTTACTGCTTCGTTCGAATCTAGAAATTGACCGCCGTCAGAAAAGGAATCCGGGGTGATGTTGATAACACCCATGATCAGAGGTCTAGTGAAATTAACCATGTTTTCATTTGGCAATCAGGGCCATAATCTCGGCTCTGGCAGCTGGCTCGCTGAAAGTGCCGAGGGCTCGCAATGTAACGGTGTTGGCTTCTGGTTGTCTTGCGCCTCTTGATGCAACGCAGTGATGGCGGGCTTCAATAACCACAATCACACCGGCTGCATCCAATCCGGTCTGGATAGCTTCGGCAATTTGTGATGTGAGGTTCTCCTGAAGCTGAGGCCTGGCGGCAAGCACCTCAACAAGCTTTGGTAGGCGGCCTAGGCCAACCACCTTGTCTTTTGGCAGGTAGGCGATGTGAGCTACTCCAGTAAAGGGAAGCAAGTGATGTTCACAAATCGAAACCAGTTCGATATCTTTCAAGATCACAACATCGTTTTGTTCGGCTGGGAAAGCATCAGCAAGAATCGACATTGGATCAACGCCAACTCCTTTGAAAAACTCTTGATATGCTTCTGCGAATTTCTCAGGGGTTGCTTGTAGTTCAGAGCGTTTGGGGTCTTCGCCAATTGCGGTGAGTAGCTCGGTCACCGCATTTTTTATGCGATCGATGTCAACCAATTACTTCTTCTTGACAGCCTTTTTCGGTCTCTTCACAATGGGCTTTTTCGCAGCAGGTTTCTTGGCAACTGTTTTCTTAGCTGCCTTTTTCACAACCTGTTTCTTAGCTGCCTTTTTCACAACAGGTTTCTTAGCAGCTGCTGCTTCGGCCGCTTCAGCTTTTTTCTTCGCTGCTACCTTGGCAGTTGTTGAGCCCTTGGTGGGAATTGCAATAGGGCCTTTTTTGGATGAGGGTCTGGAGGATTTTGAAAGCCAAGGCTTGCGCTTTGGAAGTTTCTTAACTGACTTAAACAACTTTGCGATGTCGTCAGGGTTAAGAGTTTCTTTCTCCATTAGCTCTTTGGCCATCGCGTCTAATACTCGACGGTTTAGGTTGATGGCTTTGTATGCCTCGTCGTGCGCTGCATCAAGAATCTTTCGAATCTCAACATCTATCTGGTGAGCAACTTCGTCGGAATATTCTCTGGCCTGAGCCATGTCGCGACCGATGAACACTTCGCCACCGCCACCGTAAGAAACAGTTCCCAAAGAAGATGCGAAACCGAAGAGCGTGACCATCTGACGCGCAGTCTTAGTTGCCTTTTCAAAATCATTGGATGCTCCAGTTGTTGGGTCCTTGAAGACAACCTCTTCGGCAGCTCTTCCACCTAAGGCATAAGCAATCTGATCAAGCAGTTGGTTGCGTGTAACTGAGTAGCGATCTTCCAGTGGCAACACCATGGTGTATCCAAGTGCACGACCTCTTGGCAAGATTGTCACTTTGGTGACCGGGTCTGAGTGGTTTAGGGAAGCGGCAACCAGTGCGTGACCTGCCTCGTGGTACGCGGTGTTTAGGCGCTCTTCGTCTTTCATCAGACGAGATTTTTTCTGTGGTCCGCCGATAACGCGATCGATTGCTTCATCGACAGTTGCAGCGTCAATGGTTTTGCGGTTTTCACGAGCAGACAACAAAGCAGCTTCGTTCAACACGTTTGCAAGATCTGCTCCGGTAAAGCCTGGGGTTCTTCTTGCAATTAGAGCAAGATCAACATCGTCATCGACTGGCTTGTTCTTAGCGTGCACGCGGAGGATTTGTTCGCGTCCTGCAAGATCCGGTGCACCAACACCAATTTGTCTATCGAAGCGACCTGGTCGAAGTAGGGCTGGGTCCAAGATATCTGGGCGGTTGGTTGCCGCAATCAAAATCACGCTGACGCTGGAATCGAATCCATCCATCTCAACTAGCAGTTGGTTTAGAGTCTGCTCGCGCTCATCGTTACCGCCACCGATACCGGCTCCACGCTGACGACCAACTGCATCGATCTCATCGACAAAGATAATGGCTGGCGATGAGGCCTTGGCCTGCTCAAACAAATCGCGCACACGCGAGGCTCCAACTCCAACAAACATTTCAACAAAGTCAGAACCTGAGATCGAGAAGAATGGAACTCCGGCTTCACCGGCCACAGCCTTGGCAACCAGGGTCTTTCCAGTTCCCGGAGGCCCATACAACAAAACACCTCTTGGAATCTTGGCTCCCAGGGCTTTGAAGCGTTCGGGCTTTTTGAGGAAGTCTTTGATTTCTTCAAGTTCTTCTAATGCCTCGTCAATTCCGGCGACATCTTTAAAGGTGGTTTGTGAAGTTTCTTTGGTGACCATCTTGGCTTTGGATTTTCCGAACTGCATGACTTTTCCGCCACCAGCCTGCATTGAGGACAGCAGGAACCAGAAGATGAGTCCAATCAAAATAAAAGGTAGAAGTGATCCAAGCAGGGCTAGATACCAGGGAGTGTTTGGAACTTCATCGTTGAAGCCGTCGCTGATTACAGAAGTCGAAATTGCGTCAATGACTTGCTCGCCACGAGGTGCGACATAGAAGAACTGCACCTGCGAGCCAAACTCAGGGTCTGGATTTAGAAGTTCAATGTCAACGCGCTGCTCACCGTCAAATATTTTGACGGATTTGGCCTTGCCAGTTTCAATCAGCGATAGGCCGTACTTGGTGTCAACCTGCTGAAAGGTCTGGGCATTGATAAGGCTTGTTCCGGTGATCAAAATGACGATTGCCACAAAGATCCAGATAAATGGACCGGAAAGGATTTTCTTGAGCTTCATAGCTTCCTAGGTTACCTGTCCAAACTGACAGGTGAAAATCTAGGAGTAAACAGAAGGGGAAAGCACCGCTACCCCAGGCAGGGTGCGGTATCGCTCGTTGTAATCAAGGCCATATCCGACCACAAACTCGTTCGGAATCTCAAAGCCCACCCAACGAACATCAACGTCAACCTTGGCAGCATCTGGCTTTCTAAGCAGTGCAACAACCTCAACTGAGGCTGCTCCACGAGCTTCTAGGTTGGAAACCAGCCAAGAAAGAGTAAGACCGGAGTCGATGATGTCCTCAACAATAAGTACGTCTTTGCCCAAAACATCAGCGTCAAGATCTTTCAGGATTCGAACTACTCCGGAGGAAGTTGTTCCTGAACCATAGGAAGAAACTGCCATCCAGTCCATCTGAACTCTTGACTGAACAGCGCGAGAAAGATCAGCCATAAACATAACAGCGCCCTTTAGAACACCAACTAGTAGAACGTCTTTGCTGGCGTAGTGGGCATCGATTTCCTTGGCCAATTCCTGGATGCGGGTTTCAATCTGCTCTTTGGTGATTAGCACCTGAGTGATTTCAGCGGTTACGGTTTCCAGATCCACTGGTCATCTCCTGTTTGGCTCAAAGCTGATGGTGTTGCCCTTACGCACTACTCTAACCCCTGGAAGCGCCAAAGGCTTTTGCCCATGCCAGGACAAAACTAAATCTGAAACTGCCAGCACGTGAGTCCGACTCGACTCCGAACCAAAACCATCTAACGCCTTTTTGATAACGCGATTCAAAATTGCCGCAGGCAATTTCTCTAGTGCCTTTGCATCAAAACTGATTCCAGAACCTGAAACCTTCGCGTACTTCTTGAAGCTCTTGTCAGCTTGTGACTCCAGGTAAGTGTTGTCTTCACGAAGCTGATCTGAAGTTCTAACTAGAGATGCGGCAACCGATCCCCCGAGCTGCTTTTCCAAAAAGGGAAGAACGTGCTTTCGAATCATGACGCGCAAAAACTTCTCGTCCTTGTTTTGCGGATCTGACCAGTACTTGATGCCGCTGTCGTTGCAAAAAGCCTCTGTGGTCGCGCGCTCGATGCCAAGCAGAGGTCTAAGCAGCAGTCCGGTTTTTTCGCTCATTCCCGAAAGTGATTTAGAACCGGATCCTCGAACTAGACCTAACAAGACTGTTTCTGCCTGATCGGAAGAAGTGTGGCCTAAAACAATGAAGTGCGACTTGGTTTTTTGGCGGAGTGTTTCAAGGGCGTTGTAGCGCGCGGTGCGCGCTGCCGCTTCTGGTCCGCCTGCTTTTCCAACAGCAATTTTCTTGACAACCACCTCTTCAAATCCAAGTGCGACAAGTGTCTTGGCTGTTTGGGCAGCAATTTTGTCGCTGTTGTTTTGAAGTGAGTGATCGATTACTGCCGCTGCGATCTTGAGCCCAAGTTTTTTAGCTTCGAATTCGCAAGCTGCTGCTAGGGCGAGTGAGTCAGCTCCTCCGGATACGGCGAGTAGTAGTTTTTGTCCGGGTTTGGTGTTTGAGGTCAGGCAGTTTCGAACCGCAAGGCGAATTAGCCCCTGGGCGGGACTAAGACGCTTGCGCACGCTCACTTCAGGTTTCCTTCAAGTTGGGTAATCTTGTGGGTGAAACAAGCCTATTGAGGAGAGCAATGATTGAAGCCGTAATCGAGATTCCTAAAGGATCGAGAAACAAGTATGAGGTTGACCATGAGACCGGTCGCGTACACCTAGACCGTGTGCTCTACACACCTTTTGTTTACCCGGTTGACTACGGCTACTTCGACAAGACTCTAGGCGGCGATGGCGACCCGCTTGATGCCCTAGTACTTCTTGAGTTCCCAGTTTTCCCAGGCGTTGTTGTGAACGTTCGTGCCGTAGGCGTACTTCCAATGGAAGACGATGGCGGGATGGATGAGAAGATTCTATGTGTTCCAGCTAAAGACAAGCGCTGGGAACATATCCAAGATATTGGCGATGTCCCTGAGCAGACCAAAAACGAGATTGCTCACTTCTTCGAGCATTACAAAGATCTTGAGCCAGGCAAGTGGGTCAAGCTTGGTAGTTGGGCCAACAAAGCTGAAGCGGAAAGATTAATCGCAGAGGCTAAAGCCAACTACAAGCACTAAAATTTTTACGCGCTAGGGCGTGCAGCGTACGGAACCATTTCACCAAGTCGCTGGTTCATCGGAATTATTCGAACCGGTTTTGATGGGTTTGGTGCATCGAGAATTAATCCGCCGCCGATGTAAATACCGATGTGGTACTTATCTCCATAACCGCGGTTTAGATGATTGTTGCTCGTTGACCAGAAGATTAGATCTCCGGCTGCAACGTCTCGAAGCGGAACAAGCTGACGCTTGTCCATCGCATTGATGAACTGATTAGAAACCGAATGTGTTCCGATGTAAGTACCGGCTGCTTCGTAGGCCTTCATGGTCAAACCAGAGCAGTCCCAAGCGTTGGGTCCGCGAGCGCCAAGAATGTATGGCTTACCCAGCTGCGCTCTAGCAAAGGCGATTACTCGATCAACCTTGTCTTGGTTTGGTGGTCCAACTTTGTAAAGCTCAGGAGCTTCAGGAACGCGGGTTCCAGCAGCCTGTCTTCTTTCCCACGCCAGACCTTCGGCGCGCTGGCGCTCAAGGTCGGCTGCGGTGTCCTTTAGGGAAGCAAGCTGATTATAGAAGATTCTGTTTTGACGCTTGTTTGCTGCGACCTTGGCCTCAACTGCATTGGCGGCAGCTTGGGCCTCATCGAAAGCTTTTTTAGCTACCTCGGCTTTGGCTTCAAGTTCTTTTTCGGCAGCGGCCAATTCATCGGTTAGCGCTTTGGCAAGCCGCTGGCGCTCCAGGGATTTTTGGTAAATCAGTTCAGTTTGCTCAGCCAGTTTTTCCTGAGCTCCCAATTGATACAAAAGGTCATCGGCTTCGCCGGGGTTTAGAAACAGATTCAGCGAGGTTCCGCCGGAACCATTTCTAAGCATCTGAGACGCAATTTGACCAAGCTGCTCGGCAGCCTGGTCAGCTTCGGCGAGCGCGGCCTTGGCCTGTTTTTCTAATACCTTTACCTTGCGCTCGATAATTTCGAATTCTTCTTGAGCGACGTTGAAGATTTCAGCTTTGATGCTGGCTTCGCGGTTTAGGACTTCAACTTCATCCTCGAGATCTGCAATGAGATTCTCGATTCGCTCGATCATCTTTTGCTTATCGACTACGTTGCGCTTAGCGGCGGCCACCTCGGCGGCACTCGGGTAGTTCGGGTTTGCCATCGCTGGGACTGCAAGCACGGTGCCCAGAAGAATTGCCAAGCTCGTGAGCAGGGCAAAGGGGGCTTTCAGTCGAAAAGACATATTTTTCAAGCTAACACGGAACCTTGAAGTAATACCTGAAGGATGGCTGAGAGTGTCGAAAGATAAAGGCCTCCAAGCCCGTTGGGGTTGCTAAATGAGCCCTATGGGGGCTACTGTTTATAGCTGGTGCTATGAAGTTCCACTCTTTGTAGGCCCCATCGTTTAGTGGCCTAGGACGCTGCCCTTTCACGGCGGTAGCACGGGTTCGAATCCCGTTGGGGTCACAAATTGTAGGCTCGTAGCAACGAGGCCCTGTAGCGCAGTTGGTTAGCGCGTCGCCCTGTCACGGCGAAGGTCGCCGGTTCAAGTCCGGTCAGGGTCGCTTCAAATAGAAGCCCTCTTATGAGGGCTTTTATTGAATGGGGGTGGGTCAAACCACCTTTAGGCTCTGTAGCTCAGTTGGTAGAGCGAACGACTGAAAATCGTTAGGTCACCGGATCGACGCCGGTCGGAGCCACCACTTTCACTTGATTTTCCTTACCCACGCAAATTTCTTCTTACGTAATCAACTACTCAGCTAACACACTTCTAAACAATTGCTGAGTAGGTTGGGACTTAGAGATCTTCTGCTGGCCCCAAACCCCTTTTCGGCCAGCCCAATTCAAACCGCAAGGACAAACACACGTGCCTCAAAAAACACGCAATCGCTGGATCGGCCTGGTCTTTATCTCGATGGCAATTTCCATCGTGATCATCGACGGAACCATCGTGAACACCATCTTCCCGTCAATTATTGTTGACCTAGCTCTTACCTCCGCTGAAGTTCAGTGGGTTCAAGAGTCTTACATCCTGGTCTTCGCAGCACTGCTATTGGTGTTTGGTTCGATTGCCGATCGTATTGGTCGCAAGCGGCTGCTAATAATCGGCATCGTGATTTTCACAATTGCTTCGGTTTGGGCAGGACTTACCGAGAGTGCATCAGCGATGATCATGGCTCGTGTTGTGCAGGGTATCGGAGGCGCAATGGTGCTTCCAACCACTTTGTCTTTGGTAAACGCAAACTTCCAGGGCAAAGAGCGAGGAATCGCATTTGCTGTTTGGGGAGCAACCATCGGAGGAATGGTTGCTATTGGACCGGTTCTTGGTGGCTGGCTAGCAACTGATTTTGACTGGCGCTGGGCCTTTGGCATTAACTTGCCAATTGGAATCATCATCATCGCGGGTCTTTTGTATTTCGTACCAGAATCCAAATCAACTCAGCGTGCAGGTGGCATCGATTTTGTTGGCGCTGCAATCTCCGTTGTGATGTTCTCCACCCTCGTGTTTGGTCTTATTGAAGGAAGAATCTACGGTTGGTGGGATGTCAATCCAAACAACCAGTTCTCAGCTTTTGGTTACGACTGGCCAACTGATGGCATTTCAGTAATTCCAATTTCGCTGTTTATCTCTGTTGTTGCAACAATCGCTTTTGTCCTTTGGGAGAAAAAGCGTGAGAGCGAAAAGAAGAATGTTCTTTTGGATCTTGATCTATTCAAGATTGGTTCATTTAGAAACGGGTCTATCGCGGCTGCGATTATCTCGATGGGTGAATTTGGAATCTTGTTCGCGATTCCACTTTGGCTTCAGAACGTTCTAGGTCTTTCTCCAATCAGTTCTGGCCTTGTTCTTCTATGGCTGGCAGCCGGTGCCTTCCTGGCATCTGGAATTGGTGGAGCACTAAGCGGAAAGCTTGCTCCAGCAATGGCAGTTCGTATCGGTGTTGGGCTTGAACTAATTGGTGTTGCAGGTATTGCACTGAATGCAACCATCGATGCTGGTTGGGCTTCGATTGCAGGATTCTTGTTTGTCTATGGAATCGGTATCGGTCTTGCAACAGCGCAACTAACCGGTGTGATCATGGTTGATGTTCCGATGGACAAATCAGGTCAGGGTTCAGGTTCTCAGTCAACTGTTCGTCAGATTGGTTCGGCTCTGGGAATTGCTGTTTTGGGAACAGTTTTGTTCACCTCCACACAGGCAAGTTTGGAAACCAGACTTAGTGATCTTCAGCTTGAGTCGTCTCAGCAGGTAGTGATTGTTGACGCGGTTGTTGAATCAGCCGGTGCTGCAATTCCTGAACTTGGTGCAATCAGCCCAGAAATCCAAACTGCAGCCGGTGAAGCATTCACCGACGGAGCTAAGGCTTCGGCTTGGGTTGCCGGAGGATTCTTGCTGCTTGGATTTGCAAGCACGTTCAACCTTGGTTCTCGCAAGCCTGTAAAGACTTCTGGTCGCAAGAAGAAGTAGTTCCTTGCAAGCAAAAGTTCTTGGAGCGGTATTTCTTGGTGGCGCAATAGGTTCCATCGCCCGTTTTCTTGTGATCTTGGGCGTTGATGAATTAGCGCTTCAGGATTTGTCGCAGGAGCTAATTGCTACGTCAATTGTGAATTTGGCCGGAGCGTTTTTGCTCGGGTTTGTGCATGTAATTGGTGCCTCTCGCTCAGAAACCTGGAAAGGCTTTTTCGGTCCAGGTCTTGCTGGTGGATTTACCACCATGAGCGGTCTTGCTTTGATCACCGCGGGAGCGGAGCTTGGACTTTCCAGCGTTGGTTACCTGTATTGGATGGTGGTTGCAATCCAGTTGGTACTTGGAGTTTTGACTTACTGGCTTGGAACACAGCTGGCTTCCCGCAGATCTAAAAAGGCGGCAAGCTAATGGAAATTTTGATTTCAGTTGCAGCAGTTGCCCTGTTAGGTGGAGCAGGAAGTGTGCTTCGACACATCGCTGGTTTCTGGTCTGGAGCTTTGCCCTGGGGAATTTTGGCTGTGAATTCGATTGCTTCGTTTGTGGTGGGGCTTGCTGTTTCAAGCGGTGAAAATGAAATTGCATTGGTTGTTGGACTAGCTGGCGGGTTATCAACTTTTTCAACTTTCGCTGCCCAAAGCTACGAGTACCTAAAGAATGAACAAAGGTTTAGAGCCATCGCCAATCTCGTTTTGAACTTGGCTCTGCCCGCTCTAAGCCTGCTAACAGCTGTGATTTGGCTCTAGCTAGGCTTCAGGCTGGATGCTAAACTTAGAACAGATTTCAGGTTTTCTGGGCCCAATCTGGCACGGACAAGATACGAAAGAGGGGTCTCGCCATGGGGCGTGGCCGTCAAAAGGCGAAACACACCAAAGTAGCCAGAGAGCTGAAGTACTTCAGCCCTTCTACTGATTACAGTGCGCTAGAAAAAGAACTCACCAAAGCTCCAGGTTCAACTGAACCTGACTACGAAGACAAGTGGGCGGATCTCTACGAAGACGAAGAGCCGCAAGAAGACACCGAAGCTAAGTCCTAAAAGTCCTGCGGGCAACCTCCTTCAGGCAAAACAGACGGTCGAAATGATATTCGATCCGAAACTGAGAGAAAAACTTCATATGAATTTTGTTAGAACTAGGCTCGCGCCTTTGGCGTTAGCACTCGCCGCGATTGTCAGCCTTAGCGCCTGCGCGAGCGAAACCCCTGGTTCCTCATCGGGTGAATCAATTACCATCTACTCCGGTCGAAGCGAAGATCTCATTGCCGAGCTTCTGGAAACTTTCACAGCCGAAACCGGAATCGGGGTTGAGGTTCGTTATGGCGACTCAGCCGAGTTAGCTGCTCAAATTCTCGAAGAAGGCAGCAACATCCGCGCCGACGTTTTCTTCTCTCAAGATGCCGGAGCACTTGGAGCACTTGGCAACGAAGGTCTATTGAAGGCACTTCCTTCCGAAACGCTTGAACTTGTTCCAGCGCAATATCGTTCCGATGCCGGAGTGTGGGTTGGCGTTTCCGGTCGTGGCCGCGTCATGGCATTTGATCCAGAGAAAGTCACTGAACTTCCAAAAAGCTACATGGATCTAACGAATCCTGAATGGAAAGGCCGGATCGGTATTGCACCAAGCAATGCATCTTTCCAGGCATTCGTAACTGCAATCCGAGTTCTTGATGGTGATCAGGCTGCAAGCGAGTTTCTGAATGAGATGAAGGCAAATGCCGTTCTGTTTGAAAAGAACTCACAGATTCTTCAAGCTGTTGAAGATGGAGTAATTGAACTTGGTCTTATAAACCACTACTACTGGTTTGAGCTTGCGGAGGAAACTGGCGTCACGGACATGCGATCGGAAGTTGCCTGGTTCCAAGCTGGAGACGCGGGAAACCTAATCAACGTTGCAGGGGTTGGTGTACTTTCTGATAACCCAGCTGCAAATGAATTTGCCAAGTGGTTACTTGGAAAAACCGCTCAGCAGTACTTTGTTGAAAAAACTGCCGAGTACTCGTTGATCGGCCTTGCACCGATGTATGGAATCAAGCCAATCACCGAAGTTGAATCTCCAACGTTTGATCTCTCTGACTTGGCAACCCTGTCAGTCACACTCGAGTTGATACGTACTGCCGGATTGCTCTAATGAATGACAAGCAGGCAAGGCCGCCACTAGCTATTTGGTTAGTGGCAGCCTTGGCTGTCTTGTTAGCCCTTATTCCTTTTGGCTATCTTCTAGTTCGCGTTTTTGGAGCAGGCTTTGAATCCTTCCTAGAAATATTGGAAGAAACCCGAACTCTCGAGTTAATGACGAGTTCGCTCCTTCTTGCGTTGGCAGTCTCTGTTTCGGCAATATTGATTGGGACTTTTCAAGCGTGGATTGCCGTTCGCTCTAACTTGCCAGGGCGGAAGGTTTTCGCAGTTTTAGCAGCGCTTCCACTCGCTATACCCTCCTATGTCGCCGCTTACTCCTGGTTAGCCGTGTTTCCTTATCTCAGCGGTTTTTTTGCAGCCTGGTTGATACTCACCATGGGAACAGCACCTTTGGTTTATCTCTCTGTTTCAGCAGCACTTGCAAGGTTTGATTCGGCAACTGAGGAAGTTGCTTCTTCATTGGGTGCAGGGAAATTTGCTGTACTTAGGAAAGTCACTTGGCCAAACATCAAGGGTGCCGCTTATTCGGGAGGATTGCTTTCCGCTCTATATGTCCTCAGCGATTTCGGGGCAGTCAGCATCGTTCGATACGACACCTTTACTAGAGCCATCTATAACGCTTATCGCGCAAGCTTCGATAGAAACTTGGCCGCAACCCTGGCCCTAATCTTGGTCGCTGTCACAGTTCTAGTTTTAGTCATTGAGTCTAAATCCCAAAGGGATAAGCCCATAGGAACAGTGATTGCAAATCGTCTAAACAGAATTGATCTGCAAAACTATAAAACGCCGCTGGTCGCACTTCTTGCTGGGATCGCGAGCATTGGTCTTGTTGTACCTATGGCTAGCTTAATTCGATGGTCAATAATTGGCCTTCCGGAAACAGATTGGGCTCAAGTTCTTGACGCCCTGTTTAGCTCGTTTTATCTTTCAATTTCGGGTGGGCTTCTAACCGCCATGCTCGGAGTTGCTTTAGCAATAGTTGTGGTGAGATTTAGAACGCCTTTCTCGAAGTTACTTGAACGGTCTGTTTGGCTGACTCACGCGACTCCAGGAATCGTTGTTGCGCTATCTTTGGTGTTTTTTTCTAACCAAGTTGCACCGTGGATCTACCAATCTCTGTTCCTAGTTTTGATTGCATATGTAGCTCTGTTTTTGCCCAACGCCTTGTCTGCAATTTCAACACCGCTTCGGCAGTCGCCGATTTCACTTGACGAGGTTTCTGCGTCTTTGGGGCTCACGAAATTTCAGACTCTCCGAAGAGTAGTGCTTCCGATTGCCGGACCTGGAATCTTTGCCGCAACAACACTTGTGATTTTGACAGTTCTAAAGGAATTACCGGCAACACTTCTGCTTCGCCCTACTGGCGTTGAGACTTTAGCTACGAGACTGTGGACTGAGACTGGAGTGGCTTCATTTTCAACAGCGGCACCGTATGCATTACTTTTGGTATTGCTGGCAGGAATTCCAGCCTGGTTGCTAAATCGAGCAATTAGAAAAGATCTTGAGCCAATAAACGATTTGGAGCGTGTCTAGTGAAACTTGCGCTCTCAAACATCTCAAAATCTTTCAGTAAACATCGAGTTCTTAATGACCTCTCATTGGAAGTCACCGAGGGCGAATTCGTTGCAGTGCTTGGCTCTTCTGGATCAGGTAAGACAACACTTCTTAGATTGATTGCCGGCTTTGATGATCCTGATTCCGGTGAGATTTCAATTTCTGGAAAGCTTGTCGCTTCAAAGAATGTCTTCGTTGCGGCTGAGGCTAGAAAAGTTGGATACGTGCCTCAAGATGCGGCACTATTTCCTCACCTTTCGGTTTTTGAAAACGTTGCCTTTGGACTCAAGGGCTTAAGCAAGGCAGCTCGCGTTGATCGCGTGCGTGAGCTTCTAAAGCTTGTCTCCATGGAAAGTTTTGAAAGTCAGTCGGCAACGGAACTCTCTGGTGGTCAAAAACACCGCGTCGCGCTCGCTCGAGCATTAGCTCCTGAACCAGAACTGATTTTGCTTGATGAGCCATTCGCAGCTTTAGATGCTGAGCTTCGTGCCCGCATTCGCGAAGAGATCAAGCAGGTTTTAGACAAAGTCTCTTCCACCACAATTCTCGTCACCCACGATCAAGAAGAGGCCCTGTCGATTGCCGATCGCGTGGCACTCCTTCGTGACGGAAACTTTGCTCAGGTTGGAAACCCAAGAGAGATTTACTCGGCTCCAGTTGATTTAGGTGTTGCAACCTTCTTAGGTGACTCTGTGATTGTTGACGGAGTAATTGAATCAGGTAAGGTCAGCACTTCTTTGGGTCAATTAACTTTGTTGAACTCTGCCAAGGAAGCAAGCCGTGGCAAGGTTGCCATTAGACCTGAGAACTTTTATCTGCAACCAGATCTAAACGGTGACTCGATTGTTGTTGGAAGACAGTTCTTTGGTCACGATGCAGTGGTGGAAGTAAAGACTCCTAAGCAACTGATTCGCGCTAGGTCTTCTGGGCCGTTCGCCCCGGAGGTTGGCATGAAAGTCACCGTCTGGGTTCGCGGTGCTGTGAATTTCTATCCGGAGGCTTAGGCGTAAGCGCCAGTTAGCCTAACTGCTCCACCCTCAACACCCTTTGCGGATGTTACAAATCCTGAAACATCACTTGCAGTTTCAATCACTCCAAGCTGCCAGGTCTGCACACCCAAAGAATTCAATTTCGCAGAAACTCCCGTGGCTTTGTCTGCAGAAACAACAGCAGCAAACCCAAGACCTAGATTCCAAGTTCCCTCGAGTGATTCGAGTGAATAAGCTCCCCACTCCGCCAAAACTCTAAAGACGTTATCTGGTGACCAAGAAGATCTTTCGACTTCTAGTGCAACACCTGCAGGCAGAACGCGTGAGAGGTTGGCAGCAATTCCGCCGCCGGTGATGTGTGAAAGTGCATGAACTGAATTCCCGAGTTCTGATTCCAAAAGCTGGTTCAGAATTCCCGTGTAAAGCATGGTTGGTTCAATTAGCACTTCACCCAAAGATCTTCTGCCAAATTCAGGAACTGGTTTTTTGTAATCGAGTTTGCTGTCGGCAACAATTTTGCGAACCAGGCTGTAGCCATTGGAGTGAAGACCGGAAGATGCCATTCCAATAACAACATCGCC
The DNA here is from genome assembly GCF_965234705.1 of Rhodoluna miladensis (SeqCode). Classification (GTDB taxonomy): domain Bacteria; phylum Actinomycetota; class Actinomycetes; order Actinomycetales; family Microbacteriaceae; genus Rhodoluna; species Rhodoluna miladensis. The sequence goes on from NZ_OZ248465.1 coordinate 1,232,701, forward strand.
GACCTTGACTTTTTCAGGACCCAAAACTTTCGCAGCTTCAACGACACCAACTGCTGCCCCTGCAACGTCGTAGTCATCGGGTCCTAGTAATCCAGGATGTTCGGCGGTCTCGCCGCCGAGCAATGCCACGTCCACCTTCTTGCAAGCTTCGGCAATTCCACGCACGATATCAGCGATTCGGGTTGGAACGAGCTTTCCGCAGGCGATGTAGTCGGTCATGAATAGGCTTTTGGCACCCATCACCACGATGTCATCGACCACCATGCCGACTAGGTCTTGGCCGATGGTGTCGTGTTTGTCGATTGCTTGGGCAATTGCAACCTTGGTGCCGACGCCGTCGGTTGAGGTTGCAAGAAGTGGTTGGTGATAGGACTTTAGGAAAGAGACATCCATCGCTCCGGCAAAGCCGCCAAGGGATCCGAACACTTTGTCATTGTGGGTTGCGCTAACTGCTTTTTTCATGAGGGAGACCGCTAGGTCTCCGGCTTCGGTGTCTACGCCGCTAGCGGCGTAGGCGTCAGTCATTAGCCACCTTGTTGAAGCTGCCGTCGACCGGAATTGATGCAACGCCTTTTTCAAGTAGGTTCTTGCCCAGCCGGTCAGCGGTTGGTAATTCGATTGGATACTCACCTGTGAAGCAAGCTGTGCAAAGCTCAGATTCTTTTTGTTCTGAGGCTGCAATCATTCCTTCTTTAGAAAGGTAGCCAAGTGAATCGGCTCCGATTGATGCACGAACATCATCTGGAGCAAGTCCAGTTGCAATTAGTTCTGCGCGGGTAGCAAAATCCACTCCGTAGAAGCAAGGCCAGGTAATCGGTGGGGATGAGATCCTCACGTGGATTTCTTTTGCTCCTGCTTCGCGGAGCATCTGAACTAGAGCTCGTTGAGTGTTGCCTCGAACGATGGAATCATCGACAACGATGATTCGCTTGCCCTTGATTACTTCTTTTAGGGGATTTAGCTTCAGTCTGATTCCAAGCTGACGTATGGTCTGGCTTGGCTCAATGAAAGTTCTACCGACGTAGGCATTCTTCACTAGTCCGTGACCGAAAGGAATTCCGGATTCCTGGCTAAAGCCAATTGCAGCAGGCGTTCCTGAATCAGGAGTTGGAATAACTAGATCTGCTTCGACTGGGAATTCGCGAGCTAGGGCTTTGCCCATATCTACTCTTGCGTCGTAAACATTTTTGCCATTGATGGCGGTATCTGGCCGTGCCAGATACACATATTCGAAGACGCAACCGGCCCGCTTTGGTTTTGCAAAGATCATTGAGCGAAGCCCGTTTTCATCGATCACGATTAGTTCGCCCGGTTCAACCTCGCGAACAAAGGAAGCTCCAACGATATCTAGTGCTGCCGACTCAGAGGCAACAACCCAACCGCTGTTTAGTCGTCCAAGTACAAGTGGTCTTACTCCCTGCGGGTCGCGCGCTGCGTAAAGAGTCTGCTCATCCATGAACACCAAGGAAAATGCTCCACGGACTTTTGGAAGAAGTTCCATTGCAGTTCCCTCAAGGGAGTTATCTGGGTTTCCTGCAAGCAGTGCTGTTAGCACAGCGGTGTCTGTTGTGTTTCCGCCGGTGATTTCGTTTTCTGATTGATCTGGGTATTGGCTAATAAGCATCTCGAGTAGCTCAGCTGTGTTGGTTAAGTTTCCGTTGTGTCCTAGTGCAACAGTTCCAGAGGCAGTTCGACCAAGGGTTGGTTGAGCGTTTCTCCAACTGGAGCTACCGGTAGTTGAGTAGCGAGTGTGTCCAATGGCAACGTGGCCACGCAAAGATTCCAAAGCAGACTCAGAAAAAACTTGTGATACAAGACCCATGTCTTTGTAGACGGTCAATTTTTTACCGTTAGAGGTTGCAATACCTGCGGATTCTTGTCCGCGGTGCTGAAGTGCATAGAGACCAAAGTAAGTAAGTTTTGCGACTTCTTCTCCCGGAGCCCAAACTCCAAAGACGCCACACTGATCCTGCGAACCTTTTTCTCCTGGAAGAAGGTCGTGGTTTAGTCTGCCGTCGCCGCGGATCACTCTACGATTTTCGTGGCTTGAAGTTTTGAGCCACGACCTCTCAAGAAGACATCAAATAAAAGCGCAGCCAAGATTCCAATTCCCCCACCGAAGATTCCACCGAAGGCAACAAGTAGTCCTGCAAATTCTGCTGTTCCAAGTCCTGCAACAAATGCAATCACTGCGCCAAGAAAAAATCCGGTGAGTGAAAAGGCAAGGTATTTAGGAGCACGCCGAATGCTTACCTCTTCCGAGGAAACAGTGGGATTTTGGCTCATGGTTTAAATATAGGGAACAATCCAGCCAGATCTGACCGACTGCCCGAAGCGGTTAACTTGCCTAGAACTGCTAGCTCCTCGAAGGATTGTTTGCCTAAGGCAAGCTCAAGCCAGCTGGTTGGATCCATTTCAACTACGTTGGCCGGGGTTCCTCTGGTGTGGGTAGGACCTTCAATGCACTGCACCGCTCCAAGGGGAGGTATCCGAACTTCAACGGCATTGCCTGGGTGATTTGTGCCGAGTTCTTCGAGCAAGAACCTAACTGCGGTTGCGACCAAAGCATCCGATACGCTGCCTGAAAGGTATGCGGAGATTGCCTCAAGGCCGTCGGCCCTTGCTATTTTTCGGCGCATCACAGCTACCAGACTACAAAGCCTGGCGCTTTACCAACTAACTAAGCTTGGGAAGATGAAGATTCTGGTTTTGGGTCAAGGCGCCAGAGAACACGCCATCGTCAAGTCCCTAATCAAAACTGGAACAAATCCCAGCCACATCATTGTTGCCCCAGGCAACAAGGGCATCGCGGCGCAAGTTGAGTGCCAAGTGGATCTCGACCCAAACGATCCTCTAGCGGTTTCCAAATTCGCCCTCGAAAACTCAATTGAGCTTGCCATCATCGGTCCTGAAGCCCCTCTGGTAGCGGGTGTGTCCGATGCACTCCGCTCTCAAGGAATTGCTGTTTTTGGGCCAAGCAAGTTAGCTGCTCAACTTGAGGGAAGCAAGTCATTTGCTAAAGAGGTTATGGCAGCAGCCGGAGTTCCAACCGCTATGGCGAGGCAGTGCAAAACACTTGCAGAGGTTGAGCAAGCAATGGAAGATTTCGGAGCACCATACGTTATCAAAGCCGATGGCTTAGCTGCCGGTAAAGGTGTCATAGTCACCGATGATTCTGCTGCCGCATTAGAGCACGCCAAGGCGTTTATTGACATGGGGATTTTGGTTGAGGAGTTTCTATCCGGGCCAGAGGTAAGCCTGTTCTTTTTATCTGATGGTGTCTCTGTTATGCCACTTGCCCCTGCGCAAGATTTCAAACGTGCCTTCGATAACGATGCAGGTCCAAACACCGGTGGCATGGGTGCGTATAGCCCGCTTCCCTGGCTAGAAGATAACTTCGTACAAAAAGTTGAAGACACCGTTGCACTTCCAACCATTCAAGAGCTCGCACGACTTGGAGCACCTTTCGTTGGGCTTCTGTATTGCGGACTTATCGTGACAGAGCGCGGAATCAGAGTAATTGAGTTCAACGCCCGCTTCGGAGATCCCGAGACACAAGTTGTTTTGGCAAGACTTATTACATCCCTCGAGACACTTCTATACAAAGCATCCACCGGACATTTGGATTCTGCACCAGAAGCGCAGTTCTCTAGCGAGATGGCGGTCACTGTTGTTCTGGCAAGCGAAGGGTACCCATCGACCCAAGCTCCAGTCAGAGAAGTCAAGGGAATCGAAAAAGCTGAGAAGGTAAACGGTGTTGAGGTTTGCTACGCCTCGAGCGTTGGTCGAGTGCTATCGGTAGTTGCGGTTGGAAAGACATTCAAGAAAGCGCGCAAGCGCGCTTACAAAGCAATCGCAAGAATCAAACTTGATGGTTCGCACTACCGAAGCGACATTGCAACCAAGGTTGCTGAGTAAGTTGGCAGAGACAATTGCCGGTTGGAAACTTGTCTATAGCGGCAAGGTAAGAGATCTCTACGAATCAGAGGATGCATCGCTTTCTGATTTGATTTTGATTGTTGCATCTGATCGCATCAGCGCATTCGACAACATTCTGGATCCTGCAATTCCAGGCAAAGGCGAGAACCTAACATCGGTGACAAACTTTTGGTTTGAAAAACTTGATGTTCCAAACCACCTAGCTAAAGGTGTCGCGGTGCCTAAAGAAGTAGCTGGCCGAGCAACGGTAGCCAAGAAGTTGTCGATGTATCCAATCGAATGCGTAGTGCGCGGATACATCTCTGGTTCTGGATACAAAGAGTATTTAGCAACTGGTGCAATTTGCGCAGTGAAGCTTCCCTCGGGATTGAAAGATGGCGACAAACTACCGCAACCTATTTTCACACCAGCTTTCAAAGCAGATCTTGGATCCCATGATGAGAACATCACATTCGAGAAAGTAATTGAAATTGTTGGGGAAGAAGTAGCGAACCAATTGCGAAAGCTTTCCCTTTCGGTTTTTGACTCGGCGAGCGTGATTGCCGAAAAAGCTGGATTGATTTTGGCCGATACCAAGTTTGAATTTGGTTCAGATCCTGCAACGGGTCAGATGGTTTTGGGCGATGAGGTGCTCACGCCTGATTCCAGCAGATACTGGGACAAGGCAGCCTACGAGGCTGGAAACCGAAACGAGAGCTTTGATAAACAGATCGTTCGTAATTGGTTGCTTGAGAACTGGGATCCAGAATCTGGTTCTAAGCCTCCGGTTCTAACCCCAGAGGTAGTTGCGCGAACATCTTCCAGGTACGCGGAGTTGCGCGAAAAGCTCGTTGCTTCTAACCAGTAAACTTCAGGTATTCCCAAGTTGTTTTAGCCACCGTAGGGGGCCAAAAGTTGCCGAAAATCATCGTTCAGGTAATGCCTAAGCAGGACCTTTTAGACCCTCAAGGTAAAGCTGTTGCAAGAGCCCTAGAGCGCTCAGGACACAAAGCCATCAGCGCGGTCCGCATCGGCAAGCGAATTGAACTTCACTACGCAACTACTCCGACCGATGCCCAGCTTCAAGAAGCCAAGAAGATTGCGGAGAGCTTCTTATCCAACGGTGTTATCGAAGACGTAGTCGAAGTATCGATTGAGCAAGACTAATTAGATGAAGATCGGCGTCGTCACTTTTCCAGGATCCCTAGATGACCGCGACGCGGCCAGGGCTATCCGCCTTGCAGGCGGAGAGCCAGTATCCCTATGGCACGCCGACAGCACGATCAAGAAGGTAGACGCGGTTGTTCTACCCGGCGGCTTTAGCTACGGCGATTACCTTCGCTGCGGAGCAATCGCAGCCCAAGCACCGGTTATGAAAACCATCATCAAAAAAGCAGGTGAGGGCCTTCCGGTTCTAGGCATCTGCAACGGCTTCCAGATCCTTGTTGAATCACACCTTCTTCCAGGTGGTCTTATCCGAAACGAAAAGCAGCACTTTGTTTGCAGAGATCAGAAACTTCGCGTTGAGAACGTTGACTCGGCTTGGACAAATGCTTTCCAAAAAGGCGATGAAATCACCATCCCTCTAAAAAACGGCGAGGGTGGTTACATCGCAACCGAAGATACTCTGAAGATGCTCGAGGGCGAAGGACTTATTACCTTCAGGTATCTAGAGGTAAACCCGAACGGTTCGATGAATGACATTGCAGGACTTAGAAACGAACGCGGCAACGTAGTTGGATTAATGCCTCACCCAGAGCACGCAGTTGAGCCTGGCTTTGGACCGGATTCCCCTGTTGCCATGCGATCAGGCGTTGATGGCCTGAAGATTTTCCAGTCGGTGTTGAGCTCAGTGATTTCCGCATGATCATCGATACCGTAAAGCAATCTAAGAAAGAAGCCGATAAAGAGCAGCCATGGGCTGCCCTAGGCCTCAAAGAAGACGAATACGACAGCATCCGGCAAATTCTTGGTCGTCGTCCAACTAGCTCAGAACTAGCGATGTATTCGGTTATGTGGTCTGAACACTGCAGCTACAAGTCTTCAAAGATTTATCTTCGTCAGTTCGGTGAGAAAGTCACGCCGGAGATGAAACAGCACCTTTTGGTTGGCATGGGTGAAAACGCCGGTGTTGTTGACATCGGTGAAGGATTGGCCGTGACCTTCAAGGTCGAAAGCCACAACCACCCAAGTTACATCGAACCGTTCCAGGGTGCAGCAACCGGTATCGGTGGAATCGTTAGAGATATCTTGACCATGGGGGCTAGACCAATTGCAGTGATGGATCAGCTTCGCTTCGGTGCCCCAGAAAATCCAGACACCGCTCGAGTAGTTCACGGCGTAGTTGATGGAATTTCCTTTTATGGAAACTGCCTGGGACTTCCAAACATCGGTGGCGAAACTGTTTTCGACAAGGTCTACCAAGGTAATCCTCTTGTAAATGCACTGAGCATCGGAGCACTCAAGCACGGAGATCTAAAGCTTGCTAAAGCTGACGAAGCAGGAGATCTTGTTGTTTTGTTTGGCGCACGAACTGGAGCCGACGGAATCGGTGGAGTATCCGTTTTGGCAAGTGAGACATTTGACGCCGATGGTCCATCCCGCAGACCAGCCGTTCAAGTTGGCGACCCATTTGCCGAGAAGGTTTTGATTGAGTGTTGCCTTGAACTATTTGCTGCGGGTTGTGTGGCCGGTATTCAAGACCTTGGTGGTGCAGGTATTTCTTGTGCGACAAGTGAGCTTGCATCAAACGGTGGCAAGGGCATGAAGGTACAGCTCAAGAAGGTTCTACTTCGCGATGAGTCACTCACTCCAGAAGAAATCTTGATGAGCGAGTCTCAAGAGCGCATGATGGCGATTGTTCCTAAAAAACACCTTCGTGCTTTCAAAAAGATTGTTGACAGGCACGAAGTCGAATACTCGGTGCTTGGAAAGGTCATAAACAAAGACCGCCTGTTGATCAATTGGGGCAGACAAGAAATCGTCAATGTCCCACCTCGCACCGTGGCCCATGATGGACCGGTCTACGAGCGCCCAGTTGAACTGCCTAAGTGGCAAGCTGCTTTGAATGCAGATTCCGTGAAGGCTCGCGGTCTTTACCGTGCAAATGACAACACAACAGATCTTGCAGCGCAGTTTGTTCAGATCGTCTCCTCGCCTAACCAGGCCGATAAGTCTTACATCACCGCTCAGTACGACAGGTACGTCGGCGGTAACACCGCTCTTGCTTATCCTGATGGCGCTGGCATGATTCGCGTTTCAGAAGAAACCGGTTTAGGTGTTGCGCTATCAACTGATGCCAACGGTCGCTACTGCCAGCTAGATCCTTACCAGGGAGCACGCCTTGCTCTTGCGGAGGCCTATAGAAACGTTGCAACCAGCGGTGCGAAACCGCTGGCAGTGACCAACTGTTTGAACTTTGGATCTCCCGAAAACCCAGAAGTCATGTGGCAGTTCAAGCAAGCAACCACCGGTCTTGCCGATGGCTGTCTTGAACTGGGTATTCCGGTCACCGGTGGAAACGTTAGTTTCTATAACCAAACCGGTGATGTAGCGATTTTCCCAACCCCCGTTGTCGGAGTCCTCGGCGTGATCGACGATGTCGCAAGAAGGATTCCATCCGGATGGCAGGACGAGGGCAACAACATTTACCTTCTCGGAATTACTAAGGACGAATTAGATGGCTCGGTTTGGTCTGAGGTAGTTCACGATCACTTAGGCGGAAAACCACCGGTAGTTGACCTTGATTTCGAGAAAAGACTTGCTGAGCTATTGCACGGGGCAAGCCTTCAAGGACTTGTTGCATCCGCAACGGATCTTTCTGAAGCAGGTCTTGCTCAAGCTCTTACAGAGTCGGTGCTGCGTTTCAATATGGGTGCCAGGGTTTGGATTACCGAGCTGTGTGAGAGAGATGGCGTCGATAGAACCTCCGCTCTTTTCTCGGAGAGTACAAGTCGGGTGCTTGTGAGCGTTGGTCGGGAAGATGATGTTAAATTCGTAGGTCTGTGTGATGCCAGAAACATTCCAGTTCTTCGCATCGGGGTCACCGACAACACCGGTGAACTTGAGGTTCAAGATCTAGCGACCTGGAAACTCGATGAGCTTCGTAGCTCTTGGGTTGCTACCCTGCCTGAGCTATTTGGCTAGAGGCGAACCAATCTCGATTAGTTGATTAGATTTCCAATAACCGAGGAGTCAAAGTTCACTCCCGATAGCGCACACCGCACACCAATTTCAGATGCTGCAGCACCCGCTCCGGTAACATCAACCTCGGCACCCTCAAGAGCCGTTGCTAGGTCATCAACTCGGGTTGCAAGTGTTCCAGCGGCAATCGGCGAAACATCGGAGCGCAGCTTTGCTGCTACTTCTGTTGGGGAGAAAGTATCCAGGGAAACGTTCTCGGTGCTAACAACAGTTGCGAGCTTTTCGCAGGCAGCTGCGTCGGATTCCTCACCAAGAAGTGATGAACAACCGGTTAGTAAAAATACTGAAGCAAGAGACAGGGCAATTAGTTTCATGCGGCGTCTTGGTTCCTTTGCGGGCTAAGTCCTGTGATTTCCAGAGGATAGTCGAGGTAGTCGGAGTACAGCGCGAGCTTTGGCTCTTTCCAAGCGTAATCTCGAGCAACCTCGGCAAGACATGCCCAGAAATAGACATTGAGCAAACTCACAGAAAGTGAACTTACCGAGTCATCAGGAAATGCTCGACCTAACATTCTTCGAAGCAGGGTAGGAACATCAGATAAACCGTGACGGTGAAAAGCTGCACGAATTTCGAACTCCATCTCACGTGCACGCCTTGGGTTCCAAAGCATCGAGCCTTGGCCGTGCTTCAACAAGTGGTAAACCTGAACCGCTTGGGAGTACCGGGCGTTATCCAGAGAATCAAAGATCGGAATAAATCTTTCAACTTCAAAGCCATTGTTTCGAAGGTCTAAAACATCTGGGTAGTGAAAGAACCGATAGAACGGAACGTGAGGGCGGGCTTTCGAATACGGCGTGAGAGTAAAGCTTGCAACCAGAGGGTCTTGGCCGTTAGCAGCCGATCCCCAACGATCGATGGCGTCATCTTTATCGTTTGGTAGGGAGGCGTATTCAGCGCGGGTCACGAACTAATTCAACCAAGTAATTGCGTTGCGCGTTCCCAGAATCGGAAAATTGCTTGCGGTTAGGCCCGAAGAAGGTCGTGACGCACGATAGTTGCGTTGCGATCTGGGCCAACACCGATCGCGGAGATTCTGGTTCCAGAAAGCTTCTCGAGAGCTAACACGTAATCCTGGGCGTTCTTAGGAAGGTCTTCAAACTTCTTCGCCGAGGTTATGTCCTCGTCCCAACCAGGGAAGATTTCATAGATTGGCTTAGCGTGGTGGAAATCAGACTGGGAAACAGGGATTTCTTCCATCCGAACACCATCAACGTCGTACGCGACGCAAACTGGAATTTCCTTGATGCCGGTTAGAACATCGAGCTTGGTCAAGAAGATATCTGTTAATCCGTTGATGCGGGTCGCAAATTTTGCGACCGGTGCATCGAACCAACCACAACGACGTTCTCTTCCGGTTGTTGTTCCAAACTCAAATCCCTTCTCGCGAAGGAATTCACCCCACTGATCAAACAGCTCTGTTGGGAAAGGTCCTGCACCAACGCGGGTTGTGTAGGCCTTTAGGATTCCAATCACCGAGTCGATTTTGGTTGGACCAATTCCGGATCCGATAGTTGCTCCACCAGCAATTGGTGAGCTCGATGTCACGAACGGATAAGTTCCGTGGTCAACATCCAAAAGTGTTCCCTGGCCACCTTCAAGCAGCACTGTCTTTCCCGCTTCTAGGGCTTTGTGAAGCTCTAGTGCGGTGTCTGAAACCATCGGGCGAATGCGGTCTGTGAAGCTAAGAAGTTCACGAACAACTTCCTCTGCTTTGATTCCTGCTCGGTTGTAAACCTTTGAAAGCAATTGGTTCTTCTGAGAAAGTGCTGCTTCAACTTTCTGGCGAAGGATACTCTCATCGAAAAGATCCTGAACACGAATTCCAAGTCGTCCGACCTTGTCACCGTAGGTAGGGCCAATTCCGCGACCGGTTGTTCCAATGGCGCGCTTTCCCAGAAAGCGCTCCGAGACCTTGTCGATTGTGACGTGGTAAGGGGTGATGATGTGAGCGTTAGCTGAAATCTTTAGCTTGGAAACATCTACGCCTTTTTCGATAAGGCCATCAAGCTCCTTGATTAGAACTGCAAGATCAATAACAACACCGTTGCCGATTACAGGAATTACTCCGGGTGTAAGGATGCCACTAGGCAGTAGGTGCAAAGCAAACTTCTTGTCTCCGATAACGACTGTGTGTCCGGCGTTGTTTCCGCCCTGGTATCTAACTACGTAGTCGACTCGATCACCGAGTAAGTCTGTGGCTTTGCCCTTGCCTTCATCGCCCCACTGGGCGCCAACTAGGACTATTGCAGGCACAGATAAAGCCTACCAGCTAGGGCTTTTGGGCCTGCTGGGCCCAAGCTAGCCACGAACTACGTTCTGCATGACCCACTGGTGCATGGTTATTGCAGCCGCCGCTGAGGCGTTGATTGACCTGGTGGAGCCAAACTGAGTGATCTCAACAACATCTTTTGATGCTGCAATTGCAGCATCGGACAAACCTGGGCCTTCTTGGCCAAAAAGCAGAACGCAGGTTTCAGGCAACTTATAGCTTTCGAGTTGTTTGCAACCTGGCACGTTGTCGATTGCGATGATCGGAATCGCTTTACCGTCATTTGCAGTTTTCGACCAGGATACAAATTCTTCGACTGTTGGGTGATGCAGGATGTGTTGGTAGCGATCGGTTACCATCGCACCTCGTCTGTTCCATCGCTTATTGCCGATGATGTGAACTTGCTTGGCTAAAAATGCGTTAGCGGTTCTAACGATAGATCCGATGTTTAGATCGTGTTGCCAGTTCTCAATAGCGACGTGAAAGTTGTGACGGTTGCTATCAAGGTCGGCAACAATTGCTTCCATTGACCAGTAGCGATACTTGTCAACAACGTTTCTGGTATCTCCATATTGAAGAAGTTCAGGGTCATACTTTTCCGAACCAGGACCTGTTGGAAGATCTCCTTGCCACGGTCCAACTCCCCAGGTAGTTAGTTCTGGGCTTGGGTTTTCAGGTGTTTCCATTAGGTCGCCGGAGCCAAATCTCTTGCGGCATCAAGCTGCTTATTTGACTTATTGAAGGAAACAAACACCGACAACACCAAAACAATCACGGCCAGGAATAAGTAAACCGGCTGAACTCCTACACCGTCGACTGCAATACCAACGGCAACCGCAGTCAAGGTTGGTCCCGCACCCCAAATGGTCATTTCGATACCGAAGACTCGACCGCGCATGTTCTCGGGGATAACCCTTTGGATCACGGTGTTTAGCATCGGCATTAGCGGTCCCCAGCTAAAGCCAAGTACAGCGCCAAGAATCAAAAGAACCCAAAATGGCGGGAGCAGGGACATCAGTAGCACAGAAGATCCAAGCCCAATAAAGCCGAATTTCATAATGGTTGAGTACTTGAACTTCTTCTGCAGTTTCTCGAAGAGCAGTGCTCCAACAACCGATGCTCCGGCCATGGTGGAGATAAGTATTCCAAGGCCTTCGGCATAGTCGAGGGCGTTGAAGTGAGCGGGTAGAACTACCATCTCGATTGGAAGATAAATCATTGCGAGAGTCATCACAAAGCTCAGTCCCAACAAAACCGCTGGGGTTTTCAAGACAGTCTTAGCCCCGAGGATCGTGTCTTGAAGCAGGCTTCCGGTTTCAGAAACTCCGTCTCCCCTGGATTCTTTAGTTCTAACGAAGAACAATGCTGTTGCTGAGAGTGTGGAGAAAAACGCAACAACGTAGAAAACATCGAAGGGTCCAATCAAGCCAATAAACAATGCGGCAACCGCAGGACCGATTGCAAAACCAGTTGCGAACACCGCTTCGTGAATTGAGTTAGCTCGCTCAAGTGATAATCCGGAAGGGCCTGCGACATCAGGGATGATTGACTTTCTTGCGGTGCTAGAAGCTGGACTAACAATCGCTCGACCTAGTGCTAGTAAAACAAGCAGAGCAAAGGAAATCTCGATTGAGTTATGTACAACTGGAATTAGAAGAATAGTCACTGCTGTCAGAACCTCAGAAATAAAGCCGCTGATGCGCCTTCCAATTCGATCAATCAGCGTTCCAAGAATAGGGCCAAAGAAAATTCCAGGAATGGAAGTAAGGGCAACAAGTGCTCCAGCACTTGCAGCTGATCCCGTTATCTCAAGAGCTAGCCAAGGAAGCGCAATAAAAACCATTGAGCCGGAAATAACGCTGGTGATGTTGGACAGTTCAACTAAGAAATAGGGCAACGTGCTGCCCTTTTGTCTGGCCAATTACAAACCCAAGTCTGCGAGCGAAACGGCGAACAGATACCGGTAGCCGGCATCCTCGATCGCTTCGCGAGCACCGGTGGCACGATCAACAACTGTTGCAACAGCCAACACGGTTGCACCTGCTTTTTCTAAAGCTCTGGCTGCGGTCAACGGTGATCCGCCGGTTGTTGAAGTGTCCTCAAGAACAATCACTTTTTTGCCTGAAACATCAGGTCCTTCGACTTGTCTGCCCATGCCGTGATCTTTCGGAGCCTTGCGAACAACGAATGCGTCGATGGTTCTTCCCTGGGCGGAAGCCTGATGCATGATTGCGGTTGCCACCGGATCTGCTCCCATGGTCAATCCGCCGACTGAGTCGTAATCCTTGATCCCTGATTTATCCAGCAGCTCGAGCATCACCTTGCCAATAAGAGGTGCGGCTTCGTGGTGCAGGGTGGCCCTACGAAGATCGACGTAGTAGTTGGCTTGAATGCCGCTGGAAAGAGTGACCGGCCCGTGAACAACGGCTAGTTCCTTGATCAGCTCAATAAGGCGTGCTTTGGAAACCGGGGATTCGGACATGCCTTAAGTTTAAGGAGTGAAGATAGCCACCTGGAACGTAAATTCGGTCAGAACCCGTGTTAATCGGGTTATTGGCTTCCTAGAATCCAGTGGAACTGACGTTTTGGCTATGCAGGAGATCAAATGCAAGCCAGATCAGTTCCCTTATAAGGCTTTTGAAGATGCCGGCTACCAAATCACCATGCACGGTCTAAACCAGTGGAATGGTGTTGCCTTCGCAAGCAAGATCCCCGCCGAGGATGTCGAAATCGGATTTTCTGGAATGCCCGAGTTCAAAGAGGTCCAGGAGGCTCGAGCAATTGCTGCAACCTTCGATGGAATTCGGCTTTGGAGTTTGTATGTTCCAAACGGTAGAACACTCGATGACCCACACTTTCCTTACAAGCTCGAATGGCTCGATCGGTTAGCTGCCGTCACGGCAGAAACCCTAGAGAACGAACCGGATGTGCCCTTGGCGCTAATGGGCGATTTCAACATCGCTCCTTTAGATACCGATGTTTGGGACATTAACTTTTTTGCAGGTTCAACTCACGTCACACCGGAAGAGCGCCAAGCATTCGAAGCATTTGAACAGATTGGTTTGCAGGATGTTGTTAGACCGCTGGTTCAAGACGGCTATACCTATTGGGATTACCAGCAGCTTCGTTTTCCGAGAAACGAAGGAATGCGCATTGATTTCATCTTGGGCTCTGAAGCCTTCGCGGAAAAAGTGAAGTCAGCCAGCATTGAACGCGATGAGCGCAAAGGCGAAGGCCCGAGCGATCACGTGCCAGTTGTTGTTGAGATTTAGCGAGCCCGCCACAAAACAACCTGAGTTGCTCTTGTTGGTCTTTTACCAGCAGCCAAAGATTCGACTCCTTGATCGCCTGCTGCAAACACTCTCGCACCTGGTCTATTCATTAGTTCATTAGCTAATGCTTGCTCGAGATCGCGAACGCGCTGCTTTAGCTCAGCGTTATTGTTTTCTAGTTCCAGAATTCTTTTGATCCCCTCTAGGGATACTCCTTCAGCAGACAAAGCTGCAATCTGTCTTAGCTGAGCGACATTGCGCATTGTGTAGCGACGAGATTGACCTAAGGTCCTGCGAGGAGAAACCAAACCTAAGCGGTCATACTGACGAAGAGTTTGAGGATGCATCAGGGCAAGCTCTGCTGCGACCGAAATCACAAACAGTGGTGTGTTCTCATCGAACTCAGCCATCAGCTACCCCTTTCCTTTATAGAAGTCCTGCTCGTGAGAGCAGGTCCGTTCTCGGATCTTCGTCAGGCATAACTGCCTGGAAGTCTTGAAGTGCTTTCTTGGCTTTTTCGGACATGTGTGATGGAACCGCTACTTCAACAGTTGCAAGTAGGTCTCCGCGTGCGTTGCCAGCGTCAACTCCGCGACCTTGAATGCGAAGGACTCGACCGTTCGGACAACCTGGGTTGATCTTTAGTTTTACCGGTTCGCCACCAAGTGTTGGAACCAAAATGTTTGCACCAAGTGCTGCTTCAGTAAATGTCACAGGAACTGTGACACGAAGGTTTGCCCCATCGCGCGTGAAGACCGGATGCGGCTTTACGCGAACGGTGATGATTAGATCTCCCGATGGTCCACCATTTGGAGAAGGTCTTCCTTTGCCGCGAAGTTTTATCTTTTGACCGTCTTGCACACCAGCTGGAATTTTTACGTTCAGTGGTTCCATGCCCTGCAGGGCAAGTTTGATTGTTGCGCCTTTTATTGAATCAATAAAGTCAATCGAGGTTCTTGCTGTTAGGTCAACCCCTGCTGCTGGTCCAAAATCAAATCCGCCGCCAAAGCCTCCGGGGAATCCTCGACCTCCCCCACCAAACAAATTGGAAAAGACATCTTCGAATCCGCCGCCTTGTCCTTGTCCGCCAGCTGTAAATCTGGCGCCGCCGCCCATGGCACGAACAGCGTCGTACTCTTTTCTTTGTTCTTTGTCTGACAAAACTGAAAACGCTTCGCTGATCTCTTTGAACTTAGCTTCTGCTTTGGCGTCGCCTGGATTGGAATCCGGGTGGAACTGACGAGCTAGCTTTCGGTAAGTTTTTTTGATGTCAGCTTCTTGGGCGTCTTTTGCTACGCCAAGGATCTTATAAAAGTCCTTGTCGAGCCAGTCTTGAGATGCCATTTAGCTATTTTCCTTCAGGAACCAAAACTGAGACCATTGCTGGGCGAATCAGCCGATCTTCCAGCTGATAACCGGCCTCAATGACCTCATTTATTGTTTCTTCCGTGACATCGGCGCTTGGAGTCTGAGCTAGGGCGTTGTGAAGTTCAGGATTGAACTTCTCCCCCTTGGCACCAAAGCGCTTTAGGCCGAATTTCTCGCCTGCGCTTCGAAGCTTGGTTCCAACGGCAGCAAAAGGTGTCCCTTCAAGATCGCCGTGTGCTTCGGCGCGCTCAAGATCATCAAGTGCTGGAAGGAAAGTACGAATGACTTCAGCAATGGCTGCATTTCTCGACTGATCGCGGTCGCGCTCCACGCGGGATTTGTAGTTTACAAATTCCGCCTGAAGGCGCTGCAAATCAGCAAGTAGTTCAGCTTCTTTACTTATCGGTCCAGTTTCGGAAACCAAGTCGGCAAGTTCCTGATCAAGTTCGTCAGAACCGCTAGCTTCATCGAGGTTGGCAGGCGGTGTGTCCGCCTGCCCCTCAATGTTTTCAGAAGCGTTTTCTGGGGAAGTGTTTTCCTCAGTCATTACTTCTTCTCTTCAGCTGGCTCTTCGTCTACTACTTCTGCGTCAACAACATCTTCGTTAGAAGCAGTTGCATCGGCTGGAGTTTCCTCAGAAGCACTCGCGTAGATTGCCTCCCCTAGTTTCTGGGAAGAGGTAACCAACTTTTCGTTGGCTGCCTTGATGGCGTCGATGTCTTCACCGGCAAGTGCGGTCTTAAGTGCATCAACGTCAGCCTGGACGTCAGTCTTGACATCCTCAGGTAGCTTCTCGTCGTTGTCCTTAATTAGCTTCTCGGTTTGGTAAACCATCTGCTCGGCAGTGTTCTTGGTTTCCTGCTCTTCACGACGCTTCTTGTCAGTTGCGGCGTTCTCTTCGGCTTCGCGAACCATGCGCTCGATGTCTTCTTTCGGAAGAGATGATCCTCCGGTGATTGTCATCGACTGCTCTTTAGCGGTTCCCTTGTCCTTAGCTGAAACGTGAACGATACCGTTGGCATCAATATCAAATGTCACTTCGATCTGTGGGATACCGCGTGGAGCTGGTGCGATACCGGTTAGTTCAAAGTTTCCAAGTGACTTGTTGTCCTTGGTGAATTCGCGCTCACCCTGGTACACCTGAATCGAAACCGAAGGCTGATTGTCATCAGCAGTTGTGAAGGTTTCGCTTCTCTTGGTTGGAATAGCAGTGTTGCGCTCGATCAACTTAGTCATGATGCCACCCTTGGTTTCGATTCCAAGAGACAGAGGCGTCACGTCGATAAGTAGAACGTCTTTACGCTCACCCTTTAGAACACCTGCCTGAAGAGATGCACCAACAGCAACAACCTCGTCAGGGTTTACGCCCTTGTTCGGTTCTTTTCCTCCGGTTAGCGTTTTCACCAATTCGGTGACTGCTGGCATACGAGTTGATCCACCAACAAGAACTACGTGTGCGATGTCGGCAACCTTTACTCCGGCTTCCTTGATCACATCGTTGAACGGCTTCTTGGTGCGCTCTAGTAGATCAGCGGTTAGCTGCTCAAACTGAGCACGGGTAATTGTCTCGTCCAAGTTGGCAGGACCGTTCTCGGTAAGAGAAAGGTAAGGAAGCTGAATGTTCGCAGTTGTTGACTGCGACAATTCTTTCTTTGCCTGCTCGGCTGCTTCCTTTAGACGCTGAAGTGCAATCTTGTCTTTGGAAACATCAACACCGGTGGTGTCCTTGAACTTTTTGACTAGGTGATCAACAACTCTCTGGTCCCAGTCGTCTCCACCTAGGCGGTTATCACCTGAGGTTGCGCGAACCTGGATTGTTGAGAAGTCATCGTCTTTTCCAACTTCAAGAAGTGAAACATCGAATGTTCCACCACCTAGGTCGAATACCAAGATCAGTTCGTCTTGCTTACCTTTATCTAGTCCGTAGGCCAGAGCAGCAGCGGTTGGCTCGTTGATGATACGTAGAACATTTAGTCCTGCGATCTCACCGGCATCCTTGGTTGCCTGACGCTCAGCGTCGTTGAAGTAAGCAGGGACAGTGATGACTGCGTCAGTCACTGGCTCGCCTAGGTAAGTCTCAGCATCGCGCTTTAGCTTTGCCAAAATTCGAGCTGAAAGCTCCTGAGGGGTGTAGTCCTTGCCGTCCACCTTGAAGCTCCAGTCGGTGCCCATGTGGCGCTTTACCGAAGCGATGGTGCGGTCAACGTTTGTGACGGCCTGGCGCTTGGCGGTCTCTCCGACCAGTACTTCGCCGTCCTTGGTGAAAGCAACGATAGAAGGGGTTGTTCTAAACCCTTCCGCGTTAGCGATAACGCTAGGCTCTCCACCTTCCAGGACTGAAACCGCGCTGTTAGTGGTGCCTAGGTCAATACCTACTGCACGTGCCATATCTGTTTTCTCCTTGTATTTACTGAGGTTTTTCTGCTTCGAACCCAAACTTGAGCCCGATTGACTCAAGTTTCACATTTCACCAGATTATTGTCAAGTGGTTTTGGCAAAAGCTGAGTCATTCTCACTCAACTCTCAGTTTTCATCTGCTATTTGCCGTTCCAGAGGCCCTTTTGGCCGATTCCGAGGGCTGGAAGGAGTAGCTTGTTGGCATGACAAACGACACCACAGGGCCTCTAAAGGTCCCAAAGACCAAACTCGGCCGCAAAGGCACCTTCGCATGGGCGCTATGGGACTGGGCAGAGCAGCCCTACCCCACCATCATGCAGACCTTCATCTTCCCGGTCTACCTCGCGGGGGCAGTAGCTGAAGCAGGCACCAATGCCGATGCCCTGCTAGGTATAACAACCGGTATCGCCGGCTTCTTGCTGGCGATCATCGCTCCGATTCTGGGACGCCGATCTGACGAAAGCGGAAGACGCAAGTTCTGGGTGATGGTCAATACCTACATCCTGGTTTTGATCATGGTCGCGAGCTTCTTCGTCGAGCCAAAGGCTGAGTTTCTAATATTTGGTTTGGTTTTGTATGGTCTTGGTTCAGTGATTCAAGAAACGGCGTTTATCAACTACTACGCCATGCTGAAATCAGTTTCTTCACCATCAACTATTGGACGCATCTCAGGTTATGCCTGGGGCCTTGGCTACTTGGGTGGAATCATCCTGCTGGCAGTTGCGCTATTCGGTTTTGTTTTGCCTGGAACAGTCTTCGGTGTTCCTGCTACGGATAGCCTCGAAGTAAGAACGGTGTTCTTGTTCTGCGCTATTTGGACACTGGTGTTCTCAATTCCACTTCTTATTAGAGTTCCGGAAATAGAAGCCAAGAAGAACCGCAAGAAGGAAAGCGTTTTACAGTCTTACGGAGCACTTTGGGGTCAGCTCAAGAGTCTTTACAAGCAAGCACCAGAAACTTTAAAGTTTCTCATCTCCTCCGCGGTTTACCGCGACGGACTATCGGGAGTTTTCTCTTTCGGTGCCGTGCTCGGTTCGCTGGCATTTGGCTTTAGCCAAACTGAAATCATCATCTTCGGAATGGCTGCCAACATCGTCTCCGGTATCGGTGCGGTAATCGGCGGAAGAATCGACGACGTAGTCGGTTCCAAGAACGTGATTGTTGCTTCTCTCATCGGCTTGATAATCGCAGGATTCTCGGTGTTCCTATTCGCTGACGCTGGCCAGATTACTTACTGGATTGGAGGCCTCGCGCTTTGCTTGTTCGTAGGTCCTGCTCAAGCATCCTCGAGAACATTCGTATCTCGCTTCGCGCCTGAAGGTCGCGAGGGTGAAGTGTTTGGTCTTTACCAAACAACCGGTCGTGCGATCAGCTTCCTATCTGGTTTCTTCTGGGCGACAGCAATCACAATTGCTGCGGTAACAACTGGGGAAGAAAACACAACAATCTACGGTGTGCTTGGACTGATGGTGATCTTAATTGTTGGATTGCTGCTTTTGCTTCGTGTGAATCCAAACCCGCAGGTTAAATACGCGAGCTAGTTTTCTAGCGGAGTGTTACCGACATCAGTGCGGTAGAAGTTTTTGTGTGAGCGCGACGCTGTAGGTCCACGCTGACCCTGGTAACGCGATGAGTACTTATCTGATCCGTAAGGAAATTCAGAAGCTGAGGTCAACTGGAAAAAGCAAAGCTGACCAATCTTCATTCCAGGCCAAAGCTTAATCGGAAGCGTTGCGGTGTTGGAAAGCTCAAGGGTCACGTGGCCCTTGAAGCCTGGATCAACAAAACCCGCGGTTGAGTGAGTTAGTAGTCCAAGTCTTCCAAGCGAGCTTTTGCCCTCTAGTCTTGCTGCGATGTTGTTTGGCAAAGTCACAAACTCAAATGTTGATCCAAGAACAAATTCGCCCGGGTGCAAAATAAATGCCTCGTCCGGGGCAACTTCGATAAGCCTGGTTAGGTTATCTTGCTGCTCGGAAGGATCGATGTATGGGTATTTGTGGTTATCAAAAAGTCTGAAGAAGCGATCTAAGCGAACATCAAAAGAGCTTGGCTGAAGCAAACCCATCTCGAGTGGCTCTAGGCCAATCTGGCCGGCTTCGATACTGGCGCGGATATCGCGATCTGACATAAGCATTTGTCTAGGTTATCGCCTCGGGGGATTGTGAATAATCCGGCCCCGAGGGCGTTGCTAGGGTAAGAACAACCACTCCAATAGAAAGTCTTGTCTTGTTCGGTCATCAGCTTCGAGCTCGTATCTACTTCGCCCTTGCTGCCGTTGGGCTCGTCACCGCCTGGGTGCTAAACGGCATTGCCTCCTTTGAGGGTGCGAACTACTTGTCTGCCTGGTTTGGCTCGGTTGTGGACTGGGTGCTCTCGGTGGATCTATTCATTGTGGCTGCAGCAACCATCGTTTTCATGCTTTACGAAGCAAGAAAGCTTGGAATGAAGCGGGTCTGGCTTTACTTCTTGCTTTCGGGCATCACAGCGCTTGCCTTTACATTCCCGCTATTCATGGCCTTTAGGGAACTCAAAAAGGAAAAGATTGCCTTGGCTGGCGGAAAGATCGACAAGTTTGTTGTTGATGATCACCAAGTAGAAGTCTGGGTTCCCGAGAAAGTGCTTTCCTATACGCCGGTTTTGATGATGCACGATGGCAAGAACGTCTTTAATCCAAAAACCGGAACCGATGGAAATACCTGGGCAGTCCTAGACGCACTGCGCGAAGGTCGCATCAAAGGCGACCTTCAACCCCTGATTGTTGCCGTGCATGGCCTCTCCAAGGAAACTCGCATGCTTGAGCTCACACCGCAAGAAATAGCAGAGGCTCATCCAGATATCTGGGATAACTTGCCCGACGAGTATCAACCGGTTGCAAAGACCCCAATGAATGCCAAATACAATCGGCTGCTAGCAGAAAAGATTTTGCCGATGGTTTTGGAAAAGTACGGCATCGATCACGCGCGTGAGCGCACAGCAATAGCTGGATCGAGCATGGGTGGTTTGGCTTCCTTTTACCTACTCAGTAAGTACCCAGATGTTTTTGGTGCTGCACTGGGTTTTTCAACGCACTGGATCTTGGGTCACGAGTACATGTTCCAAGAACTCACCGCTTTGATGCCTGATGCCGGCAAGCACAAAATCTACACAGATGCGGGAACAGAAGAACTAGATATGTTCTACCAGCGCTTTCATCACGGTGCCGTGGCAGCTTTGCAAGCCAAAGGTTATGTTCGCGATAGAGATTTGACGTGTGCAACTTTTCCCGGCACAGGACACAATGAGCCGGCCTGGGCTGCGCGAGTACACCTACCGATTAACTGGTGGCTGAAAGGCTAGGGTTCGCGTCGCCATAGCGTGCCTGCTGGACGTGTGGTCAAAGGGTACAGTTTTTACTAATGCTTTTTTCAAAATGCAGAATTCGAAAGGTTTGAGGCACATGCTAATTTATAGCTCCATTGTCGAGAGGTTAGTTCGTAAAACATTTCTTGCCGTGCAAAATCATGATTACGAATATGTTTTAGGTGGTCTGTCCTCTAGGAACCTAACCCATCGTTTTGCAGGTCCTAATTCACTGGGTGGTATTCGACATGACAAAGAGGCTATGCGTCGATGGTTTATGAGGGTGGGAACAGTTTTTCCGGAGCTTGAGTTTAACGTGACAAGTGTCCTAGTCCAAGGTGGGCCATGGAACACGACAGTAGTTGCCCGCTGGGTAGCGACATGCACTCTTAAAAACGGAGACCCCTACATAAATCCAGGCATTCACGTAATCAAATTGCGGTGGGGTAAAGCCTATGACTTTGATGTTTATGAAGATACTTTTGCAGTTACGGTCGGACTTGAAAAACAGGCAAAGTCAGGTATTGCCGAAGCAAGTGCTGCCCAAATTGTGAGTTAATCTAAACGCCCTCTTTGACTTTTATGCTCGTCGGAACGTGAAATACTTCTTTTTTATATCTGCACTTTCTGAAGTTTCAGCATCATCGGGATTAAGCGATTAATGCTCTTTACTGGATTAGCCGTCGCAACAACGTAGAGCATCATGCCAGCCAAGGCAATCCATGGATTAATCAGGCTAAAGGGAACAGTTATTAGCCCAATCACTGCTGGAATCGCTTGAAAGATTAGAAGATTCTTACGCTGCTCCTTTGGAGGGAATTTTGACAATATAAAGTCATCAGACCACGTGAAAGTTCTATCCGCTCTAAAGATTTTTGCCAGTAAGGTCTGTAACAAAATTGACCAATACTGCCCAAACAGGCAGACCCCGAACCAGAAAACTCCCCAACTCATGTTTGGTGTATTTAGGTTTTCGGCCAGGAGTGCAGCACCGAAGGGTATTAAGGCGACCCAAGCCAAGACAATTCCGTGGTTCCAAACAATAAATCCGTTAGTTCCCACGACGTATTGACTCGTCACGTGGTACTCGTACCACCATGAAAAAAGGACTATAAATCCGAAGAAGTAAGCTAGAAAAGTTGGCCAATGCTCGAACAGTGCAATGTTAAAATCTTCGCCCTCACTTATATCGTGGGCTAACGATAGAACATCTAAACCTAAGAGTGTGAGTGCGATCGCAAATACCCCATCGCTCAACGTGTCAATAAATTTGTGACTTATGTTCTTAACGTGCATTTCCATTTGGCTGTCCAATCACTTCAAATTTTTTACAAACCTAACAAAGAAGCCCCGAGCAAGCTAAGACACGCCTGAGAAAGTCGATGAATAGAAAGTAAATTCAGACTCGGGCCAAATCAGAATAGCTTTTCGATTGGTGCTTGCTTAACGGCACTCATGAACCTGATCACATCTTTATCAACCATCACATCGCCCATCTTGATGGCCCGAGTCAAATACAGTCCCTCAAGCGATCTAACGCGCGATAGCGCTACATATGTTTGCCCTGGAGAAAAAGCACCGCGGCCTAGGTCAATAACCACTTCGTCGTAGGTTTGTCCTTGCGATTTATGGATAGTGACCGACCAGGCTGGTCGAAGCGGGATCTGCTGATACTCAGCCAGGGGAATTGTTACCAGCACTTCTTTGACTTTGCCGGTTTCTTCGTCAAACTCTTCTTCTATTTCGTAGCGAACCTTTTCCCAGGTTGCTCTTCCAACATCTAACTTCTCGCCATCCACCTCAACTGTCACGCCACCCGAGGATGGAAGATCAACAACTTTCCCGATGGTTCCATTCACCCAGCGCTTGAGGGTTCCTTCGCCAGTTCGTTTGCCGTCGTCGTTTTTGATGAACATAACCTGCGCGCCAACTTTGAGCTCAAGCATTGGATCGGCTGGAAGTGTTTTACCGAAAGCACTTTCATCACTTGCGGTATAAACAGCTTCGAAGGTTTTGGGTTTTGTTGTTAGTCGGCTCATGCGTTCGCGGTTTGTGCTATCAACGCTCGCATTGATGGTTGCAAGGCGAATCACGTCATCGTGAGGAGGAAAGCGATTGCCTGCTTGATTCAAACGGTCAAGCATTGCTTGCTCAACTTGCCCGACGCGAATCGCATTCAGGATTGATTTGAACTCTTCGTCTGATTGACGGAAGATTTCGCCGAGTTCAAATCTTTCAAGTGAATCTTCGCGCCAAACGTGCGCATCGAAAAACCAAGGGGATTGATAGTTCTCTGCCATGTATGCGCGCTCTTCGTTGTTGCCTGGAACAGGGGAGAGTTGATAAGGATCGCCAAACATAACAACTTGCGCTCCACCAAAAGGAATCTTGCGACGGCCACGGGCTATTCCCATCGACTTTGAGATGGCGTCCATAAGGTCTGCATTGACCATTGAAACTTCGTCGATGACTAAAACATCGAGGGCTGCTAGAACTTCTCTGGTTCTGCGGTTTAGGTGCCGAGCGATATCGTGCTCGCCCAGGATTCCAAAAGGGAAGCCAAACAGGGAGTGAATGGTGACGCCGCCAACATTCAGCGCAGCAACTCCGGTTGGTGCGCAAACAGCTACGTTTTTCTGGGTGTTTTCGACCAGATAGCTAAGCAGAGTGGATTTTCCAGTTCCAGCGCGACCGGTAACGAAGATGTTGTTCTCGGACTGCTCGATGTAGTCAAAGAGGTTCTGCTGCTCTATTGAGAGCCTGATCGGTTCCATGAGCTACTTCTGCTTGTTGATGCGCTCTAGCATCAAGTTGTAATCGTCGATGTCTTGGTTGTTTGAGCGATCTGATGCTCGATCAAGCCTTTTGCTATCTCGGTTGTCTGATCTAAACCACTGCACAGAGACAATGATGGTCAAGATAATCGTTGGTATCTCGCCAATTCCCCAGGCGATTGCTCCACCCGATTGCTGATCTTCTAGTGGTGGCAAGCCCCAAGTTCGACCCATGGCACCAAACCAATCGGGAAGCAGCAATCCTGTTCCACCCATCAATGCAAGACCAAAGAAGGCGTGGAAAGCCATCACGCCAATAAGAGTGACTATCCGGAATGGATAGCCAAGCCTTGATGGCCCAGGGTCAATTCCAATCAGAGATTGAACAAAGAAGTAGCCCGTGATTAAAAAGTGCACAATCATCCACTGATGCCCGATGTGTTCACGGGTAGCCCACTCAAACAACGGGGTGAAGTAGAAAACCACCAGGGAAGCTGCGAAGTTGGCAGCAGCAATCAGCGGGTGAGAGACAAACTCGGCGTATTTGGTGTGAACTGCCCAAAGCACCCATTCCCGAACTCCCCTTGAGGAATCTGCACGCTTTTGAACCGCACGGGTCAAAAGCGTGACCGGGGCACCTGGAACTAACAGCACAGGAATAGCCATAGTCAGGAACATGTGGGCGACCATGTGGACGCTAAACAAGTACTCCTGATAAACGTTTAGAGAACCTGATGTCACAAAGATAAGTAGCAGCATTCCCGATACCCAAGAGATGGTTCGAGCTATCGGCCAGGAATCACCGCGGGCCTTGAGGCGTCTTACGGCAACTAAATAGGCACCGATTGCCCATAGGGCAATAAGGGCCCAGAGAATATCTAGCTTCCACTGAGTAAAGAAGGTCACCATTGAAAGCTCCGGTGGAAGTGGTTCGCCAGTTAGCAGCTGCGCTGGCGTTGGAATGATGAATTCGCCTTGATTTACCGGGGGAGCAGTTCTTGCGAGCGCGGTACCCATGCCAATTGCTGCACCCATGATGAATATCTCAAGTAGTGCCAGCTTGAAAAAGCTGCCTTTTTCTGAAAGCTTCGACAAGATCCTGGTTCGATACACCGCACCGAAGGCTCCAAGTATTACCAGCAGCACAGCCTTGATAAACAGCATCTGCCCGTAGGGGCTAAGTAGCCCTGCTGCATCAGGGATGCGAACATAGCTTGATCCAAGCCCTGAAAAACCAACAATCACAAAGCTTGCAAGAGCAAGGGATGAATACCTTGCCACCATGGGCCTTGCATCTTTAAGCACGTCTTGCTTGATTGCAAACAAGGCAATCAGCCCACCAACCCAGGTCACTATGCCAACTAGGTGAAGGCCAAGGGAATTCACCGCCAATGAATGATTGGCGGTTCCGGCTGCGTGGCCAATCAGGGCCAGGGGAATCAAGGATCCAAGTCCTAGGGCTGCCGTCAAAGCCGTAGCGGTAAGGGAAGAAATAGATAGCGCCAGAATGCTGATTGCAAAGGCCGCTAAGAGATTTAGTGCCAGTGAAATACCTAGTTCTATCTCAGTTGCGTATACCCAAAGGCCTTGGCTAAAGGTCTGCTCTAAAGACAGCTCAGCGCCAGATACCGAAACAAAGCTCAACACAAAATGCACTGACGCAGCTATTGCCCATCCGGCAGCACCGGCTGAAGCAAGGTTTAGCAGCTTGCGCAAAACAACCGATTTGTCATTGGCCGCAAAGGCTGCAAAAACAAGGGAACCAATACTTATCGCCATAGCGATATTCATAAGCCCTTTAGCTAGGGGAACTCCGTAGCGAATTACTAGACCGGGATCTGAAAACTGCAGGGCTGCGGCTCCGCCGCCAATTGCAAGGCCAGTAAGAACTGCAAGCAAAACCCCGAGGGTTGCTATTAAGCCTGCGGAATAAGCTCTGGTTTGAAAGGGGTTCACCTCTTAAGCCTAGGTATAAACCTTCCGGTTTTTTTCGAATACTCCGCGTATCCCGCATAAGTACTAGCTAGCAGCTTCTCTTCGAAGCTGGCCTTGTAATTCAGCAGAAGCACTAGAAGGACAAAGAAGATAACGTGCGGAAAAAAGCCACCTGTAATCATCAGCCCGAAGGCGGTCAAGATAAGCCCTGAATAAATAGGGTGCTTTACGTATCTGTATAAACCGTCGGTGACTAACACCGCATTTTTGCTGGGCATCGGGTGCGCGGTCAATGACTTGCCTAGTGCAAGTGCCGAAAGTGCAAGGATTACAAACCCTATAAACAATGAAGTCAGCGAGAGGACAGAAAGAAAGTAGCTAAACACCCCAGTGTTTAGCCCACTGTTTGGAACAAAGATCAAAAGCCCCAACAAAATGAACTGTCCTAGGACAAGTAAATTTCCCTTTAGGCGCTTGGTCATGGCTTTAGCCTAACTTCCGGTTGCTTGAGATAAACAAAAAGACGCTGCCCCGAAGGCCAGCGTCTTTTGTTGCTAAGTAGGAATTACTTAACTGAAGCCTTTAGCTTGGAACCTGCAGATACCTTTACGGTGTTTGAGGCTGCAATCTGGATTGTTGCACCAGTCTGAGGGTTGCGTCCGGCACGTGCTGCGCGGTAGCCCTTCTCAACTGAAAGCCAACCTGGAATGGTGACCTTGGTGCCTTTTCTTACCTGAGTTGCGATGGTGTCAAACATTGCGTCAACGATACGGTTGACAGCTGCCTGTGACTCGCCAGTTGATTCTGCGATTGCAGCTACTAGTTCGCTCTTGTTCATGTGGTCCTCCTGGACGATATCAGTGACGTTATGTCCGCTTCAATCTATCGGGGGCCAATTGGCCAAGACCCTACAAATCGTCACGGCGTGTTGCTATGGCTTGAAACTACCAGCTTGACTTGGTAATGCCCGGCAACTCGCCTCGGTGAGCCATATCGCGGAATCTGATGCGGGAAACGCCGAATTTGGCAAGAACTCCGCGTGAGCGGCCATCGATGGCGTCACGGTTTCTTAGTCTTACCGGGGAGGCATTCTTAGGAAGCTTCTGGAGACCCAAACGGGCCGCCTCGCGCTGGTCGTCGGTTGAATTCGGGTCAACTAGGGCCTTTTTCAGGGCTAGACGCTTCTCGGCGTAGCGCTCGACTACTAGCTTGCGCTGCTCGTTACGAGCAATCTTGCTTTTCTTGGCCATTTCTAGCGCTCCTCGCGGAATTCAACGTGCTTGCGCACTACTGGGTCATACTTCATCAAAGCGATGCGGTCTGGGTCGTTGCGACGGTTCTTTTTGGTCACGTAGGTGTATCCGGTGCCTGCGGTCGAGCGCATCTTGATAATTGGGCGAATATCGCGTTCTTTAGCCATTTAGCGCTCCTTAGATCTTCTCGCCACGAGCCATGATCTCGGCAATCACGGACTCGATGCCACGGGCATCGATTACCTTGATTCCGCGAGCTGATAGCTGCAGGGTCACGTTACGCTTCAATGAAGGAACGAAGTAAGTCTTCTTCTGGATGTTTGGGTTAAAGCGACGCTTGGTCTTGTTCTGAGCGTGCGAGACGGCATGACCAAACTGTGGCTTGGTCTCAGTCACCTGACAGTAAGCTGCCATCTTTCCTCCTCTAGGCAAGACAAGCTAAAAACATCCAAAATAGTTTGCTTGTAAGCCTCTATAAGATTTGCGGACAAATCCGCAACAAGCCCCAAGTCTAGGCTAGTTTCTGGCTACTTTGCAACTTTTTTCTGGCAGGGGCCACAGGTCCCAAAGATGTCAATGGTGTGGCTGGGGGATGAAAATCCATGGCTTTTGGCCACCTGATCAGCCCAAGATTCGACCTTTTCGGCCTCAATTTCCACAGTTTGGCCACAAACCCTACAAATCAGGTGGTGGTGGTGCCCCTCGCCGCAGTCCCGATACAAAAACTCCCCATCGGCTGACTGCAGGGAGTCAGCCTCCCCTGAAGAGACCAATTCATTTAGCGCCCGATAAACGGTGGCAAGCGATGTGCTGGAGCCGTGGTTTTTTAGCACCTGGTGAAGCTGTTGAGCTGAAACAAAGCCAACCGCTTCAGACAAAGCATGTCTGACGGCTGATTTTTGTTTGGTGTTGCGCTTTACGGTTTCGCCCATCTAGCTCTTCACCTGCCTGCTGCGAACTTTCTCAATAACCCTTGCAACCAAATAAATAGCAAACGACAACGTAGTCACGTATGGACTAATCGGCAATCCGCCGCCAAGGGCCAACAAGATTCCCCCAACCACCGCAACCACTGCAAACACCGTGCTCAAAACTGGAACCAGCAACGGTGAGGAGGTAAGTCGAAGCGCCGCAGCAGCGGGAGTCACTAGCAGAGTCAAAACCAATAGCGCTCCAACAATTTGCACCGATGCTGCAACTGCCAAAGCAAGTAAGAGCATGAAGATTATTCCTAATGCCTTGGTTGGAACGCCTCTTGCTTCAGCAACTTCAGGATCCAAACTTGCAAAGCTCAGCGGTCGCCAGATAACAAGCAGCGCAATCACAACCACCAGTGATGTTGCGATCAACCAGAACACCTGCGGATCATCAACGGCAATAATTTGACCAGTTAGCAAACCAAACTTGTTGGCAGCTCTTCCCTCATAAAGTGCAAGAGCCAAGATTCCAATTCCAAGACCAAAGGGCATCAACACCGCGATGATCAAGTTTCTATCTTTAGCGCGGGTTCCCATAATCGCGATGATGATGGCGGCAACAATCGAGCCAAACGTCGCCCCGAGGGCAACGTTGAAACCAATCAACAATGCAATGGCAGCACCTGCAAAAGAAAGCTCGCTTATTCCATGCACCGCAAAAGACATATCTCTCGTCATCACAAACACGCCAATCAGACCACCCATGATGCCAAGCAGCAATCCAGCAATCAAAGAATTCTGAACCAGCGGAATCAGCTGGTCGTAATCAGAGAAGTCAAAAAGTCTTTCCATTACAACCACTTCTCGTCGTCGTGGTGAGTGTGATCAGATGAACCCAAAACTGCAATACGTCCTTGGTTTCGAACCACATCAACACTTCGGCCATAAAGCTTCGATAGAACATCGGAGCGCAAAACCTCGTCCGGAGTTCCGATTCGGAATTGCCCGTTGGCAAGGTATAGAACTCGGTCGATGTAATCCAGCACTGGATTGACATCGTGGGTGACAAACAAAACTGCAGCGCCGTTTTGTTGGCGCTGGGAGTTGATAAGTTCTGCAACAAGTGATTGCTGCTTTAGATCAAGTGCACTTAGTGGCTCATCAGCCAAGATAAGTTTCGGGTTGTCGATGACAGCTTGTGCAACTCTGATGCGCTGCAACTGACCGCCTGATAGCTGGCCAATCGGGGTGTTAGCAATATCTTCTGCACCAACTGCTTCAAGCATCTTGGAAACTTTTTTTGCAGTCGTACTCGATGGAAATGGAATTCCAAAGCGATGACCATCTAGTCCCATGCGAAGTAAATCTCTGGCACGAAGTGGCAATCCTGAATCTGCTTGTCTGTGCTGCGGAATGTATCCGATCTGTCGTGAACCGTGGGCAACTGATTTACCGAGTAATTCAATTGCTCCGCTGGATAGCTGTAGCTGACCAAGAATTGCCTTTAGCAAAACTGTTTTTCCAGACGCGTTAGCACCGATTACCGCAATGAATTCACCAGGGGCAACACTTAGGTCTAGATCTTTCCAGATGCTTCTATCTCCAAAAGACAGACTTGCCTTTTGAACATTTAGGATCGGCTGCGAAGACAAAACTTACCTTAGAGCTGCTTCTAGATTGGCAATGTTTAGATCCATCCAGTCGTAATACCTAGAGCCTTCTGGAAGTAGTTCACTTAGCTCAACCACGGCTATGCCGTTTTGTTTTGCTAGGGATACAAGCCCGTCGATCTGCACGCTTCCGGTTTGTGGGTTAACCACAAACACATCAACCGCTTTTGATTTCAGAAGCTTCTGGATTTCCAGTAGATCTTTAGGAGAAACATCGAGTTCCTCTTCAATAGCTTGCGAGAAGGATTTTGGGGTTAGGTCTTCAAGACCCATCTCAATAAGCAGGTAGTTAGCTACTGGCTCTGATGCGACGAAGCTTGCCCCTGAGTACTTACCCGAAACAGCGGCGATTCGATCTTCGAGAATCTCGATCTCGCCCTGAAAATCAATGAGGTTGTCTGAGTAATCGCTCGAGTATTCCGAATCCAGAGCCGCTAGCGCTCCAGCCAGACGGCTGGCAAAATCCTCAACCACGTGGAAGTCATACCAAACATGCTCGTTGCCTTCAGCGTGGTCGTGGTCGTGGTCGTGGCCATCGTCTTCTTTGGCCGCCTGATCTTCCTTGGCCAACTCGTCAGGAAGGTAGGCATAGACGATGTTCTCGTTGCCGGCAGATTTGGCTAGGGTGTCGATAAATGAGTCGTAGCCGCCACCATTGGCGACAATCAGATCAGCATCGTTAACTGCTAGCTGATCACGAGCCGAAGCCTCGTAAGAGTGTGGGTCTTGGGTAAAGTTTTCAATGATCGAAACCACCTGGACGCGGTCCCCGCCAATTGATTTGGCGATGTCCCCCCAAACATTCGTTGAGGCAACAATGGTGATCCCGGTGAAGGGCTCCTGCGTTGGCTGCACCTCAGGGGTGCTTTGAGCACACCCTGAGAGGGCAATTGAGGTGGCAAGGGCGATGGAAAGGATTTTTGTCTTCATAAGCCCAACTATAGGCTTACTGAGAATGATTGTCAATAAGAATTATTGCCTAATCAAGAAGCAGTGCTGGCTCCTCGATGACTGAAGCAACGTCTTGAACAAACCTGGAAGCTACGTCACCATCGACCACGCGGTGGTCGAAGGTGGCACCAATTGTTGTTACCTGGCGGATCACGATCTCGTTGTTAACAACCCAAGGCTTTGGACGGATCGATCCCAAAGCAACGATGGCGACTTGGCCGGGGTTCAGAATTGGAGTTCCGGTGTCAACGCCGAAGACACCGATGTTTGTGATGGTGATTGTTCCATCCTTCATGTCCTCCGGTGTTGTCTTACCTTCACGAGCAGTTGCTGCAAGCAACTCAATTGCTTGAGCAAGCTCAAACATGCTCATCTTGTCGGCGTCTTTGATGTTTGGAACAATTAAGCCTCTTGGGGTTGCGGCAGCAACACCGAAGTTCACGAAGTTGTGAACGATGATCTCGGTGTCGGTCCAAGTTGAGTTCACTGTTGGATTTCGCCTTACCGCCCACATCATTGCCTTGGCCATCAAAAGAAGTGGCGTTACCTTCACTCCCGCAAAGTCGGTGGAGGCTTTGAGGCGCTTAACGTATTCCATGGTTCTGGTGGCATCAACGTCAACAAAGATTGAAACGTGCGGTGCGGTGAAAGCCGATTGCACCATCGCGGTTGCAATTGCTTTCCTGATTCCCTTTACTGGAATCCGCTCTTCGCGCTCGGATGGAACAGCTGGGGTCTTGAGGTTTCTAAACACCGATGCTTGAGAAGCGGCGTTCACAACATCTTCGCGGGTGATTTCTCCGGCAAGTCCGGTTGCCGAAACTTTGGATAGATCAACGTTTAAGTCTTTAGCAAGTTTTCTAATTGGTGGCTTGGCGATGACATCTGTTGATGCACTGGCTGCAACAATCGGGGATAGTGGCATGGAAGAAGTTGCGGCAGGAATCATTGCCGGTGCATTGATTGAAGCTCCGCGCTTTCTTCTGGTTCCACCATGTGTTGCTGATCCGTAGCCAACCAGGTTTGGCTTGTTCTCATCGGAAGCCACCGATGCAGCAACATCGGCAACTGCCTGATGGGTGCTGGAGGATTCGGGAACAATCGGAATTGAAGTTGTGATCGGGCCTGCAACCAGAATGCTTCCTTCGGCTTGAACCGAGATGATTGGCATGCCAACACCTACGGTGTCTCCCTCTTTGGCAAGAAGTTCTTCTACGGTTCCGGCAAAGGGGCAGGGAAGTTCAACAATCGATTTCGCTGTTTCAATTTCGCAAATAACTTGGTTCACGGTGACGGTGTCTCCCGGGGAGACTTTCCAAGAAACAATCTCGGCTTCGGTTAGACCTTCGCCAACGTCGGGCAAGTTGAACATAGCTAGTGACATCTTTTGCCCTCCTTTAGTAATTCAGCGATCGGTCGACGGCTTCGAGAATTCGATCCGCATCTGGTAAGAACAGTTCCTCAAGTTTGGCAGGAGGATAGGGAACATCAAAACTTCCAACTCGAATAACCGGTGCTTCTAGGTGATAAAAGGCCAGCTCTGCCACCTTGGCTGCAATTTCAGCCGAGACCGAGAAGGAAGTTGACGCCTCAGAGGCAACAACCAACCTTCCGGTTTTTTTCACCGAGTTGATGATTGTTCCAAAATCAATCGGTGACATTGATCGAAGATCAATCACCTCAATGCTTGTTCCTTCAGCTGCTGCAACTTCAGCTGCCTGCAAAGCAGTCGGAATCATTGGTCCGTAACTAACAAGTGTTACTTGGGTTCCCTCGCGAATCACCTTGGCATCGTGCATTCCTGATGGAGGAGTGTCTAGGTTGACCATTCCTTTTTGCCAGTAGCGACGCTTTGGTTCGAAAAAGATAACAGGATCGTTAGATTCAATTGCCTGCTGAATCATCCAGTAAGCGTCGTTGGCATTTGATGGACTGATTACTCGAAGTCCTGGTGTGTGAGAGAAGTATGCCTCTGGCGATTCCGAGTGGTGCTCAACCGCTCCAATTCCACCGCCGTAAGGAATGCGAACAACCACCGGCATCGAAAGATGTCCTTCGGAACGGTTAGTTAGCTTTGCAAGCTGCGAAACGATCTGGTTGAACGCCGGATAAACGAAACCCTCGAATTGAATTTCGGCAACGCTGCGGTACCCGCGCATAGCAAGACCAATTGCGGTTCCAACAATTCCTGATTCGGCAATGGGGGAGTTGAAAACTCTTTTGTTTCCAAACTCGGCAAGCAGTCCCTCGGTAACTCGGAATACTCCACCGAGTTCGGCAACGTCTTCACCGAAGACTAAAACCTTGTTGTTGTTCTGCATTGCTTTTTGAATACCGGCGTTGATGGCCTTAGCAATTGGCATCTCTACTGAGTTGCTCACTTGGCCTCACCTTCTTCAAAGGAAGCTTCGTAGCCTTCGAGCCAGGCTTGCTGCTCAGCAATGAGTGGGTGTGGGTCTGAGTAAACATGCTTGAAGATGTTTTCAAGTGGTGGGTTCGGCATGGCAAATGTTTCAGCCCTAATTTGTTCAGCTAGCTGATCTCCTGCGATTGCCACTTCTTCAAAGAAATCATCGCCCACGCCCTGGCGCCTTAGGAACTTTTCGAAACGGGTTAGTGGGTCTCGCACTTTCCAATATTCGAGCTCTTCAGCCGGGCGGTACTTGGTTGGATCATCGCTTGTGGTGTGCGCGCCGACTCGATAGGTGAGCGCTTCAATCAAAGAAGGGCCAAGACCATTTCTGGCATCGTCCATGTGCTTTGCTGTCACCGCGTAGCAAGCCAAGACGTCATTGCCATCGACCTGAATTCCAGGAACACCGAATCCGGTTCCACGAAGATAAAGAGGCACAACAGTCTGGGCGGAAACTGGGGAGCTAATAGCCCACTGGTTGTTCTGGCAGAAAAACACCAGTGGTGCTTTTGTGGTGGCTGCAAATAGCAGCGCTTCGCTGACATCGCCTTCAGCGGTTGCACCGTCGCCGAAGTAGGTGATTACTGCCTGATCAACATCCGGATTTCCAGTTCCAACTAGCCCATCGAAGTTCACACCCATGGCGTAGCCGGTGGCGTGAAGCACCTGGGTTGCAAGCACGATGGCGTAAAGGTGGAAGCGGGTTTCTTCCGGGTTCCATCCGCCGTGGTTCACACCGCGCATGATCTTGATGATTGACATCAGATCGATGCCGTGGGTTATTGCAACACCGTGCTCGCGATAGCTGGGGAACATGTGATCGTTTGGCCCAACTCCGTAACCGGAACCAATCTGAGCTGCTTCTTGACCGATGGCTGGAACCCAAAGACCCATCTGTCCCTGGCGCTGAAGTGCGGTGCACTCGTTATCAAATCTTCGAATGCGAGCCATGTCGCGATAGAACTTTAGAAAGTCGTCGAGGTTTAGTTTCTCGATGTATTTGCCGTATTCGGCATACTCGGCAGGCACTTCAAAAATGCCATCCGGAGAAAGCATCTGAACTTGCGGCACACGCCCGCCCTGAGGAGTCATCACTCCAATTTACCCGCTTTGCTGGGACAATAGAAAAGTGATTAGATTCCTGGTATCCAGCATCATCAGTGCAGGTGCAATATGGCTGGTTACGTTCCTGATTCCAGCGGTAACTCTTACTCCATACGGTGGAGATGGCCTGTGGCAAACAATTGCCTCATATTTACTTGTGGGCGCAATTTTTGGACTGATTAACGCAATCATCGCTCCAGTAGTTAAAGTCCTTGCACTTCCTCTTTACATCCTTACCTTCGGTCTGATTTCTTTTGTAATCAACGGGGCACTGCTTCTATTCGTCGCTTGGCTATCAACGCAAATCGGTGCAGACATATTGACCATCGATGGTTTCACATCAGAGGGACTCACCATCGAGTCTCTTGGTTGGGCAATACTTGCCTCGATCATCATTTCAATTTCTTCTTTCTTTGCCCGCGCAATCTTCAAGGCCGCAAGGCTTCTCTAGAAATCACAAACTCAAAAGACTTGGCTGGTTTTGCAACCGCAAGCTTTTGAAAGATGTATTGTTTGATGTTCTTGATTCCAACATCGCTTGACACATCGATAGCGGTTGTGGTGTTTCGATAGCTTTTGAGTGAGTGCGAAAACATCAACGCGTCTGATTCGGGCTTCTCGCTAATTCTTTGAACACTCACCCAGTTTTTCTTCATTGGGTTTGCCTTCCCCGAAAGGTTTGGAACCGGGTCATTAACGTGCTCAATTGCCATCACCGGTGCTTTGAGGTTTTTGATCTGCGCCAGGGGAGCACCGAAAGCAACAAGCCCCGCCGCGATAAATCCCGAAGGATAGGCTGCGAGATTTCCTGCAACCATTCCACCCTGCGAGTGACCGACCAGTATTACCTCGTCGGTTGGAGTGATGCCTGCTTGCCTAATGGCAAGCAGCACCGCCTTTTCACTCGCGGCTTTACCAGCACCAGACATTGCTTGGATGTTCGATGCCATATCCAGCGGGTTGGTTCCTTCCCCAAAACCAAAAGTTTGAGTTCCTGGAACATAGACAACTGCAGTTTTATTGCCCGTAGGGTTATCAAACAAATCAACGCCAATTGTTGGTTGGTCTTTGGAAGAGAGTCTCCATAACCGATCAAGCATTTGGGTAATCGAATCAGTCTTCGAAGATGTTGTCTGAAGTGCCAGAGTCGCTGAGACTTTACTGTCGAGCTTCCAGCCAAGAGAAGCTCCGATGTTGGTTGTGAACTGCGCGAGCTGTGGAATGAATGCGATCTCAAAGCGCCTATGAATCTGCGCTTCGGTGGTGAAGTAATTCTCGGCGGCAATCATGCAGTGGCTATAGAGCCTTTCGAGTTTCTGAAGAACGCTTACCGAGAGCACTCGGTATTGAATCTGATGGAGTGGATCAGACCAGAGCGATTCGAGTGGATTCCAGGCGTTTAGGGTTTCTGAGCAAAGTTTTATCTCGAGTGCCACTCGTTGTATTTCTTCGCGGGTGGCGACTATATCTGGATTTCCCCCGTAGCTTTCAATACTCACCAGTTCAGGGATTGTTGCAGGGCCAATAGCTCAGTCTCGAGTGAGGCAAGCGTTGAGGTAAGAGTTGTGGCAGTGGCACCTACCCAAAGTCCGGGGGTGGGCTTTGCCAATCGAAGCCGATACAGGGCCGCTTCAATCTGGGCTGATATAGATTCCACGATTTCTATATCAATCTGATCTCGGGCAGTTGTGGGCCAGTCAGAGCAAATTGGGGAAAGCTCTAAAAGGTGAAACCTGTTGGCTTACGGCACAATAGTTCAGTGAGCCTTTCATTTCAGCCGCTAAGTCCGCTTGATGGCCGCTACGCATCCCAGGTTCAAGAGCTCTCCCTTTATCTTTCTGAAGCCGCACTCAACCGAGCAAGAATCAAAGTTGAAATCGAGTGGCTAATACTTCTTGCCAACAAAAACATCTTTGGCGACAACTGTTACATAACAGAAGAACAAGCCCGCAGGCTTCGTTCAGCAGTTAGCTACTTCAGTGACGCAGATGTTGCCAAACTTGCTGAAACCGAAGCTCGAACCCGCCACGACGTAAAAGCAGTTGAGTATTTCGTTCGCGACAAACTAACTGAGATCGACCGCGAGGATCTTCACGAGCTAGCTCACTTCGCAGCCACCAGCGAGGATATAAACAATCTTTCCTACGCGCTGATTATCAAAGATGCCGTGAGTAACGTTTGGCTGCCAAAGGCAAAGCAAATTGTTGCAACGCTTTCTGAACTTGCCCGCTCCTACGCCGGTGTTCCGATGCTTTCTCGAACTCACGGTCAGCCAGCAACTCCAACCACAATGGGTAAAGAAATTGCTGTTTTTGCATCGCGATTGACAAGACAAATCAATCGCATTGAAAAATCCGACTACCTAGGTAAATTCTCCGGAGCTACTGGAACTTACTCGGCGCACGTAGTTGCGGTGCCAACTGCCAACTGGCCAGAACTTGCCCAAGAACTTGTTGAATCACTTGGTTTGAAATTCAATCCACTAACCACACAGATTGAATCTCACGACTGGCAAGCAGAGCTTTACACAGCCATTGCTCACTTCAACCGAGTGCTACACAACCTGGCAACAGATATCTGGAGCTATATCTCCATTGGATACTTCAAGCAGATCCCAGTTAAAGGCGCAACCGGTTCATCGACCATGCCGCACAAAATCAACCCAATTCGCTTTGAAAATGCCGAGGCTAACCTAGAGATCTCAAATGCACTATTTGATGTGTTGGCTGCAACCTTGGTCACCTCTCGCCTGCAGCGAGATTTAACCGATTCTTCTTCCCAGAGAAACATCGGCGTGGCTTTTGGACACAGCCTTCTTGCCTTAGACAACATCACCAAGGGACTAACAGAAATCGAAGTTGCTGAATCGGTAATGGCAGCAGACTTGGCTGAGAACTGGGAAGTTCTAACCGAAGCAATTCAGACAGTGATTAGAGCTGAAGTGGTTTCTGGCCGATCAAAGATCAGTAATCCTTACGACCTATTGAAAGATCTTTCCCGTGGCAAGAGATTGACCCGCGAAGATCTAGCGAACTTTATTTTGAAGTTGGATATCGAGCAGGCAGCTAAAGATCGTCTCTTGGTTTTGTCTCCGAAGGATTACATCGGCCTGGCGGCCAAGCTGGCTCAGAACTTGTCTACGAC
The DNA here is from genome assembly GCF_965234705.1 of Rhodoluna miladensis (SeqCode). GTDB lineage: Bacteria > Actinomycetota > Actinomycetes > Actinomycetales > Microbacteriaceae > Rhodoluna > Rhodoluna miladensis. The sequence goes on from NZ_OZ248465.1 coordinate 1,269,628, forward strand.
CTAAATCTTAAAAGGCTGATCCCGAATAGGGGTATTTATCTAGTTCTAAAGACCTTGAATTTTGTACTGAAATACTAGAATTTGCTAAAGCTCGGCTTTGCATCGATGCTGCTACTGAGTCATAAAGAGAGCTGTTGTTTCCAAAATGGGGAGATGGAAATTGAAAAAACTATTGGTAGTTATAGTCTCTTCATTCCTTGTGCTTCAGCCAATTCAATCTTTTGCAATTGAGGGCGGAGAAGAGGCAAGAAATCATCCAAGGATTGTTTCAATTGTACTTTTGGACGATAAAAGCTCCTCAGAAAACTTTTACTCAGCATGCTCAGGATTTCTTTTTGCTCCCAAAATTGTCATTTCTGCAGGGCATTGTCAATTTAGGCCATTTAGAGGTGATGAAAAGTGGCCAGACACCCAAGTCTTTATAGGTTATCCAGGAAAGCTTCTTAGTACCAACCGAACTGACCTCGTGCAAGCTAAAAAAGTATTCAGCTACAAAAAATACAGCACGGTTAGAAACCTTGCAGCTTATAACAATAAAGATTTCATGATTGTGGTGACCAAAGAGCCAGTTGCAAAAGTTTCTTGGGCCACAGCAGCTAGCGAAGCCGAATTCAAGAACTTAGTCAAAGAGAAGGCCTTTGTCACCATGGGGGGCTACGGAGTTTCGTCGGAAGAAGAAAGGAACATGAAAATGGAGGGGTACAAGTGGCCCAGAACACTCACATTTCCCTTTGTAGATAAGAAGCATTACAACCTTGTAATGGACAATCGTCTTGACAAGCATTATTGGCCTGCATTTACTGACCCCTATGAAAAATGGGGTTGGACAAAAACCAGCAAGGAAACTGGTGCAGGATGTGATGGCGATAGTGGGGCTGGGATTTTTACTGAAACGGCGAACCGTTTCGTCTATGTTGGGCTAAACGCATGGCCAATAGACAGCCCGAACTGTTTTAACAAAGCTAAGTGGAATATCCATGGAGGACTTAACAGAGTTGATCCTATTTATTACCACAGCAAGCTACTGGATAAAGCTATAAGGTACGCATTTCTGGGATTTTGATAAATAGAGATTACTGCAAGTGCAAGAGCTAGCTTCTTTAGCTAAGAACTTGCTTATCGGGATCGTTCTTGTTCTCAGGAACCATCAGAGCCATGGTTGAAATTGCAACCAGCGAAACAATAAAGGTAAGCCCGCCCCAGATGATTGCTGACTCAAGCATGTCAACAGCGAAGAAAACCATCGCGCCAACAAACACAGCAGCAGCAGCTGAAAGCGTCAAAAAGGTTGTGACTTTGGTTTTTCTAGGCATGAAACAAGCTTAAAGCTATTTACTCGGCGTTGTCGCCGAGATGCCTAAGTGCACAGCACTCAGCACAAGGTAAGCACCAAAAAAGCCAACCGCTGAAATGATATCCAGCGGAACAGCTAGAAACAGTAGTCCAACAAGCAAGCTCAAACTCGCACTAATCAAGCTATCTTTTCCAAAGCGGGTAGCAAAGCCAGATCTTCGAGCAAGATACATTTCAAATGCTCCGGCCATTAGTCCCCAGCCAGTCACAAGATAAACAAAGACCAGGGCCGAAGCTTCTGGATCAGATGCTGGAACTAATAGCGCAGCTAGGCCAACAATAAGTGCGGCAAGTGTCAGCGGGAAATTTTCGAGCGAGAATAGCCCGTTGCCCCAAACGGTGCTCGCGACTGCGTTTAGCAGTGCGAAACCGATACCAAAAATCGCAAGTGCCAGAAGGCCAGTTGCTGCGGAGTGAGATTGATTGAAGGTTATGAAGATTCCAACGCTGAAGGAAATTGCTGCTCGAGCAGCAAAAACAAATTTCACTTATTAGATCTTCATGTTTACGAAGCGCGAGTAGTGACCCTGGAAGGCCACAGTTACGGTTCCGGTAGGACCAGAGCGCTGCTTGGCAAGAATCAAATCTGCCTCACCAGCTCTTGGGTGATCCGAATCGCCAATTGCCTCGCGGTGCAAAAGTACTACTACGTCGGCGTCTTGCTCCAAGGAACCAGATTCACGAAGGTGAGAAAGCTCAGGCTTTTTATCCTTGGTCTGTTCTGCTTGACGGTTTAGCTGCGAAAGGGCGACAACTGGAATGTTTAGCTCTTTCGACAAAAGCTTTAGTGCACGAGAGAACTCGGAAACTTCCTGCTGGCGTGATTCAACTTTTTTACCGGAGGTAAGAAGTTGTAGGTAGTCGATGACAATCATCTTGAGTCCTACGCGCTGAGACAGCCGTCTGCACTTCGCGCGAATTTCAACCAGGGTCATGTTTGGTGAGTCGTCGATATACAAAGGCGCATCGTTGATGCGTCCGCGAACTTGCGCAAGCTTGGTCCAGTCGGAATCCGCGATGTTTCCTTTACGCATCGACTGCAAAGGAATTGATGATTCCGCAGAAAGCATACGCATCGCGATTTCGGCGCGACCCATTTCCAGTGAGAAGAACAGTGTTGATTTGTTTTGAGCGATGGCCGCGTTTCTTGCAACATCAAGTGCGAAGGTTGACTTACCCATCGCAGGACGAGCAGCAACAATGATTAGTTGTCCTGGGTGGAAACCGTTTGTAAGTGCATCAAGTTCTGTAAATCCAGTTGGAACACCAACTAGATCTCCGTTGCTATCTTGTGCTGCTTCGATTTCTGCAATCGCAGCTTCAATTGAATCGCTAAGGGCAACGTAGTCTTCACCGGTTCCAGACTGGGTAACTCGGTAGACATCTTCTTGAGCTGCGTTTACAAGATCAGTTACTTCACCTTCGTTGGCGTAGCCAAGTTGTGCGATGCGTGTTCCAACTTCAACAAGTCGACGAAGGGTTGCTTTTTCCTGAACAATCTTTGCGTAGAAAGAAGCGTTAGCAGCGGTTGGGACAGTGCTTGTAAGTGTGTGCAAATAATCTGCACCGCCGGAACGAACCAGACTTCCAGTTTTTACAAGCTGATCGGTAACTGTAATGACATCGGTTGGTTCACCCATTCCGTAAAGAGTGAGTAGAGCTTCAAAAATGATTTGGTGTTTCGGTGCGTAAAAGTCAGGACCGTGAACATATTCGAAAACTTCAGCAACTGCTTCTTGCGAAATTAACATCGCACCGAGCGTGGATTGTTCTGCTAAAAGATCGTGAGGTAGCACTCTGTCATTGGATCGCCCCGGGTCTGCCGGTAGTACGGGCGCCAATGACATTGATTGCTCCTAGAAATGGGGATGGTGACAACTTGTCTAGCATCCACCACTGACAAACCCTTATAAAGCCGCGGTGTGTATAACACTGTGGATAACTCGGGGAAAACACTCTAATAAATCGGGAAAACTTGTGGACAGAGGTGTGGAATCACAAAAACTTTCGAGCTCGCATGCCAACTAATCACTGAGATTTGGGTGTGCATAACTAATTCCTAGCAAACTCTCAAGATAGCAATGAGGGTTGTGTATAAGCCCCTCTTTTGGTCCAAAAACAGGGTGCTAACCACAGGTTATCCACAACTTGCCAAAACTGACCCTTCGGGACCCCATAAGTACTAAACCCCAGACCTTTCGATCTGGGGTTTAGTTCAATGCTTTTGAAGGTTTCTACTTCTTAGCAACAACCTTTAGCTTGATGGTTGCAACCATGTCGCCGTGCAGACGCACGGTGGCTAGGTATTCGCCAACAGAGCGGATTGGGTTTGGAATTTCAACCTTGCGCTTGTCGATGGATCCGATGCCTGCTTCAGCAACTGCTGCAGCGATGTCGCCAGTCTTGACTGAGCCGAATAGTCGACCGCCAACGCCTGCCTTGATGGAAAGCTTCACTGAAGCTTCTTCCAGGCGAGCCTTTAGGGTCTGTGCCTCTTCGATGGTTGCTAGCTGACGTGCGTCACGAGCTGCGCGGATAGAACTAACCTGCTTCTCGCCGCCCTTGCTCCAGATAACAGCGAAGCCGCGGGGCAACAAGTAGTTGCGTGCGTAGCCGTTCTTAACTTCTACGACGTCGCCAGCTGAACCAAGTCCTGAGACCTCGTTAGTGAGAATGATCTTTGACATATTCCTGGTTCTCCTTAGCGGCCAGCACCGGCGTATGGCAAAAGAGCCATTTCGCGTGCGTTCTTGATTGCGGTTGCGATGAGGCGCTGTTCCTGAACAGAAACACCGGTGATGCGACGTGCGCGGATCTTTCCGCGGTCTGAGATGAACTTTCTCAGTGTTGCAACATCCTTGTAGTCGATGATTCCGACCTTCATGAATTTAACCGGAGCTAGTTTGTCTAGCTTCGAGTTACGAGTTGGTTTACGACGTGGGTCGGTTTTTCCAGCCATCTTGTTTTTCTCCTAGTTTCTAAACTTTAAAAAGGTGTGTCGTCTGATGCCGGAGCACCCGGGTTTGCCCAGCCGTCATCGGCCTTTGCTGCAGCTGGTGCTGCAGGGGTGTTGGCCCAAGGATCTTGGGTCATTGCCTGAGGTGCACTTCCGCCTTCGCGAGCACGACGGGTAACTGCAGCTGTTGCATAGCGAAGGGAGGGACCGATTTCTTCGATCTCAACTTCTAGCGAAGCGCGAGCTTCACCTGATGCAGCAGTGTAAGCAGAAGGGGCCTTTAGGCGACCGGTTACAACAACACGGGAGCCCTTGGTCAAAGACTGTGCAACGTTCTCGGCAAGTTCACGCCAAGCGGTGCAACGAACCCAAACAGTTTCGCCATCTTCCCAAGCGTTGGTCTGCTTGTTCATCATGCGAGGAGTAGATGCAACTCTTACGCTTGCAACTGCAACTCCACCCTGGGTGTAACGAAGTTCTGGGTCGTCAGCAATGTTGCCAACTACGGTGATTGTGACTTCTCCGGCCATGATTACTCCGCTGCTACTTCAACAGCCTCGGCTGCAGGCTTTGAAGCTGGCTTGTCGGAAGAATCTTTTCTTGGACCCTTGCGAGCTGGACGCTCAGATGGCTTCTCGGCTACGTACTCAATCGGTGTGATTGTGAATTGCACGTCCTCGGCGCGTAGCACCTTGGTGCGCATGACAGCTTCTGAAAGGTTCAGCTGACGGTCAAGCTCGATAACGGCATCTGATGGCGCTGTCATGTTGATGACGGCGTAGATACCTTCGGACTTCTTCTGGATTTCATAAGCCAAACGGCGTCTGCCCCAGATGCTCAAAGTGTCAACAGTGCCTTTAGCAGTGGTGATTACGTTGAGGAATTTTTCTAGGGATGGTTGTACTGTTTTTTCTTCGACGGTTGGGTCGAGAATAACCATTACTTCGTACTGATGCATAGCTAACCCACCTCCTTTGGACTAGAGCGGCCATGGACGTTCCATGACAGGAGGGTATAAATGACATCTGCTGCCCAAGATTCAGGCAACTTCCCTACTCTAGCCCTTAGGCCACCACTCAAGCAAGGCCTTTTTGGCGGCCTCCGGGCCCAAGGGGCCATTTTCTATTCGAAGCTCAAGAAGGTATTTATAGGCTTTTCCGACCCCAGGACCAGCAGGAATTCCAAGGATTTCCATGATCTGCTCGCCGGTTAGATCCGGGCGCATGGCGTTTAGTTCTTCTTGTTCCATTACCTTCTCTATGCGCGCTTCCAGATCGTCGTAAGCGTGAGATAAGAGGTCAGCTTTTCTTTGGTTTCTGGTGGTGACATCGGCACGGGTAAGGATATGCAGTCTTACAAGCTGATCGCCGGCGTCGCGAACATACCTTCTTATAGCGGCATCGGTCCAAGCCTGATCGCTGTATCCAAAAAAGCGCAGGTGAAGCTCAATCAAGGAACAAACCGCTTTGATGGTGTCGTTATCAAAGCGAAGTTCCTTCATGCGCTTTTTGGCAAGCTTTGCCCCCACCACATCGTGGTGGTAAAAGCTAACCGCTCCACCGGGTTCTAGTTTCCTGGTTGCCGGCTTTCCGATATCGTGCAACAGAGCTGCAAAGCGCAGCGTGAAATCTGGCTCTAGCTGGTAATCCTTTTCGTAGTCGATAGCTTGCTCGACAACTTTGAGGGTGTGCTCGTAGACATCCTTGTGGTGGTGATGTTCGTCGACTTCTAGTTTTAGCGCAGGAAGCTCCGGCAACACGATCTCTGCAAGCCCTGAGTCAACAAGTGCTTCTAGTCCCTTGCGAGGAAATTTCCCAAGCATGAGTTTTTGTAGTTCTGCTTGAATACGCTCTGCGGAAATAATGCTTAGGCGCTCACGCATCGACTGCATTGCTTCAAAAGTTTCTGGCTCAATTTCAAAACCCAATTGAGAAGCAAAGCGCGCTCCGCGCAGCATACGAAGCGGGTCATCACCAAAAGAGTCTTCTGGTTTGCCAGGAGTTTTTAGCACCTGGTCCATCAGATCTCTAAGCCCGCCAAAGGGGTCGACGAATTTTCGCTCTGGAAGGGTAAGTGCCATTGAGTTGACTGTAAAATCGCGGCGCTTTAAATCTTCGTTTAGGTCTTTGCCGAATCGAACTTCGGGTTTTCTAGAATCTGGATCGTAAGCATCGGTTCGATAAGTTGTGATTTCAATTTGATCGTCGCCGATGCGGACGCCGATAGTTCCAAACTCTTTTCCAATTTCCCAGTGGGTGTCAACTTTGCCTTTGATAAGCGCAAGGATTTCGTCGGGGGTTGCATTCGTTGTTAGATCAACATCGGGAGCTACTCGTCCAAGGATTGCATCTCTTACTGGACCACCAACCAGAGCAAGTTCAAAACCGGAATCTGAAAACAGTTTCCCAAGTTTTTCCAATAGAGCAGTTGAAGTCACTTGCTCTAGGTTTTTCATTGCGTCGGCGGTTTCCATCGCTACCAGCTTGCCACACCAGCCTTTTTAGGGCCTTTGGGCAAGCCGAGATGGAGATTTTCTCGTTCGGTAGAATTGTGCAATGGAATCCAAATCAAACCACACCGAGGTATCTTCCGGTGGGTTTGTGATTTCAAAGTCTGACCCGACTCTTGTAGCTCTTATGGCCCGATTTAATCGCGGCGGAAAACTTGAGTGGTGTATTCCAAAAGGTCACCTCGAGCAAGACGAAACTAGCGAGCAAGCAGCCCTTCGAGAAGTGTTTGAAGAAACCGGGCTGGAAGCACAAGTAATCCAGCACCTTGGAGAAGTGAACTACCAATTCATCCAAGATGGATCAAAGATCAGCAAGACAGTTCATGTGTATTTGATGCAGCAAACCGGCGGCGAGCTTTCCTTCGATAAAGACCCGCACAAAGAAGCATCCCAGTTGGAGTGGGTGCGGGTATCCGAGCTGCTGGCTAGGCTTTCTCATGGCAATGAAAAGCGAATTGCAAAATTGGCGATAGAACTTATTGAGGCACGAAGTTGAAAAAGAACATTAGGCAAATAGCCCTGATTCTGATCATCGCCGTAGCCGCCTCCACCGTTTTAGCGGCAGCTCCTGCCCTACCTGCAACCCTTACCGAAACTGACGCTGGTGCAGTATCAATTGTTAAGGGCTCTGGAATCAACCTGGTATCTCGTGAATCTTCTCTTCCGGTTGCGGTGACCAACACCCTGGCCGGTGAAGTTCAGGTGATTGTGAATTTGAAGTCCAGTTCGGCAAAACTTGTTGTGGAAGATTCCACCATGCAGCTTTCCATTCCGGCTGGAACAACCGTCAATGCGCAGTTTCCAATTAGGGCAATTGGTAGCGGCAACGTGGTGCTGGTTTCTTGGCTAACGGCGCTATCTGGTCGCGAGCTTGGGGATCGGGTGCCGATAAATCTCACCGTTAACCCAGATATCGAAACGGCGGCAATAGTGTTGTTTTTGAGCTTCGTGGCGGTGCTGATGTCAATCGGTGTTATTCGAACCCTGCGGCGAAGAAAAACCTCTTAAGGATTTTTCATGGGCGTTGCCAGATCTTCCATCATCATGGCCAGTGGCACCATAGCGTCCCGAATTCTCGGCTTTGTTAGAACCGTTGTTCTGGCGCTAACTATTGGTGTTACAACAGATGCCGCCGACGCCTTTGGTGTTGCCAATCAATTGCCCAATAACGTTTACGCGATTATCGCCGGTGGCGTTCTTTCGGCAGTTCTAGTTCCACAGATTGTTAAAGCTCGCAGCCACGACGACGATGGCCACGGCTATATCGACAGGCTTTTGACTTTGGCGATAACGGTGTTTGCCGTGGTCACCGTTGCCGCCACACTGGCGGCGCCCATTTTAGTTTCCATCTACACAACCGGTTGGTCTGCTGGCCAGTTAGCACTGGCAACCGCCTTTGCCTACTGGTGTTTACCGCAGCTGTTTTTCTATGGACTCTACTCAATGCTTGGTGAAGTGCTAAATGCTAGAAGCTACTTCGGTCCTTACATGTGGGCACCGGTACTTAGCAACTTAGTTGGGCTTTTGGGTTGGATTGGTTTTCTTGTCATTTTCGGTGCTGACCCCACCGGAGCACGAACCGTTGAGGACTGGACGCAGTCAGAGATTTCACTGTTGGCGGGATCTGCAACTTTGGGTGTTATGGCCCAGGCTTTCATATTGTTTTTTGCCTGGAGAAAAATCGGAATTAAGTTTTCTTTCAACTTCTCCTGGCGCGGTGTTGGACTAAGGCCTGCAATCAAAGCTGCCGGTTGGTCACTAGCAATGGTTTTGGTTTCTCAAATCGGTGGGCTTGTTCAAACAGTTGTTGCATCGCGCGCAGTTGCTGACCGAGGTGATGGACCTGCGATTGCATCGATTGCCGCGATGGTAATTGCGTGGCTAATTTTCATGCTTCCGCACTCGGTGGTCACCGTTTCGGTTGCAACTGCGTACTTTACAAAAATGAGCGAGCACGTTCAGAAAAAGCAGATTCATTTGATGAAGGTTGATTTGCGCTCATCGCTTCGCATAGTTGTTTTGGTAAATACCTTTTCTTCTATTGCGCTGATTCTTCTGTCACTTCCGGTAGCAAGAGTGTTTGTCGGGGAGTTTGCCTCAACCGTTGCCTTAGGGAACGTGTTGTTCGCAACCATGTTTGGTTTGATTCCTTTTGGAATGGTGTTTATGTTCCAAAGAGCTTTCTACGCTCTGGAAGATACTCGAACTCCATTTGTATTTACCTCGGTGCAAATTGTTTTTCATATCGCAGGTTCGATTTATCTGTTCTTCAACATGGAATCACAATTCCTGGTTATGTCCCTTGCGGGACTAACCAGCTTCACCATTTTGATTCAGGCTTTGACTGCTTACTTACTTCTTCGAAGAAGAATCGGGGAAATTGGGGCACCGCCTAAAGGCCACGCCCTAACGCTTCGAGTAATAGTTGCTGGGTTTGTCACCTTCGCGGTTGGAACCGCTTCCATTGTTTTTCTTGGTGGCATTCGCGAGGATAGCTTCGCGATCGACACCATCGCCGGTGCGGTGGGGGTTATCTTCACGGCTGGAATGCTGATGCTTGTTTCCTACGTGGCAACCTTGAAGCTACTCAAGGTTCCAGAGATAGACACCGCCTTTGACGGAATCGCTGGAATACTGCGCCGCTAAGCTTGGTTGTTGGCTAGGTGCCTAGAAATTTATAGGCTCGTTTTGGAGTAATTAAATGCGCGAAGTAATCATCATCGGATCCGGCCCCGCCGGATACACCGCTGCAATCTATGCGGCAAGAGCAGGGCTCAAGCCACTCATGATTGCTTCCAGCGTTGAGCCTGGTGGCGAGCTAATGAAGACCACCGAAGTTGAGAACTTCCCAGGTTTTCCAGGGGGACTAATGGGTCCTGACCTGATGGCCAAGTTCCAAGAACAGGCCGAAAGCTTCGGAACTGAAATTTTGCTGCAGGACGTCGTCGAAGTCGATCTAAAGGCGAATCCAAAGATCGTGAAGTGCGGCAACGGCGAGATATTCGAAGCCAAGGCCGTTATCTTGGCAACCGGTGCTGCTTACCGCGAACTAGGACTGCCTAACGAAAAGGCCCTTTCTGGTCACGGCGTTAGCTGGTGTGCCACCTGCGATGGTTTCTTCTTCAGAGAAAAGACAATCGCTGTTATTGGCGGTGGCGACTCGGCTATGGAAGAAGCGCTGTTCCTTACTCGCTTCGCTAGCAAGGTTTATGTAATTCACCGTCGCGACAGCTTAAAAGCTTCCAAGATCATGCAAGATCGTGCTTTTGCCAATCCGAAGATTGAGTTCATCTGGAACAAGGGCGTTGAGGAGCTTCTTGGTGATCCAAAGCTAACCGGCGTGAGACTTAAGGACACCGTGACCGGTGAAGAATCTCAAATGGATCTAGATGGGCTATTTATTGCCATTGGAAATGACCCCAGAGTTTGGTTGGTTGAAAACCAGCTTGAGCTAACAAGCGATAAATTCATCAAGGTCGATCGACGCTCTTCAAAGACCACAATCGAAGGTGTCTTTGCTTGCGGCGATGTTATTGACCCGACTTACCGTCAGGCCATCACCGCTGCTGGATCTGGCTGTGTTGCTGCCCTTGACGCCGAGCACTACATCGCCTCACACTAGAAACATCACCCAAAGGAGAAACCATGTCAGCCAAGAACGTCACCACAGCATCCTTCCAAGCCGATGTGCTGGATAACCCGAAGCCAGTGATGGTTGATTTCTGGGCTGAGTGGTGTGGCCCATGCCGCATGGTCTCACCAATTCTTGACGAGATCGCAACCGAGTACGCAGACAAGATCGACATCGTAAAAGTAAACGTGGACGAAGAGCCACAGCTTGCGATGCAGTACGGCGTCACCGGTATTCCGATGATGGCAGTTTTCCAGGGCGGCACAATCGCGAAGCAAATGGTCGGAGCACGACCAAAGAACGCAATCGTCGAAGATTTAGCTGCGTTCCTGGCTTAGCTAAGATTGTGGGAAACCTTGTTTCCCGATAATCCAAAGTGAGCCATGGCAAAACCAACAGGCGAAAGATTCGATCACTGGATCGATAGCTACGCCAAGCGCGCAGGCTCCCTCTCAGTTTCTGAAGTTCGAGCTCTCTTTGCCGTGGTCTCAAGACCAGAAGTAGTTTCCCTTGCTGGCGGAATGCCAAATGTTTCTTCACTTCCAAAAGAACTAATCACCGAAAGCTTCGAAAAGCTCATGTCCGCTAAAGGTGACATGGCGCTGCAGTATGGCGGGGGTCAAGGAGATATCACACTGCGTGGACAAATCCACGACATCATGGCGCTTGAGGGAATTCAATCCAGTGTTGAAGATCTTCTAATTACAACTGGTTCGCAGCATGGACTTGAATTACTTGCCGGATTGTTTTTGGACGAAGGCGATGTTGTTATCGCTGAAGGACCTTCTTATGTTGGTGCACTCGGAATCTTCCGTCACTACCTAGCTGAAGTTGAGCATGTCTACACAGACAACGATGGGATGTCGCCCGAGGCGCTCGAGCAAGCAATTGCGAAGCTCAAAAAAGCAAACAAGAAAATCAAGCTTTTGTATCTTGTTCCAAACTTCGCTAACCCATCTGGTGTGACTCTCTCTGCCAAGCGCAGGCCAGAAATTTTAGCCATCGCGAAGCGCAACAAAATTTTGGTTGTTGAGGATAACCCTTACGGGCTTTTGTATTTTGACAAGAAGCCGCCGAAGGCGCTGCGCTCAATGGATGACAACGTTATCTATCTTGGATCTTTTTCTAAGATCCTGGTTCCTGGTTTCCGCGTGGGATATGTTCTAGCTCCTCCCCCGATTAGAGAAAAACTTGTCCTTGCCCAAGAATCGGCAATTTTATGCCCGAGCGCTTTTTCTCAGATGTTGATATCCGAATACTTGGCAACCGCCGATTGGCAAAAACAGGTCGACACTTTCCGCGGTGTTTACAAGCAGCGTAAAGATGCAGCCTTAAAGGCAATGAAGGAATACCTTCCGACACTCAAAACAACTAAGCCCGATGGTGGGTTCTACCTCTGGGTTGATCTGCCAGAAGGCATGGATTCGAAGGCAATGCTTCCGCTCGCTGTCAAAGAGCTGGTTGCCTATACGCCAGGAACTGCGTTTTACGGAGATGGCCAGGGTAAGAACAAGCTTCGAATCTGCTATTCCTACCCAACACCAGAACGCATAGATTTAGGCATCAAGCGCCTAAGCAACGTGATCAACCTGCAGCTCGATCTTCAACAAACCTTCGGGAAGGGCTAAGCCATGACTCCAACGAGCAAACCAGCCGGCAAGCTAAAAATTGTTGTTTTGGCTGGCGGAATATCCCACGAGCGCGACATCTCCCTAAAATCAGGTCGCCGAGTTGCCGATGCCCTGGCTGAAAAGGGCGCGCAGGTAATCATGCACGAGCCTGATCACGAGCTTCTAGAAAACCTCAAAAAAGACAAGCCCGATGTTATTTGGCCAGTGCTTCACGGCGCCAGCGGTGAAGACGGCGCCTTGCGAGACATTCTGTCTTTGACCGGAATCCCCTTTGTTGGAGCCACCGGTGCATCAGCCAAGCTGGCCTGGGATAAGTCGGTTGCCAAAATTTTGGCATCCAGAGCTGGGATTGAAACCCCGAGTTCAATAACCCTGCCACGTGAAACATTCAGGGAGCTCGAAGCGGACTCGATTCTAAAACTTGTCACTAAGTCCATGAGCTTGCCCGTTGTTGTAAAGCCAGCCCGCTCGGGTTCTGCTCAGGGTGTCACGATTGTCAAAAAGCAGGAGCAGCTGAACCAGGCCATGATCGATGCCTATGTTTACTGCGATGTGGCGATCATCGAGGATTTCGTTGAGGGAACCGAACTGGCAGTTGGCGTTATCGATACTGGAGCAGGACCTGTGGCCTTGCCGGCTGTTGAGATTCAGCCGCGCTCTGGACACTTCGGTTTCGAAGAGCGATACATCGCCGGCGAAACCGATTACTTTGTTCCAGCCAGGCTCACCAAATCAATTGCCACCAAGGCGGCGAAGATGGCTATTGAAGCTCACCAGGCTCTGGGGCTAAGGCATTTATGCCGAGTGGATATGATCGTTGACGCCAAAGGCGTCCCTTGGTTTTTAGAGGCGAATGTTTTGCCGGGCCTTACCGAGACATCTTTGTTGCCGCAAGCAATCATCGCTTCTGGCTCATCGCTTGGCGATGTTTACTACGCGCTAGCGCAAGCAGCCCTCAAAGGTCGCGGCTAGTTCTTTTTCTTGTAGCCGATTTGATCCAAGATGCGGTTTAGATCTGCAACTGTTGCAAAATCAATTATGAGCTGGCCCTTCTTGCGGCCCAAAACAATCTTGACTTTGGTGTCCAGCTGATCGCCCAAACCATCGGCAATTTCTTTCAGAAGATCCTGCTTGGTTCCCTGCTTGATCTTTGGCTTTTTTGGTTCTGGCTTATCAAAGCCAACTAGTTCTTCGAGGGAACGAACCGACAAACCTTCGTTGATGGTTTTGGTTGCGAAGTATTCCATTCGGGATGCATCGGTTGCACCCAAAATTGCACGGGCGTGACCGGCTGATAAAACACCGGCTGCAACTTGACGCTGCACGCTGGCAGGAAGTTTTAGAAGTCGAAGTGTGTTTGTAATTTGCGGACGAGATCTTCCGATGCGGTCAGCAAGTTGTTCTTGAGTGATTCCAAAATCTTCTAGCAGCTGCGAATATGCGCTTGCTTCTTCGAGAGGATTTAAATCACTACGGTGCAAGTTTTCTAGCAGCGCATCGCGCAACATGTTTTGATCTTCTGTTTCACGTATAACCGCAGGAATCTTTGTTAGCCCTGCTTCCTTGGATGCGCGCAGCCTTCGCTCACCCATAATCAATTCATACTTGCCTTCGGATTTTTCGCGAACAACAATCGGTTGCAAAACTCCGAGCTCACGAATCGAGTGAACAAGTTCTTTAAATGCTTCTGGTTCAAAAACACTTCTTGGTTGTTTCGCGTTCGGTGCAATTGCGTTTACATCAAGGTGACCAAAGCGTGCGCCTGGAACTGTTGCAAGAGCTGGGCCCTTGGTTCCACCGGCAGGAAAGAAAACATCAACTGGTCGCTCTGAGTTTTTTTCAGAGGTTGGAATTAGTGATCCGATGCCTCGACCGAGTCCGCCTTTTTTCTCAGCCACGTTTTGCTCCTCTGTTTGCTAGTTCGATTGCTGCTTCCATATAGGCGATTGCACCTGGGGAAGAATGGTCGTAGGAAATTACGGTCTTGCCGTAGCTAGGTGCTTCGGAAACGCGAACCGATCTTGGAATGATTGTTGAAAGCACTTGATTTGGAAAGTGTGTTTTTACTTCATCGGCAACTTGGGATGCCAACTTGGTTCTGGAGTCATACATTGTCAACAAAATTGTTGAGAGCTCAAGTTCTGGGTTCAGGTGCTTTCTAATCATTTCGATCGAACGAGTTAGTTGTGAAAGACCTTCAAGTGCGTAGTACTCACACTGAATCGGAATCAGTACTTCTCTTGCTGCAACGAATGCGTTCACGGTTAGAAGTCCCAGGCTCGGTGGGCAGTCAATCAAGACATAGTCCGGCGGGTTCATGGTGGTGCTCAAATAGGTTTCGATTGCGGTGCGAAGTCTTTGTTCACGAGCCACAAGGGATACGAGTTCGATTTCGGCACCGGCCAAGTGAATGGTTGCTGGAACACAAGTAAGGCCTGGGCGCTCGGGTGAAATCTGAACTACTTTTTCGATTGGGACATCGTCGATCAGAACTTCATAGATGCTCTTAATATCCGCGTGGTGATCAATGCCCAATGCAGTTGATGCGTTTCCTTGAGGATCAAGGTCAATTACTAAAACTTGTAATCCCTTGGAGGCCAAAGCCGAGGCTAGATTGACGGTAGTTGTGGTCTTTCCGACGCCACCTTTTTGGTTAGAAATTGTAATTATGCGGGTAACCGAAGGTTTTGCTACGGTTTGTGCCCCAACATTGACCAAACGACGAGAGTTTTCCACAAGCTCACGAGCAAGTGGGGTATCTGTGAAATCGGCTAGATCTCCAGCTAAATCATCAGGATGTTTCACGTGAAACCTCCTTGATGTCGGAGTTATCCACAAGCCAACCGGTAGGTTGTGGAGAACTTTCGTCCCGTCCGTTTGGATAACCCAGGCCTGCAACAACACTCGGCTTGGTAACCGAGGTTGATTCTGCTGGCTGCTCTGACATCTATTTCTCCTGTGAAGAATCTAGTCTAGTTTCAACCACCGATGTGGGCTCAGCCAAAAACTTTTCCCCACAAACCACGATCTCGAAACTTTCAATCTTGAGCTTCTTTTGAAGCTTCTTAGCATCCAGGATTTCCTCCGGAGCCTTGGATCCCTTCAGGGCAATAACCCTGCCCCCTGGCTTCAAAAGCGGAACGCAAAGCCTCAGCAGTTTATCTAGTGCTGCCACGGCCCTGGCCGTGACCACTTCAAATTGCCCGCCCTCGACCTCTTCAGCCCTGGCCCGAACCACCTCGACGTTTTCCAGTCCCAGTTCGTCAACCACCTCTTGGAGCCAGCTGGCCCTTCGGTCCATTGGCTCAATTAGGACAAAATCCGTCTCTGGAGCGGCTATTGCCATTGGTATTCCAGGAAGTCCCGCTCCCGAGCCCACATCAGCCACCAGCTCCCCTGCTTTCACCAGCTCGGCCACCACGGCCGAATTCAGGATGTGCCTGGACCAGATCTTGTCTAGCTCTCTTGGTCCTAAAAGCCCCAGCTCGTCGCTGTCGTTTGCCAATTTTTGGGCATATTGCCTGGCTAGCCCAATTTGGGAGCCGAAGATCCCCTCGGCTGTGTCTGGCTCAGCCTCGAAATGTTTCACGTGAAACTATTCAGGTTTTGAGATGACGATGTGGCGGTCACGGCCTTCGCCCTCAGATTCTGAGTGCAGTCCGGCATCGCCGATCAGATCGTGGGCAAGCTTGCGCTCGTAGGAGCTCATTGGCTTTAGGTGCTGTGGCTCGCCGGTGTCCTTGACCTTGTCGATGAACTTGGAAACTGCCTTGGTCAGCTGGTCGATCTTGGCCTGGCGGGAGCCTCCAACGTCCAGGATCAGCCTGGAGTAGCTCGAAGTCTTGACCTGAACGGCCAGGCGGGTTAGCTCTTGAAGGGCTTCTACGGTGTCCGGGTGGGAGATTAGGTCCAGGTTGGAGTCTTTGCCTGCGGTCACCGCCAGGTAGGCGCGTCCCTCGCGGACGTCGATGTCAATATCGCCGTCCAAATCAGTTATGTCAAGTAATTCCTCTAGGTAGTCAGCGGCGACATCGCCCTCTTCTTCTAGCTGCTTGACGGTGCGGTCTTTGCTCTCATCTAATTCGGCCATTTATGGCTACCTACTTCTTCTTTTTCTTGTCGTCTTTTTTGGCGCGGTTTTTGCCTTTTGGCTGCTCGCGCTGGGTCTTTTCCTCGGCTTCGGCGGCTGCCTTGGCAGCTGCTTCGGCGTCTAGCTTCTCCTGAAGCTCCTTCGGGAGCTTGCCCTTCTTGGCTAAGCGCTCAATTCGGGCCTGGTAAGCAGGGGAGCCATCGGTTGGCATGTTGCGTATAACGATGAACTGCTGGCCCATGGTCCAGAAGTTCGAGGTTAGCCAGTAGGTGATAACGGCGATCGGGAAGGTCACACCGGAAATCACAAAGATTAGCGGGAATATGTAAAGCAGGATCTTCTGGGTCTGCATGTACTGGCTGTTCTGAACAGCTGGGTTCTGGTTCTTGGCAATGATCTGCTTCTGGGTGATGAACTGAGAAGCAGACATCAAAACCACCATGATGCCGGCCAGAATCTGGACCTGGATCGTGGTTGCGGTCAAGAAGGTCTCGGAAAGCTTGGCTCCAAACAGGGTTGCTTCGGAGAATTGGACGGCCAGCTCCGAGCTCATTGGGCCAACGCCTGATTTTCGAGCCTGGGCATCGTTCAGGGTGAAGAAAAGGCCCATAAAGATAGGGATCTGGACCAGGAGCGGCAGGCAGGAAGAAAGTGGGTTCGAGCCGGTTCGTTTGTAAAGGTCCATCTGCTCTTTGGCAAATTTCTCTCTGGACTCGCGGTCGTTTTTACCCTTGTATTTTTTCTGGAGTTTTTGTAATTCCGGCTGCACAATCATCATGTTGCGCTGGGACTTGATTTGCTTGACAAATAGCGGGATTAGGGCCGATCGAACTACAAGAACCAGTCCAACGACTGAAAGCACCCAACTGAGCCCAGAGTCAGGGGAGAGGCCGAAGAAGCTGAAAAGGGAGTGGAAACCCACCAAAATCAGCTCAATTACCCACTTGATGGGGAACAGAAAGTCCATTTCTCACCTTTCCTGGGGCTTTGTTGCAACAAAGCCGTTTTCCAAAACTACAAATCTCTGGCCGGAGTCTTTGACCTGGTCAATTCCTCCTTGTGACCAAGGGTTGCAGCGGAAGATTCGAAGAATCGTCCAAATACTTCCCGCGATCACGCCTCGCTGCTGGATCTGGCCTAGGCCATATGCCGAGCAGCTCGGGTAATACCGGCACACATCCCCATAAAGAGGGGATATGAACTTTCTATATCCCTTTAGAAACAAAATGACCAGGTTCCTAGGAACTAGCCAAATCGTCCACAAAGTCTTCATTTGAGCCCTAAAACCCGATCGAAATCGGATTCCAGTGCCGAAAACTCAAGTTCTGAGCTTCCTGGAAGGGGTCTGAGCACTAACTGGGAACCGGCTGGAAACTGGTCCAGCTTGTCCCGAGCTATGCTTCGAAGCCTTCTTTTTAGTTGATTTCGCTTGACGGCTCCGCCGCAAGCTTTCGATACTACGAATCCAAACCTGGTTGGGTTTTCGGTTTCGAGTAGCTGGTAACCGACCAGATGCTTAGTTGAGAGTTTTTTTCCCTGTCGCATTACTTTCCGGAAATCGTCCCCTCGAACCAGTCGGTTTGCTCTAGTGAGCATGGGGGGCGTTTAGGCCGAAAGTTCTTTGCGGCCCTTGCGGCGACGGGCGGCCAAAATTGCGCGACCGGCGCGAGTTGCCATGCGAAGGCGGAAGCCGTGAGTCTTTGAACGACGACGGTTATTCGGCTGGAAAGTGCGCTTGCTCATGTGTTTACACTCCGAAAATCATTGAGGAATCGGGTCAGTCGGCTAGTGGCCTTGTATTTACTGGGCAGTTGATTCCAACTTCTGCTCAACTAGCTAAATCTAGGGCCTTCGAGGGTGTTTGGTCAAGTCGAAAAGAATCTAATTTGAATCAAAAGATTTTAGATTTTTGTCCACAACTTAATTTGCATATTCCACAGTTACTCAGTTGAATAACGGTTGGGGTTTCCGACTTTTCCACAGCTTGTAAACTTGGGGCAAGGGGTGTGGAAAACTAATTATTTACCCCAGAGGAAAATCC